>NZ_FNRE01000007.1 GCF_900107705.1 Prevotella sp. tc2-28
TTTGCATTGTCAATAGGAACGATGGATTTTGAGCGCAGGGCACCAAAAATTTGTTTTCAGGCCTGACAAAATTTTCTGCCTGCCCAGAGCGTAAAAAAGTAGTCGCGAATGGAGACAACAACCAATAAACAATAACTAAAAAAATTAACAAAAACTAAACTAAGAGGAGACAAGAATTATGGGAATGAAAGTAAAAGCTGTAGAGAAACTACTGAAGTTTAACAAGAATGAGAACGATCCCGGTGCCTGGCACTACCTCTGACCTTCGGTCTTAGGTACTCACGCTCGAGAAAACTCAAAATTCTTTTGGTTTTCTTCTCACTTATTCGTACCTTTGTCGACATGATAACATATCCGATAGCGAAAATCAATTTGGGACTGAACGTGGTGGAGAAGAGAAGCGACGGTTACCACAACCTGCAGACGGTATTCTACCCGGTTCCCGTCAAGGACGCACTGGAAGTGCAAGAAATGGACGAGGGGTTCCCCTCAGAGGTGGACTGTGACCTGAAAGTGACGAACATCGTCATTGAGGGCGACGAGCAACGTAACCTGGTGGTAAGGGCTTATCAGCTGCTGAAGGAGGACTTCCCCACCCTGCCCCGTATTCACACTCACCTGTGGAAAGGTATTCCGACACAGGCAGGCATGGGTGGCGGTTCGAGTGACTGTGCTTTTATGATTACCCTGCTGAACAGGATGTTCCATCTGGGCTTGACAACGGAGCAGATGGAGGGCTATGCCGCCCGGCTGGGTGCCGACTGTGCTTTCTTCGTAGCGAGTCGTCCGGCGTATGCAGAGGGGATTGGTGAACGGTTGCAGCCCATTGCGCTGGACTTGAGCGGATGGCATATCGCTGTGGTGCGCCCCGACATCCCGGTGCCGACGAAGGAAGCTTTCTCGCGCATCCGTCCGCACTATCCGCAGATGAACTGTCGCGAGGCGGTGATGCTACCGGTGGAGACGTGGAAGGAGACGCTGGTCAACGACTTCGAGGAGAGTGTCTTCGCCCTGCACCCCGAGATAGGTGCCGTGAAGGATGAGCTATACAAAATGGGCGCCACCTATGCAGCCATGTCAGGCTCAGGCAGCGCCCTATTCGGACTCTTCAAGGAACGGCCTGCCGCTGTGGAACAGGCTTTCCCGGGTATGTTCAAGCAATTACTTGTCCTCTAGCAAGGCAGAGGTGCGCACGCGGCTGAGCGTCTCGGGCGTCATCTGCAGATAGCTGGCTATATAGACCAGCGGAGCGCGCAATACCAGTTGCGGTGAGCGCTTGACGAGTTTGGCGTAACGCTCGGGAGCAGACTCGAAGCGCAGCATGTCGGCATGTATCTGCGAGATAATGAGCGACTCCTCGAGAATTTTACGGTAAAGCATCTGGATATTGACATTGCGCACAGCCTCATGTTCCAGACGCGACTTAGGCATGGCATAGATAATGGTGGGCTCGAGGGCCTGTATCTGCTGGCGACTCGGCTCTTCCTTGAAGAGGCTCTCGATGCACATGCAGATGGTGTTCTCCGTAGCCATGTATTCGGTCAGTTCTTTTCCATTCTTATAATAATACTGGCGCACCAATCCTTTGACGACCCAGTAGATGTTCGTACACACATCACCTTCCTTGAGGATAATCTCGCCCTTGGCGAACTTCATAGGCACAAGGATGCTCTCCAATACGTCGAGCTCTTCGTGAGTCATCGTACTGTAGCGTCTGGCAAGCTCTCTTGCCACATCGCGCGTTGTCAGTCCAATTGTTGTCATAGTCTTTTTATGGGGGATTTTAGTTTTATAAATAGAATTTTCTAATCCAACTTGAGAACAGCGAGGAAGGCTTTCTGGGGCACTTCCACATTGCCAATCTGCTTCATGCGCTTCTTGCCTCTCTTCTGCTTCTCAAGCAGTTTACGCTTACGGCTGACATCACCACCATAACACTTGGCGGTAACGTCCTTGCGCACCTGCTTCACCGTCTCACGGGCAATGATCTTGGCACCAATGGCTGCCTGGATGGCAATGTCGAACTGCTGACGTGGAATGAGTTCCTTCAGTTTCTCGCACATACGGCGCCCGAAGGTGACGGCATTGTCCTGATGGGTAAGTGTGGAAAGCGCGTCGACAGGCTCACCATTGAGCAGAATGTCGAGCTTGGCAAGTTTCGAGGGACGGAACGAATCGATATGATAGTCGAACGAGGCATAGCCCTTCGAAATGCTCTTCAGCTTATCGTAGAAGTCGATGACGATCTCGCCCAGCGGCAGCATGAAACGCAGCTCAACACGGTTGCCCGAGACGTATTGCTGGTCGATGAGCTCGCCGCGCTTGTCGAGGCAGAGGGTCATGATAGGTCCGATGAAGTCGGCTGCCGTGATGATGCTGGCCTTGATGTAAGGTTCCTCAATATGGTCGATCATCGTCTGGTCAGGCAGTCCGGAGGGGTTATGCACCTCCTTGACCTCACCTTGCTTGGTATAGCACATATAGGTTACGTTGGGCACGGTCGTGATCACGTCCATGTCGAACTCGCGGTCGAGTCGCTCTTGCACAATTTCCATGTGCAGCAGTCCGAGGAATCCGCAACGGAATCCGAAGCCCAGCGCGATAGATGTCTCGGGAACGAACGTCAGCGAGGCGTCGTTGAGTTGCAGTTTCTCGAGTGATGCACGCAGGTTCTCGTAGTCGACGGGGTCGATGGGATAGACACCGGCAAAGACCATCGGCTTGACTTCCTGGAATCCCTCAATGGCTTTCTGGCATGGGTTCTGGATATGGGTAATGGTGTCGCCCACCTTGACTTCCTTGGCATTCTTGATGCCCGAGATGATATAGCCTACCTCGCCGGTGCGCAACTCCTTACGGGGTATCATGTCCATTTTCAGCACACCGACCTCGTCGGCAACATACTCCATTCCGGTATTGAAGAACTTCACCTTGTCACCCTGGCGGATAACGCCGTTGGTAATCTTGAAATAGGCGATGATGCCGCGGAACGAGTTGAACACGGAGTCGAAGATGAGTGCCTGCAACGGGGCTTGCTCGTCGCCCACGGGATGCGGGATGCGCTCGACAACCGCATTGAGGATGTCCTCGACACCCTCACCGGTTTTGCCTGACGCGCGCAGGATGTCAGAACGGTCACAGCCGATGAGCTCGATAATCTCGTCCTCCACCTCGTCGGGCATCGCACTGGGCATGTCAATCTTGTTGATGACCGGAATGATTTCCAAGTCGTTGTCGATAGCCATGTAGAGGTTTGAGATGGTCTGCGCCTGAACGCCCTGTGTTGCATCGACCACCAGAAGGGCTCCCTCGCAGGCTGCGATGGAACGGCTCACCTCGTAGGAGAAGTCGACGTGTCCCGGGGTGTCGATGAGGTTCAGTATATATTTCTCACCATCCTTCACATATTCCATCTGGATGGCGTGGCTCTTAATAGTGATGCCGCGCTCACGCTCGAGGTCCATGTCGTCGAGCATCTGCCCCTCGGTCACCTGTATCGTCTTGGTGAACTCGAGCAGACGGTCTGCCAGCGTGGACTTTCCGTGGTCGATATGTGCGATGATGCAAAAGTTTCTTATATGATTCATGCTGGATTTATGCACAATTTGCTGCAAAGGTACAAAAAAATTCTAATTTCCTTGCCTCTTTGACATTTTTTTTGTTTTACAGCTTGGGCATGTGGAACTGGTAACCCTGTTCGAAGACCTCCTTGACGGTGTTAATTTCCAGGAATTTGGTGGCGCCGCCCATGCCGATATTACCACTGAGGTAGGCTATCTTATCGTCCAGTTCGACATAGCCTTTCTGACGCAGCATGCGAACGGCCGCCTGGAAGAGTTGCTCGCTGGAGATATGGTCCTTCTGGAAAACGGGGATGACGCCATACGACAAGTTGAGCAGGCGTTGCAACTTGTCGTTATAGCAAATGGCAAGAACGGGGTGCGGACCGCGGAAGGCAGCCAAGGAACGCGCCGTAGTGCCTGTGGTGGAATCGGTGATGATGCCCTTCACGCCGAGTTTCTCGGTAGCTTCAATAGCACTATGCGCCATAAACTCACGGATATCGCAGTCGGGCGACAGGGCGATATCAATAGGATTGACGGCACGGTCGCGCTCCGCCTGTTCGGCAATAGACGCCATGGTGCGAACAGCCTCGACAGGATACTTTCCGCTGGCTGTCTCGCCGGAGAGCATCAGGGCGTCGGCACAGGAATAAATGGCATTGGCGATATCGGTCACCTCGGCACGCGTAGGACGCGGATTGTTGATCATGGTGTGCAGCATCTGAGTCGCCACAATGACGGGTTTCTTCTTCTCAACACACTTGCGGATAATCTGACGCTGGATGCCAGGGATGCGCTCGATGGGCACCTCGATACCCAGGTCGCCACGGGCTATCATAATACCGTAGGAGGCATCGATGATTTCGTCGATATTGTCGACACCCTCCTGGTTCTCTATCTTTGAGATAATCTTGATGTCGGAGTTATAAGCGTCCAGAATGGCCTGAACGGCACGCACATCAGCTGCGGAGCGCACAAAGGAATGGGCGATGAAGTCGATGTCCTGGTCAATGGCCAGCATGATATTCATACGATCCTTGCTGGTAAGCGCAGGCAGCGCAATATGACGGCCGGGCACGTTGACACTCTTATGCGAACCCAGCACACCGTCGTTGGTAACCTTGGCGATGACCGAGGGCCCGTTGATTCCGATGATTTCCATGTCGATAGCACCGTCGTCAAACAGCACATGATCGCCTTCCTGCACGTCGGCAGCAAAGTTCTCGTAAGAGAGGTTGACGATGTCGTGCGTAGAGTCGACTTCCGGTCGTCCGAAGAGCTTGACGACGTCGCCGGCCTTATAACTGATAGGGTCGGCACAACCGGTTGTTCGCACCTCGGGACCCTTGGTGTCGATAAGAATACCAATATGGCGACTAACCTCGCGCACGTTCCTTATTATATTCTTTATACCTTCCTCTGAGGCATGAGCGGTGTTCATCCTGACTACATTCACCCCTGCATTAAACAACTGACGTATGAATTCCACATCGCAACGGCGATCACTGACAGAGGCTACAATTTTCGTTTGTTTCATATCTATTATGTGCTATTTTAGACTGCAAAGTTACGAAAAATATATTTTTTTAGAAAAAAAAGCAGATAAAATTTCTATATCTCACTGAAAAACAGTATCTTTGCAGTCCGAAAATGAAACATAGACAATTAATAATCATATAGAGAATATGACAAAAGCAGATATTATTGAGAAAATCACCGAGGACACCGGCCTGCCCAAAAAGGATGTTGCAGCTACTGTTGAAGCCTTTATGGAAGAGATTCGTAACGCAATGTCCGTCAAGAAGGAAAATGTCTATTTGAGAGGATTTGGCACTTTCAACATCAAGCGTCGTGCACAGAAGACTGCGCGAAACATTTCGAGAAACACGACCATGGTGATTGCCGCTCACGACTTCCCTGCATTTAAGCCCGCCAAGAGCTTTATCGAGAAAATGAAATAATAGAAATTCACATTTTAAATATTTAAGTATTATGCCAAACGGAAAGAAAAAGAAGGGCCACAAGATGGCTACTCACAAGCGTAAGAAGAGACTGCGCAAGAATCGTCATAAGAGCAAGTAAATTACTTGCCTAAACGGCGCAGAAAGAAAAAAAAAAATTGAAAGGAGTGTTGTCGAACAATCGGCACATTCCTTTTTGTTTTAAAACACCTAAAATCAGTTAGTTAGAAATGACAAGTGAAGTAATCATTGATGTCCAGCCGAAGGAGATTTCCATCGCCCTGCTCGAAGACAAGAACCTGGTGGAATACCAGAACGAGAAGCGCGAAGAGGCTAACTTCTCGGTAGGCAACATCTATCTTGGCAAAGTGCGCAAACTCATGCCAGGACTCAACGCCTGCTTCGTAGAAGTAGGTTCCGAAAGAGATGCTTTCTTGCACTATCTGGACTTAGGCACTCAGTTCTGCTCTTATGAGAAATACCTGAAACAGGTACAAAGCGACAAAAAGAAACTTTATCCCATTTCGAAAGCGACCAGACTGCCCGACTTGCCCAAGGAGGGAAGCGTGGCAAACACACTGAAACAAGGTCAGGAAATCTTAGTACAGGTGGTCAAGGAACCTATCTCGACAAAAGGTCCACGACTGACCTGCGACCTCAGCTTTGCCGGACGATACATGGTGCTCATACCCTTTGGCGATAAAGTATCGGTTTCATCAAAAATCAAAAAAGGCGAAGAACGCACCCGACTGAAACAGCTCGTGCAAAGCATCCGACCCAAGAACTTCGGCGTCATCGTACGTACATCGGCCGAAGGAAAACGGGTTGCGGAACTGGACGCTGAGATGAAGATTCTGGCTAAGCGATGGGATGACGCCATCAGCAAAGTACAGAAAGCCACCACGACGCCACAACTCGTATTCGAAGAGACAGGACGTGCCGTAGCACTGCTGCGCGACCTGTTCGACCCGACCTACGACGGCATTTACGTGAACGACGAAAGCATCTGCCAGCAAGTACGGGACTACGTAACCATGATTGCGCCAGAGAAGAAGGATATCGTCAAGTTGTACAAAGGAACGGTACCCATCTTCGACAATTTCAACGTGACGAAGCAAATCAAGTCGTCATTCGGACGCACCGTGAACTACAAACGCGGAGCGTACCTCATCATCCAGCACACGGAAGCAATGCACGTCGTCGACGTAAACTCGGGAAATCGTACGCGCGCCGAAAATGGTCAAGAGGCCAACGCACTCGAGGTGAACCTCGGTGCTGCCGACGAACTGGCTCGCCAGCTGCGACTGCGCGACATGGGCGGCATCATCGTGGTCGACTTCATCGACATGAACCTGGCTGAAGACCGCCAACTGCTCTATGAACGCATGTGCAAGAACATGCAGAAAGACAGAGCACGCCACAACATCCTGCCACTGTCGAAATTCGGACTGATGCAGATTACGCGTCAGCGCGTCAGACCAGCCATGGATGTCAACGTAGAAGAAACCTGCCCCACCTGCTTTGGAAAGGGGAAAATCAAGTCGTCAATCCTGTTCACAGACCAACTGGAGAGCAAAATTGACCGCCTAGTCAACAAGATAGGCATCCGCAAGTTCTATTTGCACGTTCACCCCTATGTAGCCGCCTATATCAACCAGGGGCTCATGTCGCTGAAACGCAAATGGCAAATGAAATACGGTATGGGCATCCGCATCGTACCGTCGCAGAAACTGGCTTTCCTGCAATACGAGTTCTATGACAAAGACCAACAGTTCATCGACATGCAGGAAGAAATAGAAACCAACTGTTAGACACTAAAACCAACAGCCATGACAACACTGAAGGCTCTTTTCTGGATATGCGCATTCATCGTATGCTATACTTATCTGGGCTACGGAGTGTTGCTGTGGCTGTTGGTTAAACTAAAACGCATCTTCAAGGGCAAGGCACCTCAACAGACGCTTCCCGACGAAGACGCCCTACCCCACGTCACCTTCCTCGTCTGCGCCTACAACGAGCAAGACATGGTTGACATGAAGATGACCAACACCTTAGAACTGGATTATCCCAAAGAGAAACTACATATCATGTGGGTAACGGACGGATCGACTGACAACACGAACGCCCTTCTACAGCATTACCCGCAGGTAGAAGTCGTCTACTCCCCGGAACGCAAGGGAAAGACGGCCGCCCTGAACCACGGCATCAGCAAGGTGAAAAGCGACATCACCATCATGACTGACGCGAACACCATGGTCAACAAGGAAGCCGTCAAGGAAATCGTACGCTGCATGCAAGACCCACAGGTGGCATGCGTTGCCGGCGAGAAAAGAGTCAAGGCCAGACAGGACGGACAAGGTGCCGCAGAAGGAGAAGGACTGTACTGGCGCTACGAGAGCACGCTGAAACGGCTCGACGCAGAACTCTATTCCACGATGGGTGCTGCCGGAGAACTGAACGCCATTCGCACCCGCCTGTACCACCCCATGCCTGAGAACACGCTGCTGGACGACTTCATGATGTCCATGCGCATGGTGGACGAAGGTTACCGCATAACCTACACGCCAAAAGCTTATGCCATGGAATATGGATCAGCTAACCTAGTGGAAGAGGGAAAACGCAAAAGACGCATCGCGGCAGGCGGACTGCAGAGCTGTTGGTGGTTGCGAGGCATGATGAACCCGTTGCGCCAACCCGTGGTCGCCTTCCAGTTCGTATCGCACCGCGTACTGCGCTGGACCATCACCCCTTTCGCCCTCATGGCGCTCGTCCCAATCAACGTCCTACTGGTATTCATGAACGCGGGAAAAATCTATACAATCGCGTGGGCGCTACAAATACTTTTTTACGTTGCGGCATACTTCGGCTATCGCATGATTTTGAACAATCGCAAGAACAAAATGCTATATGTTCCTTATTATTTTCTATTTATGAACCTCAACGTATTCAGCGGAATACGATATCTGGCAACCCATAAAAACGGAGGAAGTTGGGAGAAAGCACAAAGAGCCTAAAAAAAATATTAAAAAGTTTCGTCGTTTGATATTTATTTGTTATTTTTGCATCGGCATAATTATTTTTTTTGGAGACTAAGGAAATACACATAATGGATTTAGACGAAAAAGAAATCCTGCTACAGAAACTGGCAGAAATCAATGCAAAGAAAGTTACTGCAGAAACAGAGCTGGAGATTGCCCGAAAGAAACTGGCAGAATACGAAGAAAAGACGAAGAAAGCTGAGAATGCGAGTCGCATGAAATCTCTCTTCCTCGCCAACATGAGCCACGAAATCCGCACTCCCCTAAACGCTATCGAAGGATTCTCAAGAATCATGGCAGAGACGGATTCTGCTGAAGAGCGCATGAAATACATGGAAATTGTTGAAAGCAACAACAACCGACTGATGGCGCTCATCAACGAGATTCTCGACCTCTCACGTGTGGAAGCCGGCGAACTGACCATCAAGAAGGGCATGACTGACTTGAGCGAGCTGTGCAAGAGTCTGAAGATGATCTTTAAGTTCCGCTGCTCAGAGGGCGTTGACCTCATCTGGACGCAACCGAACATGAAGGTGACGCTGAATACTGACGTCAACCGACTCACGCAGGTATTCTCCAATCTCATTAGCAATGCGCTGAAACACACCACAAAGGGAAGTATCACCTACGGATACCGACTAATCAACGACGGTCAGGAGGTAGAGTTCTTTGTTTCTGACACAGGAACAGGCATATCACCTGAGGACCAAAAGCATATCTTCGAAACCTATGTATCACGCGACGCAGAAAAACAGGCCGGATACGGACTGGGACTGGCGCTGTGTAAAATCATCATTGAGAAGATGAAAGGTACCATCTCGTGCAACTCCAAACTGGGTGAAGGCTCAACATTCCGCTTCATTCTGCCTTTCGAAGGTACAATTGGAGGCATGTCAAAGAGCAGGAGTATCACCACCACCAATTCACGCACTATCAGAGTCAGCACGAAGACTGACGTGCAGAACGCACCGCTCATTCTGGTTGCCGAGGACGAGGACAGCAACTACGAACTGGTACGCATCGTATTAAACAAACGCTACAGACTGCTGCGTGCCAGAAACGGTATCGAGGCTGTTACCTATTGCGAAGAAGAACATCCCAAATTGGTTCTGATGGATATTCGTATGCCAGATATGAATGGACTGGATGCCACCCGTATCATCAAGGAGGTAAACAGTCAGATTCCCATCGTTGCACTTAGTGCTTATGCCTTCGACGAGAACATCAGAGAAGCCAAAGAAGCTGGCTGCGATGAATTCCTTGCCAAGCCTTTCAGGGTAGAAGACCTCTTGGATTTGGTTCAGAAATACGTTAAAGAATAAGACTCACACATCATAAACATGGGAAAATTAGCCGTATACAAGTATATGTCCATGATGTTTCTGGTGATACAAGTTGTAGCAACTGTATTCACCATTGCCGGACTCTACGGAGGTGACGTCACTCCAATAGGCAACACTGCTAGATCAATGCTGGTCTACATCCTGCCCGTCATGATTGGAATTAACATATTGTTAGCCATATACTGGTTGGTACGAAGACGCTGGCTTTTTTTAGCCATACCTGTCATCACTATTGCCTGCTGTATACCTTATATCGGCACGCTCGTCCAGTTCCGGTCGCTAGCCAAAGATGCTGACGCCACAAATGGGCTGAAAGTAGCCTCATACAACGTAGCGCTCTTCGGAAAAGAGACGTCAGGATTCATGGCACAGGACATCTTGGCTGAGATGCGCCGTCAGAAAGTCGATGTCCTCTGCATGCAGGAGTACAGCAATATCAGCGGTGACAAGAAGAATTCGGATTCTTACAAGGAATATTTCCCTTATATGGCAAAAGGGCGCGAAGACATGGTTATCTATAGCCGACACCCCATCAAAGCCAATAAGACGATTCTCTTTGACTACACTAACAACAGTGCCATGTGGGCAGACATTGACGTCAAAGGAAAGGAAATACGCGTATTCAATATCCATCTGCAAACAACAGGAATCAACAGGACCCTGCATCAGGCTGCAAAACTACAGAACCAGGATTATGACGTTAGCAACAGCCGCGTCCTCAGCGCTATCTTCGGAAATTACACGATGGGCATGTTGTTCCGTTCTTCACAGGCAAACATCGTAGCCAGTGAGCAGCGTGCGTCAGAAAAGCCCGTCATCACCTGTGGAGACTTCAACGACGTGCCCTACTCGTACGTCTACAATACGGTACTAGGGAACATGGTTGACGGCTTTAAGGAATGCGGAAGCGGATGGATGCACACCTTCAGAGGGAAGAAAGCCGTACGCATCGACTACATCTTCCACTCTTCCTCGCTCAAAGGACTTTCCTATTATATTTCAGACTTGACTTATTCCGACCACTATCCTGTATTTATGAAGATAGCCCTGTAAAACACAGGGCTATCTTTCTATTCCAGAGCGTCTATCAAATCTTTACTTTCCAGACACGTCCGCTTCTGGCATTTATTTCCATGCGGACGGCGCCATCTTTCTTCATGTTCACCGCCAACTTCTCCTTGGTCAGCAAATCGACAGCAATGGCTTTCTTCTCTTTCAGCTGAAGATAGTCGAAAGCGTGAGCAGGAATGTGCACATCAATCGTAACGTCAGCATCGTCAAAGTTCACTGCCACAAGCAGTAACTCGCCCTGCGTATAGCGCAAGAAGGCATATTGACGCTGCAAATCGTCGTTCACATACATCAGGTCAAAGAAAGCACCATCGCTGATGGTTTTCTCCTGACGAGCTATCTGCATCGTCTTCACATGGATGTCGTAAAGCGCCTTTTCTTCATCTGTCAACTGACCATTGGCGGCACGACACAGGGTGTCAACACTCCAATAGTCGAAAATGGTGGTGCGACCATCACGACCACTGAATCCCTCACTGTCCATTCCTCGCTCACCATATTCCTCGCCGGCATACAGCATAAAGGGATTCTGTTGCATCAGCACGGAAGCAAGCATTCCAGGAACGCCCTTGCTGCCGTCAGCAGCAAAGAAATCACTGGCGACACGCTGTTCGTCGTGGTTCTCAAGGAAGTAAAGCATGTGGTCACGGATGTCGTCAGTCTGCTGCCAGGCCTGACTGATTGCATGCGAAGAAGCATGATGGCAGATAACATTACGCATCGTATCATACATTCCAACCTTGTCGTAAAGCCAATCGAAACCAGAGGCTAAATAGTGACGATACTCATTGGGATTGTAAACCTCACCGACAAAAACGATTTTCTTGTATTTCTTCTTGACAATGGTTGTTGCATACTGCCAGAATTCAGCAGGTACCATCTCTGCCATATCGCAACGGAATCCGTCAATGCCCTTCTTGGCCCAGAAAAGGAGGATATCAGTCATCTTCTTCCAGGTGTCAGGAATGGGATCGAAATAACCTATACAGCCAGCATAATAATCTACGCCATAGTTTAATTTCACCGTCTCGTACCAGTCGTTCATCCCTGGAGCATTATCAAAATGATCATTACCTGTAGCCTTGGCGGGCTCTTCAAAATAGGGTTCTGACGCGCCTTGAGACAAGTCGAAATAGGGAGCAAAACGCTCGCCTGGACAATAATAGAAATTATTCTGTGGATCAAATCCATGTTCCTGGTTATCCATCTCACCCAAATCCTTTACCTTCTTGGGCTTACAGACTGAGTGATACTGGCGAGCCACATGGTTTGGCACAAAATCGATGATCACCTTCAGTCCGGCTTCATGAGTACGTGCCACCAATTGCTCAAACTCATCCATACGATGATTAACATCGACTGCCAGATCTGGATCGACATCGTAATAGTCGGTAATGGCATAAGGCGATCCAGCACGTCCCTTCACAATGGCAGGATGCTGACGAGGAATGCCGTAGGCCGTATAGTCAGTCTGAGTGGCATGGCGAATGACACCTGTGTACCACACGTGGCTGACACCCATTTTCTTGATATCCTTCAACACCTCCGGCGTGAAATCCGCCAACTTACCACAACCATTTTCGGCAATCGTACCATACTCGTTGCGAGAAAGGTTGCGATTGCCGAAAAGACGGGTAAATATCTGATAGATAATTACTTTTTCCATCAACAAAACAGTTTAGGCAATGCCATGAGCACTCACCTCTTTGTTAATCTTGGTGATCATTCCCTGCAAAGCCTTGCCAGGTCCACACTCCGTGAAATCGTCAGCACCATCTGCAATCATGTTCTGAACACACTGGGTCCAACGAACGGAGCTTGTCAGCTGAGCAATCAGGTTCTGCTTGATTTCTGCTGGATCAGTATGGGGTTTGCCGTCAACATTCTGATATACAGGACACTTGGGCGCCTTGATTTCGGTCTTCTCAATAGCGGCTTGCAACTCATCCTTGGCGGGCTGCATCAAAGGAGAGTGGAACGCACCGCCGACCTTCAAGGGCAGCGCACGCTTGGCACCAGCAGCCTTAAGCTGCTCACAAGCTTCGTTGATAGCCTCAACATGACCAGAGATAACCAACTGGCCCGGATTATTATAGTTAGCACAAACCACAATATTTCCCTCACGGTTGATGTTTGCACAAATCTGTTCTACCTGCTCGTCAGGCAAACCGATAATTGCGGCCATTGTCGAAGGCTGAGCCTCGCAAGCTTTCTGCATTGCCATAGCACGTGCGTACACCAACTTCAAACCGTCTTCGAACGAGAGCGCACCTGCAGCAGTCAGTGCAGAGAACTCACCTAATGAGTGACCTGCTGCCATCTTAGGATCAAAGGCGTCACCCAGACAGATTGCACTGATCACTGAGTGCAGGAAAACAGCAGGCTGAGTAACCTTTGTCTGCTTCAAATCCTCATCGGTTCCTTCAAACATAATGTCTGTAATGCGATAGCCTAAAATCTCATTGGCTTTCTCAAACAACTCCTTTGCTTTTTCATTCGTGTCGTACAGGTCTTTGCCCATACCAACAAACTGTGCTCCCTGACCGGGAAAAACAAATGCTTTCATATCTTTTCTATTTCATTTTATAAAAAAAGAGACGCCCTCAATTAAAGTTCGTCTCTCTGCTTCTTGTGACTCCCGCGGGATTCAAACCCACAACCTTCTGATCCGTAGTCAGATGCTCTATTCAGTTGAGCTAGGGAGCCTCATTTCCTTTAAGCGAGTGCAAAGGTACGCACTTTTTATGTAACAGCCAAATATTTCTGCAACTTTTTTAGAAAAAAGTTTGTTTTTCGTCTAAATCGTAACTTTTTTATGAATTATTTCCTCTGATAATGACATAAATGATAACTGGAGCGCCAATTAACGGTGTAACCGCATTTAGGGGAATCACCCCGTTCTCTCCTGGCAAAACACAAAGCAATGAGCACGTCAGCGCAACAATGCTTCCCATGAGTATCGTAGCCGGTAACAAAGAACGGTGGTTGTCGGTACGAAGCAATAGTCGGGTGATATGCGGAACCGCAAGACCTATAAAGGCCACTGGTCCACAGAAAGCAGTAACGATAGCTGTCAACAAACCTGTCACTATCAACAGCCAATTGCGGACACGGATAATATTGACGCCCAGATTCTCTGCATAACGATCACCCAACATGAGCGCATTGAGGGGTTTGATAAGCAATACACTGCCCAACAGTCCTGCCAGGGATACGACAGCAAATGTTGGCATCATTCTTATTGACACGCCTCCAAATGATCCCATACCCCAGACCATATACGACTTCACACCCTCGTCGGTAGCGAAGAAATTGAGCAGCGAGATGGCCGAATTAGAGATATAACCGATCATAATGCCAATAATGAGCAACATCACATTATTGCGCACTAATGTAGAGAAGAAGAAAATGATGGCCATTACTGTCATTGCTCCGACAAAGGCTGCAAGCAACACGGCAACGAAGCCTGACACACTGACGGAGCCTGCAGAAATACTACCCCCAAGCAAGAGCATAACCAGTGCAACACCCAATCCTGCACCACTGTTGATTCCAAACACGCTAGGACCTGCCAACGGATTACGGAAAGCCGTTTGCAGCATAAGTCCGCTAACCGCCAAGGCACCTCCGGCCAACGTTGCCGTGATAGCTTGAGGCAGTCGTGACTCCAAAATGATGTATTGCCACGAAGGTTTCACTTCTTCACCTGACAAAATACGCAAGGTGTCGGACATTGGAATAGTGACCGATCCCACCAGGATATTCAGTGCGAAGAGCACCATAATCACCAGGCTCAACAATATACAATATGCTGTTCCCTTACTCACGTAGTTTCTGATAATAACGCAAAGGCGGCAGATTCAGTATGTCAGGATGCAGAATTTTAATGAAATCGGTAAGCAGCCAGTCGGGACGGAAAGGTGCTTCCTCGTAGAACAATGACAACTCTACATTACACCCATAAGCCTGCTTCTGACGGAAAGCCTTGAACTGACCATAGCCTTGATGCTCGTTGAGGAGTTCGCGATAGGTGATGAGGTGATCGCTGCTAAAACGGAACAACCAGACATCGCACTCCCCTGCCCTCTCCAACACCGTTTCGAAAGGCAACGAAACACTACCGCTATGTTCGTCGGAAGCCCACGGATATTGGCTCTGGGCATCGCACAGCATCTGACCGATGGTGCTACGCCCACCTGGAACATACCACACAGAGCCTGTCACCTTGTCCAAGACTACAGAAGGCTGAACTTTGGAGGTCTTTGCCAATGCCTTGAGCGACTGATAACTGCTGTCGACCACAGCAAACAGGCTGTCGGCACGCGCCTCGCAACCAAAGAGCATGCCATAGAAGCGCATCCACTCGGCTCGCGCCAAGGGGGTGGATTCCATATACTCTGCACACTCTATCAGCGGGATGTCGATGTCCTCCAGTTTACCATAACCACCGCTATTCTCAAAAGGTGAGAGGAAAATGGCATCAGGATGCTGGTCGATGAGTTTCTCGACAACAGGGCTCATGGCATCGCCACAATCGCTGATGCGACCTTTCTTCACTTGCTCGTGGATATAAGGCACCTTGATATATTTCAAATCGGCCACTCCGGCAATACAGTCTTCCCGATGCAGCATCTGAATCAGGGCACAGTGAACCGTGGTGAACACCACGCTGCGCTTCAACGGTGTGCGGATAACGGTGCCTTGGGGCATGGCGGAAGGCAAGGCTGAATCGGACGGGACAAGGAGGTAGCGATGGAGCACCTTACCCTCGTGCCACGGGTTCTGCAAAATGGCTTCCGTATAACCAGGATGATGTACAACGGTCAGCTTCTGGGCATATTTGAAAGGAATAGTGTCGCCACCGTCCTGTTGTGCAGTGGTTTGTCTGCCACAAGACGATAGCAACACTAACGTGAGTATTAGATAAAAAAGCTTGCGCATTTAATTATTTCATGATGGTCAGGTCATCAATACACATGTAGGCAGGAGTTGTCAGACCATAGGCATTGTTCTTGGTTCCAGAGAAAACAAAGCTCAACGAGACAACCTTGCCCAGACTGCTCAGGTCAGCCCATTGCCAATCCTTTACATAAGAACCATTAGCAGCCAGTTCGATATCGACAGAAGCCTTTGTTCCGTCAGCCTTTATTCCAGTCACAGTGCACTTCAGCCAGTCAGAGGGCTCAAACTTGCCAGGAGTCATTCCATCACCATTCAGAATAGCATCAACAGTCCAAGCGTTGTTGGTATAGAAGAAGCCCTGAACATAAGCACCGCCTTCGATGTCGATCGTTTCACCGTAGGTCTGAACTACGCAGAAGTTCTTGCCAGTATAAGCCTTACCTGTGATGTTGTTGTACTGGTCAGGAGTCATCGTCTTATAGGTGGTCTCCGTACGGTTGGATATGGCATAACCCGTCCAACTTGACCATGCGGGAATGAAATTGGTGTTGAACGTAACACCTGCCTCCTGATACTTGCAGGCGTATGCATCAGAACCCCAGCTTTCATATTTCGTACCACTCTCGTCACCACTCCAGTATCCGTCACTGTTGAGTTTCTGGTTTTCAAATGAAATCACGCTGACAGTATAAGCCTGAGAACCTGCGTTATCTTCATTTGAACACGATGTAAACGCTGCGCCGCAAACAAAAGCAGCCATTAAAAATAATTTGTTTGTTTTCATAATGTTTTTGTTTTTTGTTAAAAAATAAGTTGTTTATTGTTTGAAAAATTTCTTTCCGTTACGAATGTAAAGGCTTCCACGTTTGGGCTGGCTTACAAGTTGGCCTTGGAGATTGTAGCAGGGAACGTCGGTATTTTCTGCCGAGCGTTGTTCACTGATACCAGCTATTGCCTGACGGATTGATTCAAGAGAAGCCTCCAAATGAATGTCAGAAGCACCCTGTATTTCCGTTGAGGTCTCACCCCACCAGTTTGGTTGTGGACACTTTTGGTTCAGCCCCGTATAGACACGTACAAAGTCTACAAAGTCAAGACTAACAGGTTGGCGTTTCTCGTCAACAGCCCATCCGATATCAATTCCACATTGCTCATAATTGTAGGAAGTAGCATCAGCAGGATCAGTGAAGTTAGGCATATTATCAGCATATCCATAGCGGAAGCCTACTAATACATAATAATAGGCACTATAACTTTGATCTACTCTCGTCGAAAGGTCAAGCATATTATCCGGCAAACGGGTTCCACGGAAAGTCAGTCCGTCTGGAAGCCATAGGGGATAATACTCCTGAGGGTGCCAAGCGTTAACCCGGTCGATCGTGCCCGTATTCCCATGGTTATCAGTCCAAGGAATATCACCCATCGGATTTTTCCGATAGGTTACCTCATAGTCATATATCACCTTGCCAACACTATCCACATCGCAACTGCCACTGATCTCATACCACGGATCGTCAGGCAATCCATTTCCATTCACGTCCTTCGAGACCATCACGATGCCAGCCTCGTTCATACCTCCTAATACCAGATTACGGTTCTCCTGATACGCATTTCCCATAATATAGATATCGCGCTCACCCTTCACATTAGCTATGGAATGGTCAAAGTGAAATGTGATATAGCCTCCCCAACCGCCTAATGCCACTAGATGACGCTCGTTGTTAGCAAGACTCTCCGTACACTTACGCACCATTGCCGAAGCATCGTCTCCTTCTTCATATTCCGGAGCATCGTTAACAAACTGTCCAGGGGCAGGCACATACTCATCAACTGCCTTGATATAGGGAGAATGCGTTGTTACATTATCCATACGTTGAGCCTGAATGGTCAACGTAACCATAAAAACTGAAAATATAATAATTCTTTGCTTCATTTTACTCGTTTTGTTAAGAATACAGCATGAGCGGGAATATCACCCGTGCGTACTTTATAATCGAAAGAACCATCTGCCTTGAAGTGCAGCAGTTCGCCACTAGACACAAAGTTCTTTGCATCCATCAAATAAAAATCCCGACGGGTTGGATGTACGATGATGCCATAAGGCTGGCGTATCTTTGCCAGTTCTGCGGCATTTGACAGACTATTGCAGACCACTTGATGCGTACGAACGTTAATAATGCCATTATACAAGTGAGTTTCCTTCGTTTCTTCACTCCATTGGCTTCCATAGAAGTACAGCGAGTCACCAACGATACATAGGTCACTGACTGGCACTTCGATGGTACCGATTTTCTGCATTTGTCCATCGGCATTTGGAAATAGCCAACTGATGGTTGAAGAGGAACCATAATAGTCGCCTCTCGAGGTCACCCACAACTGACCATATCTGTCTGCCCGACAGCGGTGCAGATTGACAGCGACGTCAATCTTTCGTTCTTCAGTAAAGGTATTCAAATTGATTACACTCACCGTGCGGTCATAGTCGGGAGCACGATAGCCTCCGCTATTGGCAACATACAGTTTATCATCGATAACAGCCATTTCCTCTGGTTGATAACCTACTGTAATCGTGGCGACTGTTTTCAACGTCAGCGTGTCTATTTTATAAACCTGACCCAATGGTGCATCTTGACTGACATTGACAGGTCCGACATATGACGTGACATAAGCATATCCCTTATGAAATGCCACATTTCGACAGTTTGGAACATCGACTTTACCTATCTTCACGGCATCACTTGCCCTCAGCACTTCCACTTTGTTCGAACAGTTGACAACCAACCATAAGCGTGAGCCGTAAATCTGTGCATCGTTACCCACATCGCCTAATTCCTTTACCTCGTTAGGATTGCGCTCGGCATAAATATTACGGAGATAATGAATGGTCCCATCCTGAGACGACAAATCCAGATAATCGAGAGTACACTTGTTAGAGCCCATATTACCTTCGCAAAGGACATACATACCCAGCACTTCAGTTTGCTCGGTTTTGACGCCGGTGTCTTCGTCTTCCATATAGACGACATAGTCGTCAGTCCGACAACTGACAAGACTGAACAGGGTCACTATATATATAATAATGTATTGCTTCATATTTTCACGTCCAGCGTTATGCCATAGTTGCGTTTGGGCATCGGGTAGTTTAATATCACATCATAATCCTGCGAGAACAGGTTGTTCACTTCCAACATTAGCCGCCATCGCGTTTTCATCATAGGCCACTGATAGGCCAGCGACAAATCGCTAGTGTACCATGGCTGCATATAGTTGTATTTTATGTTCTCTTGCTGGTTGTATCGTTCACCAGCATAGATAAACGAGTAGTTCAGATCCCATCCGTAATACTGTATGTTAAGGATGGCTGAGCCCGAATGCCAGGGAATATAGGGAATCTGATGCTCGTAGTATGCATCTTGGGGATTAGTCACGTCACGCGCTTGCTGGTAAGTATATTGCAATCGGCCCGTCACCAAAAGCCCTCGAACAGGTACCAACGTCAGTTCTGTTTCGACATCAACGCCTTTGATGTGTACTTTGCCCAAATTCAGCATCGTCCAACGGAACTGCTGTCCCTTCGGGTATGCTACAATCTTATCGTGCACACTGTTGTAGTAAGCATCAGCCTGTATGTGGAAAAAGCGCACCAGTCCGCTATTCCACTCATGATCATAGCTCAGTCCCGCATTATATTGCAGGGTTGTTTCTGGCGTGAGCAACGCATTGCCCATATCAGTATAATAAAGATCGTTGAATGTCGGCATGCGGAAACTCTTCTTGGCATACAGCCGAAGAGAGAGTTCGCGTGAAGCAAAGGGATAGACGTTTAGGAAGAAAGCAGGCGTATATGCTACTTTCGAGGGTTGCGACAAACCACGCCGGATATGGTCTTTTACTGTTGTCATTAGTATCGAGCCTTGTGCTTTCAACCAATTCAGATTGACGGCTGTTGCTAGTGAGAGGTAATTACTGTATCTTTCCGGATAGACGAACTGGCGCATATCTGCATCCAATTTATTCCACCGGAAGTCGTAGCTCAGAGAGGCACTCCATTCGGGCAAAATCTGATAGACATTTGAAGTCGAGAAATAGAGTTCTTGCTGCTTGTAAGTATTGTCAACCATCAATAGGGTGGTATCTCGGTTCACATATCGCGTGTTATAATAAGCATATTTTGCCACTGCTTGCGTGGTGAATCGCTCTCCAAAGCTCTTTTGGAAACGTCCCTGCAAGAATGTGTTATGATCCCACTGGCGCTCTCCTCTTCGCCAGACATTGTTTACAATAGCTCCTGGGATGCCGCGTTCCGAATGATAAGTATATACCTTGAATTTCCAGAATCCTTCATCTACTATACCGTGCAAGTTACCTTCCGCCCTTACTGACCAGATATCGCCATTCTGTCGAATGGCTGTTGTGTCGTAAGCTACCGTCCCATCTTGTTTCTTTCTACGATAGCGGAACTTATACTTACCGCTGGAAGTCAATACTTCTGCCGACAATGACGACGAAACACGTCGACTTAATCGCTGCTCCCACAAAGTCGAAAAGCGGAACAGGTCACTTGACCCATATTTAGCCTTCAGCTGGAGGTTATAATTCTTCCCCTCACGGAATCGGGGCGCACGCGTCCGGATATACACCGAACCTGCATGACCGAAGTCGCTGGCAGGCTGAAGCAGTGCACTCTTTTGTCCATTGAATAGTGTAATTTCTTCGACATTGTCCAGCGAAAATTGTCCCAAATCTATCTGTCCGTTCTGTGCATTGCCTAGTTCTATTCCATCGTAACTGATGCCAAGGTGGTTGGTTCCCATCGAACGAATATTCACCGTCTTGATACCACCGACACCACCATAGTCTTTCAACTGCAAACCAGAGAAGTAGCGCAAAGCATCTGCCACACTGTGTGACGACAGTTTCTCCAACTGCTCTCCCGTCAACGTCTGCGAAGGAATTACCTCTTTATGGTTATAGCGAGCAGTAACAACGACCTCATTCACATGCTGAATGCTGTCAAATCGGCTACGTTGTGGCTGTTGTGCCCATAAGCCAGAGACCGTCAAAAACATGACAACAACTATCGTAACTGCTCTATTCTTCATTTCTAAAAAAATTGGGAGACATACTGTCTCACGACATAAGTCTCCCGGACTTATATAATAATACACGTATTCGCGCCTTGCTGCCTAACCCCAGAAGCAGGAAAAGCGCATTGATGCAAGAGGAGGTCTTCTGACTTACAACCCGGTCCACAAGCGTCTTCCCAATAATATCAGTGACATCATGCTTATGCCGTCAATGGCTGCTCACAGCTGCGGGACAGTTGGGGAATCTCACCCCATTCCCTTACCTAATGCGCTTGCAAAGTTAGTACAAATAAAGAAAAAAACCAAAAGAAAAAGGATTTTCTTTTGGTTTTCCCTGTTATTCCGTTAATATCTTGACTATGCGTTCTGCAGTACGACCGTCCCATCGGTCAGGAAGTGATGATTTCTTCCACCGCCCTTCCAACAGTTCGGTCAGTCTCTGGCGCAGTTTATCTGCATCCTCACCTACCAACTCATTGGAGCCCTGTTTTACCGTCTCTATATGTTCGGTATAACTATTGAGCGTGATACATGGAACATTGTTGAATGTAGCTTCCTCTGCAACATTTCCGGAGTCCGTAATGATACCTTGCGCATGACTGGTCAGCCAGCCGAACTGCAAATACGACAAGGGGGAAACGACCTGGAATCCCCCGTGGCGTACAACCAATTCACGCGCACGTCCGCGCAATGGAGCGACAACAGGAGTCTCGCCTGCCGCTTCGACGATGGCATCCAACATCTTGTTCAGATTCACCTCATTATCAAGCAATGCCTTACGATTCAAGGTAAATACGAGATAGCGGTCGGTCTTCACACATTCTGGCCGCCTCCAGCGATCGTGGTTTGCTCGCAACGAGTCAATCAAGATATTACCGACCATGTATATCTTATGCATCTCAGCACCTTCACGGGTCGCCACACTGCTGGAATTAATGCCTGCAGTAAAAAGCAGGTCGCTCAATCCGTCAATAACCAAGCGGTTGATCTCCTTGGGCATCTTGATATCAAACGATCGGGTTCCAGCCACAAGATGTCCTAGTCGCAAGCCTCTTTTCTTCGCGACAATAGCTGCCGCCATTGTTGATGCCAAATCGTCAACGACGATAACTGTATCACATTCGTGCTCTTCCAGATAGCGTTCAAACTCACTCATCACCCTACCCGTCAACTCGTTCAAATTATCGCAGTCGACACCCAGAAAGACGTCAGGAAGAGGCATTTGCAAGTCGTCAAACAACGATGTTTCTAATGAAGGGTCATCTGCACATCCTGCATAGACCAGTTGATAATTACACCCTTCAGTCTGTTTGATGGCTCGGATAAGTGGTGCAACCTTTACAAAATTCGGTCGAGCACCGGTAAAAATACAAATCGTATGTTTCATTGCTTTGTTTCTTCTGTTGTCATAGATACAAACATCCGTCCTATCCTGGGCTCGTAAGCTGGCGACTCCGGAATGATGCTGAAATCATAGATATATTTTTTGTCGTCAAACACCAAAAAATGTTGTTTGCCTTGTACCTCATCATTCGGGGTTTCCCAGATGATGTTTTCAAAAGCTTCCTCGTCTTTAACTTCTTTGGTACGGATGAGACAATTGCTGAAATGATAGTCTATCGTTTCCCCGTCGCGCTGGAAACCCTCAAAAACATCTTCTTCATATCCTGTAATGAGCGTATTACTACAGGTAAGCAGTAAAGGATTGGAATCGGAAGAGAAAAAGAGCGCCTTACCACTCAATGCGAAGGGATAGAATTGTGCCAGCGTACAATGGTTGACAACGGCATCACATCCCAGCAAAGCCAGACAGTGGGCTTCTGAATTTGACAATTGACAGTAGTCTAATGCCACCTGAGAGTTGCGAGCCCATAGTCCATAACCTCTATTGTTATGTATTACACAATTCTCAAAAACTACCTGTGTGCTGTCTGCCGTTATTCCATCCCACGCATTCCGTACTTCCGTATCAGTCATCCAGCAGCCTTCCGCTCCCTTGGCAATCTCAATGCCTGGCCACTGACCACTCACTCGGTCGTAAGGCAAATAGTCGAACATATGGTCCAACCGGTCACCACGCAGTATACAGTCTTCTACAATCAAACGACCTTCTACCTTCAATTGAGCATTGTTATGAAAGAATAGTGACGTATTACGCAATGTCAGCGTAGCTTCCGGAGCGACCGTAATACCATCACCATAGACCACCAAAGGCTTCTCAGAAACAATAGTCATATCTTCGTCAATCACCAAATCGGTCACCTTCTCAGCATCCCAGCTAAAGGTGCGCAGATTTACCTTCTGCACTACTCCACTCTCTAAGGTGAATAGCAGGTTGTCCTCAACTAACTGCGGAACAACGGTTTTCGTTTCGTAGGCTGTTATCTCGACAAAAACACGCAGGCTGTCGTCCTTACGCACTTCTAAGTCTTGAGCCACTGGGTTTAGGAATGTTCCGTCCACATTGACACGAAATCCCGTCTGGTTACCCTTTTCAAGTCTTACCTGACTGATACGCAGACCGTCGGAGGCATGATTATGTACCCAAAAAGTGTAGGTGACAGAAGGAACCTCCGAAAATAACGTATCCAGCCTTACTGTGTCTTGAGAAAAGCTTAGGCGTTGACTGCGGTCTGTGGTAAAGGAATCATTGTCCGAACAGGCAGTCAATAGCATCGTCACTATTGTGACAATAAAGAAAAGTCGTTTCATCATATTACAGATAAAACGACTTTCCATACGTTTTATTGTGGTTTTACTTGCCAAAATATCTCTTCAGCAAACCAGCAAAGCCTGCACCGTGACGAGCCTCGTCCTTAGCCATCTCGTGAACAGTATCATGGATAGCATCAAAACCGGCAGCCTTGGCATTCTTAGCGATACGGAACTTATCCTCACAAGCACCTGCTTCGGCAGCTGCGCGTTTCTCCAAGTTGGTCTTCGTATCCCATACGCACTCACCCAGCAACTCAGCAAACTTAGATGCGTGTTCTGCCTCCTCGAAAGCATAGCGCTTGAAAGCCTCTGCAATCTCAGGATAACCCTCACGATCTGCCTGACGAGACATTGCAAGATACATACCGACTTCGCCGCACTCACCATTGAAGTGGTTGCGCAGGTCCTGAATCATCTCCTCGCTGACACCCTCGGGCTTTCCGTCACCAATTTTGTGAACAGTAGCATACGTCATATCTGCATCATCCTTCAACTCTGAGAACTTAGAGGCAGGAGCCTTACAAATTGGGCACTTCTCTGGTGCAGCATCGCCTTCATAGATATATCCACAAACAGCGCAAATAAACTTTTTCTTCATAACTTTAAAGATTTTGTTTAGTTAGTAAATAATGATTATTACGAATGTAGTTCTAATACAAAACGTACACCCTTTGTAAATTCCGGATCGAGATTCAGATCACCCTTCATCTTTAGGGCCATCTGCTTACAGATAGGCAGTCCAAGACCGTCACCCTTAGTGAGGTCTTTGATTTCAAGGAACGGTTTGAACAGATTCTCACGTTCCTCTTCAGGGATGACGATACCTGTATCTGAAACCAAGAACTGATGAGTATGCGCTCCACGTTTCTTGTAGTCAAGTACGATAGTACCGTCTGCCGGAGTATACTCTGCAGCATTGCGTAACAGATGAAGCAGAATATGAGTAACATACTCCTGGTTTATAGCCGCAGCCATCTTGGGAGCATTGTTCTTCAAGATAACGCCAGATTTCACCTCACCACGAATCTGCTCCAGCAGTCCTTCGCAGTATTGCTGCACCTGAATCTCCTCAACTTCTACTTCTTCATCCATTGAATTCTCAATAGCCGACAACGTCTGGATATGCTTCGAGAAGTCAAGCAAAGCCTGTACCTCTGGGACTTTCTTGTCCAGTTTCTGAAGCGATGGTTCCAATTGTGCAGAGATATTACCAATAAACTTTGCCTTCAGCGCATTATTGTCATTGGCCAGTTTTATGGTCTTCTTCTGCTTACGTGTCAACATGATGAAACGCATCAGCACGACGCCGCCCACAATCAAGGCTGCTGCCAACACGCCAACCAGGACAAATAGTCCGATAATAATACCCCAACGAGTGGTCAACGAACTGTCTTGGTCACTAATAACGGCTTCGTTGTCGGCAATCTGTTTCTTCAGTGCTGCAATTTCATCACGGTGTCTGATTACGGTAGTTGAATCCTTCCAAGCCATATAGTTGCTATACGACTCTGCCACCATACTGGCACTATTGCTACGACGACCATTGGCAATGAGTTGCTTATAGACTGCATCAACCTTGTCGTACTCTTTCGAAGCAGTCAGCTTTGTTGCCATTTCCTTGAAAACAGCATTACCTTGTGCTACTTGTCCGAAAGTATAGTGATAGATGGCTTTGTTGTACAACAGGTCATTTTTCACAGCCTCGTCATTGCAAGCATTGGCATGATTGGTCATTGCCCTCAGATGATCAGCAGCACTTTCCGCACGATGCATCTTCATATACATCTGCATACGTTCTTTCGACGTGTAGTAGTGCTGGGCTTCTTTGTCGGCACCAGTCTGCTTGGCAGCCAAGATAGCTTGGTCTATTCGACGCAGCAAGTCGAAAGCCTCCTGATAAAGGTTCTCCTTATAATATAACGCCGTAGCCTTAACACCGCAAGCGACGCTCTGTTTCATCTGTCCTTGTCTAGCATAGTCTTCAAACGCACGGATGTATGAGCTACGGGCACCTGGCACATTGCCTTTCTCGGCTTCGGCTTCTGCCCGTTTTTCAAGATCACTCTTCTGCTGTGCACTGATAGTGACACAACAGAAGAAAAGACCGAGGATTAAAAATGATAATATTCTCTTCATAATGAATGATTACTGATGTTGTTCACGCAGCAAGTCGTTGACAGTCTTAACTGGGTTGAACGTTGAAAGGGGTACTTCCACGAAGACCGTATTCCAGTTGCTCATCGCACCGTTCCACAGTCCGGGAAGTTCCAAAGCCTGCAACTCCTTGCCGTTCTTTGATTTCTGCGAAATAAAGCCCGTCGAGGGATCTACATACTTTGGCAAATCAAAGGCGTTGCCTTTGTAGTCCTTCACAGCGCAGACAAGATCTACAGGGTTGAAGTGAGTACCCTTTGTAAACATTTCCATATAAGCCGTATTCGACTTGTCTATCTGCGAACTTTCCAAGATCTGAAGTGATACGGTACCATCCTGATTATAGGTCAAGAACGGTCCTCCGCCTGGCTCACCCACATTTTTCACAACACCACAAACACGCATCGGACGGTTCAACTTGTTGCGCAAATAAATAACTAGCTCAGCATCTTCCAGCTCCTTGATGTCTGCCTTTCTACAGCACAGGTCCTGCTGAACGAAACGAATCATCTCCTCAATCTGTTCGTGAGTGTACTTGCCCGAGTCAAGCAGGTTCAGATAGTCGAAAGCTTTTTTCTGCAGGGTGACAAGAACACCGGCAATAATCTGCTTCCACAGCACAGTGTCACCTTTCAGACGGTCAGGCACGACATTATCGATGTTCTTGACAAAGATGACGTCAGCCTCAATCTCATTCAGATTCTCAATCAACGCACCGTGACCACCGGGACGGAACAACAGCGAACCGTCGCTGTTTCGGAACGGCGTGCCGTCAGGATTAGCTGCTACGGTATCCGTAGATGGTTTCTGTTCTGAGAAAGTGATATCATAGTGAATACCATATTTCTGGGCATAGTAGTCAGCTTTCTGGGCTACTTTCTGCTTGAACAACTCCATATGCTCATGGCTGACGGTGAAGTGTACATGAGCCTCACCATTAGAAGCGGCATACAGCGCACCTTCCACTAAATGTTCTTCCATCGGAGTGCGCGGCCCCTCTGGATAGTTGTGGAACAGCAGCAAGCCTTTTGGCAGCTGACCGTAGTTCAAGCCCTCAACTTTCAGCATGTTAGCAGCAACAGCCTTGTAGTTGCCTTCTGCCATCAAGGCTTTGATGCCCTTACCATTGTTTTTCTGGCAAACAGCATCTAACTCACCATAGAAAGCAAACTTCTCGATATTGTCGAAATATTTCTTCTCAAAGTCGGTTGTAGGCTTGTCATAGTCTGCGTCCACGAAGGCAAACATATCCTTGAACATACGACTAGCCGCACCTGATGCCGGCACGAATTTCACCACGCGCTTACCGGCAGCCTTGTATTGCTGCCAGGCTTCAACATATTGTTTCCCTTCCTTGTTGTCCGGAGCCACGATGCCATGTCCGATAGCTGCTGCAGCCTCTAGTTTCAAGAACGGGAATCCTGTCTTAAACTGTCCTAACTGGGTCTCAATCTGTTGCTCGGATATTCCTTTTTGAGCAAGCTGTTTCAGGTCTTGTTGTGTTAGCATATTGGTCTTCTATTATAATTAATTAATGTACGCGCAAGTGCAATCAGTTAGAAAGGCAGGTCATCTGTACTGCCCTCGCCTGCTGATTCCTGAGCTGGAGGGAACGGAGCCGTAGCCATAGAAGCAGCATCGGGAGCTGCAGCCATAGGAGCGGCCGCCATAGGAGCGGCGCCACGGGTAACATTGAAGGCACGAACATCGTTGAACCAACGTCCGTTAAACTCATGAGCATCTATGTCAAAGCTAACAGTAATGTCTTCGCCCATCTGGATGTTGAACTGCTTGATACGATCCTCACCAAAAACACGGAACACACACTTTTTAGGATATTGTCCAGGTACCTCAATCACATAGTCCTGCGACATCCATGAATTACCTGTGCGTGCTGACACTCCACTGCTTGCCGGTAATACGGCAATAATTTTTCCTGTTAAATCCATAATACTTTATACGTTTTTTTAATTGTTTTACTGTTTCAGATTGCGAAATTACGGAAAATAATTTAAAAATGCGAATTTTTCGACGAATATTTTTGCTATTGAGCCAGACTTTTTGTATTTTTGTGCTCAATTAAGAAGAATAAAGAAACTTAAAATATAAATACTCATGAGATTTACCGTATCAAGCACTGCACTCAGCAGCCGACTAAATGCTCTTTCAAGAGTCATCAACAGCAAGAATTCACTGCCCATCTTGGCAGATTTCCTGTTCGACATCCACGACAACGTGCTCTATCTTACCGCCTCGGACAGCGAGAACGTCATGAAGACGCAACTCGACCTGACAGAATGCGATGCCAGTGGCCGCTTCGCCATCGGCAACCATGATTTGTTGGAAGCCGTCAAGGGTTTCTCCGAGCAACCCATCACGTTTGATGTCGACCTACAGACTAACTTGGCAAAGATTTCTTACCAGAATGGTCTGTTCTCACTGCCTGTCGAGAATGCTGACGAGTTCCCCCAGCCTCAAGGTATTTCTTTCGGAGCCAACGAAATTGTCATCTCTAATGCACTGTTGGCAGAAAACATTAACCGTACCTTGTTTGCTACGGCTCAAGACGAGTTGCGCCCTGTCATGAACGGCATATACTTCGACCTCACCGCTGAATGTCTTTCTATCGTCGCTTCAGATGGTCACAAACTGGTACGCAACAAGATTATGTCCATCCAGGGCCAGCAACCTGCCGCCTTCATCCTGCCCAAGAAACCAGCTTCCTTACTGAAGAATCTGCTAGGTAAGGACGGTGGCGATGTCACCATCCGCTTCGATGAGCGTAATGCACAGATTAACTATGGTGAAGGCGAGCTCATCTGCCGTCTTATCGAAGGCCGTTATCCTAATTATAATTCTGTCATTCCCCAGAACAACCCCAACCAGATTACCGTCGACCGACTCGGTCTGCTTGCTGCTCTTCGTCGCGTACAGCCTTTCGCCAACGACTCCAGCAATCTCATCCGTTTCCATGTGGAAAACGGTCGTCTGCAACTTGATGCTGAGGACTATGATTTCTCCAAGACAGCAACTGAACGTCTGTCTTGCGATTATAACGGGCAACCCATGTCTATTGGCTTCAAGGGTTCTTCATTCATCGAGATTCTCAGTAATTTCGACTGTAATGATGTTATCATTCAGTTGGCCGACCCAAGTCGTGCCGGTCTCGTATTACCTTCCGAACAGCCTGAGGGTCAGGACGTACTGATGCTGATGATGCCGATGCTGATTAATGATTAATTGATATTTAACCATATAGAACAGTGAAACTTAACTTACAAAAACCACTCGTGATTTTCGATTTGGAAACAACGGGCCTTGACATCGTCAAGGAACGTGTCATCCAATTGTCATACATTAAAATATATCCTGACGGACGCGAAGTACGCGGCGACGAACTTATCAACCCCGAGAAAGCCATTCCCGTGGAGATAGAGCAGCTAACGGGCATCACCAACGACGATGTCAAGGACAAGCCAACCTTCAAACAACTGGCTGCCAAGCTGAGCGAGGTCTTCGCTGGTTCCGACATCGCAGGATTCAACTCTAACCACTTCGATGTTCCCTTGCTGGCTGAGGAGTTCCTACGCGCCGGCATCGACTTTGATTTCTCCAAGAGTCGCCTCATCGACGTCCAGACCATTTTCCACCGCATGGAACGTCGCAACCTTGCAGCAGCTTATAAGTTCTACTGCGGGCGCAAGATGGAAGAGGATTTCGAAGCTCACCGTGCCGATCAGGACACAGAGGCAACCTATCGTGTTCTGATGGGCGAGCTTGACAAGTATGCACCGGGGGCTAACGAAGATCCTGAAAAGGTTCTCCCTAACGATATGCAGGCATTGGCAGATTTCTCCAAGCTCAACGACAATGTCGACTTCGCAGGCCGCATCGTGTGGGCAGAAGTCAACGGCCAACGTACTGAGGTGTTTAACTTCGGCAAGTACAAGGGCAAGGCTGTTGCCGACGTGCTTCGCCTCGATCCAGGCTATTATGGCTGGATTATCGGTGGCGATTTTACCTACAATACCAAGCAAGTTCTCACGCGCATCCGTCTTCGTGAAGCTCAGAAATAAACCGAAATGCTGAAGGGAAAGAAAATCGTATTAGGTATCACGGGTTCTATAGCAGCCTATAAGGCATGCTATATTATCCGCGGACTCATCAAGGCCGGTGCCGAAGTGCAGGTTGTTATCACGCCGGCAGGTAAGGAATTCATCACTCCCATCACTTTGTCGGCACTCACGCAGAAACCGGTTGTCAGCGAATTCTTCTCGCAACGTGACGGCACTTGGAATTCACACGTCAAACTTGGCCTTTGGGCCGACGCTATGCTGATAGCGCCATGCACCGCTTCCACCTTAGGGAAGATGGCCAATGGCATTGCCGATAACATGCTGATTACAACCTACCTGTCCATGAAGGCTCCTGTGTTTATCGCACCCGCTATGGATCTTGACATGTACCAGCATCCGACTACCCAGCAGAACATGCAACGATTGCTTTCCTTCGGCAATCACATCATCGAACCCGCCAGCGGATTCCTTGCCTCCGGTCTGGAGGGCAAGGGACGTATGGAGGAGCCGGATAACATCGTAGCTTATCTCGACCATTATTTCGAGCGTAAAGACCTGCAAGGTAAACGCATCATGATAACGGCTGGACCGACCTATGAGAAGATAGATCCTGTGCGGTTCATAGGCAATTACAGTAGTGGAAAGATGGGGTTTGCCTTAGCTGAGGAGTGTGCCCGTCGTGGAGCAGATGTGACGCTCATCGCTGGTCCTGTCCATACGCAACTGTCTCCTTGTTACGCCCATCTCGTCAACCGCATCGACGTTGAGTCGTGCGAGGAGATGTACCAAGCAGCCATCCAGCATTTCCCGCAACAGGATGCAGCCATTCTTTGTGCCGCCGTTGCTGATTTCCGTCCCCAGACCATTGCGGATCAGAAAATCAAGCGTGGCAACGACGACCTTGTCATTCACCTGCAACCGACCCACGACATTGCAGCCCAGTTGGGGCAGATGAAGCAAGCCCACCAGGTAATGGCAGGCTTTGCCCTCGAGACAAACGACGAAGAGGCAAACGCCCAGAAGAAACTTGCCAAGAAAAACCTCGACTTTATCGTGCTCAACTCGCTGCGCAACCCAGGCACTTGCTTCCAGTCTGACGAAAACCAGATAAGCATCATCGACCGTAATGGGCAACGCGACTATGAGCGCAAGCCCAAGCAAGCAGTTGCTTGCGACATCATCGACGAGCTCAGTCGGTTATTTTGACGATCACTCGTCAAAATAACCGAAGCCCGAAATAGCAGTTAACAGGCGTTCAACGTAATCCCACGCAGTATCGCTCCAATGGAATCCGAGACGATGCAGCACCGCACAAGTGTAACGGTTATCGCGATCTATTAAGACTGCTTTTTGTCCGTGAGTCATATCCTGATAAGCCATCATGGCGGAGAGCAGCTTTGCCTTCTCCGGGTCTTGACCAGCTTCGGCGAGTGCCTTCTCGAATTCGTCATTTTCCACAAAGCGTATCTCTTTTCCAACCTTATTCATCAGTTGTAGCACGTCGCCAAAGAGCTCTGTGTGGTTGTTGAATGGCTGGAATACCGTACACTCCTTGGGTGTGGTAGCAAGAAGCACCACAGCCTTTGCAGTCTCGTCAATAGGAGACATCTCGGTAATTTCGTCATAACCGTCATAAGGACAGCAGCCAAGCGTGTAGAACACCTTGAGTCGTCCCATGAAACTATTGCTGTTGAAGTTAGCCTGGAACTCACCGTCATAACTACGTGACGCCAGATTACCCACACGCATGATTTTTGCCGAGAGACCGTGATGGGCAACAGCATCAAGCACGAGCCGCTCCGCCAGGAACTTAGAGTGAATATAGCGGTTGTCCAAGAACTGACCGAACCACAGCTTGCGCTCAGTGAGCATAGGTACCTGACTGCCGTCACCGTGATCAATCCATATCTCAGCAATGGAGGTGGTCGAAACATGTACCAGTCGTGCTCCGCTCTTCAAACAGAACTCCACGCAACGCTGGGCACCACCGATGTTTACATCCTCGATGTCGGTTCCCTTTGAGAAGTGTTTCACGTTAGCAGCACAGTTGAATACGGTGTCAATCTTTGAAGTGAGAGGTGAGGATTCAGAAGTAAGCGTTGTGAGGTCTTGTGTCACGTCGCCAGTCACCACCAAGATACGAGTACCGAAGAGCTCCTTAAATGACTTCTCGAAATAGTAGAACAGCAGGTTCTTCAAACGATGCTCAGCGGTAGGCAGGTCTTTTCCACGAACGAGACACGTGATGGTTGTGGCATCTGTTTCAATGAGTTCGCGTAGCACATGGATGCCTAAATAGCCGGTTGCACCGGTAAGGAGCACATTGCCCAATGGTTGCCGCTCGCCCTTGAGGAACGTTTCCACATTGTTATGTTGCAGGAGAGCGTCAATGCCAGTATAGTCAAAACTGCTTACCTCGACGTCTGTGTTGTCGATGGGAGTTTCTCCGCTCACAAACTGCGCCAGCAGACGTGGTGTCGGGTGTGTGAACACATCTCCATAAGCCACATGGTAACCCATCTTGTCGGCCTCGATGATGACCTTTGTCACCATGAGTGAGGTTCCTCCCAGGTCGAAGAAGTTATCGGTAGCACCTATCTTGTCGACGGCGATAATATCCCTGAAGATGTCGCAGAACTGCCGTTCCGTTTCGTTGGCAGGAGCCACATATTCGTGATCGGAAGCCAGGATGACGGGAGCAGGCAGAGCCTTGCGGTTCACCTTCTGGTTCTGGTTCAGCGGAATAGCGTCAATCTGCATCGTGGCAGCAGGAATCATGTAAGGAGGCTTCTGCTGTCCGATGAAGGCGTTCAGCTCCTTGATATCCACCTGTTTGTCGCTGACGATGTAGGCGGCGATGTATTTTCCGCCGTTCTCGTATTCAAAGGCCTGCACGGTGACATCCTTGATGCCGGGGAACTGTCGGATGACGGCCTCGACCTCCTTCAGCTCGATGCGGAAGCCGCGAATCTTCACCTGTCCGTCCTTACGTCCCGCAAACTGGATGTTTCCGTCGGGCTGATAGCGCACGATGTCGCCGGTGCGGTAGATGCGCGAGTATTTCGGTTCGTCGCTGAACGGGTTCTGCAGATAGACCTCTGCGGTCTTCTCCGGTCTGTTGAGGTAACTTCTGGTGACGTGCGCACCACTGATCCACAGCTCGCCCAGCGCTCCTGGCGGCAGACGGTTGAACTGCTTGTCTACGATATACAGGCGCGAGTTGTCCAGCGGCTTTCCTACGGGGATGTCCTTGAGTTCCTCAGCCACCTCATATTCTGTGATGAGGATGGTACCTTCTGTGGGACCGTAGCCGTTGTGCATCTTGAAGTTGGCCGGTGGTGCCATCGAAGCCAGCTTCTCACCTGCCGCTATCAAGTGCAGCAGCGAGTGGTTGTCCATGTTGGTGGCAAACTGATAGGCAACCTGCGTGGTCATAAACGAGTGCGTGATGTGATTCTCGTTGAAATAGGCATTCACCTCTGGCAGCGTCAGACGAATATCATCGCCGATGATATAGACACAGGCTCCGCAGGTCAGCGCGGGATACATATCCATCATACAACAGTCGAAACCGTAGCTGGCGTAGCATGATGTACGATGCTCTGCGCGCAGTTCGAAACGACGCTGGTACCAGTGGCAGAACGCAGCCAGGTTGCCGTGTTCCAACTGACAACCCTTGGGCACACCCGTGGAACCGGAGGTGTAGAGCAGGATAAAGAGGTCTTCGGGTTTGACGGTGACATCGACGGGCTTGCTGACAGCAGGCAGGTCGAAGATATCCTTCGTCAGCAGCACATCGCCATGATACTCGCTCACGATATCACGCAACGACTCGTCGGCAATGAGCATCTTGGCTGACGCATCCTGGATCATGAAGTTCAGACGCTCTGCGGGATAGCTCGGATCCAATGGCTGATAGGCACATCCTGCCTTCAGCACACCAAGAGCAGCAATGGGCATCCACTCGCAACGCGGAATAATGATAGACACCACATCCTCACGTCCCATTCCTTTTGAAACGAGGTAAGCCGCGATGCGCTCTGTGATGTCGTCCACCTGGCGATAGGTGTAGTGGTTGTCGTGATAGACCACAGCCATATTGTCTGGAGTCTGCTGCACCTGATGGCGGAACAGCGAGACGATGGTCTGCGTCGTGTCGTAAGGCACGTCGGTCTGGTTGAAGCTGTCCAGCAAGGCAACTTGCCCGTCGTCGAGCAGCGACACGCTCTTCAGCGGGATGTCCGGCTGACTGATGAAGGCGTTCGCAGCATTGCGGATGGAGTGCGCGAAGCTTTCCATCATTCCCTGACTGTAGCGTCCCTTGTCGTATTGCAGACAGATGCTGGGCTGTCCCTTCTCGTCATTCTGTATAAAGAGGGATATGCGGAACTTGGGGGTGTCCGACTCGAAAGTATCAACGGGCACGGTCACTCCCTTGTACTGCAAATCATCCAATACGCCCATCTGGTAGGCGAACATGATTTCTGCCGACAGGTCATAGTCGGCGGCGACGCGGGCAAACGGGTAAGTCTCGTGGCGCAGCGTCTCGTCGAAGTTACGGCTTGTCTCGTCCAGGAATTCCATCACGCTCTGTTCGCCAATCTCCGCACTCAGCGCCAGCGTGTTGACAAACATGCCGACGGTATTGCTGATGCGCAGGTCGGAGCGTCCGTTACTGATGGTGGCAATGCACAGCTGCTCATTGTTGGTAAACCGTGCCAGTGTGTAGAAGGTGGCGGCAAGCAGGTGGTGTGCCGGGGAGATGTTATGCTGATGACAGAATTGCTCAATGGCATCGAAATCCAACGGCGTGTAGATGGTTCCTACAGTGCCTTGATCCACAGGATTTGTAAGGTCGGACGGTACTTCCGTAGCACCTTCGACATTACCCAGCCGCTCCTGGAAGAAGCGGTGTGCGGCAGCATATTCCTCACTGCTTTCTGCCGCTTTCTGGGCAGCCACGAAGTCAGCATAGGTGAAGGTCTCGGGTTCTATCTCCTTACCGTTGAGCAGGTCAAACAGTTGCGCCAGCAAGATATCGAACGAACCGCCGTCCACAACGAGGTGGTGAATATCCATCATCAGATAGACTGCTTGTTCGGTTGTGACAATCTCTATGTGGTATAGCGGTCCTTGGCGCAGGTTGAACGGCTTGACGAATTCCCATTTGTAACGAGGGATGTCAGCCTCTTTACACTGGCTTTGCGTAATTTCTATAGGTTGCTCCGTATCGACAATCTGTATGATGTCAGCCCCAGCACTTCCGAAATGCGCCTGCAGCATAGGATGCGTCTTGACGAGTGTCTCCACCGACTTGGAAAGCAGTGGGATATCCACGTCCTTGGGGAAACGGGCTATGACTGGTGTGTTATAGATCGTTGATTCGGGGTTCTTGATGGAATCCACATAGACACCCATCTGAGCGTACGACAGCGGAATGTTACTCATGTCGGCATGCTCCACCTCGGCAGTTTCCTGCTTGGTGGCGCTTCCGCTCATCAGAGCCTTCAGTATCTCGTTCTCAATACCTTGCACACTGCCTGACTTCGCCAGCGCCTTGGAGTCCAACGTCACGCCAAAGCGCTTGTTGATCTGAATGGCCAGTTTGATGGACATGATAGATGTCAGGCCCACATAGCCCAATATCGTCGTGATACCAAAGTCCTCGGTGTTGATGATTTGTGCGATGATATCGTGGATTTCCTGTTCCAGCACATTCATAGGTACGTTGGCTTCTGCCTCCACGTCTACAGCTTTCTTCTCTGGTTTCGGCAACGCCTTCTTGTTCACCTTCTGGTTCTGGTTCAAAGGAATGGCGTCAATCTGCATCGTGACGGCAGGCACCATGTAAGGAGGCTTTTCCTCCATGATGAAGTCGTTCAATGCCTGGATGTCAACGGTCTCGTCAGAAACGACATAAGCAGCAATGAACTTGCCGCCACCGTCCTCGTCGAAAGCTTGTACGGTAGCGTCCTTGATTCCCGGGAACTGGCGGATGACGGCCTCAACCTCCTTCAACTCGATACGGAAACCGCGAATCTTCACCTGTCCGTCCTTACGTCCGACGAACTGGATATCGCCTTCCGGCAGATAGCGCACGATGTCGCCGGTACGATAGATGCGTGAATACTTCGGTTCGTCGCTGAACGGGTTGTCTATATATACCTCGGCGGTCTTTTCCGGACGGTTAAGGTAACCGCGAGTTACCTGTGGACCACTCACCCAGAGTTCGCCTGCAGCACCTACAGGCAACCGATGTCCTGCTGCGTCAACAATATACAGCTTGACGTTGTCCAACGCCTTACCAATCGGAATGTCCTTTATGGTCTTCGTTACGTCGAAGTGGGTAATGCAGACGGTACTTTCGGTCGGTCCGTAGATATTCGTCAGCAACACATTCGAGGGAGGAGTGAGCGAAACCAGTTTCTCACCACCCACAGAGAGGTGTTTCAGTGAGTGGTTCTCAATGCTTGTGGCAAACTGATAACCCACCTGTGTTGTCATAAACGAGTGAGTCATCTGGTTCAGCTCGAAATAGTCGTTCAGGGCGATGAGGTCCAGACGCAGTTCCTCAGGAATGATATAGACCGTGGCACCGCAGGTCAGCGCTGGATACATATCCATCATGTTAGCATCGAATCCGTAGCTGGCGTATGCTGCCACATGGTGTCCTGCCTTGAGGTCGTAGTAGCGCTGATACCAGTGGCAGAAACATACCAAGTTTCCGTGCTCCAACTGACAACCTTTGGGAACACCTGTGGAACCGGAAGTGTAGAGCAGGATGAAAAGCCTGTTCGGCTTAATTTGAGAATCAAGATTCAAGATTTGAGATTTTTCTTCCGCACTAAGGGTTGGAAGTTTCTCGATATCCTTGGTCAGCAATACCCCACCCTGGTATTCATCCACGATGTCGCGCAGTTTCTCGTCGGCTATCAGCAACTTGGCATCGGCATCCTGCATCATGAAGTTCAGACGCTCTTTCGGATAACTCGGATCCAATGGCTGGTAGGCGCATCCTGCCTTCAACACACCGAGCGAGGCAATCGTCATCCACTCTGAACGCGGAATGAGAATAGAGACTACTGGCTCTTCACTGGTCACTTTTACCTTTTCACTGACATATCCTGCTATGCGATCCGACAACTCATCCACCTCTTGATAGGTGAACTGCTTATCCTTGTAGACCACGGCGATATTTTCCGGCGTTGCCTTAACCTGCTGACGGAACAGCGAGACGATGGTCTGCGTCGTGTCGTAGGGCACGTCGGTTTGGTTGAAGCTGTCGAGCAGTTCCACCTGCGACTGGGTGACGATGGTGATATCACGCAGATTACTTCCCTTGAGGAATGCATCCAGCACCGTTTCGTAGCTCTCCAAGAACTGGCTGACCAGTTGCTCTGAATAAGCCCCTGTGTTATATTCTGCCCTCAGGTAGTAACGCCCTTCCTGTTGGGTTACGCGCACGTGTAACGGCATTTCCTCCGACATATAGCACAAATCGTCAGCCGGTGCTGCTTTGCCGGCAATCTCTACCGTGTCTAATACGGTTCCGTGCCAGGAGAAGAGCGAGCCCATCTGCAGATTCAGGTCGCTGATGACATCGGTGAACGAATAGCTGTCGTGTGTCCGACAACCCGTTATCTGCTCCTGTGTGGCTTTCAGGAAGTCGAGTGTCGTAGTGTCGTCGCTAAATTTCACGAAGACGGGGAACGTTTTCACCAACATGCCGAAAGTGCGTTTCAGCTGCTTGTTCTGACGTCCTTTATGGACACTGCTGAACAGGGCTTCTTGCTCGTTGTTATACTTGGCCATCAGGAAACCATACACACCGGTAAAGAGGGTATTCTTGAAGATGCCCTGCTTTTCTCTGAAGGCTTCGATGGTGTCAATACCGACATTCAACTTTCTGGTAAGCGTACCTATTTTCTTCGTCGGTTCTTCCAGGTCTGGAATCAGCTGACTGAAGGTGTCGCTGCAGTCGAAGTTCTTGGCATACCATTGTTTGTCTTCCTCGAATGCCGCTGTCTGGCGCTTTTCAGCTTCCTGACGAGCCACGTCAGCCAGGGTGATAACCTCTGGTTCCAAGGCCTTGCCTCCATAGGCGGCGTCAATGTCGTCGAGTATCACTTTCAGTGACGTTCCGTCGGCAATGATATGGTGAACGTTTATCAGTAAATAGAGATGCTGGCTGTCCTTGAGCAGACGCATGCGGAACAGTCGGTCGTTATAGAGGTCGAACGGCGCCGTCATTCCTTGCTTTTCCGCCTCGATATCGGTGACGTGCTCCACCTCCAGGCTGAACGACTCGCTGTCATCGAGTATCTGCTGCGGGTCACCCTGTTCGTTCAGCCCTATGCGTGTAAATAGCGTGGGATGAGCAGCTACGGCAGATTCTATGGCTGCCTTCAGCTTTTGCTCGTCCATACCGCCGTCGAGCCTATATAGATAGGTAATATGATAACAAACTTCGCCCTGGTGAGCGATACATTCGGCATAAATGCCATACTGGGATTTTGTTAGAGGTGCCGTAGTTTTCATATGGTTTTAAATTTTGATAATATTCATAGAATCCAGGAAAATGATGATGAGCGCAATAGGTACAATCCAGCGCAGGATGAACAGATAGACCACTGTCACCATGTGTGAACCCTGATACCTGGCCTTGGGCACAAACCATCCCGTGACCACGAAATAGAAACTCATGATCATCATCACCGACAGGATGGTGGTCCAGGCGAACCACTGCCACCGGTTAGAGCCGCTCAACGCTCGGAAAGCCCCATATGATGAAAAAGAACCCATTGTTATCGTTTTTTAGTCTTTGGATGTCATGATGTTTAGTATCATCTCGTCGGTCTTGGTCATCGCGTCAGCACCGATACTCGTCAGGTTATGAATGCTCTTGTCCACATCGTCGTCAACGATGCCTTCCGACGAAGTGACACACTTGCCTTCCATAGCCAGCAGCGCCGACAGCAAGGCTGTAGAAACACCAGAGGTAATCTTCAACGAGCACGATGGCTTGGCACCGTCGCATATCATTCCCGTCAGGTTGGCGACCATGTTTTTCACCGACGCACAGATACGGTTGTAGTCGCCGCCCATCAGATAAGTGATGCCGCAACTGCTGCCGATACTGGCGACCACACAGCCGCAGAGTGCCGAGAGTTTTCCCAGCGACTGCTTGATGTAGATGGCTGTCAGATGACTAAGCATCAAGGCTCGTATAAGTTCCTCTTCGGTATTCTCGTTTTCCTTGGCATAGACACATACGGGATTGGTGGCACAGATGCCCTGGTTGCCGCTGCCGCTGTTCGACATCACCGGAATCATCGCACCACCCATACGCGCATCACAAGCCGATGCCGTCCGGGAGATGATGTGGCAATAGATGCTGTCGCCGAAGATGCCCTTCGACAGCGGACGCTCGATGCTCTTGCCGAGATTATGGCCGTAGTTGCCTTTCAGCGCCTCGCGTGCCGCATTCATATTATAGGTACGCGTCTCCATGATGAAACTGATCTCTTCTAATGGAGCAGAAGTGGAGAAATCATACACCAGACGAAGGTTCAATGGCACATCGTCGGCATCGCCGCTCACCGCTAACCGCTCACCGCTAACGACTTCACTTTTCATGCACGCCTCCTCCACAAACCGTGTGTGTCCTCCGGCAATGACGGCAGAAGCCTGCTTGTCGCCTGAAGTGCAGATGATTTCCACATACAACTTCTCGCTGATGCCCTCCTTCTGTTTGATGGTGATACGGTTCTCGGCAATATATTGCTTTCCAGCTTCGAGCGTCTCGGGTGTCAAGTCCTTAAGCACCTCCAACTGATAGTCGCTCTTGCCGATGAGAGCTCCTAAGGCAATGGCGATGGGCAAACCCAGCATACCCGTTCCGGGAATACCAACCCCCATCGCATTTTTCAGGATATTGGGGCTCAGCAATGCTTCTATCTTGTCGGGGCGGCAACCCAGTTTCTCGGTGGCTTTCGCCGTACACAATGCCACGCACATCGGCTCTGTGCAGCCAATGGCAGGCACCACTTCGCGGTGTACCATTGCAATGATACGCTCTCTTAACGCTTTGTCCATCATACCTATCTACTTGATTATGATATTTGATGGGACAAATATAGCGAATAATCGGCATATAACAAAAAAAAGGCCTGTAAAAATTTTATAACTTGGCTTAATGGCTGTAGGTAGACAAATAGACGGCTTTAGGCGAATATCCAGATGCCTAAAGCCGTCTTAATGTAAAAATGAAGATATTGACCTCCCCAAAATCGTGAGTTAACTCAAATCATCCTTCGAGTTAATTCAATCGATAAAACGAGTTAACTCATCCTATTTTTGAGTATGATGAAACTGGAAGCAAGAAAAAGGGGGAAATCTTGCTTCTTGCGTTTCTCCGAAAGTAATTTCAATTACTCCGAATAGAAATTTAATTTCTCCGAAAGTAACGAAAATTTCTTTCGGAGAAATAGGAATTTCGATTTTACCCTCACACCCTAACCTTTTTGCGTCAAACCACGATGTACAGGGCGTTTGGGCATGTGAGGGACAAAGGATTCTCCCTCACGTCTCCCTAACGTTTTTGCCTCTGGAGGGTCACATTTTGCAATTCTGAGGCTCAAAATGTAATAGGTTACCCAGAATGTGAGGGAGACGTGAGGGAGAATGAAAAAGGGTAACGTGGTTCAAACGCCCTGTACATCGGCATTTGAGAGGGATGACGTTAGGGTGTGAGGGTAAAATCGAAAAAACTTTTTTTCTGATGCAAATAAGGAACGCTTATTCTCCAATAAGGTACCCTTATTACGAAATAGCCCAAGGTTATTTTCCCATAACCTTGGGTATTAATAGTAGCCGGGAGTCCGTAGGCTTCGGACTCTCAGTCCGACCCGTTCGGACTGGCAGTCCGTCGGGACGGACTAATGAGACGCAGGGACTACTCGACAGGAGGTGCAAAGACAAATTAAAATGGGGGTGGTGTTATGTTTTTATCATTTTAATTTTGATTTTTACGGATTTTGTTGTATTTTTGGTCCCAGAAATGCAAACAAAAAGAATGATAAATGGAAATGGCAGTGTTTTTTCTTATGTCATGAACAAAAAGTTTTTCTCACTCTGCCTCTTCTCGGTACTGGCCTTTCATCAGGTCGGCGCCCAGAACATCTTCCACCGTTTGGATGAAATGATGACAAGAAGGTATCGTAAGGGTAACATCGACACTGCATACATCATACGCCCTGAAACGAAGTGGACCATCAAGGCTCGACTGAACGTATCGGGAGCGAAGATAGAAACGGAGGGCATCGAGAACGGACAGCACTTCAAGTCAGAGATGGAGGCGCAGAGAAAAACGACTATCAGTTTAGGTGTCAGCTATTTAGGTCTCTCTGTCAGCGCATCACTTAACCCTGCCCAACTGGCAGGCAAATACAGCGATTACGAACTGAGCATCAACAGCTACGGCCGACGCTTCGGCTTCGATGTCGTCTATCAGGACGCTCATAACTTCAAAGGATGGCACGACCAAGAGGGTATGGAGCGTATAGAGCTGCCCGACGACAAACTGAAGGTGAAGACGCTGAACCTAAATGCCTTCTACGTCTTCAACAGTAGGAGATTCTCCTATCCCGCAGCCTTCTCGCAGAGCTATATCCAACGCCAGTCGGCAGGCAGTGTCCTGCTGGCTGTCTCAGGCATGGGACAACGGGCTGAACTAGACTGGGAGAACCAGATGCGCCTGAAGATTACCAACCTGAGCATCGGTGCAGGCTATGGCTATAACTATGTGCCCGGTCAGGGGTGGCTGCTACATATCTCCGCCCTACCCACCTTCATCGTCTACCACAACACATCGATAACCTACGGCGACGTCGACATTCCTCTGCGCTACCACTTCCCTGAGGTCATCATCACGGGTCGCGGTGCTGTGGTGCGCCAGTGGGGCAATAAGTTCATCGGCATGTCGATGGTGTTCAACTTCACCAACAACGGCAACGAGAAGACGATGGCACTGCACAACATGAAATGGAACATCCGAACCTTCTTCGGTGTACGGTTGGGCAAGAAATAAGAACCTGACAGGATAAAATAAGAAAAGTCCGCTAACACTGAATGCTTAGCGGACTTTTTCAGCTTTTGTCGGGGCGACAGGACTCGAACCTGCGACAGCCTGGTCCCAAACCAGGAACGCTACCAACTGCGCTACGCCCCGAATTTGCGGCTGCAAAGGTACGCATTTTTTGCGACCCTTGCAAATTTTTCCGCAATATTTTTACTTAATAATACCTTGTTCTACGAATATTTTCTTCAAGGCAACCACCGAACGGTCAACCTGCTCCTTGGTATGAGTAGCCATGAGGGCATAACGTACCAGTGTATCCTGAGGAGCACATGCAGGCGGAATAACGGGGTTGATGAATACACCGGCCTTGAAGGCAAGTGCCGTCACGAGGAAGGTCTTCTCAACATCACGAACATAGAGCGGGATGATGGGGCTCTCGGTGTCGCCAATCTCAAATCCTTCTTCACGGAAGCGCTTCAAGGCATAACGGGTAACGTCCCACAAGGCCTCAATGCGCTCGGGCTCCTTCTGCAGAATGTGGAGAGCCTCCATAGCAGCGGCTGTGGCTGCAGGTGTGTTGGATGCCGAGAAGATATAGGTGCGGCAAGTATGACGCAGGAAGTTGATGGTGTCCCAGTCGGAAGCGATGAATCCACCGATGGAAGCCAAAGACTTCGAGAAGGTTCCCATGATGAGATCAACCTCGTCGGTCAGTCCGAAATGGTCGCAGACGCCACGACCGTGATCACCGAAGACGCCGATGCCATGAGCCTCGTCAACCATGATAGAACAGTTGTACTTATGCTTCAGCTCGACAATCTCAGGCAGCTTGGCCAAGTCGCCCTCCATTGAGAACACACCGTCGACAACGATGAGCTTGATAGCCTCGTAGGGCAACTTCTGGAGCACGCGCTCCAAGTCTTCCATGTCGTTGTGCTTGTAGTGCAACTGCTTGGCAAAAGACAAACGACGACCGTCCACAATACTTGCATGGTCACGATCGTCGCAGATGATGTAGTCGTCCTTGCCAACGACCATCGCCAACACGCCCTGATTGACAGAGAAGCCTGTCGAGAAACAGAGGCAGTCGTCTTTATGGATAAATTCTGAAATTTCTTTCTCTAACTGCACGTGCAGGTCAAGCGTACCATTGAGGAAACGGCTTCCTGCGCAACCAGAACCATATTTGTCGAGTGCAGCCTTGGCAGCATCGATGATACGTTGGTCGCCGGTAAGACCGGTGTATGCGTTAGATCCGAACATCAATACTTTGTGTCCGCCCATTTCCACCTCGGTACCTTGTTTGCCCTCGATAGCACGGAAATAAGGATACACATCAGCCTCCATATACTTCTGAGGCTCACGATAATGTTTGTATTTTTCTTGTAATTGTCCCATATCGATATAGGTGTAGTTTTCAACTACTAATTAGTTTCAGCTTGCAAAGTTACACATTTTAATTAAAAAAGTGCACAAAAATTGAGATAAATCATCATTTGCATCAAATTTCTTTCGTTTTTGGGGCGGATTTCGTCTTTATTTTGTATTTTTGCATCATGACGAATGAGAAAAAGCAGATAACTTTCATCATCAACCCGATATCTGGCACACAGAAAAAAGACGAGATTCCGCCTTTAATCGAAGAATTGCTGGACAAATCGCAGTTTGATGTCGACCTGCGCATCACCGAATATGCCGGACATGCGGCAGAACTGGCGCGCCAGTGTGCAGCCGACGGCGTTGACATCGTCGTAGCTGTAGGCGGCGACGGAACGGTGAACGAGGTGGCTCGCTCGCTGGTGCATACGCAGACCGCACTGGGCATCATACCCTGCGGATCGGGCAACGGACTGGCGCGCCATCTGTGCATTCCCATTGACATCCGCAAGGCACTCACCCTCATCAACGAGTGCCGCATCGAAGCTTTCGACTACGGCGTCATCAACGGACTGCCCTTCTTCTGTACGTGCGGCATGGGGTTCGACGCCTTCATCTCGCTGAAGTTCGCCGAAGCGGGCAAGCGCGGACCAATCACCTATATCGAGAACGTGCTGAAGGAAGGACTGCGATACCGTCCTGAGACTTATGAGATTATAGACGACACGGGAACGATGAACTACAAGGCATTCCTGATTGCCTGTGCCAACGCGTCGCAATATGGCAACAACGCCTATATAGCACCAGGTGCCACGATGAAGGACGGAAAAATGGATGTCATCATCATGGAACCCTTTGACGCCCTGGAGGCGCCACAGATTGCTGCCGACCTGTTCATGAAGACGCTGGGCAACAATTCGAAGATCAAGACCTTCCGCACCGACCGCATCCATATCAGGCGCCAACAGCCCGGAGCCATCCATTACGACGGCGATCCCATCATGACCGGAACCGACATTGACGTCAGCATCGAACCGCTGGGCATCCGCATCGTCACTAATCCCGATGCACCCGAGGACACCTCACAGCCCAACCAGATGCTCAACGCATTCAGCGATTTCTTTAATAATATAAATAATGTACGTGAAGACATTCGCGGCGACATTGAAAAGAGCGGGCGCAAGATACAAGCCATCAACAAAGTGCTGCTCCGTAAGTTGCGCTCCTAATCCCCTACCCTCATTCCTATGCAAGTCATCATCGTCGTCCTGATTCTTCTGATTGCCGTCTGCTATGCCTTATGGCGCACTGTCGGTACGCTGAAAGGTAAGAATAATCCTTGTGACGGTTGTGAAATGAAAAAAAACTGCCAAAAATTTTGCCAGTTCAAATAAATGTATTAATTTTGCATCCGCTTAACAAGAGTTGGTGTACTGACACCATGCACTCGGTGCCTTGGATGAGTGGCTTAGTCAACGGTCTGCAAAACCGTCTACGGCGGTTCGAATCCGCCAGGCACCTCGAAGCAAAATCGGGAATCCCTTTAAACAAAGGAGTTCCCGATTTCTTTTTGCCGGTGCTCTATCCGCTTGGTTAGCGGATAAAGAGCAACTCACGATACTTGGGCAACGGCCACAAGGCGTCGTCGACAATCAGTTCCAGCTTGTCAATCTCATAGCGGATGATGTCAAACTTGGGTTCTACCTCGTCGTGATAAGCAATGGCCTTCTGATGTTCATCGGCAATCTTGTTAGCCTTTTTACGGGCCTCCACCAGTTCTTCAACCTCCTTTTCGATGGTACTGGTTCGCTCGGCAATCTCCTGGATAATCTTCTTATTACGAGCCGAGAGCTTGTCAGCCGTTTCGATGGGGAAGACAACAGCCATGTTGCCGATATTCTGCAGCAGCTGTGTCTGATAGCGAGTGGCAACAGGGATGATGTGGTTCATCGAGAGGTCACCGAGCACACGCGCTTCAATCTGTATCTTCTTGGTGTAGGTTTCCCACTTCACCTCATTGCGCGCCTCCAGTTCCTTCTTGGTCATCACGCCAAGGCTCTCGAACATCTGGATACTGCTGTCGTCCAAGTAACGCTCAAAGATTTTCGGACAAGACTTCTCGACGTCGAGACCGCGTCGGGTAGCCTCTTCCACCCACTCGTCAGAATAGCCGTTACCATCGAAACGGATGGGCTTGCAAGTCTTGATATCATCACGCAAGACTTCGATGATGGCGTGGAAAACGGCTGAGTGTCCGGAACCCTTCAGTTTCTGCTCCAACTCGGGAATACGGGCATCGACACGCTTCTTGAAGTCAACCAGTGCTTCTGCGACGGCACTGTTCAGCGCAATCATGGCAGAGGCACAGTTGGCCTCAGAACCTACGGCACGGAACTCGAAGCGGTTGCCTGTGAAGGCGAATGGTGAGGTGCGGTTGCGGTCGGTATTGTCGATAAAGAGTTCGGGAATCTCGGGAATATCCATCTTCATTCCCTGCTTTCCTGCCATAGCGAGGATATCGCTGACGTCAGCCTTCTCGATGTGGTCGAGCAATTCGCTGACCTGCTTACCGAGGAAGGACGAGATGATGGCTGGCGGTGCCTCGTTGGCGCCCAGACGATGAGCGTTGGTAGCCGACATGATGCTGGCCTTCAGCAGTCCGTTATGACGATAAACACCCATCAGTGTTTCGACGATGAAGGTAGCGAAGCGCAGGTTCTGCTCGGGCGTCTTGCCTGGCGCATGCAGCAGGACACCGTTATCCGTAGAGAGTGACCAGTTGTTGTGTTTTCCCGAGCCGTTGATACCATCGAAGGGCTTCTCATGAAGCAGTACGCGGAAGCCGTGTTTGCGTGCAACCCGTTTCATCACAGACATCAGCAGCATGTTATGGTCGACAGCCAGGTTGGTTTCCTCGAAGATAGGAGCTAACTCAAACTGGTTGGGAGCCACCTCGTTATGACGTGTCTTACAAGGGACGCCCAGTTCGAGAGCTGTGATTTCCAGTTCACGCATGAAGGCTGCGACACGCTCGGGGATAGCACCGAAATAGTGGTCGTCCATCTGCTGGTTCTTGGCAGAGTCGTGCCCCATCAGCGTGCGACCGGTGAGCAACAGGTCAGGACGGGCAGAGTAAAGGCCTTCGTCGACGAGGAAATATTCCTGTTCCCAGCCGAGGTTTGAGGTAACCTTCTTGACTTCCGGATCGAAATAATGACACACTTCCGTTGCGGCCACGTTGACAGCATGCAGGGCACGCAGCAGCGGAGCCTTGTAGTCGAGTGCCTCGCCGGTGTAACTGATGAATACGGTCGGGATGCACAGTGTGTCGTCGATGATAAACACTGGCGACGTGGGATCCCAGGCCGAGTAGCCGCGGGCTTCGAAAGTGGAACGAATACCACCGCTGGGGAACGACGAGGCATCGGGTTCCTGCTGAACGAGCAACTTGCCGCTGAACTCCTCGACCATGCCGCCCTTGCCGTCGTGCTCGATGAAGGAGTCATGCTTCTCGGCAGTGCCCTCGGTCAGCGGCTGGAACCAGTGGGTATAGTGCGTCACGCCATTCTCCGTAGCCCACTGCTTCATGCCGGCAGCAACGGCGTCTGCCACGTCGCGGTCGAGGCGTGCACCGCTGTCCATCACGTCAATCATCTTCTCGTACACGTCCTTGGACAGGTACTTATACATTTTCTCACGGTTGAAGACCTTCTTGCCAAAATACGATGCGGGTCTCTCACTAGGTGTTTTTACGTCGAGCGGCTTCTTCTTGAAAGCATCACCGACAACCTGAAATCTTAATGTTTCCATCATGTTAATTTACAATTGGATAATTTACTATTTGACAATTTATTTTGCGATTTACAATTTATTTATTGGACCATTCTTTGATGCGCTTTAGTGCTTCCTCGGTGCGGTCATGACTGCCGAAGGCGGTGAAGCGCACGTAGCCCTCGCCGCTGGGACCGAATCCTACACCCGGCGTACAGACGACATTGGCTCCGTAGAGCAGTGCCTCGAAGAACTGCCATGAGGTAGTGCCGTCGGGCGTGCGCATCCAGATGTAGGGGGCATTTTCGCCACCATAGCACTCGTAGCCGAGCTTTCGCAATACATCGAGCATGTGGGCTGCGTTCTGCATATAGTAGTCGATGGTCTGCTGCACCTGCTGCTTGCCTTCCGGCGAGTAGATGGCTTCGGCAGCGCGCTGGGAGATATAGCTGGTGCCGTTGAACTTGGTGCACTGACGGCGCAGCCACAGCTGGTTTAGGGAAATCCGTTCGCCCTCAAAAGTCGATACGCTAACATCCTTAGGCACGATGGTATAGCCGCAGCGGACACCTGTAAATCCTGCCGTCTTGGAGAACGAGCGGAACTCGACGGCACACTTGCGGGCACCGCGAATCTCGTAGATGCTGTGCGGAATATCGGGGTCTTGGATATAAGCCTGATAAGCAGCATCAAACAGGATGAGGGCATCGTTCTTCAAAGCGTAGTTCACCCACTTGCGCAGTTCCTGCTTGCTGATGACCGTACCCGTCGGGTTGTTAGGGAAACAGAGGTAGATGACGTCGACCGGACGGCCCTTAGGCAGTTCGGGAACAAAGCCGTTCTCAGCCGTCGTGGGCATATATCTCACGTTGCTCCAGCGACCGTCACGATAAGTGCCGCAGCGACCTATCATCACGTTCGAGTCGATGTAGACAGGATAGATGGGATCGGTGACGCCGATGAAGTTATCCCAGTGCAGCAACTCCTGGAAGTTGCCCGTGTCACTCTTGGCTCCGTCGTTGATGAAGACCTCGTCGAGACTGAGGCGCACGCCGCGCGGTGCAAAGTCGTTCTTCACGATAGCTTCACGCAGGAATTCGTATCCTTGCTCGGGTCCATAACCTCTGAATCCGTCAGCTGTTGCCATCTCGTCGACGGCCTTATGCATCGCCTCGACGACGGCAGGACAGAGCGGCTGTGTGACATCACCGATACCGAGCGAGATGACGTCGGCCTTGGGGTGCATCACCTTGAAGGCATTGACCTTCTTGGCAATGTCAGCGAACAAGTAGTTGTTCTGCAGGTTCAAAAAATGTATGTTTACTAATGCCATGATAATTTACAATTGGACTATTTACTATTTGACAATTTATTGATCAATTGATTGATGGGGCAATGCTGCTTCACCGTCGAAGACAAAGTCGGCAGGACCGGTCATATAAACGCGGTTATCGCACTCGCGCCATTCGATTTGCAGCGAACCACCATCCATCAAAATGGTGCTCTGGCGCCCAGCACGTTCACTCAGACATGCAGCCACAGCAGTGGCACAGGCTCCCGTACCGCAAGCCATCGTAATGCCGCTGCCCCGTTCCCAGACGCGAACACGAAAGGTTCCCTCTACGGCTCCCGAGGGGACTCCTGTCGTTTCCATGGTGTCTCCCGTGGTGGACGGAAGGGGGGTCACAAACTCGATATTACAACGCTGCGGGAATGCCGGATGTTTTTCCAATTTAGGACCTGTCGTGCCCACTTGGTCCACATCGTCAGTGAAGACAACGAAGTGCGGATTGCCCATCGAGACAAACGTCCCCTCGCCCACTTTCCGCGAGGCGACATATAGCGAGCTATCCTCCAGCACGGGCTCACCCATATCAACGGTGACTGAGGCGACCTTGTTATCGGTCAGATGCAGTTGAAGGGTCTTGATGCCCGAGAGTGTCAGCAGGCGAATCTCGGTCTTGTCCGTGAGTCCTCGCTCAAAGAGGTATTTCCCAATACACCTGGATGCATTGCCACACATCATGGCTTCACTCCCGTCGGCATTGAAGATACGCATAGAATAATCGGCCTCGGGAACAGGCGATTTCCCGATCAGCACCAGACCGTCGCTGCCTATGCCTTTGTGGCGGTCGCTCCATGCGATAGCAGCAGCCGAGGGGTCGGCAATGGGGTGCTGCATAACGTTGACGTAGATGTAGTCGTTGCCACAGCCGTGCATCTTGGTAAAGGGAATCTTTTTCATAGGGCGTATCGGGCTAATAGGAATTTTTGGACAGATAGTTGTTAACCTGCTGGGCTGTCTGACGACCGCTGGCCATCGCACGGACAACGAGCGAGGCACCATTGGCACTGTCGCCGCAGACGAAGACGTTCTTAGGATACTCGGGATGCTCGGGTTTGAGGAAACCCATAGCCAGCAGACAGAGCTCGGCCTTGATAATCTCGGGCTTGCCCTTCTCGACCATCATCGGACGACCTCCGGTAGGATTGGGTTCCCAGTCTATTTCTTGCACTTTAACACCGGTCAGCTTGCCGTTCTCGCCGAGGAATTCCAACGTGTTGATGTTCCAACGGCGCGTGCAGCCTTCTTCGTGCGATGAAGTGGTCTTGAGGGTGCGAGGCCAATTGGGCCAGGGGTTCTGCGGGTCCTCTGGTCCTTCCACAGGACGGGGCATAATCTCAATCTGGGTAACGCTCTTGCACCCCTGACGATGAGCCGTACCGATGCAGTCGGAACCAGTGTCGCCGCCACCTATCACCAGCACGTCTTTCCCCTTGGCAGTGATGCGATCATCCTTACTAAACTCGATGCCTGCCAGCACGCGGTTCTGCTGTGCAAGCAGTTCGAGGGCGAAATGTACTCCCTGCAGTTCACGGCCAGGGGCACGGAGGTCACGCGCCGTTGGCGTACCAGTGGCGATGACGACGGCGGCAAAGTCGCGGGCTAGGGTTTCTAGATTAACTAGATTGTCTAGATTGTCTAGATTGTCTAGATTAATAGCACAGCCGTATTTAAATTCGATGCCCTCGCCCTCGAGCAGCGCGATACGCCGGTCGATGACGGCCTTGTTGAGCTTGAAGTTAGGGATGCCGTAGCGCAGCAGACCGCCTGCGGCCTCGTTCTTCTCGAACACGGTGACGGTATAGCCCATCAGGTTCAGGTCGTTGGCTGTAACCAGTCCGGCAGGACCAGCTCCAATCACTGCCACCTTCTTTCCATTGCGCTGGATGTCGGTATGCGGCTGGATGTAACCCTCGCGGAAAGCTGCCTCCGTGATTGCACACTCGTCTTCGCGGTTGGTGGTAGGCTCGTGGTTGAAACGATTGAGCACGCAGGCCTTCTCGCACAAGGCTGGACAGATGCGACCAGTGAACTCGGGGAAGGGATTAGTGCTGTTAAGCAACTTGTAAGCCAACTCCCAGTCGCCTTTATAGAGGGCGTCGTTCCACTCCGGGGCTTTGTTGCCCAGTGGACAAGCCCAGTGGCAGAAGGGTACGCCGCAGTCCATGCAGCGACTTGCCTGCAGTTTACGTTCGCGGGTGTTGAGCGTCTGCTCCACCTCGCCAAAGTCGTGGATTCTATCGTGAATCGGACGGTAGCCCGCCTCTTGGCGGTGTATCTCTAAAAATGCTTTTGGATTTCCCATTTCAATTTACTATTTGACAATTTACTATTTATTATTTAATAGTCGCGCTGGATGTCGGCAATCTTCTCATGCAGGCGTGCCATCTTCTCTTCTTCAAGCACACGTTTGTACTCGATAGGAACGACCTGGATGAAGTCCTCGATGTAGCGGTGCCAGTCGTCGAGCATCCGTCCGGCAAGGACTGAGCCTGTGTGCAGGTAGTGCTGACGAATCAACTCCAGCAGTTCCTTGCGCGACACGGAGTCCTCGACTAGCGAGAGCTCGACCATATCCATGTTACAGAAGTAATCGAATGTATGGTCAGGATCGTACACATAAGCCACGCCACCACTCATACCTGCGGCAAAGTTGCGACCTGTCTTTCCGAGAACAACCACGCGACCGCCTGTCATGTATTCGCAGCAGTGATCGCCAGCACCCTCGATGACAGCAATGGCACCCGAGTTGCGCACACCAAAGCGCTCTCCCACCTTACCATTGATATACAGCTCACCTGAGGTAGCACCATACAAGCCAGTGTTACCCGCGATGATGTTCTCTTCGGCCTTGAAGTCGATGCTGCGACGGGTTGGCGGCAGGATGGATATGCGACCGCCAGAGAGGCCCTTGCCAAAATAGTCGTTAGTCTCACCTTCCAGTCGGATGTCAACACCCTTCACGGCAAAGGCACCGAAGCTCTGACCAGCCGAGCCTTTGAACTTAATCTTGATCGTTCCATCAGGCAGACCTTCCTCGCCATATTTCTTGGCGATAACACCCGAGAGCATTGTGCCTAGTGCACGGTCAGTATTCTTGACGGCATAGTCGAGTGTCACCTCTTCCTGCTCGTTGATGGCCTTTTGGGCGGCACGGATGATTTCCTCATCCTTCACGCCCGTCACCTTAGTGTAGGCACCACGGTCCCAGTAGAGGGCCTTATCCGTCTCAGGCTTATGTAGCAGTCGTCCGAAGTCGATGGTCTGCCATTTCTCAGCGGCAGCCAATTTTTCACTTTTCACTTTTAACTTTTCACTTATTTCGATGAGCTCCGTATGACCAATAATCTCCTTCAGCGAGTGTACTCCGATCTCTGCGAGATACTCGCGCACCTGCTGAGCCAGGAAGGTGAAGTAGTTGACCACATACTCAGCGCGCCCTTCAAAGTGTTTACGCAACTCCGGATTCTGCGTTGCCACACCCATCGGACAAGTATTGGTATTACACTTACGCATCATGACACAACCCAGCACGATAAGAGGCAGCGTGCCAAACGAGAACTCGTCGGCGCCCAGCATCGCCATGATGATGACGTCTTTGGCGGTCTTCAACTGACCGTCGGTCTGCAGGCGCACCTGGTTGCGCAAGCCGTTCATCACCAGTGTCTGCTGCGTCTCGGCAAGTCCTATCTCGGGCGAGATACCGGCAAAGCGCATCGAACTGGCAGGCGAAGCACCCGTGCCTCCCTCTGCACCTGAGATGACAATGAGGTCAGCCTTAGCCTTAGCCACACCGGCAGCGATAGTGCCTACCCCACTCTCGGCTACGAGTTTCACACTGACGGCAGCCGTAGGATTGATATTCTTCAGGTCGAAGATGAGCTGTGCCAGGTCTTCAATACTATAGATATCATGATGAGGTGGCGGCGAGATGAGCGAGATGCCGGGAATGGCATTACGCGTCTTTGCAATGATGTCGTTCACCTTGAATCCGGGCAGTTGTCCACCCTCACCAGGTTTCGCACCCTGTGCCACCTTGATCTGTATCTCCTCAGCGTTGACCAGGTATTCAGCTGTCACGCCAAAACGTCCTGATGCAATCTGCTTGGTCTTTGAACTCAGGCTTACGCCATCCACCTCCGTGTGGTAGCGGGCATTATCCTCACCACCCTCACCAGTGTTGCTACGTGCACCCAGTTTGTTCATTGCCAGCGCCAGTGCCTCGTGAGCCTCGATACTCAAGGCTCCGAACGACATTGCACCTGTTACGAAATGCTTGACGATGCTCTCCACGGGTTCGACAGACTCTCCCCCTGCCCCTTCCTGTGTAGGGAGGGGAGTAGATGCCTTCTTAAAGGTGAGGAAGTCGCGGAGGAAGATAGGAGATTCTTTCTCATCGACAAGCTTTGACCACTCCTTAAACTTCTCGTACGAGCCTTGCCGACAAGCCAGTTGCAGTTTCGCAATCGTCTCCGGGTTCCACGCATGCTTGATGCCGTCCTTGCGCCACGAGAACTGCCCATGGTTAGGAAGGTAACTACTCCCCTCACTCATAGGGAGGGGCTGGGGGTGGGTCTTCATTCGGATGGCATCGCGGGCAATCTCCTTCAGTCCGATACCGCCAATGGTGCTCACCTCGGTACCGAAGTAGCGGCGCAGCAGGTCCTCACTCAGTCCGATACTCTCGAAAATCTTCGCACCACGATAGGAACGGATGGTCGAGATGCCCATTTTCGACATAATCTTCTTCAAGCCCTTGTCTACCGCCTTGATGTAATGAGCTTCAGCCGTGGCATACTCCTCCTGAATCTTGCCGCGCTTCACCAGATCGTCGAGGATAGCGAAGGTCATATAAGGACACAGGGCACTTGCACCATAGCCCAGCAACAGGGCAGCATGCATCACCTCGCGAATCTCACCGCTCTCCACGATGAGAGCAGTCTGTACTCGCTTGCCCACGCTGATGAGATAGTGGTGGACAGCGCTGACAGCCAGCAGACTCGGAATAGCAGCGTGCGTCTCGTCAAGGTCGCGATCGCTCAGAATGATGTAGTTAACCCCCTCATCAACACTTTCTTCTGCCTTCTTGCAGAGGTCTTCGAGGGCCTGGCGAAGTCCGCTCTCACCTTGTGCTATTTCAAAGAGAATGGGCAGTTTCTTCGTCTTGAATCCCTTGTAGCGGATGTTGCATAATATATCGAGTTGTGTGTTGGTCAGTACGGGTTGCGGCAAGCGCACCATCTTACAGTTAGAAGCGTCGGGCGTCAGGATGTTGGTTCCTACAGCACCGATATACTCTGTGAGCGACATCACCAACTCCTCGCGTATCGGGTCGATGGCGGGATTGGTGACCTGTGCAAACTGTTGACGGAAATAGTTGAAAAACACCTGTGGACGGTCGCTAATCACAGCCAACGGGGTGTCGTTACCCATTGCAGCAACAGGTTCCTGTCCGGCTGTAGCCATAGGAATGATGGTTTTGTCGATATCCTCTTGTCCGTAGCCGAACTGCACCAGTTTGGACTGCAAGTCGCTCACGCTGTTGTCTACCTTACGGCCGCTCTTCAGCTTCTCCAACTGAACGCGGTTCTCAGAGAGCCACTCGCGATAAGGATGTGCCTTGGCCAGCTTCTCCTTGATCTCGCCGTCGTAGTAAATCTTACCTTCCTGCGTGTCTATGAGAAGTATCTTACCAGGTTGCAGGCGTCCCTTGCTGACGACGTCGCCTGGCTCGAAGTCCATAACGCCAACCTCGCTAGCAACCACCATCATCCCCTGCTTCGTAATCGTGTAGCGGCTGGGGCGCAGACCGTTTCTGTCCAGCATTCCTCCCGCATAGCGACCGTCGCTGAAGAGCAGTGCAGCGGGACCGTCCCAAGGCTCCATTAATATAGAGTGATACTCGTAGAACGCCTTCAAGTCCTCGCTGATGGGGTTCTTGTCGTTAAAGCTCTCAGGTACCAGAATAGCCATTGCCTGAGGCAGTGAGAGACCACTCATCATCAGAAATTCAAATACGTTATCGAGGCTTGCACTATCACTCATCCCTTCCTGAACAATCGGTCGCAGATCCTTGATGTCGCCCAGTGCCTCGCTCGAGAGCACACTCTCACGTGCCTTCATCCAGCCGCGGTTACCTCGAATGGTGTTTATCTCACCGTTATGAGCTAACAAGCGGAAGGGCTGGGCAAGTTTCCATTTAGGGAATGTGTTGGTTGAAAATCTAGAGTGCACCAGCGCCAATCCGCTTGTAAAGTAGTCACTTGACAGGTCAGGGAAATAGCGTCGCAACTGTCCGCTGGTCAGCATACCCTTATAGATGATGTTCTTGCTCGACAGTGAGCACAGGTAGAAGTCCTCGTCAGCGATACGGTTTTCGATACGCTTGCGAACCTTATATAATATACGGTCAAACACGGGAACACGCTCTTCGCTCACGCCCGTTACGAAAATCTGCTTGATGTCAGGTTCTACCTCACGGGCAGCCACACCCAATACCTCAGGGTTTGTAGGCACCGTGCGCAAATGCATCAGCGTCAGACCCTCGCGCTCAATCTCTTCTATCATCACGCTCAGAATCTGCTGCTGTGCCCGCTCATCCTTAGGCAGGAACACCAAACCCGTGCCGTATTTCCCTTTCTCAGGAACGGGAATACCCTGCAACAGAATAAACTCGTGAGGAATCTGAAGCATAATTCCGGCACCGTCACCCGTCTTGTCGCGCGTTTCGGCACCACGATGTTCCATATTCTCCAATACACGCAAAGCCTGATCCACCAGTTCGTGACTCTTGCCTCCGTGTATATTCACTATCATACCCACACCGCATGCGTCATGCTCATACTGTGGTTGATAAAGTCCGTTTAGCTTACTTTTTGTCATATTATCCCAGTTAAATCTTTCTTTTGTTTCGATTTCGAGTGCAAAGATAAATCAAAAAGTTAGTAAAACAATCATTTTTGTGACAATATTTTGTTTTAGATTTGTGTACTAATTACGTTTTGATAAGAAAAAGTCATGATTTACGTCAAAACGTAAGCAGAACGACCTGTTTAAAGGATGTATACTTTACACATTGTCAATTTCGTAAAATTTCTTCGCTTAAATTTGGAAATATATACGGCTTTTTTTCATGAATCACCCTACCTTTGCAGTCGTAATCTTGCAAGATGACACAAAAACGAATTATTTATTTAAAATGGTATTAAGGTATGAAAAAGATTGAAGCAATTATCCGCAAGACCAAGTTTGAAGAGGTCAAGGAAGCCCTGCTCTCGTCTGACATCGACTGGTTTGAGTACCACGACGTTCACGGCATCGGGCAGAGTCGTCAGGAGCGAATCTACCGTGGAGTACAGTATTCCACCGATGTCATCGAACGAGTTGCGTTGACCATTGTGTGCCGCGACGTGATAGTTGATCCAACCATCCAGGTCATTCTGAAAGTAGCTCATACCGGTAATGTAGGTGACGGACGTATCTTCATCAGCGACGTCATTGACACGTGGAGCATCCGCACAGGAGAACATGGTGACACGGTACTTAGAGACAAGAAGTAAGAAGTAAAACGATTAAAGGTAAAAAGAATTATGAACGAAATAGGATTATCACTTGATACCGTATGGATGTTGTTAGCAGCCATGTTGGTTTTCTGGATGCAGCCCGGTTTTGCGCTGTGTGAGGCTGGTTTCACACGTTCGAAGAACACGGTAAACATCCTGATGAAGAACTTTGTCGACTTCATGTTCGGCTCGCTGTTGTTCTTCTTTCTCGGCTTCGGATTCATGTTCGGCAGCGAAGGGGCCGGTTTCATAGGTGCTCCGAACTGGGGCGACCTGAGTTTCTACAAGGGCGACCTGCCCGTTGAGGGCTTCCTGATTTTCGAGACGGTGTTCTGCGCCACCTCTGCCACCATCGTCAGCGGGGCTATGGCTGAGCGCACGAAGTTCTCGATGTACCTCATCTACAGTGCTGTCATCTCGCTGTTCATCTACCCCGTCGAGGGACACTGGACGTGGGGCGGAGGCTGGCTATGCAACGATGCCGCCGACTCGTTTATGACGACCACCTTCGGCGCCGTCTTCCACGACTTTGCCGGCTCGGCTATCGTGCACAGCGTAGGTGGTGTGCTGGCATTGATCGGAGCCATTGCACTGGGGGCCCGTCGCGGCAAGTATGCCAAGGACGGCAGCAGTCGCGCCATCCCCGGCCATTCGCTGATGATGGCAGCCTTGGGCGTATTCATTCTCTGGCTGGGATGGTTCGGCTTCAACCCCGGTTCACAGCTGGCAGCCTCCGGCGAAGTCAACCGCGTGGCCATTTCGCATGTCTTCCTGACCACTAACCTGGCAGCTGTTGCCGGCGGCGTGGCAACGATGTTCCTCACTTATTTCAAATACGGCAAGCCCTCGCTGTCACTGACGCTGAACGGCGTGTTGGCAGGACTGGTAGGCATTACGGCAGGATGCGACCTGGTATCTCCGATAGGTGCCGTCGTCATCGGACTGGTATGTGGCACGGTTTTGGTTTATGCCATCGAGTTCATCGACCACAAGTTACACATCGACGATCCTGTAGGTGCGTCCAGCGTTCATGGTGTATGCGGTATCCTAGGGACATTGATGACCGGACTGCTGGCTACGGAAAGCGGTGCTTTCTATGGTCACGGATGGGGTTTCTTCGCTGCTCAGTGCTTTGGCATTCTGGTCATCGACCTCTGGGCTGCAGTTTGCGGCGTCGCTCTGTTCTATGGTATCAAGAAGCTACATGGACTGCGCGTCGATGCCCGTATCGAGGACGAAGGTCTTGACATCTACGAACACGGTGAGACTTGTTATAACTAAGTGAAACATGCAAAGAAAAATTTTAGGGTATGAAAAAGATTGTTTTATTCGCAATGGGACTAGTGCTGAGTGGCACTACCCTTGCACAGGATGGTAAGAAAAGTGAGTTTGAAACAACTATCAAGGGCGACTTCGTCAACGAGTACATCTGGCGTGGCCTGAAGTTGGCCGACGTAGCCGTACAGCCTACCTTTGGCGTAGAATACAAAGGCCTGTCGCTGACAGCCTGGGGCAGTTACGGACTGTCCAACAAAGACGACGTGAAGGAGTTCGACCTGACACTCGCCTACGCCATCAGCGGACTCAATTTCGGCGTGACCGACTACTGGTTCAGCGTGGGACAAGACCCCGAAGGCCGCTACTTCAAGTATGATGCTCACGGCACCAACCACATCTTCGAGGCCTTTGCCGGCTACGACTTCGGGTTCGCCTCAGTCAAATGGTACACCAACTTCACCGGTAACGACTACAAGGAGGACGGCAAACGCAACTACAGCAGTTACGCAGAAATTAATGTCCCATTTCGTTTAGCTACTGTCGACTGGACTGCTACGGCGGGTGCCGTCCCCTTCGAGTCGGTGCAGTATGGCACCAATGGCTTTGCTGTGACCAACCTCTCGCTACGGGCCACTAAGGACATACGGATTACGGACACGTTCTCCGTTCCTATCTTCGGACAGGTAATAGCTAATCCCTGTTCACAGAAAGCTTACCTGGTTCTGGGTTTCACGCTGCAACCATAATCTTTTTCCAGGTACCCTCTCGTCCATGCGATATGGACGGGGGGGATTTTTGCGTTGATTATTAACACCTAGTTATGGAAACAAAATATATTTTTATCACTGGAGGCGTCGCCTCATCACTGGGCAAGGGCATCATTTCGGCCTCGCTCGGCAAATTGCTGCAAGCACGCGGCTTTCGCATTACCATTCAGAAATTCGACCCCTACATCAACATCGACCCGGGCACACTCAACCCTTACGAGCACGGGGAATGCTACGTGACGGCAGACGGCATGGAAACCGACCTGGACTTAGGTCACTACGAGCGGTTCACAGGCATTGAGACCACACGCAACAATAGTGTCACCACGGGACGCATTTACCTGAGTGTCATCGAGCGAGAGCGTCACGGCGACTATCTGGGCAAGACCATTCAGGTGGTGCCTCACATCACCGACGAGATCAAGCGGCGCATCCTGCTCAACGCATCAAAACAACCACTCGACTTTGTCATCACCGAGGTGGGAGGAACCATCGGCGACATTGAGAGCCAGCCGTTCCTCGAAGCTATCCGACAGCTACGTTGGGAACTCGGGCCCCGTCGTGCCGTTAACGTTCACCTGACCTATGTGCCCTACTTGGCTGCTGCTGGCGAGCTGAAAACCAAACCGACACAGACCAGCGTAAAGCAATTGCAAGGACTGGGCATACAGCCCGAGGTATTGGTGTTGCGCACCGAACACGACCTCAGCGACGATATCCGCCAGAAGGTGGCACACTTCTGCAATGTCGACATGGATGCCGTCATACAGAGTCAGGACCTTGCCAGCATCTACGAGGTGCCTGTCAACATGCAGCGTCAAGGACTCGACACCGTTATCCTCAAGAAAGTAGGCTTAGCGGTTGACAACAATAGCGACGCAACAGGAATGGCTGCATGGAACGCCTTCCTCGACAAGCAGCGCAAAGCCACCGAGGTGGTCAACATCGGACTGGTGGGCAAGTACGACCTGCAGGATGCTTACAAGAGTATCCGTGAGAGTCTGAACCTGGCAGGCATCTACAATGACGTGAAGGTGAAGATCCACTTCATCAACAGCGAGGAGATCACCCCAGAGAACGTTGCCGAGAAATTGCAAGGATTGGCGGGGTTCATCGTATGTCCAGGGTTCGGGCAGCGGGGCATCGAGGGAAAGATTATCGCCGCACAGTATGGGCGGGAGCACGACATGCCCACTTTCGGCATCTGCTTAGGTATGCAGATGATGGTCATTGAATTTGCCCGCAACGTGCTGGGCTACAAGGATGCCAACAGTGCCGAGATGAGACCCATCCCCCAGCAGACCCACCCCCAACCCCTCCCTGTTATGGAGGGGAGTAATTACCAAGATCCTGTAAATGTTATCGATTTGATGGAAGAACAGAAAAACATTACGCAGATGGGGGGTACGATGAGATTAGGCGCATACGATTGTAAAGTATTAAAAGGTAGTAAGTCATTTGATGCATATTCGCAGTCAGAACTATCTACTCCCCTCCATAACAGGGAGGGGCAGGGGGAGGGTCTGCTGACCAAAGAGCGTCATCGGCACCGCTATGAGTTCAACAATGCGTACAAAGAGGATTACGAGCAGGCCGGCATGCAGTGTGTTGGCACCAATCCTGCTGCCGACCTAGTGGAGATTGTCGAGATACCGACCCTGCGCTGGTACATCGGCACACAGTTTCATCCCGAATACTCGTCCACGGTACTCCGCCCCCACCCGCTCTTCCTGTCGTTCGTGAAAACATGTATCAACCAACAATAAAACCCATCAGACTATGTGTGGAATAGTAGCTATATTAAATGTAGAAGAACAAACTTCTAAACTGAGAGAGAAGGCTCTGAGAATGAGTCAGAAAATTCGTCACCGCGGACCCGACTGGAGCGGCATTTACTGTGGCGGCTCAGCCATTCTGGCACACGAGCGACTGAGCATCGTCGACCCGGAGTCAGGTCAGCAACCTCTCTTCTCGCCCGACCGTAAGCAGGTGCTCGCCGTTAATGGTGAGATATACAACCATCAGGAAATTCGCCGTCGCTATGCCGGGAAGTACGACTTCCAGACTGGCTCCGACTGCGAAGTCATACTGGCACTCTATCGCGACAAAGGCATCAACTTTCTCGAGGACCTCTCAGGCATCTTCGCTTTCGTGCTTTATGACGAGGAGCGTGATGAATTCTTCATTGCCCGTGACCCCATCGGTGTGATTCCACTTTATATCGGTTACGACAGCAACGGCACCATTTATGTAGCCTCAGAACTAAAAGCCCTCGAAGGCCAGTGCGAGCGTTACGAACCGTTCCTGCCCGGACATTACTTTTGGAGCAAGGAGCCTGGCATGAAACGATACTATCAGCGCGACTGGTTCGATTACGATGCCGTGAAGGACAACGATGCCAGCGTGTCTGCCATTCATGACGCATTGGTAAGTGCCGTCAAGCGACAACTCATGAGCGACGTGCCCTACGGTGTTCTCCTCTCTGGCGGACTCGACTCGTCGGTCATCTCAGCCATTGCCGAGAAGTTCAGCGAGATGCGCATCGAGGACAACTCGCAGACCAAGGCTTACTGGCCCCGGCTACACTCCTTTGCCGTCGGACTCAAAGGAGCACCCGACCTGGCCAAAGCACGCATGGTAGCCGACCATATCGGTACCGTACACCATGAAATCAACTATACCATTCAGGAAGGTCTTGATGCCATCCGCGATGTCATCTACTATATCGAGACTTACGACGTTACCACCGTACGCGCCTCTACACCGATGTATCTGCTGGCACGCGTCATCAAGTCGATGGGCATCAAGATGGTACTCTCCGGTGAGGGTGCTGACGAGATATTCGGAGGCTATCTCTATTTCCACAAAGCACCAACGGCACGCGACTTCCACGACGAAACGGTACGCAAACTTTCGAAACTCCATCTCTACGACTGTCTGCGTGCCAACAAAAGCCTGTCTGCTTGGGGCGTCGAGGGGCGCGTGCCTTTCCTAGACAAAGAATTTCTCGACGTAGCGATGCGCACCAATCCGGAGGCTAAGATGTGTCCGGGACAGACCATCGAGAAGAAGATTGTTCGTGAGGCCTTTGCCGACCTGCTACCTGCTGAGGTTGCCTGGCGACAGAAAGAGCAGTTCTCCGACGGTGTGGGCTATTCGTGGATTGATACGTTGAAAGCCATCACCGCACAAGCGGTCACTGACGAGCAGATGGCACATGCTGCAGAGCGGTTTCCCATCAATCCTCCGAAAAACAAGGAGGAATACTACTACCGCTGCATCTTCGCCGAACATTTCCCCAGCGATTCTGCTGCACGTAGTGTTCCATCCGAAGCCAGCGTAGCTTGTTCTACTGCTATCGCCCTCGAATGGGATGCTGCCTTCAAGAACCTAAACGACCCCTCTGGCCGAGCGGTCAAAGGGGTCCACGAACAGGCTTATTAGACCTATATTACATCTTGAGCGAAGCTGTAGGCAGCTGACTCTTGACGCGGATGTTGGCAGTTCCCTTGCTCTGGGTGCTGCGAACAACGATAATGGCGCGGCCTTTCCAGGTGGTGAAACTGGGTGACGTCTTGGCTGTACGGTCTTTCAAATCGGCAGAGGCTGCTGCCATCAGCATGGCGGAACCGCTGACACTCACCTGACAAGGAATTGCGGCATCAGGACAGACGTTTCCGTTTTTGTCGACGACCTCAACGGTGATATAGGCCAACGACTGACCACCGGGAACAAGGTGATTCCTGTCGGCTGTCAGACGCAGACGGGCGGGTTTGCCTGCTGTCGACAGCATGACGCGCTGACCTCCGGCCTCTGCGCGCAAAGTACCTGGTTGGTAAGGCAGATTGAACACCGCCTTGAACTCGGTAGAGCGGTCTACCTTCTTGGTGTCTACTAGCTGGTCGTTCAGATAGAGTTTCACCTCAGGGGCCTTGGTGTACACCTCGACATCGATGGGTTTTCCTTCCCATCCTGCCCAGTTCCAACTCTCCCAGGTAGGCCATACGCTCCAGGATGTCTCATATATCTTCCCATGATAGCCATTCGGCTCCTTTACCGCCATAAACAATCCGCGGTCATTCCACAGGATGTCACGATAATGACTGATAGGACGACGATAACCCGTCATGTCGACATCACCGCAGCAGGCACCGTGCCAGTCGGGTTGTCCTCCCTCGACATAGCTCTCTCCAGGGCGCTCTCCTTCATAGTAGTAACGTCCGATTCCTGATTCGCCGAGATAGTCAAGACCGGTCCACACCATATCGCCGATAATGTAGGGATTGTCGTGGACATAAGCCCAGTTTCTGAAAGCGTCACGCGGGAAACTCTCCGTCTGCCACATCACACGCTTGGGATCACGTTGATGGTCGGTGGCATGCTTGAAAATCATATAGTTGTAGCCTGCAATGTCAAGTACTTCGAAGTGAGGGTCGTAGATTTCCCAGTCGGGATCCCACGCACAAAGAGCTTCCGTCACAGGACGCGTCGTGTCGCACTCCAATACGGCAGCCTTCAACTTTCGGGCCGTAGCGACGACACCAATCTCCTTGCGCTCAATGACCTCGTTGCCGATGCTCCACGAGATGATGCTGGGATGGTTACGGTCACGCAGCACCATAGCGTGGATATCCTCCCGATAGCAGGAGTCGATGAGTGTCGAGTAGTCGTAAGGTTTCTTTGCCTTACGCCATCCGTCGAAAGCCTCGCCGATAACGAGCATGCCCAGTGAGTCGCAGGCATCGAGGAAGGCACGTGTGGTGGGATTATGACTAGTACGTATCAGGTTGAAGCCAGCCTGCTTCATCAGGCGAACCTTGCGAATCTCTGCATCGTCGAAGGCCATTGCGCCAATCACTCCGTCGTCGTGATGCACGCAACCGCCATTCAGCAATAGGGACTCCCCATTGAGCACAAAGCCTTTCTCAGCATCGTATGAGAAGGTGCGGACACCGAAACGGGTTGAATGGTTTGAGGTAAGCGGTGAGCGGAGTCTGCAGTTAACAGTATAGAGATAGGGGTCTTGAGGCGACCAGAGACGCGGATGCTGGATAGTATAGCTGAAGTTGACCGTCTTGCACTCGCCGGCATTCACCGTGACGTCCTGCTGCTGACCTTCCACCTCGACGGTGGTCTGCTGTGCGTCCTTCGACTCGTTCTGCACCGTGACGGCTACATTTACCGTAGCCTTGTCGGCAGACACGTCGGTGGTGGTGACGAACACGCCATTCTCAGCAATATGCAAGGTTGGCATCGTCTGAAGCCATACATGTCGATAGATGCCCGAACCCGAGTACCAACGACAGTTTGTCTGCTGACTGTTGTCCACCTTGACGACGAGTTCATTTTCGCGCTTGTCCGTATAGACATAAGGGGTGATGTCAACGGTGAACGGAGTGTATCCGTAGGCATGCTGTCCGGCCTTCTTGCCGTTGATGAACACTTCGGCTCGCTGGTAGACGCCTTCGAAATGGAGCTTGACCAGTTCACCCTTCTTGACCTTCATGAGGTTACCGGCAAAACGCTTGCGATATTCACCCTTTCCGGCGGGAAACCAGCCACCCTCAGTGCCTGTAGTTCCTGTCTCGGGATTGGAAGCGTAATAGATGTCCCAATCGTGTGGAAGATTAACGGTTGTCGTCTTGCCGTTGTACGTAAACTCCCAGCCATTGTCAAACAGCTGTTGTTCTTGCGCCGATGCCTGTAATGCCAGCACCGAGGCTAATGTAATCAATAGTTTTTTCATTTTTATTGTTAGTTATGATGATATGGATGATTTTACATATACTTTCAACCGTTGGAAACGACAGATCCAAAACAACGCTGAAACTCACTTTCGAAATTGGGGGTCAGTATGCCTTGTCCGATGGCTTCACGAATCTCACGCATTGTCCAGAAACGGCCTCCGTCCAACTCGTCGGCTGAGGGCGATACAGGACCGTCGTAGGTCGTGCGGTTCACATACACGAGTTCACGCTCACGCAGACTCTCAAAGACGTATTTGTCTACGAACTCAGGAGTGAAGTCGGTAATGCCCAATTCTTCACGAACCTCACGGCGAAGGGCCTCTTCCGGTGTCTCACCGTAGTCAATATGGCCACCAACTGCCGTGTCCCACTTCCCTGGCTGGATGTCTTTCCAGTCAGGTCTGCGTTGCAGGTAGATGTCGCCATTTGAGTTAAACACATGCAGATGCACCACAGGGTGCAGCTGTTTCGTGCCACTATGACACTCGCCGCGAGTGGCAGAGCCTACTACCCTGCCCTCTTCATCGACTATCGGAAATATTTCTTGCAGATTGTCCATATTCTTTTACTAAAGGTAAAACGTCGTTCTTTCTACGTTTATTCTCGTGACTTCCAACGCCTGTTATTTTCCTAAACTATTATAATAATTGCTGCAAAAATAGTAAATTTCCAGCAAAATGAGTAACTTTGCCCGTAGTTTTAACATGTTATAGAAGTATGGAGAATTTTGAAGAGATATTACGAAAAGACTTACATCAGTTCCTGCTCTCAATGAAAGAAGTGGACGAACGGCTTCCTGAGTGTCCTGACGTAGAAGACAAATGGGAGGAGATAGCCAAGGCTTACATCCCCGACGGCATCCGTGAGTTCCAGGATTATCCCTCAGCCTCACTGGGCTGGATGATGTATATCGGCATGGCCGTCGCCAAGTTCTGGGATGCTGAATGGGAAATATACTCGAAGATAGATGACCTCTATGCCTATATGCGCGACAAGCGGGGCTACGACAGCATGGATGAATATATCCGTGAAGATGTGCTGTTGCTGAGAGGCATCGCCTATACCGTGTTGGAGAAAGTCACTGGCGAGTGTGCCTCTCGTGTCTATAATGCCTTGATGCACCAGCGTATAGAGCCAGGAACCAAGGAGGCTTTCGATGCCTACGTCGCATGCCTGCACCAACTCTACCTGTTTGGTGTTGCCATGCAACTGAAACGTATGGGCTATCACATGACTAAATTGTAACAACAGATAAATCAATTTAGCAGAATATATAATGAAACATTTCGTCATAAAATATTGGTGGGTGTTCCTTTGCCTTGTTGCTGTGTCTTTATACTCTTGCGATAATAACAACCTTACAGGCAAGAGTTATCAAGGCTATTACAATGCTTGCGAAAGGATTTATATAGAGTTCGAATCGAACTCTCAGGTAGAGGGAGAAATCTCTTCAACTGATTTTGTTGGCCATTTCACCGATTATGTATGCGGACACTATGAATACAAACATCCCTATATCATAATTACTTGGACTAAGGCTGATTCGGATAACGAGGTATATAAAAATGTAATATCAAATCCGGACTCAACTATTGTAAACGAGTCATTAGATACGCTCAGGCTATATGAAGGAAATGAAGAATATATATTGCCAAGATACCATCTCTATCAGATTGACGAAAACGCCTCTTTCATGGAAAAGGTTGGGCAATATAGTTATCAAACTTTTCTGCTTATTATTATTTTTATTGTGAGATATTTCTTTTATATTATCGCTGCCATAGTGATTTTGAGATTTGCTATTAGGTGGCGTAAAAAAAAAGGAAAAAGTAAATTCCAATTTAACGAACAGAATAAGCGAGGCCACATGGCTTGAATGCCATAGGAATGCCATAGGGACAGATACTGTTTTAAAAATCAAACTTTTGGGATAAAAAGTGAGTTGTTTTAACAATTCTTGTCTATTGATTGCATTTACACGTAACATTCTGGCCCTGTTTTCAGTGTAAATTGCAACAGGACTCTGCTGTGATGCTAGAATCAATGCTAGGCAGACTCCCATAGCTTCTCAGTGTATGGTGTTTATCGCTTTTGGCGATGTTTTCTGATGTTTATGGGTGCTGTCGCACTGGTTTTCCTCGACAGTATGCTATGTTTTGAGATTATTTCTTTGTTGTTCGATATTTATTGACTAACTTTGCAGCCATCAAGGGAAGACTGCGCTCAGCGGCTATTTTTCAGCCAACGTCCCAACGTCTATCCCGTGAGGCTGGCCTTCATGGGGTTCAGCCTCTTTCTTTTTCTTTCTTAATTGGCTTGTCTCGCTTTGAATCATACTCCTCTCCACTTTTCCAGAGACTATATATGAGGAGCAACAGTTTGCGCATAGTTGCTGTTACTCCAATCATTTTCGACTGCGGGTTCCTTGCACATAAACGTCCATAGAAGTCTTTCATCTGGGGATTATATTGAGTACTGACAATGGCAGGGAAATAGAGTGCCGTTCTAATGTGTACGTTACCTTGCTTAGAAATATGACGTTTAGGATCAACTGGTCCAGACTGATGAGCCGGCACGTCAAGTCCTGCATATCTGGTTAATTGCTTACGGTTTGTTATCAACGCGAAGCCATTGGTTTCTGCCAGCACAGTGACTACAGTCATATAGCCCAAGCCTTTGATTGTAGCGATACGTTCAATACGTTCTGACAAACCAGGTTGTTGTTTGATCTTATCTCGAATGGCCTTCTGATTGCTGGCTAATTGTTTGTCAATCTCGTTGATAAGTTTGTTATAGTGCTTGACGATACTTTTCTCGGTAATCTCGCTATGTGTTAGTGCCTCCAGGTGATTCTGTAGCTCTGTTCTAACTTTGTTTATGTCAGCCACAAAGCGTGTCATCTGACGCAATTCTCTGTAAATAGGTGATGGTGGAGTCCAAGACTTGAGGCGCTTGTCTAGGCATCCCAACATCCCCAAGGTGTAAGCGTCCATGTCATCGGTCTTTGTGAGGATGCCCTCGTACTTGGCAAACTCACGTGCCTTATTAGGCAACACAATGCAGATGTCCAGATCTAGCTTGCTCAGATGGGCTGCTAGCTGCTCATAATAGACACCAGTGGGTTCCATCACATAGCGTATGGGATAGCCTTTTAGAGCCTCCTTGCGACTCCATTTGACGAACTGGTTGAAACCAGTCTTGTTGTTGCTAAACACAATGGGTTCAGTAGCGCATCCCATATCGAATTCGTACATACACAGACAGGCCGTGAACGTTCCCTTTGCAATGTTGATTCCCACGCACTGCATAAACCACTTGCCAGGTTCAAAATTAGGTTTCATACGGTTTGAATTTTGAGTTAATAATGTTGATGATTATAGCCTCAAATCCTCACCGCCTTTCCTCTTGTATATACTCTGAATCATCCTCTACCATACCTGAGCGATGTCCTCTGATACTTCGTCCTGGCTCTAAAGATCTGAATAAATGAGGGCGGAAGCTTATCCTGTCCCACGATATAGTCTCTACTTACCTAGGTGAGTGTCTTCTCGCCCTCAACGGCATAAATCTCTAGCAAAGCTACAAAACTTAAACCGTATTGCATCCATCTACATGAATTATTTCAAGAAAATGGAACAATCTCTATAATCGGATGCAAAGGTAAGAGGTGACTGACATCCGATGTAGTAAGTCAAGATGGTATCTCCAAAAGTAATTTCAATTACTCCGAATAGAAATTTAAATACTCCGAAAGTAACGAAAATTACTTTCGGAAAATTAGGAATTACGATTTTACCCTCACATCCTAACGTTTTTGCACCAAACCACGATGTATAGGGCGTTTGAGCACGTTAGGGACAAAGGATTCTCCCTCACGTCTCCCTAACGTTTTGGCCTCTGGAGGGTCACATTTTGCAATTCTGAGGCTCAAAATGTAATAGGTTACCCAAAATGTGAGGGAGACGTTAGGGAGAATGAAAAAGGGTAACGTGGTTCAAACGCCCTGTACATCGGCATTTGAGAGGGATGACGTTAGGGTGTGAGGGTAAAATCGAAAAAACTTTTTTTCTGATGCAAATAAGGAACGCTTATTGATGAATAAGGGACGCTTATTACAAAATAACCCAAGGTTATTTTCCCATAACCTTGTGTATTAATAGTAGCCGCGAGTCCGTAGGCTTCGGACGCTCAGTCCGACCCGTTCGGACTGGCAGTCCGTCGGGACAGACTAAATCGGTGTAGGTGACTGGCACGATGTTTGTTAGTCCCTGCAGTTCGGCAGCATCCGTCTCGTCCTGATTCACATAGACCTTTGCATTCGGGAAGCTTTTCAGTTCTCCACTGTGGTCTGCATGGCGGTGAGTGAGCAAGATCTTCGTCACCTGCTCAGGCTTATATCCAAGAGCCTCGAAGGCCTCCATATAGGTGCAGATGTCCTTGCCAGTAAAACCGAACGAGTTCTCATCGGGAACTTCTTCTGGTGTACCTGCGGGGATGCCTGTATCTACAAGAATAACTTCTGAACCAGTGTCAATCAGCCAATTCTGCAAACTGCCGCGATAGCGGATATTCTGATCAAAATCACCACCTTCGCCACCCATGACGAAAGGCTGAGTATAGAATCCGTCTTTTCTGAATTTTACTGCTTTGATATCCATAATTTCTTCTTTTTTGTAATATTATTGTTGTTTGTTACTATTTCGCAAAGATAAGCTATATTTTTCATATCATTGTAAACCCAAACGGAAGAAAAATTGATTGAAACGGAAATAACTCGCATTTTCTTTGTGTATTTGCACCCACAAACTATCGATCAACTGTAATATGTTCAGTCTTGTGCCTATTCACTTTACCGAGCATCACGATGTGGGATTCTATGCCTCACAGCTCTGCATCACACCGCGCTACCTCTCACAGATTGCCCGTGAGGTTTCTGGCCGCACAGTTGTCGACTACATTAACCAGATGCTTCTGATGGAGACCTCATACCTGTTGCAACAAACCTCACTCCCCATCGCAGATATAGCCGTCCGCCTACACTTTTCTGAAACAGCTTCGCTCACTCGTTTCTTTACAAGGATGAAGGGTGTAAATCCAAGGGAGTTTAGGAAGGGGAGATAGGTTAGTCATCTTTATCTCTGGAGTGCAAAAAAGAGACCTGCCCAAGCGGACAGGTCCCTTTACTTTATTGTCGGATTAAAATTACTCCTCAACAGCAGCCTGTGCGGCGGCAAGGCGTGCGATGGGCACACGGAAGGGAGAGCAAGATGCGTAGTTCATGCCAATCTTAGCGCAGAACTTCACTGAGCTGGGCTCACCACCGTGCTCACCACAGATACCGCAACGCAGCTCGGGACGAACCTCGCGACCGGCCTTCACGGCGTACTTGATGAGCTTACCAACACCCTTCTGGTCGAGTACCTGGAACGGGTCAACCTTCAGGATCTTCTTGTCGAGGTATACAGGCAGGAACGAAGCGATATCGTCGCGGCTGTAACCGAAGGTCATCTGAGTCAGGTCGTTGGTACCGAATGAGAAGTACTGAGCCTCTGTAGCGATGCGGTCGGCAGTCAAAGCAGCACGAGGAATCTCAATCATCGTACCAATCTCGAACTCTACCTCAAGGCCATATTCCTGGAATACTTCCTTGGCGGCATACTGGATAACTTCCTTCTGTTGCTTCAACTCATAGAGTGTACCAATCAATGGAACCATGATCTCTGGCATCGGGTTCTTGCCTTCCTTCTTCAGCTCACAAGCAGCACTCAGGATAGCACGGGTCTGCATAGCAGTGATTTCAGGGAAGGTGATGCCCAGACGGCAACCACGGTGACCCAGCATCGGGTTATTCTCGGCCAGTGAAGCTACACGGCGCTGGATAGCCTCCAAGCTGACACCCATCTCCTTGGCCATGGTCTCCTGACCAGCCAGATCGTGGGGAACGAACTCATGGAGAGGGGGATCCAACAGACGGATGTTCACGGGCAGACCGTCCATAGCCTCGAGGATGCCCTTGAAGTCAGCCTTCTGATAAGGCAACAACTTAGCCAAAGCCTTCTCACGTCCGGCAACGCTGTCAGAGAGAATCATCTCACGCATAGCGATGATCTTCTTGTCGTCAAAGAACATGTGCTCGGTACGTGTCAGACCGATACCCTTGGCACCGAAGTTGCGAGCAACCTGTGCGTCGTGAGGAGTATCAGCATTGGTGCGAACCTGCAACTTGGTGTACTTGTCGCAAAGGTCCATCAGTTCCTTGAAGTCACCAGAGAGCTCAGCAGCCTTAGTGGGCACCTCGCCAGCGTAAACCTGACCAGTGGTACCATTCAGAGAGATGAAGTCACCCTCCTTGTATACAGTGCCGTCAATCTCGACGGTCTTATCCTTATAGCTAACGTTCAGTGAGCCGACACCCGATACGCAGCACTTACCCATACCACGAGCCACAACGGCAGCGTGTGAGGTCATACCACCACGAGCGGTGAGGATACCCTCGGCAGCAGACATACCTGCGAGGTCCTCTGGAGAGGTCTCGATACGAACGAGGACAACCTTGTGTCCGTCAGCATGCCAAGCCTGAGCGTCGTCAGCATGGAACACAATCTGACCACAAGCAGCACCAGGAGATGCAGGCAGACCCTGAGCAATCACCTTAGCAGTAGCCAAAGCCTTCTTGTCGAATACGGGGTGCAACAGCTCGTCAAGCTTCTGAGGCTCACAACGCATGATAGCGGTCTTCTCGTCAATCTTACCTTCGTGCAACAGGTCGATGGCAATCTTCACCATAGCAGCACCGGTGCGCTTACCGTTACGAGTCTGCAGGAACCACAGCTTACCCTCCTGAACGGTGAACTCCATATCCTGCATATCGCGATAGTGCTCCTCGAGCTTTTCCTGGATGCCATTCAACTGCTGGTAAATCTCAGGCATTGCTTCCTCCATAGAAGGATACTTGGCTACGCGCTCAGCCTCTGAGATACCGGCACGCTCAGCCCAGCGCTGAGAACCAATCTTAGTAATCTGCTGTGGGGTACGGATACCAGCCACAACGTCCTCACCCTGCGCGTTAACCAGGTACTCACCGTTGAACAGGTTCTCACCATTGGCAGCATCACGGCTGAAGCATACGCCAGTAGCAGAGGTATCACCCATGTTACCGAATACCATAGCCATAACTGATACGGCTGTACCCCACTCGTCGGGGATGCCTTCCATCTTACGATAGAGGATGGCACGCTCGTTCATCCAAGAACGGAACACGGCGCAGATAGCGCCCCAGAGCTGCTCGATAGGATCGTTGGGGAAGTCCTTACCTGTGCGCTCCTTGATAGCAGCCTTGAATAGCTGAACCAGTTTCTTCAGGTCGTCAACGGAGAGGTCCTTGTCGAGTACGACACCGCTTTCTTTCTTTACCTTCTCGATGATTTCCTCAAACGGATCGATATCGGTCTTATTGACGGGTTTCATCTCCAATACCACATCACCGTACATCTGTACGAAACGACGATAGCTGTCGTACACGAAGTGAGGGTTGTTGGTCTTCTTGGCCATACCTTCTGCCACCTCGTCGTTCAGGCCCAGGTTCAGAATGGTATCCATCATACCAGGCATTGAAGCACGAGCACCAGAACGAACAGAGACAAGCAGTGGGTTAGCAGCATCACCGAACTTGCAGTTCATCAAGTTCTCGATGTGCTTAACAGCTGCCATCACGTCGTCATTTAGGATTTCCATGATTTTCTCCTGACCAACCTGATAATATTCATTACAGCAGTCGGTTGTAATTGTAAAACCTGGAGGAACGGGGACACCGATATGGTTCATTTCAGCAAGGTTTGCACCCTTGCCACCAAGTTCCTCACGCATCTTTGCATTACCTTCGGCCTTTCCATTGCCGAAGAGGTAAACTCTTTTTTGGCTCATAAGTTAGTGTACTATTATTAAAATTAAAAAAAGTATACGTTTTATTCAATTTGGCAAAGTTACACAATCTTTTTCATTCATGCAAATATTTTGCTTTTTTTTGCAATATAGACCTTTCTTTTCGAAAATAAATAGTAACTTTGTGGCCAAAATTACACATGATTATGACACGAAAGAAGAAACCATTACCATTATTGGAACATATTACCATCACCGACTATGCTGCCGAAGGCAAGTCTGTGGCGAGAGTAGACGATATGGTAGTCTTTGTACCATGGGCTGTTCCAGGTGATGTTGTCGACCTGCAGGTAAGACGCAAGAAGCACTCCTTCATGGAAGCTGAGGTGGTGCGCTATCACGAATATAGTAAGGTACGCACACAACCCTTCTGCCAACACTTCGGTGTGTGTGGCGGATGTAAGTGGCAGCAGTTGCCCTATGAAGAACAGTTGAAGATGAAGCAGCAACAGGTGTACGACCAGCTGACGCGCATCGGCAAGGTTAAGTTACCTGCCTTCCGTCCCATCCTGGGCAGTGTGAAGACCAAGGAGTATCGCAACAAACTGGATTTCGGGTGTGCTAACAAGCGATGGCTGACTACAGAGCAGTTGAAAGACGACACCTTGGTGAAGGACACCCCTGCTATTGGTTTCCACATCACTGGAGCCTTCGACAAGATATTGCCTATTGAGAAATGCTGGTTGATGGACGACTTGCAGAACCAGATACGCAACGAGGTGCGCGACTATGCCGTGGAGCATGGATTATCGTTCTTCGACCTGCGCCAACAGGTGGGGTTGCTGCGCGACGTCATCGTGCGCAACTCAGCCAGTGGCGAGTGGATGGTGATCATCCAGTTCCATTTCGACGAGACGGGTGGAGAACAGGAGGCGCAGGGGTTGTTGCAACACATTGCCGACAAATTCCCACAAATCACCTCCCTACTCTACCTGGACAACCAAAAATGCAACGACACCATCGGCGACCAGGACATCAGGGTATTCAAAGGCAAAGACCACATCTTCGAACTGATGGAGGACCTGAAATTCAAGGTGGGTCCGAAGTCGTTCTATCAGACAAATACCGAGCAGGCCTACCACCTGTATTCCGTAGCACGTGAGTTCGCTTTTGGTAATCTCTCGTCTCTTTCCTCCGACACCTCACCGCTCGTTTACGACCTTTACACCGGCACTGGCACCATCGCCAATTTCGTAGCCAAACAGGCACGTCAGGTTATTGGCATCGAATATGTTCCTGAGGCCATCGAGGATGCAAAGATCAACTCCGAGATAAACGGCATCAAGAACACTTTGTTCTATGCCGGTGACATGAAAGATATCCTGACCGACGACTTCATCAACGCACACGGGCGCCCTGATGTAATCATCACCGACCCTCCTCGTGCAGGCATGCATCCTGATGTCATCAAGACTATTCTGAATGCAGCTCCCAAGCGCATCGTATACGTGTCGTGCAACCCAGCCACACAGGCTCGTGACCTTCAGGCATTGGATGAAAAATACCAAGTGGTGGAGGTACAGCCCGTTGACATGTTCCCCCACACGCCCCATGTAGAAAACGTCGTATTGTTAACCCAAAAATAATGTTTATGAAAAAATTACTGACTATTGCTCTTATGGCTTTGTCTATGACGGCCAACGCACAAGAGAAAGAGAAGAAAACCTTAATTGAACTACCCCAATGGGTGAAGAACATCAAGTTCAGCGGATACGGAATGCTGCAATATCAGGGGCAAGACCCTGAAGGTGAACATTCCAACACGTTCAACCTCCGCCTGGCTCGTTTCATCCTGGACGGAAAGATTGGTGACTTCGACTGGCGCGCCCAGATTCAGGGTACCAATGTAAAAGGCCCCGGTGAGCCTACCGTACAAATGATAGACCTCTATGCCGAATGGAGACGATTCCCCGAGTTCAAAATTCGTGCAGGACAGTTCAAGCGCGCCTTTACCTATGAGAATCCCACCAACCCCATCACGCAGGGATGGTACGCCTATGCCAACGTCATCAACAACCTGTCTGGCTTCGGCGATCGTACCGGTGAGAAGTCTTCTGGTGGTCGCGACATTGGTATCCAGTTCTCCGGCGACCTTTTCCCCAATGCCTCCGGACGCCGTCTGTTCCACTACCAGATTGGTGTATACAATGGTGAGGGTATCAACCAAAAGGACAAGGACAACAAGAAGGATATCATCGGTGGTGTATGGGTAATGCCCATCAAGGGTTTGCGCATCGGTGCCTTCGGATGGACGGGTACTCGTGGTGAGCTGACCATGACCAAGACTGATGGCAGCACAGTGACTATTGAGAGTGCACGCAAGAACCGTTATGCGCTCTCTGCCGAATATGACAAAGACGAGTACACTTTCCGTGCAGAGTATCTGCACAGCCAAGGCTTGGGTGCCAAAGAGATGCTGGGCGACAAGGCAGACGGTTGGTATGCTTTCGGCATCGTTCCCGTCATTAAGAGCAAGCTGCATGCCAAGGCCCGCTACCAGACCTATCGCGACAACAAGGAATGGAACCGTGCTAAGACGATGTACGAGATTGGCTGCAACTATTACTTCACCAAAAACCTACAGGTAAATCTCGAGTATGCCCGTGTGAACGATCGTACTTTGGCGAAGCATAACTACAATTTCGTGGATGTGCAATTTGACTTCCGCTTCTAAGGAACTACATGAATTTCCTGCGTAGCGCCTCCCACAGATGAGCCTTTTGGCGCAGGATGTAAATCGAATAAGCCGTGCTGATCATCATCAGTGCGGCTTCTGCTATCCAATAGACCCAACCGCTGGTCAGCAACGACAGGCAGAATGCCAGGAAACCAATGCTCAGCTGAACGATGGCATAACGGCTGATGGTAGCTGTCGACCGATAGCTGTATCTGTCGTGGGCATAGGCATAGATCATCAGGTAGTCGAAGATATGTGCCACGACGATAGCCACTCCCGTTCCATAGATATCCCAATAGGTGTAACCGACAACCACGCTAAGCACCAGAACAACAAAATAGGCTGACTCCAAGAAGAGAAACGACAACGAGTGTCCTCGTGCCAGGGTGATATACGCTACAGGCAGGGTGAGCACTTTGAAATACATCGCCAGCACGGCTACCTGAGCCATTCCGACAATTGGCAGGAACTCCTTACTGAACAGCAGGGGTATCAGCACTGGCATCATGGCCGTCAGGGCTGCTAACATCGGCGACAACAGCAATAGTGACACCTCCGTCTGTTTGTTTACCGTCTCGTTGGTTGCCTGAATGTCGTGGGCAACGCCAGAGAGACGAGGGAAATAGTCGGTCTCCATGGCGGAGAACACCATCCCTGCATAGGTGATGGAAATCATATAGGCCGTGTTGTAGAACGCCACATCGTTGAGTCCGCCCTCCACATTCAGGAACGAGCGGATGAACATCTCCGAAGCACTTCCGATGGCTGCTGCCACGATGAATGCGACACCCAGCTTCACCATCCCTGCCCCCTGTTTCAGGTGACTGCTGTTGAAATGTAGTCGCAAGGGATAATAGCGATAGGAATAGCCTATCGTGGTAAGCATCGTAATAATGGCTGTCAAGACGATGGCAGGTACGACACCGGAGTGATAGAAGAAATAATAGAGGGCAATGGAGACGCACACCGAGATGAGGGCGGAACACACCTGTATCTTTGCCAGTGCGCCCAACCTGCGTGTAGCCTTCAGGATAGCCGTCTCGCCGCCTGCTATGGCCATCACAGCCACCGAGACAGCCAGCATGGCATAGTGCAACGTGTGGTTGCCCCAAGCAAACGACAGGCCGTTGATAAGCGGACTCACCAACACACAGAAGATGCAACCCAGCATCGCAGCAATCATACTCCACAGGCGCGTCACCTGGATAAAGAACGACAACTGGTCGTTGTCATCATGCTCGTAGTATTCTGACAGACGGGGTACGGCTCCGAACGAGATACCCAGGCTTGTACACTGTGCTGCAAAATTCTGTGCTGATGTCATCAGTGCCGACAGTCCGATACCACCTGCTCCCAACAACAGGGCCATCGCCTTGTTGCGCACCAGGCTAATCAATATACTGACACCTTGTACGCCGCCAAATATTCCCGTATATTTAAGTACATGTCTGTAGCTGTCGTCGCGCTCTTCTTTCATAATTTATAAAAATAGAACGCAAAATGATGACTTTTATTACGTAATTGCAAATAATTTCGTATTTTTGCACCATGATTGAACAAAAAGACACCCCATTGGTCAGTTTTGTCATCACCTACTACAACCTACCCGTACAGATGTTGTGTGAGTGCATTGACAGTATCCTAGCCCTCTCGTTGCGTTCCTTCGAGCGTGAGATTATCGTGATTGACGACGGTTCTGAGGTATGCCCCATGAACGGTCTGATGCAGTATGGCGACGACATCGTGTATGTGCGCCAGAAGAATCAGGGTGTAAGTACTGCCCGAAACAGAGGAATGAACATGGCTGCCGGAAAATACATCCAGTTCATTGATGCTGACGATTACCTGATACAGACGCCCTATGAACACTGCTTGGACATCATCCGATACCACAAGGATGCCGACATGGTGCTCTTCGACTTCACCCATTCTGCAAATCAGCAAGACACCAACATCCAATCGCCTATCAAGACGAGCGGAACAGCTTACATGCGCAACCACAATATTGCCGGTACGGTTTGGTGTTTTCTCTTCCGTCTGGGCATTGTGGGCAAACTGACCTTCTCACCAGATATCAAATACGGAGAAGACGAAGAGTTCACAGCACAACTGCTATTACGCGCAGAAGAGGTTTACGTAACAAAAGCCAAGGCTTATTTCTACAGACGCCACAAGGAGTCTGCCATACAACAGTCACACTCCGAGGAAAAAGGCAAGGAAAAGCGGCTGAAAGACAACCTGTCCGTCATTCTACACCTGCAGAACCTCTGCGATAAGTTGCCACAAAACGACAGACTCGCCTTGCAGCGCAGGGTTGCCCAGCTGACCATGGACTACATCTATAACACCATCACCTTGACGCACTCGCGTCAGGCCCTCAACAACTGTCTGGACGAGTTGAGCAGCAAGGGTCTCTTCCCCCTGCCCGACCGTGACTATACCAAGAAGTACACTTGGTTCCGCCGCATGACCAATACAGCTATCGGGCGCACCCTGTTACTTCACTCACTGCCATTACTCAAACGCGAGAAATAATGGAGAACAAGATTTCCGTCGTAGTCTGCACATACAACCAGGAGGACACCATCGCTCGCACGCTGGACTCCATCCTCATGCAGCAATGTCATGTTCCCTATGAGATTATCATCGGCGAGGACTGCTCTACGGACAACACATTATCCATTTGTCAGCAGTATGCCGAACATCATCCTGGCATCATCCGGGTGATGGCGAACAAGCCGAATAAGGGGGTCGTCCGCAACTACTTCGACTGTCTGCTTGCTGCCGACGGCAAATACATTGCCGACTGTGCCGGTGACGATTTCTGGACGGATCCGCTGAAACTGGAAAAGGAGGTCAGCGTGATGGAACAGCATCCAGAGGTTACACTCGTGCTGACCCGATGGAACTGGTATGACGAGGCAACGCGACAAGAGACACCCTGTGCGCCCCCACCCTTTTCGCAGGCTATTGTAAAGGGTACGGATGCCTTGGAAACTATCCTCACCCAAAGGGATATGAGTGTCTACCACCTGAGCTCGTCGCTCTATGCTGCCGAAGCGTTCAGAAAAGCCTACGCGGAAGATGCCTTCCTCTTCCGCAACAACGATTTTGCTACGGAAGACATCTCGTTGGTATTTATGCTGGCACGCTATGGTGACATTGCCTATCTTCCGGACTTTACCATGAATTACAGCATTGGCAAGCCTTCGGTGTCGAATCTGACAAACCATGAGAAACTGTTCCGCTTCTTCCGTCAGATTACGGGACTGACACACTACTTGATTGAACATTACAACCTGCACACAACGCGCACAGACCAGTTTATGGAAACGCGTCTTTTCGCTTTGTCCATGCACGCTTTCCGTAGTTTCAATCCGGATTTGTCGGCAGAGGTGTTTCGTTGTGCCGAAGAATGGCATGTCTGCCTAACACCACGTCTTCACACGGTGTTCTTTATCATGCGTCACCGATGGCTTTGGCGCATCGGACTACTTGCTCGAAAGGGTATTGTCAGCGCGAAACAAGCACTTCGCTGAGTACTTGTTCCAGTTGCCTTCCAACAACAATGGGGGAAGCCAACTCTGAGATTTTCACAGACAACATTTCACCATCAACGGCAGGCTGTTCTACCATATGACTCATGGCAGAAGCCAAGGCATCGGCATCACCAATGGGTACGATAGTACAGCCCTCCTCGATACGCAGGCTGTGGGGTATGCACTCGGTGGAAATAACCGGTATACCCGTACTCATTGCCTCCAACAGGACTAAGGGTTGCACCTCACTTCTGCTGGCAAGCACCAGGGCGTCAGAAGTATAGAGCAAATTACGCACCCCCTCTTTGTCAATGCGCCCATAGGTCTTAACACCTTTCAGTCCCAGTCGCTTTATTTCATGTTGACACGCGCTCCCGTCTGTGTCCAGTCCGGCACAATGTAATTCTATGGATATGCCTTGTGATTGCAACTTCTGACAGGCTTCAAACAAAATGTCGTAGCCCTTGTGATAGTAATAGTCTGCCAGACAACAGAAGCGGAAAGGCCGTCCGCTACGCGACTCACGCTGCTGATAGTGAAAAAAAGCGGTATCAATGGTATTGGAGAGGCATTGCCATCGATAGTTCTTACCATAATAGCAGGCAATGGAATCAACCAGTTCTTCCGAGACTGGGAGCACACAGGCGGCATGCTCGTAGGCTTGTTTCAGCAAGGGTATCTGCCAGGCATCACTGGGTGCCTTTCCAAATTCCTGTTCGAGCAACATCAGTGACAGGTGTTCCGTAATAACATACGGGATGCCATACTCCTCGCCAATCAGCATAGCGGTATAGCCTGCCCACTTGGCACAATGGGCATGCAGGACATCGGGTTTTCCGTGGCGTTTCACATAGTCGCGGAACATCGAGCGGACGATGCCTACCCATCGCTCCACATTGTGGTGCACCATCCGGGGCAAGCCACGCTGGTACGACTGGTAGACGGTCACTCCTTCCATCTCGTGTACAAAACGATGATAGGGTCGCACGACATAATCGCGCAACCCTATCGTAGCACCTAATTGAACATTGCTTAAGATACGTACCTCATGTCCTAAACCCTTCAAGGCCTTAGCCTGATCGAGGCAGAACAAACCACCATAGGGGTGGAAGAACGAGGGTACCTCAAGAATGTGCATCACTCATGATTTACTCTGCAGCGGGAGCCTCAGCAGCAGCCTCTTCTGCAGGAGCCTCAGCGGGAGCCTCAGCAGCAGCGGCCTCAGCGGCTTTTGCAGCCTCTTCCTCAGCCTTAGCAGCCTCGATAGCAGCCTTCTTCTCAGCTACCTTCTTAGCAATCTCCTCGTTCATCTTCTTCTCCTGAGCCAGCTCCTTAGCAGCAGCGTCCTTCTTTGCCTTTGCCTCTTCGGCGGCAATCTTCTCAAGACCCTTCTGCTTGTCAGCCTTCCATGCATCAAACTTCTTCTGAGCAGTAGCCTCGTCGAAAGCGCCCTTCTTAACGCCACCACGGAGGTGCTTCATCAGGTAAACGCCCTCGTTGCTGAGGATGTTACGAACGGTGTCAGTGGGCTGAGCACCGGTCTCTACCCAGTAGAGTGCGCGCTCGAAATTCAGGTTCACTGTGGCAGGATTGGTGTTAGGATTGTAAGTACCAATCTTCTCAGTAAATTTACCATCACGTGGTGCTCTAACGTCAGCGATTACGATGCTATAGAAAGCATAGCTCTTACGACCGCCGCGCTGCAATCTGATTCTTGTTGCCATTGTAATTGTTTAATTTTTAATTGTTAAAATATGAATTTCATGCTACTATCTCGTAATAGCGGCTGCAAAGGTACACATTATTAATGAGAAATGAGGAATGAGAAATGAGAAATACCTTCTTCTTAATGTTTTTTAACTTATTGCTTCCTCAGCGTGATACCTGCCTGCATGCCCTTGACACTCTTCATCAGCGAAGCGACGGTCTTGATACTCGAATTGCTCGACTTGGCACCCAGTGTCTTAAACAGGTTCAGCAGTTTGGTGGCATCTGTCACGAACTGGAGGTCTTTGCCGTCTATCTGGGTGGTGATGGTGAGTGCCTTCACACCGACTATCGACAGGATGAGCTTCGAGTCCTTCACCTGCCAGGTGCCTTGCGATGTCTTGCCCTTCATCGTCTCCGTGAAGGTACCGTCCTCCTTGAAGGTCATCGAGAAGTCACCGGGCTTGATGCCATACTTCGACAGTTGCTCCTGTAACTTCGACTCTACCTTGTTGGCAGCAATCTTCGAGGCAGCTTTTGCCAGGATGTTGTCTGATGTGAAGACGATGGCAGGCTCGGTATAGTTCCACGTACCGATAATCTTCTCGGCTGTTGCCTGCTTGTCGCTCGAGAACACGGTGGTCAGTCCCTGTACCAGGCCACCCGACTGCTGGTTGTTCAGCACACTGCCTAACACGTCGCCCAGTGTTTGTGCGTTTGTCTGGGCAGAGAACATCATCATCACAGCCATTGCGGCTACTTTACATACTTTTTTTTTCATGTTGTTTATCTTCTTTGGTTTGGTTTAACTTCCGTAAAACGCCGCAAAATTACAACTTTTCACCCGAAACGAGCAAATAAAATCGATAAAACTGTCCTTTATAACTTTTTTTGATTATTTTTGCAGGCAATTATGAGCAGTTTGTCGATTCTCATCCCCACCTACAACGACCGTTGTGTCGCATTGGTCACAGCACTCCAGCAACAGGCGGAGTCGTTGGCTGTCGACTACGAGGTCATTGTGGCTGACGATGGTTCTACTGATGCCGATGTTGTCGCTGACAATCGTCGTGTCAACGAGTTGCCACATTGTCGGATGATAGAGTCACCTCATAATCAGGGACGAGCAGCCATCCGCAATCTGCTGGCTCAGGAGGCCCGTCATGAGTGGCTGCTCTTCATCGACAGCGATATGCAGGTCTGTCGCCCCGACTATCTGCAACGCTACCTCACGGCTTGTCAGGAGGCTGATGTCGTCGACGGGGGTGTCGAGATAGCACCCCTCCAGCCTGGCAATCTGCGTTCACTCTATGAGAAAGTTTCTGAACAGCAGCATGTCGTCGAGCGTCGTCGTCAGTCGCCCTATCAGGACTTCCACACGGCCAACTTCCTGATTCGCCGTTCCCTCATGCTCGCCCATCCCTTCGACCTCCGTTTCCGTCGTTACGGCTATGAGGATGTGCTTTTGGGCAAGCAACTCGAACAAGACGGCATCGCCATTCTCCACGTCGACAATCCCCTACTCTTCGGCACCTTCGAGACCAATGCCGCATTCGTCAGCAAGACGGAGGAAGGTCTGCGAACGCTATACCACTTCCGTCGTGACTTGCAAGGCTATTCGCGCATGCTTGTCCACGCCCGCCGACTGGCTCCCATAGCACCGCTCGTCCGACTGTGGCACCGTATCTTCGCAAAAGTGGAGCGTCGCCATCTTACCGGTCAACACCCCACTATCTTCGTTTTCCACCTTTATCGGCTAGGTTATTTCCTCACGCTATTCCGTGACGATGCTTAGCGTTCCGTTCCGGAACTTTTCCGTCCACTAGGCGTTCAGCAGTCCTTGTTAACCATTTAGCCACCCCCTTCTTTCCTCCTCACTCATCTTCTCAATGGCATAGCGCAACATCGTGCGAGGCATCTCGTGTGCATGCTGACGCAGGAACCCGCGGAGCAAGTCCATCGAGCACCGTTTTCCCATCTCCCTGAGCATCCATCCCACCGCCTTATGCATCAAGTCGTGTGGGTGATGCAGATGAACCTCAGCATACCTCAGGCACCACGACGGGTCTCCCGCCTGCGACGTCTTCCACGTACACACCATACTGATGCGTTGTTTCCACAGGCAATCGCTGGCTGCGAGTCCATCAAGAACGGTTAGTTTATCGTTTGTATCTCCTAAATTGGTAGGCAACAGCAACCAATGTCCCAGAATCTTCGGAGCCGACAAGTCCACCAAATCCCAGTTGTTCGCCTGCTCCCCATACTGCAGATACATCGTCACGATCTCATCACGCTTCCGGATAGCCTCTGCATCATTTATCAATCGCTTCAACGAAAGTTTCTCAAACTGATCCACCAGTATCAGCAGTCCGCACAACCTCACCTCATGCCATTTCGACAGCAGCAAGTCAGGTACCTCACTCAAAGGGAAATCCTTCGCGGCAGCCTTAACCACCTCTCGCGTCTGCGGCACTTTCAACCCCAGGAACTCATCACCCTCGCCATACTCACCAGGACCCGTCTTAAAGAACCCCATGAGCACTCGTCGCTGCTGCTCATTCCGCAACGACTCCATGTATTCAATAATCTCCTTTGCCGTCACCTTTTCCGTATGGGCTTCATTGTAACGCATTAACTACTCAATGAACATCAGAATCTGATTTGCAATCTGTTCCTCGGTCTTGCCCTCCGCATTGAATACGAGGTCGTAGTTACGAGCCTCATAGCGGGAAGTGCCAGTAAATCGATTCACGTAATTCTCGCGCATCTTATCCACCTTCTCAATGATACTACGGGCTTCCTCTTCAGAGATATTCTTTTTGGCGGCAACACGTGCCACACGGTAAGCCATTGGTGCATGAACGAGTACACTTAAATGGTTAGGATGGTTTCTGAACATGAAGAACCCACAACGGCCCGCAATGACACACGACTCCTCCTCTGCAATCTCATGCAAGATCTCCGCCTCCGCCTTAAACACGTTTTCAGTAGTCAACACATCAGGCTCCTTACCATATTTCGTAAGACAGTAACTGCTGTCAACCATTCCTTCGCCGATGCCTGCGATGCGCTTTAAGCCTTCCCACCATCTGATTTCGCGCCCTCTCATCTTCTCAATTTCCTCAGCTGTCAGGTTATACTTCTCTTCTAAAGCCTTGATGAGAGCCTTGTCGTAGAAGGACACACCCAGTTTGTGGGCCAGAATCTCGCCAATGGTACGACCGCCACTACCTAACTCACGATTAATGGTGATTACAAATTTCTCATTCTTATTCATAGTAGTGTATATTTATAATTTGTACATCATTTCTTCAATAGCTTGATACATTCGTCTATCGTCATATCAAACGCATTTACGTTGCAAAGATACGAATAAGCGAGCAAAATACAAAAGGGAAACTCGTTTTTCTTTTTTATTGTCGATACGAAATCTTTGGGAATAAAAACACTTTTGGGTGGAAAAAAGTGCGGAAAAGTTGCGAATATGAGGAAATGTAGTTATCTTTGCAGATATGGACAAGGACACCTACGAGAAGCGAAAAGCCTTTGCCGGCGAAAAGATACCATCTATGAAACGGCGCTTTGTTGGACACGACTACACCAGACGTGGAATTTACATGGTGACGCTTACCGTTGAAGGACGCAAGAACTTGTTTGGCCGTGTCTATGGCAACAGCAACGACCCCCGTATAGAATTGACCCCTCTGGGCAGCGCCGTCAGAGATGAATGGTGGAACATACCAACCTACCATCCTGAGGTCAAAATATTCGAGCTTCAAATGATGCCCGACCATCTGCATGGCATCCTTTACATCAGCGAGCCTCTAAGCTGCGGACTAAGTGGTATCATCAGGGGCTTCAAGACCGGCTGCGGGCGGCATTACCGTCAATTAATTGCTCCACTGTCTGCTGCGACTGAGTCGCAACGGACCATGAAGGGGAGCCATCCTAAGCACGGACTACTCTTCGAGCCAGGCTTCAACGACTTGGTACTACGCAACAATGACGAATATCAACGCTGGAAGCACTACCTGCGAGACAATCCCCGGCGCTTGCTCATGAAACGCGAGCGCCCAGAACTATTAAAACCTTTCTTTGATTTGAAGCATGGCTCTTATACCTACAACGGTATCGGCAACCGTGCCCTACTCTCCGTTCCATGTCGCATGGCCGTCCGCATATCACGACGCATAATTGGCCAGCAGTTACAAGCCGAAGCTGCCCGATACATCCATGCTGCGCACAATGGTGCAGTGCTCATATCCCCAGCCATATCCCCAGGTGAAAAAGAAGTCATGCGTCAGGCTTTCAACCAGCATCTTCCCATCATTGTTGTAGCCCGCAACGGCTTCACCCCGTTGTCCAAACCCAAGGGAGAGCAGTTCGATGCCTGTGCCGATGGGCGCCTACTGATACTCTCCGCTTGGGAGCACTCCAACGAACGCCTGTCGCTTACTGCCTCCGACTGCCAGCAAATGAACCTCATGGCCCTCGAACTTGCAGAGGGATAACACTCCCTTTGTTTCCTAATGGTGTCGCATTTCGCGACGCCATCATTTTTGTTAAAAAGTTGAAGATAATTGCAATTGTTTGCGGGAGATTGTTGGAGGAATCAGAAAAAAGTTGTATATTTGCAGACATATGAACAATAACACTGATTTTCTTCCAAAATTTACACTCGATCAGTTAGCCGATCGTGTAGCCATGAAATTGGCTTACTTTAATCGCCGTTTAACTCCAGAAAATGTGTGGGATTTAGAGGCTGTTATAAAACCTTGTCAAATGATTGAGGATGAACCTCGAAGTGTAAATTCTGTCATTTTAGAAGCTAAGAATAATAACAATATCTTTGAACAAGGTACTAATATTAGGTGGTGTCATGCCAGACTAACATGCGTTTACATCCTTTTGTATTATCGGAACCGCGATAATAAATTGTTCAGAGAAGCGTTCTGTCAGCTCATTTATAACATGGGGACTTATGGTGCCGACAATATTCTGAAGGTTAAAATCAATCAGGAGATTGACAAAATCATAGAACAAGATACACTTATTGAACAGGCTCGAAAGTCTAAAGAGGCTCAGCAGAAGGATGACAATCAGACTACAACAGATTATAACAGAATAATTGAGGAACAGCAGAAGCAGATAGATAAGCTTACTATTGAAAATGGTAAGCTGAAAGAAGAAAACGACAAATTATCATCGCCCACTGAAGCAGCCATCAAACTGAATGCTGAGATTAGTAGGCTGAAAAATGAGAAAACCGAAATACTGAAAGAGTTGCTTCTGCCCATATTTTTTAACCAAGAAAACGATGTGGTGGATTTTCTTGACAAGATAAATGGCCTGCAGGACAATGAGATAACAGATTTAGTTTATGAGTGGGCGCACAAAGAAAGGAAGATATCCACAAAGCAATGTAATAGCCCCTTATGGAAAATTCTGCATGCTTTCAAATACTACAATGCCACATCCACGAATTGGGATACAGCTTTAAGGAATCATCCAAAAATAAATAGTAAATAGCAGCGACAAAAGTCACTGCTATTTTATTTGCCAAATTTGCCAGGTTTGTCATAATCTGGCAAATTGTCTATTTTCTGTTTGTTTTTATTTGTTGAATAAATGAAATATACTTTTTAAGACAAGAGATAGGAAAGACATACGTAATTTTGCTGCCGTTATAACATACTGACGGCATTCCAAACCGAGCACGGGCCGTCGGACTGTCGGCATGATTCACAACAAGTGCCCCTTGCTAAGTGACCGGCAGCGTGCAAGCTTGTGGGACATTAATACTCACTAACGTTATGTTATCAGGTATTAACGACCAAGAGACGCAGGCAGAGAGCCTGCAGAACGTTCAGCAGCAGAATGCTGGTGGACAAGTAAACAGCCAAGCTGTGAATAACGGCGAGGATGTTAACAATAAAACGATGGTTGCTACCGTCAACGACATTGTGGGTGAGGCTGTCAACCAGCCAACTGCTGAGGAGCAGCAGAAGGAACAGCTTCTTCAGGTGCTTCGTGAGACACGTATCCGTACTGATACGGAGGTGCCACCAGAGGAATATGCTTTAGAGGTGGACGGTAAGGGTATCTTTGCCCTGCGTGACATTCATGCTATCAAGGCCAAGCAAAAAGCTGGCAAGACGACGGCTCTGAAGGTATTCATCGCGGCACTCTTGCTGGGTGTAATGTTCCGTGTGAAGTCGCTACTGGAGAAGCCCAGTATCCTCTACTTCGACACAGAGCAGAACCGCACCGACACGAAGCTTATCCTGGAGGATGTTGCACAGATGACGGGACTGTCGTCTGAGGTCATCGACTCGCAGGTGTCGCTCCATTCGCTGCGCCGCATTAACCAAGAGCAGTTGCTACCACTGCTTAAGTTAGCTCTTGAGGAAGAGAAACCTCAAGTGGTGATGCTCGACGGCATTGTGGAATTCGTAGCCTCGTTCAACGACGAGACAGAGTCGAAACAACTTATCAAAGAGTTGTTGAAACTCAGCGACCAGTACAGCAGCGCCATTGTCTGTGTGCTCCATACCAACAAGGCTGACGAGGATCACAACATGCGCGGTCACTTGGGAACAATGCTGGCTCAAAAGAGTGCTACGGTACTGGAGTGTGTCAAGGAGAAAGGCAGTAGCGTTATCACTGTCAAGTGTTCTGAGGCCCGTCATGAAGAGATGCCCGAATGGAGCATCACCTTCGATGCTGAAGGGCACATCATTGATGCCGACGAACAGCGTCGCCAACTGCTTGAACAGCGTAAGGCCGAGCAGCTTCAGAAGCGTCAGGAAGCCCTTGACAAGGAGAGGAAGGAACGTCTTGAGAAGTGCCTGTGCATACTCCGTGATAAAGGAGGTGTCGTCAGCCGCAAACAACTGACGGAGATTCTAGTTAATGTTCTCGATCGAAAACGTCCTACTGTTGCAACGTACATCTCTGAATGGGTGAAGGATGGCAGCCTTGTTGAAGTAAACGGTATGATTCAGGTGTCCAACGACCTAGCTCTGCCCTTCTAACCGCGATAAGATTTTTGTTTGTTGTCGGAGCCGCCTATATATATAGCGGCTCCAACAACGAACGAGAATCGCCAACAAATTTAATTATAAACAACAAAAATATTTATGATTATGAACACAGATTTTCGTTATCAATTAGAGTCCAAGCGACTCACCGGACATCAGCCCGTGAAGCTGACTTGTCCGCACTGTGGTAAAAAGAAGTGCCTGGTGCGATACGTCGATACCCGCAACGGGTTCCACTACGTTGCCGACACCGTAGGTAAGTGTGACCACCAGCACTCTTGCGGCTACCACTACAAGCCGTCGGACTACTACCGTGACAACCAGTGGGCCACCGAACCCAAGGCCAATCCGGACAATTACTGCCAGCCTAAGCCGCTGCCGCCCTTTCAACCGCTGCCCATGACCTTCGTCAATCGCAGCCACTCGCCCCGCAGCATCTTCTGGCAATGGATGATGACAGATTTTGCCATGCACATCGGCATCACCCAAGAGCAGTTACATAAGGTGTTTGAAGACTATCTTGTCGGGGCCACCCGCAAAGGCAATGTCATCTTCTGGCAGATTGACCATCAAGGCATGGTTCACGCTGGACACATCATGCAGTACCGCATAGACGGTCATCGCAATGGTTTCCAGGGGTGGACCCACATACCGCTGATGCGAACGGGATTACTACCACCCGACTGGCAGCTCTACCAGTGTCTTTTCGGCGAGCATCTAATAACCCGTCGTCCCGATGCTCACATCTGTATAGTAGAAAGCGAAAAGACCGCATTGGCCATGGCAGCCTGTCAGCCAGAACACCTTTGGCTGGCTACAGCAGGTAGCAGTGGATTGTCACCTGAAAAGTTAGCGTGTCTGCGTGGACGTCGTGTCACACTGTTTCCCGACAGTGGCTGCTATGATAAGTGGAACGAGCAAATGTCACACGTCAAAGACATAGACTACAACATTTCAAATAGCCTGGAGCAGTATCCGCCCAATACAGACCTGTGTGACCTCCTCCTCGAAGGATGATTTTTCCGCGACCACACTCCAAAAATTTCTCCTCCGCACTCGAAAAATAATTGCTGTGCGGAGGAGAAATTTTAGATATTTACAAAATAATCTTCACTAAATTTGTGAATTTAGAAAAGAATGCTTACCTTTGCAACATAAAATGTCAGCAATATGGTCATTGAATACGAAAAGGACTATCTGGAAGAACTCTATAACGACGGGAAATGTACAAACAAGAAGTACCGCTTCCAAAAACAAGTCGTTACAAAGTATCAGAAGCGCATTGATACACTGATGGCTGCTACTCGCATAGAGGACCTATTTGTTTTCAACTCGCTTAATTTCGAAGCACTTGACAATGGCTATTTCTCCATACGTATAGACTATCACTATCGTCTGGAGTTCAAAATAAGAAAAGAGGGAACAGAACCTATTGTGACAATTTGTACAGTAACAGACATAACAAACCATTATCAATAAGGAGATAAACATGAACAGAACAACGACACATCCGGGAGACATACTGAAGGAAGAATTGGAGGCAAGGGGGATTTCACAGAAGAAGTTCTCCGAGGTGCTTTCTATTCCTTATACACAGTTGAATGAGATTCTCAACGGCAAGCGCCCCGTTACTACCGATTTTGCATTGATGATGGAGGCGGCTCTTGGCATCAATCCTGAGCTACTTATCAATATGCAGACACGTTATAACATGTCGGTGGCCAGGCAGAAGAAAACGCTTCTCGCACGACTTGTGGATATCAAAAAAATATCAGCTGCCGTGTTTTAGGTCTCTTCTTCTTAGAAGGCTAAAATCCATAGTCCTGATGCTTTGGCATCGGGGCTTTTTTATGACATAAAGCGTAGTCAAGAAAATAAGCAATTTTTAACATAAATCACTGAAAATAAATGGGTTAAAATTTGGAATTATCGCATTTTTTTTGTATCTTTGTAGGGCAAATAAGGATAACAAATGGCGGGATGCGGCCACCCGATGTAGCTGGTCGCAGAATGGTTTTAACGTAAAAAGATTGTTTCAGGATTATGTCTTTAAAAGTTAAAGCAAAGGAACGCGAATTCAAGGTCGGCAAGTATGCAGGCACGTATCGCTACGTGATGCTGCCCGAACTGTATTCGCAGCTTGTTCCGGAGAAGGTTATCCGTGAGGCAGCTCTCCGCTCGGGCGTGAGCCAGGGCGTGATGCAGGCCTGCTGGGATGCCGCCGGAGAAGTGATCAAAGCGTGGGCTACCGAAGGTCACTCGGTAGCGCTCCCGGGACTCGGAACCATGCGTTTCGGACTCTCGGCCACCAGTGTGGCTGACGTCAACGACGTGAAGGCAAGCCTTATCACGACGCGTCGTATCATCTTCACACCAGCTACGGATTTGAAGCAGGAGCTGAAGGAGACGGCTGTGGTCATCACGTGCTACGACCGCAACGGCAATGAGGTGAAGCGCGTGACCAGCACCGACGACGGTACCATTGAGGAACCGGACAACACGACCGAGACTGGTGAGAACGATGGTGGCAGCACCGGCGGCAATACCGGCGGCAGCACCCAGGGTGGTGACAACCAAGGTGGAGACAGCGGCAGCATCATCGACGGAGTTGACGAGGGCTAAACGACTGAGCCCAAAGTGGAAAAGGGGACTGGCAATCAATGCCGGTCCTCTTTACTTTTGACATGGGGCATACGTAAACGTTATAGTAAAAATAGGTAATACATGATGAGTGTTTATACAGATATAATCTGTATCTTTGCACCCCGATTTGATAGCAAAGATTGTTTTTAAAGTGGTTTATATTTCAAGAAACATGAAAGAAATGAGAAATTGGATGTGTGCCACCATCCTGACACTTTGTGGCACATTATGTCTTACGATGACATCCTGCAGCAATGACGACAACGCCTCTAATCCTGTAGAGAATGCCGAACAGAGCAAGTACACCGCTGATCAGATACAGACGATGGTGCTTGGTGGTTGGTTGGACGAGATGCAGCTCACCTTTTCCGACAATGTACGACTCTACGACATCAGCGACAAAGGCCAGTGTGACATCTATGACTTCACCTTCGATGACGATGATGAAAATGTTGAAAACATCGTTACCTACAACGGCACATGGGGTGTCACCAACGACCTCAGCAAGCTCCACTTCGTCGACCAGCTTAACATCAAGGATTACGAACTGGTGGGAGGTCTGATGGTTGATGCCAAGAAGAAGGTCGACGAGAGCGACGAGACCTATAAGATTCTCGCCGAGAACGGATGCATCTTCGATGCAGTATTGAAAGACACCATGGCTATCCTGCGCGACAAGTCGACAGGCGGCCTAACGTTCATCAATCGCACCGACGCCAGTCTGATAGCGCTGATTCTCGAGACAGGACAGTTCTCCAACGAGTCAGTAGCCAAAGCCGCCCAGCGTGCCCAGTCCATCACCCGCGCAGCCAGCGATCTTCCGATAGAGGAAAGAATCAAGAATATGGTCGACGTCAACAACTTGTTCAAAGTGCTTAATAAATCGATTGACAATCACGATTATATGGGGAAATACTACTTTAGTCTGAATCCCCGTATCTGCGACATGTCAATCCTCGGGGCTGGCGGAGTTCCTTCGACCTACCTGACCAAAGACCAAGGCAAATCCATGCTGACCAACTACAAGCGCCAGTATCTCTCCATCAAGGAGCTCTGGAATCTCGGTGTGCGCTACTTCGACCTCGGCACCATCTACGTGGCAGAAAAGGGTGGCGGCTACGGCTTCTACGATGAAGATTTGAAAAACTGCATTCCCAACGTCACACCCAGGCAAGTCTTCCAGGAGCTCCAGAGTCTGCTCAAGAAGTACCCCTCGGAGACCGCCATCATCATGCTCGACCAGGCATCGGGAGCTGACTCCAAGACGATGCAGTATGTCTCTGGATGGGTGTATAACGAACTCAAGGAAGTGTTCGGTCTCGACAAGCTCGTGCTGAACTATGGTCCCGACCTCCGTCTGAAAGACTGTTGTGGCAAGCTCATCGTGATGAACAACTACTCGGCTCCCCTTGCCGACAATCCCATGGGCGCCTGCATGCACAACGTATGGAGCAATGACATAAAGACCGGCGATGTCGAGTTCCCCAATGGCAAGAAGGGCAAGGTGACGGTTCAAGGCAATACCATGGTACTACTCTTTTCTGCCGTCGACAAGCGCGAGAAAGTCGAAAAAGCCCTGCAGATATCCGATGAGTCAGCTAAGTCCAGCGAGCCCCATTGGGTCATCAATCACGTGGCTGGCCGTTTTGGCGTTCCCAATTACGTCCTAAACTACATCGTGAATGCCAGCGTGCAGAACGAAGAAGTCGGTAAGTTTCTCCTGAAGAAAAAATATGCCAAGACCGGCATCATGGTAGTCGATTACGTCGGCATCGCCCAATCAGACAATTTCGCCATCACGAACACCCCATTTGGTGTTAACCTCATTGCCCCAATCATCGGTGCCAACTTCTACGCCAGCAAGAATCACCTGATTTCTCTTGACGAGGGCGACGTGGTGAAATAATCGCAAAAAGATAAACGCAAAAAAAGATGAGCAACCTAACCAGTTGCTCATTTTTTTCTTGGTGATCCGGTCGGGATTCGAACCCGAGACCCACAGCTTAGAAGGCTGTTGCTCTATCCAGCTGAGCTACCAGACCAAACCATTTCGGGGTGCAAAGGTACGAATAAGTGAGCAAAAAACCAAAGATTTTCGTTTTTTTATTGTATTTTTGCACGCAATTATGGCAATTATCGAGATTACATCGCTGAAAGAACCAGGCATTGAGGTATTCAGCACACTGACGGAGGCTCAGCTGCGCATGGAACTGGAACCAGAGAAGGGACTGTTCATCGCGGAGAGTCCGAAGGTGATACGCGTGGCGCTGGACGCCGGATGGGAGCCCACTGCCCTACTCTGCGAACAGAAACACATTGCGGGTGATGCCCGTGACATCGTGGACCGTGTAGGTGATATTCCCATCTATACGGGGAGTCGTGAACTGCTGGCACAGCTGACAGGTTATACGCTGACACGCGGTGTGCTGTGTGCCATGCGCAGGAAGAAGATGCCCTCGGTGGCTGACATCATCAAGGACGCCCGGCGCATCGTGGTGATAGAGGCGGTAACGGACACGACGAACATTGGTGCCATCTTCCGCTCGGCAGCAGCCCTGGGCATCGACGCGGTGGTGCTGACACGCGACTCGTGCGACCCGCTGAACAGAAGGGCCGTCCGCGTGTCGATGGGCTCGGTGTTCCTGGTGCCCTGGACGTGGTTGGACGGACCGGTAAAGACCTTGCAGGACTATGGGTTCCGCACGGCAGCCATGGCGCTGAAAGACGACTCCATCAGTCTGGACGACGCCCGACTGAAAGCCGAGGAGCAGCTCGCCATCATCATGGGGACAGAAGGCGACGGCCTCCCCTATCAGACGATAGAAGAGGCCGACTATACGGTAAGAATCCCGATGGCTCACGGTGTCGACTCGCTGAACGTAGCAGCAGCCGCTGCCGTGGCTTTCTGGGAACTAAGAGCTTAATCCAATCCGAACAGGACGCGAAGTCCTCCGTCGACACCTGAGAAGCCCATGAAGGCAAGGCTCAGCAGACCAGCCGACAGCATGACGATGGCCATGCCTGACATGCCCTTGGGAACCTTGACCAACTCCAGCTGCTCACGCATTCCGGCAAAGACGGTGAGTGCCAGTCCGAAGCCGATAGCGGTGGAGAAGGCATAGACCACCGACTGCAACAGGTTGTAGTCTTTCTGTATAACGAGGATGGCCACACCCAGCACCGCACAGTTGGTGGTGATGAGAGGCAGGAAGATGCCCAGTGCCTGGTAGAGGGCGGGTGACACCTTCTTGAGGATAATCTCAACCATCTGCACCAATGACGCGATGACGAGGATGAAGGCGATGGTCTGCAGATACTGCAAGCCGTTAGGCTCCAACACATAGGTCTGGACGCACCAGGTTACGATGGTGGCCAGGGTGAGCACGAAGGCTACGGCTGCCGACATACCCAGCGAGGTGTCCACCTTCTTGGAAACGCCCAGGAAGGGACAGATGCCGAGGAACTGCGACAGAATGATATTGTTGACGAATATCGCGCTAATGAAAATCAGTATATATTCCATAATGTAATTTACAATTTGACGATTTACAATTTACAATTTAGCTGCGCAACTTGTTAACAATCGCAATCAGGAATCCCAGCATGATGAAAGCACCCGGAGGGAGCACGAAGAGCAGGATGTTGTAAGTCTCGGGAACCAAGGTGAATCCGAATACGGAACCGGAACCCAGAATCTCACGACAGATACCCAGCAGGGTGAGTCCGAGGGTGAAGCCAAGTCCGATGCCGATGCCGTCGAAGAGTGAGGCTACGGGTGAGTTCTTGGCAGCAAAGGCTTCTGCACGACCCAGGATGATACAGTTGACCACGATCAACGGGATGAACAGGCCAAGGGCAGCATCGATGTCAGGCAGGTAAGCCTTGATGACCAGCTGAAGGATGGTTACGAAGGCAGCAATGACCACGATGAACACGGGGATGCGGACCTTGTCGGGAGTAACCGACTTCAGGCACGAGATGACAAAGTTGGTGCAGATGAGCACAGCCATGGTGGCGAGACCCATCGACATACCGTTCATGGCAGAGGTGGTAGTGGCCAGCGTAGGACACATACCCAGCATCAAGACGAACGTGGGGTTCTCCTTGACGATGCCATTCTTAATGATATCTATGTAATTCATAAACTTAATTTACAATTTGACCATTTACGATTTACTATTTTACTCTGCCGGTGTGGCTTTATAAGCCTTATAGGCATTGTTGACAGCTAAAAGGAATGCGCGCGAGGTGATGGTAGAAGCCGTGATGGCATCCACCTGACCGCCGTCCTTTGACACGGTGAGCGGCTCAGCAGGATTCTTGCCGATGACATCGCCCTTCTGGCCCTTCTGGAACCACTGGTCAGCCTTGGCACCCAGTCCGGGAGTCTCAGCATGCTCCAGCAGTGTGTAACCCAGGATATTGCCCTCGGGGTCGAAACCTACGAGCACTTTCAGGTCACCACCGAATCCCATCGTGGTAGACTCCACGGCAGCACCGAGGTCGTTGCCCTGAGCGTCTTTCACCTGATAGATGGTGAAGACCATCTCCTTGCCCTTGGCATCGTTCTGCTTCACCTCATCAGTCTTGGCAACGGTGAGGTCGTTGACGCACATGACAGACTTGATACCGTCGGCCAGTGCCTTCTCTTTCTGTTCTTTGATGGGTCCTTCCGTCAAGTGGTTGACGTAGGCCAGGATGCCACCCATGACAACAGCCACGAGGGTGAGCACCAGCACCATATTCAATAAAGATGATTCTAACTTCTTCATTTGGCTACCTCCCCAAAACGTTTTGGTTTCACATAATTGTTAATCAGAGGAGTGAAGGCGTTCATGATCAGGATGGCGAACGACATACCCTCAGGATAGGCTCCCCAGTTACGGATGACAACGGTCAGCACGCCAATGGCAACACCATAGATGAGCTGGCCCTTGCCGGTCATCGGCGAGGTGACATAGTCGGTAGCCATGAAGATGGCTCCAAGCATCAGACCACCGGAGAAGATGACAGAGAACGGATCGGCATAGATAGGATTGGCAACATGCATGATGGCTGCCAGGATGAACACGGTACCGATAATCGACACGGGGATGTGCCAGGTGATAATCTTCTTCCAAAGCATGTAAGCCAGACCCAGCAACAGGGCAAAGGCACAGATTTCACCCATGGCACCTGCGCCGTCGGGATGGTTGCCCAGGAAGAGGTCGAGGGCAGAAGGTATCTGGTCGAGATACTCCTGAGCCTTGTTGATATCGCCCGTCTTGATGGCCTGTTGCATCAGCGACAGCGGGGTGGCTCCCGTCTCGGCATCCAGATAAGCCCAGTGCTGACCAATCTTAGGCCAGGTGGTCATCTGTGCAGGGAAGGCTACCAGCAGGGCAGCACGTCCGACGAGTGCGGGATTGAAGAGGTTATTGCCCAGACCGCCATAGGTCATCTTGCCCACGCCAATGGCAAACAGGGCACCGATGATGATAATCCAGATGGGCAGGTTGGAAGGCAAGTTGAAACCGAGCAGCAGACCAGTCAGGATGGCAGAGCCGTCGCAGATGGTGTTGCGCTCGTTCTTAAGCATAAACTTATTGATGGCCCACTCGAAGAATACGCAGGCCGCAACGCTCGTTGCACAGACAATGGCTGAGCCAATGCCGAAGAAATAGAACGACACGAGGAGCGCAGGCATCAAGGCTATGATGACGCCATACATGTTCTTCTCGACGGTGTCGGTTCCATGTGCATGAGGCGATAGTGATACTATTAATTTTCCCATATTGAGAATTTACAATTTGACAATTTACTATTTACAATTTATTGTTCAATTTACTCATTTGGTAAATTTACTTTTTAGCAGCTGCTGCAGCGGCACGGGCACGGATGATACCCATCACCGTAGACTTGGCCTGACGGATATTGTCGAGCAAAGGACGGTGGGCAGGACACGTGAACTGGCACGAGCCACACTCGATACAGCTGACCACTTCCTCGTGTTCGGCACGCTCCCAGTTCTGCACGGCAGCAAGCTTAGCCAGCAAGTAAGGCTCAAGGCCCATCGGACAGGCACTGACGCACTTGGCACAGCGGATACAGGGGTTGGGCTCCTTGCGGAAGGCCTCTTCACCGGAAATGATGGTCACGGAGTTGGTTCCCTTGCAGATGGGCACCTCGACACTGGTCAGGGCCTTACCCATCATCGGACCGCCTGCCAGCAACTTGTTGTCGCCCTCGGGCATACCGCCACAAGCGTCGATGAGATCCTTCATCGGAGTACCCATACGAACGAGGAAGTTGCCGGGGTTCTGCAACTGCTTACCGGTCACGGTGGTATAGCGCTCGAACAGGGGCTTGTGCTTCATCACGGCCTGGTAGACGGCGAAGGCAGTGCCCACATTCTGTACGATAGCACCTACGTTGACAGGAATAGCTGGGGGAGCAGGTACCTGACGACGGATAACGGCGTCAACCAACTGTTTCTCACCACCCTGCGGATAGCGCTGCTTCAAGGGCACTACCTCGACGTGGTATGCTGTGCCTCCGAATACCTCGGCACACTTCTTGGTCAACAGTTCGATAGCGGGCATCTTGTTGGTCTCGATACCGATATAGCCGGTTGTCACCTTCGCACCCTTCATGAGGAGTTCAAGACCTACCAGTATCTCGTCGGCATGCTCCATCATCAGACGGAAGTCGGCGGTGATATAGGGCTCGCACTCTACGGCATTGATGATGACACACTCAGCCTTTGCCGTGGGAGGCGGACAGAGTTTGATAAAGGTGGGGAAACAAGCACCACCCATACCTACGACACCTGCCACCTTGATGCGCTCCACGATTTCCTCGGGAGTCAGTTCGGGATGGTCTTTCACCAGTTCCAGTTTGTCGGAACGGTCGATGCTCTCTTCCCACTCGTCACCCTCGACATTGATGATGATGACGGGCTTGCGATAACCGGTAGCATCGATAGCGGTGTCAATCTTGAAAACGGTACCGCTGACACTACTGAAGATAGGGGCTGAGACGAAACCGCCAGCCTCGGCAATCATTGTGCCTACCTTGACCTTGTCACCCTTGGCAACAACGGGCTTGGCAGGTGCACCAATGTGCTGAGAGAGGGGGAAGATGGCCTGCTTGGGAAGAGCGGCTACCTTGGTCTCCACATCGTGAGTCAGCTTATTCTCTTCGGGGTGTACACCACCTATTCGGAATGTTCTAATGTTCATGCTTGTTCCTCCTTTCTTTCTTCATTGCTAGTAGTAGCAGGTTCTGCGGTTTCCGGTTTGGGCTTCGGTGCCGGGAAATTAACAGCGTGGATGGCCTTGGTAGGACATACGGCAACACACTTACGGCACAGACGGCACTTGTTGAAGTCAATGTAGGACACATTGTTCTCGACGGTGATGGCTCCGAAGGCACACTCCTTCTCACACTTGCCACAACCGATACAAGCGGCCTTGCAGGCCTTCATAGCCACAGGACCCTTGTCCTTGTTGACACAAGACACGAAGACCTTACGACCCTTAGGACCTTTCTTGCGAAGCTCGATGATGTGACGAGGGCAAGCCTTGACACAGGCACCACAAGAGGTACACTTCTCTTCGTCAACCTCAGGAAGACCGGTCTCGGCGTTCAGGCGGATGGCATCGAACTGGCAGGCAGCGACACAGTCGCCACAACCCAGACAGCCGAAGCCGCAAGCGGTCTCACCGGCACCACAGGAGTTCATGGCTGCACAGGTGCGCAAGCCACTGTACTCTGCAATCTTGGGACGCATCTCGCATGTTCCGTTACAACGTACCACGGCAACCATCGGCTCACCGTTGGCAATGGCCATACCCAACAGGTCAGCCACTTTTCCCATCACTTCTGCTCCTCCAACAGGACACTTCAGTCCGTCGATGCTGCCAGCATCAGCACCCTTGACAAGGGCATCAGCCAAGCCACCGCATCCGGCAAATCCGCAACCACCACAGTTGGCACCAGGCAATTGTTCTGTCACCTGGGCAATGCGGGGGTCTTCATAGACTGCGAATTTCTTGGAGCAGACAAACAGTACAAGGGCGGCAATCAGTCCGATAGCTCCCAATACTGCTACTGCAATCAAAATGAAATCCATAAATTACAATAATTTGTTTTAGTTTAATATATATGTTTTCTATTGTTCAATGGAGAATGCCAGCTTCTCGCGCAGCCGATTGCGGAACAAGAAGAGCACACCATAGTAGGGCACCAGGGCTGCCAACGAACTCAAGGCAGCAAGACCCTCACGACCCGTCAGCTGGAGCACAGCATACAAGACGACGACCATCACGACGAAAGGGAGTCCGAAGCCCATCAGCAGGGCATGGGCAGCTACCTGGGTGGAGGCTGTCACGGTGACGGCATCGCCCACCTTCAGCCCACGCACATCGCAATGGTAGACATCAACGAGTTTTTCCTTCGACTCGGAGGCATTGCAATAGCCTGCCACCTTACAGGCAGCACATGCCGAGGTCTGGACAATGCGCACTTGTACGCTATCGCCCACAACATTTTCAACAACCCCCGAATGCTTTATTTTGTTGCTCATTAGTATTTCAAGTAGTATTAACAACGGCAAAGGTACTATAAAAATATGAAATACACACGCGAGAAAGAAGATTTTTTTGAAAAAAAACCGTAATCGTTTGCAATTTCACGCACTAATTCGTACCTTTGTCCCCACAATATAAAGCAAAAGCGTATAATGAAAGCTACAGAACAGACATTGCAACAAGTGGAACGCGCCATCCGAAAGATAGCCGAGAAATTCCCCAGTAACGAGGAAGCCAGTATGCTCACTGACATACACATCCGCGTGACCCAGGAGTCGGGAGAACTGATAGCCTTCGACGATGAAGAGAAAGAGATTACCCGGTGCATCGTGGAGCAATGGATTGACAACAAGGACTCTCAGTTCTACAAGGAAGTGGGAAGCACGTTGCGTTCTGTATTGGCCAAGATGAAGGAAACCATCGAAAAGATGTCTATCCTGAAACCCTACTCTTTTGTGCTGGAAGACGATGACCACGAAACGTTAGAGGAACTCTATCTGGTTGACGACGACATCGCCATCATCGACCAGGAACTGATGGCTGACCTGGACAAGGACCTGGATGCTTTCCTCGACAAGTTATTGAAAGAATAACACGTCCACCCTACTCTTTTCCCTGCAACATCCGCTCGATGGCATCAACAGCCTCCGGATGGGCTTCACCCTTGGCGTCCTTTGGGATGTCGGGGATGTAGACGCCGTCTTCCTTCATCCAGTCTTCCTCCTCTTCTTGCTTTTCTTTCTCCAAGGCCTCTATCTCCTCGTCTGACATGGTGCCAATGGTATTGTTGGGAACAGAATCGATTCCCATACGGGAACCTGGCATCTGCTGACCGTGATCATGGCGCACATGACAACCACACAGCATCATCAGCACCAAAAATGCGAAAAAGTAGGTCTTTATATTCATCGTCAGTATCGTTTTATCTTACCTTGAGCAAATCACCTGTATGTATCACATAATCAAGAGATAAATCATTCATCTTATAAAGGTTCTTGAGGCGAATGCCATAGCGCTGAGAGATGATATACATCGACTCACCGGGCTCTACACGATGGGGTCTGTTCTTAAACGCCTTGGGGGCCTTGCGAGCCTTCTTCTGCAACCAGATAATCTCGCCCTCCTCCAACGTGTCGTTCTTGTCGCGCTCATTATAACGAGCCAGTTTACGATAGGAGATATCCATCTCGTCTGCTATCCGACGGAAGGTGTCTCCACGTCGCGCACGTACATAATAATTCTTATTAAAGGCATACACCTGGCGCATCTCGCCCTGGCGCATCACCGTGTTCTGCTGTCTATAGAACTCCTTGCCCGTATCGTAACGATGCAACTGATAGGTCTCGATAATCTCTATCAGACGGGTGGCATAGGTCGGACTGGTGGCATAGCCGCAAGCCTTCAAACCCCTAGCCCACCCTTTGTAATCGGTACGCTTCAAGTCAAACAGGCGCCGATAGCGCTGACTGCCCGTAAGGAATTTGGAGTGATCGACGAAACTCTGGTAGGCATTGTCGTAGGCTCGGAAGCATTCGTTCCGCTCGTCGTCGTCATGATACGACTTACGACCTGTCCATCCGTTGCACTTGATACCGAAATGGTTGTTTGCCCTGCGTGCCAGTTCACTTTTTCCGGCTCCCGACTCAAGGACGCCCTGTGCCAAGGTAATGCTGGCAGGTATGCGGTATTGTATCATCTGCTGGACAGCTACCTCGCCCCAAGTATCGAAATAGTCGCTATAGTTCTTGTTCCACGTAACCTTCTGAGCAGAACCGGAAAGAAGGACTGCAAAAAGGCAAAAAGTAGCAATTATAGTTCGTTTCATCAATTTTCTTCGGAATTTCGATGCAAAAATAAAGAAAAATAATTATATTTGCAACAAAAATCGGAATATTATGGAGGAAATGATACTAAAAACCGAAATACAAGTAGCCCAACTGGATGAACTGACTGATACGGACCGCCAGTTAATAGACATGGCAATTGAGGCGACGAGTCGTTCGTATGCACCCTATTCCCATTTCTGTGTGGGAGCTGCCATTATCCTGAAAAACGGCAAGACATTTATGGGATGCAACCAGGAGAATGCAGCCTTCCCTGCCGGAATATGTGCTGAGCGCTCAGCCATCTTCGCTGCCGGTGCCCAATATCCTGACCAACCTGTCATGACGCTGGCCATCACTGCCCGGAATACGAAGGGAGAGCTGATTGACGAGCCAGCCAGTCCGTGCGGCACTTGCCGACAGGTCATCATTGAAACGGAGACACGCTTCAAACAACCCGTGCGCATCCTGCTCTATGGCAAGAAGCATACCTACGTCATCAATGGTATCAAGCAGCTGATGCCACTCTCGTTTACTGAATTTTAGCGATTGCCTCGTCCAGTTTCCTTATTCCCTGCTCTGTGCAAAGTCCACGGAGCGGAAGCAGGTAGAAACTGTCAAACAACTCTTCAGCAGGATATTGCTGAAGGAGCTGGTTAGACATGATGTAATCCCCGACAGCATCCATCAGAAGGGGAATCAGATTGAGATTCTTGCTTTTCTTGAAATAGCCCTCTTGGATGCCTTTATTGACGAAAAGCACGAATTTGTCACGGAAATATTCACGCGTGTTTTTAATATATTTCTCCACCTTGGGATATTTGATAATATCGGAAAAGAAAACCGGATTCACCATACGCGTCTCAGCCAACTTGAGACGATAGGCTTCCAGCACAATATCTATCACATTATGCCCTTGTGCAGCATATTCAGTTAAGGTGGCTACACGTTGGGCATTGTATTTCTTGATGCTCTGCAATAACAGTTCCTCCTTATCTTCGTAGATTTCATATAAGGTGCGCTTGGAAATACCCAACTGCTGTGCGATATCGTCCATCCTGACAGCACGGATGCCCTGACGGATGAATGCCTGCATAGCAGTATCCATGATTTTTTCCCTTAAAGCCAGGCGATAGGCACTAGAATCTTTCAAAACTTGCATAAATATCTACTTTCTGTTGCAAAGTTACAAAAAAATTAAAAAAATGATACGTTTTACACGAGTTTTTTGTATTTTTGCGCTCGGAAAAGAAAAAAGAACCCAATAATAATACACATTTATGGTAAAAATTTCTAAAGAGGCTGCCCTCGAATATCATGAAGCAGGACGCCCAGGAAAAATCGAAGTAAAGCCCACCAAGGCTTATCGTACGCAAACAGATCTCTCGCTGGCCTACTCCCCTGGTGTGGCTTACCCTTGTCTGGAGATTCAGCAGAACCCCGACGATGCATACAAGTACACGGACAAAGGCAATCTGGTAGCTGTTATCTCTAACGGAACTGCCGTGCTTGGACTGGGCGATATCGGTGCCATGAGCGGAAAACCCGTGATGGAGGGAAAGGGTCTGCTGTTCAAGATATACGGTGGTATCGACGTCTTCGATATCGAAGTAGCTGAGAAGGATCCCGAGAAGTTCTGCGAAGCCGTGGAGAAGATAGCGCCTACCTTCGGTGGTATCAACCTGGAGGACATCAAGGCTCCTGAGTGCTTCTATATCGAGGAACGACTGAAGCGCACACTGGACATCCCCGTGATGCATGACGACCAGCACGGAACAGCCATCATCTCGGCTGCCGGACTGAAGAATGCGCTGGAGGTGAACGGAAAGGACATCAGCAAGGTGAAAATCGTTGTCAACGGTGCCGGTGCAGCTGCCATCTCATGCACGAAACTATATATGGCCATTGGTGCCAGCAAGGAGAACATCGTCATGCTGGACTCCAAGGGTGTCATCTCGACAAGCCGTACCGACCTGAACGAGCAGAAGAAGTTCTTTGCCACCTCACGCACGGATATCCACACACTGGAAGAGGCTGTCAAAGGTGCTGACGTCTTTGTGGGTCTGTCGAAAGGTAACGTACTGACGAAGGACATGGTTCGCTCAATGGCCAACGACCCCGTCATCTTCGCACTTGCCAACCCCGTTCCGGAAATCAGTTACGAGGATGCCATGGAGGCTCGTCCTGACACGCTGATGTCAACAGGACGCACGGACTATCCGAACCAGATCAACAACGTCATCGGTTTCCCCTACATCTTCCGTGGTGCATTGGACGTTCACGCCACTGCCATCAACGAGGAAATGAAACTGGCTGCCGTATATGCCATCGCCGACTTGGCCAAGCAACCCGTTCCCGATGTGGTGAACGATGTATATAAGGTCAACAACCTAACCTTTGGACGTGACTACTTCATTCCGAAACCTGTAGACCCACGACTCATCACGGAGGTGAGTGCCGCTGTGGCAAAAGCTGCCATCGAAAGCGGTGTGGCTCGTCGACAGATTGAGGATTGGGACGAGTATAAGCGTTCGCTGTCTGTCCTGCTGGGACAGGAGACCAAGCTGACACAGAAACTCTATGCCACAGCTGCTTCCCACCCGCAACGCATCGTCTTTGCCGAGGCTGTTCACCCCACCATGCTCAAGGCTGCCGTACAGGCTAAGGCCGAGGGCATCTGCATACCTATCCTGCTGGGTAATGACGAGGTCATCCAGAAGATGGCTAACAAGCTTGACCTAAACATCGAGGGTATTGAGATTGTCAACCTGCGTCACCCCAACGAGATGGAACGCCGTGAGCGCTATGCCCACATTCTGGCAGAGAAGCGCCAGCGCGAGGGCTATACGTTCCAAGAGGCTAACGACAAGATGTTCGAGCGCAACTACTTCGGCATGATGATGGTGGAAACGGGTGAGGCCGATGCCTTCCTGACGGGTCTGTACACCAAGTATTCGAACACCATCAAGGTTGTCAACGAGGTCATCGGCATCCGTCCGCAATACAAGCATTTCGGTGCTATGCACATCATCAATTCTGCACGCGGAACGCTCTATATCGCAGACACACTGGTGAATGAGAATCCTGATACAGAGACCTTGATAGACATTGCCAAACTGGCGTCGAAGAGCGTAAAGTTCTTCAACGAGAAACCCGTCATTGGCATGATCAGCCACTCGAACTTCGGTAGTAGCCAGAGTGATGGTGCCCTAAAGGTAAAGCATGCTGCCGAATATATGCAAGAGAACTATCCTGACCTGCCCATCGATGGTGAGATGCAGCTGGGATTCGCACTCGACCGCGAACTGCGCGACGAGCAATATCCTTTCACCCGTCTGTTCGGCAAGGATGTCAACACGCTCGTATTCCCCAACCTGACATCAGCACGCAGTAGTTACAAGATGCTGCAGATGCTTGATGCTGACGTTGAAATCATCGGCCCGATTCAGATGGGACTGAACAAGCCTATCCACTTCGTTGACTTCGGAGCCTCGGTACGTGACGTTGTCAACATCGTAGCAGTAGCTGCTATCGACGCCTATGTCGACAAGGTGAAGAAGAGCATTTCCTTCGCAGAGTAAATACACGCTTTATCATCAAAAAAAGGGCTCCTTTCCGGGAGCCTTTTTTATTTTCTGCTATTGATTAATCGCTCCACAATGAGGACATGCTCCCTTCCGAAGAAGGGGCTGGCCACACTGTCCGCAACGATAACGGAAATGGGCAACGCGACGATACTGTCGCCATGAAAAGACGACATAAGCCACCAGCAACACATAACCGATATAGGAGAGTGTAGAAAGGCTGAACACGACATAGTCGACAGCACAGACAGCCGTCAGGCCTATCAGGTAGAGCAATGCGTCGACTGTTGGCAGACGTCGCATCACATCATCCAGTGCAGCAACCCCGACAATAATGATAGCCCACACAGAAGCAATGAAGATGCCTAAATACCATGGGAGTGCGAAGGGATTGAGAGAGGGATGGAAATAGTAATGACGCCATGACTCGGCACCAAACATCTGAATGCTCGCATAGAGGGTCGCGGAGAAGGCGATCAACACACAAAGCAGTGTCGGGTAAGGCGAATCTATGTCGTGGAAATGTACGAGAAAGGCATTACGGCGCATCAGTCGGCGCATGGCATACAAGCCAGCAGCCAGCACACATAAACCCATGAAGAGCAACAAGTGGTTGTTGGTAAAGAGATCGATAAACTGCGAGATGGGGTCATCGGGTGAGACACCGGCAAGCAACTCACTCTCGCGTATCCATCCCTGCGTAATCTGGTCGCGAGCCACCTTAACCCACACGGAGTCAATGGTATCAGCAGGTACAATCTCTATCTCGGCAACGACGACACGCTCGCCACTGACAACATACATTGTATCGAAGGCCATGTTTGGCAAGGCATCAGCAAGTGGTAAACGTGCTGTATTGACAACAAAGTTGTAGTTTTGGGTATAATGATGCGTCGTGGAGAAAGAGATGGAGTCAATCTGCTGCTTGGTCAAATCCCAAGCATCAGGCGTCTGTTGTCCGTGATTATAGCAAGCGGAGAACAACAATACTGCCAGGAGCATGACAAGGCTAATCTTCCGCATAGACATTCATCTGACAATGTTTACAATCAAACTCCAGGCGGAAGCGGCGCCCATCTCCAAGCCGTAGGACGAGAGGTTCGCGCCAACGGGGTTTCTCACCACCGTGCTTGACGCAGTATCCCAATGAATAGCGTAGGCAATGTCGACACTGCATAAGCAAGGCCTGACGTGGCTGCTTCAGTTCAAAAGCCGGTGACACATCCGTCTTGCCTTGTGAGGCATAAAAGGCACGGGCCACACCATTGGCTATATTATAAAGATAGGTGGGAGTGTAAGACGGAACATCAGCAGGCTCCACATGCTGAGGAGCCGTATCTTCGCTATCCACATCATGACTGGCCTGGCTGACAGCATTAACCCACATTCGACGCAGTTCGGAAAGCAGACTGCTCGGAATGAAATAATGGAAATCGTCGGCCATAACCACCCCACTACACTCATAAGGTGTACCACCCATACGCGACAGTTGGCGAATGATATTATCACGCTGAGGTTTCTCGGCCTGTTGGTGCTCGCAGGCAATACTGACCGTCACCCCCTCACCACTCAACGAGAAACCGTCGGATGTAGGCGCCAGGTGCAAAGATACCGCTATCTTTCGCTCACTGCTTGGACGTGACAAAAGACGCTCAAATTCCTGGTCGTTGTTACGATAGAGTGCCATACCTGGGCGTAAGCTGCGTGGCATTTGTTGCGGATAGAGTCGGTTACCCTCAGCGCGATTGACACGAAAGCCTTGCAATTCACGGTCTGCATCGATATAGCAGAGTCCATCGCCATTGGCAAACGATGCTGTACCTGCCACATTAAACGAGTCGCGACGCAACTCCTTCACCGTTCCCACAAACTCTCCCATTGCCTTAGGACTGTCTGGGGAGAAGATGTCTGGCTGACGACCATGCAGGAAATAAGTAGTAAAGCCACGATTAAAGGTCTTACGCAAATTGGGAGTGAATGTATAGGTACAATGTCCTCGCGATGCACGCTGATAGTCGTTAGGATGCTTCGCAATAAAAGCATTGAGACGTTGACTATAGGCCGCTACTACGTTTTTGACATAGACGACATCTTTCAACCTACCTTCTATCTTAAACGAGGTGGCTCCAGCCTCGATGAGTTCGTCGAGATGCTCAATCTGACACATATCCTTCAGAGAGAGCAGGTGACGCTGGTGTTCCCATTCTCGTCCGTCGGCGTCGACTAAGTCAAACTTCATACGGCAGAACTGCGCACAGGCTCCACGGTTTGCAGATCGTTGGAAACAATACTGTGAGGCATAACACAATCCACTATAGCTGACACAAAGGGCTCCGTGAACAAAAACCTCTAATTCGACATCGGGTACCTCATGGTGTATCGCGGCTATCTCTTGGACAGACAACTCACGAGCCAAGACAACACGCCGAAAACCTAAGGAGCATAGCCAACGTACCTTCTCGACTGTTCGGTTATCGGTCTGCGTGGAGGCATGCAAGACTAAATTCTTCGTTTTTAATCTTTCATCTCTCATCTTCAGCACACCCATATCCTGCACCAGGATAGCATCTACCCCAGCCTCCTCCAGTTCGCAAATCAGCTGTTGGGTTGCAGCCAACTCATCGTCAAAGATTATCGTATTAACAGTCACATAGACACAAGCCTTAAACTGGTGGGCATACTGACAAAGCTGACGAATGTCGTCGACACTATTGCCAACAGCAGCACGGGCTCCGAATCGGGGAGCCCCAATATAGACGGCATCGGCACCATGGTCAATGGCAGCAATACCACACTCCAGATTCTTGGCTGGAGCCAACAGTTCAAGACTGGTCATGCTTATCCTATCTGATTGATATCGTAAGGCGTTTCTTGATAGACATAGTAGTTTATCCAGTTGTTATACAACAGGTTGGCATGGGCACGCCAAGTTACCATAGGTGGCTGATTGGGGTCATCGTTGCGATAATAATGACGGGGCAGTTCCACATCATCACGAACATCACGATCACGACGATACTCTGTATCCAGCGTATTAGGGGCATACTCCAAGTGACCTGTTATATAGAACTCACGCCCACTGCGTGCCATCACCATGCTTACCCCACACTCATCACCTTCAGCAATCAACGTCAGATCCGGATGATTCAGGATGTCGTCACGGTGTATCTCCGTATGACGACTATGAGGCATCTGGAACACATCATCGAAGCCTCTGAAGATAGGCAACTGGGGGTCTGAAGTCTGCTGTGGAAAAATGCCGAACATCTTCTTCTGAAGCGGATACTTGGGAATACCATAATGGAAATACAGACCTGCCTGAGCAGCCCAACAGATATACAATGTGCTCGTGACATGCGTGCGTGCCCAGGTAAAGATGTCTTTCATCTCAGGCCAATAGGTGACATCCTCGAAATTCATTTGCTCAACAGGAGCACCGGTGATAATCATTCCATCGAATTTCTCATTACGCATCTCTTCGAAATCACGATAGAACATCATCATGTGTTCGATAGGCGTATTCTTCGGCGTATGACTCTTCAACTTCATAAAACTGATTTCCAGCTGTAATGGCGTATTGGAGAGCAAACGGATGAGATCGGTCTCTGTGGTTATCTTCAACGGCATCAAATTGAGGATTACAATCTTCAAGGGACGAATATCCTGCATGTGAGCACGTGAATCATCCATCACAAAGATGTTCTCATGCTTCAAAAGTTCTATGGCAGGTAATAAATCTGGAAGTCTTAATGGCATTGTTGTCTGTTTTAATTTGAGGGATATATGTGGAATATGCAGGTTGAGACATTGTCAAAACCTCCTTCTGCTATGGCTGCCTCGCAAAGTGCATTGGCAGAACTCTGTTTATTCATCAGCCCTTCTATTGCTTCGTCGGAAATCATATCATTCAGTCCGTCAGAACAAAGCAGATAGGCATCGTCGGGCTGTATGTCTTCCGTCATGTCATAGAAGTCGATATACGACGTTTTACATCCTGCACCTATGCAGTTGGTGACGATACTACAATGTTGCTTAGCACTATGGGGATTAATCAGCGAATGGTCTATGGTCAGTTGGGTGAGATGACCTTGACGGAGTCGGTAAAGGCGACTGTCACCACAATTGATCCAGTAGTACCGTCTGTTATAGTAAAGCACTCCGACAAGTGTGGTTCCCATCTCACGGAGCGACTCGTCTTCCGTACCCTTTGAATTAATGATCTGATTGATGGATTTCAACCATTCGTTAATCATCAGATGAAACTCATCAGGATTGAGACCCATGGGCAAGTCACTGATAAAAAATTTCAGATTGACAAGGGTATCCTCACTGGCCACCTCACCAGCATTATGCCCCCCCATCCCATCAGCTAACGCAATGGCAAAGCGGTCACAATTCTCAGTCATGAACTCAGTCTCGTAGGCGTCGCTGCGTACAAATTGATTGTATGCCAGCACCATATCTTCATTGTTACTCCTGACACATCCTATACGGCTTGCTGCCGTTAATACAATTCTACTCATTTAATTAATGCTTACTTGCAAATTAATATTAGCCAACGTGATGATGTCACCACTCTTGATGGTCATCGGGATGTCTGGCATCAAGTCACGCTGATTTAGTTTGGTGCCATTGGACGAGTGTTTGTCAATAATACACCAGCCACTTTCCGGCTTATAGATAAGCTGGGCATGGACACCTGAAATATACATGTTTCCTTCGAACAACTTTTGATAGGGACCTTGACGTCTGCCGATGATGGCTCCATTGACACCTACCATACGAATATCTAACGTAGGGTTATAGAGCGTCAACGTGGGAACCCCATTTTGTAATAGCGACTGCGAACCCTCAGGAGTACGACGAGAGGTCTGCTGGAAAAGGGATGGTGACGTGGGAGCTGACATAGCCTGTCCTTGGAATGAGCCGCCCGACAATTTTTCCTCGGCACTAATCATCAGACCACCGCAATAGGTACAGCGACGCCCTATTCCCACACGACCACAACTGCTGCAATAGACCAATTCCTGACCACATTGATCACAATATCGTGAATCGTCCTCTATCTCTTCTTTACAACTTGGACAAATTATCATATTACATCTTTAATATCTTCTGGCATGATCAGTTGGTAAGTCTCTTGAGTAATCTCAGATGGCGACAGGCCACTAACACGCATGGAGAGCTGCTGGATGGTGGCATCGAGCATATTGCGCATCTCACGGGCATTACCAAACGACTTATCCTTATTGAGCACTTTGCGACAGATGAGGTCCATCAGCTTGAACTCTGCTTCCGGTGACAACTTGTAGTTATCTTTCGAAGCCATCTTCTTGTAGATAGCCAACAGCTCATCTTCATTATAGTCGTCTATGTGCAACTTATGGGTGAAACGACTGGCTAGTCCTGGGTTGACAGCCAGGAAGGTTTCCATCTCATCATGGTAGCCGGCTGCTATGACAACAAACTTACCACGATCGTCTTCCATGCGTTTCATCAGCGTATCAATGGCCTCCTTACCATATTGGTCGTTCTCCGACGACAGCGTATAAGCCTCATCGATGAACAGGATGCCACCCATAGCCTTGTCACACATGTTATTCACAATCTTGGGAGTCTCTCCCATATACTTGCCTACAAGTGTTGCCCTACTAGCTTCGATAACACGACTTGTCGGCAATATCTCCATCGACTGGAGCACCTCGCCCATCTTACGGGCTATCGACGTCTTTCCCGTACCAGGATTACCAGTAAGGACGAAATTCATAGACATCTGCTGCACCTTACCGGCCCCCATAGCAGCTCGCTGTTTCATAAACATGCTCTGAACAGCCAGACGGCGAATCATATTCTTCACGGTTCGCATACCAATGAACTCGTCAAGTTCATTCAGTACCTCGTCAAGCGGACGAGCCTGTTCACTTTGTGCAGCAGGCAGATCAGCAACCGTCAGACGGTACATATCCTCATTATTGAAATCAGGATTATTCATCTCTGAAACGAGACGCTGGCTCTGCTTTTCAACAGCCTGATCAAAAATGCGACGAGCCTCACGAGCATTGCCGAAATTCTTGTCACGACGCAGATATAACTGTTCAAACTGTCGATGAATGGCACTACGCGTTTCCTCATCAATGGTAAAGCTCTTGTCCTTTGCCAGATTGAGGAATATCTCCGTCAGTTCATCAGGCGTATAGTCGTCGAAATGGATAGTCTGAGTGAAACGACTCTTCAGTCCCGGATTGGAGTCGATGAAGTCGTGCATCTGGTCAGTATAGCCTGCCACGATACAGATAAACTTACCACGGTCGTCCTCCAGACGCTTCAACAAGGTGTCAATAGCTTCCGCACCAAAACTATCCTGATCATTCGACTTCAGGGTATAAGCCTCATCAATGAACAGGACGCCACCCATTGCCGAATCAATCAACTGGTTGGTTTTGATAGCCGTCTGTCCGGAGTACCCAGCCACAAGCTTAGAACGGTCGGCCTCGACCAATTGACCTCGAGACAAAATGCCTAACGTGCGGAACACATCTGCCATAATACGGGCTACCGTGGTTTTACCTGTTCCTGGATTACCCGAGAAGACATAATGCTTGCCTTGGAACGTATTGCTCTCACCACGTCGGATTTGCAAATTGAGGAAAGCCGCCAGATTAGATATTTCTTTCTTAACGGCAGCCAATCCTACCATACCATTCAACTTAGCCAGACAGTCAGTATAGTCAACAGCCTTAGGAGCCTCATAAGGAATATCTGATGCTGTAATGGTCATCAGTTCTTCATTAGAAACGGTTGATATATCCGCTTTCTGCAAGCGCTCTGCCTGCTTAGCACATATCTTATCGAAAAGCTGGCGCATGGTACGACCATTGGCAAAGTCTTTCTCACGCGCATTATACATTTCCGTTATCATCTTGAGTGTCAATTCCTCTGCTTCTGGAGAGAACTGGTATTTCTTCTCCTTGGCGAAGACACCCATAATCTGATACAACTGGTCGGGATTATAATCTTCGATATTGAGGAAATAACTGAATCGACTACGGAATCCGACATTGACACGAAACAGGTTTTCCATTTCCGTACGGTAACCTGCTGCAATGACCACAAACTTGCCTCGGTCATCCTCCATGCGTTTCATCAACTGTTCCAAAGCCTGTGCGCCTTGGTTATCACGTTCCCCACTCTGGCTGAGAGGAGCCAGCGTATAGGCCTCATCAACAAATAGGATGCCACCCATCGCTTTGTCACAAAGACGGTCTACCACCTTGGGGGTTTCACCTTGATAAGGGCTGACCATCTTGGAACGATCGACTTCAACCACATGACCGCTATCCAAATAACCTATAGACTCCAATATCTCACCCAACTTGCGGGCTATTGTGGTCTTACCTGTTCCAGGATTACCTGTCAACACAATGTGGATACCCATCTTCGACATATCACCCAGTCCTCGTTCTGCACGTTGGACGTTATTGTGTATGGTGAAGGCAATCTCGCGAACAGCTTTCTTTACCTCATCCATTCCGATATAGGCATCCAAGTCGCCCAGGATTTCCTCTAATGAGCGCTCCTTGGGTACATATCCGCGAATGTCCTGTTCTTCAACCATGACAGCATTGGCTCCCCGACTGATAAACGAGGTAAAGATATCCTCTGCTGTCTTGATAGCCACATGTGCATAACCAAATGTCTCGTCTTTTACCTTTAGTTGATATTGGAAGAAGCGTTGCAACTTATGCTCTGCTTCAGGTGTATAGGCAGAAATACCATATTTGGTGCGCATCTCCATCTTGCAAATATCACACAACTCCTGACACCCCGGAGTAGGCAGACGGAAAGTATACTTAAAGCGATTACGGGCAGCTGGGTTTGCTGTCAGAAAGTCATCAAGACCCTTCGGAAGACCCGACATGATGACAATGGGATTCTCATCCCACTTGTCCATCTCAACAAACAATTTGTCAAGGGGGTTCACTTGATTGGAATAGCGGTCTGGCAATAGTTTCTGCACATTGTCAAAGAAGAGAATGCCTCCCTTGGCTTTCTTCACATTATCATCCCACTTGTCGACAAAACGCTGATAGTCTACGGCGTCAACCATCGTCAACTTAGGCTTTTCGATAATCTTATGCTGATAGAAATAGTCACGGATCACTTCCGACAAAGCGGTCTTACCTGTTCCTGTCTCACCTATAATTATAGTATTGACACTCAGGCGTACTTTCATGACGTCCTTACGGGAATGCAGATAGGTGTAAGTGTCAACCACCGTCTTCAATTGCTGCTTGACCTCTTCGAGACCGACCATACGGTCAAGGACATTCGGCAGGGAGAGCGGTTTACCACACCATTTGCAGAACTTCGCTATCGACCGGTTCTCTTTATGACAATGCTCACAAACCATATTTACTCGACATCCTTTTGTAACTGTTTCACTACCCCACTCGGATTTAGCTTGATGTTGTCCAAATCAGGATGATAATTCAGCAGTTTCGGACTCATCACCACAAATTCCAGCAACAGTAAGCCAATCATCATGCTCCATAATACATAATGTAACACTGACTCGCCACTGATGGATCGTATTTGATTAGCCACATCATCCAACATACCGAATTTCGACCCCTTAAACTTGAACGACTTCTGTTTAAACGTATAATATAAAGGTTCTAAGAGTGTTGACTTGATGTCGTCTTCCATTACCTCGTTGATCAGCTGACTGTCTGTCTTCGAGTCGCCTCGGAAATCAGTCAGATGGCATATCAACATATATACTAATGTAATGACAATGAGAACCGGAATGAACAGCCTGTAATGCGACGTGTTGACATAGGTAAGAACAAACACAACAAGATAGGACGAGAGATAGCCCAACAGTCCCCATAATGCGGAGAACATGAAACCAAACCCTCGGAAATAGGCTCGCATTCCCACAATGACAGCAGACATACCACCTAATGGCAACGAAATCATTAAGAACGAATGATGCAGTACATAATGGCGATTGTCAATACCCAAGAACATGAGCAGAAGAACCCAAAGGCCACACAACACATAGAACACGATACGCCAGGTCTTTTCTTTTGCCTTTGCCCGGTGGTAACCTGATCGCACTTCCGTATATTTGTGTGCTGTCTCCTCCTTGGCATTGACATATCGTTTATAGTATTTCTGGTTTTGATCAATTTCTCCCAGATAGAGCAGCCATAGTTCCAATCTGCGTTCATAGCTATAATCTTCGCTGAAATCCTGATTGGGATCCTCATGGAAGAACACAGACAGCCATTGCGACAAAGCTCCCCGTTTCATCTCGCCTATCAATAGCGAGCGCTGAGCCTGTTTGTCTATGGAATCAATATCTTTCAGTTCCACTCCATTTTCCAGGACATAGGAAGGTGTAACACCTAAAGCGCGACAGAAGCGATAGGCAGCTGTTCGCAGGTCGTAAGCACCCAGACGATGTTGATTATCCTCACTCTTCAAATCGAAGCAGGAACGTGCCATATTTAGTTGCTCATACCATCCATGCAATTTGGCGAAATAGGCAAAACGACCATTCGGATTCGCATAATCATCTATCTTTTCTGCAAACTCCTGTTCAGTCAGATGCTGCCAGTCTTTCATCTGCTCACGCAGTATCTCACCCACCTTGTAAGGGGTGTTTGCGTCAAGCAAATCATAGGCGACATCTCGGTCTATGTTGTACAAGACTTTGTATCCTAAGGAACGAGTAGGTTGACAACCATTGGTCATAATGCGTAAGGCCTCACAAGCCATCTTGTCTTCATGACTATACATCCACGACAGCAGACGACCATCGCTCAGGCTCATCCACTCATCCTCAGAACACTGTTCATGTCCAAACGCATGTACAATATCACTAAGCGAAGAAGAAGAATACTTGGCCAAAAATGGAATTTCCTTGTCAATCTCATAGGCGGTCTTCAGAATAGCGATACGGAATTCAATATGACTGTCGGGCGAGAAATAACTGCGAAGTCGGTTGACATCAGCCTTCGAGTGAGACTCTACATACAGGAAGAAGCTGTCGTTAGGATTTCTCAGTATCACCGAATATTCTTCCTGATAGCTCAGGATGGAGATTGCAGCACTATGGATATCGTCACACAAGTTACCACGTATATCCTTGTACGGGTAGGTTGGCTCCATGACATAGACAGCAGCCATCAAGCCTGCTTTCTGGTCCACGGGGTAGCGATTGACAACAATGTCCTTGACTGCTGAACTAAGCTTGACATTACCGCACTGTTCCAACCAATTGGCAATACGCCCATTATACAAATAGTTGATAGCCAGTCGCTCGTTATCCAAAAGCAGAGGAATCAGCTCGTGAACATTATCGGCTACAAGGTTCTGCTCTGGATCTACGACAAAGCTACGATATTTCAATATCGGCGACGATACATCAACTTTCACGTTTTCTCCTAAGAACCAGCGCTCCACCTCATCATAGCCCCAACGGCTCTGGGGGTTGACAGCTGTCAATCCCTGGACAATCATCTTCACGCGGTCGGGTAGTTCGTTGATACGAGGTAAGCGTCCCTCGTTTTTCTTACGCATCATAACGCGTTCATTCTGGCTCAGAGGATTTTCTCCCAGCCAGAGCGTCATCAGCGTGATACCCAGGGCATAGAAATCAACGGCAGGTGTGATTTCCACCTCGCCGTCTATCACGTCATTATACATCTCCGGAGCTGCATAGACTGGCGTACGAGCCTGAGTAGTGCGATGAAGACGTTCGTTAGCATCCATCACACTGGAGATTCCGAAGTCACCCAATACGATTTCCTTGTGTTCTTTATCGCGGAAAAAATAATTACTTGGCTTGATATCCTTGTGGATAATGTTACAGTTATGACAATAGGCTAACGCGGCAGCAGCCTGAAGGGCTATGCGTCGGAACTGATTAAAGTCTCCATCCAAGTCGTAGTCTGCTAATGTTCCACCGTTCAGATACTCCATCAGTTCATAATCACGGCTCTTGCCCTCCACATAAGTCTTGCCATAGTCGACAATTTTCACCAGCATCTCCATATTGAAGTTCTGGATGATGCGCATAAGCGTCTTCTTGATGGTAAAGTTCGGATAATAAATCTTTAAAACCATCTTGTTGCCCTCGTCGTCTTCGACTAGATACACTTGTGCCTCACCGGAATTTTCACTAAGGCACTTGATGCCACGATAGGCACGACCCTTCAAGAGAAAATCAATGGAGACACTCTGTTTTCGGTCTCTGACATTGGGCCTAACAGTAGCACTGGGATTGGTAATAGAAGTCGGAGAAGCATCGACACGTATGGTCGAAGTTATCGAAACTTGATTATCTGGTTTTCTTATGGTCTCGTCCATTTTTGCTTTTACTTGTCGTCTTTAATTTCTTCTGTGCTATTTTTCCCCAACACAACCCATTTGCCTCCCATATGTGGCTTGGCGCAACCACAGGGACTGCTGTGCATAGCATGCTTGTAGTTGCACACCCATGCCAGCCTGACTCCAACAGGTTTGGAGGCCATTGCATAATTACGGGCTTTTACGGGTGATGTCATTGGCGATACTGCCAACTTATCGAGTATAGATGACAGCATCTTTATTTTGATTTTCTTCTGCTCTTCCAACTCCTCCTTGGTCATGCGTTTCGATTCAACCTTGGGGATAACCGGATTTTCCACGCCCTCGTCCTTGGCTAACAATGTCAGCACTCGTTCACGAAGCTTAATGTTCATCTGTTCTCTGACGACGTCCCGTTCCGAGTTGTAAGGCAAGGCATTTTCCAGTCTCGAATAGTCTTGTACGATTTCCAGCAATTCCTGATAATCCGGGCTCTTCTGCATTTCCTTCATCATCTGGCGAGCCTCTTCAGTCAGAGCGGTTCCACATTTCTTGCAGAAAGCGAACTCATTCAAGGTATGACATGTTGGGCAGACCATTCCACCCCGAGGGCTTCCACATTCCGGACAGTAGGCCTCGTTTCCTGTCAGGTGTGCCCCACAGAAAGAGCAAACGTCTTTTTTGATATAGCGATGACATACCTCACAGAAATCAGCATCAGGATCCATCTCTGCTCCACAGTGGGGGCACGTTGTTTTACTTATGGGTTGTCCGCATTGGGCACAAAACATTGCCTCAGGAGCATTAATGGCACCACAGAAAGGACAGCATTTCCCTTCCGCCTGAGCTTGCTGCATGGCCTGCGCCATCAGTACCGGCTCTTGCTCTGGCTGTTCTTCCCGTTTCAATACTTGCTGGGGTCGAACAGTCCTCTGGGTTTGTTCGTTATTTAGTTGATTATCAGTCATCATCGAAAGTAGTAATTTAACAAATTGATGCAAAGATAGTGATTTTTTTATAAACACCATAAAAAACCGCCGTAAATTTACATTTACGACGGCATTTTTGTGTTTTTAGCACAATTTCCTACCACAATGGTAAGCGTTCTGACTTGGGAATGAACATTTTGTCACCTTCTTTCACACCAAAGGCATCATACCACATATCAATATGCGGAAGGGCTCCATTCACACGGTAACGTCCCAGTGAGTGAGGATCACTCTTCGTACGATTACGAATCTCTGCCTCCGTAATGTTACCTGCCCATACACCTGCATAGGCCAGGAAGAAGCGTTGGTCGGCTGTCAGTCCATCTATCACAGGCAACGGATTACGTTTGGTGGCATTCTTGTAAGCCGTGAATGCAACTTGCAAACCACCATGGTCTGCCAAGTTCTCACCGAGTGTCAGTCGACCGTTGGCATTGAGGTCTGGAAGCACTTGAATCTTAGAGAAGAAATCGGCATATTTGTCCGTTCGTTGTGTAAAGTTCTTTCCGTCTGCATCTGTCCACCAGTCATGCATATTACCATCCTTGTCATAGCGACGTCCCTGGTCATCAAATCCGTGAGTCATTTCATGTCCGATTACGACACCGATAGCACCATAATTGAAGGCATCGTCAGCAGTCGGGTCAAAGAATGGAACTTGCAGGATACCAGCGGGGAAACAAATCTCATTTGTTGTCGGATTATAGTATGCATTGACCGTTTGTGGAGTCATATGCCAGTCATCTCGGTCAACAGGTTTTCCAGCTGTGTGATTGATTCGCCAAGCAGTCCAGAAACGACGACATTCCTTAATATTCTCATAGTAAGATTTTTTCGCATCGATTTTCAGGTTTGACATATCTATCCAACGGTCAGGATATCCAATCTTGACATAGAAGGTATTGAGTTTCAACAACGCATTCACCTTGGTTGAATCGTCCATCCAATCCTGAGCAGCGATACGCTCTCCAAGAGCAATGCGCAGATTTTCCACCAAGGTCTTCATGCGCTCCTTGGAAGAGGCAGGGAAGTATTTCTTCACATAGATTCGTCCCAAGGCTTCACCCATCATGCTCTGCACCTGATTAGTAGAGCGTCGCCATAGCGGATGGTCTTGTTGACGACCGGAGAACACTTTGCCATAGAATTCAAAATCCTCCGCGCGGACGGCATCATTCAGATAGCCCGTCGAAGAACCGATAATGCCCCACTCCATCACGTCACGATATTCTGCAGCTGTCATCTCTGCGAAAATCTTGTCGGCAGCTGCCATAAACGAAGGCTGACCTACAACCATCTCCTGGATATAGCGGGTCTGAATACCTTTGGCATTCATCTGCTTCTCCAGCTGGAAGTGAGGATAGTTCGCCTCAAACTCTTTCAGCGTCATCTTGTTGTAGTTGGCAATAGGATCACGCAGTTCGGTACGTGATTTCGACACCTTGGCAAGCGCCGTCTCCACCTTCATGATGTTCTTCATTTTCTTCTCAGCAGCACCTTTCTTGAAACCGAAGAGTTGGAACATCTTCACGATATGCATCTTGTAGGCTTCACGGATTTTCTTGGTGGCAGCATCATTCTCCAGATAGTAGTCCTTTTGTCCGAGTGTCAGACCACTCTGGTTGATGTTCAGGATGTTCTCTGCGGCATTTTTCTCGTCGGCACCAATGTAGGCACTGAAGAACTCCGATTCGCCCTCGGGCATCATTGACAGCTGGATTTTGAAAATCAGATCCTTGGTCTTGGCAGCCTCCAGAGCACGAATCTCACCCATTACGGGTGTCAGTCCCTCTTTCTCTCTACGAACGGAGTCCATAGCCAGTTTATAGAGGTCGCTCAATTGTTGTTCCACACTTCCTTGGGGATAACTGTTTTCCAGCAGTTCCTTCAGGATACCATTAATACGTTTGTTATTGTCTTCAGCTAAGCGGTCGAAGCTTCCGAAACGAGAATAGGCTGCAGGTAGCGGATTAGCTTTCATCCACCCACCACAGGCATACTCGTAGAAGTCATCAGCTGGTCTCACACTGGTGTTCAGGTCATTCATATTGATACCTGAGCGAAGTTGTGCAGAAGACGTTAACGTCATTGTTGCTAATGCCATAGCAGTCAGTAATTTTTTCATTGTCATTTTGTTTTTTTATATATTAGAAGATAGTCTTTCCATTTCTTCGGAGCATTGTTCCCAGCGCTCTACTTCCTCGTCAAGCGCCCGCTTGATGGAGGTATATTCCGTGACCAGTTCCATATTCGAGGCATTCTCTGGATTCATCAGCAGGTTGTCCAACTCTTTCAGTCGGCTCTCCATATCGTTTATTTTGCGTTCAGACTGTTCTACGGCCTTCTCTGCCTTCCGCAATTGTTTCTGACGTTCCTTGCGTTCGGCATAACTTGCATTTCTTGCTGACGAATTGTTGTCTGCCGTGAGTCCGTCGGGAGCGGACTTCTTGTCCGTCGGGAGCGGACTGGCAGTCCGTCCCGTACGGACTGGATTTTCCAATTCGCTCAGTTCTCTTATCTCCTTCGTCTGTAGGAAGTCGTAAATACCTCCCAAATGCTCTTTCACCTTACCGCCTCCAAACTCATAGACCTTCGTAACCAATCCGTCGAGGAACTCACGGTCGTGACTCACGACGATGGCTGTTCCGTCAAAGGCACGAATAGCCTCTTTCAGCACATCCTTAGATGCCATATCCAGATGGTTGGTAGGTTCATCAAGTATCAACAGGTTTACTGGTTCAAGCAACAAACGTATCATCGCCAGGCGACTACGTTCACCCCCACTGAGAACCTTCACCTTTTTATCGGAGGCCTCGCCACCAAACATAAAGGCGCCCAGTATATCGTTGATACGCAGGCGGATATCACCCTTGGCAACACGATCGATCGTTTCGAATACCGTCAGGTTCTCATCCAATAATTGGGCCTGATTCTGGGCAAAATAGCCTATCTGTACATTATGGCCTACTTTCAATTGTCCATCAAATGGGATCTCACCCATAATACATTTCACCAGCGTGGATTTTCCCTCACCATTCTTTCCGACAAAAGCAACCTTCTCACCTCGTTTTATAGTGAGGTTCACGTGATCGAACACTACCCTATGGTAGGCCTTGCGTACCTCGTCGCAGATAACGGGATAGTCGCCACTACGCAAACATGGTGGGAACTTCAGGTGCATGGCAGAGTTATCCACCTCATCAATCTCAATAGGTACTATTTTTTCCAGCTGTTTGATTTTCTGCTGAACCTGTACTGCCTTAGTTGCCTGATAGCGGAAACGCTCTATAAACTGGCGCATCTCGGCTATCTCCTTTTGCTGGTTCTCATAGGCACGCAGCTGTTGTTCACGACGCTCCTTACGCAACGTCACATATTCATCATACCTTACTTTATAATCTACGATACGTCCACAGGATATCTCCAGTGTACGGTTGGAAACGTGATTGATGAAGGCACGATCGTGACTGACCAATACGACTGCTTTTGCTGACTGGGCAAGGAACTGCTCCAACCATTGTATAGACTCTATATCCAGGTGGTTTGTAGGTTCATCCAGCAATAGCACATCAGGCTTCTGCAACAGAATCTTGGCTAACTCAATACGCATACGCCAACCGCCGCTGAACTCACTTGTCGGCCTGTCGAAGTCTGACCGTTCAAAACCTAATCCTACAAGTGTGCGTTCCATCTCAGCCTCGTTATTCTCAGCTCCCATCATCATGTATCGCTCATGCTCCTGGGTAAACTTTTCCACCAATGTCATGTACTCGGCACTCTCGTAGTCGGTGCGTTCCGACAACTGCTGGTTCATCCGGTCCAGGCGCTCCTTCATCTTGGTGACATCAGCAAAGGCCTTGCGAGCCTCTTCTCTGACGGTGGTGTTGTCCTGCAGTATCATAACCTGAGGCAGATAACCGATCGTTGTATCATTAGGTATGCTGACTACCCCACTCGTTGGCTGTTGTTGTCCACACAGGATTTTCAGCAACGTCGATTTTCCTGCACCGTTTTTTCCTACCAAGGCTATACGATCGCGATCGTTGACCACGAAACTAGCATCGGCAAACAGCGGTTTGACACCAAACTCCACACGTAAGGATTCTACTGAAATCATAATACCATTATTTGAAGACAACCTTACTGCGACAACACTCTGTGCCATCAGTACGCACAATACGCACACAATACGCCTGCTCGTCAGTCTGTTCACGGTAGAACGACAACTGATCGCCTGCATGAGCCTCAGCCACATAGGCTATTTCAAATCGCTTCACCTGATGCTCACGATACCAGTCCAAAGGCCAAAGGTCAAGCACATGCTCAATATACTTCACCGAGTTGATGTGTCCGTTAATGTCCACATCATTATAATAGGTATCTATGGTATGAACTAGTTCTGCTTCGTCGCTCATCTTCACACGACCTCCTTTATCTATTGGACACTCCTTGTCATTGACTATCCAGTTGTTGATAGCACCATTGTCAATGCTGAAAATATCTGTAGGCTGACGGCTCTCTGTATCAATCATAGCCCAGATAGAACGGCCAAAACCATACTGGTGTCCATCCTCACCCACTACGGCGAAGTTACGCGAGGTAAAAAAGCGCATCGCACTCTCCACCCAGGTTTCTACGTTGAATTTCGTATATTGCATGGGCATCTCATCCATCTCAATAGCCAGACGAGACAACACCCACGAGCGCTGAATCGTCATGAGATACTTCATGCCAAATCCGCGGTCAGAAGAGTGAAAGTCTGCAGCATTTAACAGGTGATTACCCAGATGTCCCATGAACAACCGTCCACTGAAGTCACAATGGAACGGTTCTGCCAAAAAGGTATATTTCCCTATTTTTTCCATCGGTTATAGTCATTATTGTCTTTCTGCATGCAAAGGTACAACGGAATCCTATGAGAACCAAACTTTTTCTTTGTTAAATAATGTTATTTTAATGTCCGTAATTAAACATATTTTCTTCTTTTTTTCTAATTTTGCACCCGATAAACCATACAACCATAACCAAATAGTATTATTAAAATGAAAAAGAAGTATTATTTACTTGCTTGTGGTATGTTGTTGCTCATTGGGTGTACAAAGAACACAGACATGTACGATCCTTCACTTGTAGAACAAAGAGCAACCGAACATGCGAATGATGTTTTTGGCGTTTCTTTTGATGCCAATCAAACTTGGAGTACTACCACGACCGGTGAGGTAACAATCAATGCTGGCTCTGATATTAGCAGAGTTCAAGTATTGGTAAGTATTGCCGAAACTGACGAGGATGGTGAAGTTTATTCATCGATGAAGGTTTTGAACGAAGCAGAGACAAATGGTCAGGCCTCCATCAAACTCAGCTATGATGCACCCGCTAACAATCAAGGTTTGTATGTAGCTTTCATCTCTGAGAAAGGCTATTCTGTACAAAAGGTTTCTGGCAATACCGTTTCTTACCAGAAAGCCAACAACAGAAGAGCGCTGTCTCAGGAATATGTCTATCCTGACGAGAGCACATTGGTTATTGACAACATCGTTGCGTCTTATGCCAATACGCGTGGCTGGATTAAAGACGAGATGCTTTATCAGATGGCCGACTATCAGAGTAAGAAGATGGACGCTGTAGATTATGACAGCGAGTTCAAGGAGGTCTTCAACAAGATGGTATTCTCATACTTTGTAAACAAAGCCAAGAACCTCCCACTTGTTAAGAGCAGTGGTCTGTACAACGAGAAGGTCTACCCTTTTACAACCGGAAAGGAGCCCATCATTGTTTCTCCCGTATACAAGCGTGACGGTTCGCCCAACTATGGATACGAGATTTACAACTCTGAGCTCTACTATTATTATTTCAAGGATGAGGACCTTGCCAACCAAGCAGACCCAATTGCTTACCTGAAGAGTCTTCCTAAATACAAAGCCCTTCAGTTCAGCGACAGCTATGCAATGACTGACGAGAATGTCACCGGCAAACATGGCGCTTATGCGTTGGTTTTCTGGGGCGACGGTACTCCTCAAAAGGGAACTCAGGGAAGCTTAATCTTTCCTAAAGGCTATAAAATTGGTTTCATGGTACGTTCCAACACCCATAAGGATGGAAACAATAGCACCAAGGAAATTGGCGACAAGAAACAAGGCGAGCTCTATGGTGACGGCCGTCTGAACGACAAGATTAACCTCTTCGGCAACTTCAAGTCATCTGGTCTTGGTGCAAACGATCCTCGTGCTGCTTGGCTCACCTTGAACGACAGACTACTGCTTTGCTGGGAGTCTGGTTGTGATGCCGACTTCAACGACATTATCCTTGACGTAGAAGGTGGTGTTGAAGGTATCATTGTTCCTCCCGAGCCAGAGGAGAACATTTACACCTACTGCTTTGAGGATACAGAAATTGGTGACTACGACCTCAATGATGTTGTTATCAAGGCTAAGCGCATCAGCGATACAAAGGTAGAGTATAGCCTCGTTGCTTGTGGCGCTTCCGATGAGCTCTATATTAAGAATATCGTCAGCAACTCGATCATTAACGACCAGAAAGAAGTCCACAGCCTCTTCGGAGTTACTGGCAGACCTTTCATCAACACCATTAAGGGTGCAGAGGTTATCGCTCCTGTTGTTGTTACCGTTACTGTTCCTTCAAGTTTCAGCCTCGCTGATCCCAACACGGCTCCTATTGTCTTCAATAAGACACGTAACAAGACTGTTGAACTGGCAAAGATCGGTCAGAACCCTCACGGTCTGATGATTCCTTACGACTTCAAATATCCATTGGAACTGGTTTGCATCAAGAATGCATATCTGAAATTCAACGAGTGGGGTCAGAACGCCATCACTTCTACCGATTGGTACAAGTCGCCTGTCAAGTCTAACATTTACGAATAAGAAATAAGACTATCCACATTTACAATGAAAAGAGGCTCGTGTTGATGACGAGCCTCTTTTTTATATGCGATATACGCTAAATACTATTTGTTCTTTCCTTCTCTCTCTTCCAGGAACTCACTCACTTGCTCCTGCATGCCTCGGGTCACTGCAATACGACCACTACGCGTGTATTGCAGTACACATCCGAACTCGTTCAGTGCATAATAAAGCGAAATAATATCCTCCGTACGTCCACTCTTCATCACAATGACATAAACAGGATTCACTTCTGTAATCTTGGCGTCATGTCTACGGATAGTACGGGAAATCTCTGGATTCTGGAGCACGAGATCGGTTTGCAACTTATACAAGCCGGCCTCACGAATAAACAACTGATCGTCAGTAAAGTAGTTGGCCTTCACGACATCAATCTTCTTCTCAATCTGCTTGGTTATCTTGACAATCTGGTCTTCGTCGCTCCATGCCGTAATGGTGTACTTGTGTACGCCTTCAATGCTGGATGCCGACACATTCAGACTTTCAATGTTCACCTGGCGACGGGTAAACACAGCCGTAATCTGGTTCAGGATACCTGCTACGTTCTCTGAATAGACCAGTAGCGTGTATAGTTTCTTATTATCTTCCATTCTTCTGTTTTTCAATCCTTCAACTAAATTTCCAGCATCATATCATTTACGTTCATGCCCGGAGGGGTCATTGGCAGCACGTCATCATCCTCCTTGATGGCACATTCTAGAATGTACGGACCCTTTGTAGCAATCATCTTCTCAACGGCAGCGGCTAGCTCCTCACGCTTCGTTACAGCCTGATAGGGAATTCCATAACCTTGGGCTATTAGCTCATAACAGGGATTCATCATCCTGGTAAACGACTTACGGCGTAGCCAGAACATATCCTGCCATTGGCGTACATTACCCAAATAGTTGTTATTCAGCAGAATCATCTTGACAGGTGCCTGCTGTTCCATGATTGTGCCCAGTTCTTCGATACACATCTGGAAGCCTCCATCACCCATAAAACAGCAGACGCAACGGTCGGTTGCAAAGGTAGCTCCAATAGCTGCTGGCATGCCATAGCCCATCGTTCCCAGTCCACCACTGGTGCAGATGCTACGTTTCTGCTGATATTTGAAATAACGGGTGGCAAACAACTGATTCTGTCCGACGTCAGTCACGAGCACAGTACCCTTTGGTGCCTGCTCAGCAACAACATGAACCACCTCTCCCATCAGCAGAGGTCCTTCCTTCGGGTGAATGGCAGGCTCTATGACTTTATCACGTTCCTTCTGATCCAACTCCTTGAACGACTCGCGCCACTCCTGGTGATCGGCCTTGTTCAATAAAGCGGTAATGGCAGGCAACGACTCTTTGCAGTCAGCCACTACAGCCACATCGGTCTTCACATTCTTGTCAATTTCGCTCTTATCAATGTCAAGATGGATAATCTTGGCCTGCTTAGCATAGGTTTTCGTATTGCCTGTCACACGATCAGAGAAACGCATGCCAATGGCTATCAGCACATCACATTCCTGTTCTTTCAGATTGACAGCATAATTGCCGTGCATGCCCAACATACCCACGTTCAACGGATGGTCTGAAGGCAATGCGCTCAGTCCGAGCATGGTACGACCGGCAGGAATTCCTGCTTTCTCTAAGAAAGCCTTGAGTTCTTCCTGTGCATTACCCAACTCAACACCTTGGCCCACAAGTGCCAAAGGTTTCTTAGCTTGGTTGATGAGTTCTGCTGCCTGCTTGACAGCCTCCTTGTCCAATTCCGGATAGGCGACATAAGAACGTATAAAGTCCACTTTCTTTGGTTCCCACTCTACCTCCTCAACCTGTGCATTACGAGGAAAGTCCAGTACTACTGGACCAGGACGACCACTACGAGCAATATAGAATGCACGACTGACAGCCCATGCAATATCCTCGGCATGGCGTATCTGATAGCTCCACTTGGAGATAGGCTGTGCGACACCTACGAGGTCTACTTCCTGAAAGGCATCCGTACCCAGTGCATTGATGGCTACCTGACCAGCAATCACCACGATGGGGGTTGAATCCAACATTGCATCTGCCACACCTGTCAGCGTATTCGTTGCGCCAGGTCCACTGGTCACCAAGGCAACACCTACATCGCCACTCACCCGCGCATAGCCTTCTGCAGCATGTACTGCAGCTTGCTCATGACGCACCAGTATGTGGTCAAAACACTTCTTCTCACCTCGTGTGTAATCGAAGAGTGAATCGTAAGTGGGCATAATGCTACCACCAGGGTAACCGAAGATAGTCTTCACCCCTTCAGCCTGTAACGCCCTCATCAGCGCCTTCGATCCTGTAATCTTTTCCTTCATACCTTAATCTATAATTCTTACTCCTCCCTTATCTGCCGAAGAGACGCTCTGAGCATAGGCTCGCAGCGCTTTCGAAACCTGACGGTTGCGCTTCAACGGCTGTTGTGGACGAGCAGCTAGTTCTTCGTCTGTAAGCTTTACATTAATACTGCGGGAAGGAATATCGATAACAATGATATCGCCATCTTTAATCTTTCCTATATTACCTCCTGAGGCAGCCTCCGGAGAGATATGTCCAATACTCAGTCCGCTGGTACCTCCTGAGAAGCGGCCATCGGTAATCAGGGCACACTCCTTACCCATGTGCATCGACTTGATATAACTGGTGGGATAGAGCATTTCCTGCATGCCAGGACCACCCTTCGGACCTTCGTGTGTGATGACTACACAGTCTCCTTTCTTCACCTTGCCTCCCAAAATTCCCTCACAGGCATCTTCCTGGGAGTCGAAGCAGACGGCAGGACCCTCAAAATGCCATAGACTCTCGTCAACGCCTGCAGTCTTGACGACACAACCATCTTGTGCGATATTGCCAAAAAGCACAGCCAGTCCACCATCCTTGGTATAGGCATGTTCCAAGTCACGGATACAACCGTTGGCACGGTCAGTATCCAGTGTTCCCCACTCCTCACTCTGACTACCCATCTTCGTTGAGAAGCGATTGCCTGGAGCTGATTGGTATATACGGTTGGCTTCTGCATCAATAGCACCATCTACGATACTATATTTTTGCATAGCCTCACTGAGCGTCATCTTATCCACACGGGGTGCAGAGCCATCAATGAGTCCACCTTTACTGAGTTCATTCAATATGCCTAATATACCACCTGCGCGACCACACTCCTGAACAGAATATTTCTGCGTATTAGGAGCTAGTTTGCAAAGGCATGGAACTTTTCGGGAAAGAGCATCGATATCCTTCATCGTAAAGTCGGCACCAGCCTCTTGAGCTACAGCCAGCAGGTGAAGAACTGTATTGGTAGAACCACCCATCGCAATATCCAGAGACATCGCATTCATAAAAGCCTTGCGAGTGGCAATATTACGAGGCAGTACGCTTTCGTCGCCATCTTCGTAGTAGGCAAAGGCATTCTTCACAACCTGACGTGCTGCAGCCTTGAAGAGCTCTACGCGGTTGGTATGAGTAGCAAGAATTGTTCCGTTGCCTGGCAGGGAGAGGCCTATCGCCTCTGTCAGCGAGTTCATGCTATTAGCAGTAAACATGCCTGAGCACGAGCCACAGCCAGGACAAGAGCAGCTCTCGATTTCCTTCATCTCCTCGTCTGTGACTGAAGGATCGGCACCCTTCACCATAGCGGTAATCAAATCTGCATTCTCTCCACGCCACTTGCCAGCCTCCATCGGACCTCCCGAACAGAATACCGTCGGGATATTCAGTCGCATGGATGCCATCAGCATACCCGGTGTCACCTTGTCACAGTTTGATATGCAAATCATGGCATCAGCCTTATGAGCATTTACCATGTACTCTACCGAGTCGGCAATGATGTCACGACTGGGCAGAGAATAGAGCATGCCGTCATGGCCCATAGCAATACCGTCATCAATGGCAATGGTATTGAACTCAGCAGCATAGCAGCCCATCTTCTCGATTTCTTCGCGCACAATCTGACCTATCTCATGCAAGTGGGTATGTCCAGGAACAAACTGGGTAAACGAATTCACCACGGCAATAATCGGCTTGCCGAACTGTTCATGTTTCATACCAGTGGCTACCCAGAGTGCTCGCGCTCCTGCCATTCTACGTCCTTCTGTGCATACCGCACTACGTAATGGATGTTTCATATCGTTTCTTTTTGTATTTGTCTGATTTAGCATGCAAAGATACACTTTTTTATTATAAATACCAACGAAAAAGCGGATTTTCTGCAAATCCGCTTTCGTTGTGCTGCTTTATTTCTTGTTATTCTTTCTAAGAAACTCCTGCCGGGCTGCTTTCATATCCTCACGGAAGGTGGGATTAAATACTTTTTTCATTCTTGTTTGCAAAATTACTAATAATTTTCTGTATCTTTGCAGTCAAATTAAGAAAAAGCATATTGTGATGAATTTAATCGAAAAGAAAATATTAAGCGACGGCGTTATCGAACCAGGTGATATCCTGAAGATTAACAATTTCTTAAATCAACAGATAGAGCCTGAAGCTATAAGTTTCATCGCACAAGAGCTCAAGAATCGTTTTGAAGGTATTGGGGCAACCAAGATTCTTACCATCGAGATCAGCGGCATTCCCATTGCCACTATGCTAGGGCATTATCTCAACCTGCCAGCCATCTTTGCACGAAAGCAGGAAATCCTCAATGTAACTGACGGCATGTATGTCTCACAGGCCTTCTCGTTTACGCACAAGCAACAAAATAAAGTATATGTCCCCACTCCTTTCATATCATCTACTGATAAGATACTTATCATCGATGATTTCATGGCTAACGGCGAGGCTTGTCGTGCCCTCATTGACATTGTCAGTCAGGCTGACGCAACCATTGTTGGCATCGGTATTGCTATCGAGAAAGGCTTTATGAAGGGAGGTAAGGAATTGCGTGCCGAGGGTTATCGTGTGGAGTCTGTAGCCATTATTGATGAGATGGATTACCATACCCAGTCCATACGCTTCCGTGACAACAAGTCGTCACACTTCATAAAATTCCGAGAGTAACAAAAATTACTTTCGGAGTATTTGTTATTACTCCGAAAGTATTCTACAAGATTCTCATAGGGACGGCTAACGCGAGGCTTCCGTAAAGGCTTCCATAATAGCCGTAGGACGACCTCCTTGGAAAGCCCCGAGTGGATAGTGATGCTCTGCTTCGGGAGCCCAATAGAAAACACCTTGGCAATGTCCGTTGGTCTTATTCTTGGCGGCATCAATAACTGCAGCAAGTATTTCCTTACCCTCTACGGGCTTCTTGCTTTCCACACCTGTCTCCACAACCATTAAGGGTTTGCGATATTTCACCCATAGCCGGTTGATGTTGGCCGTAGCTTTCTCTACAGTCTCTTGCCACGATTGAGTATGCTTTCCTCGCATGTCCCAATAGGGATATATGCTAAGACCTATCATATCAAAACGTGCACGATATTTACGTAAACCATCGAAGATGAAATCATAACGATTGGGGTCATAGGCTCCATCCAGATGAACGATAACAACGGCATTAGGATATATCTGTTTGACAGCCTGATAGCCGGCATCTGTCAAACCGGCATATTGCCGCATATGCTGCTGAGCACGTCCCACAGGCCAGAGAAATCCATTGGTTGTCTCATTACCAACCTGCACCCACTTCACCTCTACCCCAGCCTGCTTAATGGCCTGGAGCACATCACGGGTATGGGCAGCAAGGGCTTTCTTCATCTCCTCGTAAGTCATCTGCTTCCAGGCAGCTGGAATATTCTGCTGGCCAGGGTCAGCCCACCAGTCGCTATAATGGAAATCAATCATCAGGGCCATGCCCCAGTCTTTTGCCCGTAGAGCCATGCGTACAACATCGTCGCGATTACAGAACCCTCCATGCTCCACAGGATCAACCCATACTCTTAACCGTACGGCGTTAAGTCCTAACTCACGCATCAACGCGGTATTTTCACGGGGTTCACCCTGTGCATTACGCAATTGATAGCCACGCGCTTCCAACTCGGTAGTACCACTAATATCAGCACCCAACCAGAAAGATTGCTGAGCCTCGACAGCGGTCACCACACAGGCTCCTATCAAAAATGCGAGGATTCTTTTCATCATACAACAATTATTACTTCGTTTCCAGACTGAGGACTGCGGGTTTCAGACGGCCTTTTTGGTCTTTCACCGTTAACGTAACCTTTCCTGACTTTGTGGTAGGACGCAGGATAACCACCAACTCACCGTTGAAGAGCTTCATGCGGGGCTGTTTGAACGACTCCAAAGAGGTGGCATCACCGTTACATACTGCCTCGAAACGGGCTTCACCATTAACTGTAAACGTCAAACCTTCCTGGCAAGTGGGAACAGGAACACCATTTTTGTCGTTCACACTAACACGAACAAAGATAAGACTCTCGCCATCTGCCTTAAAATCTGTAGTTTCCGGCTGTGCTACCAGTTGTGCAGGCTTACCTGCCGTCTTACGGACATCCTCGCCTATCTTGTTGCCTTGTTCATCATAGACAACGACTTTGATTTCGCCAGGCACATACTTCACGTCATTCCAACGCAGGCGATAGCGGTCTAGTCGTTCCGTTGGATTCTTACGAATACGTCCTTGACTCTTGCCGTTAATAAAGAGTTCACCCTCCACACCGTCTGTATAACAGTAAACGGGTGTCACCTTTCCTTTACGGTCAGGCCAAGTCCAGTGTGGCAACAAATGCACAGTATGTTCTTTCTTGTTCCAATGACTCTTATACAGGTAATAGCGGTCCTTGGGCAGACCCGCCAAGTCACAAATACCAAAATAGCTGGAGCGCGAAGGCCAATATTCATCGTATGGCGAAGGTTCGCCCAGATAATCGTAGCCCGTCCACACAAATTCTCCTATCACCCAATCGTAGTCATCCTGCCATCGCCAGTCGTCATCAGGAAGATTTGACCATGCACAATGCTCTACATCATAGCCAGAACACTGGCCGTCAGCTGTCAGTACTGCCGTAGGATCATAATTAGGCATCCATGAAGAGAACTTGCCATAGTCATTGAGTTCTACAGGGAACTTATACACACCACGTGAAGAAACGGTTGACGTAGTCTCCGAACCAAGCAGGAAACCCTGAGGCAACTGTTTGATGCCATTGGCATATTTATGTAAGCGATAATTGAATCCGGGGACATCCATTGACTGGGGTGTTCCCGCCTTGATGGCTCCATCTGGATTGTCAAGGCCCTGAGTAACAGTACGGGTAGGATCGAGCGCGTGGCAGAGACCTTGCAACTGGACACTCAACTGTCGGCCTTCCTCCGTCCACTGTTCTGGAATTTCGTTACCTATCGACCACATGACAATGGACGGGTGGTTGCGATGGTTCAGAATGAGATTGGTAATGTCTTTCATAGCCCACTCACGGAAATGACGAGAATAGCCATTCTTGCACTTGGGATAAATCCACATGTCGAACGATTCGGCCATCACCATCATGCCCAAGGAATCGCAGAGGTCCATCTGCCAAGTTGAAGGCATATTGTGTGAGGTACGGATGGCGTTGCATCCCATCTGCTTCATCATCTTAATCTGGCGAATCAGAGCAGACTTATTAATAGCAGCACCCAATGGTCCCAGGTCATGATGCAGACAGACACCTCTCAACTTCATGGTCTTGCCATTCAACTGAAAGCCATGCTCACGCGAGATACGAACAGTACGTAGGCCGGTCTTGATAGTTTTACTGTCAAGTATTTCATGATGTCCTTTATATACCTCCACCTTTAATTCATATAAAGAAGGTGTCTCAGGCGACCACAGCAAGGGGTTCTTTATCTTGAACTTGGCATAGATCTTTCCGTCGTCTTCAATACGGGTATCACCACTCGAGGCAACAACTTTTCCGTCAGGAGCCGTCAGGAAGAACTGCGCAGTTCCCTTTTCTGGATTGACGACGCGAGCCTCCACCTCAACAGTAGCCTCATCCTTTCCAATCGTCATTGTACGGACAAAGATGCTCCAATCATCGATATGGGTTTTCTGCATCAGCACCAGTTTGACAGGGCGATACAGTCCTGCACCTGGATACCAACGCGAACTTTCTTCCACGTTTTCCAAATGGACGGCAATGTCCATCTTGCCTGCTTTCACAAATCGTGAAGCATCCACCCGGAATGCATTATAACCGTAAGCCCAATGGCCGGCTTCCTGACCATTGATTGTTACCCGAGGATCAGACATAGCACCATCGAATACGAGTTCTGCTGATTCGAAACCTGCAGGGATAGCCATGCTTGTCTTGTACCAGCCTTCACCTATCCAGGGCAAGGCTCCACTTCGTCCCGACTTCTCCGTAGCCTCCGTCTCTCCATTCTGCGCAATAGCCACTTTCTGCAGATCCCACTTCTTATCAAATGGACCGGCTATAGCCCAGTCATGAGGGATATTCACTTTCTCCCATGACTGATTGTCACGAGAAAAATCCCATGTCTTTAGGTTGATTTCTTGTCGGGTCTGCGCATTCAATACAGAACTCAGCCACGACATAGCAATAAGTAATTGTAGTTTCATAGCGTTTGTTATTTAGTAATTTGTGCGCAAATATACAAAAAAATCCCCACAGAACCAAATCTGTGGGGATTTCTTTTATAATAATGTTATTGATTACTTGGTAGTGTCAATGAACATAGCAACGCGGTTGAAGTCGTTCTCAGAAGAGAGCTTGTCAGTTGCACCCAGACCCTCGCAAGTGATGCGGTCAGCAGCAATCTTGTACTTCTTGATCAGAGCGTTCTTAACAACCTCAGCACGCTGCTCAGACAGCTTCTGGTTCAGCTCAACCTTACCCTCGGGTGAAGCATAACCCAGAACCTTAACCTTAGCGTCCTTGTGGTTCTTCATGTACTTAGCAACCATCTCGATGCTTGCATACTGAGCAGGATCGATAGTAGCCTTACCCTGACGGAAGATAACGTGCGGCTGCAGGAACTCTTCCTTCTTCTCAACTACCTGTACAGGACGGTTCTCGCAGTCAGCGAGCTTCTTCTGCAGGTCAGCGATAGTAGCAGCGTCAGCAGCAATCTTACCATCCTTAGCGTTGTTGTCAGCACGGAGCTCGTTGATCTTAGCGTTCAGACCATCGATCTCGGCCTGGTCGCGCAGCTGAGCAATAGCAAAGTTGTGAGTACCGTTGCTGTTGCCGAACTTGTAGTTGAAACCTACGCTCAGCTGGAAGATAGCAGCGCGAGAATCGAACTTGAAGTCGTCGCCATCGAACTGAGTACCAATAGCGCTGTTCCAGCTCTGAAGACCATAGACAAGAGCAGGCTCAATGTAGATCTGCCAAGCCTTCTCAGCACCGAGGTTGAAAGTCAAGTCAAGAGCAGCCTTAGCATTAACAGCGTTCATCTTATTGTAACCGAAAGCGTGGCTCCAGCCCAGACCAGTGAGACCAATTACCTCGAAGCAACGAGGCTCACCTTTGTAACCTGCGAACAAGTTGCTCAGATTGAAGGTACCCATCAAGTCAAGATTCATACCGTTAATGAAAGTCTTGCTACCCAGCAAAGACTTAGAATCAGTCTTAGACAGGAAATACAGATCAGCATCAGCAGCCAGACCGAATACGGTAGTCAGGTTCTTACCAACGCGAACACCTACCTTAGGAGCGAAGCCCTTGAAGAAACCATAATCACCGAACTTCTGCTGAGGAGTAGCAAGACCTGCGTTGATACCCATGTACCAGTTGTCACCAGCCTTGTTACCAGTGATAGCTGTGTTCTGTGCATTTACAGAAGCTGCCATCATGCCGGCAGCAAGCATCAAAAATAACTTTTTCATCTTTTTACGAATTTATTAAAAATTACCACCTAAAAGTTTATACCTTTTTAAGATTTATCTAAATTTTTCTTTAATTTGGGTGCAAAGTAACGAAAAAATTCTTTATGTTCCAAAGTTTTTCGTAAAAATCTGCGAAAAAAAGTGTATTTTTTGATCTTTTCGACCAAAATAAGCCAAAATATCACTAACTTTGTGGCAATTATGGGAAAAATAATACTCATTACAGGTGGGCAACGCTCGGGGAAGAGCCGATATGCAGAAGAACTGGCACTTAGTCTGTCAGATCATCCCGTTTATGTGGCCACAGCTCACATCTGGGATGAGGAGTTCCGGCAACGTGTTTTGCGTCACCAAGAACGCAGGGGACCTCAATGGACCAATATAGAAGAGGAACGCGAATTGAGCAGGTACGACCTTACCGGACAGGTTGCTGTCATTGACTGTATCACACTTTGGTGTACTAATTTTTTCTTTGACCGTAACAAACCTGATAATGAACAGCCAACGGTTGATGAGGCTTTGAAATTATTGAAAGAGGAGTTCAATCGTTTCACCAATCAAGATGCCACCCTCATTTTCGTGACCAACGAGATAGGGGCTGGTGGTGTTAGCACAGATGTCATTCAACGGCGATTTACTGACTTGCAAGGTTGGATGAACCAGTATGTTGCACAAAAAGCAGATGAGGTCATACTGATGGTCTGTGGTATTCCTGTCAAAATCAAATAACACAATGAGAACATTCCATATCACACCCGTTGATGTAACATTGCGTCCTGCTATTCAGCAGAAGATAGACAACCTGAACAAGCCCAAAGGCTCCCTGGGACGTTTAGAGTCACTGGCCATGCAGATAGGTCTCATCCAACAAACGCTCTCCCCCAGCCTTGCCAAGCCTTGCCACTTATTGTTAGGCGGTGACCATGGCATTGAACAAGAAGGGGTCAGCGTCAGTCCACGTGAAGTCACCTGGCAGCAGATGATTAACTTCACACGGGGCGGAGGTGGTGTTAACATGTTCTGTCGACAGCATGGCTTCAACTTAAAGATTGTCGATGTTGGGGTAGACTACGACCTCACAGCCTACCCTGCCATCATCAACCGCAAGGTGGCTCGCGGCACCCAAGACTTCCTATACGGCCCAGCTATGACACCAGCTCAATTCAATCAAGCGCTACAAGTAGGCATTGATCTGGTGGATGATATCCACAGCGAAGGTTGCCGTATTCTCTGCATCGGAGAGATGGGCATAGCGAACACCTCCCCATCAAGCATTTGGATGCACCTCTTGACTGGTATTCCCCTGGATGAGTGCATTGGCGCTGGTGCAGGACTTGACAACGCTGGCATCCGCCACAAGTATGAGGTGCTATCAAAGGCTGTCGAGAAGTATGCTCTTCTCCCTCCCTCTTCCTGCTCACCGCTCGTCTATTTCGGTGGTTTTGAAATGGTAGCAGCCATAGGAGCCATGCTCCGCGCTGCAGAACGACATCTTATCATATTAGTGGACGGCTTTATCATGACAGCTTGTGCGCTAGCAGCCTGCCATCTCTATCCTGCTGCTCAGGACTACATGATTTTCACCCATAGTGGTGACGAGAGTGGCCACCAGTTGATGCTCAACTATCTGCATGCCGAGCCACTACTCCGATTAGGACTACGCCTAGGTGAAGGAACAGGCGCTCTTTGTGCCTTTCCCATTGTCGATTCTGCCGTACGTATGATCAATGAAATGAACAATTTTGACAATGCAAATATCACTCGATACTTCTAAATGGTACGACCGCATCTGGGCGGCTTTTATCTTCTTCACCCGCCTACCCCTTTGGCGACTGCATCAACCTGCTAAGGAGGCTTACAAGACTGTGGTGGAGCACTGGCCGCTGGTGGGATGGCTGACAGGAACGACAATGGCAGCTGTGCTTTATTTCGGTTCCATGCTGTTTACATATGAAATAGCTATCCTACTGGCTATCATCACCCGACTGCTCGTCACAGGTGCGTTGCACGAAGATGGACTGGCCGACTTCATCGATGGTTTCGGTGGTGGTGGCACTGATCGCCAGCGCATTCTCGACATCATGAAAGATTCGCACATAGGCACCTATGGTGTTATCTCGCTGATTCTTTATTTCCTCTTATTGTTTTTTACGCTCCATGCTATGACACCTATCGATGCAGCAATGACCATCGCAGCCGTCGACCCCTTTGCCAAGATGCTATCGGCCCAGCTCATCCAGATGATGCCTTATGCACGTACCGAGGAAACAGCCAAGAACCATACCGTCTATCGTCGTTTCGACATCAAAGCAGGCATCAGCCTGGCCATTCAGGGTTTACTCCCTATTAGCCTATATATATATTATATGTACGCGCGTGTAGACTGGCAGCTGCTTATATTTATCCCCGCCATCGTCATGTATTTCCTCTATATGCTCATCTGGCGGCGCCTACATGGCTATACAGGCGACTGCTGCGGTGCGCTGTTCCTGCTGACCGAACTGACGACCTTGCTTGTTGCTGGCTATTATTTACAATAACAATACAAAAACAACAAACTCTATGAACAAACGACTTACTACACTACTCTTGGCTGTCATTACAACAGCGTGTATCATGGCGCAGCAACGTATGCTAAATCCAATGCGACAAACCGATGCAGCCTTCTTCAAAACACAAGAAGCCCTGCAGATTGGCGAACAGATTCTGCTCTACCAACGCGTGACAGGTGGATGGCCCAAGAACATCAACATGGCCAAGCCACTGACTGACCAAGAAAAAGCACAGGTGTTACAAGACAAGCAACGCCGCAACGACTCGACTACAGACAACAATGCCACTTCCATGCAGATGGCATACTTGGCCCGTCTGTTTGAAGCGACAAAGGACGCTCGCTTCCGCAATGCCTTCCAGCAGGCTGTAGAATACTTGTTGAGCGGACAATATGATAATGGCGGATGGCCCCAGTACTGGCCTGAGATGCGCGACTATCAAGTACACATCACTTTCAATGACGATGCCATGGTCAATACGATGGAACTATTGAAGGCTATTGTCGATAGTAAGCCCCCCTACACGACAGCTCTGACGACACCAGTACTTCGCCAACGGGCTGCCGAAGCTTTTGACAAAGGTATTGAATGTATCTTAAATACCCAGATAAAGACGAACGGGAAACTGACAGTATGGTGCCAGCAACATGATCGCAACACATTAAAGCCTGCTCCCGCCCGTGCTTTTGAGCTACCAGCATACTGTTCGATGGAAAGTGCCAGCATTGTGCGTCTGCTCATGTCGCTACCCGACCCGGATAAACGCGTAAAAAAAGCTGTTCATGCTGCTATGAAGTGGTTTGACACCTACAAGCTGACCGGACTGCGCATTGTACGCACAGGTCGTTGGGGAAGCCCGGACCGTGATACGAAACTAGTCAGCGATCCTAATGGTTCACCCTTATGGGCTCGCTATTATGACTTAAAATATGGCGAACCGTTCGTTTGTGATCGTGATGGTATTCCCCGTCGCCATCTGGAACAGATTGGCACAGAGCGTCGCAACGGCTATAGTTGGTACAACGACCGTGCTGCCTCACTCTATCCACTCTACGAACAATGGGCAGAGAAATATGACCCTATGCACAAGGTTAAGATTAGCCTGAAGACAAAGGGAGCCAACGAGAACGGCACCATTGATATATTCCGCCAGCCAAAGCCCGACATCAAGGCTTTCGATGCTGTCGTCAAACCTGGCCAAAGCATTCAGGCTGCCATCGAAAAAGCTCCCCAAAACCCTGTCAATGCCTATAAAATCCTTATTAAGAAAGGCACCTACCACGAGAAAGTCATCATCGACCGACCTAACATCGTACTGGTAGGCGAACAGCGTGACAGTACCATTATCCTGCTGGCCGAGTTGTCTAAGAAACAAACCATCAAGGAGTATAAAGGCAAGCCCGTTGGCAATGGTGTTATCGTATTACAGGAAGGTGCCGACGATTGCGTCATCAGCGGGCTGACCGTCTACAATAACTATGGTACAACGGTAGAGCCAGGAAACACTGCACACCAGATGAGCATCTTCGGTCGTGCCACCCGAACCATCGTTATCAACAGTAACGTATGGGCTGATGGTAATGATGCGCTCTCGCTATGGGCCAAGGAAGGAAAAGGCATGTATTACCATGCCGACCTCTACCTGCGTTGTTGGGGTGTTGATTTCCTATGCCCCCGTGGATGGTGCTACGCTACCCGTTGCCGTTTCGAAGGTGATGGACATGCACTCATTTGGCACGACGGCCGTGGTGACCGTTCCAAGAAACTGGTCATCACTAATTCCATTTTCGATGCAAAGAGTCCTACACAACTGGGACGTTACCATCATGACTCCCAGTTCTTCATTGTAAACTGCAAGATGACCAAAAACATCCTTAACAACAACATCAGTTATGCCTATAGCGATAAAGTACTCGACCCATGTCCTTGGGGACAGCGTGTCTATTACTATGGCTGTACGCGTGAAGGAGGTGACACTGGTTGGCTGAAGAACAACCTGCAGGAATCAGAAGAAAAGCCAGAGTTCCATGGAATCACGGCACTCTGGACTTTTAACAAGCAATGGGACCCGGAGAAACGCATCCGGGACCTGTGGGATGTCTTAGCCTACTGAGGTAATGATCTTACCACCCTCTTCGATGGCTTGCATGTTGAGGGGAATCAGGTTATGATGGCGCTCGGGAAGTGTTTTCTTGAGCGCTTTTTCTACGCCGTCTGTACTTACTACGGGAGCTATCTTCAGCAGTCCGCCCAACACAATCATATTGAACACTTTACCATTCTTCATCTCGGCAGCCTTGTCCATTGCATCGATACGATAGACTGTGATGTCCTTACGCGTGGGTGGGTTCAGAATACCATAGCCATCATAAATAAGTATACCACCAGGCTTTACCTTCGGTTCGAACTTCTCCAATGAAGGCTGGTTCAATACGATGGCGATATCAAACTTACTTAATATAGGCGATGATATCTTGTCATCACTCACGATGACGGTGACATTTGCCGTACCTCCACGCTGCTCTGGTCCATAAGCAGGCATCCATGTAACCTCCTTGTCATCCATCAAGCCACTATATGCAAGTATCTTACCCATCGAGAGCACGCCCTGACCACCAAAACCACTGATAATTATTTCTGTTTTCATTTTGTTGTATCTTTTAAGTCACCTTTCGGGTAATAGTTGAACATATGTTCTTGCATCCATGCGTTGGCATCCTTAGGAGACATTTTCCAACCGCTGTTACAGGTTGAAACGATCTCAACCAGACTGCTACCCTTGCCTGCCATCGATGCTTCGAAAGCCTTACGGATAGCCTTTTTGGCACTGCGGATAGCAGCCACTGTTTCCACACTCTGACGTGTCACATAGCAGGTACCTTCCAGTGTTGCAGCAATCTCAGTAATATGCAGGGGATAGCCGTGTAAATCGGCCTGACGACCGTATGGACAAGTCGACGTCTTCATACCCATCAGGGTGGTTGGAGCCATCTGTCCTCCTGTCATGCCGTAGATAGCGTTGTTGATGAAAATGATGGCAATATGCTCGCCACGATTCAGCGCATGAATGGTCTCACACGTACCGATACAAGCCAAGTCACCATCACCTTGATAGGTAAAGACCAGGCGATCGGGCCACAAGCGCTTGATGGCCGTAGCTACTGCAGGAGCACGACCGTGTGCAGCCTCCTGCCAGTCAATGTCCAGATAGTTATAGGCAAATACCGCACATCCTACCGGACTCACACCGACGGTCTTCTCTTCCATGCCCATTTCCTCTATGACTTCTGCCACGAGTTTATGTACCACACCATGAGAACAACCAGGGCAATAGTGCATGTGGTTGTCGTTCATCAGTGTCGGTTTCTGATATACCAGATTCTCTGGTGCAATGATATTGTTTTCCATAATCTTCTTACCTCTAACCTCTTACTTCTAACTTCTTCAATGCTTCAACAATCTCTTCCGGCTCTGGTACGATACCTCCCAGACGACCGAACTGTTCAACGGGCAATGCACCATTGATAGCCAGTCGTACGTCCTGAACCATCTGTCCTGCATTAATCTCTACAACCAATACGCCTTTCTTGCCTTGAGCAATCTCAGCAATAGCCTTCGAAGGGAACGGCCATAAGGTAATCGGACGAAGCAGTCCCACTTTTATCCCCTCTTCACGAGCCATTTCAATGGCTTTCTGCGTTAGACGGGCAGCAGAACCAAAGGCTATAATCAGATATTCTGCATCTTCGCAGTATAGCGTTTCATAGCGCACTTCCTTCTCTTGTATCTCTTTGTATTTCTCCTGCAAGTGCAGGTTACGAGCCTCCATAGCCTCGGGCTTCAGCTCGAGTGATGTGATGATGTTAGGCTTACGATCTTTTGTACGTCCAATTGTTGCCCACGGACATTCCTTGCGAATCTCCTCCTCTGTACGACGGGGCTTGTAAGGAGGCAGCACGATTTTCTCCATCATCTGACCAATCACACCGTCAGCCAGGATCATGGCAGGGTTTCGGTATTTGAAAGCCAGCGTGAAGGCGAGGTCTACAAAGTCAGCCATCTCCTGCACTGAGTTAGGAGCCAGCACGATGACATTATAGTCACCATTGCCACCACCACGTGTAGCTTGGAAATAGTCACCTTGAGAAGGTTGGATGGTACCCAGTCCAGGACCGCCACGCTGTACGTTCACAAAGACACCCGGCAGTTCTGCGCCAGCCATATAAGTAATACCTTCCTGCATCAAGGCGATACCAGGACTTGATGAAGAGGTGAGCACGCGCTTACCTGCTGCAGCACCTCCGTATATCATATTAATACTGGCTACTTCACTCTCTGCCTGGAGGACCACCATACCTGTCGTTTCCCAGGGTTTCAACTCAGCCAGCGTTTCAATCACCTCACTTTGTGGTGTAATGGGATAACCAAAATATCCGTCAGCACCACATCGGATGGCAGCGTGCGCAATCGCCTCGTTGCCTTTCATCAGTGTTACATCTTGTTCTGCCATCTTTTTACTCCTCAACTTTTTTACGATAGACTGTGATACATCCGTCAGGACATACTACCGCACACGAGGCACATCCCGTACACTTGTCCATCTGCGCAGGCTCCACATAGGGATAGCCTCGCATGTTTACACGATTGGCCAGTGCGATGACGCCCTGTGGACAAGCACTCACACAGAGCACACATCCTTTGCAACGGTCGGTATTCACCACAATGGCACCTTTCATCTTAGCCATTTCTCTAGTATCTGTTTATGGGTTATAATAATCTTTATTGTAATACGCCAGGATATCATCGAGCATCCTTTTCGCTTCCACGGCAGGACTGTCTGGGTCAAGTGCTATGGCTTGTATATAGCAATTAATGGCCTCATGAAACTCACCACGTTTGCGAGCCTCGTTCCCTTGCTTATAAAAAGCCTCAGCGGTGGCGCATTTTTCACTTTTCACTTATCTCTTTTACTTATAATACTCCTTCTTGCCAGCAGCTAACGTGTTCTTCATCAGTGAACAGATGGTCATAGGACCCACCCCACCAGGAACGGGTGTGATGAACGAACACTTCTCGGCCACTTCGTCGAACTTGACGTCACCATTCAGACGGAAGCCACTCTTACGAGTAGCGTCAGGAACACGGGTGGTACCCACGTCGACGATGACTGCACCTGGTTTCACCATGTCAGCCGTCACGAAGTCTGGCTGTCCGATGGCAGCGATGATGATATCAGCCTCACGGCACTCTTCCTTCAACGTCTTTGAACGCGAGTGGCAGACAGTCACTGTGGCATCACCATACTGTTTCTGCATCATGAGCTGTGCCATGGGCTTGCCCACGATGTTCGAACGTCCCAGGATAACACATTTCTTGCCGGAAGTCTCTATATGGTATCGTTTCAGCAGCGTGATGATGCCCAATGGTGTTGCCGAGATAAAGCAAGGCAGACCAATAGCCATACGACCTACATTGATGGGATGGAAACCATCCACATCCTTGCGATAGTCGATAGCCTCGATAATCTTCTGCTCATCAATATGCTTTGGCAAGGGCAGCTGTACGATGAATCCATCGACATCGGCATCCTTGTTCAGCTTATCTACACAGGCCAACAACTCTTCCTCTGTCACATCCGCCTCATAGCGGATTAGCGTCGATTTGAAACCACAAGCCTCACAGGCCAGCACCTTGTTCTTCACATACGTCTCCGAGCCACCGTCGTGCCCTACGAGAACTGCAGCCAGATGAGGTTGCTTTCCCCCCTTGGCCACGATTTCTTTCACTTCCTCAGCAATCTCCGCCTTAATGGCCGTTGCTGTTGCTTTTCCATCAATCAGTTGCATCTCACTATCAACTCTAAACTATCAACTTAAAATTCTAAACTATCAACTAGAACTTCGGCATTCCACCTTTCATATTCTTCATCGCATTGGCCATTTGCATCATGCGCGAGTTACCACCTCCAGCAACCATTTTCATCACCTTACGTGTTTGGTCAAACTGTTTCATCAGGCGGTTCACCTCCTCTATCTTCGTACCAGAGCCTTTGGCTATGCGTAACCGACGACTCTGATTGATGATATCCGGATTAGCACGTTCTTTAGGTGTCATGGAATTGATAATAGCCTCAATTCCCTTGAAGGCATTATCGTCGATATCCACATCCTTCAAAGCCTTTCCCACACCAGGAATCATCGAAGCTAAGTCCTTGATGTTACCCATCTTCTTTATCTGCTGTATCTGGGCCATGAAGTCATCAAAATCAAACTTGTTCTTGCGGATCTTTTTCTCAAGACGCTTCGCCTCCTCTTCATCGAATTGCTGTTGGGCACGCTCAACCAGTGACACGATGTCACCCATGCCGAGGATACGGTCAGCCATACGCTCTGGGTGGAACACGTCAATAGCTTCCATCTTCTCACCCGTACCCACAAACTTGATGGGCTTGGTGACCACCGTGCGGATACTCAGTGCAGCACCACCTCGTGTGTCACCATCCAGCTTCGTCAGCACCACGCCGTCGAAGTCCAAACGGTCGTTAAACTCCTTCGCTGTGTTCACGGCATCCTGACCGGTCATGGAGTCAACAACGAACAGCGTCTCATCGGGATTGACTGCTTCCTTCAAAGTGGCTATCTCGTTCATCATCTCCTCATCCACAGCCAATCGACCTGCGGTATCGATGATGACCACGTTATAGTTCTTGGCCTTCGCCTCGCGGATGGCGTTGTTGGCAATCTCCACAACGTTCTTGTTGTCGGGCTCTGAATAGACAGGAACACCGACAGACTCACCAACCACATGCAACTGCTGGATAGCGGCAGGACGATAGACGTCACAGGCTACCAACAGCGGGTTCTTATGCTGTTTCTGTTTCAGCATGTTAGCCAGTTTTCCGGAGAATGTCGTCTTACCCGAGCCTTGCAGACCCGACATCAAGACGATGGCCGGACGACCTTCCAGTTTCAGCTCTACAGCCTTTCCTCCCATTAGTTCTGCCAGTTCGTCATGAACAATCTTGACCATCAACTGACTGGGTTTCACTGCTGTCAGCACATTCATGCCCATGGCTTTCTGCTTCACGGTGTCCGTAAACTGCTTGGCAACCTTGTAGTTTACGTCGGCATCCAGCAATGCTTTTCGTACGTCCTTGAGCGTCTCTGCGACGTTAATCTCGGTGATTTTTCCTTCACCTTTCAGTATCTTGAACGACCGTTCAAGTCTGTCACTTAAATTCTCAAACATAATCTAATTGCAATTATTGGAGTGCAAAATTAAGAAAAAAAAATGAGACGTCCAACTTTACGCCTCATTTTTTATCTATCAGCCTAAAAGACTATCTGCCAACTGCTCCAGCTGCGCTTCATCCGCAGCTTTCATGCGAGAGCGGATGGTAACCATCGGCTCTACGATTTCACAGTCCTTCAATGCCTCTATCATGGTGCGCATGACACGACCGGCCGTTGGTGCCCAGCTGCCATTCTCCACAATACCGAAACGACGTTTCTGATAGTTCTTGATTTGCAGATGGTAGAGGAAGTCGTGCATGACAGGGAACACACCACCATCATAGCTTGATGCCGCCACGACAACAGTAGGATAGCGGAAAGCATCCTCAATGACCTCAGCCATATCCTCACGACTCAGGTCGCTCACCACGACCTTCTTGGCGCCTTTCTCACGAAGCACCTCTCCCAGTCGCTCAGCACACTTGGCAGTACCTCCATGGATGCTGGCATAAGCAATAAGTATGCCTTCACTCTCGGGCTCGTAGCGACTCCATGTGTCATAGAGCTTAACGGCTTCCAGCAATGCTTCGCCCTGAAGCACAGGTCCATGTAGCGGACAGATGGTCTTCACGTCAATGGCTGCCATTTTCTTCATGACACTCTGTACCTGTACACCATATTTTCCACAGATGTTAAAATAGTAGCGTCGAGCCTCACATGCCCAGTCGTCAGTCTCGTTAACCAATGCGCCAAACTTACCAAAGCCATCAGCACTGAACAAGACCTTGTCCTGACTGTCGTAACTCATGATAACCTCAGGCCAGTGTACCATCGCTGCTGTGATAAAGTGGAGGGTATGCTGCCCCAATGCAAGTGTATCACCTTCCTTGACCGTCATGACGCGTCCCTCAAAGTTGAAGCCTTCGAAGAAATTGGGCAGCATCTTCGCAGCCTGTGGACTGCACACCAGCTGCACACCGGGATAGGTATCCAGCACCCAGGCGATGAGGGCGGCATGGTCGGGTTCCATATGGTGAGCAACGAGATAGTCAGGCTGACGTCCATGGAGAGCAGCCTGCAGGTTTTCCTTCCAGGCATCTCCTTTGCGACGGTCTGCCGTATCCATCACAGCTATTTTTTCGTCATCAATCAGATACGAGTTATAACTCATACCCTCCGGCACTACATATTGACTCTCAAAAAGATCGATGTCGAGATCATCTACACCGATATACTTAATCGTATTACTAATGCTATTCATCATTTGTGTTATTTACATTTTGATGCAAAGGTAGTTATTTTTTTCAATATCGCCCTCTGTCTTATAGTTTTTTAAGGAAAAGGGCTTGATTTCGTCTGGAATAATTAGGAACGGCCGCACAATAACGACCGTTCCTAGAAATAATGTGGTATCAGAAGGTGATAAATTGTTCACCCTCCCAGGTGGTGTCTACCGTTACCCCGGTGACAGTCGTCGTCGATACGCCACTGAAGAAGGCACCACTGAGCCACGTAATGTGGTTTTGCTCCATGGGGACATCAAATTCACGGGCATAGAGCTCGTTGCCACTGGCATCCAGCGCAGACACCGCCAGATGAATGACACCCTCCTCGTCGTGCAGGAAAGTGTAGAGGTCGAACTGTTTCTGATCGCCACTGGTGATATCGATTTTCACATCCTGTTTGCTGTTCACACAGCCCCATGACGTGGTGGCATCGAAGGCTCCTGAGCCGCCAGTATAGTAGAATCGCATCTTCTTAATCCCTTCTGGGATATCATCAGTGAGGACAAAACGACACATCGATACGATACGATTCATGGAGACATTCAATTCCACTTGTTCCTCACCGACGGTTACCTCATCACTGTACAGGAAGGTATCGGTAAAGCCTTGTGCATTGGTAAACTTGATACACGTAGGGTCAGTCATGGTAGGATTACCATTGCTGCTATGCCCGACAACCACAACCCGATATTTCCCTTCGTCTAGTTGGAATGAGGCTGTACCGAATCCTGACACACCAGCTGTCTGGTTCACTTGTTTCAGACGTTCGCCACTCGTCGAATAGACGGCATAGTTCAGATGTTTGCAAACTGCTGAAGCCTCCTCCGTCGCTCTGGTAAGACTGCCGAATGGTGTCTTTTCAATTTCAAAGACCTTGATCTTGAGGTTTCCCTCAGTTACCTCTTCCTCCTGATTCCCTGTCATGAGTGGTTTCTCACAGGCCATGCACATCAGCATCGCCATGAATCCTATAAAAAACTGTTTCATCGTCCGATGCCATTAGAAATTAACCACTTCTTCATTCTCCCATTCTGTCTCCACCTGAATAGCAGAAGCCACACTGGCTGAGAAGAGCGCACCCTGCAACCTCGTGACACGGTTACGTTTGAAAGGTACGTCATATACTACCTTGGATGATACCACCTGGTCGTTAGCATCTAGCGTTTCAATGGTGATGTCCATCGTCTGCGTATTTCCTGTCAGAAAGACATAACTGCCAAACGTGATTGTGCTTCCTACCGCCGCACCAGGTGTATTGACGACGACAAAACCATTGTTGTCTGTCGCGAATCCCGTTGTCGGATTAAACGTTTTACTACCCTGTCCATACGTCGTACGAATCTTGGCAATACCAGCCGGACGCACATCACTTGTTTCGATTACCAACCTCGCACAGACACGATTGAGCGAGATATTCTGATTTTGAGCTGACGTGCTACTTATCACGACAGCCTTTGTTCCTGCAAAGGTTTCACGGGTTAAGCCCCCATAGACAGCCTCTGAAGGACTGTTCAGGGTAAACACATCATTAGGCTGTAGACCACGAGCAATGGCCACAAGCGTGTAGGAGCCGATGGGCAGCCTGCACGAAAATTCGCCAAAGGTGGTGTAGTTGGAGTTGTCGTCACGGAGTTGTTCCATCTTACACTGTTCTACGCCGTTGGCATCATAGAATGCCAGCGTAATGGCTTTCACATGGTCGTAAGATGTCACAGGCACAGCGGCTCGATGAGAACTGCCGGAGAAGTCTTCTAACGACTGGGTAAAACCATCCACCCGTACCGTTACAGGTACTGATGTCTGGGGAGTTACCACACTGTTTTCAGAATCGCTGCTGCAACTTGTAGCAGCCAGTAGCAGCATGGCTGCTACATAACAAAAAACTTTTACCATAGTTTGAGTTAATTATTTAGGTTCTGGCAAAATGGCCATTACCTACACTAACGAACAAAACTATGCAATATTCAAGAAGAGAAGGAAAAAATTCTACAATCCGCGAGCTTTCCAGATACGGTCTTTCGCTGCATTGATCTCCTGGAATTTCTTTTCTGCAGCCTTGCGCACATCCTCGCCCAGCGCAGCCACTTTGTCAGGATGGTGCTCCAATGCCAAGCGTCGATAAGCACGCTTCAGTTCATCGTCCGAAGCCTGTGGACTGACACCTAACACCTGATAGGCCGACTCCAAATCGTCCTTACCCAGTCCTAACATCGAGTCGACTTCATCGACAGACATCTGCAGCCATTGGGCACACTCCTTCATGGCCGTGACCTCTGCGGGATCCACCCGTCCGTCGGCCTGTGAGATCATGACGAGGAAGTTCAGCAACTGCAAGCGCTGGGCATAGTCCATATGCTGGGCTATCTGTCCACAGCATTGCATCACAGTCTGCTTAAACTGGGAGGCTCCTACCCGCTTCTGTTCGTCAAAGAGACGACGTAGTATCTCATCGCCCTGCTGACTGGCGGTAGGACCGAAGTTTTGCTGCAGCATACGACGCACCAGTTCCATCTCTGAGTGCATCACACGACCATCTGCCTTGATGATATACGATGCCAGCACGAGCATCGAGAAGAGAAAGCTGTTTCGCTGTCCCTGATAGGTCCTCTGTGCCTGTTGTTGTCCAAAAGGCGAGTCAAAAGTCCCTTGTGTTTCTGGGGTGTTCACAGCATCAAGCACCCCGTCGAAAAGACTGCCCAAGACAATACCTGCCAACGCTCCCAAGGGACCTGCAGACATAAAGCCGAGGAAACCGCCAATCCACTTACCTAAGGCCATAATACGTTAATCAATCCATGAATCATTAATACTCACACCACCACACCTTGCCTTGTTTCTCTTCACGTTCCAAGTCGTCAATCAGACATTCGGCAAGTCTAAGCACGGTTTCCTGAGGTACAGCAAAACGGGGGTCATCGCTATGTGGATTGATACACTGCAGGAAGTGAGGCATCTCCCCTTTATACACCTCTTTCATTCGTCGGTTATTGGCATTCTCTCCAGCACAGCTATAGGTAATATTAGCCAGTCGGTCGCACAGTTTGACAAATGGAGCATAAGGGGTTTCACGAATGCCCTTGTAATACTTCTCACCTGCCCGTTCAGCACGGTTACGTCCCTTGTCGTTGGTCAGGGCATATACAATCTCCGTAGCCAGCAGAGCCTGTTCCTCTGTGAGGAAGCTACGAGCCACCTTCATCACATCATTATAGGTGAGCCGGGCATCCTCGATACTGTCATGGTAGTAACCGCCAAAGAAAAGAGGCAGCACATCGTCCTCCCGAGCACATACCAGATCACCGAAATCACAAATGCCCTTGACGACCATGTCAAGATGGTAGCCATAGGGCAGTTCGTCGCCATAGGTCTGGTTAACACTCTGGTGTAACTCGTGAGCCGACAGACGGATACGCTCTATCTTGTCGGCATATTTTTGCATAAATGATTCAAATTCTTGTCGTAACATGGGGACAAAGATAAGCAAAAATATCAGAACGTCCAAAAAATCTCCTCACTTTTTATCCCTGTCGGATTTCAATGTCACGTTTTACATTGTTTCTTATCTTGGTGAGATATCCCTTCATGCCCTCGGCATCCTTATTGTCTATGATTTCCAGGAGTTCTTTCAGTTCCGTACGAATCTGTGCCACTTGGTCGTGGGTATAGGGGTTGAAGAGAATCTCCTGCAACAGGTAGTCATCCTCATTGAGCACCCCCTTGGCAATGCGCATGTGGCGTTTAAACGTCGTTCCCGGTGCATCCTGATGTTTCATCACCGCCGCAAAGACGAAAGTCGATACAAAGGGGATGGACAAAGAGTAAGCCACCGTCTTATCGTGCTCTTCGAAACTATATTCGTAGATGTTAAGTCCCAGTTTCTGGTAGAGGTCCTTGAAGAAGATACGTCCCATATAGTCACCCTCACTGATGATAATGGCATTTTCTTCAGAGAGTTGCTGCAGATTGGCAAACGTTGGTCCGAACATCGGGTGCGTCGAGACATAGCGCATACCTGTCGACTCATAGAAGTCCTTGAGATCAGTCTTCACAGATGCGATATCGCTGATGATGCACTGCTTGGGCAGATAGGGTATCACCTCGCGGAACACAGGGATGGTGTACTTCAGCGTCACGGCATTGATCAGCAGTTCTGGTTTAAACGCCTTAATCTCCTCCAACTGTGTGAAACGCTGACAGTTGTAGGTAAAGCGCATGCGCTGTGGATCCCGTTCAAAGACGGCCACTTCATGGTCAAAGCTCAGCAGGTCGATGAAGAAAGACCCCATCTTACCTGCTCCCAATACTAATATTCTCATAGAATTAAAGAATTTAAGAATTGAAGAATTGAAAAAATGAAGTTGTTCAAGCCGCATGGACTTCAATCCTTCAATTTTTCAATCTTTCAATTTTACTTGTTCACGATTTCAATTTGCTGACGGACACTCTCTTCATGGATGCTTTCGAACACTTTGGCAACAAATTCCGGTGCCATGCCAGTGAGAGAGCCCTGTACACCGCGTTTCTCCAGGATTTCATTGTAACGGGAAGCCTGCAGTACGGTCATGTTATGTTCCTTCTTATAGCGACCAATCTCGCGACAGACATTCATACGCTTGGCTAACAGGTCCATCAACTGGTTATCCAGTTCGTCAATCTGTTTGCGCAGTTGTGAGATACCCTCAGTGGTGACATGCTCATCACGGATGATGAGGAGGGCGAGGATATAGTCCAGCACATCAGGAGTAACCTGCTGCTTGGCATCGCTCCATGCCTTGTCAGGGTCACAGTGACTCTCTACAATCAGGCCGTCGAAGCCCAAGTCCATAGCCTGCTGACACAACGGTGCGATGAGTTCGCGACGACCTCCGATGTGTGAGGGGTCGCTGATGATGGGCAGGTTGGGTATGCGACGATGCAGTTCGATGGGAATCTGCCACATCGGTGCATTGCGATAGATTTTCTGTTCGTAACTGGAGAATCCGCGGTGAATGGCTCCCAGACGCTTGACGCCAGCCTGGTTCAGACGTTCCAAGGCACCAATCCACAGTTCCAGGTCAGGGTTGACAGGGTTCTTCACAAATACGGGGACGTCGACCCCTTTCAGTGAGTCCGCCAATGCCTGCATGGCAAAGGGGTTCGCTGTTGTGCGTGCACCTATCCACAAGATATCCATGTCATATTTCAGTGCCAGCTCTACATGTTCAGGAGTAGCCACCTCGGTAGAGATGAGCATATGTGTCTCTTCCTTCACCTTTTTCATCCAAGGAAGCGCCTTCTCGCCATTGCCCTCAAATCCGCCTGGTTTCGTACGGGGTTTCCATACACCGGCACGAAAGTTATGACAGCCCTTCATGGCCAGTTGGCGGGCTGTGTTCATCACTTGCTCCTCAGTCTCGGCACTGCAAGGTCCGGCAATCACAAAGGGGCGTTCATTGTCACTCGGTAAGTTCAGGGGTTGTAAATCCAGTTCCATCGTTATTTATATTGATTGTTTAATTCTTTCAAGCGCTTCTTTGATTTTCTCTTCTTTGGCACATAGCGAGATGCGGATGTAACGTTCACCATTGGAGCCGAAGATAAAGCCGGGCGTGATGAAGACACGGGCTTCATGAAGCACGCGCTCTGTCAAATCCTCCACATTCTTGATGTGCGCAGGTATCTTGCCCCAAAGGAACATGCCAACCTGTTGCTTGTCATAGGTGCAGCCCAACACGTCCATAATCTGCTCGGCATACTTCCTGCGCCGTGCATAACGTGTGATGTTCGCCTCACGATGCCATTCGTCACTATTGTGATAGGCCTCCGCTGCTGCCAACTGGATACCACGGAATGTACCACTCTCGATGTTTGATTGTACCTTCAATATCCATGAGGTGAACGTGGCATTAGTGGCACAGAGGCCCACACGCCAACCAGGCATGTTATGCGACTTCGACATGGAGTTGAACTCGATACAGCAGTCCTTGGCACCAGGAATCTGTAAGATGCTGAGGTGCTCCTCACTGAGGATAAAGCTGTAGGGGTTGTCGTTAACCACCACGATGTTATGTTCGCGGGCAAACTCCACCAGACGCTCGTAGGTCTTGCGCTGAGCGCGTCCACCTGTCGGCATATTGGGATAGTTGGTCCATAGCAGTCTACATTGGTCATCTACGATGTCTTCCAGCTGGTCGAAGTCTGGCTGCCAGCCGTCTTCTTCCTTCAGGTTATAGTAAACAACCTGGGCACCGAGGATCTTTGACAGCGAGGTATAGGTAGGATAGCCCGGGTTAGGCACCAGCACCTTGTCACCTGGGTTGACAAAGGCCAGTGTGACATGGAGGATACCCTCCTTCGAGCCGATTAGCGGCAGTACCTCACACTTGGCATCCAGTTCCACGCCATACCATCGCTGGTAGAAATCAGCCATTGCCTGACGCAGTTCTGGTGTACCCATTGTTGGCTGGTAGCCATGTGCATCAGGCTGATGCGCTACCTCACAAAGTTTCTCGATTGTCTGTTCAGAAGGGGGCATGTCAGGACTGCCTATTGCCAGACTGATAATGTCCTTTCCCTCGGCATTCAACTGCGCCACCTCCTTCAGTTTTCTGCTGAAGTAGTACTCTTGCACCAAACTCAGCCTATTGGCTGGAACAATTGAAGAATTAAAAGATTGAAGAGTTGAAGTACTCTTCTCCTTTTCAATTTCTTCACTACCAATATTTTCTTTTGTCTCCATATATTTCAATTCTTTCTTCAATTTTTCAATTCTTCAATTCTTCAATCCTTCAACTCTTTCAGTTCGTCTGTCTCCCATCCTTGTATTCTCCTAATATTTTAAAGTCCTTGGTCAACGGGATGATGGCATCGATAGACTGGCGATAACGGGTGAGGTCATCGTACATCAGGTCGACATAGAACAAGTATTCCCACTCGCGCCCGATGATAGGCAGCGACTGTATCTTCGTCAGGTTGATTTTGTAGAACGAGAGAATGGCGAGCACATGACTGAGCGAGCCCTCCTCATGCGGCAGTGAGAACACCACGCTCGACTTGTTGGTATCCGTTATCGAACGCAGCATGTCTGCTTTGTTGGGGTTCGACACCACCAGGAATCGCGTGAAATTGTGCTTGTTGTCTTCGATATGGTCCTCAAGCACCTTCAGTCCATAGAGTCTTGCAGCCTCTGCATGGCAGATAGCGGCCCATCCGCGTCGTTGTCCTTCGGCAATCATCTTGGCAGATCCGGCAGTATCCTCCGCCTCTACATTCTTCAACTGTGGATGCTGTTCCAGGAAATGCCTGCACTGCATGAGGGCTACAGGATGCGAATGCACCTCGGTGAGGGTATCCCAGTCGTCCTCAGGCAGACAGCAGATACAGTGCGAGATGTGCAGTTTATGCTCACCGACTATCGTGGTACCGCTCTCTCTTAGCAACTCGTAGTTATGCAACAGCGAACCGGCAATCGTATTCTCGATGGCTGTCATGCCGATGACTGTTGGGTCCTGGCGAATCTCGCTGAACACCTGTTCGAAGGTGGCACAGCAGATTAGCTGTATCTGCTCTCCCTCGAAATAGAGGTGAGCGGCTATGTCGTGGAACGACCCTGTCAGTCCTTGTATCGCAATTCTTTTCATCCAATCAATTTACAATTTGACAATTTACGATTTACTATTTATTAATTAAAAAACTCCGCTTTCACTTTTCTGTGAAGCGGAGCTGTATTTCAATTTTTCAATTCTTCAATTTTTCAATTCTTACATACGGCCATCCGCTTCACAGGTTGCTGTAAAGTAAAAATAATAGCCGTAAAAGTATGCATTCGTCATCTTCATTTTTCGCGTTTTATTTGCAATTCGGTTGCAAAAGTAATGCATTTTCGGGAAACAAGCAAATAAATCGTCACTTTTTTCACGAAAAATGTGTAATTTTGCACTTTGATATGGAAAAGAAGACTTTTGCCGTACTCGGCATGATGTGTGCCGGATGTGCAGCCAATGTAGAGAAACGCCTTCAAAATACGGAAGGAGTGGTTCGTGCCGCAGTCAACCTGCCTGCACGCACAGCCTTGGTGGAATACGACGAACAGGTAACCTCACCTACCCTGCTGAAAGAAGCCCTCGCACAGATAGGCTACGACCTGGTGGTAGAGGAAGACCGCAACGTGGAGGCCATCGAACGACAAGCATACCGTTCCTTACAACGCAAGGTGCTAGTATCGTGGCTCTTTGCCTTGTTGGTGATGGCACTCTCGATGGGTTACATCAATATAGGTACACGCGATGTGCAAAACCAGACCATGCTCATCCTGGCACTGCTCAACATCCTCTATTGCGGCAAAGCATTTTATGTCAATGCCTTCCGCCAGCTGACCCACCTGTCAGCCAACATGGACACATTGGTAGCGCTGTCTACAGGCATCTCGTTTCTTTTCAGCACGTTCAACACCTTCTTCGGTGAGTCATACTGGGGTACCAGAGGTATTGAGTGGCACACGTGGTTCGACGCCTCGGTGATGATCATCACCTTCGTGTTGACAGGCCGTCTGCTGGAAGAACGCGCCAAGCATGGCACGGCATCAGCCATTCGGGCATTGATGGGACTCACCCCCAAGACAGCCCGTCTCATTGTCGATGGCACCCCCGTTGACGCCCCTATCTCAGCCCTGCAGAAAGGCGACACCATCGAGGTACATGCCGGTGAGAAGATTCCTGTTGACGGCCAAGTAGTAGGCGATACCGTTTCTTCTGTCGACGAGAGTATGATTACCGGCGAATCCGTCGCCGTAGAGAAGAAGCGAGGTGACAAGGTACTGGCAGGCACCATTGTCCGTGAAGGTACGTTTCGCATGAAGGCAGAGGAAGTCGGTCAGAAAACCGTCATCGCCAACATCATCCGCATGGTACAGGAGGCACAAGGTTCGAAAGCCCCTGTCCAGCGGACAGTAGACCGCATCGCCCTCATCTTCGTTCCTGCCGTAGGAGGCATCGCCCTGCTGACCTTCCTCTTATGGTACCTCATTGGTGGACAGGCATATCTGCCGCAGGCCATTCTCTCAGCAGTTTCTGTCTTGGTCATCGCCTGTCCTTGTGCGATGGGACTGGCCACACCCACTGCCCTGATGGTAGGCATTGGCAAGGCAGCAGAGAAGAATATCCTTATCAAGGATGCCACGGCACTGGAAGGACTGCGCCAGATAGATGCGATGGTCATGGATAAGACCGGTACGCTGACGCTTCCAAAGGACACTGCCCTCACCGCAGAACAGCTGAAGCCACATGCCAGTGAGGCAATTCAGCAACTGCATAATCTGGGCATCGACATTTACCTGATGAGTGGTGACAAGGAAGAACGGGTAGCCCCTATTGCCCGTGAGGCACACATCACTCACTACCACTCACAAGTACTGCCTCAGGACAAGGAAGACCTGGTCAAGAAGTTGCAGGCACAAGGCAAGCAGGTAGCCATGGTTGGCGATGGCATCAACGACTCTCAGGCACTGGCTCGCGCTGATGTGAGCATCGCCATGGGGCGAGGCACTGATGTGGCGATGGACGTTGCCCAAGTCACGCTGATGGGCGACGACCTAAGACGCATCCCTGAGGCCATCAGTCTTTCCAAGAAGACCGTCAGCATGATTTACCAGAACCTCTTCTGGGCGTTCATCTATAACCTGGTATGCATCCCCTTGGCGGCAGGCATATTAAAAGGCGTTATCCATTTCCAGATAACGCCTATGTGGGCTTCGGCCTTGATGGCCATGAGCTCGGTGAGCGTGGTGCTCAACTCGCTACGCCTCAAATGGATGGTCAAGTGAGTTATTTCGACTTGATATGAATCGTTTTGAGGTTCGACTGGTTAGTTTTACTCGTCTTGCTCGTTTGACTGGCTTTAATGGTTTTGCCATTCCCCTTGTAATAGCGCAGTGCTTCCGGCATCCACTCCTGTATCTGCTTGATACGCGTAGCATCAGAGGGGTGGTCACTATAGAGGTCTGACTTCTGACTGCTACCGGTATGAGCAGCCATGCGCTGCCAGAAGCTGACGGCAACCTGCGGGTCGTAGCCTGCCATGGCAGCAAAGATAATGCCCAGGTGGTCGGCCTCACTCTCATGACTACGTGAGTATTTCAGGTTCTTGAAGTTAAACTGCTGCGACAAGGCCCATTGACCAATGCTCTGTGCAGTGCTGCCCACGCCAATGGCTCCTGCCACGGCAGAGCCTATCTGCAGTCCGTACTGCTGCTTCATCTGAGTGCTCATCTGCTCAGCAGAGTGGCGAGCTACCGCATGGGCTATCTCATGCCCCAGCACAATGGCCAGCGAGGCCTCGTCCTGGGTGACGGGCAACAGTCCCTCATAGACACAGATCAGTCCACCAGGCATACACCATGCATTCACCTGATTGTTCTGTACCAGGTTGAACTGCCACTTATAATACTGCACGTCAGCAGCCATGCCATTCGCCTTGAGATAGTTGGTCACTGCTGTAGCAAGACGCTCTCCCACCCGCTTCACCATGGCGGTGTTGGCACTGTTGGTAGAGAGTTTGGCACTCTTCATAAATTCCTGATACTGCTGGGTGGAGAGGCTCAGCACCTCACCGTCGCTGACCAGCAGACTCTGCTGGCGTCCTGTTATAGGTACTGTCTTGGTGGTGCCACAGCCAATCATCACAGCAGCCATCACGCAAAACAACATCCACTTAATCTGTCTCATCTGTTTAAATTATAATAAGTTCCACATCATTTGTATCGGATAGCACTTGACCAATGGCCACACCCGTCGACCATCCATCACCTGTTGCAACAGCAGACGGCCTTCTTTCTCCAGCGGCTTCAATGGCAGCTGAGCAGCATCCACGGCAAACACCTCCTGCATCACCCACATCACACCACGGGCAAAGCGGCTGATGCCTAGTGATTTCACGGCACCTTCAACCGACTGTTCACCCTTGAACGTGACAGGACGACCCTGCACCTTCTTCAAGATAAAGAAACAATCCATCAGCTGGCGCATGTCCACATGACCATATAGTGTCTGTTCGTAGAGACTGAGCAGTACCACTACAACATGCATGCTGGAAGTAGGCAACACGAATCCACGCTCTTCACGATACAACTGTTCACGATTCTGGCGGAACCAACGTTGGGCGACTTCATTCTTCCAGAGGCTCTTGGTATGGACCACCTGTGTCAACAGACTGGCAGGAGTGTCTTCCCAGGCGTCAATCCACACCTGATGATGGTTTTGACGAATATCCTGGCGCCCAGTCTGTTGCACGAACTTTACCGCCTTCTGATGACCGCAGTCCACATAGACGTCGATGCCTGAGGGCTGTCGCAAATCCTTCAGTTCAGCACCATAGTAATGGGCCACGCCCTGCCCCAAGAGCAAGGTGTTGTAGATCTTCCGCTCCGTCAGCTTTTGCTGCAGCACGGCAGCTCGTTTGTCGGTAAGCACATTGGCACTGCGGATGTCCTCCGCTCCAGCCATCCAGTCGAGGCTGACCTCCTGAGGAGCGCGCAGTCCGAATTCAAACAGTTTCTCCACGCCCCTGTAGCAGATGCCTACAACATGCTGTTTCAGTGCTTTCTGATAAAGCACCAACCACTCTTCTGGCTCTGGTCCGCGACTCAGACAGTTCTGCTGTCCGATAGCCACCTGCATCAATTCGTAAAACAGTTTATCCATAGCCTAACCCTGTTATTTGTTCGTCTTTTAATCAGGCAATAGCTGCCTTGATAGTCTCCACGATATATCTCACGTCCTCGTCACTGACATAAGGACCGGCAGGCAGACACATACCCACCTTAAAGATACCTTCCGAAACGCCATTCACATACGCTGGTGCATTTTTATAGACTGGCTGACAATGCATTGGCTTCCATACCGGACGCGCCTCTATCTGAGCCTGATCCAAGTACACGCGCAACGCCTCCACGTTATCATTAGGCTGACAGTCCGTCGTAGCTGTTGCTGCCGTATGAATCACACCTGCGGCACCACCTACAGCCCCCGTCACGATGGTCTTATACGCATCCTCCTGCCCCTTCACCTTCACATCCTCATCAATGGTGATGGTACAAAGCCAGTAGTTCGAGTCGAAGACTGGCGTATTCCCGTGTTCGGAAATCCATTTCTTCGTTTCCTCATTTCCATTACTCATTACTAATTCCTCATTACTCATTTGGCGATGCACATGAACACCCTTCACATCAGCCAACAGCTCCTCATAAAGAGCCTGCACATGCCTGTGGTGCTTCAGGTGCTCCTCAACCACTGTCATTTGTCCACGACCAATACCGGCGCAGATATTCGACATGCGGTAGTTGTATCCAATGGTCTCATGTTGGTAGTACGGATAGGACTCACGTGCCTGTGTTGCCAGCCACATCACCTTCTGCCAAGCTTCATCGTCAGGGCAGATTAGCGCACCGCCACCACTGGTTGTAATCATCTTATTGCCATTAAACGACAGCACGCCAAACTTACCAAACGTGCCCAGCACCTGTCCTTTGTAGCGAGAGCCAAACCCTTCGGCAGCATCCTCCACCACAGGAATGCCGTACTTGTTGGCAATCTCCATGATGCGGTCAGCCTTGTAAGGCATGCCATAGAGTGCCACTGGCACAATAGCCTTCGGAGCCTTTCCTGTCTTGGCGATACGATCCTTAATAGCCACCTCCAGCAGCTCCGGATCCATGTTCCACGTGTCAGGCTCCGAGTCCACCAATACAGGTGTAGCCCCCAGATACGCCACCGGATGAGTAGATGCACAGAACGTAAACGACTGCACAATCACCTCATCCCCGGGACCAACCCCACACGCTATCAATCCCAAGTGCACTGCCGCCGTCCCAGCACTCAACGCCACCACCCTTTTGTTCCCGTTCCCGTTAACGTTCCCGTTCCCGTTAGGGTTAAGGTTAGGGTTAGGGTTAGGGTTAACACGCAAGAACTCTTCGAGTTCCTTTTCAAACCCATTCACGTTTGGTCCCAATGGAACGACCCAGTTGGTATCGAAAGCCTCTTTGATATATTTTTGTTCCAATCCTGCCTCACTCATGTGAGCCAGACATAAATAAATCCTTTTTCTCATTCCAATATTTTTCTGCAAAGGTAGTGCAAATCGAGTGAAATACAAAATAAATCCAAATTTATTTTTATTTCCGAGATGCCGCCTACCTAAGACCGCAGGTCAAAGGTACTTATAAGCGAGTAAAAAAACAAGAGAATCTTGAGTTTTTTCGAGCGTGAGTATCTTATTTATAACGGATGACGCCACATTCCCCATTTATAAACTGTATATTTTAATTCAAAAGCAAGAGTCAGCAACGGATGCTACGCAAGAACAATCCATTTTCCTGTCAATATAAGATGTTTCAATTGCAGGGGGATAATCGGAAACATACCAGAAACACTGGCATGCATAAATCCCAAAGGTAAAGTCATTATTAATATGAAATAGCCCCATGTGGTGTTCAGAACCGGAACCCGATCTATCCATCCTTGGAATCTCTCTGACATTCGCGTTAGGAATATAGGAAACTCATCTTTCCGATGGAAGAAATGAAAGAACATCAATGACCCAATGACCCAATAGGGGAAATCACGTCCCCAATCACATGAGACCAATAACATAAATGGGAAAATACAAATAAGCATCAATATGACAACATTACTCAACAAAACATTATTGACTTTATTTACTTTCCAGATCCCAACATTAATGGTGTTAAATCGAGTCACAAGATAATAAATACAAACAAATAGATACAAATTAAATGGCCATGCAGGTATTTTCCAGATAAAATAAGGCATCCAAACACTTGGAAATGTAACATTTTGAATATCATATTCCAAAGACCAATTCATTGTCCTGCTCATATATGACTCTTTAACTAATTCCTCGGAGACAGAAAGATATGGACTCCAGGAATTCCATATTTGCGCCACTAATGCACTATCACCATGCTTTGTGATTAAAACAATTAATACACATACAGGAAATAACCAATGAGAAATTAGGAAAAGAACAGCCTTTCCTCTTGTCTGAGTTATATATAAATGATACATATCAAAAAGCACAATTGGTATCAGCATAAAAAACAAAGAGGCTTCATGTAACAAAAGACCTAATATCATTACAGCATTACATAACAGCATCCACTTTATGTCCCCCTTTTTTACATATTCATAATAACACTTGTAACAAAGGAACGCCAATAGCAACAGCCAACAGTCTCGTCTGCCAATCAGGAAATAAGGATCACATAAGTACACATACAAGCACATCGGGAATGGCAGCACAAACAATGACCATCCATTCTTTTTAAACAGCCAAACAAGAAGAGCTGTTAATAATACGACACTAACATAATACAACAGGACAATGGCACTTGCTATCGAGAAATCAAAGACTCCTCTTGCCTGGAAAAGCAACTCCCCAAACAAGCCTCTTCTAACAAGACCTCCTTGATAATTCACAAGCATTTCATTGATACAGCCATAATCATAGCCATAAACGCCATGAATATAATCCCATACATGCATTGTTGTCTGCCAGACCAATGCCAACAACATCACACAGAATGTGCTTCTATATATAATTTTCTTCACCATCATTACTCAGTTGTAAAGACAATATCAAATCAACATTTGTAGGCGATAAAACCGCATATATCGTCTTGTTCTTTATCCGAATGAACATTATCTTCCCAAAACTTCAGACAATCTTCCACCACCCTTTCAGAACACAGATAGTCATCAGAATCCAGACACATAAACAACAGACCTTTCGCTTCTTCAACGGCTTTATTATGTGCCATCATCTTTCCTGCATTCTCAAGGTAGAATAAACGGATATCAAATTCCCCCTCTTTCAGCCATGCCCTTACCAGTTCATCCGTACCATCTGTTGAGCCGTCATCCACCACCAGCCACTTTCGCCTTGATAAATTCCTGAATATCGGCTGAAGTCACGTTATAAATAGGAGAGCTCGCGAGTAGCCATTGACCTAACATAGGGAGTATCCAAGAAAAAGCAAAAAAAAAGCTTCATGTTGTGCCTAAGGTGTAAGATACGTAATCGACTTGTCGCTTTGCACCTTTAGGTCAAAGAATAAGCGAGTAAAAAACCAAGAGAATCTTGAGTTTTATTTTTTAATATACCCCATTAAGAAATCTATCGCTTTATCCTTCACCAGCCATCCCAACAAACCATACGACACAAAATAAGCAGCTAAAGATAAGACAAAACGCATATAAAGGTCATCTACCAAGGCACTTATTAGGACACAACAAAGTATCGGCAACAAAGCATTCATAACAACGACGTACACTTCGCGTCCTTGCTCCAGCAAGGTGATACCGACCAGACGATAGACGAAATAGGAACTCACTAAGATATTGATGACGGCATAAGCGAGCAGTCCCCACACCATCACCAGCAACCCATATTGAAACGTTATGAGCAGGATTAGAATTCCGAGAATCTTTTTGATCAATTCACAGATAAACAAGATATGTGTACGCCCAATGGCTTTGAACAAGTTTAAATACAGATTCGACACTACATACGTCATGCTGGAGATACACATCACCTGCATCAGTGGTGCCATTTCCAACCACTTTTCCGTCAACAGAATCCGGATAATATCCTCCGCCTTTACCAATAGGAACACATTGACGGGAACCACGATAAAGGCAGAGGTATGTAAGATGCGTAAAGCTGCGACCTTCAACTGTTCCAAGTCATCCTGTACCCTTGATAAGATGGGATACAAGGCTCGCATGCTCATATCGCTTAAGTTCAACGACACATAACCAGAATAATTCTCCGCACGGTTATATAATCCCAATTGATGTGCGTCATAGCGCTTGCCTATCACCAGAGAATAAATATTATTATAGAGTGCATATACTAATGCCGTTAGAAGCATCGGCAGACCGAAGGTTATCAACTGGCGGAAGGACTCTATTGAGAATTTGAAGGTAGGATGCCAGCGCGTATAAACGTAATAGGCGATATTAATCAAGACAGCAGCGAGCAAAGTCTGCCCAACCAATGCCCAATAGGCATAACCATGATACGCCATATACACAGCCACAGCACCGGCAAAGAAATATATCGTCGTAGAAGCGATGGCTAATTCTTTAAATCGCAACTGCCTTTGCAGTAATGAACGCGGCACAATACCCGCAGCATTAATCATCAATACCAGTGCCGATACGCGTAACACTTTTCCTAAATTCGGTGTCTGATAGAAATCCTGGATTAATGGTGCTCCAAAAAACAGCAACAGGTACAACGCCACACTGATGGTAACTGAAAAGATAAAAGCAGAGTTGGCATCCTCTCGGGTACATTCTTTTTTCTGAATTAGTGCCCCTTCCAGTCCACAGTCGATAAAGGCATTAGAGATGGCAAAGAATACGCCTTGCATGGCGATAACCCCGAAATCGAAAGGTGTCAAAAGCCGTGCCAAGACAATACCCACGCCAAACTGAATGCCAAACACGACAAACTGCTGAATACCACTCCACAGCAAACTTTTATGTGTGTCGCCCTTCATGACTTAGAAATGTGATCGGATATAATTAAAGACAAAACGCGGGTTCAGTTTCTGCGTTTTGCTATTCTCAGAGACCTCTGTCATCAAAGTTGCTTTACTGTCTATTCGTCTCTGAGGATTCAACATAATCTTATGATCTTTCACGAAACGCTCCACATATTCACTAACATAACTGCCCCGGAACAACACACCACCATCGTCGTATTCAAAGATGGAGCGATTCACTACATACGAACGATAGGCGTAGCGCCGACTTCTTTTACTGCCAAACATCTCAAACCACCAAGCAGACTCATGTCGCCGTAACAGACGCAAAAGATAATCACGTCGCCACAGTCCTGCCTGTGTTGTAACACGATAGGGCGTATTGCAGCCATATTCTATTAATTCCGGATAATCCTTTGAGACGGGGTTCTCCTTAGAGGGGTCTAACTGGTGAACCATACAGATAAAGCCGATGCCAGCATCTTGAGTCATAATTTGCTCACATCGCTGCAATTGAAGGACATCCACTTTTGATTTCAGCCAGAAATCCTCCAACATCATCAACACATACTCCTCGTCCATCTGTTCCAATAGCGACATCAAGTTCTCCGACCATGTACTTCCTTTAGGCATATTCAAAGGACAGGAGATATCAAATCCTGTCACTGAGAATTGTTGGGTGTCTGTACATAGATAGACTTTACGCTCAAATTTAGGCCAATACTCCTTCAAAAGTTTAAAGAAGGGGAACCAAAGGTCACTGCACTTATCGCAAGATGAAATAATCAGAGGAATCTGCTGCATCTTACAATTCGATTTTCAACTGAAAACGGTCATACATATATTTCAAGCATCCTAATGGGTATAGCAGAATGGTCATCCACTTGTTAGGAGACTTCGAGAACATGGTATGATCATGTATAAACAAAGAAAGGGCGATATAGCATATCATACTTTTCACCACCCCCGTTTTTTTCAGGCGCAGTCGTTGCGCATGATACTCCCGATATCCTCGAGGATTCCTGAACAACAACCGCCTATAGCTGTTTGTATAGCCATCTTCATGGTATTCACACACTTGGGAATAGTATGGATGAAACAGGAAACAGTAATCTTCATCTATCTGGTCGTAAATATACACATCCGTTATGAAATCCTCCCCTTCAAATGTGGGGTATGGATAATTCCGCAAGATGTTCGTCACCAAGAAGATAGTTGTCTCCCCTTGATAATTCGTACATATTTGATGCAGGCTACCATGCGTTAGCTTCTCTGGTATCTCTTTCGTACGCTGCTTATGCAGCCTAAGAGAGACCATCCCAGCTATTGGCTTATTCAACACCTCATTTTTGTGTTCATCCCAATATGCCAAGCTCTCGTCCACCACATGATCCGTTGTCAGCTGGTCATCCGAGTCAACGCAGACGAACAGCTCAGAATCAACCAAAGACACCGCTTTGTTAAAAGCCCGCATCTTACCCCCATTCTCTTGGTAGACATACCGGATCACGATACGATCCTCCCCTATCCATTCGTCCACCAGTTCCTTCGTGTTGTCCGTAGATCCATCGTCCACAATCAGCCACTCAAAGTCCTGGCACGTCTGTACACACAGGCTCTCATACAACTTCGTTAAGATGTATGCCCTGTTATATGTCGGAGTAAATATCGTCAGTCGTGTCATTATTTTAGTTTACAGTTTACAGTTTACGGTTTACCGTTTCTTTTTTAGTTTACAGTTTTTTTTTAGTTTACAGTTTACAGTTTACGGTTTACTGTTTCTTTTTTAGTTTACTGTTTCTTTTTTAGTTTACTGTTTCTTTTTTAGTTTACTGTTTCTTTTTTAGTTTACCGTTTCTTTTTTAGTTTACAGTTTACGGTTTACAGTTTACGGTTTCTTCCATTTTCTTCTTTAGTGAGGAGCGCAGTCCATTCATCATGCGGGCCACGACATCTATCTGAGGGCGAATTGTCTCAAGACTCTTCTCACTTATATATTTCAAGTCGACAGCTATTATTAACTGATTATATGACTCCATCAATGACCCGTATGCTATTTCATAAAAATGTAATTGTTCCTTAATGGACAATCGACCACTACCCTCTGCAAGATTAGAAGGAACAGAAACTATTGCACGACGAATCTGATCGCATAGTGCATACGTCTCAAATCTGGGAAATTCATCCAACAAACGATAAACTTCAACCACTAACTTGCGTGACTCCTGCCACGCTTTCATATTCTCAAATGCGTACGCCATAAACGGTAAACAGGACTCCGAGCTTGCTCGCCTGAGCACCCCTAAACAATAAACGGTAAACGGTAAACCGTAAACTGTAAACAGTAAACTAAATCACCTCCCCCGCATACTCCATTTTCTTCCCCAGCACCGTGCAGAGAATCATCTGGATGTCCTTGACAAAGGAGTAGTGTCGGTAGTAATAACAGTTCAGACGTACTTTATCTGGATAGATCACATTGTCATTATACCACTCCGCAACCTCCTGATCCGTCATCTCGTCAAACTGCTCCTTTGTAATACCGTAAACGGTAAACGGTAAACAGTAAACCAAGTTTCTTGCATCAGCAAGAAACTCATCCTCCCTCCGATACTTCAGCGTCGCTGGCCCTGTAATCCCAGGCCGCAACTTCAACACATCCCTATCGTCTCCCTGAAGTTGATCCGCATACCCTGGCACATCAGGGCGAGGCCCGACAAAGCTCATATTACCTATCAGCACATCCCATAGCCCCGGCAGCTCATCCAACTTATAGTGACGCAACGTAGCACCCAACGGTGTAATACGACCATCCCCAGCCACACTCACCGTCGACCATCCCCCATTCCCGTTCGCTCGAGCTTGCTCGCTTGTTCCGTAGGTCTCAAGAAGGTTAAGGTTAAGGTTAGGGTTAACGTTCCCGTTCCCGTTAACGTTCCCGTTCCCGTTAAGGTTAGCGTTAAGGTTAAGGTTAGCGTTAAGGTTAAGGTTAGCGTTAACTCTCATCGTGCGAAACTTGTGACAGTCGAACAACTTGCCATCCTTCCCCACCCTCTTCTGTACAAAGAACACCGGTCCTCCTGGCATCTTCACCTTAATCAGAATTGCCACTATCAGCAGCACAGGCCACAACACAGCCAGTCCCACAAAAGCCACAACCCTATCAAAAACATACTTTAACATCATCCCTCGCAAATAATCTCCAAATACACTTCATTATCTGGCAGTTCCTTCACCACCTTCACGTTGCTGGCAGCAAGTGCGGAGCGATAGGACGCCACGTTATCCTTTGATACTGTCTCAAACAGGCGCAAACCTATTCCAAATCCCACCTCATTCAGCATCCTGTTCATTGCTGTTCCAAGCCCTTTTCCCCGATAGTTGATGTCCACCATTCTACCACGGAACCCTACACCATGCAAGAAGCTCCTGTTGAAGCAATAGCCAGCAATCTCGTTCTTCTCTTTATCTAATAGCACATAAGCCAGGAAAGCCCTACTCCTCTGTAGTTTTTGAATATTCTTGCCATCGAATCCATGAGGACGGAAATAGGTAAAGGCCTCCTCCGGTTGTCGACCGAAGAACGCCACCATCCTCTCTGTAGGCACATCACGCAGTTGCATCACCTCATAGCCCACAGGTACGGTAGTAAATGAAAAGTCCTTCAATCGTCTACCGTATCTCATGGAGAACAACCCTGAGTTTATCTGCTCAACGAAGTCCCAGAGCCAGCCCATCCTGTCTCTTATGATATGTGCTAATGCATATAACATCCTTTATCCCCCTATGTTAAGGTTCTTGCATCCCTTCGGTTCTTTCAGTCGCTACGCTTGGTGAAAGCGGCAGAGCCGAGCGGCAAGCGAGCAAGCTCGAGCGATCGTTAGGGTTAGGGTTAAGGTTAAGGTTAACGTTCCCGTTCCCGTTATAATATCTCATCATAAAAGTCATAAAGGCACTTACGTACAAAGCTTTGTTCAAATCGTGAGGCAATCAAGCCCCTAGCTTTCTTTGCCATCCACTCACGACTATTCTTATCTTTCAGCATGGTCAGCATGGCATCAAACAGGGCATTTTCATCCATTGGTGGAATGATAACGCCATTCTCTCCTTGCTTGATGATATCCCTTGAGCCGTTAATGTCAGTAACGATTGAAGGCAAGCCCATTGCACCAGCTTCCAGCACCGTGTTCGGGAAGCCCTCACGATAACTAGGGAACACAAAGCAATCGGCTGTAGCATAATAGGCCAACAGCTCATCACCATACTTAGGTCCTACAGCCTCAATGGCAGGGTTATCACTGATTATTTTTCGAGCCTCCGCACTGATGGGGTCAAGCGTATCCTCATAATCGCCAACAAGAATCAGTCTTGCTGGAGCGAATCCAGACAACAGATTAAAAGCCCTACACAGCTCGTTGATACCCTTGTCTTTAACGATTCTACCCACAAAGAGGAAAACAAGCGAATCGTCTTTCTTTGCCATCAAATCAACTGTGAACTTTGAATCCTGAACCCTTAATCTGGAGTAATAATCCATGTCAACCCCTTTGACATTACCATAGCCCAATACCCTCATCGGTTTCTTTGTAATTCCATGATTCCGCAAATCATTCATGACGCTCTTCCCCTCCGGTATGATATGCGTTGCACAGGCACAGGTCAGTCTGTCTGTTGCCATCAGTATCCTTCGTTTCAGTCCTGTTGATGTAGGCCATACCAGTCCCGTAAACGTATGCACACGCACCGGCACTCCTGTCAGCCTACCAGCCAACATACACAGCAGTCCAGCCTTTGGCGTCATGGAGTGCACCATCTTCGGACGTTCTCGTCGGAAAATCCGGATTAGTCTCCATAGCGCCATCACATCCCGCATCAGCGAGATATGCCGCTCCATAGGCACGCGAATCCCCCGCACGCCATATTTTCTCTCTACCTCGTCTAGTTCTTGTCCTGGTGATGACAGTAGTATCACCTCATACTTTTTCTTCAAATCAGGCAGCATCCCTTCTACGAAACACGTAGACATAGACACTGTACAAGCTCGAATAATTTTTGTTTTACTACTCATATTTTTTCATATACATGTGCGTATGCATCAATCATCTTTTTGATATCGAACTGCTTTGCACGCTCATAACATCTATCAGCTATTTCTTGGTAATATTTCTTATCATCATGTAAATGCTGAATAATCTTTGCCAATGCTTCCGCATCCTCATGAGGGAAAAGGATGCCATAGCCATCTGTTACATCCCGTAAACCATTGACATCACTGGCGACAAACGGTTTCCCTACAGCCATCCCTTCTATGTTTGATAAAGAAAGGCCCTCCCAATGAGAAGACATAACAACAACGTCAGCAGTCTGGAGGATATTAGGGACATCCGTTCTCACACCCATAAGTTTCACACTATCTTGCAGGCTCAATTCATGTATCAAATTCTCCAATTCCGATCTTCTGACACCATCACCCACAAGCCATAGTTCATACTGTTCCTTGGGTAATAAGGACAAAGCTTTTATTACCGTATCCTGGTCCTTGGCCTCTCTGAAGCCTGCTACCATTACAATACTAAATTTATTAGTTTTGAGGGCAACTATTGGATATGCATCGTGGAATTTCTGTACATCAACACCGTTATTAATGGTACAAATGTTATATTTCCTACGACCTAAATAGTCTTTCAATGTCTTTTCCGCAATCTCAGAAATGCATATCACATGGTGGTAACGGCTATACATCCATCTATCAAGTAAACGCAAAATTCCTCCTTGCTCCCGTTTCCGGTTATTGGTACTATGTTCCGTTGTAACAAGTTTCTTCCCACAAATAATATTCGCTATAGCAACAAATAACTGAGGCGAAGAGTTATGTGTATGAACAATATCATATTTACGCATAATCCCAATCAGCCTGACGATATACAACGGATTATAATACGAATGTCCCAACTTGTAAATTTTGCATTCTGGACTTTCTTTCTCCAATCGTTCCATTAAAGGTGTATAAGCTCCATTGAAAACGGCAATGTCCACCTTATGTCCCAAAGCTGTTAAGCGAGGAATGATATTAACCAATAACGTTTCCGCTCCTCCTGTATGAAGCGATGTTATGACGTGAAGTATTTTCATCACACATTATCTATAAAGATTCCCCTTAATAACCTGACGCCTATTGAATAGGTATAATATAACACCGGGGAATAAAGACAATAATGTCAGCCATTTCATGGGTGATTCTTGCAAAAAATGTACATTTCGGCAGCGAATGGAATGTGACACATAATGAATGTTATCCATTACTTTGCGTTTCCACGAGTGCGTCTGCTGCATATCAAACTTCCGAAGAAATGCAAATCCCTTGGGGTTATTCCAATACTGACGCCACATGCCCCTACTCGACCCGTCATCTTGATAGTCAACAATGACATAGACGTCATTGGAAGTCAATAACGGATATTGCACGTCTATCAAATGATATTTATAGGCCAATCCGACATAACGTTCACCATCAAACAACGGATACTCAGGTACGTTACAGATAACATCAGTTCTATAGACCAGTTTCTTATCACCAGAGCCTCCCCGTTCCTCATAATAGTCACGCAATGTCGTTACCAACAAATCATCAGGGAACTTAGCTCCTATAACCTTTCCATCCTCCGTTGCATCAAGACCGATAATACCAGCATACTGTTCTGAACCATGCTGTTTCCAAAACGACACTATTTTTTCCACTGCATCGTCAGGCATCCAGTCGTCCGAATCAATACAGGTATTCAACTCTGTATGTATGTTTTTGTAAGCCGTATTATGTGCCCCATGCATACCCTGATTCTCCTGGTAGATATACCGAATAGGGATCCTATTCTCTGCTATCCACCCTTCCACTAATTGTCGGGTATTGTCCGTAGACCCATCGTCTATCACCAGCCATTCAAAATCCTTACATGTCTGGCAACACAGGCTCTCATAAGTCCGCCCGATGGTATGTGCCCGATTATAGGCTGGTGTAAATATGGTTAATGTGAGTTCACTATTCATATTATTACAATCCTGTATAAAACCACATCAAAAAAGTAAAAGTGACGTGAGCCATCATAATCAGTTGTACTTTTCGGCCTTGATTTCTCCAGAGGTTAAATTTAAACAGCGGATAAGCCAACACAATTCCGTATAAAAACCATGAGAGATATGCGAATCGATTAGAGAAAGGAATACGAATCAAAATAACCCACACAGCATTAGCATATATATAAGTTCCGAGAAGCAAATGGTATGTAAGGTCACAAAGATTCTTTTTAAATATACAATACCAACCTAAAAAGATGGGCATTGCGCTGTATAACAGGAAGTCCCATCGGAAACCAGCATTAGCTATTGCCTCTTCTGTCTCCTCGGTATTCTCGAGAGTTAGGTATTGTTCCATACGTCCATCCAACCCAATCAACATGAATAGACCGCTTAGACGCTCGCCCATCAGTATACTACCTATTACCGCAGATCCCCATATATAAAACATAAATCTGGGCTTCTTATAGAAATAAGAAAATAACATTGCAGCCATAGGCAAGGCAGTCGATTTATGTATGTTTATAGCAATAAAACAGAACAATGCACACCATAATTTCTCTACCCGATTGCCCTTAATATAGGCTATTGCTAATACTATAAAACTCGTAGCTAATCCATTACGAATACCATTTACGCCATACGAGAAGAAAGAAAACGCACCGATAGCACATAACATTAGGAACGTTGCATTATTCAATGCGAAACGTTTACACGCAACATATACAGCATATACATAAAGGAATGAAACCAGGAGAAGAAACATAGAAACTGGCATCATCTGTGAGCAGGTATATTGAAAGCTAGAAAACAGCCAATCACTTACAGACTCTCCTGGGTCATATAAACCATTCATCATCTTTCGATATTTACCCATATAGGCGCCAGTATCGCCTCCGACCCCAGCAGGTCTAAGTCCCATTAAGATGATTAGAAAGGCCATCAGCACAAGTACACCTTTTTTGTAGTTAGCCCGTCCTAAAAGAGCCTGATTACTCATTCTGCTCACCTGTCCACTTTGGACAAGTGTCACGAACCAGGTAATCAGTATATAAATCAAAGAATATAATGCGTGATCTGTCATAAGCGTATTATACTTCGAATCGTTCGTTTTAACTTCACAATCCATTTTGATTTTGTCTCCATCCATGTAGCCGAATACCAATGAATGCTATGGGTATCTGACGTTATAGAGAGTTCTCCTGTAACTCCATTATAAGGATTGAAGAAACGTTGCGGATATATAGTAACATCACATATCGACTGCACCTTTCCATTAGCCTCAAGTCCCTTTCCCAGAAACAAATCCGTCACCATCGGAATCATCGTATAATTGCTTCTCTTCCCATCTGCCCCATAATAGGCCATTCGTGTAAAACCATTAAGAATTTCTTGGTAGATCGGAAGCTCTGCCTCTGCTCCAAGACCCAGCCCTGGGTTTATGGCAATCTTAGTACCTTTCTTTAAGCCATCAATCTCCAAGCCCATAAATGCTCCTCGGGCAACAATATCATCAAAGGGTTTAATGACTTCTACGTCCGTATCAAAATACAACCCGCCATAATGATACAGTACCCAAAAGCGCGCATAATCACTCACAAAGGCATATTTCTTTGCCTCGTATGCTTGTTGCGTATAGGGAATGCTATTCACATCAAACGATAAAATCTTATCAAACAAAACGTTTTCGTTATCGTTAACGTTGTCGTGCAATGATCCCTCTGACCATTGCCATATCTCATAGTCTGGCAGGTATTCCCGCCAACTTGCTATGCATTTTTTTGCTGACTCGGGCAGTGGATTTCCTCCAAACCAACAATAATGTATTATTTTAGGTGCCATTTTTTTATCTTAAGTATAAATGACATTATTTTTTGCGTGGTATTATATACCCAAAGTGGAAGGTTTAGAAACTCCCAACTTAATATTCGTACCACAAATGAGCGATTATCAGATCTAAGAGGCTCTTCCGCCCACCTTGTTTGCCGGTGGAAATTAAGGTAAACTTCCTTGAAAGGGTGATTGGAATTGGCAATCCATGGTCTATTGTAGAATCCTTGAGTGAAATGAATAATAGCAGGATTGGCTTTTGCCTCGTTTACTTCTCGTGCCGTATAAAATGGATTATTAGTTTTGACCAACATCTGAAATGGATGTGAAAGGAAATTTGATGTAAGGTTGTAGCATGGATGTACAACATACTTGCGACCATTACAAACTGCGTTAATGATACCTTGGTCATGATGATGAACATGTCCATTATGAGCATATAAGAAATCAACGAATTTCTGACGCGTCTTTTCTTCACGCCATAATTTTAGATTTATGAGCAGTACACCCGAATTTAGATATTCTGCATCGTTGGCTAAACCTACGTCATTTTTGGCTGAGCTGTTGGGAAGTGTGTCTCTTACTCCTGCGATAAGATTATTGCCTAATGGAACGGTCCAAAAGTCTTGTATATTACCAGACACCACTACGTCACAGTCCAAATAAAGTACGCGCTCCAAATTATAAGGCAAAATATCTGCCATGAAAAGACGAGCGTAGGCACTTAAGGCTATAGTGTTGGGAACTTCAATACCTAAGCGTTGCTGTAGGTCACTAATGTCGTACACATGCAACACTCCTTTGTCTGTGGGTAGATGACGTCTTAATTTCTCTATATTTTCAGGACAGACCCCGTTAGCAAGCAGATGAATATGAATAGACTCAAATTGTTTGTTATTATGGAGAATAGAAACAATAACTACAGATACAAATTCTGCATAGTTGTCATCTGTAGCTAAGACTACATGTAGAGTATCATCTCTAAACATTGTAAAATATATTTGAATTTTATGAAATATTAAGAATCTTATATATTTTGTTCACTTCAGACATTAATCCGTAATCATGTGTAGCTAAATAATGTTTGATTTTTTGTTGCATCTCAACATCTTCATATAGTTTCATAATGGAGTTTGCAATTGATGCATTATCCATCGGGCAGATAATGCCGTCTGTACCGTTTGTGATTTGACTATGTGCTGAAGGATAATCTGTTATTATTACAGGCTTGCATAAAATCTGTGCCTCGCGTACAGTAATACTTTTTCCTTCATAACGTGATGGTTGTACGTATATGTCACATGCCTTGATATATGGGTAAGGATTTTCCCGCTTTCCCAATATAATGACATGTTCCTGCATGCCACACTCTATTATTTTCTGTTTAATTAGTTCCTCCTGAGCGCCAAAACCTATAAGATACCATTTGGCTTTTAATTGAGAGCTGAGAGTTGAGAGTTGAGAATTTAGGTGACGGCAGATGTCAGGTATGTTGTCAAAATTCTTTTGATCAGAAAAACGCCCTATTGAAAGCAAATGTATCTCTCCATTATTATGCGGCATTTCTTCGCTCACATCGAATGCATCTGCTTTTTTTCTAATTGTGTCAGTTGATATTATATTTTCAATTACTATGATTTTCTTCTTCAACTCAGGGAAGGTTCTGAGGAATTGCTCTGTTATAGCATCTGAAATAGATACAATGTAATCATTTTTTGCCCACCTCGGGCCACATACTTCCTTATTTGTTTTTACAGTAGAGAAATCTGTGTGTATCCATTCCATCTTAATGCTTGCATCAACTTTGTCTTGGACAATATGGGGCGGGTCAAGAAAGCTTATTGCAAGATCATAGTGACCAAGATGCTTCAAGGATGGAAGAAATGGAGATACGGCATCAAAGACATAATGAGTAATGCTACCTTCGTTCTGTTGTTCCTTTTGCAGTGATCGGAGATATTTACTGTATTTCCATTTACTCCAAAGTCGAGCGAGAAAAATAGGCAGATGCCCTTCTAATAAAATATCCTTCAAAGGACGCTCTATGGCAGAATAAGCAGGAATCTCAGGTAATAAGTTTATTTTTGGAGGAATATGAGCCATAAGAGGCCCCGTATGTTGATTAATGAAAAGATCAACTTCAACTTTACTTGTATCCAATGCTTGTAATAATCCCAATAGAGCCATTTCTGCTCCACCAAGTTCCATATAATGCATAGAAATAAAAATTCTTTTCTTATTCATTCTTTCTACTCAACAATGAAACAATTCGGTTCTCTAATCCTCCTATAGTATGCAGTCTGATCATATCTATCACAGCACAAACGAAATAAATGACAAAAGGGAATGTTAATATAACCATCAGCCAAGACACGCCATGGAATTGTTGTATACCGACGACCTCACAAATCTTACCCAATATATAAGGAGCCATATGAATCAGATATACAGCCAGACAAGGTTTCGCCCAATAATTGATAACACGTGAATGTATTGTCATATTCTTAAATGCCATGAATAAACATATAGAACCAACGAAACAAAATATGGTGTTATACGAATTCCACGAAGTAAATTCAAACCCTAGCAACCACGAAATTGAATATTGGCATACAAAAAGTAGCACCACTGACACAAGATACCCCCCCCCCAATAATAGCGAGAATTATGTTTTTCTACATAATGAATACGGAGATAACGACCTAACAAATACAAATAGACAAAATTTACTATCCCATACCCCGAGTCTTCAATGAACTGAGGCGCATTCAACAAAAAGTTGAAAGTTGGCCATGCGTACACAACAAGAAAGCCCACGACTAGGAATCTTTTAAAAATATCTCGTTCTAGTGCTTCCACCCATATATTCAACCAAGGTGAAATGATATACAAGACAATGTAACAAGTTACGAACCAATATCGCTTGGTCAGAACAGGTATTAGCGCAAATATATCCGTCTTCGGGGTTAATTCATGCCATGTCATCCCGATAGCCAAGGTCATAAATACAACGGAATAAAAGAAAGTCTGCATGACGAGGCTTATTAGCCGGTCTCTCTTATACTTAATTCCGAAAAAGCCAGAGATCAACACAAATGCATTTACCGCTACACAAAATGCCCCACGAAAAAAAAGTTTGATGATTTCGTCGCTATTACTTAATGAATAAGGAGTCTTATGCTGTATCATCACATGACCAGCAATAATCATCAACATCAGGCATATACGCAATAGCTCTATACTCGAATTTCTTTTTATGTTTGTTTCCATCAATCACCTATAAGTTGATAGAACTTCTCGATTTCTTCTGTATTACCTTTTTTCTCCTGCTGCTGATAAGCAACAATGTGATTATATAATTGCTGATCATTCAGCAAGCGTTCAACTGCATCTGCAACTGCAGCAGGCTCTAGAGCAACAACCAAGCCGTTCTTTTCCTGCACCATTTGATTCCAAACAGCTCCGAATTCCGTAGTTATTACAGGGCAATTCAGCAATCTGGCTTCTGCTATTGACAAGCCAAAGCCCTCTCTTCTTGAAGTTTGGACATATATTGTAGCTTTCTTAAAATAGGGATAAGGATTGCTTTTCTTCCCTAATAATACAAAAGTATCATTCAAGGAATGATTTGTGATGAAATCTGTCATGGAGTCTCTATATTCTCCATCACCGATTACATACCAAATAAACTTAACTCCCCTTTTCTTCAGGATATTACATGCCTCCATTGCGATATCGTAGCCTTTATGAAATCTTTCTAACCTCGCAACCGTTAAAAGACAGGGCTTTGATTCATCTATCGCTTCACCTATGGCTTGGTTTGATAATTTCGTAATAAAATCTGCGTCAACAATATCTTTTATAATCATCATCTTTCCCTCGTATTCAGGGTATTGCTCCCTTATCACCTGGCGAACTTTCTCTGAAACCAACACGATCTTATTATACTGACCATAAAAAGGACGTTGGAAACTTCTATTCCTACTTGAAAAATGGATCTCAGCATTGATCCAAGCTAATTTTTTCTTCGCTTTAATTTTCTCTGCGACATAGAAAGTTGGAATATTATGTGCATAAGCAACCGCCACATCATAACAACAAGGATTTTCTTCTATATAGCTATGAAAGCATTGCCAATATATTCTAGCTTTATCTGTATGATTTGTCTGTTTTAACCTTATCCATATACTATAAATTAGTCGTGCCATTAATTTCTTGTCTAAACATATTAGTTGCCCTAAGAATCCCTTGTCTAGAAATCGGGACAATTGTAAAGGTGGCAACAAATGGACCTGACTTGGCAAGAATTTCTCAAACCCGCCGCCATATCCAAACAATTGAAGCTCTACGTTATATCGACTATAATCGATATTATTCAATAGAGATACTAGACTTTTCTCCGCACCTCCAATGTTTAGTGAATCTATTACAAACAATATTTTTTTCATTTCTTCACTGGAATCTTCTTGAAATCAGATACAAAATGGCCAATAACTCTATTTATAAAAGTATAACACTTAAATGCTGTTTCAGATTGACTATAAAGCATATAATCTAACCTCTTAACAGAACTTTTAAGTTCTGAGCCATATTTCTCATTAAACATCATCCAATAAGTATCAAAGATGTTCTTACAATTATCCGTTCCTAACCTTTTTGCAATAATACGACTTTGATACGTTTGTTTCCAATAAACATAAAGCATATCTGGAACCAAATTCGGATAGTACTTTTTTATGAAAGTCAGTCTATTATCAAATGCCTTTAATAAAGTAACGTGTCTTTCTGAAAACACATTAGACAAGCTTTGAGAATTTTGGCGATAATAATATTTCGCAGCTGGTATCATGCCTACCCTATTTGACTCGTGTAAGACCAAATGTTGCCAAAACATATCCTCCCCCATGTTCACATCTATTGGGAAGTCGTATTTCTTAACTAATTCCGCCTTATATATTTTTCCCCAAATAAAATTTGTAAATAAGCCATCTTTTACAAGATGCTCCATAGCTTTTTCTCTCGAAATGGTTTGAGGATACGGATATTTATTTATTAGCTTTTTGTTATATAGCAAATAATCTTCATAAGCATAGTAAAAACCCGTTTGCACTATCTCACATTCATGAATCGTTGCATATTCGTACATGTCATTTAGGGCAGATGAAGAAAACCAATCATCGCTGTCTATAAAACAGATATATGCACCAAGCGCATCTCTTTTACCAATATTTCTAGAATCAGACGGCCCACTTTGATAATCTTTATTAAGAACCCGTATTAATTGAGGGTATTTTTCTTTATAATGATTACATATAACAAGAGAATTGTCTGTCGAGCCGTCATTTACCAATATAATCTCATCGTTGGGTCCAACTTGACAAAGAATAGAATCAAGACAATTACACAGGTATTGCTCTGTATTATGTATTGGAATTATAATTGAGAGCCTTTTTGTTTCCATTCTTCTAAAATTTCAAAAGGAGTCGATATCAAAAGATTTTTTTGAATTGACCTAATAGCTACCTGAGGTAATGAGATGTTTTCATGTTCCTTAAAGAATTCTTTTACGTGCACTGAAGACTGCAATATTTCATTATAATGTTCGAAGCCAGAATAATAATCAATATTTACAGAACTGAAATAATCCCCAAACTTAAAACCATCAGTATTAATGTCACCTTCTTTTATCCAGATTGCAGGAATACCATAGGCATGAGAAACAATGATACCATGTAAAGATGTTGAGAGGATCATTTTACAACTGCAGATTTCATCCACAACCTTCTCCACATCTTTTGTTCCCATGTCAATAACATAGTATTTGCTCCCATATTTATTCTTAAAAAACGATGTTTCTCTCCAATGGGGAATGATGCCTATATCATATTTTTTTTCCACTTTTGGAGTGTACAATACTGGCAACAATAGAGCTGGATCACCATAAATTTCACACTTAGATCCTATTTTCTTTGCAGACAATTTTCCTCTAATAGCATGTATTTTCCCCCCGTGAAAATCATCACTATTATTCATAAAACCACTTCCCCAGATTTCTGATTTAGAATTTCCATAACTTATTACAGAACCGGCACCAATAAAATTATGCTCCCATGGAAGAACATAATTGGGTAAATCCTTAATTTCGCCAGGATGTCCTATAATTATTTTCAACAAGTTTGCCCATGGTATTGATGCTATCTTGTGCATGATGGATGCCCCAGATAATTTCCCAATAATATATGGAGACAAATAATCACCGAAATTGGGTTGATCTGCCCAATAAATCAGTTTAATTAATTTTTTCCTCATTGATGATACTTTTCCACAAATTCAGAAATCGACATTTCAAAAACATCCTATCGTTCCCCAACAAATTCATTATACTAATCCAACAAGGACAATAATCTTCTTACATCTAGATTTTTGTCTTCACGAACTTTTGCAGTCTTCGAAACAGATAGGGCCTTTTCAATTCCAGAGGCAACATTATCCCCCACCCATACCAAGAACAATATTTCAAAAGCGACACCTCAACTTATCATCTATAGATGAATCTCATCTATCTTCTTCATCTCCTCAACAAGTATAAAAGGAACCAAAAGCGGTGAACAAACAGATATTTCAATAATGACTCAAACGATGTATTACATTTCTTATACTTTTGATAATCGTCTCGATTAATCATTTTTAACTGTTTTCTCCAGTTGGAAGATACAGGTCGTTGAAAAATAGAATTTAAGCAACGATCCATATAAAATGAGACAGGAGACATCATAGTATATTTTATCGAAATGTCATTTATATTAAATACAGACCAAATACTATTAATGATATTTTTGTATTCATTCAAACTATACAGCTCTTTATCAAAAGAAGAGCAACTTGTCGACAATGAACCTTGATGAATATAATATTTATAGTTACACTTATTAATAAAAGCAATCTTTGAATTTGGTCTTTGTGATGCTGCTATAATATATTTTACCATAAACATCATATCCTCTGCTATACAAACCTTGACATCAAATTCCAAATTGTTGTTCTCTATAATTCTTTTTCGGTATAACTTCCCTACAGAGAATCCATATTTGTGAAGTTTAATTTCCCCAAAAAGAGTTTTTGCATCTGATATAGGACAGATTATTTCAGGAAAGTTCCAATCATTATTCCACTTCCCCTCACTATAAACCGATAAGCCATCAATACATAAATCTATATTTAAATCTTTTTGAGTAGCATCGTACAAATCTTGCAAATAATTAGAACAGACCTTATCATCTGAGTCAACAAATACAATCCACTCACCTTTAGCCGTTTCTAATCCTCGATTCCTGGCAGAAGAAGCTCCAGAATTCTGCTGAGTTAATAGTATAATTCGACTATCCTCTGCCTTCCATTTATGCAGGATTTCCAATGAGTTGTCCATAGACCCGTCATCAATTAATAATAATTCAAAGTCTTGATATGTTTGCCCTAAAACACTTCCTATACATTCATCCAAATACTTCTCTGAATTATATACGGGTATAATTACACTAATCATATATCTGCACGTTTTGTAACAAACAGTCAATTCATCTATACGTAATTGGCATTGGATTATTTTCCTCTTTAAATAATTTGTGAAGGAAACGTCTCAATTTGTAATCAGTATAAATTAACATGAATTTTAGTTTATTATGGCGGTAGGCATCAACGTAGTAATAGTTCCTATAAACATCAATTTTGTTCGTTCTCTCATATAATAAAATATCTTTACTGACGATTTCATCTATTTCCTTTATTTCATTCGCATAATCGATTCCTTGTATCAGTAAGGATTGATAAATAAAACGTAAGATCCGAATTGAATGCATTTCCTGTAACGGATATACTTCACTCTCTTTCTGCGAAGATTCTACTAAATTACTAATGATACGCTTAGTTACCAAATAAAAGGAACGAAAATTTTTCTTTATACTTTCAGAACTTATGGATTGTTCATTGCGTCCAATGAGGTAAATGTATACAGTCAATGGAATAAATCTAATGGTTTTAACTAAAGCCAATGGGAAATAATCGTATTCCGTATCTGTGTAAAATGCATTTTCTGTCCATTTCATATTGCATTCCCTAAGGATAGATGTTTTATAGCAGATGGATGGAACAAGTACATTTGCTTTGATACTATCATTTCCCCAGAATTTTTTGTTAATGATTAAGTCTTTGTTGAGTTGAACATCTTTGTTGAAGGTGATATCTACAAAACAGTTCCTTGCTTCATAGAATTCTTTCCGTTCACACAACAACATATCTGCGTCCGTTTTTTCCAATTCATCCACGAATTTTTCATAAGATTTCGAATCGTACCAATCATCAGCATCAAGGGTACGGAAGTATTTTCCTTCGGCACAAGAAAGGCCCACGTTCATACAGGAACCGTAATTGCCATTGGGTTTGTCAACAACAGTGAAATAATGGGGATACCGCGACTCATAAGTTTGTGCAATCTCCAAAGTTTTATCTTTTGAACCATCGTTTACGATCAATACTTGTACGCGGTCCATAACCTTCTCTATACAGATGGAGTCAAGGCAACGGGGCAACAGGGACTCCATATTGTAAGCAGGAATGACTATAGTAAGTAGTTTTTCCATGTCAAATCATCTTTAAATTTAATACTTTTTCTATCACAGGTGCCATATCGTAATACTTGTATTCGGCTAAGCGACCACCAAAAATAACGTCAGATTCTTGCTCCGCAAGTTTACGATATTGTTCTGCCAAAAAGTTGTTCTGTTCGTCGTTTACAGGATAGTATGGCTCCATTCCGTCTTTATACTCGGAGCTATACTCTTTAGAGATGACAGTCTTGGGACAATCATAGACTTCCTGACCAAACATTTCAAAATGCTTATGCTCTATGATGCGAGTATATGGTTCTTCACGAGAAGTGTAGTTGACAACAGCATTGCCTTGATAGTTTGGGCAATCTTTCGTCTCTGTCTCAAAGCGAACCGTACGCCAGTTCAGTTTGCCATACTTATAATCGAAGTATTGGTCTAAAGGTCCACAATATACGAGTTTGTTAGCATATTTCTGCCAATCCCTGTATTCAGAATTGAAGAAATCGGTATCTGTCAGGCAATCAACGCCTTCTAGAAGGCCTTCTATTAGCTTATTGTATCCTCCAATAGGTATTCCCTGATATTTATCATTGAAATAGTTATTGTCGAAGACCATACGTACAGGGAGGCGTTTGATGATAAATGCCGGCAACTCTGTGCATTTCCTACCCCATTGTTTCTCGGTATATTCCTTGATAAGTTTCTTAAAGATATCTTTTCCTATTAAAACCAATGCTTGTTCTTCAAGGTTCTGAGGCTCTCTACCATTAAGCCTTTTTGCCGCCTCTGCTTTTTGTTCTTCTATCTTTGCCTTTGCCTCTTCAGGAGTCGTCACTCCCCACATCTGATAGAAGGTATTCATATTAAAGGGAAGGTTATAGAGTTCCCCCTTATAATTTGCTATAGGACTGTTGGTATACCTATTAAATGGAACAATGCTATTTACAAAATCCCATACTTCTTTGTTTGATGTATGGAAGATATGTGCACCATACTTGTGTACGTTTATGCCTTCGATTTTTTCACAATAAACATTACCACCCAGATGTGGTCGTTTGTCTATCACAAGACATTTCTTACCCTTCTGTTTTGCACGGTTGGCGAATATTGCTCCAAATAAGCCAGAGCCTACTATCAGATAATCGTATTTATTCATTTGGGAGGACAATATCTTCTTCTCAATTATTAACTATTTTACCAATTTCTGTACTTAAATCTTTCTTCCAATAGTGGAATCCTTTACGATTCAGGAAGCAACAATAATGAGAAATGTCACATACATAGTTTAATGAAACAGAACGAGGCCCCAGCTTTTTAAAATACACCCCATGTTTTAATGGTTTGTATATGACACCACCAAATTGTTTCTGTTCAACATCTGCAGCATTTTTCGCTCTTGAAAGACACGCAGAATCCTCAACAGTTAGATTGAGCATGAAAAGATTTATATACTCTTGCCAATAAGGCGCAGTAATTTCTACTTTTTCATTCATCAAAATTTTCGCACATGCCACAGCCCCATCCGTAATTTCTTGCGATACACTTATCTTGAATTTTTCTTGCTCTGAAACAGAGTGTTTATAATTTGGACCTTCGACTGAGACATCCTTAATAGGTTTTTCTGGAGATCCGAACAAGAACTCTGAAAGCATTTGCCATTGCAAAGAATAAAGATGTGTAGAATATAATGCTGCAGCGCTATGCATATTAGCCATAGAAAGGAGATAGAAACAAAATACGTTGCGCCCAACAGCATCCTCAACCAGTCGCTGTGCAGAAAAGCCTGAGGAGCATCCGTCAATCATTGCTGTATGCTCGTCTATGTTGAATTGCTTAATATATTTCCTATATTCCCTACGGATAGCATCTGTATCAACTCCTTTCAGATGCTGTTCTATATAGTTCTGCCTATCCTTAATAGCCCAAGGATCAGAGCCTATAGCTCCTAGTATAGCTATACTTGTCTGTCGCGGTGCATAAAAATATTCTGTTTCCACTTCTGGGTATATCGCATTACAAATAGCCTTCCACACATACCCATCACGAGCAACAAACATCAATCTATCTTTACCTAAATGCTTTGCGGTTTCGACAATCCATTTCACATAAATATAACCTAAGACACCTCCCATCATAAAACCGAGACGATGCCAATATGTTACATTGGAATGGTCTAAACAGAATCGGTGCCATCCAAAAGCTAAAACTCCAGCCAATTTACTATTTACATGACGAACGAAAGGACATACATCATAAAGGCGATCTATCACTTTCTTATAGTAATGAGTATGAATACCTAATGATTCAGGCATCTTAACATCAGAAATCACGTTATCTCCAATGTGTAGTATATTATCAGGAGATACACCCTCTTTTTGAAGCATCACCTCAAAAAGTTTGCCTGAAGACTTTCTACAATCATAATCACGACTCAAATAAAAGCCATCCCATCCATCAAAACCATTCTCACGCAAAACACTCTGAATGAAATCAGAAGGAAGATACATATCAGAAACAATTATCCGCCGTTTTCCTTGCTCCCCCAATTCTCCCCACATATTAAGCATTTCAGGATTCGCACGAAGCACCTCTCGTTCCAAATTCATTTCTTTCTGCATTAGATGTTTGAATTGCGGAATTAAGTTGTATGCTGTCTCTATTGTTGTTTCACCATCTCTAGATATTGCCTCTTTAAAAGTTTGCGCATCAGCTGCTTTCCTGGCTTTTGTAAAGCCCGGAGCCTGTTCTTTTTCTTCTATTTGCTTCCATACCTCTTGCGGTTCTGCAAAAGGACGAAGAAGAAGCGTATCAAATATATCAAATGAATATATCAAATAGTCTTTCGTCATGAATTTATCACAAAACAAAATTATATCATGTAAACTGTCAATTTTGACGTCCAAGCTTAAAAACAGCCTTTTAGGGCAGCTATCGCTACCTGAAGCGTCTAAATCGTATTAAACTTTATTATTTTTTAATACCGATGGTCATCGGTAACATATTCTCGTAGTCGGTTCTTCCCTGCATGATTGCCTTGAAGAATTCCTTAAAATATTCAAGCGTTGATACGCCACACATCTTACAAGTCTCAATAAACGTGTGGTAAATGACCGATACTTCAGCACCATCATGGCTACCAAAAGTCAGCGAGTTTTTGCGCTCTACTGTCATAGGGCGTAGGGTGCGTTCTGCAAGTGAGTTATCGATACTGTACCGGCCATCTTTCAGATAGAGGATGAGCTGGTTCCAGAAACTGTTCAGATAATTAAGAGCTTTGTGCATCAGGTTACCTCTCATACCACTTGTATCAGCCAGGAGTTTGTCTAACCGCTGCCGCATTTCCTGTATTATTTTGGCGGTCTGCTCTCCTTGCCGTTCTTGCAGTATCTGCTGTGGAGTAAGATGTCTCAATCGGTACTGTTCTTCCAGATCATACAGTCTTCCGATGTTCGAGATAAAGTATTCGGCATCAGCATCCTTGCCTTGTTCCTGAGCATACTTAAACTTAGCTCTTGCATGGGCCAGACAGCACAGGTGGCCCACATCTACCAGCTCTTTGTCCAGATACATATAAACATTAAAGCCGTCCGACTGGAGTGCATCAATTTCAGTATTACCAAGGAAGTCGCGAAGCACTTGGCGTCCACGACTGCCATCGTCGTAGAAATAGACTGCTACCTTAGCTTCTTTGTTCACCATACACCAGATGTATTTCTTTCCGTACTTACCGGCTACCTTCACTCTACACCATGTCTCGTCGCAGTTTACGACTGCACCTTTGGCAAGCAGTTTTTCCTTCAGTACAGGAAGCACTTTCTTAAGGTGGTCAGAGCCCTTTACAAACCAGTTGTATACGGTATTGCGGCTAACGTTCATCTTGTTGTTCAGCAAGCGCACCATCTCGCGATATACTGGGGTATTCATGTGATACTTGTTGAATACGAGATTGGCCAGCAATGAGCAAGAAGCATGAGTGCCAGGGAAACGATCTATTACGGTCTCGTTCTCTGACTCAGCGCTAACCTTGGGGAAATAGCCCTTGCGCATAATGCCGTCCTTATCCTTGTAGATAATCATCTCGTAATCGTGCTGTACAATATAGGATACCTGCTCGTATGTAGATTCGTAAACGCTCTTGATAATGGTTGCTCCTTCAGGGAGAAGATTCACATCAGACTCATGTAAAACACAGTTATCTGCAAACATCGTCTGATACTTCATACCCTTGCGATACTCGAAGCTTTTCTGGGTCTGCTCAGCTGATTCTGATTCCTCTACATGTGCAGCATCTGCTTGTG
>NZ_FNRE01000008.1 GCF_900107705.1 Prevotella sp. tc2-28
AGGGAGACGGGAGGGATGTTTGTTTTCCCTCCCGTCCGTGAACCCCAGTAAATAAAGGGGTTCCGAGCGAAAAAGGGAGGAAGGGAGGGTAAAATCGAAAAAACTATTTTTTGGGGGTGCGAATAAGGTACGGTTATTGACAGATAAGGGACGGTTATTACAAAATAACCCAAGGTTATGGGGAGATAACCTTGGGTATTAATGGTAGCCGGGAGTCCGTAGGCTTCGGACTCTCAGTCCGACCCGTTCGGACTGGCAGTCCGTCGGGACGGACTAAATATTAGCCAATAACGGATCATTACCTGTCTGCTATTCCAGATACGCTGATTCTTTTACCTAATGACATACTTCTTTCCACCCCGGATGTAAATGCCCTTCGAAAGTGACGTAGCGGATGCTGCCGTAGCAACTTTGCAGCCGCTGAGATCGTAGAAGTCTCCACTCGCTTCTAACCTCTCAACACTTAACTTCTGTATGCCGGTAGTGGTGATGACCTGCGTGGGCGTGTTGTTGCCCTCGACATAGTAGCCGTGGTTGACAAAGTTGACGCCATCGTAAATCTTGTTGTTGCCGCCATTGTAGGAGATAATCAGGTTGGCAGGTGCCTCACTTACCTTTGTAAAGGTATATTTGTATATGTTGCTACCTGTGTCGGTCTGTCCCATCAGCGTCATGGCATCGCCGGGCCAAGAGGTATTGATGCAGTAGGCCTCGCCACCGCCCAAGTCGCCCCATGCCCAGACGGCGTAGTCGCGCTCGGTAGCAGTCTCGAAGAAAACACTGATTTCGTCAGCGGTCTCCAGTGTGGGTGTATAGACCTCGGGAGCTGGCAGTTCTTCCTCAGGATAGGAACCACAGACAAAGACGCGGTAGCCCTTGGCCTCAAGGCTGATACTCTGTGTGACCGAAAAATATTGTGTCTTACGGCTGACCCCCTGGGCAATGGTTTCGCTGTTAAGCCACAGGCTCCAGGCTCCTGCGGTCATTCCTGTGAGCGTAGCGGAAGTTTGAGTAGTCGCCATGTTGAGCACGACCAGTACCTCGCTGTCGCCAGACTTGCGGGTGTAGGCCAGCACGTTGGCATTGGCCGGACTGATAGTAACCCAGTTGACGCCCACCTTGTCGCCCAGAGCTGGCACGGCATGCTTCAGCGCGGTGAGCGTGCGGATGGTGTGGTGCATCTTGGCGTCCTTAGTGCTCCAATTGATTTTAGCATCGGTGAAATAGTCGAGTACTTGATTGCCACCGACCTCCTGACCATTATAGATGAGAGGCATGCCGTAGAGAGTATACGCCAGCACGGTGAGCGGATAGCGGTTTTGGCCGTACTTCTCGGTCAGCGTCTTCTTGCTCTCGTTGTAGTTCTGGTCGTGGTTAGTCAAATAGAGCATCCGACCGAACGACACGCCACTGGAGGCGTTGAGCATGGTGTTGGCATTGGCCTTCAGCGTGGCGGCATAAACACCATTGCTGCCATAGTTGACCAGACTGCTCTGGTAGCCCCAGGCATAGTCGTAGTCGAAGCCTGCAGTCTTCAGGCGCGTCACGTCCTGTGCAATATCCGCCTCACCAAGGAAAGTGATGGTCTTGCCAGCCTTGTAGCCCTTGATGTCAGGGATGGCAGCTTGCCAGTAGGTGACGGGAATTTCCTTACTGCTGATATAGTCGCAGCGGAAGCCGTCGACATCGGTCTGGTCAATCCAGAACTTTAGACAGTCTGTCATGGCTTTCTGCAAGTCGGCATTGTCATAGTTCAGCTGGTAGACATCACTGTAGTTGTTGGGGTGAACCATCTGTCCACTTCCATTTTTCTTGTAGTATTCAGGATGGGAGGTCACCCAGGTGGCATTGGTAGCCGTATGGTTAGGCACCCAGTCGAGCCACACCTGCATATGAAGATTGTGAGCAGCCGTCACCAGACTCCTGAGGTCGGCGATGGTGCCATAGTTGGGATTAGTCTGTTGGAAATCGGTGGGAGCATAGGGGCTGTTGATGCCTCCCCCACGCGGATAGACGGGCATCAGCCAAAGGATGTCGACACCCAGCGTCTTCAGTTCACCCAGTTTCTGCTGGGCAGCAGCGAACGTTCCCTCAGTGGTAAAGGCACCGACGTTCATTTCGTAAATGACCTGATGGCCTGCTTCATTCTTGGCGGCGGCTGAGTTGATGTCATCAACATAGTCAGCAGCCAGCATCTGCATAGGCAGCAGTGCAAAGAGATAAATAAGAATTCTTTTCATTGTTTGTCGTATCTTTTTAAAAGCGGGTGGCCGTTCTTCCCAGAGCAGCCAGCCCGAATGTCGTTAAAATTTTAACTCTAACAAACAGTAATTTTCTGATGAAGCAATGATTACTGTTTTACGTAAACTACAAAGCCCTTGGCGTCGAGTTCGACGGGGACTTCCGTATCAAGTGTGACGTCGGTGGCTGAAGGACCGTCAGCGATGGTCTTGCTGTTGAGCCACTGCGTATATTTACCCGCTGCAAAGGCATCGCAACGAAGGGTAACGGGGGCGGTTCCGAGGTTCAGGAATACGAGCACGGGACCGCGCTGATAGGCCAGCACCTGGGGGCAGTCGGTGGCGACATATTCCACAGGAGCATCGGCAGCCAGCGAGGGCTGTGTGTGGTGGAGTGCCACGAGGGTGCGCACGGTGTGCTGCATCTTACGGTCGATGCGGTCCCACTTCACCTTGCCGTCGGTAAAGTAGTTCAACGTGTCGGGGTCGCCAATCTCCTGTCCCTGATAGAGCAGCGGCATACCGGTAAAGGTGAATTCCAGCACGGTGAGCAGGTAGCGGTTGTCGCCATAGAAATCCTTCAGCGTGTGACCACCGTCGTTGTAGTTCTGGTCGTGGTTGGTGAGATAGACCATGCGGCGGTTCTTGATAGCCTTCGACGCCTCCAGCAACTTGTCGCAGAGCATCCTCAGCGTGTCGGCACTGTCGCTGTTCTTGAATTTCCAAGCCAGTGCACCCTGGAAGTCCCAGGCGTAGTCATAGTCGAATCCGCAGGAGTCGATGCGGATATTCTCCGGGTTGCTGATATCGGTCTCGCTGAGGAATTCGATTGGTCGTTTGGCACTCATGCTCTTCAGTTCGGCAATGATGTTCTGCCAGTAGCTGACAGGGATGGTAGGACTGCTGACATAGTCGCAGCGGAAGCCGTCGACATCGCATTCGTTAATCCAGAAACGCAGGGCATCGTTCATGGTGCTGACGAGTCCTTCGTCCTGATAGTTCAGTTCGTAGACATCGCCCCAGCCATGGGGGTGAATCATCTGCCCCTTGCTATCCTTGGTGAAGTATTCTGGATGCTCTGTCACCCAGGGGTTCTCCACGGCCACATGGTTAGGCACCCAGTCGAGCCACACCTTCATGCCACGCTCATGAGCAGCGGCCACGAAAGCCTTCAGATCGGCTACCGTACCGTATGCAGGATTTACCTGCTGGAAGTCCATCGAGGCGTAAGGGCTGTGCATCATCGCGCCACGTGGATAGATGGGCATCAGCCAGAGGATATCCACACCAAGGGTGTCCAGCCGTGCCAACTGCCCTTCGGCAGCCTTGAAGGTTCCCTCTGGGGTGAAGGCACCCACGTTGAGTTGGTAGATGATGCGGTTCTCCTGTGAAACAGGCTTAGTACCATCAACCGAGAACGCACCCTTCCCTGGGCCGCAGGCTGCCAGAAGCAGCGCTGCGACGAGGGTCAGGATTGACAATAAGTTTTTATTCATACCTCATTAATTTGCGGTGAACGAATAACTCTGGTTGGCTACAACCTGCGAGATGTCCTGCTGTACACCGTCGCCCTCGCCGTTGAGGATGAGGTTGTAGGTGCCGCCGTCGTTGGGCAGGGGGAACACCAGTATGCCGTTCTCGTTGCTGGTGGGCTTGATGCCGCGCCAGCCGCCATAGATCTCGCCATCGCCCCAGGCATAGAGCCGCGGGTCGGTGTAGCCGGCATTGTTCTGGATGGTCACCGTGTTGGCAGACTCCACCCATGAGTCATTGACGTCGAAGAAATGGCTGCCTGCGGTTGATATGGCAGGACCGTCCTTCTGCGGACTTCCATTGTCATTCAGTATGAGGTTGTAGTTACCGTTGGCGGGCAACTCAAAGAGGCACCAGCCGTTGTCGGTCGTCTTCACGGGAGCAGCACCAGGCCATCCGCCGCAGGCCTCACTGTCGCCATAGACATAGAGATGCGGAGCGGCATAGCCAACGCTGTTCTTTACGGCAATGATAACCTTCTCGGCAACAGGCTGTGGCTCCGGATCAGGCGTGTCGCCACCCTCGCCGGGCTGATAGTCCTTGTCGATCACTTCATACCCACCATCGTAGATACGGATGTAGATGTCGTGGTCGATGGTGAAGTTCAGGTCGCCACCTTCCCACTGCACACCATTGTTGTTATTATTGGGTATGAGGTTAACGTTCAGACCGGTTCTGCTCTCGCCGAGGTCGAAATAGACATACTCATTGCCATTGATGACCTGTGTACCGGTGGGAGCCATACCGGGCCAGCCGCCAAACAGGTCGTTGGCATCGCTAAGGCCGTCGCCCCAGGCATAGAGCGCCAGGTCAGTCTGGCTCGACTGGTTCAGGACGAACAGTGCATAGCCGTCGTGTGCCACGCCCTCCGGTTCGCCGATTTCCTCGACGCCGTCGGCAGTAACACGCAGGTAGATGTTGCGGTCGATGGTGAAGTTGTAATTATCCAACTGTATACCGGCACCGCCGTTGTTGAAGATGAGGTTCTCGTTCAGACCGGTATTGGCCTCACCGAAGTCGAAGTACTTCCAGACGACACCGCCATGCTTCCACGTACCGGTAACCTCCATACCGGGCCAGCCGCCATTGAGGTCGTTCACGTCGCCCCACATATACATGGTGAGTGTCTCCCAGCCCGTCTGGTCGTCCACATAGACGCAGAAACCATCGTGCTTAGGCTCCGGAGCCTCGCCGCCCTGCCAGTAGTAAGCCTCCCAGCGCTGTCCCCAGATATTGGTGAACGTGCCCACTCCGGGATTGTCGTTATGCACGGCACCAGCTCCCGTGAGGGTATACTCCTGTCCCTGTGAGACGGAATAGAAGCGGAAACCGTCGGCCAGTGTCTTGCCGTCGACGAAGCTTTTGGGGTCGAGATAGATGCCCCACTTGGCATTGCTCTTCTCAGCCTTTACTAGTTTATAGGCCTCGTCAAGGGTAGGCTCTTCGTAGTTGCCCTCCTCGTCGGGCGTCAGCGCATTGCCATTGAACGGGCCGATGATGTACACCTCCTCTTCGACCGTAGTGCCGAAGGGAGCAATGAATTCCAGCAGGATGCGGTCGGCTCGCGTCTCAAACTGCTGTCGCTCGTGGTCAAACACGATGTCGTCGTTGCTCTTGCAACTGCTTATCACTCCCGTCAGGGCAAGCAGTGCGAGGAACAGACTATATATTTTCTTATTCATAAACTTCACTGTTTATTGGTTATTATCCTATTGTTGACAGGTTGTTTTACTTATATGCTGGGTTCTGAATGAGACCCGGATTGACGGAGATGGCCGTCTGCGGCAACGGATACCACTCGAATTTGCGGTCGCGCTTGGCAGGCAGGCTGACACCATCCTCCGTGGCTCGTCCCCAGAACCACCACTGGCCCTGTGTGAACTTGTCGAAGCGGCGCAGGTCGGTACGACGGCGGTTGCCCTCGCCCAGGTATTCCTTACCCCACTCAGAAAGCATCCAGTCCATGTCGAAGGCCGTGAAGCCTGGTCCGGGAATGCTCAGTGCACTGGTGCGGTCGCCGGTCTTGAAGTAACGCTGGCGTACGGCATCGACATACTCCTTGGCGACATTACCATTACCCTTGCGCATCTCGCACTCGGCGATGTTATAGTAGACCTCAGCCAGGCGGAACTGTACGTCGTCGATAGACTTGAAGCCTTCGCTGGCATCAGCGGGATAGAGCGGATACTTCACCAGACGGATACCCGAGTTATTCTCGCCCCAGCGCGGACTCATCACGGTCTCCAGGTCTCTTCCCACATTCAGGAAGGTGCCCAACTGGTCGACATAATCCAAGTCCTGTCCTTTGCGCTCGGCGTCAGACGCCATCGGTTCGCCCGTACCGAAATTGGCACGTATCAGACCTTTCAGGAACATGCCCGGTCCGTGTGTCTTGGTAGACGTGTCGTAGACATAGTTCTGCTTTCGGATGTCACGGTCGTCGAAGCGCTCATAGGGAGCACCCAACTTGTCACCATAGTCACCCAGGAAGCACTTGGCACCAATCGTACCACCACCGGGCAACACCGTTCCTGAGTTGTCGTACGACGGAACCAGACAGACACAGTTCCAGCCACCGATGCCGTCGTATTTCTGTCCAAAATACTGCTCGTAGTCCAAGGGCATGCCTACCATGGTGCGCACGTTCGAGATGGCATTGGCAGCACCCTGTCCGTCCTCACAAGCCAGTGCGAACACCACCTCAGGACTCTTCACGTTGTCGATACTGTAGAGGTTACGATAGTTGCTGTCAAGATCATAGTTGCCATATTTGCCGTTGAGGATCTCCTTCGACAGCGCCTCGCACTCGTCGTAGTGCTTCTCGCCGATGAACACCTCAGCATTCAGCAGCAGACGCGCCTTCAGCATGCGGTTCATGGCCTGGTTGGCACGGTTCACCATCGAGTGGTTGGCATCGTCCTGAGCCAGAGCGCCGACAGTCTCGTCCAGTTCGGTGGCAATGAAATCGTAGATCTTCCGGCAAGAGGTGTCCCAGTCAGGATCAGCCGTTCCAGGCACCTCACTGCCTGCCGACGTGTTCAAGGGCAGTGCACCGCCCCAGAGCTCGAAGATGCAGTAGTAGTTCCAGGCACGCAGTGTGCGAACCTCAGCCACATACTGAGCCAGTTTCTCATTACTCATGCCGATGCTTGCCGCGCTCAGTCCCTGCAGGTCGTTCAGCAGCAGGTTAGCCAGTCCGATACCCGTCCATGAGTTGTTCCATGCCTCGCGGATAATCGTCGTCTCGGAAGTCCAGTTGTGCCACGACAACACCGTCTTCATGGCCTCGTCCCATCCCCACAGGCCACCATTCCATACGCGCCACGTAATCTGGTCGGCAGGATATTCAGAGAGGTGGAAGAAATTCTCACCGGCCAGTGTCGACGACATCTGACCATAGATGGCAGCCAGGGCACCCTTCACACTCGCCTCGTTCTGGTAGTAGACACCAGCGTCGATGCGGTCGTAGACTTTCTCGTCCAGGTTGGTACATGCCGTCATGCCCATACCCATAGCCATCGCTATAATGCTATATTTTATTGCTTTCATAACTTGATCTGTTCAGTTTTAATTAATGAAATCTCACCGTGACACCCAGCGTAAAGTTGGTAGCCTGAGGATAGGCACTGTTAGAGTCGATGCCAGGAGTGATACCCGTAGAAGTGACTATCGAGGGATCATTACCCTTATAGGCCGTCAGCGTGAAGAGGTTCTTGGCAGTCAGGTACACGCGCAGACTCTCTATCAGTTCACGCTTCTTCGGCACGAAGCTATAGCCCACCGTCACGTTGTCCAGCTTGAAGTAGTTGCCGTTCTCCAAGAAATAGCTGGTGATGATACCACCACTCGAGAACACGTCGGCATCGTCGGTATAAGCCGTGCGCAGAACGTTCTCCGTACCGGCACCCCTCAGTCCCATGCCATACTTGCGCATATTGAAAATCTTGTGGCCGAAGGCACCGCGGAAGAGCGTGCTCAAATCCCAGTTCTTATATCTGAACGAGTTGGTCCACGACAGGAAATGCTTCGGGGCGCCATTGCCTATGTTACGCTTCCATGCCGGGTCGGCACTGGCAGCCGCCTGTGCGTTGCCGTCGTTGTCGTAGACCAGCAGACCGCCATTCTCGTCGACACCCGCATGCTCGTAGCCATAGAACTGACCGATCTTGCCACCCTCCTCCACACGGAAGAAGAACTCACTGCTGCCAGGTCCCGGCTTCTGATAGAGGTTGAGGTAAGCCATCTGGTACACATCACTCGACAACTTGGTCAACTTCGTGTCACCCGTACTCCAGTTGATGCCCGTAGTCCACTTCAGGTCCTTCTTAGCCAGCACGTCATAGTCGATGCTAACCTCAAGACCTGTGTTCTTGGTAGTTCCCACATTCACCAGAATGGTGTTGTAGATGAACGGAGGCTGTGGTGCCGTATAGTTATAGAGCAAGTCCTTCGAACGGCGGTCGAAATACTCCACGCTACCACGCAGGCGGCTGTTCAGCGCCACGAAGTCGATACCTACGTTAAACGCCGTAGACTTCTCCCATGCCAAGTCTGGGTTCGCATTCAGCGACGGCGCATAGCCGTTCAGCCACTGGTTGTCGATATAGTACGAGCTGTAAGTGCTGTAGGTAGCCAGCGACTTATAGGCATCAAAGTCAGAACGACCCGTCACACCGTAAGACACGCGAGGCTTCAGACTCTGGAAGAAGGCGCCGACAGACTCTGCGAACGGCGTGTTCGTGATTTCCCAAGCCAGCGAACCCGAAGGGAAGCTACCCCACTTAGTGTTCGTACCGAACTTAGTGCTACCCTCGCGACGCATAGAGGCAGAAGCGAAGATGATATCATTATAGTTGTAGTTCAGTCGCCCGAAGAAACCGATGAGCGTAGACTCCGAGGAGCCAGCCCACAGATTAGCCTTACCATCCTTCAGATAGCTGCCAGAGCCAATGCCGTGATAAGACAGCGCATCATATACAAAGCCCATGTTCTCGTTGCCGCTCTGTTCCCACTTGTTACGCTCCCAGGAGTATCCCAAGACAGCCTTCAGCTGATGCTTGCCCATAGTCATCGTGTAGTTGACAAGCCACTCCAAGCGGTTAGTCCACCACTTCTGATAATTAATACGAGCCCTACCGGCATAGCCGTTCCAATACGACTCCGACGACTTCGTCGGCGTGTAGAAGTTATCCTTCAGGTCGTTATATTGCAGCGCATAGCTCAGCGACGTGTTCAAGTTGTGCTGCTCAAGTTGCAGGATATTCACCTTCACATCAGCATTTCCCAACAGATAGATACGGTCGCCTTGGCTCACATTCTCCCTCAAGTCATTAACGGGATTGTGAACGCCTGTCGGAGAACTGGCCTGGAAGTAAGAACCGTCAGCATTCTTGACGGGAATGGTGGGATTGGTTGTCAGCGCGGTGTCAAACAATCCGTCATTGCCCCACTCCTCATGCACCTTACGGCCTGACAGAGAGGCATTGAACTGAACATAGTTCTGCAGTACGCGCTGCTCCATCACGAAACGTCCGCCGTACTCCTCGCGGTTGCTGACAATGTCAAGACCATTGCCCTTCTTATAGTTGACGGAGGCTCCGAAGTAGCCGTTCTTGGTAGAACTGTCGATAGAAATGTACTGGTTCAGGTTATAGCTGGCTGAACGGGTAATCTCTTTCCACCAGTCAGTGTCGGCGCCATAGTCGGGACCACGGCGTGAACGACGGTACTCGTCGGTAGAGAGGATATCAGGCTTTCCTTTCTGGAAGTTCAGCGCGATGTAGCTGTCGTAGGTGACGTTGGTGACACCGGCAGTGCCAGAACCTTTCTTGGTCGTAACCAGGATGACACCATTGGCACCGCGCGTACCATAGATAGCTGCCGAACCGGCATCCTTCAATACGGTGATAGACTCCACATCCTGCGTGGCAATGTTGCGCAGGTCGCCGCCAGCAATACCGTCGATGACAACCAACGGACCATTGGAGGCAGACAGCGAACCGGCACCACGCACCTGGATATCGGTCATGGCATTAGGATTCGCGTCAGCTGACGTGGACACGTTCAGACCAGCCACCTTACCGGCTACCAGTGCCATGGGGTCGCTAGCAGCACCTTGGTTGAACTGATCCTTGTTGATCTGCACTACGGAGCTGGAGATTTCCTTCTTAGCCAGCGAACCATAACCCACTACCACGACTTCGTTCAGCTGGGCTACGTCTTCCTTCAGTGTGATGTCCATGCCGTCCTGTGCCTTAACCTCCTGAGGTACGAAGCCTACATAGGTGATGACCAGTGTGGTGCCAGGCTTACACTGAACCTTAAAATTACCGTCAAAGTCGGTGACGGTGCCGCCTTGAGTCCCTTTCACAACGACGCTGGCTCCGATGATGTCTTCGCCGGTATCGTCCTTCACATGACCACTAATGGTGCTCTGTGCTGAAATGGTCAAGGTAAAAAGCATGGCCGCTGCCAGAGATAGCATACGGCGGAAAAACACTTTTCTTTGTTCCATTTTTACGATATTTTAAGTTATTAATAAGAGATAATAATTCTCACTTTTTTCATTTTTTCCTTGGCTCAATCCTGACTGCTGCACCGCCGCTGCGTGCCAGGTTCAGTATGAGTTCATGCTGACTGGTAACGTCCAACTGACGGATGGTCATCGTATAGGGATTGTGCTCGTAGTCTGCGTCAGGACCGTCCTCATAGATGATAGCACGGTATGACTTGTCGGCATCCAGGAAATCCATACTGACGCGAAGTGTGCGGGCCTCCTCATTGGTGATGCTGCCGATAAACCAGCGATCGCCGTTTCCTTCCTTGCGGGCTACCGTCACATATTGACCTATCTCACCGTTGGGTACCAGCGTCTTGCTCCATGTCGTAGGACAACTCTCGATGAATGAGAGTGCAGGCTGACCTTCGTAGTTCTCTATGGCATCGGCAGCCATCTGCAACGGACTGTAGATCACCACAAACTCACCGAGTTGCTTGGCAAGTGTGCTGTGGGGATGTGTTCCCTTCACCACTTCCGAGAAATTGAAGATAGCGGGGGTGAAGTCTGTAGGACCAGCCAGACAACGCGTGAAGGGCAGGGTGACGGTATGAGCCGGAGGATTACCACCCCTTCTGTCCCAAGCGTTGTACTCTTGTCCGCGCACGCCTTCCTGTGTCATCAGGTTGGGCCATGTGCGCTGGATGCCGGTAGGCATGGCTGGCTCGTGATTGTCAATCATGATGTGGTACTTGGCGGCGGTCTCAATCACCTTGCGGTAGTGGCGGATGCCATACTGTGACTTAGCCAGTTCCTTGCCATCGAACAGTTGGCCTACATAGCCCGTCTTCACAGCACGGATACCCAACCGACTGAACCAGGCGAAGGCCGAATCCATCTGTTGCTCGAGCAGACGACTGTTGCCCCATGTCTCCATATGACCGATGAAGCGAACGCCCTTTGAAGCTCCATAACGACAGACCTCTTCCATATCGAAATCGGGATAGGTTTTCAGGTATGAGACTTGCTCTCCCTCGCCCCATCCAGGGTTCCAGCCTTCAGCCAATACGCCACTGAATCCATGACGAGCGGCAAAATCCATATATCGTTTTACGTTTTGTGTGGTTGCACCATGTGTGGGACCCATCTCCCACGTGTTCTGCTTCTTGTGAATGCTCCACCAGATACCTATATAGCGACCTGGCTCTATCCATGAGGTATCTGTAATCTTTGAAGGTTCATTCAAGTTCAGCATCAGTCGTGACGTCATCAGTTCACCTGCGGTCTTACCTATTATAATAGTACGCCAGGGGGTTTTCGTCGTCCCCTCGCCATACACCTTTACACCGTTTTGCCAAGGACTTAGTGCCGTCAGCAGTCTGACTGCACCATTCTCAGCCTGTCGCGGAGTCAGGTTGATACTGGCATAATCCTCCAGTGCTGCTTCGTGTATGGCTAAAAACAGGTCACGCTCATATTCTATAGTTAGCGGCGTGCATACGGTATCCTTCTGGCTAAGTAAATCAGAAGTATAAATGCCTTCGAAATAAGCGGTGCGATTGGTAGGAATTGACCAAGCCTTGGCGTCGTGCGCCAAGGTAATCTCGGTCAATTCATCCTGGATAACAAATTTCTCACCTTTTTGATTAGGCAGTATGTAACGGAAACCGACTCCATCATCGAATACGCGGAACACGACATCCATGCGTCGGCCATTTTTCTCCTTGAAATTCACCGTCAGTTCGTTATAGTGATTGCGCACGCGCTCGTCCTCTCCCCAAGGCTGTACCCAGGTATCATCCTTCGAATCGCTGTGCTTGCCAGTCATCGTAACGTGATTGCCCAACTGGCTGTCGCCTAACAGGAAGCCGAGGTGCGAAGGGGTTACCAGCGTTTTTTCACCATACTTTACCGAGTAGTATGCTTTGCCGGTCTTTACCCCAACAGCGACCATCACGGTGCCGTTGGGGGAAGTAACCAAGAGTTCCTTTGCCTGAACAGTGGCAAAGCAACAACTACAAAATAAAACTACTATACTAACTAACTTCTTATACATATTGAAACATTGTTTAGGTGTTGTTTTCAGTTTCGACTGCAAAAGTAGCGGGTATTTCATGGACAAGCAAGTCGGCCTAACAAAAATCTAAATAATCAAAAACGTAACTTGTTGGTTATTAGAAGTTTTACTTGTTGACACTATGCTTAAAATCAAAACTTTTGCAAGCCGTATTAAGGTATTTTCGGCTATTTTTGCGGCTTCCTGTTTGGTGGTTTCAATAAAAAAAACTACCTTTGTCATCGAATACAAAGACTAAAAGCAGCAAAGCTATGAAACATCTATCGGTCATCCTTTTTACAATGCTAATTATCACGGCATGTGGAAGACAGTCTGCCAACACGGAGACGAGTAGGTTCTACGACACGCTGGACAGTCTGATAGCGCACCATGACGAACTCGTGGCGGCGAAGGAGGCGCAAATCAAGTCGCTTGCCGGTAGCACTCACGGGATAGCACTCACACCAGAACAGACGTTCGACCTCAATGTGCGTCTTTATGACGAGTACCTCGCTTTTCGTTTCGATTCCGCTTTCCATTACATAGACCTTAATTTAAAAAGCCCCTTGGCTGCCAACGACCCTGAGCGCTATGCCATCAGTGCCATCCGCATGGCTCACATCCTCAGCGTGTCGGGTATCTTCAACAATGCCCGACTGCTGCTGCATAGTATCCAATTGACCAAACTGTCTACCGAAACGCGCGTAGCCTATTATAACCAACAAGCCGAGCTAAACCTCTACCGATCGGAGATGGCACAATACACGCCATATTTCATGGATTATATCGACAGTGCACAGTACTATCGGCAGCTATTGTTGCAGATTGCTCCCAAAGAGTCGTTTGAATATATGACCAGCCGCGCCAGTTTTACCTGCGAACAAGGTGATGTGGAAGGGGCTATCCGTCAGTATGAGCACTATCTGCCCACGCTAAAGATGGGAGACCGCCGCTATAGTATCGTAGCCAGCACATTAGCCTATTTCTATTGGAAAAGCGGACAGCCTCAACAACAAGAGCATTACTTGCTCCTCTCGGCTATCTGCGACATGCGGGGGGCCATTCTCGAGAACAACGCCTTGCGTGAACTGGCTTCCATCCTAATGGAACGTGGAGAACACCAACGGGCTTACCGATACTTGCAGCGGGCCAGCAACGATGCACAGCAATATGGCAGCAGACTACGCAGCATGCAGGTGGCGCGGATGGCACCAATCATCACCAAGGCCTACGACACCGAACGGGAACTTGCCCAGCAACGCACTAACCGACTCCTGACCATTCTGGCCATTATAGCCCTGTCGCTGGCAGCATCCATACTCTTTACCATCTGGCTGCTACGCAAGCACCGCGTGGCCAACAGGAAGATCAGACAGATGTATGAAGTATTGTCGCATCACAACGAACAAATACAGGCGATGAACAATGAGATGAAGGAGGCCAATCGCATCAAGGACGAGTATATAGGGCGATTCCTGGAGCTGTGCAGCGCCTTCATTTATCAAGGGGAAGAGCGTATCAAGAAACTTAACCGACTGGCACGTGAGCATAAGCTGGAAGACCTCTATGCCGAGATCAAAAGCAACACACCCGTTACAGAGGGTATTCGCATGTTCCACCAAAACTTCGACACCGCCTTCTTGAATATCTATCCTCATTTTATCAGCGAGGTAAACAGCCTGATGAATGAGGAGAATGCCTTCGAGGTGAGTGAAGACTCGAAGAAACTGACCACCGAACTGCGCGTGCTGGCGCTCATTCGATTGGGTATCACCGATAACCAGAAGATTGCCGACATCCTACGTTCGAGCATCACCACCATCTATACTTACCGCTCAAAGATGAAGGCTCGAGCCCGCGACAAGGAAGCCTTCGAGGACAACGTGCGCCGCATAGCAACGTATTGAGAACGGAGCATTAGTTACTGGGACTTGTTTCACTCAGTCATAAAGTGTTCTTTCTGGTGCAAATAAGGAGCACTTATTACAAAATAACCCAAGGTTATGGGAAAAGAACCTTGGGTATTAATAGTAGCCGGGAGTCCGTAGGCTTCGGACGCTCAGTCCGAGCCGAGCGGACTGGCAGTCCGTCGGGACGGACTAAATATTAGCCAACGACTGATAATACCCCTGTAAAGCCATTTGGTCATCAGCAGGATTGGTGAAGACCTCGAGCAGCATGGGGGTGTCGCTCTCTTGACGGACAAGGGTGGCGATGCCCTTTTGCACTTCTTCCGTGTTGGTAGCCTTCAGGTAGTGCACATGATGCTGCATGCAGATGCCCTCAGCGGAGGTATGATGCTCGGCAGCTACCAACTTGTCGCGGGCAGGACTCTGGTCGAGGCCTGGCAGCATGTGGAAGATGCCGCCCTTGCCATTGTTCAGCAGCAGGATGCGCAGGTTGCCGCGCAGGTTCTGGTTCCACAGGGCATTCTGGTCGTAGAAGAAACTGAGGTCGCCAATGACGCAAAACACCTTCTCGTCGGTGACACAAGAGAAGCCTGCTGCCGTACTGAGCGAGCCCTCGATGCCATTGACGCCACGATTGCACCAGACAGGATGCCTGGCATAGATATTCGCCAGGCGAATAGCGCTGCTGTTGGCATAATGGGTGAGCGGTGAGAGGTGAGAGGTAAGCGGTGAGATGTAACGCTCGAAGTACTTCACCGCCGCCATTTCAGAATAGACAGGGTCGTAGGTCTCAGCATGGCGACGAACACGAGTCAGCAAGTCGTCCCATAGCTGAACAAAGGGATGGGGCTGTTGTTCCAGCATGAAGCGCACCTGATCGGCCACAACAGCACCGTCGCCCACAATGACATGCGTCAGATTCATGAAGGTGTCCGTCACCGCACCGGTCTCGTTGACCACCCACGTCTCCTTAGCTTTCCGCAGGAAATGCTTCAGGCGCTTGCTGACAATGCTTCCACCGATATACAAGACGAAGTCGGGCACATAGCGCTCGTCGTCCGCCACCATAGAGACCGCCTCGTCGAGGTTGGGGTTCATGGGTTGACCGGCAATGAGCATCGGGCGCTCAGCCTGCATGAACATGCGGACGACATGCGACAACACATGAGGCTGGACATCAGCAGGGGTGAGCGTTATCTTCCGCTCAACGGGCAACGACGCCACCGTGAAGTGGAACAACGGTTCGGTGATGGGCACATTGATATGCACGGGCGCATTACGGACAACCAGCGCCTCGTTGACCAGACGGTTGCAAAACCACCGTTCTTCCTCATTGCGAGGCTCGGGCAGTGACACCGCCTTAGCCACAAAACGCCCTAAGGCATCCGGCTGGGGCAATGTCTGTCCGTCCAGCTGGTCAATCCACTGAGCCGGTCGGTCGGCACTGATGACGACGACACGACGATGCTGATAATAAGCCTCGGCAACGGCAGGTGCCAGGTTCAGCAATGCCGTCCCGCTAGTCACACAGACCGCTACGGGTTCGTTCAGACACTGTGCCATGCCCAAGGCGTAGAAGCCCGCCGAGCGCTCGTCGGTAACGGGGAAGCACCGGATGGCAGGACACTCGTTCAGATTATGGACAATAGCGCCATTGCGCGAACCGGGGCAGACCACCGCATGGCGAACGCCGTGAGCCACGAGCAGGGCAGTCAATATGTTTACATGCTCTTTATTACTGTACATGATGATGAAATAAGCATCGGATAGTATCTAACTTCGTTTCCGTCTCTTGCCACTCCAGTTCTTCCACACTGTCCTTCAGCAGTCCGCCACCGGCATAGAGTCGATAGCCATCACGAAAGAGCTGCATACAGCGCAGCGTGACGAAGAGATGAGTCTGACGATGCAAGAACAGCGGTCCCAGGAATCCACTATAATAGGAACGGTCGTGATGCTCGTTCTGCCGGATAAAGCGGAAAGCCTCCTGCTTGGGGAGTCCACAGACCGCAGGGGTGGGATGAAGCGCCTGCAGCAAATCGCCCACCACGGACTCGTCGGGCAGTGAGAACAGGAAATCGCTGCGCAGATGGGCAAGATGTCCGGCGCGTGCCGTTCGCGGTCCCTCTTCGGTGAAATCGTGGGTGAACTGCTCCAGTTGGTGTGTGATATAAGTAGCCACATAGCGCTGTTCCTGAATATTCTTGTCACTCCACCGCAGTTCCTCCTCATATTTCATCGTACCCGCAAGGGCGATGGTCTGCCACCGGTGGTCCTTCCCTGCCAGCAGGATCTCGGGCGTTGCGGCAAGCCATAATCCGCTTTGAGGGGTATAGACCAGACAGATCATCATGCGGGGATAGCGCTCACAAGCCCGTTGGAACAACTGCAGCGGCGTCTCGTCGCCAGTACGAGGGAGTTCGATGCTACGCGACAGTACCAACTTCTGGAAACTGTGATTACAAAGCTGCGCATGGAAATTGGCAAAATTCATGTGGTAATCGGTATGGACACCCTTGTCTAATGCCGTCAGACCGTGCGTGTCCACCAGATCAGACAAACCGTCCAGATCTGTCAGGTCACTCGTAACCTCATCAGCCCTGATGAGCAACAGCGGATGGCTGGGCGACACCGCAAAGGGAGCCATGACAAAGCCTTGCTGCCCCGAAAGTTCATTGCACGCCATCAGTTCTTGGGGCACTCCTGTAGTCTGCACAACTAGCGTACACCGCTTCTCGTATGGCAGGCGGAACAATGCAAAACTCCTCATCATTTGCCCTGACGGATAATAAAGTTAGTCACTCTGACGGTAGATATCAGGTCGCCGGCACTATCCTTGATGTCCACTTGCCACACATGCAACTTCTTGCCCTGATGCTGCAAACGTCCATAGGCCGTCACCGTGTCACCCTCCATGACAGCCTTCACATGACTGCCGCTCACCTCGATTCCCACACAGGCACATCCCGGACACAACGACGAAGATCCCACGCCAGCTAAATTTTCAGCCAACGCCAACGAGGCACCACCACTTAAAAAGCCAAAAGGCTGACGGTTTCGATCGTCAACCTTCATTGTTGCCATACAAGTATCGTCTTCAGGGGTGGATATAAACTCCATTCCCAGCGCAGTACTCAGATTCGGTTTACTCTCGATAATTTTTCTGATATTCTCTACATCCATCTATACAAACAATGAATATTCTTTCACTTGCCAAGCTAACACACTGGCTCCAAGGACATCCCGTTCGCTGTTATCCAACTGGGAGACCACCAGTTTTACCTTTCCGCGGATATTGCCGAAGACGTGCTCGTCGAACGATGCCTTCATGGGCTCAACAAACCATTTTGACGTTTCAGTCAACTCACCCGTCAGGATGATTGCCTCAGGATTGGTGATGGTAGCATAGTTCGCTAAGCCAAGGCCAAGGTAAAAGCCCATACGACGATAGACTTCCTGAGCCATCGCATCACCTTGGTCGACACAGGCACCAATCGTCATCGGTGTCAACTCCGGCAGGTCGCGCATCAGACTGGGTTCGTCGGACGACTCCATCAGTTCACGGGCCGTGCGCACGATACCGCGATCCGACACATATTCCTCCAGACAGCCTTTTCGTCCACAGGTACACAGACGACCGTCCTCCACCACACAGCAATGTCCGAACTCACCAGCAGAACCCGTAGAACCGAGGTGAGGATGACCGTTGGTAAAGATGCAACTGCCCACCCCGCCATGACTTAACGATATCACGACAAAGTTCTGCATTCCATGAGCCGAACCATAGACATGCTCACCTGTTGCCGTAGCATGCGCATCGTTGCCCAAGGCTACTGCCAATCCTAAGCGGTCGCGCAACATGGCTGCCAGGGGGATGACGCCCTTCCAAGGCAGATTACTGGCATTCTCAATACAGCCTGTCTGGAAGTTGGCACTGGGTGAACAGACACCTACCGAGCGGACGGTATCATATCCTCCGGTGCTTTCTGCCAGGCTGACGACATGCTCACTGAGTCCCGTGATAAAGGCGTCCACCGTAGCATAGTCCGTGGTCTTGATGGTGTCACGAGCCAAAATAGCTCCGCGCAAGTCAACCACAGCAATGTTGGTCTCCGATACGCCAATATCTATGCCAACAACCTTCGTCTTGATATTCTCATTCATAGCTAACCATTATTTAAACAGCGAATATTCCTTGACTTCCCAAGCCAGCACACTGGCGCCCAAAAGATCGCGCACATGCTCGTCCATTTGGGATACGACAAAGTTTACTTTCCGCTCTATATTATGGAACACATGTTCTTCAAATGTTTGGGCGGCTGGTTCCAAGAGCCATCGGCCTGCTCGCGACACACTTCCCGTAAAGATGATAGCCTCGGGATTCAACAGGGAGCAATAGTTGGCCAACCCCAAACCCAGGTAATGTCCCGTACGGCGATAGACCTCCTGTGCCAGTTCGTCACCTTGTTCACAGAATCCTGCAATCATCAGGGGGGTCAGCGTTTCCGCCTCACGCATTTTCGATGGGAGATTGCTCTCTTCCATCACTTCTTTGGCTGTCCGCAGAATACCTTTGATTGCCGTATATCCCTCCAGACAGCCGCGATTGCCACAACCGCACGCTCGTCCGTTGTGTTCTATGCAGGTATGTCCTATCTCTCCGGCAAAGCCGTTAGTGCCCAGATAGACTGTGCCATTTGAGAAAATGCAGCTTCCCATACCGGAACCCAACGAAACAATAATAAAGTCGCGCATACCGTGTGCTGCCCCGAAAGTGGCTTCACCCAAGGCCATCACATGCGCATTGTTGCCAAGAGCAACGGCCAATCCCAGGCGGTCGCGCAGCATGGCTGCCAAGGGGATGACACCCTTCCAAGGCATATTGGGGGCATTCTCAATGCAACCGGTTACGAAATTTGCACTCGGAACACTGATACCCACCGAGCGGACTGTCTCGTAGCCGCCATTCTCATCGAGCAACTCCAAGATAATCTCGCAGAGCACAGCAAGATAATCACTGATATTCGGGAAGTCCAGCGTCGGGAAATCCTTGATGGCGATGATGTTCCCTCGAATATCTACAATGGCGCATGATGTCTTGTCAATATTAATATCTACACCGATTACGCGCGTTTTTATGTTATCTAAAATCATAGTATTATTTCTTGTTTGCGACAAAGATAGAGAATAATCCCCAATCTGCCAAATTTTTTGAAAAAAATTTTGTTTTTTTGCTCGCTTATCGTAACCTTGACTCATCATCGAAGATACTTTCGCTCGACAAAACAAATTAAAAACAAGTTTTTATTTGGTTTTTTGCTCGCTTATTCGTATCTTTGCAAGCAAAATACATATTATAAGCAGAAATGAACGTATTAGAACTTAGTGAACAAGAAATCGGCAGACGAGAAAGTCTGCAACAGTTGCGCGCTATAGGCATCAATCCGTACCCCGCAGCAGAATATCCCACAAACGCATTCTCAACAGAGATTATAGATAACTTCCAGGACGATGCTGCTCCCCGCGAGGTAAGCATTGCCGGCCGCATGATGAGTCGCCGTGTGATGGGCAAGGCTTCGTTTGTTGAGCTACAAGACTCCAAAGGCCGCATCCAGGTGTATATCACCCGCGACGACCTCTGCCCCGGTGACGACAAGGAATTGTACAACACCGTATTCAAGAAATTGCTTGACATAGGCGACTTCATCGGCATCAAGGGCTTCGTATTCCGTACCCAGACGGGCGAGATCAGTGTCCATTGTCAGGAACTGACCTTACTGTCGAAGGCCCTGAAGCCCCTACCTATTGTAAAATATAAGGATGGTGTGGCATACGATAAGTTCGACGATCCCGAACTGCGTTATCGCCAGCGTTATGTTGACCTGGTTGTCAACGAGGGCGTGAAAGACACCTTCCTGAAACGTGCCACCATCATCCGCACCCTGCGCCGCATCCTCGACGATGCCGGCTATACGGAGGTGGACACCCCCATTCTGCAGAATATTGCCGGCGGTGCCTCTGCTCGTCCGTTCATCACCCATTTCAATGCGCTCAATCAGGATATGTACATGCGTATCGCCACTGAGCTCTATCTGAAACGCCTCATCGTTGGCGGTTTCGAGGGCGTCTACGAGATGGGCAAGAACTTCCGCAACGAGGGAATGGACAAGACACACAACCCTGAGTTCACCTGCATGGAGTTGTATGTCAGCTACAAGGACTTGCTCTGGGGTATGACCTTCACGGAGAATATGCTGGAACAGATTTGTACGGCAGTCAATGGAAAGCCAGAAGTGGAGATTGACGGAAACATCATCTCTTTCAAAGCTCCTTTCCGTCGTCTTCCCATCCTTGATGCCATCAAGGAAAAGACCGGCTTTGACTGTGACGGAAAGAGCGAGGACGAGATTCGTCAGTTCTGCCTGTCGAAAGGCATGGAAGTCGACGAGACCATGGGTAAGGGCAAGCTTATCGACGAACTCTTTGGCGAGTTCTGCGAGGGCAGTTTCATCCAGCCTACCTTCATCACCGACTACCCCGTCGAGATGTCACCTCTCACCAAGATGCACCGTTCTAAGCCCGGTCTCACCGAGCGCTTTGAACTGATGGTCAACGGTAAGGAGTTGGCTAACGCCTACTCTGAGTTGAACGACCCCATCGATCAAGAGGAGCGTTTCATCGAACAGATGAGACTTGCCGACAAGGGTGACGACGAGGCCATGATCATTGACCAGGACTTCCTCCGTGCATTGCAGTACGGTATGCCTCCAACCTTTGGTATCGGTATCGGCATCGACCGTCTGGTCATGTTGCTCACCGGAAAATTCACCATTGGCGAGGTGATGCTGTTCCCCCAGATGAAACCTGAGAAGAAGATTCCGCAGAGCTCGATTGACGAGTGGGCAGAAATCGGTGTTCCCGAAGCTTGGGTTCCCGTGCTACGCAAGGCTGGGTTCAACCTCATCCAGAACATTGCAACAGAGAAAGCCCAGGGACTGCAACAGAAGATTGGAGATATCGTCAAGAAATACAAATTGGATATGCAGAAGCCGTCAGTCGACGACGTGCAGAAATGGATAGACAAGGCGAATGTATGATTGTGGGCGCATAGCGATTATTGGCGGAGGCTCTTGGGCTACAGCCATTGCCAAGATTGTGGTGGGACATACTCACCACATCGGCTGGTATATGCGACGCGACGATCGTATTGAGGACTTCAGACGATTAGGGCACAACCCTGCTTATCTGATGAGTGTCCACTTCAACATTGACGAGATTTTCTTCTCATCGGACCTCAACAAGATAGTGCAGCAGTACGACACGTTGGTGTTTGTCACGCCTTCGCCCTACCTCAAAAGTCACCTGAAGAAACTGAAGACACGCCTGCGCGACAAATTTATCATCACGGCTATCAAGGGTATCGTACCTGACGAGAACCTGGTATGCTCAGAGTATTTCCATCAGATATACGATGTTCCATATGAGAACCTGGCCTGCATCGGAGGTCCCTCACATGCAGAAGAGGTCGCCTTGGAACGATTAAGCTATCTGACGGTAGGATGTTCCGACAGGGATAAAGCACAGGCCTTTGCAGACATTCTTACCAGTAATTTCATCAAGACCAAGACATCTACCGACGTCATCGGTATCGAGTATTCCAGCGTGCTGAAGAACGTTTACGCCATTGCCGCCGGTATCTGCAACGGTCTCAAGTTCGGAGACAATTTCCAAGCTGTACTGATGGCCAATGCCGTACAAGAGATGTCGCGATTCCTGCAGGTGATACATCCTATCGAGCGCAATATCGTTGACAGTTGCTATCTGGGCGACTTGCTCGTGACAGGCTATTCCAACTTCTCGCGAAACCGCACGTTCGGCACTATGATAGGCAAAGGATACTCCGTCAAGTCTGCCCAGATAGAGATGGAAATGATTGCAGAGGGTTATTTCGGCACAAAGTGTATGAAGGAGATTAACCGTCATTGTCACGTCAATATGCCCATTCTGGATGCAGTATACAACATCCTCTACGAAAGGATTTCCCCACAGATTGAGATAAAACTATTAACAGATTCATTTAGGTAAAACGAACTATAAATTATTATGAACAACATCAAACTTGACATCACAAAAGCCGCTTGTTTCTTGGGAGCAGGCGCAGTGAAGGCTTTTGAACCTAAGGTAAAAGCCGCTCAACAGGCTTTAGAAGAGGGCACTTGCCCCGGTAACGATTTCCTTGGATGGCTTCATCTGCCAAGCAGCATCACGCCCCAGTTCCTGGATGAAATTCAAGCTGCTGCAAACACCCTCCGCGCTAAGTGCGAGGTCGTTGTCGTTGCAGGTATCGGAGGTAGTTACTTGGGTGCCCGTGCCGTTATCGAGGCTTTAGGAAACTCGTTCGCCTGGTTAATTCAGGACAAGAAGAATCCTGTTATCCTTTTTGCTGGCAACAATATCGGTGAAGACTACCTGTCAGAGATGACCGAATACCTGAAAGGCAAGAAATTTGGCGTCATCAACATCTCTAAGTCTGGTACGACGACAGAAACGGCCCTGACTTTCCGTCTGCTGAAGAAACAGTGTGAAGCACAGATGGGCAAGGAAGCTGCCAAAGACGTGATTATTGCCGTAACAGACGCCAAGCGTGGAGCTGCGCGTACTTGCGCTGACAAGGAAGGCTATAAGAGTTTCATCATCCCCGACAATGTAGGAGGTCGTTTCTCCGTTTTAACTCCCGTAGGTTTGCTGCCTATCGCTTGCGCCGGATTCGATATCAAGGCACTTGTACAAGGTGCTGCTGACATGGAAAAGGCTTGTGGAAAGGATGTTCCCTTCGAAGACAACCCCGCTGCCTTGTATGCTGCAGTCCGCAACGGTCTCTACGGTGCAGACAAGAAGATTGAGATCATGGTAAATTACCAGCCTAAGCTGCACTTCTTCTCTGAGTGGTGGAAGCAGTTGTATGGTGAGTCTGAGGGTAAGGACAAGAAAGGTATCTTCCCTGCTTCTTGTGACTTCACCACCGACTTGCACTCAATGGGGCAATGGATTCAAGACGGTGAGCGCACCATCTTCGAGACAGTCATCAGCATCGAGAAGCCTAACCGTAGCCTTCTCTTCCCCAATGACGATGAGAACCTGGACGGTCTGAACTTCCTGGCAGGCAAACGTGTTGACGAGGTTAACAAGATGGCTGAGTTAGGAACCCGTCTGGCTCACGTGGACGGCGGTGTACCCAATATCCGCGTTTCCGTTCCGGAATTGAACGAATACTATATCGGACAGCTCATCTACTTCTTCGAGATTGCTTGTGGCATCAGTGGTAACATCCTGGGAGTTAACCCATTCAACCAGCCCGGCGTAGAGGCTTACAAGAAGAACATGTTCGCCTTACTCGAGAAGCCTGGATATGAGGCAGACACCAAGGCCATCAAGGAACGTCTGGCAAAAGAGGATTAATCACTTATTCGACTATTGATTTGAAGGAAATTAATAAATACTTAAAGAAGCACGGCTTTGAGCGGTTTATTCCCAAAGCCGTGCTTTTTGATATGGATGGAGTCATCTACGACTCTATGCCCAACCACGCAGTCTCATGGCATGAGTCAATGGCTGACTATGGGTTAGACATGCCGATGACTGGCGCCTACGAGTATGAAGGCATGCGAGGTGTTGAGACTATCAAACTGCTGGCAAAACAACAATGGGGACGAGACCTGAATGACGAGGAAGCACAATTAATGTATCAGCACAAATCAGAGAAGTTTGCTGCTTACCCACCGGCAACGCTGATGCCTGGTATCGTTGAACTCATGCAGCAAATCAAAGCCTGCGGGTTAAAGATTTGCATCGTGACGGGAAGTGCCCAACATGTGCTGCTCGACAAGTTGCAAAACGACCTTCCCGGACTGGTTACCCATGAGCTCATGGTTACCGCTTTGGATGTCAACCACGGGAAGCCTGCCCCGGAGCCGTATCTGAAAGGTATGCAGAAATGTGATATTCACCCATGGGAGGCGATTGTCGTAGAGAACGCTCCTCTCGGCACAAGGGCTGCTGTTGCTGCTCAATGCTTTACGATAGCAGTCAATACAGGTCCGTTACCCGACAAGATGCTGGCCCAAGAAGGAGCCGACATCATCTATCCCAGTATGACTATATTGAGTCGTCAGTGGCAGGCTCTATTTGAGAGTCTGTGTCCATCTGGACATCACGTTTAATAACTAATTCTCCCATCCTAGACAGGCGAATGACCAAAGGAATGTATTCGTCTGTCTGCGGATGACCTACACTGGCTCCGAAAACCAGCCAATCGCCTTCGGCCTTGTCATACACAAATCCTTCAAAAAGGCCAGTCTTTCTGAAATCGTCATCCAGATAACTATTCAGTGATGCTTTTGTAAAAGAGCGTTTAAAGAACACAGAACCGTCTGATCGTGATACCGTCACCGTAAAGATGTTATCCACATATTTCTGTCCCACCTCATCTTTTATCATTTCCAATGAGTCCGAAGACTTGCGCGCAATAGTTACATGATAAGTCTTGCCAATCCACGCGACATCACGCTCATCCGTATAGTCCTGCATACGAATAGGAGCTTTGAGCTGGACTTTCTCTATGCGTGGAGCAATAATATCCTCACTTTTTTTCTTTCCTCCACATGCTGCCAAGACTGCTACCAAAACGCCAAGTCCGACAAATATAACTAGTCTTTTCATTTCTTACTTGCATTGTTTCTGTCCGCAAAAGTACGAAAAAACCTTGAAACGTGCAAGGAAATGGCATAAAAAGAAATTTCCCGTCCATCACGACGAGAAACTTCATTTCCTTAGTAATATTCTTATTTAGGGAAATACTACTAATAGAGGGGGCACGCTTGCCCAAAAAAACACTATGTTAACCTAAATCACTATGATGTTTATTTATGTCATTTCTTGTGTTGGCAACCTTTTAACTATCGTTTTGACGTACAAAAAGAGAAATAGTTTAATATCACAGCAAAAAAAAATTACGATTTGTTATCATTTTGATAATTTTTAAGTATCTTTGTGCGATGAAATGAAACAGTTTATTCTATTACTAGCCACATTAGGAACGTTGTCGGCACTCTCCATGTCTTGCAGGGACAAGACGACGGAACAGCCGGAAGCCATCGTGACAGACACGGTGCCTCCACTATTCATGCAGATACAAAAGACCTCACGACTTTACACCACCGAGTATCATATCCATAAAATCGTGACACATGACGATGTCGTAAGGCTGAAAGGCAACCTGCTGAAACAAGATTTCGACATCCCGCTCCCGTTAGGAGAACGTAAAGTGGCTATTCCGATGGATGCCACCCTCAAGGCATATATTGATTTCAGTGAATTCTCCGAGAAGAACATCGAGCGAAACGGCAAACACATCACCATCTTATTGCCTGATCCGAAAGTGACGCTGACCAGTTCCAAGATTAACCAAAAGGAAATCAAACGCTATGTCGGACTGACGCGTTCACATTTCACCGACAAGGAACTTACCAGCTATGAGCAACAAGGTAGAAAGGCTATTCTTGACAACATACCCAACATGGACATCCTGCCTACAGCACAAGCTAACGCTACCCGTGTATTAGTCCCCATGCTCACACAAATGGGCTACAAAGAAGAGGACATCACCATTGCTTTCCGCAAGAATCCCAGCATCAAACAACTCATCAACTCTAGTCTTGAAGAAAAATGAAATGGAACCCCAGATATAGTTTTTATGCTCTTACGGCCGTCATAGCAATGATTCTTCTTGTATGGCTCGTTCGCGCAGCAACCCAAACAAAGGTTGCTATTGAAGTGGATGACCGCATCAACGTCACACCAGAACAGATAGAAAGCATCAAAGCTATTGGTGAGTGGGAATTTCTTTCCATCTCCGACGAAGAGCTCATTGACACCGTGCGTAAAGGTTTTTTCTCTGACGACCATTTAGTACGTATCTACTATGGAACCGTACGCTTAGGCATCAACATGCATCAGGTAAAGCCTGGATGGCTAAAGCCTTCCGGTGACAGTATCGAGGTAACACTACCCAAAGTAGGACTGCTTGATCGTGATTTTATTGATGAGGCACGCACCAAGAGTTTTCACGAATCGGGACGATGGAATCCCACTGACCGCGAGAGTCTATACCGTCGAGCTTACCAGAAGATGCTACAACGGTGTCTGACTCCTGAGAATATCCGAAATGCGCAACAGAATGGGGAACAACAATTCCGACAAATGATGAAAACGATGGGATTTGAACATATTCTCATCAAGTGGGAGTAATCATCATTTTAAAATCTCCCACTTCTCGACACGCAAGACACCATCTGACACCCTAAACCGGATGTCGTAACCCTTGAAAGGCATGCCATACACCTTTTCTTCATCGGTATGATAGTGCGGACGAGGGTCTAATGACAAAAGTTTCTTCAGCACTTGTACATCAGCAGGCAGCAGGACCCTATTCAACTCATCAGGCAGTTCTACTTGCAACTCATTCCATGAATGCTGGTCGGTAAATCCACCACGAGCATCCGGATGACAGTCTACATAAGGAAGATATGGTTTGATGTCATAAATAGGTGTGCCATCCATCAGGTCAGCTCCCAGCACCTCAATGGATGGAGTCTTTACATCTATCGAGGCTATGCGTACTGACGACAGGCCAAGATTATTAGGCCGAAAAGGTGAACGGGTTGCCCATACCCCCATCCGCTCATTGCCTCCCAGTAGCGGTGGACGGACAGTAGCATGTTTCTCTGAGTTCACATGTTCTGAGAATCCCCATATCAGCCACAGATAATCATACCCGTCCAATCCTCTTAGCGCATCACCATTGGCATATTCCGGAACAAAACAAATCGTACCGTGTAAATCACTGACGATACCACTCTGTCTGGGAACACCAAACTTCGACGTCAGAGGTGACTGAAAAAAAGCGATGGGCTCTATCTTCATATTGATTGTCGCAAACAAGAAACATTACATCTGCAACAAGGCATCACGACACTGTTCCATAAGCCACTTGGGCGTACTGGTCGCTCCGCAGATGCCAACAGAATGGATATCAGTTAGCCAGTTCTGATCAATCTCCTCCGGTCCTTCTATCAGGTGAGCATTTGGATTTACGCGAAGACACTCGTTAAACAAGACCTTTCCATTAGAACTCTTTCGTCCACAGACAAACAGTATGAGATCATGGAGGCTGGCAAACCGCGAGATACTGGGCATACGGTTAGCAACAGAGCGGCAAATGGTATCGAAAGAACGGAAGATAGCATCAGGGGAGATATGTTTCTGGATATATTCAATAATTCGATGAAACTCGTCCAGCGACTTCGTCGTCTGAGAATAAAGATAGATATCACGTTGGAAGTCCAGTTGTCTGACATCATCGAAATGCTCAATAACAATGGCATGACCCAGCGTCTGACCTACCAGTCCGAGGACCTCAGCATGTCCTTTCTTACCAAAGATAACAATCTGGCTGTTGTCTGACGATTCGTGACTATTGGTGCCATACTGACGCTTGATGCGTTTTTGCAATTGCAGCACAACGGGGCATGTCGCATCTATGATGTCGATATTGTTTCGCTCAGCCAATTCGTAGGTCTCAGGAGGTTCTCCATGAGCGCGCAACAAAACCTTAGCATGATGTAATTGGCGCATCTCGTCATGGTTGATGGTAATCAGTCCCATATCCCGCAGACGCTCACACTCCATACCATTATGTACAATGTCACCCAAGCAATACAACTTGGTACCCTTCGCCAATTCCTCTTCAGCTTTTTGAATGGCTGTCGTCACTCCGAAACAGAATCCACTCCCACTATCTATCTCTATTTGTAAGTTTCTGCTATTTCCCATTTTACTGTTTATCATTTAGCAATTTAAAATACGTGTCGAGCAGGCTCTGTGCTGCCATGAAACTGGTCTGATGACCGGTAAGGACACGTTGTTCTGCCTGCTGCAACTGCTGCTGGATGACAGGATTGTTATAGAAATTCAGCCGTAGATGTTCGTTGATGCTCTCATACATCCAGTACTTCGACTGTTCATTACGACGATAGTCGAAATAACCGTTTTTACGAACGAAATCAATGTATTCATATATCATATCCCAAACCTCCTTAATGCCATAGCCATAAAAACCACTATAACACAAGACGCGAGGCATCCACCCACTTTCCGACTTAGGGAAGAAATGAAGGGCATTTCGGAAATTAGTTGCTGCCATATGGCACTTGTCAACGTTGTCACCATCACATTTGTTGATAACGATGCCGTCACAGATTTCCATAATGCCACGCTTAATACCCTGCAGGTCATCACCCGTTCCTGCCAGTTGGATTAGCAGGAAGAAATCCACCATCGAATGGCAAGCCGTTTCACTCTGACCTACCCCTACCGTTTCAACAAAGATCTTGTCGAAACCCGCAGCCTCACAAAGAATAATGGTCTCGCGTGTCTTGCGAGCCACTCCTCCCAAAGAGCCTGCCGTAGGACTAGGACGTATAAAAGAGTCCGGATGAACGGAGAGTTTCTCCATGCGTGTCTTATCGCCAAGAATGGAACCCTTGGAACGCTCTGACGACGGGTCAATAGCCAACACAGCCAGTTTTCCGCCCTTCTCGCGAAGCACATGCACACCGAACTCATCGATGCTTGTCGATTTACCTGCACCAGGAACGCCACTGATACCAACACGGATACTTTTTCCGCTATATGGCAGGCATTTGTTGATGACTTCCTGTGCCTTGGCTTGGTGGTCGGGGTTTACACTTTCCACCAAAGTAACGGCTTGCGAAAGAATGGTTACATCACCTTTGATGATGCCCTCGACCATCTCTCCCACAGAGAGTTCACGCCGGCGAAAACGACTGCGTTTCAAATAGGGGTTGATGATGGCGGGCTGTTCTACGCCACTATTAACTTGCAAGCCTGCATATTCTTCACTGTTCTCCGGATGTTCCATCATAGTACTTCTTATTTTGCATTAATTGTTATGGTTATCTTGGGGTTACTCGGGTCGTTGGTAATCATCAGAATACGCGGACGGGTGCGCACCTTTGACAAATCCTCGCGCATGGCCGTAATCTTAAGTTTCGTCGTCTCACCAGGATTTAAATTACGCTTGCCAAGAGACACTTTCAAACCACCTGTAAACAACTGTAACGAAGTGATATTAAGCGGTGCCCCACCCGTGTTCGTGACAATGATAACATCTGACTTTTTGGACTTCCCGTCAAACTGGATGTCGACCTGGTTCTTTGACAGTTGCATCTTGGGTGCCTGACTCTTGTCTAATGCTATACCATCGAAAGAAGGAAGGAGTACTGCCGAGACCCCAATCTCATGATCTGGACTCACCTTATCACCAGGATTGCCAGCCAGATAGACAAAGGTCTGAGTGAGACCATAGTCGCGCAACAAGGCAGAGTTAAGGACAACCGTAATCTTGCCTGAGCGACCGGGTCCCAGTCTCTCTGGTGTTACGACGGCTGTCAGGTAGGAAGGCAAGTGCATCAAGTTGGGGTGATACACCTTTATACCATTATTATAAATATGCAACTCCTGTACCTGCTGATCCCCCCGATTGACATCATCGAATTCCAAATCCGCCTTGTCCAGTCGCAAGTCGCCCATCTCAATAGGATAGGAACCTGAGAAGTCCTGCAGATCAGCCAGTACAACGCCTTTCATACGAATATAGAAAGGCTTCGACGAGCCGTTGCTGACAATAGCCGCCTGCTTGTCGAAGTGTCCCAACTGACGAGCATCATAAGTCATGCGAACCTCGAACTTCTCATTGGAGCCAACCTCGTTTTTCGGATACTCGATGGTGGTACAACGACAGTCTGGGACAACGCGCTCTATACGCAATTTGCGATGACTCTTATTACGAAACTCAAAAACAGCGGTGACCGGTTGCATGTAGCCAGTTTTACCGGCGTCCACATCAGCCTTTATCGCTACCAGTTTCTGGGCGGCCACAGGTAAGGCTGCCATTAGGAAAAGCGGGAGAATGATTTTTATTCTGTTCATCATTTATTTGATTATTGTACATTAAAAGATATCGAGGGCGCAGTAGAACGATACTCCGGAGCATAGGCACAGCCCACAGTACAGGTACCCGACTCGTAACGTCCTGCGCGATCAACATAATAGGTTGTCTCTATCACATGTTTGCCCTTAGTCAACTGATTAAAGAAGTAATGAGTTGCAGCATCCTTCGGTGATACATAGGCTCCATGACGGTAGCCTGACAACTGATTGACAGGTTCCATACAGGCTGCTCGCCTATCAATGACCTGCACAAAGTCAAGGTCACGAGAAGATTCTATGGTGATACGCACCTTAACACGGTCACCGACCTGAATAGAGGTGAGAGGTGAGAGGTGAGAGGTGAGAGATATGATTTCACGCTTCACCTTGATGCCACTCTGAGCAGCCTCTACCTCTGAAGTCTTTTGGAAGAACTGGGCATAGACGGCACCCCACGATGTACCCTCTGAAGTCTTGTTGGCTGTAAAGGTCTTGCCCTGAGGCTGACTGATAGCCGTCTTCACATAACCCAAGCCAGCAGTGGCTTTTGGCTGGTTGATGGGAGAACCGTCGATGGCAAAGACGGCAGGGTTAGTGTGACTAGTTAGACTAACTTGACTAGTATTATTTGCCATAAATGCCCATATAGCATTAACACTATTGATTGGGGTATCCCATGCCTGCGTACGTTTCTCTTGCAATAGCCAACGACGCATTTCATCAAGTACCTTCGTCTCTTTGGGTGTGACCAACTGAATAGCCTCAATAGCAGCCACCTCTGTCGGTATCTTATAGTCGTACCAGGAATAGGTCGCCCGTGGGGTATCATAGTAACGTCCCATCTCCTCAGTAAAAACGGAATACTCCTTCAGGCTCTGTACATAAGCGACAGCATTTTTGTGTTCCCCGTGCTTGGCAAGGACAACTGCCGTTAGTGCCTTTTCATAAATAGTCTGGCGCTTAATATCTTTTTTCATAAGAGCTATCAAGTAGTTGTTAGCCGACTGGACAGCCGTTGTCAAATGACGACCATCAAGTGCACAGAGGTATAACCATCGAAGAGCTGTAAATGAGGGGAATGAAGGCTTTTGTCCTATCTTCTCGGCCTTCTTCATCTCGTTGACCAGTTTGACCATCTCCTGACCTACATAATCGAATGCTTTCTGCTGCATCTGTTTGGTAGCCGACTGTTCGCCAGTCATTTTGTCCAAGCGTACCAGCATCTCCAGAACAGCAACGGTTATCTGAGTGCTACCTTGCATGCCAGGATACCATGAGAAGGAACCGTCGGCACGCTGCAGTTTATTCAGTTTTTCAACGGCAATCGTCAGACGCTGTCCTATTCCATTCTCATCAAAGAAATCAGCCAGACGCTGTTTCTGTTCCGTATCACGGTCGGCAGCAGCCACCCACGGTGTTTCGTTGAGAACGAGGTCTTTTAACTCCTGGTTCTTTTCAAGGGACGAGTGAAGAGTGGCATGTGACGAATCTTCCCGTTTCCACTGTTCGAAGACGGCTTTCACCTGTGGGTTCTGCGCCAATAACTTCTTAGCCAAAGAATTACTGTAATAGGAGGCAGCCTGATCAATAGCACTATGTTCCCAAGGTTGTCCTATGACGGGCAACGACTGTACCATCAGCCATGCTGGGTTATTGGTATATTCCACGGTAAGTTTCTGCTGAGTGGTTCCAGCGGGGAACAAGTTGGTCAGGTCGAAGGTCTTCACCCCTGGCTCATGCTGTGTATAGGGCACCGTCTTCGTTACGTATTCTTTATCCGACAGTACGGGCAGATAGTGCTGTTCACCATCACTAAACCCGTCAAGTCCATCAGTCACAGCCAAGGCTGAAACTTTACAGGTATACAACATGGGCTTCAGTACGGAACCAGGAATTCGGAAACTGACAACGATCGTTTTTCCAGCTTCCACCTCGAAGGATTCCGAGAGCGACAGCACCTCTGTCTCCACATCGTCGAGTCGCAATAGAGCCGTACCGTTTTTCAGCATATGCTGTCCTGTGTTGGTGATGCGCATGCTGATGACAGCCTCATCGCCTTCACGCAAGAATCGTGGTATATTAGGCTGAACCATCAGTTCTTTCTGGGCTATCGCCTCTCCCTCTATATTTCCGTACAGCATGTCTACCGTATTTGCCACGCCCATGAAGCGCCAGGTAGTCAGACTTTCAGGCAGGGTAAACTTCAACACGGCATGTCCGTCCTTATCCGTCTCCAACAAAGGATAGCAGAAGGCGGTTTCATTCAAGTTCTCTCGTACCTGTACCTGTTCAGCAGCCGGTTTTTCTTGTGGCTGTTCCATCTCGTCTGCCACCTGTTGGGGCGCTATGGCATCCGCATTCATCATGGTCTTTTCTTCCCTGGAAATTTCCTTAGACCTGGCCATTCCCCCCTTTGCAGCTGCCATCAGCATGGGACGGCTGCCACGGATGTAGATGGTCATATAATAGGGATAAACACTATTGTCGAAACGACTCCACTCGAAGGGGTGTTCTGCAAGATACTTGAAAGACTGGCTACCGGCAGCAACCCAGTTGTAGTCTGAATTGCTGTACCAACTGGTAGATGGACGTGGCAAGTAGTTTTCTGGCACGAACGACCATTGATGGCGGACAATAGCATCAAGACTCTTGTCATAGAGAACGGCCATCAGACTGGCATCTGCTGGAGAGCCGTCAGGATGCTGTATTTTCAGTCGCCATTCTTCCTTTTGTCCGGGTGTCAGACGATCGCGGAAAGTCTCCCACGTCATCTTCAACTTCTTGTCAGGTAAGGGACGTCTGATGAAAGCCTGGTGCGTATGACATTGGCCATTCTTTATCCATGCATAAGTCAAAAGGATACCATTTCCATAGGTTTCCTTATAGGTAAACTGACGATTGACAAGGGCAGCATCTTTGTCTGCTGCACCACTCTCTATCAACTGATTACCCGCATAAATGCCATAGACGATATGTATGTTAGGGTCTGACGAGCCCACCTGTACGGTTACGGGAGTTCCGTCACTTGCGAACTGCTGATCCGACACGTAGAACCAATCGTCGGTCTGTTTGGCAGGTTTCTTGTCGTCCAGGCCAAACACCACAAAACGGACATTCAGTGTGTCTTGTTCACAGATGGCTTCGAGGAGGTGTTCGCCACTTCTCATCTGAGAACCGAGAACAGAAGAGGAGGCGTTTGCTGCACATTGTTTCCACTTTCCTCCATCCAGACGATAGCTGACCGTACCCATAATCTCCTTCCCTGCAGCATTAAGACGGGAGAATGTCACCTGCGGCAGCTGGTCTTTACGCACCTGCGGTGCTAAGTCACACGCCAGTGCGGTAGGACGATTACCCAACGGCAGGCTCAACATGCCATGATGTGTCTCACCAGCCTGGTCGGTGACATCTGCATCCACAACGAAGTGGTAGAACATCGGACGACGAGCTGCATCACTGGGCAGGAACATCGGAACATTGATTGTAAACGACCCGTCATCAGCTGTCGTTGTCTCACCCTCTCCAAGCGATTCTTCCTGAGCATAGTAATGCCACCAGAAGGCGACCTTTCGGCGTAAGGAATATTTCACTTTTCCACCTTGCACGGGGACACCGGCATAAGTCATAGCCTTACCTTGCACACGGACTGTGTCACCCTGGCGATAGGCCTGCTGGCAGTCGGCAAATTCCACCTGGAATGTCGGACGTTTGTATTCCTCCACGCGAATACTACAACTTTGGTTATTGGCACGGATGGTAAAGCGACCATTCAACAGTCCTACGGGCAATGTCAAAGGTACTGTGCACTTTCCAAAGCGGTTGGTCGTCACCGTCTGTTCACTGACCATCCTGTAATTGGCATCTCGCAACTCAATCTTTATTTGTTTGTCAGCGACTGCCACGTTGTCGAGTGCTGACTGTTCACGCCATACGATAGCCGTCACCTGTACCGTTTGCCCGGGTCGGTAGACGCTACGGTCTGTAAAGAGACTGGTGTGTTCCCTATTGTAAAGTTGCTCGTAGTAGGTATAACGTCCATAGGCATTCTGCACAGGACAGTAGACGTCTGTCGGTGTAAAGGCATAGACTTCCTCCGGTTGTTGGTTCTGCACATAATGATACACCACCTCACCTTTCTCGTCACAAGTCAACTTCTGGGTCTGTACGGACTTCGTCCACCGGTTGAACTTAAGGCGCAAAGAAGCCTTACCGACCGGTTGGCCTGTCGTTGCGTCAACCACCACATAGCGTATGCTGTTATCTGGCTGAGCCTGTGTCATCAGACGAAGCCCTGACACGTAACAAAGCATACGTGAGACTTCAGTTTGGGGCTGGGTAGAGAATTCCAGAAGGTAGACACCAGGCGAAAGGCCTTCCAGTTGCAGCGAATCCTCAAACTCCTCATAGTCCTCTCGTCCCGTAAAGTTCAAGGTGTGCCTCATCTCCTTCAGTTCACTCATGCCAGCCTTTATCTGCTGATACTCTTTGGCATTCTGAGGATCCAACTGGCTTTCCCCTGTCAGTCGGGTACGATAAACGCTCATGGTCATGTGCTGCAGATGGCACAACTGTCGCAAATAAACCATCTGCGACTTGTTTACCTCCATCACACGCTGTTTCAGTTCTACCTGATAACGCGGTTGCGTCAGGGCTGCCATACTGTTACGAAGGCTGTTCGCCCGTTGATATGAGCCCCACCGTTGCAACGACGTCTTCAACCACGCTGCTTTCTGGACCGGCGTGTCGTTTCTCATCAACCCATAACGCTTGATGGCCAGTTCACAAGCCTCAGGCAAATCGCCATAAACGGCAATCAGCGAGTCAATCGCGCGGATGTCGTTCACCGTCTCCAATGCCGTCAGACAAGCAGCCTGCCTATGGCCAGCCTTCGCATAATAGTCATGCAGTTGCTGCCATGCGTTCAACTCCATTCCTATCACACTCAACAAGTCATGTCCGAAAATCCGGCTATCTTTCCCTTTGACGACAAACGGCACATAGTCGTCTGTCTTCACGGCAGCCAGTATGTCGGGATGAGCCATTGCCTGCTCGGCATAGTGTCTGCTCTTTTCCTGATAGTCGTCAGACAACTGTCGGTTATTCTTATAGATGAGAGACAGGACAGCATCGTAGACCGACCTCAAGGGCACATCCTTGACTGCCTTTTCCTGTTGTTCCAACTGAGCGACAGCAGGGCGCAGCGAGTCGGGAGCAATCTCCGCCTGCAGGCGAGCATGTAGCAATGTCGATTTCAGCAGTTGTCCGAAGGCATTTTCCTTCTTGGCCTTTGCCGCTATCTTTTTCAGATGACCGATAGCCGTTTGGGGCAGGTCTCTATTCTGAGCCTCCTCCACTTGTTTCCAAAGAGTCTTATAGTCCTGTCCTGCTATTCCCATAGGCACCATCAGCAGGACAGCCACAAAAACGCATATTCTAAGTCTCATACCTGTGCACATTTGATTACAATAGGACAAAGGTACGAAAAACTCGTTAAACAGCCAAGCCATTTAACGAGTTTTACCAAAAACATATCTTTTTTACGCCTCATTGACGTGTAAGGCACGCATGGCATTCAGCACAGCCAGTACGGTTACGCCCACGTCGGCAAAGACGGCCAGCCACAGGGTAGCTACACCTAGGACAGCCAGTATCAGCACAGCCACCTTCACGCCAATGGCAAACACCACATTCTGTCGGGCTATGGCTAAGGTACGGCGTGCTATGCGGATGGCCAGGGCTATCTTCGAAGGCCTGTCGTCCATCAGCACCACGTCGGCAGCCTCAATGGCAGCATCACTGCCCAGACCTCCCATCGCAATACCCACATGGGCTCGAGCCAGGACGGGAGCATCGTTGATGCCGTCGCCTACAAAGGCCAGACAGGACTGTTCCTTTTCCACAAAAGCCACCTTGTCGGCAGGCAGCAGTTCCGCATGGTACTCCGTCAGTGCTAACTGCTCTGCCACATGGGAAGCCACCTCCTTGCGGTCACCCGTCAACATCACGGTACGCTGGACACCCAGTGCCTTCAGTTTGGCTATTGCCTCTGCACTGTCCTCCTTGATACGGTCGTTGATGACGATATGTCCTGCATAGACGCCGTCAATGGCTACATGGATGATGGTTCCCACATGGGTACAGTCGTGCCACTGGGCACCCACCGTATCCATCATCTTTGTATTGCCTACACATACCACCTGCTCACCCACCTTGGCACGGATGCCCTGTCCGGCAACCTCTTCCACATCGCTGATCTTACAGCCGTCTGTAGCTTCCTCTGGGAAGGCATCACGCAGGGCGGTTCCGATGGGATGCGTAGTGAAGTGTTCCACATGGGCAGCCAGATGTAACAGATGGTGCTCGTCACAGGTATCGGGATGTACGGCAGTCACGGCAAACAGTCCGTGTGTCAGCGTTCCCGTCTTGTCAAACACCACGGTGTCTATCTTCGACAACACATCCATATAGTTGGCACCCTTCACCAGGATACCCTTGCGCGAAGCACCGCCGATGCCTCCGAAGAAGGTCAGCGGCACACTGATAACCAGGGCACACGGACACGACACGACGAGGAACATCAAGCCACGATAGAGCCACGTGGAGAAAGAGGTGAGAGGTGAGAGGTGAGCGGTGAGAAAGAGGTATAATGGCGGCAACACGGCAATGGCAATGGCGGCAAACACCACGACGGGGGTATAGATACGGGCAAACTGGGTGATGAAGGCCTCACTCTGCGACTTGTGCTCTCCGGCATCCTCCACCAGCCGGATAATCTTCGATACCGTACTCTCGCCAAAGCTCTTGGTGGTGCGCACCCTGATGACTCCGGAAAGGTTGACACAACCCGAAATCACCTCGTCGTCCACCGTGATGTCACGAGGCAGGCTTTCTCCCGTCAGTGCCACCGTGTTCAGGGCGGATGTACCTTCTATGACGACACCGTCGAGGGGTACCTTCTCACCTGGACGTATCACGATGACAGAGCCTATCTCCACCTGTTCGGGACTCCTATCGCTAAGTGTTTCCCCACTTCCCTTCTGCTCCACATGGGCCACATCCGGACGGATATCCATCAGGTGCGCAATGCTCTCACGGCTCTTCCCCTCGGCATAACTCTCAAACAGTTCGCCCAGCTGGAAGAAAAGCATGACAAACACCGCCTCTGGAAATTCCGTCTCAGCACCTGGCAGGAAGCCGATGCAGAGGGCGCCGATAGTAGCTATGGACATCAGGAAATGCTCGTTGAAGGCATCGCCTTCCAGGAGGCCCTCCAGCGCTTCCTTCAGTGTGTCGTGACCTATCAACAGGTAAGGTACCAGATAAACCAGCAGCAACTGCCATGTGGGCAACGCCCAATGGTGTTCAATGAGTACGGCAGCAACCAGCAACACAGCGGTTGCAAGGATGAGCAGCAACTGGTTTTTCATCCCACCATGATGATGTTCGTGTTCATGCTCGTGAGCCTGTTCGTGTTCATGTTCGTGATGATGTTCTGACATATTATCTTTCTCTTTTTGATGATTTCTGCTGCAAAGGTACGACAACTATTTCGCAACTCGGTTGCAAAAGAGGTAGGTCTGCACCAATCCACGCATCAACAGGTACATCAGCATGGCTATCCACAGTCCATGATTTCCATAGCGTGGCATCAGAATATATACACAAGCGAAAAAGACGAGGGCAGCAATGACTGACGACTGGAGCATTCCCCGTGTCTGGGTGATTCCGACAAAGACACCGTCCCAGATGAAAGCCAGCATACCTGCTACCGGAACCAGCCAGGCCCATCCCACATACCGGTAAGAAGCCTCCACCACCATTGGTTCATCGGTCAGCAGGCGGAGGAAAGGCTGTCCACCCAAGACATAGACGATGGTGAACAATGCCGTCACTCCGACTCCCCACCCTAATAGTCTTCTGACTATCCCCGAGAAAGCCTCCTTGTTTCCTGCTCCCCAATAGCGTCCACCCAGGGCTTCTCCGGCATAGGCAAAGCCGTCCATGAAATAGGAGAACAGCAGATAGAGTTGCATCAGCAAGGTATTGATGGCCAACACGACAGCCCCCTGACGGGCACCGGCGGCAGTAAAATACAGATTAACGGCTACCAGGAAGATGGTGCGCAGAAAGATATCGCGATTGACGCGCAGAAAGGGGGTAATGGGCAACAGGCGAGTCTTTAGCGACAACCGACGACCTCGCCACAGCCTTCGGTAGTAGCGCCAAAGGAGAAAGACACCCGTAACCAATCCCGCATACTGGGCAATGACCGTGCCCAGGGCTACACCGGCTATCTTCATGCCCAGCCCATAGACCAGGAACAACGATACGAGGATGTTCACCACGTTCTGCAACATACTTACCAACATAGGCAGGCGTGTGTTCTGCATACCGATAAACCAGCCCGTCAGGGTAAACAGGCCCAGCGAGGCAGGAGCACCCCATACCACCATATAGAAATAGGTAGCTGCCAACGGGCGCACATCGGACGTTGGTCCTATCATTTCCAGCATCAGTTCACCAATAGGCCATTGCAGGAGGATGAGAAGGAAGGCAACCGTCAGCGACACCGTTGCCGAGCGCTCCAGCAGACTGACCACCTCCGTCAAATCCCTACGCCCCCGGGCTTGTGCTGTCATGCCGCTGGTTCCCATCCTGAGGAATCCAAACACCCAATAGACCAGATTGAATATCATCGACCCTACGGCCACAGCACCGATATAGGCTGCTGCTCCCATGTGTCCGACAATGGCAGAGTCAATCAATCCCAACAACGGTACGGTGATATTCGTAACGATAGCCGGCAGGGCTATCTTTAATATGTCAAGGTCATTTTTATTCATTTTCTAAGCAAAGATAATGATAATTACAGAAAAAAGCACTATCTTTGCAGAAACTTTAATACTATTAAACATTATTGCTATGCAACTGAAAGAGCACAAATCAGCCTTGGCCACACTGGCCACATTAGGTATCACTGCGATAGCCGCAGGAGCTACTGCCGTCGTTAAGATCAGGAAAAAGCGCAAGCAACGTCTTCAGCAGGAAGCAAAGGAAGAGGCAAGCGATGGACATCTGACTGCCGACCAGATGATGGTCTATAACGAAGCCGTACGCGCCTTTATCACCATCAACGAACGCATCTACGAGTTGCGTAAGCACCGCAAAGAACTACAACCGCTCATCAAGTGGCTGGCTACCGACGGCGAGCGCCCTGCCATCACATTCGACCAGGAGGAACTGGAGGCGCTGGCCAATGAGATAGAGGTGTTCCTGACCACTCAGCAACCCTTTATCAACGCTTGTCTGAGCACCGTCAGCGACGAGGGTCTGACCTACGCCGATAGTGTGCATGCGCCTATTGACGGAACCTTCGACACCACCTTGGACGAGGAACCGACAGGCGCTGACGTCAAGGACGGCACCCCGGTCAGCTTCGTTCTGAAACTGGGTTATTTCTTCCCTGAGTCATCCATTGCCATTCATCCCGTTAAAGCCATCGTACTCGTATGATTAACCGAGAACTGTTAGACCCGCAGAGCATCGTTGTTATTGGTGGTTCCAACAATGTTCACAAGCCGGGAGGCGCTATTGTGCGCAACATTCTACAAGGGGGATATCAAGGTACGCTGCGCATTGTCAACCCCAAGGAAGACAGCGTACAGGGTATCAAGGTGTTTCATGATGCCAAGGAACTGCCTCCTACTGAGTTGGCGGTGTTGGTCATTCCTGCCAAGTTTTGTCCCGATACCGTTGAACTGCTGGCTCGCGACAAGCAGACACGTGCCTTCATCATCATCTCGGCAGGCTTCGGCGAAGAGACGAAGGAGGGTGGTGAGATGGAACAACGCATCCTGGACACTTGTGCAACCTACGGGGCAGCGCTGATTGGTCCTAACTGCATCGGGCTGCTCAACCGCAACCACCATTCCGTATTCACCCAGCCTATTCCTAAGTTGAACCCCAAGGGTGTCGACTTCGTCAGCGGCTCGGGTGCCACAGCGGTCTTCATCCTGGAGAGTGCCGTCATCAAGGGCTTACAGTTCAATAGCGTGTGGAGCATTGGCAACGGCAAGCAGATAGGTATTGAGGACGCGTTGCAATACATGGACGAACACTATAACCCTGAGACGGACTCGCCGGTCAAGTTGCTGTATATCGAGAACATCAGCAATCCCGACAAGCTGCTGTTCCACGCCTCGTCGCTCATCCGCAAGGGTTGTCGCATAGCAGCCATCAAGGCAGGCTCGTCGGAGAGTGGCAGTAGGGCAGCATCCAGTCACACGGGTGCCATTGCCAGCAGCGACTCGGCTGTCGAGGCTTTGTTCCGCAAGGCAGGCATTGTGCGTTGTCACAGTCGTGAAGAACTGACCACCGTCGGTTGCATCTTCACCCTTCCCCCGCTGACAGGCAAGCGCTTTGCCATCGTCACCCATGCGGGCGGTCCTGGCGTCATGCTGACCGATGCCTTGTCGAAAGGCGGGCTGGAGGTTCCGAAGTTGGAAGGTCCTGTTGCTGAAGAGCTGAAGACGAAGCTGTTCCCGGGTTCCAGCGTAGCCAATCCTATTGATATCCTGGCTACGGGTACGGCAGAGCAATTAGGAACGGTCATCGACTATTGCGAGCATCAGCTGGACGATATCGACGCCATTGCCGTCATCTACGGCACCCCGGGACTGACCACGCTCTACGAGGCTTACGAGGTGCTGCACCAGAAAATCACGGAGTGCAAGAAGCCTATCTTCCCCATCCTGCCCAGTCTGCACACCGCAGGTCCTGAGGTGGCTGAATTCCTCGCCAAGGGCCACGTCAACTTCAGCGATGAGGTGACGCTGGCTACTGCCCTCAGTCATATCATGAGCACGCCAGCCCCTGCGCCTCCCGAGGTGCAACTGTACGGCATTGACATTCCGCGACTGCACAAGACCATCATGGGTATCAAGGAAAACGGCTACCTGCCACCAGATACCGTCCGCGAACTTCTTTCCTGCGCGGGCATTCCCATCGTTCCGGAGATGGTGTCTTCGTCCAAGGACGAGCTCATCAACTTTGCCAGTCGCGTGGGCTATCCCGTAGTGGCGAAGGTTGTCGGTCCCGTCCACAAGAGTGATGTGGGCGGTGTGACGCTGAACATCCGCACGCCGGAACACCTGGCTTTGGAGTTCGACCGCATGATGCAGATAGAGGATGCCACGGGGGTGATGGTTCAGAAGATGCTGCGAGGCACGGAACTGTTCATCGGTGCCAAATACGAACAGCGCTTCGGTCACGTGGTGCTCTGTGGTCTGGGCGGCATCTTCGTCGAAATACTGAAGGATGTCCAGTCGGGCTTGGCGCCGCTGTCCTACAACGAGGCCTACTCCATGATCCACTCGCTGCGCGGCTATAAAATCATCAAGGGCACACGCGGACAGAAAGGACTCAACGAACAGAAATATGCCGAGATCATTGTGCGGCTGAGCACCTTGCTGCGCTTTGCCACCGAGATTAAGGAGATGGACATCAACCCGCTGCTGGCCGACGACAAGGATGTCGTTGCCGTTGATGCCCGCATACTGATAGAAAAATAGTAAATAGCCAAATGGTCAAATAGTAAATGGTCAAATAAATAGTAAATAGTAAATTGTCAAATAGTAAATTATAATCATGGAACAACAAAAACGATATGGTCACTTCGACGACGAACACCGTGAGTATGTGATTACCGACCCCAAAACACCGTGGCCCTGGATTAACTACCTGGGCAACGAGGACTTCTTCTCTCTCATCAGCAACACCGCCGGAGGCTATTCTTTCTACAAGGATGCCAAGTTCCGCCGCATCACACGCTATCGCTACAACAACGTGCCGATGGACAACGGAGGACGCTATTTCTACGTCAAGGACGGCGACACGGTGTGGAATCCGGGCTGGAAACCCTGCAAGACTCCGCTCGACTTCTACGAGTGCCGTCACGGCATGAGCTACACCCGCATCACGGGCCGCAAGAACGGTGTCGAGGCCAGCGTGCTCTTCTTCGTACCCTTGAAGAAATGGGCGGAGGTGCAGAAGCTCACGCTGACCAACCAGAGCCAGGAGGTGAAGCAGCTGAAACTCTTCTCCTTCGAGGAGTGGTGCCTGTGGAATGCCGCTACCGACATGGAGAATTTCCAGCGTAACTTCTCGACGGGCGAAGTGGAGATAGAGGGTTCTACCATCTATCACAAGACCGAATACCGCGAGCGCCGCAACCACTATGCGTTCTATCATGTGAATACTGATATCCAGGGCTACGACACCGACCGCGAGACCTTCGTAGGTCTCTACAACGAGTTTGCCAATCCCGATGCCGTCATGGAGGGCAAGCCGCGCAACTCGCATGCCCACGGCTGGAGTCCCATTGCCTCACATTATATCGAGGTGACCCTGCAACCCGGCGAGTCGAAGGACTTCATCTTCTTGCTGGGTTATATCGAGAATGCTCAGGAAGAGAAATTCGAGGCTCCGCAGGTCATCAACAAGCAGAAGGCGCACGCGCTCATCGCTGAGCTCGACACCACCGCCAAGGTGGACAAGGCTTTCGCCGAGCTCTGCCAGTACTGGGATGCCCTGCTGAATATCTATAAGGTGAAGACGGGCAACGACAAGCTGGACCGCATGGTGAACATCTGGAACCAGTACCAATGCATGGTCACCTTCAACTTCTCGCGCTCGGCATCGTTCTTCGAGAGTGGTGTCGGACGCGGCATGGGTTTCCGCGACTCCAACCAGGACCTCGTAGGCTTCGTCCATCAGATTCCGCCTCGTGCCCGCCAGCGCATCATCGACATCGCCTCGACACAGTTCCCCGACGGTGGCTGCTACCACCAGTACCAGCCCTTGACCAAGCGCGGCAACAACGACATCGGCGGCGGTTTCAACGACGACCCCTGCTGGCTCATCTTCGGTACCGTGGCGTATATCAAGGAGACGGGCGACTTCTCCATCCTCGACGAGATGGTGCCCTTCGACAATCAGCCGGGCTCTGAGGTGACGCTCTTCGAGCACCTCAAGATTTCGATGGACCACGTCATCAACAACCTCGGTCCGCACATGCTGCCGCTCATCGGACGTGCCGACTGGAACGACTGCCTGAACCTCAACTGCTTCTCGTGGGACCCCAACGAGTCGTTCCAGACTACCGAGAATGTCTCTGAGGGCACCAAGGCTGAGTCGCTGATGATTGCCGGCCTCTTCGTCGTTACCGGCAAAGAGTACATAAAACTTTGCGACAAAATCGCAAAGCACGATGAAGGGCAGCGCATGCAGAAAGCTGTGGATGCCATGATCGAGGCCGTGAAGAAGCACGGCTGGGACGGTGAGTGGTATCTGCGCGCCTACGATTTCTACGGTCGTAAGATTGGCTCCAACGAGTGCGACGAGGCCAAGATATTCATCGAGTCGCAAGGCTGGTGTACGATGGCTGAGATTGGTACCGAGGAAGGTATGGTGGCTAAGTCGCTCGACTCCTGCAAGAAGTACCTGGAGTGCGAACACGGCATGGTGCTCAACAACCCGGCCTTCTCGAAATACATCTACGAGTACGGCGAGATTTCCTCCTATCCCGAGGGTTACAAGGAGAATGCCGGCATCTTCTGCCACAACAACCCGTGGGTCATCATCGGCGAGTGTCTCGCCGGGCGCGGCAACGATGCCTGGAGCCACTATGCCAAGATCCTGCCCTCATACGTCGAGGAAAAATACCAGACGCTGCACAAGGTGGAGCCTTACGTCAACTGCCAGATGGTAGCCGGCAAGGATGCCTTCCGTCCCGGCGAGGGCAAGAACTCGTGGCTTACGGGTACAGCCGCCTGGATGTGGTACACCGTCTCGGAGTTCATCCTCGGCATCAAGCCCGACTACGACGGCATCCGCATAGACCCCTGTCTGCCCGAGACAGCCTGCGACTACACCGTCAGCCGCAAGTTCCGCGATGCCCAGTACGAGATAAACATCCACCCCAACGGACAGCAGAAGGGTGTCAAGCAGGTCATCGTCGACGGACAGCCCATCCAGGGCACCGTCATCCCCTACTCCGCCGGCAAGCATGTGGTGGAAGTCACGATGTAATAAGGACCTGCTCATAAAACAAGAATCAATGCGACGAATGTTATTCATGGCCATTATGGCCATGTACCAGTGTGTGTGTTCGCTGGCTGTCAACGTAAGCAAATACGATGCTGGCGGGGTGCCGGACATTCACCCGACGGGGTGGCTGCAGACCTTGCTGCAAAGACAGCACGACGGACTGACAGGGCACCCTGAGGCGCTGTCCTATCCCTATAATTCATGTCTGTGGGCGGGAGAGATTTCACGCTCTGACGAGAGTTATGGCGACAACTGGTGGCGCTATGAACAAACGGCATACTATACCGACGGTCTGCTGCGGCTGGGCTACGAGCTGAACGCCAGCGAGATGGTGAACAAGGCCATGGAGGGCATAGAATATACGCTGGCGAATGCTACCGATGCCGGTGTGCTGGGCAACAGATCGCTGACGGGCATCACATGGCCTATGTCGGTGTTCTTCCGCGTGCTGCAGGCGAAGTATGAGCATGATGGCGACCAGCGCATTCCGGCGGCTTTGGAGCGTCACTATCTGAACTTTACCGAAAAAGACCTGGCGGGAGGCATCGTTGGCGGACGGAATATCATGTCACTCGAAGGCATCTTGTGGACCTATGGCAAGACCGGCAACGAGCAACTGCTGAAGTTGGCCGAGGATGCGTGGGCCATACAGGATAAGTTTGCGGTCGACGAGACGGCTATCACCAGCAGCGAACCGTTCTATATGCACAGCGTGACCTTCTGCGAGATGCTGAAACTGCCGCTGCTGCTGTATGCCTATACGGGAAAGACGAAGTACCTGGACCTGGCCATCATGGCTGTGCGGAAACTGGAGCGTGAGTCAATGCTGCCAGACGGCGTACCGTCGAGCGCTGAGTTCCTCGTGGGAAACGATGTACATCATAGCCACGAGACCTGCGACGTGGTGGACCTGACATGGACCCTACACCACTACCTGGCTGTGACGGGCGAGGCAGAATGGGCTGACAAGATAGAGACGGCGGTGTACAACGCCGGACTGGGCTCTATCACCAAGGACTTCCACACGCTGCAGTATTTCTCGTCAATCAACCAGTTTATCGCTACTGGCTCGTCAAACCACAACATCTACAAACATGGCTCCACGTGGATGGCCTATCGTCCGACACACGAGACGGAATGCTGCGCAGGCAACGTCAACCGCATGCTGCCCAACATGGTGAGCCGCATGTGGATGAAAGACAGCGAGGGTGGCGCCGTGGCTACGATATACGGGCCCAGCGAGGCCACCTTCACCACGGCACAGGGCAACCTGACCATCGCCTGTGCTACGGAATATCCCTTCGACGAGGTGCTCACATTCACCGTCAGCGGACAGGACGGCGCATCCATACCGCTGACACTACGCATTCCGACATGGTGCCAGCATGCCTCGATGACCATCAACGGAACAGCTGCTGACGTGGAACTGAAGGCGGGCACCTTCGTCCGACTGCCCGAGAAGGTGAAGAAAGGCGATGTCGTAGTGCTGACGCTGCCGATGACCGTTGAGAAGAAACTGCTGGACGGACAGGGCATTTACTTCCAGCGCGGTCCGCTGCTCTTTGCCTATGCCATACCGCAGAAGATGGAGGAGGACACAAAGGTGTACGAGAACATGCACGGCAAGGTGTCGGAGAATCCTGACTTCAAAAGCTGGAACATCACGCCGACGGGAGACTTCAACTATGCCTACGATGATGACGGAGCACAGATACATGTGAACCGCCCGACGGTGGAGAAGCCCAGCGGTGCCATCCCGTTCGACGCGCAATACACACCGGTCAGGCTGCAAGTTCCCGTCAGACAGATAGAATGGGAACTGGAGGAGAACAACTTCACGCCGCATCTGCCCGAACAGGGACACTTGACATTGCTGGGCGGTGAACGGAAATACATAGAACTGGTGCCATACGGATGTACCGAACTGCGGCTGACGGTATTCCCTGACACAAAGGCCCAGCCAATGGAGCAATCCACACCTGACTACACCCGTCCGGCTGATGCCCCGGAATGCGTAAAGGTCGAAGACGGCCGCTACTGCGCCTACTTCGAACTGCCCCGCTTCTGCTGGGACGAGCCCGTTTGGTGCAAGGTGCGCAAGGCTGGCGACGACCATGTGAACCTGCATAGCAACATGGACGGAGACCCGTGCGTGATGGTAGGCACTACCGCCAACGGTCGCAAGATATGGAAATGGACAGGACCCGCCATCACGGAACCCTCACCAACGGAAATCATCTTCACCAACCACGACCTGCTGACGCAGATCATGCCTTTTGCCAATGGCGGCTACTATAACTATGAGCGCCTGATGTACAAGGCAGGACAGGCCACACCGACTAGTGTGAAGACGCTAAAGGCAGGCCATAGCGTCGACAGCTACTATGACCTGCAGGGCCGCCGCATCAATGGCAAGCCCACGCAGCGCGGCGTCTATATCAAGAACGGCAAGAAAGTGGTGGTCACGATGTAAACATACACAACGGTACTTATGGCACAAATAAGAGTGCACAGCGGAACCGCATTCTATGGTAAATTCCAAACATATTATGCGATTTAACTATATATTTAACATTTGAGTATCTATGCAGCTGATTTATTTATCTGATAGACATAATCAGGGTTGTATTTTATTCTGTCTCTAACCATTGCTACAAGGGCGTGCAGCATCTTGTTCTTGATATTATTGTGAATCAACAGAGGATGCTTGCCACGCTCTATGAGGCGTTGATAGTAGTTGTGTATATTGATATCTGACTTGATAGCTGCTAATGCTGCTTGTGAGAGTAGTGACTTAATCATCCTGTTGGCAAACGGACTGACTTTTGGCCTGCTATTGACACTGGTTCCTGATTGCCGTCCAAATGGCGCTATACCATAATAGCAAGCTATTTTGCGGGAATCCATATCAAACTTCTGGAAATTGTCCGTATAAACCATCAGGCACGTGGCATTCTGTACACCTATGCCTGGCATAGAAGTGATGATGTCAAAGATCTCCCTGAGTTCGTCATCAGCAGCAATAGTCTCTTTTATCTTCTGGTCGCATTTGTAAATGGCCTTGTTAATCTCCGTGATGAGATGCTTGCTAGTGAAGGACATGAATGCTCTCGCATCTGATTTCTCTTGTGTGAGCCGTTTCTCGTCTCTTCTGACGGTCAGTGCTACTTTTTGTCTTACAAGACTATGACGATATAGAAAAACCTCTCTTAAGCATGTCAACGAGCTACTCTGAGGCTTGTGAAGTCTAATCTTGTCATAGTTACGCATAGCATATTCTGCAATAACCATGGAGTCTGTTTTGTCATTCTTTGCCCGCAGAATACCTGCAGAGTGTTTGATCTTGTAGGCACACTCCAAGCACATATCGTAGCCAGAAGCATAGAGATAGTTGCTTAGACCAATACTGTAGGCACCAGTGTTCTCGCCACAGAAGATCCAGGTATCAATAGGTAGCCCCTCGGATTGGGCCTTCACCCACCTAACCAGACGACGGAAGCCCGATGTCTTGTTGTCAAACACTTCGTGCATACTTGGAGCACATTCCTTCAGTCCCTCCGCTTTAATGAGGGTCGCATCAAACTTTTCCTTCGAGAAATCGATGCCAATAAAGATTTTTTTCATACCTTTGTACCGTCTTTAATGAAGGAATTGGCCAATAGTTGTCTAGTCTTGGACTCTAAATAGGCTACAGTGCCGCTGGCATTCTATCTGGACTTTGCAACTAAACAGGAAGGACTTAGGCGGTTCATAGACTCTAAGGACTTTTGACCCCGTGATAGTTTCCCTTTCCTGTCGGCCTTTTCCTCCTTCTGACAACAAAGGTAAGGAATTGGCCGGTATTGAGCAAATTCTTCACTGATATTCTCTATCAGAATGCAAACTTAGAGTCCCCGTGTATGTTCCGAGTGCACAGCGGAACCGACCCTATTGTGCACTTTTTGTGCCACAGGGTGAGTGACAACTAATGTCTGATGGCTGATTGACGAGGTAGATAGCCTGTGTGCGAACAACTAAAGGGATTAACTATTTTTTGCACATAATAGTGGGGTGACGATTAGGTCAGTCCATTATTTTTTTTAATTTTGCGTCCGCAAAAAAAGGCCACACCGTGCCAGGCACGATGTGACGAATAACAAATAACAAATAACAAAATAACTTTTCCTTTCTTTATTCTTACACTTTACGAAAAATATCACTATCTTTTCCTCTCTGACATGGAGAATATAAATGCTGTGCTCATTAACGACGGTATGCCACAGGGAGAACGGCTGGTGAAACTCAATCAGATAGCTATCCAACAGATGCCGAACTGTCGTAATGATGCGTCATTGCTGATATATCATTTTAAATCCATTTCCAGAACCACTCAGCCAGAGGTGATGGACAACTGATCAACCCACCGTTTGACTGTAGATTAAGGAAAGAGAAGCGGATGCGGTGCAGAGGATGATATTTGTCGTTATACACACTCAGACTCCTCCCGCTGATGCAGTTTTCTGCTTTTACCTCAATAGGAATAATCTCGTCCTTCCACTGAATCAGCAGTTCCAGTTCAGCCTTACTATCAGGCGACCAATAATTTGGCATTTGATTGTTCATCATCGGCATTAGCGATTGCAACACAGCATTCTCTGCCATAGCGCCCTTGAATTCTGTATAGTTGGAACTCGAATCCATGATGGTACTGGCAGGCAGATGAGCAAGCTGACGCAACAGGCCACAATCGCAGGCATATACCTTAAAGGCATCTGGCTCTTCATAGGCCTTCAACGGCATGCCTGGCTTGGAAACGTTGTTGATGCGATAAATCATGCCTGCATCTTCTAACCATAGCAACGAATCCTCATAATCTTTGGAGCGAGCCCCCGTCTTGATAACCTTGAATATGAACTTACGGTTCTCTTTACCCAACTGTGAAGGCAAGGAGTGCCAGATGGCACGAATACGTGGAATTTCACGTGGTTCCGCATACTTGGCAAAATCAAGTTCGTACAAATCCAAAATGCCTTGTAGGACATCGTCCACAGATTGCATTCCTTGATTGTTGAGCATGGCAACAACAGCTTCAGGCATTCCTCCGCATATCATGTAACGGCGATATTCCAATTTCAGTTTGTTCAATATAATCTCAGGAAGATGGGCGGGCGATTCTATTCCTTCCACATATTCAAATGTCTGTTCATCACTGACGCGCAGAAATTCCCTGAACGAGACAGGATACATTCTCATGACCCGAACCTTGCCTACGGGAACAGTCATCCTGCGCCTTTTGACAGCCACCCCAAGCAATGAACCCGCAGCAATGATATGATATTGCGGGGCTTCCTCACAGAAATATTTGAGACTATTCAGAGCCTCCTCGCACTCCTGAATCTCGTCAAAAATAAGCAATGTCTTCCCTGCTATCAATGGAACATCACAATACAGAGCCAGTTCCTTGATAATGCGCTCAGGACTTTTTGAAACTTGAAAGACAGATTTTAGTTCTGGCTGTCGGTCGAAATCGAATCTGGCATATTGTTCAAAGCACTCCTTGCCAAAAGCTTCCATCACCCAGGTTTTCCCTATCTGACGAGCACCTTGTAACAGAATAGGCTTACGCTGTGGACTATCCTTCCACTGTTTAAAGTCTGCAATAATGTCTCTTCTTATATCCATACAAACACTTTTTACTGCCGATTTATGTGCGTTTATAACACTTTTCGGCACTTGTCGCTGCAAAGTTAAACATTATTTCTGAATATACAAATAAAAACCAGATAAAATGAGCAAGAATGTCAACGGAGTGTCACACGGTGCCAGGCACGGTGTGATAACAAACCCAAGCTGAGCCGCGAAGAGTTGGCCAACAAACGTGCGAAGGGCATCGCTAACCGACTGGCACTTGACGGGCAGACCACAACGAAGTTCGTAACTACTTTTATGGACTACCAAAAGGAGGTGTGGGCACTGGGGGCCAGAGTGCGCAACAAGGATATGGCCGACAAGTCTGACGCAGAGGTGGAGCAGGCCATCAAACAGCGGGGAAATCGGTGTCGAAGAGAAGAAGAGTTGTTTCAGAAGTTTGTTACTATATTCGTTTATTTTTGCTCCTTTTATGTTCAAAAAGTTAGCAAAAAGTTATGTTTTACAACAAAAAACGACTAACATAACAAAAATTGTTAGTAAATATACATTTTTGTTAGTACATATTGGCTCGTTTTTTACTACCTTTGCACACAACATTAAAAATATACGCATGAGAGTTGCACAAAAACTAAGGGTGACCGTCATGATGCTGTTAAGCGCAAGCCTGCAAGCGTGGGCTGATGGCGGTAGCGGTAGCGGGGAGTGCAAGATGGTAAAGATCGTAGCCGAACGATTGCCAGACCTGAGCATTCCCCGCCACTCGCATTGTGCATTCTTCTCTCCGCAAGGCGAGCTGACGGTGGTGGGCGGCCATACAAAGGGTTTTGTGCCGACACCGACGGCGGAGTACCTGAAGGACGGCAAGTGGCAGGTGGTGCCGATGGTATATTGCCACGACGATGGTGTCTGCGTGCCGTTGCACACGGGCAAGGTACTGCTGGCAGGCGGCTACGAGAGGAACCTGGGTATCGGTCAGACCTTCGAGGTGGAGATGTACGACCCGGCGACTCACAACTTCAACGGCTTTGGCTGTCTGGACAAGAGACGCACCCACGTGAGCGGCGTCGAACTGGCAAACGGCCAGGTGGTCATTTCGGGCAACTGGTATAACGAGGACGCCATAGCCACATGGAACGGCGGAATGTATTTCGAGAGCGTCAGCAAGGTGTCGGTGCCACGCAGCTCACCCTATCTGTTCCCCATTTCGGACGACAACATCATGGTAGTGGCTGACGAACAGGACAACTACGGAAAGCCCGTGGACGCAAGCATTGTGGACCGCATGAAGGGCGAGAGCTTCCGCGTGCCGCTGCTGGAGGAGTGGACCCCTATCCTACTTCACCACCAGACCCACGCCAATGCCTGCGCGATAGGCGACCACCAATATCTGTTCCCCGTACACGACAAGTCTGGCCAGATGGCTATTATAGAGGTACGCGACACGGTATTCTCGCTACTGCCTACAGCCTGTCCCATACCGGTGCACACCAAGTTTGGCGAAATCGTCTGGTTTACGCAGATAATGGTTGACCGTGAGCACCAGTGTGCCTATATGATGGGCTTCAACGTCGAAGAGACAAAGAAGTTCGTGCTGGCCATCAACTACGCCGAGCATCCTGCCACCATGATGTGCTACTATACCGGCCAACGGATGGCGTCAAGTGTGACGCTGCCCGTGCTGACGCCCGACGGCAACCTGGTGATAACAGGCGGATTCGACAGCAACACCACGAACTTCGACCCCACGGCCGAGGTATGGCTATTCCCCCTAGCCAACAAAGAATTGCCCCAGGCAGCAATCAACACCACGTCGTCCAAGGATTACTATCCACTGATCGGTGCCGTCGTCCTGCTGATTCTTGTCGCAGGTGGATGGATTTACTGGAAGCGTTGTCACCGCAAGGCTACGCCCGAAGTGAAGGAAAGCCCGACAGAAGAGGCTACGCCTGAAGTGGAGGAAAGTGCGTCGGAAGAGGCTACGCCCGAAGTGGAGGAAAGCCCGACAGAAGAGGCTACGCCTGAAGTGGAGGAAAGTGCGTCGGAAGAGGCTAAACCCGTTACCAGATCGCCACTCATGCCGAAAGAGGCAACCGACCAGTTGCTTCTGCGTATCCGACAGCATATGGACGAACAGCGTCCCTACCTTAACAGCGAGCTCAAGGTAAGGGACATAGCCAACTATCTGGGCACCAACAGCCGCTACATCTCCTACAGCATCAAGCGGGTCGAGCAGTGTACCTTCTCGGCGTACATCAACAAGCACCGCGTTGCCTATGCCCAGCAGCTGATACGTCGCCATCCCGACATCAAACTCACCGAGGTGTACCTCAAGTCCGGCTTCGCCAACGAGATATCTTTCTTCCGTACCTTCAAAGACATCACAGGTATGACGCCCAGCGAGTGGAAGGCGAAAGAGCTGGCAAACGAAAAGGGCGACGCTATCTAATTCCTGTTTTTTGACTAACATTTTTTGACTTTTTAGTCGTTTTTCGAAAATTGTAAGTCACTTATGGTGGTTTTCTCCTTACCTTTGTGTTATTAATAAAAATGATTCCGCGTATGATGACACAAAGACCATTCAATATGCACGTTGGTATCTATACCAAAACCCTGTGTGATGACCTCCGTAAAGGCTTGCTCATCACTCTCACCCTATTGTTTGTATGCCCTGGTGTGTGGGGAGCAAATGTTAATGTTTCACAGGCATCCAATTTTGGAACGCTAAGTAGCGGTTATTACACTTTGACAAGTGGGAATACATATACGTTACAAGAGGACATTAACCTAGAGGGTTATCTGTATATAGGATCCGGTAAAACCGTTACCATAGACCTAAACGGCCATACACTTCGCCGTAATTTGGACAGTCCAATAGCAAACGGAAATGTAATTAGTAACTCGGGTACACTAACCATTCAAGACTCAGATGCTGGGGAAACAGGTACAATCACAGGGGGAAACAAAAATTCAGGCAATGGAGGATGTATAATAAATCAAGGAGGTGGCCAGTTAATTCTTAAAGGAGGTACTATCACTGGAAATCAGACCACTGGCAACGGTGCAGGAGTCTATGTGTCGAGCTCATCAACTATTACTATGAGCGGGAATGTAAGGATTACTGGAAACACAACAGGAGGGAATCCAAGTAACTTATACATAGATAGTTCGTCTAGCCTAATCACAATTGGCGAAGGAGGTTTGACCTGTAGTGATGGCAGTATTGGTTTTAGCAGGCCATCAGTAGGAGTCATTACAAAAGAAGCCACTTTAGCTAACAATTATCTAAAATTCTTTTCCGACAATCCCAATTACGTGATAGGCAAAGCTGGTAGTACTGACTATAATGCCAAGCTGATGACGCAATGGGATGTTTTGCAAGAGCAATTGACAGCTGGTGGCGAGGTCACATTAAACCAAGATTATACCGCCATTAGCGGTGACGGTCCTCTTTCCGTCACTGGTACTGTGACCATCGACCTCAATGGATTCACTATCAATCGTGGACTGAGCAGTAGTGCCACTACCAATGGGAACGTGATAACGGTAACAAGCACAGGTAACCTGACTATCAAGGACACAAGCACTGGAGGCAAGATTACTGGCGGCTTTAACAGCGGAAATGGTGGTGGAATCATCAACCAAGGAACGCTGGCAATTGAGGGAGGAACTATCACTGGTAACAAGTCAACAGGCAATGGCGCTGGAATCTATCACAACGGCACGTCTCTGACCATGATAGGCGCTCCCACCATCACGGGAAACGCCAAAAGCAGTGCCGCAAACAATGTTTATCTGACAACAGGTAAAACTATCGCCATTGGCGCTGGAGGTTTGACTACGGGTGCAAGCATTGGCGTTACCTTGCAGTCTGTAAAAGGAACCTTCACTACGGGAGCTACAAGTGCCGTTAATACCTATTTCTCTTCTGATGACGCCAGACTCCAAGTTGTTGCTGATGGTAATAATGCCAAGTTACAAACACCTTGGGATGCATTACAGACGCTGTTAGATGGTAGTAGCACGGTTACATTGACTCAAACATACAACGCTATCTCCGGGCTTGACGGCCCTCTAGTTGTAAATAATAATGTGACACTTAATCTTGCCACATTTGATATTAACAGAAATCTGACCAGTGCAGCCACGAATGGTTATGTTATCAAGGTGGAAAGCGGAAAGACGTTGACCATCCAAGGAACGACAGGACAAATCAGAGGCGGCTATAACAATGGTAATGGTGGCGGTATCTACAACGCTGGTACTGTTGATTTGCAAGGAGGTGTTATCACTGGCAATAAAGTGACGGCAAATAACAATGGTGCTGGTATCTATAATGCAGGCACACTAAAGATGCAGGGTGCCCCACAAGTGACAAGTAATACCATCAATAATACCACTACAAATAATAATGTATATTTACCTAGCACTAAGCTAATTGATGTTTCCACCCCATTGACAGCTGGAGCTTCTATTGGCGTTACCTTGCAATCTGTAAAAGGAACCTTCACAACGGGAGCGACAAGTGCAGTTAATACCTATTTCTCTTCTGATGACACTAGACTCCAAGTAGTCGCTGATGGCGATAATGCCAAGTTACAGACTGAATGGGACTTTTTGCAAAACCAGTTGAATGCAGGAGATTACACCTTAACTAAGAGTTACGTAGCCATTCCTGGCATTGACGGACCACTGACAGTTACTGGCACCCTGACACTTAATCTTGCCACATATACCATTGACCGCAAACTGACTGGTGCCATAGACAATGGTTATGTTATCCACAATAGTGGTACTCTGACCATCACTGGTACAGGAACCATCAAAGGTGGCTATAACAATGGTAATGGTGGCGGCATCTACAACGCAGGTACACTACATCTTAATGGCGGAAATGTCACAGGGAATTATGTATCCTTAGAAAAGAACGGAGCGGGTATCTATAACGAGGGTACACTGACACTGGCTGGTTCAGCAAATGTAAATAACAATAAAATAGGTGGCTCCTCTGGAACAAAGAATAACGTCTACCTCTTGGCTGGTCAAACAATCGACATCACTGCAGCATTGACAGGAACAACAGGTATCACCCATGCAGACGGACATGCAGTATTCACGACAAGCCTTAGTGGAAATGGCACAGCAAATAATTTCTCTGCAGATATCAACAGTTATGGTATCGGCCTTGACGCTGCGGGTAATGCTATTGTAGGACAGTCATATTCGATCACAACATCATCATCAGATTATGGAAGTATTGCTGTCAATTCATCTGCTGTGGAAGGTGAAGTCCTTAATGTGACTTTAACCCCCACTACCAATTATACGACTACATCTCTTATTTATTCATATAACAGCACTGACAACCCGGTCAGTTTCCCAAGAGAATCAGATACCTTCACAATGCCTGCCTATCCCGTTACGATATCTGCAACATTCAATAGAGGAGGCTATTGCGGTGACCCCAGCGTAAATGGTGGAAATGATGTAAAGTGGTACATCAACAGCAGCACTCTATATATCATTGCTGATGGTAATAAAGCGATGAACTCATACTCGCAAAACGATGTACCTTGGAAAACCCCCTCATTTACAGCGGTAACTTTGGATAACGATTTAACATCAATAAGTCCATATGCTTTCTATGGCAAAATCATCAGTACCATTAATATTCCAGCCTCGGTAACGACCATTGGAACATTTGCCTTTGGTAATTGCACCAGTCTAACGGCAATCACGGTAGAAGGATCAAACTTCTCATCAGAAAATGGAGTTCTATATAATAATGATAAGACAACCCTGATATGCTACCCTGCTGGAAAGATGGATGAAGGATATACGCTACTCGAATCCGTGACCAGCATCACTGAGGGTGCTTTTGCCTATAACACCTATCTTACGACCATCGATGTAGCTTCCGAAACTAATTTCAAGGCCCCAGGGGGTGTATTATACAATAGTGCATTAACACATCTTTATTGCTACCCAGCTAATAAGGCAGGCGATTCATATACCGTTGCAAGCACAGTAACCAATATTATGCCATACGCATTCCATAGTAACAGAAACCTAACAGAACTCTACGTACTTGCCGAATCACCACTTACCGTTGGTGGTACTGCTATGTTTGGCAATTCCTTCCACAACTTCCGTATATGGGTTAAAGAAGGACATGGTAATGACTACAAAACAGCAGCATATTGGAGTGACTATGCCGGACAAATCTTCGAAATGACACTAACAAGTGCCGTCATCACACTAACAAGTGATGAGGATGAGTATGACTACACCGGCCCTGCTGCTCCTTATCCTGCTGAAGCTACGGTCAAACCTACCGTTGTAAGTGTGAAAGTAGCAGGAATAAGCCTGCGAGCAGAAGACTATACCGTTTCGTGGACTAACAATTATACTGCACGCACAGGTACTGTTACCATAACTCCTTCAGGAGAGTACAGTGGTTCCAACGCATCTATAGATTTTGACATCACCAGAAAGGTTGTCATTAGTGTTGCTACAGGACATTATTCTACCTATTACAACTCCGACGCAGTTCCTTTGACGGTTCCTTACGGGCTGCAAGCCTATAAGGTAACAAAGGTTGACTTTGGAAAAGGTACGACAACGATTGAAGCAATTGGATATCTTCCAGCCGGCACTCCGGTCCTGCTACATGCATCAAGCGGGACTTGCAATGGCACTTATCACTTGAAAAAGACAACAGGCGACGTACCAGGTGATTGTTCAGAAAATTATATCGGTAAGGGAGAAAGTGACGCAAGAGACTATGGTTCATTGCTGACAGACAATACTGCCATCTATGTACTGCGAAATGATAAATTCTACAGAGCCTATGAAAGTGGCAATCAGCTACCAGCTAATCGCTGCTATATCGCCAAGCCAGCAGCTGCATCCTCGCCTGCTGCTCCACCCACGTTAACTATAGGTTTCGGAGGTGGTGACGTAACAAGCATCAATATGATTGAGGATGAAAACAACGGTGCGAACGGAACAGGAAACTGGTACACCTTGGATGGACGTAAGCTGCAAAGCCAGCCTACGAAGAAAGGCATCTATATAAGAGACGGAAAAAAAGTGATTATAAAATAAATTAAGGAGGACATGACTATGAACAAGATACAAAGAATAGTATTCACAATGGCCTGCCTCCTGACATCTTTGGGAGGATATAGCTATAAGATTGTTTCAATGGGCTCTTATCCTGTAGACAAATGTACCGTTACGGCTACGTATAATAGTAATAACGTTATTGCAGGCACAACAGACATCCCAGCCAGCAACAGTAATAACGTCACGATACATATATCGAATATAACCCCAGGCTATTATCTTGACAGAATTGAATATGAATATGTAACAGACCTGGGGCAGGCAGAGGCGCCAAGGCGTGCTAGTGGTCCTGGCATCCAGACGAAAGATACCATCCCTCACAATAGTTCTCATATTACACATTATGCAGGTGACTATGGCCTTGCCATGCCAGCTTCAGATATCATTATAACAGCGATATTGCAGGAATGTACATCCATCAGCACATATAGCCTAACGCTTGACGGGACAGCCACCAGTCTGGTATATAATGGTGCAGACCATACCGTAACGCTGAAGAATGGCGGGACAACTCTGGTAAAAGGAACTGATTACACCGTCACCACTGGTAATAATACATACAAGGATGTTTTCAGTTCATCTATTACGGTAACAGGATGTGGAATATACAAGGATACAAGAACACAGGCCCTTAGTATTACAGAAGCGCCTTTGACTATCACGGCAGACAATAAGAGCAGGGATTATCTTGATGAAAACCCAACGTTTACCACTACCATTACGGGATTTGTCGGAGACGAAACTGTTAGCGCACTCACTACACCACCCTCTTGCGCCACGATGGCAACAGCCTCATCACCTATAGGGAGCTATACCATCACGCCCTCAGGAGCAGTTGCGATCAACTATAGTTTCAATTACGTGGGAGGAACTTTGACTATCAATCAAAGAAATATCGGTAGTACATCGACAAAAGGACAAGCTGTCATATCCTTGTCTGGATCTGGTTTTGATACATCTGACAATTATTTCAACTACAATGGTAATGTGCAGACACCCACTGTAGCTGTGTCATATAATAGCAGCCCTCTCTCAGAAGGTCCAACTAATGATTACACACTGACGACTACTGGACATTATACCAATGCTTTAGATTTGTCAAAGCCTGATATCTATACTGTCACAGTTACCTTCTTGGGCAACTACACCGGAACCAAGACTGCAACCTATCAGATTCGCCCGAGATTACAGTTGAAAGATGATGACCCCTATCGATGGGAGGCTTATTATAATACCGAAGCCTATAACATGAAAGTGCCAACAGGTGTTCAGGCTTGGGTTGTGAATGGTTTTAACACCACTGCTGTCGAACTTACTGGAAAAGAAGTTATAAAGAAACAGACCCCCATGTTGCTCTTTAGGGAAGGAAGCACAAAGACATTCTATCCAGAACTGACTGCAGAGACACCGACATGGACGGGAGGAGCCTATTTAAAGTATTGTGATTCACCATGGTATTTAACTACGGATCCAAATATCCAAAACGGAAATACAAAGATATGTATCTTGGTACGTGACAATTTTGTGCGTACAGTAAGTGGTACGCTGGCAGCAGGGAAATGCTACTTAGACTTAAGTGGCACAACATACTTTGGTGCTCCCTTGCGCTTAGACATAACACCGACAAGCATTGATACCCCAGAAAAGACGCTTAACGACATGAATAACGGGAAATGGTACACCCTGGATGGTCGCCAGATACAAGGCGTGCCCACCCAGAAAGGTATATATATTGTGAACGGAAAGAAGATTATTATTAAATAAGGTATAGGAAAAAATGAAGAATATGAATAAGATACATTACATTCTGTTTACATTAGCAGCACTACTTGTGTCCACCTCAACATGGGCAGCAGGTAAGGTGACGTTTAAGACCTATTCCGGTCCTAAAATAACTGCGAAATACAGTGCAACCGGGAACACTATTGTTGAAACAGCAACTGATGGAGCAACTTCTGATATCACTTCAGTTAATGAGGTTACGACAGGTGCACTTGTGACGCTAACCATTGCTGCCAGCGATACAAAATATCTTTCTGGCTTGACGATACAGGCCGTTGTTGATGCTGGCGCTGCTGCACCAAGACGAGCACTTGAGATTGTGAATACCATTTCTTATACGACAAAGACGAAATACGTTTCCTATGAGTTCGTTATGCCTAACTATGATGTTTGGATTACCCCGACGTTTGCGGATAGGAAAAACATCAGTAGTGGTACTTATGAAGCAACTATAACCCTTGCTGAATCGAGCCACGTCTACGACTGGTTGGCACACACGCCTGCTATTAGCAGTGTCACCATAAGTAGTGGTTCCGTCACTCTTACAGAAGGTACGGATTATACCGTAAGTGGCATTTCTGCTCAAACAGAAGCTGGTTCCTACCCTATCACCATTACTGGTAAGGGGGAATACAAAGGTACTAAGACTGTTAATTATAATATTACTCAACGTTCCATCAGTGATGCAAGTGTACAGTTTTCGCCAACCAGTTTTGTATATAACCACCAAAATCAGGCTCCCGCTGCAAATACAGTACAAGTTTATCTGCAGGGACAGCATTTAACGTTGAATACTGATTACAATAATGTAACCATTCCCACCTCACAAGATGCAAATACATATACGATATCAGTTAATGGTAGAGGTAACTTCAATGGTACAGCCAGCAACACCTATACCATCACAAAAATGCCAATTTCAAATTGTACGTTTACTGGCAGCACGTCCTTTACTTATAATGGAGATGTACAAACACCGACAATTACATTGAATGATGGCGTGGATAATCTGACAGAGAATACCCATTACACCATAACACACAGTAAACATGAAGAGGGGCTTCCGGAAAATAATGCAAGTAAAGATGTCGGCACCTATACCATGACATTTACTGCCAAAGAAGGAACGAACTATTCTGGTTCAAAAGAAATAACCTATTCTATTAATAGTGCTGGTTTCGCCATTACTGCTATTGCCGACCAAACCTATACAGGTGCAGAAATCACACCAACAGTTGAGGTAAAAGACGGAACAAATGTACTTACATTTGGCACCCACTATGATGTCGTTTATAGCAATAACATCAATGTAGGTACGGCAAGAGTCAGTGTGGTTGGACTCAATTCGTATAATGGCAAATTTGGTGAGGTGACCTTTAGCATCAATGCAAAGGACATTACAAGTAATGCCAATATTACAATTGCATTAGGTTCAGAGACACTCACTTATAATGGCAACAAACAACGGCCTACTGTAACAGTGAGGGATAAAGATAGGGCCACAGGTGACGGACTTTTATTAACAGAAGGTATAGACTATACCCTTAGTGACGGGGTTGTTAATGCAGGAACAACACATAAAGTCACGGTTACAGGTAAAGGCAATTATACAGGTTCGAAAGTATCCGGTAATTACACTATTGGTACTCTCAATATGACATCTACCAATACGATAGTCACCCTAGAGTATAACAGTACTGTCTTTAATGGAAGCGAACAGAAACCCCAAATTGAGAGGGTAACGGTGAATGGTATTCAGTTGACGGAAACTACTGACTATACAGTTTCGTATCCAACAACAGGCTCAGACTACACCAATCAGGGTACGAAGACGATTACTATTTCTGGAACAGTAAACTTTGCTGGTTCGAAAGATGTAACATACAAGATTACGCAGAAGCCTCTGACCAGTGATATGATTACGCTGAGCAGTAGTAATCCAACAACAGACCCGTTTGTAAATAACAGTTTTACCTATAATGGTTCTGCTCATGTTCCTGATGTAGCAGTGAGTGATATACCAACAGGACATACATCGTCTATCATTACTGGAGATGACTATACTGTCACCAATGACGGTGGAACGGCAGTAGGTGTTTATTATGTGACGGTTGCGGCAAAAACAGCAGGAAACTATTCTGGTACCATTAAGGTGCCATATAGCATTGTATCAGATAATTCAGAAACGGGTGTCACTGTCACTTGGACGGAAGCAGCTACCGATATCATCTATACGGGTAATCCTATTACTCTCCATCTCACGGTTAAAAAAGGAGAAAACACGACACTGACTGCTGGTACTGACTATGAGTTTGCCTACAATAACAACATCAACGTAGGCGAGGCCACCATTACCATCTTAGGTAAGGGTAATTATCACTTTGTAAAGTACGCAAAGTTCAACATTCTTCGACGTCCGCTGACAGCAGCGATGGTGTCATTGTCGGCAAACAACTTCACCTTTAACGGCAGTGCCCAGAAGCCAACCATTACAGTAACGTATAATGGTGTACGAACGGAAGGTTTAGACTACACACTGGTTAATGAAGGAACTACGGATGTAGGCACAGGTTATTACGAAGTAACAGGTATCGGAAACTTCTCAGGAACGTTGAAGTCAAGCGAAACAGGAATGTCAGAAAAGAGATATACCATCTCTGCGCTCGATATTTCCCCTAATTCAGAGCAGGTAAGCAAAGTGAAGATCTTCCTCTATCCATTGCCAAATGCTGTCTATGACGGCACAGACAAAGAACCTGGCGTTCAGAAAGTGGTGATTACACTGACAAACAACACCCAATTGACATTAACTTCTGGATATACTTTCAGTTACAGTAATAATAAGGATGCAAGTACAACGGCTCCAACAGTTACAATTGGCGGAGCCAACTTTGGTACAACAACTGCATCTACCACTTTCACTATCTTACCCAAGCCACTGGCTGACGATATGGTGACACTGAACACAACGAGTTATACCTACGACGGTACAGCGAAAGAACCAACGGCAACCGTAAAGGATACCTCTTTGCCCGCAGCTCTTCAGACACTGACATCTGGTACGGATTATACTATTACCTATAGCCCAGACCATACCACTCCTGGTGAAAAGGTAGCCACGATTACAGGACAAGGTAACTTCAAGGGTTCGGTAAAAAAGACCTATACCATTGTAGGAGCTTCGGACGTGACCATCACACTGCCAGCGGGCACCTATACCTACAATGGTGCTGAGCACAAGCCGGTGGTTACGGTGAAGAAAGGCGACGACCCATTGACGTTGAATACCGACTATACGGTGGCCTATAGCGCCAACATCAACGCAGGTATAGCTACCATTACCGTAACGGGTATAGGAAACTACGACTTCACACAGACGAAGACATTCACCATCGGCAAGAAGCCAATGACGAATGCAATGGTGACGCTGACAGGTGCTCCGTTTACCTACAATGGCAGTGTACAGAAGCCGGCGGTTACCGTGAGTGACGGAAGCCCCTCTATCATCAGCGCCAGCGACTATACCATCAGCAATGACGGAAACATCAATGCGGGCAACTACACCGTGACGGTGACGGCAACAGCAACGGGTAACTACTCGGGTTCGGGCAGCCAGAGCTATACCATCAATCCCTACACGCTGAACGCCACGAATACCAGCGTTATTCTCGACCAGTCGACCTTTGTCTATGACAGGACGGCAAAGAAGCCGAATGTTCTGCTGGTCAAGGTGGGCGACACGATGGTTGTGCCGACCTTCACCACTGCCTATAGTAATAATGTGAATGCAAGCAATACGGCAACGGTGACCGTGACTGGTTCGGGTAACTTCACGGGCGCTGTAGATAAGACGTTCGTCATCACAACGAAGTCTGTCACGAGCGACATGATCAAGTTCAACAAGGAGAATTTCGTCTATGATGGAACAAACCAGAAGCCGACGGTGACGGCAAAGGACGGCGAGAACACGATGACGCCGGGTACAGACTATACACTGACCAACGAGGGTGGTACCAACGTTGGCGTATATTATGCCTATATAGACGGTAAGGGCAACTATAGCGGACGTGCCTCGAAGCCTTTCTACATCATCACCCAGAACGCAGCGGCATTTGTTGTCAGCGACATTGCGGACACCGAATATGACGGAACGGCCAAGGAGCCTGTCATTACGGTTACCGACAACAGCACTGCTCCGGGTACGGTACTGGTAAAGGACGAAAACTATACGGTGAGCTACCTGAACAACAAGGATGCCGGTATCGCTACCGTCATTGTGACGGGTATGGGCAGCTATGCGGGTACGGTGACCAAGAACTTCAACATCACGCCCAAGCCCCTTGCTGCCGAGATGATATCTGTGTCGCCAGGCACCTTCACTTTCAACGGTAGCCTGCAGCGGCCTGACGTTACCGTGACGGACGGAACCATCATGAAAGCCAACGACTACACGGTCATCAACAGCGGTAATGTGAATCAGGGTACGTACTATGTCACCGTCATAGGACAGGGTAACTATAAAGGCACCATTACCAATGTCGCCCAGACAAAATATACGATTACACCGCTCAGCATTGCCGAGGCCGACGTCAACCTGTACGAGTTGCCGAGCTATGTCTATGACGGAACGGCCAAGAACCCCAGCGTGCGCGAGGTACTTGTCAACAACTACGTCGTTCCTACGACAGGCTATGATGTAAGCTACGGTACCAACATTGTTGCTGGACCGGCAAGCATCACCATTACTGGTAAGGGCAACTTCACGGGCACCAAGACCGTTAACTTCACGATTGCTCAGAAGGACATCACGAGCGACATGATTCTGCTCAGCAACACGGAATACATCTACACGGGTGAGCTGAAGAAGCCGGAGGTTACCGTGAAACAAGGTGAGACAACGCTGACGCTGGACACGGACTATACCCTGTCGAACAATGGCGGTATCTACGTAGGCCAGTATAACGTGACGGTCACCGGAAAGGGCAACTATACGGGTACGGCTTCCCAGACGTATAACATCATTGCTCAGGAAGCAGGCAGCTTTGTGGTAACACTCAGCACGGAAAGCGTGGTATATACCGGTGGCGAGCAGAAGCCTGCCGTCACGGTGAAGAAAGGTGATGTGACCCTGAACGAGGGCACCGACTACACGGTCATGTACATAGACAACATCAACGTAGGTATGGCTACGGTCACCGTAAGGGGTAAGGGCAACTACGAGGGTACCGTCAACAAGACCTTCTTCATCACGCCCAAGACGCTGACCGGCGACATGGTGACGCTGAGCGCCAGCTCGTTTACCTACAATGGCGTACAGCAGCGACCGGGTGTGACTGTCAGTGATCATGACTTCCTGACATCCAACGACTATTATATCACCAACGAAGGTGGCGTAAACATCGGCTCCTACAATGTTATCATCACAGGTAAGAGCAACTATACGGGAACGGTTACCAAGCAGTTCAGCATCACGCCGCTCAGCCTGAACGACGCCAATATCGTGCTTTACGAGATGGCCAGCAACATCTACGACGGAAAGCCCAAGAACCCAGGCGTACGCGAAGTAACCGTCGGCACACTGGTAGTTCCTACCACCGGCTATACCACCAGCGTATCGCCTAACATCAACGTAGGCACAGTAACCGTGACGGTGACCGGTAAGGACAACTTCACGGGATCGGCAGAAACCACGTTTGTCATCATGCCGAAGCCTCTAACCAGCAGTATGATGACGCTGACACCGACGGTATTCAACTACAACGGTACGGTACAGAAGCCTAGCGTAACCGTAAAGGACGGCAAGGTGATTCTGACCGAGGACACGGACTACACGCTGACCAACGAGGGTGGCAAAGAGGCTGGAACCTATGAGGTGACCGTGAAGGGTATCGGCAACTACACCGACGAAGCCACACAGTCGTTCATCATTGTAAGCAGTGGTGCAAACACCTTTGTGGTGACCCTGGAGACCAGCGAATACACCTTCGACGGCACAGCACACAAGCCTGCAGTGACGGTAACGATGGAAGAAAGGACGCTGAGCGAAGGAACGGACTATACCCTGACATACAGCAAGAACACCAATGCCGGAACGGCTCTGGTTACGGTGAAGGGCGTAGGCGACTATACCGGTGAACAGGTGAAGACCTTCACCATCCTGCCGAAGGCATTGACTGACGCAATGGTAACACTCGACAAGACTTCCTTTATCTACAACGAGAAGGTACAGAAGCCGGAAGTGACCGTTGCAGACGGCACCATCATGACTGCGGACGACTATACCGTGACCAACGACGGTGGTACGGATGAGGGCACCTACCAGGTAGTGGTTACCGGACAGAACAACTACAAGGGTGTGGTTATCAAGTCGTTCACCATCACCCGTGAGGAGATTCACGGCGACGACGACCCAGAACATCCTGACGAGAAGCCTATCACCTACACGCCAACCGAGGAAGGTAGCGACGAGGTGAAGGTTTCGAGCCTCGAAGGATCTGAGACCGAACTGGAACAAATCACAAGTGTGACTATTCCTGCTACCTGTACCGCTAACGGAAAGACCTATTCCGTAGTGGGTGTTTCAGCCAACGCCTTTGCCAACGTGCCCAACCTGACAGACATCTATCTGCCCGACACGGAAGAGCCGCTGGAGATTGCCGAAGATGCCATTCCCACATCAGTCACCGTACACACTACCCTAGCCCTGCTTGATGACTACGCACTGATGCCCAGTCTGTCGGAGAACTTCAAGGCTGGCAAGATAAAGGCTACCGTAACGGCGAAAAACCGCTACTGGACCTTCTCGAGTGGTGTCGATGTATATGTGCCGGACGGCGTGTCGGTGTACATTGTCCATGAGCGGAACAATGCCGCAGTGACCATCGTAGAACTGTCGGACAACGACCTGACAGTGGGCGGACAGCGTATCATCAAGCACAACAACGGCGTACTGATCGGCAGTGAGGGTAATGAGACTCCTTACGACCTCGTGGCCTGCGGACGACGCATGAGCAGTGGAAGCACCATCACCACGGACGACTTCAAGGACTACGGTTCACAGAACTGTCTGGTACCCGTCATCGTACCGACTCACTTCGATAAAGGCTACTACTTCTTGAGGAACAACGAGTTCTACAGCATCCAGGAGGAGGGCGAAGACGTGAAGGTACCTGCCGGAAAGGCTGTGCTCTACTTACACCAGGCAGCTTCCAGTCCGTCGTACAGCTCTGTTATCCAACTGGTGAACACGGGCGAGATCACGAATATCAACGGTGTTGAGCGTGATGCCGACGAGGGCGACTGGTATGACATGAGCGGACGTAAGCTCAACGGTCGTCCCACGAAGAAAGGTGTTTACATTCAGAACAACAAGAAAATCGTAATCAGATAAAAATGCGTATTATGAACAAGAATATTCTTTTCGCCATCATGTCACTGCTGTTGCTGGTAACAGCCTGCAACAAGAATGATGATATTGAGAGAGTGCAGTCGATGGTATTTGTCCCGGAACACAGCAGCGGTTGCATCCGTGTGGACGGGACCAGCCCGATGACGTTACGCTACCGTGTTGAACCCAAGAAGATGATACCGGAACTGGTAAACAACAGCAAGGCATTCACCTTTGAGAGCAAGTCGCTCAGCGAGACGCCGTCGCTCACCATCAACACGATAACAGGTGATGCCACCAGTGGTGTGCTGACACTGGAAGTGACGCCAAGCGCAGGGTTCGAGCATAACGGCGACTATGCCTTTGCACTGCACTACAGCAACGACGACACCGGATTCACCAGTGCCTTTACCCCCGTCTTGGTGGTGGTACACCCCACCAACCTGACTTTTGGAGGTATAGACATCACGCAGCCGCTCATTGCCGGCAACACCTACAAGCTAGAGCCCGTCTTCACACCGACGTACACGACGGAGAAGGGTGTCACATGGGCTTCGAGCAACACGCAAGTAGCCACTGTGGACGAGAACGGCCTGTTAAGCCTGTTGGACAACGGCCAGACAACCATCAGCATCACGTCAACAGACAATCCGGACATCGGATATAGCATCACCATCACCGTGTCGGGAGGTAACATTCCTGTCAATCCAGGCGACGGGACAGGACAGGACCAAGCGGAATAATAGCGGAACAGGCAGGCAATAAACGGCTTGCCTGTTCGTTATTATATACGTATGCGAAAGATATTGCACCTGACAATAGTATGTGTGGTCTCCATATTCCTCATGGGATGTGGAGCCGACGCGGCTATGAAGAAGGGTGACAAGTTCTACGCTCTGGGTGAATACTACGATGCGGCAACACAGTATAGGAAGGCATATTCGCAGACACCTTCCAAGGAATGACAGCTGAGGGGACAATCTGTCCCTGCGTTCCACTTTAGTAACGAAATTTCATACACAAAAACGGGGTTTTGTGCATTGAGGATTATTAACATAAAAAAGAGTGGGTTGCCTAATGGGCAATCCATTTTATTTTTGTAAATTTGCCGATGTTTTTTGAAAACCGATAACTGAAAAGGATACATATATGGCTAAAGATGCAGAGGAACTGAAGATAATTCTCGATATGGCCGCCAATGGCGGTAAGATGCAGGCTCAGAACGAGATGCTGCTGAAAAGGATTGCGCAACTGGAGAATGACTTAAAGCGTCAGAAGAATGAGAACAAGAAACTGAAAAACGACTTGGCGGATAAGACGAAGGAGTGTGAGGAGAAAGACCATAGGATAGAGGAACTGGAGGCGAGGCTGATGTGTGAGACGCCGTCTGGGAATACGGAGACCTGTGCCCAGGGGCCTGTGCTGATGGTAAATAATTTCTACTACGTCCTGTCGTGGCCTAAGACGGTGGAGTATGTGGGCAAACTGGACTCTCAGGGGCGCATGAGTGCAGGACATTTTATCCATCAGACGTTGCCTGACGGTATCAACATGAGTTTCGTGAAAAGGGTGGACGAGCTGACGAAGTTGGAGGCTCCTCAGGACCAGCGACTGGCTGATGCTATGGAGAAGGTGGCAGGACGTCCGACAACACAGAACATCTATGGCGACAAGAATGAGTTCACGGAGGACTCGAAGATGGTGAAGCTGGCTCTTCCCAATGATGCTGATCCGGCAGAGATAGTCACGCAGATAACAGAACAACAGAAACTATTGGATTAAAACGATGGGTGATACGAAGGAATATATCAGGGGCGACAAGCATGTGCATCAGGCAGGCAGCGTGATGATTAAGTTCATACAGTATAACGTGCCAGGCCAGCAGAGTGACTGGAAGCAACAGGAAGTGCGGGAGGCGGAGGTAGTTCGGGATGATGGCGAACTGATAGAGAAACTGAAGCCTATCTTCTATAACAACGAAGAGGATGTGAAACTGTTCTTGAAAGAAATCACGGGTATGAAGCCTGGCGATATTACCGACCTGGTAAACAGGTGGGTGAAGGACAAGCGGATTTCCGATTACGGCTACAGCAGGAAGGGCGTGCTCTGGGAAATACTATACGAAGCGGGGCTATATACGAAAAGCCGACAGAACTGGTGTAAGAGAGTCGATTGACTCTCTTTTTTTATGCCTTTTTATGAGGTTTCCGAAGCTGAAAGTTTACGGTTTCGGTTTATAAAAGTTTCAAGTAGTTTATAATGGTTTACGCCTTTTAAACTACTGTTTTTTTTCTTTCAAAGACTACTTTTTTGTGCCTAATTTTGCAGTGTGAATCAATCACAAGCGATCTTTGAGCTTCGCTCGAAAATCGGTTTCGCCTCAGCAAAGTTTGAAAACGAGTTTTCACTTTGCATTCGGCTCACGCGATCTTTGACATACTGGAACAACGAAAACGACAGATGGAGCTGGCGGAATAATAATTGTGTACCATGGTGAACACACTTTTTACCAATAACACATACGTGCGCAAGTAAATATGCGTGCGTACATTTATTAATCTTTAAAACAACAATTAAAATCATGAAACAGAAAGCAATTACAATCAGTTTGATTAAGAAGAACAACAACATCGAAGACAATGCCGCTGTGCAGCGCATGACCTCACTGGAGATTGCCGAGCTCACAGGCAAGCAACACAAGAACGTGATGCAGGCCATCAGAAACATGGAGCCTGCGTGGGAGAAAACAGCCGGGCTGAAATTTCAGCTCGGGTCTTACGAAGACGCCAACGGACAGATGCGACCCTGCTACTCACTGACCAAGACGGAGTGCTTATACATTGCCACCAAGTTCAACGACGAGGCACGCGCAAGACTGGTGTTGAGATGGCAGGAGTTGGAGATGGATCAGCGCGAGGCACTGGAGTGGGAACGCTGGAAGGCACGCTGGAGCCAGATAGAGCGTCCGAAGGGTTCTATTGCCCTGCTGGGATGCACCGAGGAGGAGATCCTGGACGAGGCCGACGACATCATCGGCGAGGAGCTGGACGAGCTGAACCAGCGAAGCGACGACTGCTACACACCTTCCGAGATTGGCAAGCCTTTCGGACTGGAAGGGCGCGACCTTAACTCGTTCCTCTGCGACCTGGGCATCATCCAGTGGGCGAAAGGCCAGTGGATGCCGACACGCAAATTCATGAATCAAGGGCTGACGGAGAACCGCAGCGTTGTTATTCACGGTCGTAACGGTCGACGCCGCACGGTGTCGCGACTGGTATGGACAGCGAAAGGGCGCGACTTTATCATGAACATCATTAAACAATAACCAATAATTATTTAAAAACACACAGAAAAGCTATGGAAACATTAGTAACTATTCAAGCGGTAGGCGCATACGCTGAGCGCCAATATCAGAGACAAGACGGAACGACAGAGTATTTCAAGAGTCGTGGGGTAACAATGAGACGTGGAGGTGACATCTTCTATGGTGAGATGACTGGCGAGTTGGCCTCTAAGAACCGTGATACACAGTATGCACAGAACATGCCATACATCGTGAAGGGCTTCTGGAAGCACCGCACATGGGGCGACAACAACGACCGACACGAAAACACCTTCTATATTACTGACCTGCAACCCCTGTGCTAACAACCAATAGTCAAGTATGTTTTGTATTCAAGACAACCAATATTTTTCTCCCGCAGTGCCCGGCACTCGGGAGAAATTTCATGAGGTACTGGACTCGCCACTGGTAAAGTGGAAAATAGAAACAATACGCAAGGTCAGGCTACCTGAGGCTATCAAGCTATGGGCATCGAACGCCGACTTTCAGAAATTCTGCCTTAAGGAAGCAGGAAAGAAAAAGACGGGTGACGCCTTCAAGAGTCTCACGGACGAGGAGAAACTGGCTCGATGGGCTAACAGTCTGAAGGAGTCGTTGCCATGCCTGATTTTCGGGGCACGTGACTTCGACGAAACGCCCATGAAAAAGGATCCTGAGAAGAAGATGAAACGCAGGGTGCTGCAAGGCATCCATCTGAGTGGCCTGTTCATGTTCGACGTGGACCATGTGGATAACCCGCGTGAGATTTTCGAACGGACACAGCAAGAGGGATTTCCCTGGGAGGTGGTGTTTGCTCATGTGACGTCATCGGGTCACGGATTGCGACTGGTGTGCAAGGCCAGAAAGGAGATTGGCAACATTGCCGATAACCAATTGGCACTGGCCAAGGAACTGGGCGTGACGCCCGACCTGAGCTGCATCGACGCATCAAGAATCTCGTACGCTCCCATGCGTGAGGATGTGTATTATTTGAACGAAGAAGAACTATTAAACTATTATGATGAAGAATTTGACAAGAAGTATTGCGAGGCTTATCGGCAGGGGAAGACTAACGGGAACGGGAACGTTAACGGGAACGGGAACGGGAACGTTAACCCTAACCTTAACCCTAACCTTAACGGGAACGGGAACGTTAACGGGAACGGGAACGGGAACGGGAACGAAGATGTTGAACTAAAGTATCATGGAATTGAATATGGAAAAATCTGTGAAGCGTGGCAGACCGCGCAAGGTGGTGCGCCTGCCGTGGGAGATCGCCACCGAACCATGCTGCAACTGGCTCTCGACCTTAGGTATATCTGCGATAACCAGCCGGAGATGGTGTGTAGGGCCCTTAAACGGTGTGGATTTGTGCAAGACATCATCCGTGAGCGAGGAGAAGAAGAGGTCAGGGCAGTTGCTGATACGGCTTGTGAGCGAAGAATGTACAAGGACATCCCGAAAAGGATGCAAGGGGTGCTTGAAAGTGCAGGTGTACAACTCGGCCAGTCAGCAACAGCTGAGCGACCTGTGGCAACGGTTGACATCCCTTACGAGCAGTTCGCTGAAAGGCTGGAACCTCTCCTTAGCGCTCCTTATGCCGAAGCCTGTAGAGGTGTGAGCCGACATAACCGGCTGGGGGCTGTGATGGCTGCTGGAGCCATGTACTGCACCCTGCTGACACGATGCTGGTATGAGCACTTCAACGGTGCACGACAGCGCATGAACCCGCAGGTGCTGATTATCGGTGACCCTGCCTCGGGAAAGTCGTTTGCCAAGGATCTGGACGACCAGATCATGAGTTCCATGAGGGCGAAGGACGAGGAGGTGCGCGCCCAGGAGACTCGCTACAAGCAGGAACAGAAGAAGCGTGGCACTTCGTCGAAGGCGCAGAAGCAGGACGCACTGGTGGAGCCTGACGGTATGATCAGATACCTGCCTACGAAGACGTCGAACAACATCTTCTTCCGACGACTGAAAAGGGCGAAGGAGGAAGTGAACGGAGAACTGCTGAACCTGCACCTGTATATGTTCGACTCGGAGCTGGACTCCAGTATCACGGCACAGAGCGGTGGCTCATGGATTGGCAAGCACGACCTGGAACTGAAGGCGTTTCATAATGAGCTGAGCGGTGTTGACTATGCCAACAACGACTCCATCAACGACATCCTGCCCATCTACTGGAACTCGGTGACCACGGGTACGCAGATCAGCCTCTACAAGAAGTTCACACCCCGGAACATCAACGACGGACTGTGCAGTCGTGTAGCCATCTTCCCGATGGAAACGGCACGATACCAGATGGTGAAGAAGAAGGTGGTGGACTGGCAGGCCAATGAGGCCATGAAGTTGTGGGGATTTAAGTTTGAACAGTTGCATGGCGAACTGCCCTTGCAGCGACTGACGGACCATGTGTATGACCTCTGCGAGCTCAGTGCGCAAGAGGCGGAGGCTGCTGACGACCACGTGCTGGACTATCTGAGAAAACGTGCGGTGTTCTATGCCACCTGGCTGACCATTCCGCGCATCCTGGCTCGTGAGTATGACACGTTCAAGAATACAGGAAAGCTGGAGGTGACGGACGACGACTTGAAGTTCTCGACACTCATCTACGATGCCGTCATTTACTTCCAGGACCACTTTTTTGGACAGATGTTGCAGGACTCCTGGGACAATGCGGCACGTGAATATGTCCCCAGACGCAGGAATACCAAGAATGCAGAAGCATACAAAAGTCTGCCTGAAACCTTTGGGGTGAAGGAAGTAATGAGTATGCTGGATTTGGAGAATGCTGCAGCTCACAAACAATGTCAACGCTGGATGATGCACGGGTTCGTAGAACGTGTGAAACAGGGAAAGTACAGGAAAGTGATCAAGGATGTAATGGTGTAGAAGTTTAAGAATTGAAAAATTGAAAAATTGAAAAAATAAACCGCAGATTACGCAGATTATACAGATTTAAAAGAATTGAAGTTGTGAACAGTGAAAAATTAATGAAACTCAGCGAGCATTTTTCGCTCGCTGAGCTTTGCAAAACAAATACGGGAATAGAGAACGTGCCGAATGAGGCACAAGTAGAGAACTTAAAACGGGTGTGCCGATGGCTGGAATGTCTGCGGAAGCGGTGGAACGACAAGTACGGCGATGGTGATGACCCGATTATCATCAACTCGGGATTCCGCTCGGAAGCGGTGAACAAAGCGGTAGGTGGTGTGCCTACGTCGAACCACCTGACGGGGTGCGCGGTGGATATCCGTTGCATCGGGATGGAACAGGCATTGCGCTACGCTGCCATCTTGCTCGACATCAGCGATATGAGCCGCGAGGACTTCGACGAGCTGCTGATAGAGCAGAAGCGTAGCGTCGTCTGGATTCACTTCGCAGTGCGCCCCTCGGGGAATCGGAGACGGTGTAATTTTAAACGGTAAATCGAAAAAGAGCTTCCGAATCAACGCGGAAGCTCTTTCTTATGGTCGATAAGTTTACTCCTCTTTAATAATCGGTTTCTCAGGATTGATGAAGGCGAACAGCACGGCACTGACTATCAGCATGACGGCAATCATATAGAGGGGCAGGTTGTAGTTGCCCGACTGCTGCACGAGTTCTCCAAACAGAATGCCACAGCAGAAGCCACCGATGTTGCCGGCGGTGTTCATGGCGCCACTGATGGTGCCGGCATGGCGCTTGCCCAGGTCGATGCAGAGTGCCCAGGCGGAGGGCAGCATGAGGTCGAAGATGCCAAAGCAGAGGGAGAGGAACACGAAGACCGCCATCTTGCCCGGAATGAAGGCGGCAAGGAACATGCAGACGGCTGACACGGTGAGTGACGTGGAGCCGAGTGCCTTGCGACCCACCTTGATGCCATAGCGGCGCGTCAGCCGGTCGGTCAGGTGACCTCCAGCAATGTTTCCTATCATGCTCATGATGAACGGAACGGCGACGGCATAGGTCAGCTCCGACTTGTCGAAGCCGCGCCCCAGTTCCATGAACGTGGGGAACCAGGAGAAGAAGAACCAGGAGCCGAAGGCATAGAAGAAATACATGCCGCAGATGAGCCAGAACTGAGGAGAAGAGACCCACCCCCAACCCCTCCCTGTATGGAGGGGTGCAGATGGTTTCGGCACCGATTCTTCTTTCTCAGAGCAACTACTCCCCTCACTCGCAGGGAGGAGCTGGGGGGTGGGTCTATAATACCAATACCACACAACGGACCAGACCACACCCAGAGCACCTAAGAGATAGAATGCAGCACGCCAGCCAACGGACATCATGACGGGGATGACCACAAAGGGGGTCAGCGCACCGCCCATGCGAGAGGCTGCCCACACATAGCCCTGTGCCTTGCCCACCTCGCCCTTCTCGAACCAGCGGCTGATGACACCCGTTGTACAGGGTGACGAGCCTGCCTCGCCGATGCCGAACATGAAGCGAATGACCAACAGCGAAGCCAGTCCGCCTGCCAAGCCTGTGAAGGCGGTGAAGGCAGACCACCACAGCACGATAGCTGCCAGTATCTTACGGTGTCCGAAGCGGTCGCCGAGCGCACCCATCGGTATCTGTAACAGGCCATAGGAGAGGATGAAGGCACTCTGCACCCATCCCCATTCAGAGGGCGACAGGTTGAGGTCGTGCATGATGCTCGACCCTGCCACGCTGATGTTGATGCGGTCTAAAAAAGTGACCATGCCCAGGATAACGAGCATGGTCAGGATGATATTCTTACGTTTCATAAGCCCAGGAACTTACGCAATCCCTTGACACCCAGAACGGGACTCGAGAGCACGGGTTTGCCCGTCAGTTCAGAGAGCCGCTGTTCCATTCGCGCCATGGAACCTTGAGCCAGCACGAAGGCATCCACTTGCGATGCGATACGGCCTGCAGCCTCAGCAATCAGCCGGTCGTGCGTCTCACCATCTCCACTCTGTCCAGCGGCAAAGGCACCATCAGCCAGTCCCTCGACAAGCGTCACTGCCCTACCCGCCTTACGGGCCTCGTTCTGAAGTAGTCGACAGGTGGGATCGAGCGTAGTGGGCAGTGTGGAGATGACACCGATACGGTCATACTTAGCCACAGCCTCAGCAGCCATCGGCTGGTCGATGCGGAACACGGGAATGCGGGCATACTGGTTGCCGTAGTCTGCCACGTCGCCCACGCTGGAACAGGTGTTGAACACCACGTCGGCTCCGGCATCGGCAGCGGCATTGTAATAGGCCTGCAGACGGCGGCGCACGGCAGGCGTCACCTCGTTGTTGGCAATGACCTCCTTGATGAGCGACGAATCAGCGATATGATTCACGTTCACCTCGGGCATGAGTTCGGCAAAAAGTTTGGTCAACGGCTCCACCAGAGCCATCGCCGTGTGTACACAGATTACATGTTTCATTGATTAGTTCTTTGAGTTTGTCGTATTATTTGGAACCACCGCCCAGAGCGATGTACAGTTCGATAACAGCCTGGGCAGCATCATACATATTCATAGCAGCACCCAGCTGGGCATCGAGCAGCGACTCCTGTGCCTTGAGCACTTCCAGGTAGCTGGCCTTGCCGTTGTCCATCAACTCGTGGGTACCAGTGTATGCCTCGTGGAGCACCTCCACCTGACGACGGAAATAGGCGTGCTTGTCACGTGCAGCCATGCAGTCGGCCATTGCCTCGTTCACCTCGTTGCCGGCATTGATGACGGTCTGCACATACTTCTTCTGAAGGTCTTCCTCAGTCAACTGGGCGATCTTCTTGTTGGCAATGAGCTTGCCGCGGGCGAAGATGGGCTGTGTGAGCTGGGCCATGGCAGTGAGCAGCATCTTACCTGGGTCAACGACCATTCCGCCGGCTGAGTTAGTCCATCCGGCAGAACCGTTGAGCGTGATACTTGGATAGAAGGCCGAGCGGGCGGCTGCCGTGTTGTAGAAAGCCTCCTCCATGGCATGGTTGGCCATACGGATGTCGGGACGGTTCTCCAGCATCTGGGCTGGCACGCCAATCCTCAGGTACTTGGTATCGAACATGCGCTGTTCGACATCACCCATGGCTTCTGCATGATGGAGCATGGAACTGCCCCACTTCTGACGACTGATGTGCTGCGGACTGACGGCAAGCAGCTTGCAGATGGCATTCTCGACGGCACGGATATTGCGGCGCGTGTCCACAATCTGCGTCTTCACACTCAGGTAGGATGCCTCCATCTGGTTGACAGCAGTGCTGTAGGCCTTGCCATTCTCCCAGAGAGCCTGCTCGGTCTCGAGCGACTTGTTCCACAAGCTGTCGGTTTGCAGGAGGATTTCCAACTGGCGGTCGAGCACTTGCAGCAGGAAATACTGCTGGGCAGTGACGGAGACAAGATTGGCGCGCACGGCATCCTGACGCAGCTGAGCCTGCAGGAGAACGGCCTTGGCAGCACGCTTCTTGTTGGTGATGGAACCAAAGACATCGATATCCATCGACAACTGCAGCGGTAGGTTGTAGGTCTTCACGGCAGCGCTCTTGTCGAAACTGCTGAGCGTGCCCTGTGGGGCCAAGCTGAGCGCTGGCAGATAAGCCATGCGGGCAGCAGTCAGCGAGGCCTGGCTCTTCTCAACGGCGATGCGGGCAGAGTTGAGGTCAGTATTGTTTGCCAGCACCTGTTCGATAAGTTGTTGGAGCATCGGGTCAGTGAAGAACTCACGCCACGACATTTGCGCCAGCGTGCCCTCACCCTGGGCAGCAGTACTGCCCAGCATGCCGGCATCAGCACCGAAGGCATTGGCAGGTGCCTCCACCTTCTGCTCATACTTGTTATATATTCCGCAGCCCGTGAGCATCATACTCACGGTGGCTGCGGCTACGACTTTCTTGAAATTCATATACATCATTCTGAAAAATTAGTTAGTGGTAGCGATGGGAAGAATCTGCAGCAGCATGGTCAGCAGGTCGGCATAGTCTGTCGAGGTGACGCTTATCCGCGAAGCAGTCTGTTGGTAGAGATTCATGAGCTGTGCATAGGTGTCGGCATCCACGATGTCTTTCAGCAGCGTGTAGTCCGACGAGTAGTCAAGGGCGAAAGCCGGCATCTTAAGCGTGGTCTCGCCTTCCTGCACATCGACGAACTTCATGGGAATGGCACTGCCATCCTTGCCGCAAGCAATCTGCATGTCGCCCTTGATGTTGCCCGTGACGTACAGGTCGTCAAGGATGCTGGAGCTGACTGTTATGCTGTTGACCGTTTCCATCATGCCGCGTATCGACTTGATGACATAATCGGCAGGCAGGGGAATGTTCATGTTCGCATCCAGGATATTCAACTTGTTCTGCACATAGCCTAACTGGAAGTTGACATTGCCATCAGACTCCCTGGAGCCTACGATGTCGATGGTGCTGGCCTTGGCGGCGTCCTTGGCATCGGGCAGGAAGTAGTCTATCTTGCTCTCGAAGCTGAACGTGCCCAGGGTGATGGCCGCCATGCCCGGAAAGTCGGAAGTCATCTTGACGGAAGCCACCGAACTGTTGAGGACGACCTCCTTGTCCTGATACATGCAACTTAACGTCACACGGAGCAGTTCAGGGACTTCATTAAAGTTCCTGTTGCTGGCCATGGACAGCTTATAGAGCATTTTCCCATATCCGTCGACGGTGGCGGGGAAGATAAACACCATGCCTTCGGAAGGACCGACCTGGTAATTTCCCTTCTCGTCAAAGATGATACGCAGCCCATGGGAGTTTGTCCGGTCGGTAAGGTTCTGAATGGTCAGAAGCGCTATCATCTTCTTGACATCCTCCTTGAAAGTACGGCTCTTGTTCATCAGCGCCAACAGTTGCAACGTTGTCTGGGAAGACAGCGTGATGGCGTCGAAGTTCAGATTGTCAGCCAGCACGGAGGCGTCAGCCTTGAAATGCGTGGCCAGCATGTCGCGGTTCCTGTCTGCCTCGGGATTATACGGATCATCCGCAACAGCACACCCCACCAGCAAGGAAGAGCCGCTTATCAGAATCAGGGCAATGGCCCAGTTGAGCATTCTTTTCATATCTTACTTGCTGTATTTCTTACCATTGAGAATATAAACGCCCTTGTTGGGTTTGCCATTGAGCTGACGACCCTGCAGGTCGTAGTAGCGGTTGCTGCCGTCGGTATCGATGGTGCGGATGGTTGCGATGCCTGTCGTACCACCGCCCTGTACCATATCACCTGCATAAAGGTCAGCAGGGAACTTCACCAGACCGTCGTGTTCGAAGGCATCAACACCAAGCGCACGCTTTGGAGCATTTGCACTATTGATGCTCTGACGTACCATCGGGGTAAAGTCGGTCTTTTCTGTTGCCTCGTTCATCTTCATGAAGGCATGGAACGAATTAAGGTACATGCCTGTTGGCAGTGGCTTCCAGTGACCATCAGTATCCATGACGAAAGCATTGGTCAGTCTCTCGTCATCGCTTGAGGCATTGCTGAAGAGACCTTGCCATGTTCCTACAACGGAAGGTTCTGACTCGTTGCCATAAGCGTAAACATCGCTGCTCTTAGACTGGTTGGTGACAGTTGTCTGAATAGCGTTCAGACTGATATTGCCGTAGTTGACAACTACCAGGCAAGGCTGACCTGCAGCAACATTGCCATCGGTCTTGCTGAAGATGAACTCGTTGTAGAAATTATCCACGAAGCTGAGCTTGTAAACGCCTACCTGCTCCTTGGGATAGTAAGCAGAGAAGTTGAAGTCGTAAGGCAGGCTGAGGGTGTATGCTCTGCTCTTCCATGTGCCATCCACGTTCTGTTCTGCCGACAGCTCACGGTCGAAGTCGATATTGACCACCTTACCATTATATTCATCCAAGATTTCATGATTATCTGCATTTTCAGATATCTTCACTGGCTCATCGGGGTACTTCAGGCCGAGGAAGTTGTCGAGCGAACCGGTTCCCTGGAACTTCAAACGATAGACTCCTGTATAGGGAGCCTTGAAATAAACGGTTCCGGACTGTGCGTAATAATTGTAAAGAGTCCATTCCTTATCAACGTCACGACGATAGTACACAAAGAGCACAGCGGGGTCGCTACTGCCATCGAATGCACCTGCCATATTGCTCATCATGTCGATATCAACATCGAACTTGAGGACATCGCCCTGAACGGCTTGCAGACGCGGGGTAATGAGTTCGTATTCTTTTGATTCGGTAGTGGCCATCCATGTCTTGGGCTCACCACCGCCACCAAACATTTCCATCATGCCGCCGCTGGGCTTGGTAACCTTCCATCCGGTAGATTCCCATCCCTCGGGCAACTCGCGGGGAACAGACTCGTCCTCCACGACATATGGGGTTTCGAAGTCTTCCGACCATGCCTGGTCACTAATCTTATAGGCTCTGACAGCCACGGACTTCGCCTGCAGCACTTCGCTGGCTGGAGCAAATATCAGCAGGGAATTATTCTCGCCATAGGCAGCGGATTCGTAAACGAACTCGACATCCACGAAGACGCTGTCGGAAGCCGGTACGTCGATGGTGCCAGTCTTGACGCTGAACACCTTCTCGTCGGTAGAGCTGACGTTAACGACAACAGGACCGGTTCCTGAGTTATAGATCTTGAAGGTCTCCTTGACGTTCTCCTTGCATTGTCCGTAGAACACGTAGTTCGTCGACTTGCCATGATGATAGACGTGCACGTCAGGGGCATTCTCCTTGATCTTGAAGCCTGCAACAGAGTCGATAACAACACTGTCAGCTGAAACGAAACGGAAGCGATAGTCGCCAGGTTCAATGCCGGAAATCCACTGCACGCTATACACGGAGTCGATGTCGCTGATGATCTTTACCTGTTCCCACTTGTCACTGCCATAGACTGACTTCTCCATGGTGATGGTAGGACCATTGCCGCCACCGCCCATCATGCCACCCATGCCACCCATGCCACCGCCGGCATCGCCGTCCTTCACGGAGAACAGCAGGGCTTGTGTGTTGCTTTCCACCGTCACAGGGGGTGTGGTCAGGTAGAATGCCGAGCCTCCAAACATACCAGTGCCACTGGGCTCAGCGACTGTTGCCACGCCATGGCCGACCTTCCATCCTTCTACTATCCAAGACTTGGGGGCCTCGTCAGCGTTGAAGTCCTCCACCCATACGTTGGGCTCGGTAATGATGGCATAGGTCATGAACTCATAGTTCTCCACACGGCTGTCAGTAGGCTTCAGGGTAGCGAGGGCCTCGTTCTTGCCTGGCTGGCCTGCAGCGAAGGTGAACTTTATGTTGACATCCAGCGAGTCGCCTGCCGCAATCTCCATCGTTGACTTGCTGAAAGAGAACTTATTGGCATCCGACATGCTGTTGTTAACCTTCAGCTTACCCGTAGCGGTGTTCACCACCAGCACTTGCCTAACGGCATCTGACTTGCAAAGGCTGAAGTCTATCATCTTCACCGCACCCTTGTTACCACCAACGGTATCTATGACGAGAACGTCGGGGGCATCCATATCAATCGTGAAGCCTGCGACGCTGTCAATCATAACCGTACTGGCGGAACGGAAACGGAAGCGGTATTCACCGGCCTCTGTGCCCGAGATGGTGAAGGTCTGGTAGTCAGAGGTCACCTCGGTGGTAAAGTCGGCCACCTGTATCCACTTGTGCTGACCATAGATGGTACGCTCTACGACAAAGGTAGAGTCCTTGCTTCCCATGAAGGAATCCATTCCTCCTCCACCTTTCTTGGCAGAGAACACCAGGTTCTCGCCGCTGGCGACTTTCAACGGAGGAGTCATCAGATAGGCAAAGCCTTCATCGCTTCCACCCATCATCTGTTTCATGTCAAAGCCTCCAGAGGATGAGCCTTTCTGAGCGGCATTGTCCTTTACTGTCCAACCATCGGCATACCATCCGTATGGTATCTTACCGTCATTGAACCTTTCGTCCATCTGAGCCTTTATGCTGTTTGCTCCCATGACAAGGAGCATACCGCTCAAAACCAATAATCTATTCATCTTCATTTTCTTCTGTATTAGTTAGTTTTTGAGGATTCCCCTGGAATTTCTCATGCAGGTTCTGGAACACGATAAAGAATGCCGGTACGACGAAGAGCAGGGCAACGGTGCCAATGCTCATACCACCAATGACACCCAGGGCAAGGGCGCGGTTACCATTGGCACCGGCACCACCCTCGATAACAAGGGGTATCATACCAATAATCATCGTGGCCACCGTCATCAGGATAGGACGCAGACGCTCCTTACAAGCCTCGAAGGCTGCCTCGGAAATGCTCAGTCCTTGCTTGCGACGGTCTGTGGCAAACTCGGTAATCAGGATGGCGGTCTTCGACAACAGACCAATCAGCATGATGACACCCGTCTGCAGGTAGATGTTGTTGTCCATGCCTGGCAATCCTTGTGTATAGCCCAGATAGGCAAATACAAAGGCACCCATCAGACCGAACGGTACGCTGAACAACACGGCCCACGGAGTGAACCACGAGTTATACAGAGAAGCCAGGATGAGGTAGATCAGGATGGCACAAATGACGTAGATGAGCGCCGTGGCGTTAGAGCCGGAAGTCTCCTCCACCTCGCGCGACATACCGCTATACTCGTAGGTGGCAGTTTTTGGCATCTCCTTCTCGAACACCTCGGCTATGGCCTGATGAGCGTCGCCCTCGGTGTATCCACTGCCGGGTTTCACGATACAGGTGATGCTCTGGAACAGGTTGAAGTGCTCGATATTGGACGGGCCGACAATCTGCTTCAAGGTGACGAACTGGGAGATGGGAGTCATCTTGCCACCTTTCACCTGCATGAAGATGTTTTGCAGCGACTGCGGATCGAGACGATACTCGGGTGACGAAGCAGCCATGATGCGGTAGACCTTACCAAACTGGTTGAAGTTACCGATATACGCACCACCGCAATAAGAACCTAGCGTGTTGAGTACGGCTTCAGGTGTCACACCGGCGCGGTCGCACTGGGCGGCATCGACATTGACCTGATACTTCGGGAAGCGCTCAGAGTACGTCGACATGGCAGTAGCTATCTCCGGGCGTTCTGCCAGTTTGGCCAAGAAGTGCTCAGTATGCTTGGCAAACTCCGACAGGTTACCATCTGTGGGATCTTCTACCATGAGCATAATGTCGTTACTGGTACCATAGCCTGGAATCTGAGGCATCTCGAACGGAATCACCCGCAAGTTCTTGATATCTTGGCAGTCAAAGTAGAAACGGTACATGACGAGCGTCAGCAGATGGTTCATGCCAGGACGCTCATCCCAGTTCTTCAGACGTACCACCATCGTACCATAGTTGGAACCGGCGCCCGAAATCATACCATAACCACAGACTAAGGCGAAACTCTCCAGTTCGGGAATCTTCTTCACCTTAGCCTCAACGGCTTTCGCCATCTCACGGGTCTGCTTCAGTGTAGAGCCTTCTGGAGCTTGTATCTCAACCAAGAACACGCCCTGGTCCTCCTGAGGAACGAGACCTGAAGGCAGGCTCTTCATGAAGAACACCAGCAGCACGGCAGCCAGCGCCAGGAAGCTCCATGCCAGGATGGGGCGCTTGATGAACTTTTGGACAGCCTTACTGTATTTATTATAGATAGCGCTATAGCTGACTTCATACGCTTTCTTGGTATAATAGGTCAGGCTCTTGCCTTCCTTCTTGCCTTCTGTCACGCGCATCATGATGGCACAGAGGGCTGGACACAGCGTCAGGGCCGATATGCACGACAGACCTACGGACGAGGCAATGGTGATACCAAACTGAGTGAAGAACGTACCCGAGGTACCTGGCATGAAGGTCACGGGGATGAACACCGCCATGAATACCAAAGTACATGATACAACAGCAACCGACACCTCGTTCATGGCCTGACGAGTAGCCTCACGGGCATCGCTGATACCATTCTCCATCTTTGCCATAACGGCCTCCACCACCACGATGGCATCGTCCACCACCGTACCGATGGCCAGCACCAGAGCGAACAGCGTCAGAATGTTGAGCGAGAAACCGCATATTGACACGACGGCAAAGGTGCCCAACAGCGACACGACAATCGAAATAGAAGGAATGATGGTGGCTTTCAGGTTCTGTAGGAAGAAGAACACCACGAGTACCACCAGAATGATGGCGATGACAAGCGTCTCCACCACATTGTGGATAGCAGCGAACAAAAAGTCATCGCTGGTCATCAAAGTCACGAACTCCAGTCCGGCAGGCATCGTTGCCTTCATCTCCTCAAAAACCTTATTGATGCTTGCATTCACCTGAGTGGCATTAGCACCTGGAGCCGCGAACACCATGCAGATAGCACCCGGCTTGTCCTGGATGTTCGATGTGAAGTTGTAGCTCATAGCACCAATCTTCACCTCTGCTACATCACTCAGGTGCAGCATACCGCCGCCACTGGTACGCAGTACGATGTTGTTGAACTCCTCGATGGTCTTCAGCGTACCCTTGTACTGCATAGAGTACTGGTAGGAGTTCTCCGACTGTTCACCCAAGGAACCCACACCAGCCACGAAGCTCTGTCCACCGATGGCGGCGAAGACGTCATTAGGCGTCAGTCCGTACTGTGCCATCACGTCGGGCTTCAGCCAGATGCGCAGGGCGTACGTGTTACCTAAGCTCAGTACATTACCTACACCCGTGACACGCATCAGTTTCGGCTTGATGTTGATATCGATATAGTTCGACACGAAGTCTTCGTCGTACTTGCCGTCGGCACTCTTCACAGCGAAGATGCGCAGGATGTTGTTCTGTCGCTTTTCCACCTTCACACCGACCTTGTTCACGTCAGCAGGCAACAGGGCCTGTGCACGGGTGACACGGTTCTGCACATTTACCGTTGCCATGTCGGGGTCGGTACCCTGCTTGAAATAGACGTTGATTTCCACATCACCATTCGACGAGGCTTTTGAGGTCATATAGGTCATATCATTCACGCCATTGATGGCCTCCTCCAGCGGCTGGATGACCGATTTCATCACTGTGTTCTCGTCAGCACCAGTGTAGCTGGTGCTGACATTGACCGTAGGCGGTGCAATGTCGGGATATTGCTCTACTGGCAGCGTGCTCATGGAGATGTAGCCCACCAGCGCTATCACTATCGAGATGGCACACGCCATCACGTACTTATTAATAAATATATTGTTCTTCATAATGCGGAAGCGTATTATTCACCTTTCACTTCTTCTTCAGAAAACAGCACCTTCTGGCCCTCTGTTACATTATTGGCACCAGTAGTCACAATCTGGTCGCCCTCTTTCAGACCGCTTGTCACGATAAAGTCCTTGCCGTTGCCAGTGTCTTCTGTAGTCACTTCGATAGCCGTTGCCGTGCTGTCGGCCTTAACCTTATAGACCTGCGCCTTGTCCTGCAGACGTACCACGGCATACTGCGGAACTACGATAACCGACTTCTCTGCGAAAGGCATGACGATAGTGCCTTGAATACCAGAGTACAGATGACCGTCGGGGTTGGGGAACGACACCTTGCTGGTCAGCGAGCCCGTCTCTGAATTCACGACACCTGTCAAGCTGATCACGCGGCCTTTGTGCGGATATTCCGTACCGTTCTTCATCACAAACGTGGCGGGGGGAAGATTAGCGATATACTTCTCTACCTCGCCGGCTTTCATGCCTTCCTTCACCATGGCTTCGACAATAGCCTCAGTTACTGAGAACTCTGCGTACATCGTCGTATTGCCACTCAGCATGGTCAGCTGTGTCATAGGCGATACCTGGTCACCGACACGCACGGGAATTTCACCGATAATACCGGGTACGGTTGCCGTGATGGTGCAGAAACCGAGGTTCACCTTCGCACGGTTCACCGCTGATCTGGCCTGGGCCACTGAAGCCTGGGCTTGCTTGTAGGAGTTCTCAGAGTTGTTGAGCATATAGCTGCTTACGATTTTCTTCTCAAACAGGTTCTTGTTTGACTCGTACTCCAGCTTGGCAGAGTTCTCCTGAGCCAGGGCTGCCTGCAGGTTGGCCTGTGCAGCCTCCAGTTCCAGTTGAGCGTTGCGTGAGTCAATGATAAAGAGCGCCTGACCCTTCTTGACCTGCTGACCTTCTGTCACGCAAATCTTCATCAGCTGACCGCTGACCTGCGGTGTAACTGTCACATCGTTCTGACCTTTCATCTTGGCACTGAACTTGTATGGTAATTCAATGTCCGATTTCTTCACTGTCATCGTTTCAAACGATGATTTCGTCTCCTTGGGCACGTCTATGCCGCAAGCGGTGAAACTTACCGCTACCGTAGCGACGGCTACTGTCAACTGCAAAATACTTTTCTTTTTCATGTTGTTATTTGTTATTTCATTAAGTAATAGTCTATTCTCGTTCGTTCAAATTATCAGTAAAAATCTTGGTCATATTATTGCTTCGTTTCTCTGATATGGGGGAAAGGAAGATATAAAAAGAAATGACGATAACAGCAAAAATGCCCATCATGCCACTCCTAGGCAGCGAATTACCAACAATAAAAGCAATGAAGGCTGCAGCAATGGCTAAACGGAGAATGCCAAAGGCCCAGAGTTTTACGCGCTCGACGCTACCTCCTTCATACCACAGTTTATTGACGTTGGCACTATTGCCACCCCTACGCATCAGCGACCATAAGAAAGGTGAGCAAATAGAGAGTGTGACAAAGGCAATGACAATACCTGACCATGGATCAGGAAGCAGTTTCAAAATCAGGGGTGCACCATAATAATACATAAGGGCAATAACCGCTACGCAAAGCACGCTATTTATCAGCAAGATGAACACATAGCGCTTGAACTCTTCACGCCATAGTTGACGCATCTCATTGGTCTCTGGCTCTTCTGTTTCTTCGGTCGTATCACGTTCCAGCTTCTCCAACCACCGCTCCGGTAAGATACGTACCACCATATGGTAGGCTGGTTCTGCCAAACGAATCATATAAGGTGTCGTAAAAGTCGTGAAGACTGATACGGCGACGACAATGGGATAGAGAAAATCGCTGGTGACATGCAACGACGTTCCCAATGTGGCAAGGATAAAGGCAAACTCACCAATCTGTGTTAGGGAGAACGAGCATTTCATGGAGGTCTTCAGCGACTGACCTGACAACAGGAAACCGCCTGTGCTAAGAATGGTTTGTCCCAACATGATGGCGACAACAATGCAAATGATAGGTACGATATACTCGATGATGAGTGACACATTGACCATCATGCCAACGGATACGAAGAAAATAGCACCAAAAAGGTTCTTGACTGGCGAGACCAGGTGTTCTATATGTTCTCCCTCCGTTGTCTCTGAAAGGATGCTGCCCATGACGAAAGCGCCAAATGCTGCAGAGAAACCTACAGCAGAGGCAAATACCACCATACCGAAACAGAAAGCGAGTGCTATGATGAGCAGCGTCTCTTCGTTCAGCAGCGGCTTCACCTTACGTAAGAACAGCGGAATGGCATAGAGCCCCACCACAAACCAAAGAATCAGGAAGAATCCCAGTTGAAGGATAGAGGCTAGCATCTGTGTGCCTTCAAACTCCTTGCTGACAGCCAGGGTCGAAAGCATCACCATCAAGACAATAGCCAAAATATCTTCGATAATCAACACACTGAGCACTAGACCGGCGAAGCGCTCGTTTCTCAATCCCATATCGTCAAAGGCCTTGAAAATAATCGTAGTCGACGACATGGCGAGCATGCCACCCAGATAGATACAGTCCATCTCGCTCCACCCGAACAAATGACCAGTAAGGGCTCCAACATACATCATCCCAAGGATAATGGCAATAGCAGCTATAATCGGTGCTGCACCCATTTTCAGGATTTTCTTGAACGAGAACTCCAAGCCGAGGGCAAACAACAAGAAAATGACACCTATCTCACTCCAGAGGTGGACGCCATGCATGTCGGTCACGCTGGGCATGTAAGGCATGTTCGGCGAGGCGAGGAATCCCGCTACGATATAACCTAACACAATGGGCTGCTTGAAGCTCTTGAAAAGGAGCGTCATGACACCAGCACAGATGAGAATGAGTGCAAGGTCTGCAATAAGTGGTTCTAGTTGTGACATAAAGTTAGTAGTAAATTATGATAATATGCAAAGATAAGCAAAATCAACAAAATAACATTTTCACTGACACCTGCCAAATGCTGTTTTGTGGATTTTTAAATGCTTTTAACAGCTTTTATGTTTCCGATATAAAACAGGCCACAAGTCCATAAGTGATGGTAGGGCGTATCCAGATTTCCGTAAGCAGATAGTCTGTGTATTCGTCAATAGGCTCCAGATAATAGATGTCATAGTGGTACAACAAAGCAATTACCATATCAATGACAAAAATCATCCAAAGATTACGCTTGGTATAACTTTTCCAATCCTTACGTGAATAAAAATAGGTAAGTGTCATGAGAAGCCACACTGAAAGGGTGAGGCATGTCAGGCGGAGTGGGTAACTGATTAGTTCGGGGGCAAAAAGGATGTCGCGTAGCAGAATAGTCACTCCCAGACATAGAGAGCACCAGTAGTTGAACTGGTCTGGCTTGAGACGATTGAAAAAGTACAACCCTGTCATGACTAGACAAGCGATATAAAACAAGTTGAGGAGGAGTTCAAACCACGCCACTTCCAGTCCGAAATGGGCAACACCATAAAGCATAACACCTACCGAGAGCATAGCTGCCACACTGGTAACACTCACATCCATCAGTTTCAATCTGTTTTTGAATCTTATCATAATAGATTTTTTGTTATTGAATATTACGTTAGTCTATTTTAGTTATTGAAGAACACTTTTGTTAAAGTGTAGAGAGACTCCATTTCTGAAGTCTCTCTTTATGGAATCACCGCAATGCGAATTACTTTGCGTATGCCACTGAGCGGGTCTCGCGGATGACTGTAATCTTCACCTGTCCAGGATAAGTCATCTCATTCTGAATCTTCGATGCAATCTGTCCACTGAGTGCTTCGGTCTCTGCATCATCCATTTTGTCAGCACCGACGATGACACGAAGTTCACGACCTGCTTGAATAGCATAGGTCTTGGTAACCCCGGGATAACTCATCGCAATAGCCTCCAAGTCATTCAGACGCTTGATGTAGGCCTCAACTATCTCACGACGGGCACCAGGACGGGCACCTGAGATAGCATCACAAATCTGTACGATGGGCGCGAGAAGTGTTTGCATCTCCATCTCGTCGTGGTGTGCACCGATGGCATTGCAGATATCGGGTTTTTCTTTGTATTTCTCCGCAATTTTGGCACCATAGATTGCGTGTGGATCATCAGTATCCTCATCAGGAACCTTACCGATATCGTGCAACAAACCGGCACGCTTAGCTTTCTTGGGATTCAAACCTAATTCGGCTGCCATGACAGCACAAAGGTTTGCGGTCTCTCGTGCATGCTGCAAGAGGTTCTGGCCGTAAGAAGAGCGATATTTCATTTTACCGATGATACGGATGAGCTCAGGATGCAAACCGTGGATACCGAGGTCAATAGCTGTTCGTTTTCCTGTTTCTATAATCTCGTTCTCCAACTGTTTCTTCACCTTAGCAACAACTTCCTCAATGCGTGCAGGATGTATACGTCCGTCAGCCACCAACTGATGGAGTGCCAATCGACAAGTCTCACGACGCACGGGGTCAAAGGCTGAGATAACAATTGCCTCAGGAGTATCATCGACGACGATTTCAACACCACAAGCAGCTTCCAATGCGCGAATGTTACGTCCTTCACGTCCAATGACACGACCTTTGACATCGTCATTATCGATATGGAAGACGCTGACAGAGTTCTCCACAGCAGTTTCTGTGGCTACGCGCTGAATGGTCTGGATAACGATCTTCTTAGCCTGTGCATTGGCGTTGAGCTTTGCCTCGTCCATAATCTCGTTGATATAGGCCTGCGCATCTGTCTTGGCTTCATCCTTGAGCGACTCGACTAAACGTGCCTTAGCTTCTTCAGCAGAGAGTCCCGAAAGTTCTTCGAGTTTAGCACGCTCCTGCATCTGCATTTTTTCAAGCTCTTCTTGTTTCAGTGAAAGCAATTTTTTCTCGTTGTCTATGCGGTTCTGCTGGTTGTCGAGCTCATTCTTGCGACGTCCCAACTCTTCCTGACGCTGGTTCAGCGAGATTTCGCGCTGTTTCAGTTTGTTCTCGTTCTGCTGGATGTGCTGATTGCGCTGCTGAACTTCTTTCTCCAGTTCACTTTTCTTGTTGAGGAATTTTTCCTTAACTTCAAGCAGTTTCTTTTCCTTGATAACTTCCGCCTCTTTCTTGGCGGCATCAACCATCTCATTATATTTTCCCTTGATGACAAAGCGGAAAATCAAAAAGCCACACACACCACCCAAGACAAGGGCAGCGACGATGGCGATAATAGCAACAATGATATTCATAAAAATTTTATATAGAGTTAATGTTCTTACGCTTTTTGCTTTTCATCAAGAGCGCTTTCTATCTCAGCAGTAAGCCGTGCAAGAACATTATCATAGGGCAAGGTATCGTTGTGAGCATGCTCTCTCTGATACATCAGCGAGATATCTATCAGGGTCATCAGCGAGATGACATGATCACTTTTACGTCCCTTATATGCCTGAGCGTAGGCATTGTAACGTTCGGTAATCAGTTTGGCTGCCAAGCGATAGTATTCCTCATCTTCACGATTGATGACAACTTCTATCTCTTCGTCATAGACGTGCAGCCTGATATGTAATCGATTCTTGTCCTGTTCCGGCATGGCTTGTTCTCCTTATTGGTTTTCGTCACTGAGGATTGCAATGCACTTATTGACGTCTCGTATCAGCTTTGACAATCGGTCTTTGGCATTAGTCAGATTGCCGTCAGTAATCTCGATCATCTTAGCCATCTTAAGCGAATTGTAGTCGTTCTGCTGTTGTTCCAACTTTTCACTCAGCGAAGCGATTTCCTTCTTGCTGTTTTCTAACGATACACACAAACGAGCATTCTCCTTTTTCAGTTCTTGGAAACGGAGAATCATCTGCCGCAAGCGAGTTTCAAAGTTCGCTAAAGTTTTCTCATTAGCAGTCATACTCTTCACTTTATTCTACAAAGGTAGCATAATCGAATGAAAAATGAAAGATGGAAGACCAAAGATTAAGTTTTTTTAATACTTCAGCCTGCCAATCATGTCCTCCGACTATTATTCTTTTGAGCTCGGTTCTTTTTTTGCCAACATAACAACCTTATAGACGAAATTGGTGGTCCATTCCTGAGTGAATCCCAATTTCTGGGAATATTGTCGGATAGCAACAACGGTCTTCATAACCCCCGGATCATTGAAATCATTTTTATGATAGATGTCGTTGACGGTCTTCTGCGTCATCGTAAATATGGCACTTTTGAAAAATCCGGGTAGCCGCAACTTAAACTTCATCAGATTGCCTGTAAGCATCATCAAATCTTGAGTGAAGCCAGAGAACTGGTACATATAAGTTTGTACGTCCTGCACTTTTTTGCAGCGCTTATGGATACTGGCGTCTATCTCCTTGGTAAAATTGTCATCCATACCATAGAGTTCCTTCAACATCTTCTTACAGCGTGACTTCTCAGCCAACCCAAGTCGATTGTTCTGTGTAGGCACCTTCAGCGTAGCCTTGAACACACGCAGATCGGGCAATGCCGCCAAATTAGTAATGCCTAGGTCTGCTGCCATAACAGCCTGAAAATATACACGAATGAGCGTCATGAAGTCCTCCATGCCGCCAGTTTTTTTTTCATCCCCCTTCTTTCCGAATAGCTTGCTTATGATACTCATTATTAAACTGTTTTATCCATTTTTGCGTGCAAAGATACAAAATAATTGGTAATAGACAATTGATAATTAATAATTATTTTCTATCTTTGCAACGAAAATACAATAAAACAACATAAAATGAAAGGCATCGTACTTGCAGGAGGCAGTGGAACACGCCTCTACCCTATCACAAAAGGTGTGTCAAAACAGCTTATTCCTATTTTTGACAAACCCATGATTTATTACCCCATCTCTACACTGATGTTGGCTGGTATCCGTGAGATCCTCATCATCTCAACGCCTTATGACCTGCCAGGTTTCAAGCGTCTGTTAGGTGATGGTTCTGACTTAGGTGTTCGTTTTGAATATGCTGAACAGCCCAGTCCCGACGGACTGGCCCAAGCATTTATTATTGGCGAGGACTTTATCGGTGAAGACTGTGTCTGCCTGGTTCTTGGCGACAACATCTTCTATGGGGGTGGATTCACAGGTATGCTGAAACAAGCTGTAGCCAATGCTGAAGAGAACGGACAAGCCACCGTATTCGGCTACTACGTTAACGACCCTGAGCGCTATGGCGTGGCAGAATTCGACAAGGATGGCAACTGCCTTAGCATTGAGGAAAAACCCGCAAAGCCCAAGTCAAACTATGCCGTCGTCGGACTATACTTCTATCCCAATAGTGTGGTGGAGATTGCCAAGAACATCAAACCCAGTCCCCGTGGTGAGCTGGAGATTACCACAGTCAACCAGGAATATCTGCACCAAAAGAACCTGCTGGTACAAACCCTGCAACGAGGATTTGCATGGCTCGATACAGGCACACACGACTCTCTGTCTGAGGCTTCCACTTTTATTGAAGTCATTGAGAAACGTCAGGGTCTAAAGGTTGCCTGTCTGGAGGAGATAGCCTTCAAACGGGGATGGATAGACAAAGAACAACTCAAGAAACTGGCCGAGCCGATGGCCAAAAATGACTATGGAAAATATCTGCTCCGTCGCGCAGAGGAAGACGTCAAATAGCGAATTCCTCTACGCAACGGCGTAGTGCTTTGGGATTTCCCATATCATACATATCACCTTGCAGGCGGATGCCCATCATACCGCTCTTCTTTCGCACAGCCTCAAGGGCTGAGGTCAGTTCTATCTCCCGAGTGTTATCGCCCTCGGCATCGGCATTTTGAATATCAGTTTCCAATTGTACAAAGACGTCTGGAGTCAGGATGTACTGTCCGAAAACGCTATAGTACTCACGCTGTCCTTCGGCATTGCGCACACCCAGGAACTCTTCAGCATAACTTGCCTTGGGTTTCTCGTGCATCACTGATACGTTAAGAATGGTGCGTTCCTTGTCTTCCCATACACCACTTAGAATACCATAATGGCTAACTTCGGCCAACGGCACAGGATGAATGCTAACCATTAACTGGTTATAGCGTTCGTACTCCTCTATCATCTGCAAAGCACAAGACTTATTGGTACGCGTACGGTAAAGCGTGTCGCCCAACAGTAGTAATACCGGTTCATTGTTGGCAAACTCAGCAGCTTGATATACGGCATGACCGAAACCACGTTTTTCGTGTTGGTAGACATAACGCAAACGCTTACCGATAGCAAGAATGCGGTTCTCGTAATCTTGGGCCTCAGTATTCAACTTATGAAGATGTTCCTCAGAAAGAGGACGTTCGAAGAATTCTGTATACAGAAGGCGTTCCTCCTCTGAACCGAGCACGAGACAGATTTCCTCTATCCCACTCCGTACCAACTCCTCCAACAAAATCAAAATGACTGGACGTACCATGCCGTCAGGACAGGGGATTGGAAAGAAATCTTTCTTCAGAGCACGGGTAGCAGGATAAAGGCGGGTGCCGAAACCTGCAACAGGAATGATGGCCTTGCGCACGGTATGAACAGGATGGATGGTCAGCGGATAGGCTCTCATTCCCAAAGCGTTCAGGTAGTCAATCAACTGCTGTTGGCTCTCAGCATCGCGAGCTAAGAACTGCACGCTACCGTCGCCATGGGAACCTACGCCCTTGCCGCCATAGGATAGCGCCTTGACGCGTTCGTCTTCCAGTATCTGATGCAGTCTAGGAGCCTCCAACGCATGGGACATGGGGACTACATATTTGTCAAACATTGTTTCCGCCTCGGTCATCAACCGTCCAAGGGCCTCCACGTCACCCTCCGCCATATAGCTAATAGCTCTTTCTACGATTTCCTGATTCCACTCCCCCAACGCCTTATGCAAGTTCTCTTCTGCCTCATTAGAAGCAAAAGGGTATGCCTTGTTCAAGTCTGACAGAATCTTAATAGTATCCTTCGAGGCACAGAGGTCGGCAAACACCCAGCGGAGTGTCTTCTTCACATTTAGAGCCTTCACCTCGATCTCATCACCATCAAAGGTCATCAGGTTTGGTTTTACACCAAAAGCACACGCCTGGTCCAAACGGCCGCAACGCGAAGATGTACGCAACTCGCCAACATAGGCGATATTCATCTCGCCCAATGTATTCAGGTTCAACTGATACAGTTGGTTAAAAGCACGTGCTACCAACACGCAAATGGCTGCCGAGGAAGACAGTCCGCTCTTCATCGGGAGCGTCATATGGGTAATGCGAATGCGAACTCCACCCACCTTATACCATTCCAGCATATAGGAGGCGACACCAGCACAGTAGCAGAAGAATGAACCCGACTTAGCCACCGACTTCAGCTCGGCCTCGTTCATACGGCATGAGAAGTCACTCCATTCCTGGGATATCTCAGGGGCATCACTGTACATCTCAAAGATAGACGATTTTTCCACCTCAGCATAGATACCTTGCTCTATTCCTGTCACGATAGAGGCACCTGGCATGATGTCCGCATTCATGGTGCGGTAGTGGCCCGCCCAGTCTGTATGTTCCCCAAAAAGGCACAAACGCCCTGGAACGAAAAGATTTACCATAATCCCTTATTATTAATCGGTTGAAAATTTGCACAAAGGTAATGCAAAATATTGGAATTATGCATTTTTTAAGTATTTTATTTGGTCATTTAGATATTTTTACCTACTTTTGCACTCGATTGTTACAATTATTAATAACCCATAATAGAAAACGCCTATCGAAAAAGCTCTACTTCATTAAACAAAAACATTTGAAAAATGAAGAATTATGTTGGCTATACCGACGAGCAGTTGGCATTGCTTTATGTAAAAGGAGACAACGAGGCTTTTGATGAGTTATTATCACGCAATCAGAAGGCTATTTACTCGTACATACTTTTTCTTGTCCACGATCCAGAAATTGCAAATGACATATTTCAGGAGACCTTTGTCAAAGTTATCTCCAAACTTCAGGAGGGCCGTTACACGGATTCTGGAAAATTTTCGTTTTGGGTTAAGCGCATTGCACACAACATCATCGTCGACACCTACCGTCACCAGAAGTCGACCCACATCGTCGAACCCACTAAGGACAACGACCTAAGCGTTCTGAGTTCAAACGACCTCATGGACATCAACCGTGAAAATGAACTTGTCAACACACAAGTAGCTATCGACCTAAAGAAAATGATGGAATCGCTGTCTGAGCCTCAACGTGCCGTCGTCCACTTGCGTTTCTATCAGAATCTCTCGTTCAAGGAGATTGCTGAACAGACGGGGGTAAGCATCAACACGTCACTTGGGCGCATGCGCTATGCACTCATCAACATGCGTCGCATGGCACGTGAAAATGGTCTCCAACTACATTGGGAATTATAATAGCGACTATCTAAAGACTACGCAGTTGACGGATAGTCTCCTCGGGAGTCGCACTCTTGAAAACGTAGCTGCCACTAACCAAAACATCAGCACCCGCTTTCACTAAGCGAGGAGCGGTTTTTTCTTGTACACCTCCATCAATTTCTATCAATGCCTTTGATCCGCTTTCGTCTATCAGCTTGCGCAAACGACTGACTTTCTGGATGGTGTTCTCAATGAAGGTCTGCCCACCAAAACCTGGGTTGACACTCATAAGCAACACCATATCTACATCGCAGATAATGTCTTCAAGCACTGAGACTGGTGTTGACGGATTTAGGGTCACACCGGCCTTCATACCAGCAGCATGAATTTCCTGCACCGTGCGGTGCAAATGCGTACAAGCCTCTACGTGAACATTCATCATCATGGCACCCAACTTGGCGGTCTGCTTGATATACTGTTCGGGATGAACTATCATATAATGGACATCCAGCGGCTTCTGACATTTCTTGGCAACGGCTTCCAATACAGGGAAGCCAAACGAAATGTTCGGAACGAACACGCCGTCCATCACATCCAAGTGTAACCAATCAGCCTCACTACGGTTAATCATTTCCAGCTCACTGTCAAGATGCAGGAAATCAGCAGCGAGCAACGACGGAGATATTATTGTAGCCATTTCTTATTTTTTTATTCTCATTACACATACGAGCAAACTGTTTCAGAAACAGGATGGTCGAAGGGGTAGGCTTACATTCGTCTTGAGTAAAATGTTGCATAGGCAGTTATGTTTTGTATTCATTTATCTCTATAACGAATATTAAATTCCTTTATTGTATCAAATTAAAAATTATTTCACGCGACAGAGCTCGATGTCTTTCATTCCATTCAGGAAGTCATGTGTCTGCATGCGTTTCTTACCTGCCAACTGCAGTTCTACGATTTCCAATTGTTCGTCAGCTGCTGAGATGCAGAGTGTCTTACCGTCTAAGTTGAGCACACCGATCCCCTGCCCTTTCCTTCCTGTCTTATGCGTCATGTAGATTTTCAGTATAGTTTCCTTTCCGTCCGGGGAGACCAGTGTTGTCCACGCGCCGGGGTAAGGACTCAGTCCGCGTACGAAGTCATACACCTGCTTAGCAGTCTTCGACCAATCCACCTCACACGTTTCCTTAAAAATCTTGGGGGCTGGTTTTAAATCTGCGACATCTTCCTGCGGAATACTCGCGGGATGTCCGTCTGCAGCCACAATTGTGTCAAGCGTCTCCAAGCATATCTGAGCCCCCAGGTGCATCAGTCCGTCATAGACATATTCCACATCCGCATCGTCTGGAATATCGAAAGTTTTCTTCATGATGATACGTCCTGTGTCGATGTCGTGATCAAGGAAGAACGTCGTCACACCCGTCTGTGTCTCTCCATTGATGACAGCCCAGTTGATAGGTGCTGCACCACGATATTGAGGCAATAGGGCTGCATGCACATTGAAAGTTCCGTATTCCGGCATTGCCCATATCACCTCTGGTAACATTCTGAAAGCCACCACCACCTGCAAGTTAGCGCTGTATGCGCGCAATTGATCCACAAACTCCGGGTCCTTCATCTTTACCGGTTGCAACACCGGCAACCCATGAGCCACAGCATATTGCTTTACTGCCGATGGTTGCATCTCTGTCTGATGACGGCCTACGGGTTTGTCTGGTTGTGTCACCACCGCCACCACGTTATATCCATTATCCATCAAAGCCTGCAATGTTTCCACAGCAAACTCCGGTGTACCCATAAAAACTATCCTCAAGTCTTCTTTTGTCATACCTTATTTGTTTATTGATGCAAAGGTAGTGCAAATCGAGCGGAATGCAAAATAAATTAGAATATATTTTCACTACCGAAAATGATAAAAGCGGTGTCTTTTTCGATGACCTGCCTCCTTTAATCCTGACTAAGATCGTGAACCATTTTGCGATACATGTTATACATGCGTTTGCGGGAGATATAGCCCTTCAAGTGACGGTTGGCATCAAGGACAGGGAGCCAGTCGGCCTGAGTGCGTTCGAAAGTTTTCATAACTTCCGTCATCGGAGTACCGTCGCTCAGTACAGCAGCAGGCTCTACCATCAGTTGATGAGCCTTGAAATGGTTATATAGTTCGGTGCGAAAGACGACATGACGAATTTTCAGGATATTGATTTCGCCCAATAGTATTCCCGCTGCATCAGTCACAGGAAGCACAGAGTTGCGCGAACGACTAATCTTATGTACCATCTGCCCCAACTCCATATCGGCATCCACTGCCTGATAGTCGCGGTCGATGACAGAGTCAAGGCTCATCAAGGTCAACACAGCATGGTCGGTATGATGGGTGACTAGTCGTCCCTGGCGCGCCAGTCGCATGCCGTAGATGCTATGTGGCTCGAAAATAATGATGGTGAGATAGGCTGACACTGAAACAATCATCAGCGGCATGAAAAGATTGTAGCCACTGGTAATCTCGGCAATAAGGAAAATACCTGTCAAAGGAGCATGCATGACACCCGACATAACTCCTGCCATTCCCAATAGGGCGAAGTTTTTCTCTGGGACATAGACTCCTATCTGATGGATATTCCACAAACGGGCAAAGAGGAAGCCTGTGAAGCAGCCGATAAACAAAGAAGGAGCAAACGTACCACCACAGCCTCCGCCACCATTGGTAGCAGATGTTGCAAACACCTTCGTCAGCAATACCAGTCCAATATAAGCAATCAGGTATTCGGGATGTCCATAAAATAGTGAACCGTCCAACAGCATATTCCAGTCGGCCTCAGTACTTCCGTTAAGAAGGAGGTTGATGGCATGATAGCCTTCACCATAGAGTGAGGGGAACAGGAAGATAAGGGTGCTCAAAATGATACCGCCAATGAATAACTTGACATAGGGTTTGTCCTTAAAACGAGCAAACATGTCCTCGCAGGCATTCATGGTACGAATGAAATATAGGCTTACAAGTCCGCAGCTGATGCCTAACAGAATGCTGGCAGGGACACGCTGGACGGTCCAGTCTGAATCCAGATGAAACGAGAACAGCACCGCATTGCCACTAAAAATATAGGTGAAGCAGGTGGCCGTAACACAAGACACCAAGATGGGAAGCAGCGAGGCCATCGTTAGGTCAATCATTAGCACCTCGAGAGTGAACACCAAGCCGGCAATAGGAGCCTTGAAGATGCCTGCAATAGCACCTGCAGCACCACAGCCAACCAGAGTCATCAGCGTCTTGTTATCCATGCGGAACAGTTGCCCGAGATTAGAGCCAATAGCTGATCCTGTCAGCACAATAGGAGCCTCGGCACCCACCGAACCACCAAAACCGATGGTAATGGCGGAGGCAATAACGCTCGACCACGTGTTATGCGACTTCAATCGTGAGCGATTGGACGAGATGGCATAGAGAATACGCGTGATGCCGTGTGATATATTATCCTTCACCACATAACGCACAAAAAGCGACGTCAGATAAATACCGATGACGGGATAGACCAGGTATAACCAGTTGTAGGAATCAGCCTGGAAACGTCCCGTCAACAAGGCAACTATCTGGTTAATAAGACCATGAAGGACAAAGGCAGCCACAGCAGCGAAAAAGCCTACAAAGAAAGCAAGAACAAGTAAGAACGTCCTGTCACTCACATGTTCCACCCGCCATGTATGCAGTCGCTGCAACCAGGTAGTTTTTTCTGTTTTTATTGCTTTATCCATTCGCAGACATAAAAATACAAATAGGTTTGACTATTTTCGAATAATCGTTACCTCTCCATTCTCTTTAAGGCGGATAATGCTCGAAGGCTGATGCGGTTTATGTTCTTGACGACGCGACCAACAGACATAGTCGACAGCCTCAACGAGACGAGGGTCAATATCGCAATAGTTCTGGGCAGCAGGCTCACCACTGATATTCGCCGAAGTAGAGACCAATGCCTTCTGAAAACGGTAACAAAGCTCCTTGGAGAAAGGTTCCTGCGTGATGCGCATACCGATACTCCCGTCTTCAGCTATCAGGTTCGCAGCCAAGTTGACTGCGCCGTCTAGGATCAGAGTAGTAGGTTTACCATCGCCGTCTTTCAAGCTATCTATCAACTGCCATGCGACATCAGGTACCTGTCGCACATAACGCTGCATACGTGCATCAGAGTCTACCAGACAGATGAGCGCTTTCGAGTCATCACGCTGCTTGATTTCATAAACACGTTTTACAGCCTCTGCATTGGTCGCATCACAACCGATGCCCCATACCGTATCTGTGGGGTAAAGAATCACCCCTCCTCTTTTTAATACCGCTACAGCATTCTTGATATCTTCGTCCCTTGTCATAGTTGAAAGTTAAAATTCTGACGTAAAGTGGAACTTGATGTTCTCAAAATCTTGTTGGGCCATAGAAAGCACGTAGCCAGAGTCGGCAAGGAACACGTCACGACCTTCCTTGTCTTTCGCCATATACTGGTATTTGCGTTTCTTGAAGTTATCAAGTTCCTGAGGGTCGTCACTCTCAATCCAACAAGCCTTGTAGAGATGAACGGGCTCCCAACGACACTTGGCATTGTACTCATTCTCCAAACGGTACTGGATAACTTCAAACTGCAATTGTCCGACCGTTCCGATAATCTTGCGGCCATTGAATTGGTTGACAAATAACTGGGCGACACCTTCGTCCATCAACTGGTCAATACCTTTCTGGAGTTGTTTCGACTTCATGGGGTCATCGTTCTCGATATACTTAAAAAGTTCTGGCGAGAAAGAAGGCAGACCACGGAAGTGCAATTGTTCGCCCTCAGTCAGGGTGTCGCCAATCTTGAAGATGCCATTATCGGGCAATCCCACAATATCACCAGGCCACGCCTCATCAATGGTCGACTTGCGTTGTGCCATAAACTGTGTCGGTGAGGAGAAACGGAGCGTTTTTCCTTGACGAACATGCAGGTAGGGCTGATTACGCTGGAACTTACCGCTACACACCTTACAGAAAGCGATGCACGAACGATGGTTAGGGTCGATATTAGCCGTTATCTTGAAGATGAAACCCGTAAACTTTGGTTCCTCTGGTTGTACCATACGTTCTTCTGCCTTTGTCGGCTTAGGACTGGGGGCTATCTCAACAAAGCAGTTGAGCAGTTCCTGTACGCCGAAATTATTGAGTGCTGAACCGAAGAAAACGGGAGCGACATCAGCAGAACGATAGGTCTCTACTTCAAACTCTGGATAGACGCCGTCCACTAGTTCCAGATCTTCACGCAACTTGGCAGCATCCTGTTCACCGATACGAGCATCCAGGTCGTCACTATCAATGGCAACTTCCACTTTCTCCGTCACGCGTTGCTTGTCAGGGGTAAACAAGTCGAGTTTGTTTTCATAAATATTATAGACACCCTTGAACTTGGCCCCCTGATTGATTGGCCACGACAGAGGACGTACCTTGATTTCCAGTTCCTGTTCAAGTTCATCCAGCAGGTCGAAAGGATCACGTCCCTCACGATCCATCTTGTTGATGAAGATGATAACGGGTGTGTTTCGCATACGACATACCGACATCAACTTGCGTGTCTGTGTTTCCACACCTTTTGCACCGTCAACGACGATAATGGCAGAGTCGACAGCCGTCAGCGTGCGGTAGGTGTCCTCGGCAAAGTCCTGGTGACCCGGGGTATCCAGGATGTTTACCTTATATTCTACGTCAGAACCGTCAGGTGTGTAGTCGAACTCCATCACAGAAGTCGACACAGAGATTCCACGCTGCTTCTCAATGTCCATCCAGTCAGAGGTGGCAGTCTTCTTGATCTTGTTGTTCTTGACAGCGCCCGCAACTTGTATCTGACCACCGAAAAGCAGGAATTTCTCCGTCAGCGTTGTTTTACCGGCGTCAGGGTGCGAAATAATCGCAAATGTTCTTCTTCTCTCTATTTCTTGATTCATAATTTCTCAATACAATCTTTTAAACTCTCTTCCCAATAAGGCACCTCAATACCGTAAGTTTGCTTCACCTTGGTCTTGTCGAGCACACTATAATGAGGACGGTGTGCCGGTGTGGGATACTCCTTGGTATGGAGCGGACGCACATGACAGGTGGTGATACCTGCCAAGCGATGTATCGCCTTCGTAAAATCATACCATGAGATAACACCCTCGTTGCTGAAATGGTATATACCAGGATGTATTCCCTGCTCTATAGCCGTCATAATAACACGGGCCAGATCTCGGGCATACGTCGGGGTGCCTATCTGATCAAAGATAACGCCCAACTCAGGTTTCTCCTGTCCAAGACGAATCATGGTCTTCACGAAATTATTGCCAAAGGTACTGTAAAGCCAGGCTGTACGGATAATCATAGCCTTCTTACAGAACTTTGACACGCCTATTTCCCCTGCCAGTTTGGTAGAACCATAGACACTATTAGGACAGGGAGTGTCGGTCTCCACATAAGGAGTGTGCTTGGTGCCATCAAAAACGTAGTCAGTGCTAATCTGAACGATCCAACCGCCGCGTTTCTCAACAGCTGCGGCTAGATAGGCGGGAGCCACAGTGTTCAACGTGGTACAAAGTTCCTTGCTGTCTTCGGCTTTGTCAACAGCCGTATAGGCCGCACAGTTGACGATGCCGTCAATCTGGTTCTCGGCCACGAACTGTTCAACAGCCAGTTGATTGGTGATATCCAACTCCTGCACATCGGTATTAAACCACTTATACTGGGGATATGATTTCTCCAGCAGTTGCATCTCGTTTCCCAATTGGCCGTTACAGCCTGTGATCAGAATATTCATATTATTCAAACTCCAAGGGTTCTTGTTTATCTTTTAAATAATAGTCATTCAACATACCAATAAAGGTAGATATCTCCTTGACGGCATGCTGCGTATTCAGTGTAATTTCCTTCTTTTGCAAGCGCAGCATCATCACACCATACAGGGAGTTGAAACAGGTCTCTATCTCGTTTTCTTCCTTATTGGCACCACGGTTGCGCAATTCAACAATGTAGGGCAGCACCTTGTAGTATTCTGCATTATAGAAGGGGAACTTGGGCGATGCCAGTAGTTGGGCATGCAATTCTTCCAATTGTTGCAGCGTGACTTTATTGATTTGCAGATGGCCCTGATCGCGACAACCTTCCGAGTTCATCATCCTGATGAGGTTGCCAAACCAGTCGGCCTCCTCGTCCTTCTGTTCGTCAGTATAGTCAAAATGGTCTATATACTCTCTGCGAATACGACTCAGCGAGCAACCGAAGGCACGAATGGTGTCTTCTATCTGCCACATATACAACAAGTATTCGGCAATATTGCTTTTTCTTAATTCGTGTGCTATAAACATATAAGGATATAACTAAAAGAATGTAAACAGATTGAAAACGGTTCCAAACAAGTAGATAACAGAGAACACCGTGACCACAGCACCGATAATCTGGTTGATAATGCGAATACCATCTTCCTTGAAAATCGTACGTATCTTATTGACCAGCCAAGTCAATCCATACCACCACAACAGCGCACCGCCTACGATACTGGCAAAACCGATGAGCATCTCAAAGGGACGGTCGGGGATGACAAAAGCGAACTGGGCAAAAAGGCCCATAAAGAGAAATACGATTAACGGATTAGAGAAGGTGACCAGGAAAGCAGTCCACATGTTGTACCACAAGGAGCCACGCTGCTGCCCGGACCTGTGCATATTCTTTGTAGGATCCATGCGCCATGTATAAATGCCAAAAGCCAACAGCAAGACGCTTCCGATAATCTGCAAATAGAACTTGTTCTGCTCATTATTGATGAAATCCATAACAAAGGCCATGCCAAAACCCGTAATGCCAGCATAGATAATGTCACTGACTGCCGCTCCCACACCAGTCACCATACCATACCAGCGTCCCTTGTTCAGCGTACGTTGTACACAAAGGACACCCACTGGGCCCATCGGTGCAGAAGCTACCATGCCTATCAGCATACCTTTAAGCACCAAATCTACTATATTTATATGTATAGGAAACGGCATATCGGGTGCAAAGGTACGAATAAGTGAGCGAAAAAGCAAATTTATTTGCATTTTTCCGAACGTGAGGATTAAGACCAAAGGTCAAAGGTACGAATAAGTGAGCAAAAATGCAAATTTATCTGAAACTTCTTGCCGTTTCAGAATATTTTCGTACCTTTGTGCACACGAAACGTGAATATTAACAACTAAAACATATTACGAACATGAACGAACAACAAGGAATCAAGCCTTATGTGATTGGCTTAGACTTAGGAGGAACCAATTCTGTATTCGGTATTGTGGATGCTAGAGGAGAGATCAAGGCCACCACAGCCATCAAGACAGGCGGCTTTAACTCAGCAGAGGAATACGTAAAAGCATCAGTAGAGGCCTTACAACCTATCATCGAGCAGGTTGGTGGTATCGAGAAAATCAAAGCGATGGGCATCGGAGCACCCAACGGAAATTATTACAAAGGAACGATAGAAAAGGCACCCAATCTGCCTTGGGCTCACGACACCATTGTTCCATTGGCCGATTTGTTCAGCAAGCAACTGAACAACATCCCCGTAGCACTGACCAACGACGCCAATGCTGCCGCCATCGGTGAGATGGTCTACGGAGTGGCTCGAGGCATGAAGAACTTTATCGTCATCACTTTGGGCACCGGTGTCGGTTCTGGTATTGTTGTCAATGGCCAGTTGCTTTATGGACACGACGGCTTTGCTGGCGAACTGGGACATGTCACCATGGTACGTGGCACCGAGGGCCGCTCATGCGGATGTGGCCGCACCGGATGTCTGGAAGCCTATTGTTCTGCCACAGGCGTTGCTCGCACAGCACGTGAACTATTGGCAAAGACCGACCGTCCGTCCCTGCTCCGCGAGATGAACCCTGAGGATATCACCTCGTTGGATGTATCCATCGCAGCAGGAAAGGGAGACGAACTGGCCAAGGAGATATGCGAATTCACCGGCAAGATGCTGGGAGAGGCCTGTGCAGACTTTGCCGCTTTCTCATCACCGGAAGCCTTCATCTTCTTCGGAGGCATGGTTAAAGCAGGCGACCTGATTATGGAGCCTATCAAGAAGTCATACAACGAGCATGTATTGCCCATCTTCCGCAACAAGGCCATGTTCCTGGTCAGTGGACTTGACGGGGCCTCAGCTGCCGTATTGGGTGCTTCTGCTATTGGATGGGAAATTCAGTAACGTGACATTCACGTTAACGATAAAAAGTCAGGCTGTCCTCCAGCCTGGCTTTTTTCATTGAAAAGAGGTTGGTGCAGGACGCTACCAACCTCAACCTATGAAAGATAAGTGAACCAGCAAAGGCTGGAATAGACTTATCGGGGGCAAATATAGATATTAAATAGGTAAAAAGCAAATTTTTCTCTTGTTTTTTTTATTTTCCCACCAATTTTTCGTCAACAACCCTTAATAAGACCTTTATTTGCACCAATAATCAAAAGACGATATTAATTAAAGTGGAAATGTTAAAAACCGAACATTTCCATCTTTTTATTTGGAAGATATTCGAAAAACACCTATCTTTGCGCCACGAATTTCATCATTCTATCATAAAAAACGACAAGTAATGAAGAACAAAACCATCATTGATCAAAACAGCGCGCGAGCGGTTTCGTTGCAGATATAACCTGTCTGTGATGTCTGGAGGGCTTGTCCCTGCAGTGATGATGATGTGCGTTCTTTGAGGCTTGCCTCAAAGACCAAGGCGTTCGAAAGAGTTAGGAAGCACACTTTCTCTCTTTGCTCGCTGTTGCGGTCTTTGACTTATTGACACAAAAGGCTTTTATGATAGAGAATACAACACGTAAGTTTTCTCTATGATGCTTAACAGGCAGGTGCTTCGGCATTGTGCCTGATGACTCTTGCGCCCCGATTGGTTGGGGTGTATTCTTTTTGTTGATAGATGTGTGACTATGAATGATGTGGATTATGCAAAACACAAATAGGTTGATTGATGATTTTAAGAACCAGACCAAGACGACGATCTGGAAACACTTGGATGCCATGGCGGCTAACTATGTCGTCTATTCTACGCACCTTAACGGCTTGGACCCTTTTCTGAATGAATATGATGTTTACCTGTATTGCAATGAGACGAATGTGGTGGTGGTTTGTCTTGACTGTTGCGGGAACGGGGACGACCAGATTTACGAGGAATCGGAATCGCTCGGTTTGTTTACATACAACGAAGGGGATGAGCCTCGCGTCAGCGTGGTAAGGAGACTGGCTGAGGCGGTAAAGCTTATCAAGGAAACACGGCTTGGGTACGACTCGGCCATCAAGGTCTATGGCGTGCTGCTGACAGAGGCGGAAATCCTGAACAGCTACAAGCTACAGAGGTTGTGGGATGACGCAGACGTCATGGTGATTGACGGTTTCAGACGACTGAAATACAGGAAGATTAAGGTGAATGAGGATGACTGCCTGGACTGCAAAGCGTACATCAGTAAGATCTTGGATGCCAATCATGGGATTTTGGATGCCAAACATGGTATTATGGATGCCAATTATGGTATTATGGAGGGACAAGCACCAATGACAAGTGACATATTATCGGAGAACGACGAACTGAACCTTGACGACTTTCCGAAGGGTAGCGTTCGCATTGAGGACGAGGACGACGATGAATTTAGCAAACTGCTGGACCAATTCCTAAAAGAAGGTATGGAGGTGGTCGATGAAAAACCCGATGCGGAAGATGATGAAGATGAGGAGGACCCTGAAGAGGACGTTGAAGAAGACCCTGAAGAGGAGTTTTTTCCCAATGGAGAGATTGAACAGAACTTGAATGTGAATGTCAAAGTGGACATTCTGCGCCCTATTGCCAATCCGCGTGAGGAACTGGACAAGCTGGTGGGGTGTGCCGACATCAAGCGACGCATGGACGAGCTGGTGGCACTGACCAGCTACAACAAGATGATGCGCGACTTGTTTCCTGACAGCAAGCAACATGAGGTGTCGCTGCACAGCGTCTTCCTGGGACGCCCGGGAACAGGAAAGACGACGGTTTGCAAGATATTCGGTTCGCTGCTGAGAAAGGTGGGTGCCCTGTCGAAAGGACATGTGGTGGTGTGCGACCGCGGTACTTTCATCGGCACACTGTGGGGCGACGAGGAGCGGTCGATGAAGCAGGTGCTGAAGATGGCGCAAGGCGGCGTACTGATGATAGACGAAGCGTATCTGCTGGCCAGTAAGAACGAGAACGACCCGGGAAGGCTGGTCATCCAACTGCTGATGAACGTGCTGGCCGACGAGACACAGCGCGACATTGCCGTGGTGCTGTGTGGATACAAGGAGCCGATGATGAAGTTGCTGGACAGCAACCCAGGCTTATACTCGCGCTTTCCTAACAAGTTTGAGTTTGCCGACTTTACGGTGGACGAGCTGTTGGAAATCACCCAGTGCCGCGTGAAGGACTACGACTATCAGTTTACCGCCAAGGCTTGGGAGAAATACCGCCAGGTGCTGCTGCAGGCTTATCAGGTACGCAATCCAGAGACGTGGGGTAACGCCCGCTTTGTAGCCAACCAGTTGGAGCGTATCTACATACAGCATGCCACGCGCTGTGTGAAGCACCAGCCTAAGGACAAGCGCGAACTGCTGAAGATAACACCCGAGGACATCCTGCCCATCGAGGTGCCCCGCCAGAAAGCGAAGATAGGGTTTTAAAGTCTGCAAGCGATGAGAAAGAAAGTTCCTTACAGGGTGTGCCAGTGCATGCCCAACGGTACTGTGACCCAGATGGAAGCCCGACTGCTGAAAGAGTTGGTGAACAGGGAGATTCATCCCATCCGCTGCGCATCCTCCTGTGGGCGAAAAGCCCAAAAGGGGCTGATGCTCGGCGACCTCTGTGCCGAAACGCGCCATCTGATGTGGGCACTGAAGATATGGAAATTCACCTTGGCAGAGATTCACTCGAAGGACTATGACGACTGGATAGAGGTGCGGTTCAATACGGAGCGCGTGCAACTGAAGGATGTGATTTCCGACGGTGTCTGCGAGCTGATAGGCAAACGGATTGACAAGGTGGAGCGCGACTTAAACCTATCGGACGCACAAGGTCGTGACAGCTGGGAGTATTGGGCTGGCGACGGGTGGTATGACTCATTGTTCTATGAGAAATATGATTACGACTGGGATAGTGCGCGAGACTATTACATAAAGGTTCGTGACGAGGCTAGAGACAACCAACAGACAGAGCGCTTTTTCTATGAAGCCCAAGGCGATCTGCCTCCCCAGGCGCAAAACTTCTTCAACTACTGGAACGACTGCAATCCGATGGCGCAAGAGGATTTCAATTTCAAAGTTGATGACTGGGACTAGCAATCTATTATCCGCCATTTCTGCATATTCATTGTATAAATCTATAACATCGGTAGGAAATGTTTCAACGATTGCTGCAAAACTGAAAAATAATCGTTCAAAAATTTGCAGAATAAGAGAATATTGTATACTTTTGCCACCGAATTGGAAACAAAACTAGCAAAATGAAAGTAATGTCTAACAATTGGTGGTGGCGTAACTCGAGATTAGAATAGTCGCGGGGTACGAAGCCATTGCATTCAGTTAGCATCAGATAAAAAAGGGGCTCGTCGGTAACGCGACGGGCCTCTTTCCTGTTAAAGAACCTACCGGCAAAAGAATCATCAATAAAAGAATTAACAATAAAAGAACCAACAAAAAAACAAAAGATATGAGTTATTTAGTAGATGAAAAAGGATTTTACGGAGAATTCGGTGGTGCATACGTGCCAGAGATTCTCTATGCCACAGTGAAGAACTTGCAGGAGGAATACCTGCCAATCATCCAGTCTCGCGAGTTTCAGGAAGAATACATGTCGCTGCTCCGCGACTATGTAGGACGCCCTTCGCCTCTCTATCATGCCAAGCGCATGAGTGAGAAGTATGGTTGTAACCTTTATCTGAAAAGAGAAGACCTTAACCACACGGGTGCTCACAAGATTAACAACACCATTGGACAGATTCTGCTGGCGAAGAAGATGGGCAAGAAGCGTATCATCGCTGAGACGGGTGCCGGCCAGCATGGTGTGGCAACGGCAACGGTCTGTGCGCTGATGGATATGCCTTGCGTGGTGTATCAGGGAGCATTGGACGTAGAGCGCCAGCATGTCAACGTAGAGCGCATGAAGATGCTGGGAGCCGAGGTGCGTCCCGTCAAGACCGGCAACTGGACGCTGAAGGATGCCACCAACGAAGCCATCCGCGACTGGTGCTGCCATCCTGCCGACACTTTTTATATTATAGGCAGCACCGTCGGACCTCACCCCTACCCCGACATGGTGGCGCGCCTGCAGAGCATCATCTCTGCGGAGATTAAGGAGCAGTTGCAGGAGAAGATAGGCCGCGACTATCCCGACGTGCTGATGGCGTGCGTGGGTGGCGGGAGCAATGCCGCCGGCACCATCTATCACTATATTGACGACGACAGGGTGAGGATTGTGCTTGCCGAAGCCGGCGGTCAGGGTGTCGAGACCGGTCACACGGCAGCCACCATACAAGCCGGGCGGATGGGCATCCTGCACGGATCGAAGACGCTGGTGATGCAAACGCCCGACGGACAGATTATCGAAGCCGAGAGCATCTCAGCCGGCCTGGACTATCCCGGCATCGGTCCGATGCATGCCAATCTGGCCACCCAGCACCGTGCCACTGTGTATAGCATCAATGATGACGAAGCCGTGAGGGCAGCCTACGAACTGACCCGCATGGAGGGCATCATCCCCGCCTTGGAGAGTGCGCACGCCATTGCTGCTCTCGGCAAGATGTCGTTCAAGAAGGACGACGTGGTGGTGCTGACGGTCAGCGGACGAGGTGACAAAGACGTGGAGACCTATCTGAACAACAAGCAGATGGCAGGAGAATACAGTTTTTAAATGAGTAATTAGTAATGAGTAATTAGTAATGAGTAATGAGTAATTATGATTACCTATAAATTTCAGACAACAAGCAAGACCATCCTGGCGGATTTATACACGCCGGTGGGAGTATACATGAGACTGCGCGACCTCTATCCGCAGAGTGCGCTGATGGAAAGTTCGGACTACCACGACCAGGGCAACTCGCGGTCGTTCATCGGCATCAACCCGATGGCCAGTGTGGCGATTGGTCACGGCGTGGTGACCCTCGTTTATCCCGACGGGACCACCGAGCGTAAGCCCTTGAGCACGGACTTCGGTACTGCCGAGGCTATCCACTCGCTCATCGACCGCATTGACGTGAGCGGTGACGATGCTCATCTTTGCGGGCTGTTCGGCTATACCAGCTTCAATGGCGTGCGCTATTTCGAGCACATCGACGTGAAGGACGAGACGCTGGCGAAGAACGATGCTCCCGACGTGCTATATATATTATATAAGGTGGTGATTGTCTTCGACCATCACAACAACCTGCTGAAGGTGGTGACGCTGGGCGACGCCGGTGAGATAGACGACGTGCTGAAGGCGATGAACAAGTCCAGCGTGAAGGCTTACGACTTCCATCCGGTGGGTGACGTGCGCTCGACGCTGACCGACGACGAGCACCGCGAGAACATCCGCCGCGGCATTCGCCACTGCCTGCGCGGCGACGTGTTCCAGATAGTGCTCTCGCGCCGTTTCATCCAGCGCTACGAGGGCGACGACTTCAAGCTGTATCGCGCCCTAAGGAGCATCAATCCGTCGCCGTATCTGTTTTATTTCGACTTCGGCGGCTTCCGCATTTTCGGTTCCAGCCCCGAAACCCACTGTCGCATTATTAGGGGTGAGAGGTTAGAGGTGAGAGGTGAGAGGAATGCCTATTATCGGGCTTACATCGACCCGATTGCCGGCACGACGAAGCGCACGGGCGATGCCGAGGCCGACCGGCGGGGTGCCGAATTCCTGCGCAACGACCCGAAGGAGAATGCCGAGCACGTGATGCTGGTCGACCTGGCGCGCAACGACCTGAGCCGCAACTGTCACGGCGTGAAGGTGGACTACTACAAGGACATCCAGTATTACTCGCACGTCATCCACCTGGTCTCTCGCGTCAGCGGCCTTCTGAACGAGGATGCCGACCCCATCAAGGCTTTTATCGACACGTTTCCCGCCGGCACGCTCTCGGGTGCCCCGAAGGTTCGCGCCATGCAGCTCATCTCGGAGTATGAGCCGCACAGCCGCGGTGCCTACGGCGGCTGCATCGGCATCATCGGACTGGACGGAAGCCTGAACCAGGCCATCACCATCCGCACCTTCGTCTCGCGCAACGGCGAGCTGTGGTTCCAGGCGGGCGGCGGCATCGTGGCCAAGAGCGACGTGGAGTATGAACTGCAGGAAGTGAACAATAAACTGGGGGCATTAAGAAAAGCAATTTCCAAAGCTGAAGCATTATGAAAATAGTCATCATCGATAATTACGACTCGTTCACCTATAACTTGAGTCATCTGGTAAAAGAACTGGGGGCGGAGGTCACCGTGCTCCGCAACGACCAGTTCGAACTGTCGCAACTGCAGGAGTTCAGCAAGATTATCCTCTCGCCCGGGCCGGGCATCCCGTCGGAGGCGGGCTTGCTGCTCGACGTCATCCGCACCTATGCCGGACGGAAGCCCATCCTCGGCGTCTGCCTGGGTCATCAGGCCATCGGCGAGGCCTTTGGCGCACGGCTGGAGAACCTGAGCGACGTGTTCCACGGGGTGGCCACGCCCTGTCATCTGACCGGCGACGACGCGCTTTTCTCGGGCATCGCCAGGGACTTCACCGTGGGCCGCTACCACTCGTGGGTGGTCAGCCGCGACGGACTGCCCGACTGTCTGGAGGTGACCGCCGTATCGGACGAGGGGCAGATTATGGCACTGAAGCACAAGGAGCTGAACGTGCGCGGCATCCAGTTCCACCCCGAGAGCGTGCTGACGCCCGACGGCAAGAAAATGCTGCAAAACTGGATGTTCTTATGACTGAAATCAATCATACGTATCACCGGAATCAATCATGCGAATCATCAAAAAACGACATCAGAAAACATAAAAACAAACAATATGGAACAGACTATGAAAGGCTATCTCTTCCGCCTGCTGAATCACGAAGAGCTCTCCCGCGAGGAGATGAAGACCATCCTGATTGGTATCACACAGAGCGAATACCCCAACGAGCAGATTACCGCCCTGCTGACCTGCCTGCAGATGCGAGGCGTGACGGTCGACGAGTTGCTGGGATTCCGCGACGGCATACTGGAAACCGGCGTGCCCGCCATCCTCGACTGCGACCGCTACATCGACGTGGTGGGCACCGGCGGCGACCGCAAGAACACGTTCAACATATCGACCACAGCCTGCTTCGTCATCGCCGGCGCAGGCTATAAAGTCGCCAAGCACGGCAACTACGCAGCCACCAGCGTCAGCGGCGCATCGAACGTCATCCAGCACCACGGCATCAAGTTCACCGACGACATCGACCGCCTGAACCGGTCGCTCGACGAGGCCGGCATCGTCTATCTGCACGCCCAACTCTTCGCCCGTGCCATGAAGTTCGTCGGACCCATCCGCAAGGCACTGCAGTTCCCAACCATCTTCAACCTGCTGGGACCCATCGTCAACCCCTCGCGACCCAAGTGCCAGCTGCTGGGCGTGGCCAACCTCGACCAGATGCGACTCTACAACAACGTCTATCAGCGACTCGGCATCGACTACGGCATCGTGAACTCAATCGACGGCTACGACGAGATCAGCCTCACCGGCGACTTCAAGGTGACCACCCGGCAATACGAACGCATCTTCAAGCCCAGCGACCTCGGCTTCCAGATTGCCAAGCCCGAAGAACTCGTGGGCGGCGCCACCGAGGAAGAGGCTGCCCAGATATTCGACAGCGTGCTGGAAAACCGCGCACTGCCCGCCCAGAAAAACATCGTGCTGGCCAACGCCGCATTCGGCATACAAGTGCTCGAAAAAGGACAGAAGGCCATCGAAGAGTGCATCGACATTGCCCGCGAGAGCATTGACAGCGGAGCCGCCCTCCGCACCTTCAAGAAATTCGTTGAACTTAACTCATAAGCCCTATGAGCCCCATCAGCCCCATTAGCCCCGACATCCTCCAACAAATCATCGCCCACAAGCAACAGGAGATAGCACACCTCTGCGCCCCGAAAGCCTCCTTGCGCCACGCCCTGCTGACTTCCGACACGGGCATCATTGCCGAATTCAAGCGCCGCTCGCCATCCAAAGGGTGGATTAAACAGGACGGACGACCCGACGTCATCCCACTGTCCTATCAGCAGAACGGCGCCGCTGCACTGAGCATCCTCACCGACCAACACTACTTCGGTGGACACGACGACTTCATCCGACAGGCACGACAGAGTGGCGTCACCCTGCCGATACTCTACAAGAACTTCGTCATCCACGAGGCACAGCTCTATGCCGCAGCCCTCTGCGGAGCATCCGCCGTACTGCTCATCGCCGCCTGCCTCACCAAGCAGGAGTGCAAGGCGCTGCTGGACAAGGCCCACCAGCTGGGCTTGGAAGTACTGCTGGAGATGCACTCCGAGCCGGAACTGGAATATGCCGAACTCGCCCCCGACCTCTGCGGCATCAACAACCGCAACCTGGGCTCCTTCGTCACCGATGTCGAAAACAGCTTCCGCCTGGCAGAAAAACTCCGCTCCGTATGCGGCGAAGCCATCGCCACACAGAAGACGGCACTTGTCAGCGAAAGCGGCATCTCAAATCCCGATACCGTCCGCGCCCTGCGCCAAGCCGGCTTCCGCGGCTTCCTCATCGGCGAGAACTTCATGAAAACCCCCGACCCCGGCCTCGCCCTCCGCGACTTCATCTCCCAAACCCATTAGCCCCATGACCCCCATTGGCCCCATTGGCCCCATTGGCCCCCTCACCAAAGTCTGCGGCATGCGCGACGCAGAAAACATCCGCGCTGTCGAAAGGCTTGGCATCAACCTGATGGGCTTCATCTTCTGGCCACACTCCAGCCGCTACGTGTCAGCCCCCCCCGCCTACCTGCCCACAGCCTGCCGCCGAGTCGGCGTCTTTGTCGATGCCACTATCGATGACGTCCGCCAGCACATGGCCGACTACAGTCTCGACTACATCCAGCTGCACGGCCAAGAGTCGCCCGAATACATTGAGGCTCTCCGTACCGTATGTGGCGATTCCATCGCCACCATCATCAAGGCCTTCAACATCGCCACCGCCGCCGACCTCGCCCAGACCAAACCTTACGAGGGACTGGCCGACCTCTTCCTCTTCGACACCAGAGGAAAGTCCGTCGGTGGCAACGGCTCCAAGTTCGACTGGACGGTCCTCACCGACTACAACGGCACCACACCTTTTATATTAAGTGGGGGCATCGGGCCCGACGACGCTGAGCAACTTCGAGCCTTCCATCACCCCAAATGCACCGGCATCGACCTCAACTCCCGCTTCGAGCTGGTTCCCGGTCTGAAGGACGTCTCCGCCCTCCGAAAATTCTTCGCTGAACTAAATCGTTAAACAAACTGTAAATGACATGATGAACAAGATTAATTCCCTCTTCGCCAACCGAGGCGACAAAAAACTCCTATCGCTCTATTTCTGTGCCGGAGCACCCACCCTCAACGCAACCGGTGACGTGATTCTCACCATGCAACGCCGCGGCATCGACATGATTGAAGTGGGCGTCCCATTCAGCGACCCCATGGCCGACGGACCGGTCATTCAGGATGCCGCCACCAAGGCACTTCGCAACGGCATGAACCTCAAGACGCTCTTTGCACAACTGCAATCCATCAAAGAACAAGTACAGATTCCACTCATCCTCATGGGCTACCTCAACCCCATCATGCAGTACGGCATCGACCACTTTTGCCAGTCATGCGTGGAGAGCGGTGTCAGCGGAATGATCATCCCCGACCTGCCCTTCAAGGACTATCAGGAAGTCATAAAGCCCGTTGCCGACCGCTACGACCTGCGCGTCATCATGCTCATCACACCCGAGACAAGCGAAGAGCGCATCCGCTTCATCGACGACAACACCGACGGTTTCATCTATATGGTCAGCTCGGCTGCCATCACCGGCGCACAGAAGTCGTTCGACGAGGCCAAGCAGGATTATTTCCGCCGTATCAACGCCATGAACCTGCGCAATCCAAGAATGATAGGCTTTGGCATCAGCAACAAACAGACGTTGCAGTCGGCTCAGCAGAACGCAGCAGGTGCCATCATCGGCTCCAAGTTCGTCACACTGCTCGACGAAGAAAAAGGGAATGCCGACAAGGCGCTCGACCGACTGTTTGAAGCGTTGAACTCATAAATTATGTAAAAGCGTGAGCGTTTTCATTCTTTTTAATTACCTTTGCAGTCAGAATCTACTAAACAAAGTAAACTGACATGAAAAAGTTCCTACAGACGCTATTGCTATGCGCCCTTGTTACCTTGACCGCCCAGGCCAAAGGATGGGACCAGCAGCAATACAAGCAGATTGAGCAGAGCATCCGCCAACCTCAGTTTGCAAACCGTGAGTTCCCCATCACCAAGTATGGTGCCAAGCCTGCCAACACGGCTGCGAAAAACCAGAAGGCTATCCAGAAGGCTATCGACAAATGCTCAGCCAAGGGCGGAGGGCGCGTCATCGTGCCGGCAGGACAGAAATTCCTGACTGCGGCCATTCAGCTGAAGTCGGGGGTCAACCTGGTCGTCGAAGAGGGCGCCGTGCTGGAATTCGCCTGCCAGCCTGAGCTATACCCCGTCGTTCCCACCCGTTGGGAGGGCTTGGACTGCTGGAACCTCAGCCCGCTGATTTACGCCTACCAAGCCAAGGACATCGCCATCACGGGTAAAGGCACCATTGACGGAGGCGGCTCAAATGACACATGGTGGCCCTGGTGTGGCAATTCGCGCTTCGGCATGAAGCCTGGTGGCATTGCCCAGAATCAGGGAGCGCGTGCCAAGCTGCTGAAATATGCCGAGGACGGCGTGGACATGGACCAGCGCCGTTTCGGAACAACCGACGGACTTCGTCCTCAGATGATTAACCTGAACCAGTGCGATGGTATCCTCATTGAAGACGTCACCCTGCTGCGTTCGCCTTTCTGGGTGATTCACCCCTTGCTGTCTAAGGACATCACCGTTCGTGGCGTCCACATCAACAACAACGGTCCTAACGGTGACGGATGCGACCCCGAGTCGTGCGACCGTGTACTGATTGAGAATTGCTACTTCAACACGGGCGACGACTGCATCGCTATCAAGAGCGGACGTAACAACGACGGACGTGAAGGTGGTCAGGGACGTTATGCCGGCAAGCCTTCGAAGAACATCATCATCCGCAACTGTAAGTTTAACAATGGTCACGGTGGTGTGGTCATCGGTTCTGAAATCAGCGGTGGCTGTCAGAATGTCTATGCTGAGAACTGCGAGATGGACTCTCCGTCCCTGGACCGCGTGCTCCGCATCAAGACCAACTCGTGCCGCGGTGGCATCATTGAGAATATCAACATGCGCAACATTACCGTCGGACAGTGCGGTGAGGCTGTGCTCAAGCTCAACACCGACTATGAACCGCGCGAAGTTTGCTGTCGTGGTTTCTATCCCACCATTCGCAACGTCACGATGGAGAATGTCACTTGTCAGAAATCGAAATATGGCGTGATGATTGTTGGCTATCAGGATCCACAGCATGCCAACACCATTAATAATATCACCGTCAAGAACTGTACGTTCAACGGTGTCTACAACAAGCCCGTACACCAAGTGGGACTGGCTCAGGATGTTACCTACGACAACTTGATGGTCAATGGCTCACTCGTTCTACAGAATCCTCCCTACAAGCACTATTCTGAATGGTTGACATACAGTGAGATGAAACGAGTTCCCAAGTCATACATGCTTGACTTCTCCAAGAAGCCCAAATGGAGTTATGTCATGGGAATCGAGTTGGAGGGTATGCTCGACACTTACCTGCGTTATGGTGGCGAGGACATCCGTAAGTACTGTCAGGAATATACGGACACCATGATTAATGAAAAGGGCGACATCCGAGGATATGACATTCTGGACTACAACCTCGACAACATCCGGACAGGCCACTTCGTCACCCGCATGTATCAGAAATGGTCTGAAAAGAAAAACCTGTTGGCCATGCAGACCATGATGAAGCAATTGCAGGACCAGCCCCGAACCATTGCCGACAAAGTCTACTGGCACAAGGCGATTTATGCATACCAAGTTTGGCTGGACGGTATTTTTATGGGACTTCCGTTCCGCACACTGACTGCGCCCATCACCGAAACAGCCAATAAGTCCCATAAGACCAAAAAGTCCAATAAGCCCAATACCGTCACCGCCATCTACGACGATGCTGTCAACCAGTTGAAGATTACCTACAACCGCACCTTCGACCCGAAGACCGGACTGAACCGCCATGCTTATGACGAGACGCGCAACACGTTCTGGGCTGACAAAGAGACAGGACTCTCACAGCACTGCTGGGGACGCGCCCAGGGTTGGTACACCATGGCGCTTATCGAAGTTCTCGATGCTCTGCCGGAGAACTACGCCCGCCGTTCAGAAGTCATCGATTTGCTCATCAAGGATTTTGATGCCATTCTGAAATATCAGGATGCCAAGACAGGATTATGGTATCAGGTGATGGACTGCCCCGGACAAGAGGGTAATTATCTTGAGTCCACCTGTTCCAGTATGTTCACCTATGCCTTGCTGAAAGCCTACCGCAAGGGATATGTGGGCGAGAAATACCGCGATGCCGGCATTCGTGCATACAAGGGTATCATTGAGAACTTTATCAAGGTGCATCCTGATAAAACCATTTCGCTCACACAGTGTTGTGAGGTTGCCGGACTTGGTCCTGCTGCAACACCTGAGGTCATCGCTGCCATGAAGAAAATCAATCCGAAAGGCAGTGTCAAGGAGAACCAACGACGCGACGGTAGTTACAAATACTACTTGAGCGAGCCCATCCGCGACAACGACGCCAAGGGTGTCGGACCGTTCATCTGGGCATCCTTGGAAATGGAAATGCTTGGATACACCACCGAAAACTTAACAGCCTCGATAGATCGCGAGGCTGTTCTTTTTCGCAACAACCCTATTATCACCAATGCCGACCCATTGGCGTCCCTCACCGTAGGTAATGGTCATTTTGCCACAACCGTCGACGTGACAGGAATGCAGACATTTGTTGAGGACTATAAAAATGGCATTCCCCTCAACGCCATGAGCGACTGGGGGTGGCATTCCTTCCCTAACGTGAATAACCTGAAAGAGGAAGAGAGCCAGAAGGCTTATGATTTCGGCCATGGCCATTCTGAGATTTACGCCATAGAATACAAAAAGGATGAAGACGGACGCCACAAACAAGCCACCGAGTATTTTCGCGTCAACCCTCATCGTCTGAACTTAGGCGCGGTGAGACTGGAATTAAAAGACAACAACGGGAAACGCATTCCTCTCAGTGGGCTGACAGACATCCATCAACAACTGGAGCTCTGGAATGGCGAAATCACATCTAGCTACAAGGCCGACGGTGCGAACGTAAAAGTAACCACTATCGGACTGCCTGACCGCGATGCTGTGGCATTTCGCATCACGACGTCTCTGCTCAAAGACAAACGAGCGAAGGCCTGCATGCGGCTACCCTATCCTTCTGGCAAACATGCTGATGATGCCAGCGAATGGGATAAAGACGCACTGCACACCAGTAGCATCGTAACACAGGGCGACCATAGCGCCACCATCAAGCATTGCATTGACACCACCACCTATTATATAACTATAAGGTGGGAAGGCCAGGCTCAACTCCAAGAGACGAAGGCACACACCTATCATCTCAGTACGGATGCCGATGTGCTGGCTTTTGAAGTGGAATACCTCAGTTCACCGGCTTATACTGTACGACAAGCCATCACCCCGTTTCGCTTCGACCAAGCCCAGAAGACTACCCAGAAATTCTGGCACAAGTTCTGGACGGAGAGCGCCTTTGTGGACTTCAGCCGCTGCACCGACCCACGTGCAAAAGAACTGGAACGCCGTGTGATACTTTCTCAATACCTCACCCGTATCAACTGCGCCAACAATATGCCACCTCAGGAAACAGGCCTGACATATAACACATGGTTCGGCCGTCCACATCTGGAGATGACTTGGTGGCATGCCGTTGACTTTGCATTATGGAACCAGCCTAAGGTTGTAGCCCAGATGTTAAATTGGTACGACGAGACTGCAGCACCCATCGCCAAGAAGATTGCCCAACGTCAGGGATTTAAAGGCATCCGTTGGATGAAGATGACCGACCCGTGGGCCGGTGAGGCACCTTCCAACACAGGCTCTTTCCTGACTTGGCAACAACCACACTACATCTACTTGGCAGAAGAGATGTATCGCGCAACACCTACTGTCAACACTCTTAAGAAATATGCTGAGAACGTAGAACAGACTGCAGAGTTCCTTGCTGATTTCGCCAAGACAGGAAAACTCTTCGGTCAGACCGCCATGCAGGAATGTATGACCAAGGACATCAGCTATAATCACCCCTTTGAATTGGCTTATTTCCGCTATGCGCTGAACGTAGCCCAACAGTGGCGAGAGCGCATGGGAAAGCCTCGCAACAAGCAGTGGGACGAGGTCATCAAACGCATCGCTCCTCTGCCCATCACCAAAGAGGGCATCTATACTGCCGGTCTGCCTAAGGGTTCAACCAATGCCGTTCTTCCCTCCTTCGATCCATTTAATACTGTTGGCGGAGGGTCTACTGCTAAGAAGACAGAAACCTTTGCTGACAAGACGCGCAACGACCACCCAGCAGTGCTCGGAGCCATTGGACTGTTACCTACAGGTTCTGCCAACTGCGACAGCATCGCCGCCCAAAAGACCTTGGAATGGGTGATGAAGAACTGGAACTGGATGACCACATGGGGATGGGATTACGGCATGATTGCCATGACTGCCGCTCGATTAGGCCGACCAGACATAGCACTTGACGCATTACTCATCGACACGCAAAAGAATACCTATCTCAAAAATGGGCATAACTTCCAGACTGCAGACCGTCTGCGTCTCTATCTGCCAGGCAACGGAGCCCTGCTCACAGCTATTGCCATGATGTGTGCCGGCTGGGATGGTTGCAAGCGTGCCGTCAACCCCGGATTCCCCCAGGATGGCAGTTGGGATGTCCGTTGGGAAGGACTACATCGCATGCAGTAAAGTCGCATCGTACGTAATCGTTTTAGTGTTAAAATATATAAGGTACGAACTGGTTTCCAAAACCTTTTCGTACCTTTGTATTTGAAAACCAATCTGCTTATGAGAATATTTACTACTTTCATACTCTTAGCACTGTCTCTGATTGCCTCAGCCACAGACTACGACCAGAACAAGCCCTTTGGTTTCTGTACCCGTTCGTCACGGACTGACGCGGCTGCAACTTTCAACGTCACAGGAGGCGGATGCTACACCTACCCCCTTGCTGAAAGTTTTACAGGAAAAGTGACAGTGCTGAAGTCCAATGGTCAGGATATGAAGCGTACCATTGAAAATGCCGTCAAACAAAACGACGTTATCATCTTCGATGGAGCCCAAGGCGACTTCATCGTATCAAGCAATGTTTCCATCTCTGCATCGAACAAGACCTTGCTAGGCATCAACAATGCCCGTCTCTGTACCCAATGGAGCGTGACACAGGAAATCATCGAAGCTCTCAACAAGGCAGGAGTCCCCAATATGAGTACCTCAAGCGGAACAGGTGGTATCCTGAGCAACGGTCACAGAGTCGGTGAAGAAGCAGAATACCAGACGCGTCAAATCATCATCAACATGACAAATGACGAAGAAGAGAAGTATCGTAGTGCAGGCGTTCTAACACTCTTCAGATGCCAGAACATCATTATCCGCAACTTGAAATTTGTAGGTCCTGGCTCTATCGATGTTGGTGGCAGCGACCTTCTCTCTTGCCGTGCATCCAGGAATTGCTGGATAGACCACTGCGACTTCACCGATGGCATGGACGGCAACCTCGACATTACCCAAAGTTCGGATTTCAATACCGTCAGCTGGTGTACCTTCAGTTATACCGAGCGTTCGTATATGCACCAGAACACCAACCTCATCGGTTATAGTGACCGAGAACCGACAGGATTTCTCAATACCACCTACGCCTTCAACTGGTGGGGTCCAGGTTGCGTTCAGCGCATGCCTATGGTTCGTGTCGGAAAAATTCACATGCTGAACAATTATTTCAGCTGTACGACAGCCAGCAACTGCATCAATCCCCGCAAGAACTCAGAAGTCCTCATCGAAGGCAACTATTTCGAGAAAGGCGTCAGGAGATACTACAGTCAGAAAGATGCCATTGCAGTTACTTGGGCTGACAGCAACTTTGCCGAGGAGAAGAATAAAATGGGGCAACCCGCATCCATCGGCGAACCCGTCACCGTTCCTTACGAATATACGATAGCGCCTTATGCTGACGTGCCTGCAGCAGTAAAGAAGCATGCTGGTGCAACATTAAAGAAATAACATAAACTATATAATTATGAAGAATCTTTTCCTCACATTATTAGCGACCATACTGTCCATGACAGTGTGTGCAAACGAATACGACCAGAACAAGCCGTTCGGTTTCTGCACCGTATCATCAAGAACGGATGCATCCAGTACCTACAGCATTACTGGTGGGGGCATCTATGATTACGCCCAACTTAAAAGTTTCAACGGAACATCCACCATTCTGAAATCCAATGGTCAGGACATGAAGAGCACCATTCAAAATGCCATTAAGCAGTATGATGTCATTATCTTCGATGGTTCTGAAGGCGATTTCATCGTGTCAGAAAATATTGGTTTCGAAAGAGGAAACAAGACGCTGTTAGGCATTAACAATGCCCGTCTTTGCACCCAATGGCATATGACCGACGAGATAAAAACCGCACTTAATCAAGCAGGAGTACCAAGCATGAGTACTAGCGGAGGAGGAGGCACTCTGCCCAACGGGACAAAAGTCAGTGAGGAAGCCGAATACAACACGAGAAGAATCATCATTGAGTTAACTGGTGATAACAGCGAGAAATATCGTAAATCAGGCATTTTCTCGTTAAATAAAGAGAATGTCATCATTCGCAACATCACTTTCGTAGGTCCTGGCTCTGTCGATGTGGGAGGCTACGACCTCATCTCTGCCACTGGCGCCAAGCACTGTTGGGTAGACCACTGTGCTTTCCAAGACGGCATGGATGGCAACTTCGACATCACCAACTCGTCGGATTTCATTACCGTCAGCTGGTGTACCTTCAGTTATACCGACCGCTCATATATGCACCAGAACACGAACCTTGTAGGTAGTAGCGATGACGAACCAACTGGTTTCCTGAACACCACTTTCGCTTTCAACTGGTGGAGTACCGGATGTAATCAACGTATGCCCATGGCACGTGTTGGTAAAATTCACATGCTGAACAACTACTACACCTGCGCCAATAATTCATCAGCTATCAATCCACGCAAGAATTCGGAATTCTTAGTTGAGGGTAACTACATTAATACTGGTGTAAAGAAGGTTTACAGCCAATCCAGTGCCACTGCTGTCACATGGAAGGACGACAATTACATCGCCGAATCATCTGTAAGCAAGCCATCATCATTTGGAAGCGCCGTCACGGTACCCTACGAATATACCGTTGCCCCTTACTCAGATGTACCAACAACCGTAACGGAGAATGCCGGTGCAACGTTGCAATTCAAAGATGACAGCCCCGAGGGAGACCTCGTGGAAAAGGCACTCTATTCAACCGATTTCAGTGATTGGACAAAAGCAAGTGCTGCACAAAGTGCTTCAACCGTGACCAAACAGACAAAATACAGTCACGAAACATTGACCTTTACCTTATTTAATACAGAGGTCAATCCTGCAGGAAGCAACAATAAGTTCAAAGACGGAGCCACTTTAGGATGGTTGATGGCAGCCAAGAGCAGTGACCCGTATGTTACCACTTCAAAGTTGGCTTCTATTACCAAAGTACGCTTCGTTCATGCAGCAACAGGCAGCAACCGAGGATGGAAACTGGAGGCAAAGGGTGATGGTGATGCCGACTGGGTAACTATTTCGAACTCTGTAGCGAACCCAGCAGGATGGTGCGAAGTCAATGCCAACATCAACCGTACCAATGTTGAACTGCGCTTCACAAATCTGAATTCTAATGAGAATGCTTACATGTTCGAACTCGACATCTACGGCAATGTCAACATGGGCGGGACTCCCTCATTGGGTACCATCAAGGCGAATGGTCAGACTTACGATTTAAGTGAGGTCTTTGAAGAAAATGCCAGTGGCGATATGGAAGCAATGGTAGAAATCTCAAAGGCCGCCACCATGATTAGCGAAAGCAATCCCATCGAGGCTGTTGCCGATAACGGAACCCTTGGCACTATAACCTATGCCGCTACAGCGACATCCTGCAAGGTCACCATTCCTGTCACGGCCAACGGCAAAACGCTGAATTATATCATCAACTTCGTTCAGAAGCCCGACTTCACGCTGACCTATATCGACACCGATGGAACTACAATGGGAACACAGTCGGTAGAAAAAGATGCACAGATAGGAACGTTTGACATTGATATTGCCACAGCAAAATCATCGTCTACCACAAAGAAGGCTCGTGGATGGTTCAAGAAAAATTCTGTTGGTGAGAAATACACCACAGAAAGCATCATCACAGAAGACGTCAATCTGTATGCTGTTGAAACGGAAATTGAGGTGGCTAGCGACAGTAAGAAATACACCTTCAATCTGGCTGACAAGAACTTCGACGCCGTTGACCATGAGGCATTTAACACGATAGGAAGCGGAAAGTTCCATGACACAACGCATGGTTGGTCATTCAGCAATGGCGACAAGATTGAATTGTTGGTAGGTCGCAAGGCCTCTATCAGCCTTGGCCTTTGCCAGTACACTGCTGATGGAGCGACTATCACGGCATCCAATGGGGCTTCAGTTAATGCCAGGACAACAACAGATGGCACTATCGCCTCAATCAACTACGAAGGTGATGAAGGTACCTTGACATTAACCATCAACGCTACAGGAACCGTCTACATTCACAAGATTATTATTCAGAACACCTACACCACCAACTACGATGTTATTGGATCATGGTACATCGTGAAGAAAGACGATGCTGACAGTTTCACAGAGGTACTAGACCTTGCCAACAATACCGGTGGTTCAGATCCCATTTATATCTTCCTGCCTGATGGAACCTACGACTTGGGAGAAAAGGTAAAAACACCCATCAGTCGCAACAACATCTCCATTATCGGACAGAGTGTAGACAAGACTGTCATTATGAACACTCCCCCACTCTCGATGGAAGGTCTTGACAAAGCTGACCTGTTGAAAAACACCAGCACCAATCTCTACATGCAGGACCTCTCGCTAAAGAATGCGATGTACTACGATGGTAAGACCACCGGACGTGCATCTACATTACACGATCAAGGCACGCAAACCATCAATAAGAACGTGCGTCACCTTTCACATCAAGATACCTATTATTCTCACAAAACTGGTGGTTTATACTACTTCGAAGGTGGCGAATTGCATGGTACGGTTGACTACCTCTGTGGCAATGGCAAAGTCTACTACAACGAGGTTAAACTTGTCAACGAAGAGCGCAGTTCCGCTACCATCACAGCAAATTCTGAGCTCTACGTATTTAATAACTGTACGATAGAAAACCATGCAGGTTCCTACAATTTCGGTCGAGCATGGAGCGACAATCCTACATGTATCTATCTCAATACAATACTGGAAGACCCCAGCAAGCTTATTGAGACTCGTTGGAATCTTGAAGGAATCAACTGCGATTATAAAATTGCAGGCGAATATGGAACAAAAGACAAAGATGGAAACAACATTACACCTACCTCTAACACCATCACCTTCAAGAAAGCGAATACAACGCTGAATACTATACTTGCAGAATCAGAACTTTCTAAATATACTATCGACAAAGTATTAGGCACATGGGCGGCTACAGCACAACAGCAGACAAAGCAGTTGAGTGCCCCCACAGCCACTTACGACAACGGCACGGTAACTTGGAGTGCTGTTGACGGAGCTTCAGCCTATGCCCTATTCAAGAACGGAGAGTTCCTTGGCATTACCACATCAAACAGTTACAATGTCACTGTTGATGCGACAAAAGACGCCCTGACCATCCGCACGGCCAACTCACGAGGCGGATTCGGAGCAGAAGCAGCCGTAGCAGGAACTGTCAGCGGCATCAACGTCATCAGCAACAACCGCACTGACGACAAAGCCATCTACACCCTGCAGGGTGTCCGTGTAGAGAAACCGACTAAGGGCATCTATATCATCGGAGGCCGCAAGGTAGTATTCAAATAAAGGCACACATTATAATTTAATAGAGGTGGAAAGTTGTACAATAACTTTCCACCTTTTTTTTTTACATTATTTCTTAAAAAGAAAAAACTTCCCTAAAATTTTGTTTGTTTTGATTATTTATAGTATCTTTGCAGAAGTTTTTTAAAAACATTTACTACCTAATTATTAAAACAAAACACTAACATGCAAAAAAGAAGACTACTCTTAGCCATGTTGCTTTGTGCATTTTGGCTAGTGGGCTTTGCCCAGAATGCAATCAAGGGTACCGTCAAAGACAAGTCTGGCGAACCACTGATTGGAGTTAGCGTTACCTTTGGTAATGGACAGGGAACTGTCACAGACATTGATGGTAACTTCAGTGTCAACGCTCCCGCCGGAACTCCCATTAAGGTATCGTATGTAGGTTACAAAGCCCAGACTTTGAAGGGCTCTGGTAACATGAATATCACGATGGAAGAGGACAACACGACGTTGGAAGACGTGGTTGTTGTAGGTTATGGTACGATGAAACGTCGCGACCTGACTGGTGCCGTTGCCTCTGTAACCGGTGACAAACTGGCTGCCAATCCTGTTGCTAACGTAGCACAGGCTTTGCAAGGTCAGTTACCCGGTGTGAACGTCATGTCTCAGGACGGTCGTCCAGGTGCTACTATGGCTATCCGTGTTCGTGGTGGTGGTTCTATCACCCAGTCCAACGACCCTTTGTTCATTGTTGACGGTGTTCAGGTTAGCGACATCAGTGATATCCCTGCTGACAACATCGAAAGTATCGACGTGCTGAAGGACGGTGCTTCAACAGCCATCTACGGTGCTCGTGGTGCCAACGGTGTTATCCTTGTAACCACAAAGGGTTCAAAGGGTGATGGCAAGGCGAAGGTTAAGTACAACATGTACTATCAGATAAAGAAGGCTCCAAAGACACTTGATGTTCAGGACGCCTACGACTATGTACTTCATAACTGGAGCTATGCGACTTTCTACGGAATGAATGAAGCTGATGGTATTGCTGAGTACTTCGGTTTGGGTTCTCAGTTTGGCAATCATCTGAATGACTACCGAAACGTTGCAACTCATAACTACGTAGACGATGTTATGCGAACTGCTGGTTCATGGAGCCACGACCTCTCACTGTCTGGTGGCAATGAGGCAACCAAGTACTATGCCACCGTAAACTACCTGACAGACGACGGTATCCGTATCAAGTCTGGTATGAAACGTTGGAATGCCAACTTCAAAATTTCGCAAAAGATCACAAAGAATTTGACCTTTGATGCAGACCTGCGTTACAGCGAGATGAAAATCGAAGGTACTAATTTCGACTACGCAGCCGGAAACTCCGTTTATGGCTATCGCCCCATCGACAATCCCTTAGGAAAAGACGACAGTTCACTGCTCTCTATGGGTAGCTCAAGCGTTGAGGCTAGCTACAACCCATTGTCAATCATCGACAACTACACCAACATCACCACACGCCAGCGTATTCGCGGTATGGGTTCGTTGACTTGGAATGTCATCAAAGGACTCACAGCTAAGACTGAGCTATCTCTGAGCCGCAACTGGAGTGAAACAGACTACTGGGATGCAGGAAAATCAACCAACCCATACAATCAGGCACAGTTGACTAAGGGTAATGGCTATGGTATCCGTTGGGCAACTACGCTGAACTATCAGGTACAAGGCCTTGGCGAGGATCATAACTTGTCATTCCTACTTGGTAACGAAGTGCTGGCTAGTAAATCAAACAGCAGTAAGATTACCGGCGCAGGATTCCCTTCCGAATTTGACATGGATCGTGCTTTTGGACTGATCAACATGTACAACATGAAGGAAGCATATTATGATCAAACTAAAAAAGTTTCTGATTTCGAAAGCACTATTGGTGAAGCCAAACACACACTTTCTTGGTTCGGCCGTGTCAACTACGATTTCTTAGGCCGCTACCTTTTCACCGCTACATTCCGTGCGGATGGTAGTTCTAATTTTGCTCCCAACAATCACTGGGGTTACTTCCCCTCAGCAGCTGTGGGTTGGCGTATTAACGATGAGCCTTTCATGGCAAACACAAAGGATTGGCTTGACAACTTGAAGTTACGTCTCTCTTTTGGTTCTTCTGGTAACGATGCCATTGATGCAAGCCTGTGGAAGGAATATTGGGTACCATCAATCGTGTGGAATGGTGACAAGCGTACCGTAACTTTCAAGCCTGGTGACATCCTTGCTAATCCTGACCTGAAGTGGGAAACCACTGTTAGCCGTAACCTTGGTATTGATTTTGGTTTCTGGAATGGCAAACTTCGTGGTAGCATTGACCTCTACTGGAATACCACCAAAGATATCTTGATGAAGGTGCCTGTTGCTGAGACAACAGGTCACAGCTACCAATACCAAAATGTGGGCAAGACCAGCAATAAAGGTCTTGAACTTGCTTTGTTCTATGAGATTTATCGCTCTAAGGATTTGAACATCAGTGTTAACGCCACCTATAACTATAATAAGAATAATGTGGAAGAGGTTGTCGCTGGCGTCAATGCTGATACCCATACCAACTGGGGATCAAGCATGAAGCGCCCATACAATGACTACATCATCCGTGAGGGTGAGCCTGTTGGTACCATCTTTGGTTACAAATCAGCCGGTTTCTACACTGTTGACGACTTCGACGTAACGAATGGTGTGTGGACGCTAAAGAAGGGAGTTCCTGATATTAGTGGTGTGGTTAACTACACTGGTGTAGGTAACAAGACCTACAATACCCCTGAGGGACAAGTAGCATTCCCTGGTGTAGTAAAATTTGAAGACACTGACGGTAGTGGTACCGTAACAGAAGACGACGCTTGCATTATAGGTCACACCATGCCTAAGCACACTGGTGGTTTCAACATCAATGCAAACTGGAAGGGTATTGACTTCTCTGCTGGCTTTGCATATCAGATTGGCGGTGACGTTTACAACGCCAACGCAATGCACTCAATGATGGGTAACAAGAATACCAGCTACGGTTGGAACCGCTTAGCTCTCGTTTCTGACTGCTGGAAGATGTACGACGTTGATGCCAAGGGCGATCTCGTTGCCGTTACCGATCGCGACAAATTGGCAGCTATGAACGCTGGTGCGAAACACGCTCTTCCATACTGTGAGTATGGTATCGTTTCGTCTGAGTTCATCGAGGATGCTTCATACCTCCGTTTAAACACTCTGACCATTGGTTATACCATTCCTAAGTTCCTGACCAAGAAGGTAGGCATCAGCAACCTGCGTGTTTACTTCACAGGTGGTAATCTCTTCTGTATTGCTGGCTATAAGGGTATTGACCCCGATGTCAACACCCGTCCAGGCGGACAGGACGGCTTCCCCGTTCCCAACTACGACTGGAACTCTTATCCACGCGCCAGAACTTATACTTTTGGTCTTAATGTTGCATTCTAAATTTAAGGGAGGATTAATAAGTATGAAAAAAATATTATATTCAATACTATGTGCTGCAGGTGTTCTGACACTCAACTCATGTAGCGATTATTTGGAGACAGACTCTCCATCCAAGACGGATGCCGCCTTTGTGTTCTCTACCAGCGAGACTGCTCGTGCAGCACTGGAAGGAGCATACTCTGACTGGCAGACTGCAGCCAGCAACAAAGTTTTCGGCGATGGACTTTTCTATGCAGCTGATGTTGCCGGTTCTGATATTGAACGTCATCCTGAAGGTTTCACTGCACAACCAGGTCGTCACTATCCAGAATGTTTCTACCAGAACGGCACATACGCAAGCCAATATGCGCTATTGAGTTATCAGAAAGAAAATGATACTTATGCCGCCCTCTATGCTGTCATCAATAAGGCAAACATTGTGGTCGCTGCCACACAACAGTCTGCTGGCTTTGATGATATGATTGCTGCTGGAACAGAAAGCACAATGGGGCAGCTTTATGGTGAGGCCGTCGCATTGAAAGCAACTGCATACCGTGAACTGTTGAAATACTTCGGTGATGTTCCTTATCTGAGTGGTAAGGTAACAGACACTGGAGCACTCTGTGGTCGTGACTCTATTTATGATGTGATTCTTGAAGAACTGATTGCCGCAGAACCACTTATGTATCGTGTTGGTTCGATTCCTGGCATCACAGGCAAGAACTATTTCTCTCGCACCTATGTTCAGGGACTTATCGGTCGTATCGCTCTCGAGGCTGGAGGCTATCAGACTCGCCGTGGTGACATTGCCCGTGTAGATGGCGATGGTGATGCACTGACCTTCGAGACGATGGGTACTGAGAACAACGGAGCCACCTATGGTCGTCGTACAGACTGGAAGTACTACTATGAGATTGCGAAGAAATATTTCAAGGCTGTCATTGACAACCCCGGTAGTGCTAAGTTTATCACTGTTGATCCTCGTAAGGATGAGAGCGGTCGTACCTATGGCAATCCTTACCAGTATTTCTTCCAGCAGATGCATATGGATGATACTGGATTTGCTGATGAATCAATCTACGAATATGACATTGCCCAAGGTAGCAGTGCGAACGATTCTCGCCCCTACTCTTTTGGACGTCCTTCAACAGGTGGTAGCAAGAACAACTATCCTTGTAAGAACTATGGTCAGGGACGTATCAACCCCGCTTTCTATTATGGCGTTTTCGATCCAAAGGATATGCGTCGTGATGTTAGCTGCACTGTAACGGCATCTAATGGTGGTAATGGTACCGAGATTCTGCTTCCATTCAACCCAGGTTCCCAAGGCAAGGGTGGTGGTATCTCTTTAAACAAGTGGGACGAGAACCGTCAGACTAAGGTTTGGACTGCTGCTCAGCGTAAGTCTGGTATCAATGGTCCTTACATGCGTATGTCAGAAATCTATCTGGGCTATGCAGAGGCTTGTGCTGCCCTTGGCGATGATTCAGAAGCAAAGAAATATCTGACTATTATTCGTGACCGTGCATTCGGTGGTGCCGGCAAGGGTAATGTTGATGCATTCATTGCAAAAGAAGGCTCCTTGTTAGAGGCCGTCATCGATGAGCGTGGTTTCGAGTTTGCAGGCGAGGGCGACCGTCGTACTGTTCTGATTCGTACCGGTCTCATTGGCAAGAAGATTAAAGCCATCAAGGAACTCACGACAAAGATGATGGATGGACTCGCTGCCAATGGCTACTATCAGTTCGAAAACGGAAACGTCATCTCTTCTGTAGTTTACACCAAGTCTGTTGATGCAAAAGCTATTAAGGGACATCGTCTGACAGCTCAGTGCCCTGCAGGACAGGAGAACGATCCTTTGCTTTATCCTGGCTGGCGCGGTGTTAATGACGACTGGGCTTCCTATGGTCTGCAAGTTGATGCAAGCTATGCTCCGAACTTGGCAATCCAAGGTCTGTTCCAGCCAGTTTCAGATCCTGCCGCTCTTATTGCTGACGGATACAAGGCTGTGGATTGGGGTAAAACTCTTCTCGCCAATCGTGAAGAATACGAGAAGAACTTGTTCCTTGACTACGACTACGTAAAGGCTCCTATCCACTACTGGCCATTCACTCCTAACGTATGTGCGAATGGTAAATTCAAGAACGGTTACGGATTCAAGAGCGAATAATCCTACACCCTATCTATAAAAATAGCGGAGAGCGCAATGCCCTCCGCTATTATTTCTTGATAGATTTCTACAAGAACATTTGGATTTACCTTCTTTTTTTTGTATCTTTGCAATCAAAAGTAAGAACTATGCCACGTAAGACTGACGGAATGTTGTTCGAACTACAGCCACGCCCCACGACAGGCGAGGACGGTAAGCCGTTGCTATATGCCCGTCCGTCTGCTCCTTACAAACGCACGATGGAGGACGTTGAGACTTATTGCCGATTTAAGGGACTGAACAGCGGACTGGTGGAGATGGCGTTCGACACGTTTATCGACGTTTGCAGCGAATGGCTGGCCGATGGCTATCGTGTAGAAACACCACTGGGCGTGTTTGCGCCAAAAATCAAACTGAAGGGCGACTTCACCGACCCCTCCAAGGTCAGTGGCAAAGACGTCAAGTTTGCCGGTATCGAATTGACTCCCTCGAAGCGATTCGTAAAGAATGTACACAGCAAGCAGAAGGGATTCCGTAAGAAAGGTACCATTGTAGGAAATGCCCAGATGCACGACAAAGCCTATATGAACGAAGCCTTACGACGCGCCATGATTTCAGGGTTCACCACCATTCAAATCTTCATGATGAAGTCCGGTCTGAAATATCACTCCGCCCAGCGCTATCTAGACCATCTCTGCCTTGGCGAACAGCCCACTCTGCGCAGACAGAAAATAGGAGGCACTATTCACTACTTCCCATTGACGAAGTAAAGTCTCTAAGAAACAAATCCCGCAGCGTTTGCTGCAAGATTTTCGAACGAACGCTACAAGCATTTGCCCCGTACGATGCAAATATTTAGCGCGTACGTCCTCAACCCGACTAACCTGTATCTCCGTCCCTTTTAGTTCGGCTCTTTTCCCCTTTTGGCTCGGTATATTTCCCCTTTCAGCTCAAATATTTTTGGGAGAACTATATTTTCTTGTTGTTTTTCGCTAAAAATCGAATTTTGCTGCCACCCTGCTGCCACCAAAATATACTAATCATATTCTGATTTATTTGGTGCTTTCATCCTTAATTCGTATCTTTGCAACAACAAATTCTACTAAAGATGACTGGAAACATCCTCATATACTAAAACAATTCACAACAACACTATGAGAAAAGCCTTACTACTCCTATTAACCTCTGCGGCCTTCAATATCCAGGCAGCCGACTACAACATCATGAAATATGGTGCAGTGAACGACACTACGCAACTAAGCACATCCGCACTTCAACAGGCTATTGACGACTGCAACCGCGATGGCGGCGGAAGGGTTGTCATTCCAACAGGCAGCTACAAAATAGGTACAATAGTCATCAAGAGCAATGTTCATCTGCATCTCGAGCATGGTGCCACACTCTATGGAAGCACCCGACTGGAAGACTACCTCCCCATGAAGTCAGACTATGTATCGCTACGCACACAGACCAGCACCATCCAACTCATCTATGCCGACAAGGCGAACAATGTCGTTATCGATGGCTATGGAACAATCGACGGAAGGGGACGCACATTCAAGAAGCTATCATGGAACGACGAAGGCATCACTCGCCCTCACCTACTCCGCTTCATCCAGAGCCGCGACATTACCATCAAAGACATCACCCTAAAGAACAGCGGTTGCTGGATGCAGCACTATCTGGCTTGCGACCGTCTGACCATTGACGGCATCAAGGTATTCAACCGGAATAACTACAACAACGATGCACTTGACCTGGACGGATGCCACGAAGTGACTGTCACCCGTATGATGGCAGATTCCGACGACGACGGCATTACACTCAAGTCCACTTCTCCCCGTCTCTGCGAGAACATCAGTATTGCCAATTGCATCGTGTCAAGTCACTGCAATGCCATCAAACTCGGCACCGAAACAAATGGAGGATTCCGCAACATCAACATCAGTAATATTGTTGTCAAGCCCAGCTACGACCAAAAAGAAAAGTTCTTCGGACAATGGATAGGTTCTTCTGCTATTTCCTTGGAGATTGTGGATGGCGGACTGATGGAAAACGTCAATGTATCAAATATCAATGTAGAAGGAACGGAGTCTCCCATCTTTATCCGCCTGGGCAATCGGGCCAGAGGCTATCAACTGAAAGGAACCGATTTCGATTCACTCATCCCCATCGACCACGTTGGAAGCATCAATGGCATACATTTGGACAACATCCAAATACGCAATGCGGGTGCCATGGGGTGCAGCATTACAGGGCTTCCCAATCACCCTGTTACCAACGTATGGCTCTCACACATCAGCATCCATCATAAAGGAGGAATAAAGGCCAGTGATCTGCCAGAGATAGAGAGGTCTGTCAAGGATGAGAAAGAGAAAGACTATCCGGAATCCACCATGTGGGGCTGTCTGCCCGCCAAGGGATTTTTTGTGCGACACACTCGGAATATTCACTTCAACGATATTACCATACAGACGGAAGAGGCCGATGTCAGGCCAGACTTCGTACAAGTCGACACAGAATAAAGAAAAGACCTAACCTCTTAACCCAGGGTTATTGGAAAATAAGGGTCGCTTATTGCAAGAAATCTGGTCTCGAACATAAAATACGTAAACGTTTTCAAAGAATTTATTAAGAAATATTCACGTTTCTCGATTATTTTGCGTACCTTTGCAGGCAGAATATACTACTATTTTATTAATTTTATTAAAACTACTAATTTTATGTCTGTTAAATTTAAGAGTATTTTCCGAACGACACTTTTATTGTGTCTGCTCTTAGTATGTGGTCAAGTTTCGGCACAGACCATCGCTAAGGGAACGGTTACAGACCAGACGGGAGAACCCGTTATTGGCGCGACCGTAGTTGAGAAGGGTAATGCCAAAAATGCAGCTGTTACCGACTTCGACGGTAACTTTACACTGAAACTGCAGCATGGAAAGACGATTGTAGTATCATACATCGGTATGGTATCACAGGAAGTCACCGCAGGCCCCGATCTGAAGATTCAGTTACAAGACGACAACGCAGCCCTTGAGGAAGTCGTTGTTGTTGGTTACACCAGCAAGGCTCGTAAAGACCTGACCGGTTCGGTCGGTTCTGTCAGCGGTGCTAAACTGGCACAGGTTCCCGTTGCCTCTGCTGCTGAAGCTATGCAGGGTAAGATCGCCGGTGTGCAGATTAGTACGGTCGACGGTGCTCCTGGTGCTGACATCTACATTAAGATTCGTGGTGGTGCTGCCCTCGGACAGAACAACCAACCTCTTTACATTGTAGATGGTTTCCAGCAGGACAACATTAATGACCTTCCTCCTACGGATATCGCAAGCATTGACGTTCTGAAGGACGCTTCTCTGACTGCAATCTACGGTGCACGAGGTGGTAATGGTGTAGTTGTTGTAACCACCAAGTCAGCCCAGCAAGGTAAGCTGAAAGTTGAATTCAACGCCTACGCACAGGCTAAGAAGCTGGCAGGAAAGCAGGATATGCTTGATGCCTACGAGTTTGTAAAGTATCAGCGTGACCTGTCTTACAACAACAAGACAAACAACTATGCTTTCCGTACTAACTTCGGTAACCCGTCTGATATGGACATTTATCGCAATGCTACAACCCACGACTGGCAAGACGAGCTGATGGGCGGCACTGCATGGACTCAGATGTACAATGCGACTATCAACGGTGGTAATGACAAAATACGTTTCAGCACCTCTTTGACTCACCACAATGAAAACGGTATCATTGAGAATTCCGGCGTACGTCGTACCAACATGAACAGTAAGATCTACCTTCAGATTTCACCACGCGTGAAAGTAACCATCAATCCCCGCTTCACCTATCGTCGTGACTTAGGCGCAGGTGCTGATGGCATCGGTACTGGTGGTTTGGTTGGTGTTCTTCGCTACCGTCCCACCAATGGTTACCGTGAGTTCACTCACAGTAACGAGGCTGCTCTTATTTACAACCAGGAGCGCTACTGGAAGTTGGCAAGTCCTATGGACGACATCGACCAGAACTATATGAAGAAGCACTCTTACAGCTTCACAAACCAAGCTTCATTGTCATGGGAAATCATTGACAACCTGGTATTCCGTACAGACATCGCACAATTCTGGGGATTCAGCGATCAGAATCAGTTCTGGGGCTACCTGACTGACACCGCACATAGCAATGAGGACAAACCTGTTGCTCAGATTACCGACGTTCGTCGTAACAAGTACACTTGGACCAATACGCTGAACTACTCTTTCACCGTTAAGGAAGACCACAACATTTCTGTACTGTTAGGTCACGAAATGTATGACGACCAGCGTACCACCAGAATTAACGCATCACGTTATTTCCCACAGTTCATCTCTCCCAACAAGGCTTTTGCTAACATGGGACTAGGTTCTGCCTACAAGTCTACCTCTACCGTAAAGACTCCTGACCGCATGTTGTCATTCTTTGGACAGGCCAACTACAACTACAAGCACAGATACTTGCTTTCATTCACGTTCCGTGCCGATGGTAGCACCAAGTTTGCTCCTGGCCACCAGTGGGGTTACTTCCCCTCTGTATCTGGAGCATGGGTTGTTTCTGAAGAGCCTTGGTGGAACAAGAATATCATGAGCCAACTGAAGGTTCGTGCTTCGTTCGGTCTTGCTGGTAACAATGATATCGGCGACGACCTCTGGCGCTATCAGTATAGCATCAGTGAAAATGGCGGACCAAGCTGGGGCGAAAGCACTATTTCCGAGAATGGCGAGACTTATTATGCAGCCAGCAACACATTCCCCAATGAAGGAATTAAGTGGGAAACTACCACGAACCGCAACTTGGCACTTGACATGAGTTTCTTCAACGGAAGACTGACCATCACACCAGAATTCTATTGGAACACAACAAAAGACCTGCTTTACAAGAGTCTTATCCCGACAACATCTGGATATACTTACCAGCAGCAGAATGTAGGTAAAGTTACCAATAAGGGTGTCGAGTTGACTATTAACTACCAGATGTTCCAGCAGAAAAACTTTGACTTGAGTGTAAACGCTACGATGGGTTACAACAAGACAAAGGTTGACCAGTTGAACAATGAGGATACCGTTATTTGGGCCAGCAGTAAGAAGGGTGGATGGAATCCTGGATTTGACGATTTCTGCCTCCGCGTTGGTGAGGAAATCGGTCTGATTTATGGTTTCGTCTATGATGGAATTTACACCTTCGATGATTTTGAGCGCGACGGTTTCACCTATAAATTAAAAGAAGGTGTTGTCAACGGCCTTTATGCCAAGAACACTGATACCGCAGTCAACAACGTGCATCCTGGTGATCCCAAGTTCAAGGATCTGAATGGTGACGGACAGATTGACGAGAACGACCGCACCGTGATTGGTAATACCAACCCACGCCTGCAAGGTGGTTTCGGTCTCAGCGGACGTTGGAAGGACTTTGACTTCAATGCAAACTTCGTTTATTTCCTCAACTTTGACGTATTGAATGCAACAAAGTACCGTCTGTCTTCTTCTACAGGCAACAACCTCAGCACAAGTCCTCTGAACGTATCATCTGACTTTGACTACGCAAGCCGTTGGGTTTACTTCGGAGACATCTACAACACAAATGCTGATGGTTCACAGTCTCTTTATTGGATGAGTGAGCAGCTGGTAAACAACAGCCAGAAGATTCAGTATATGGACGAGTATGAGCGCATCAATGCTGGCAAGTCATTATGGAATCCCATGCGCGTCAACAGTGACTACACTCACTCTTACTTCGTTGAAGATGGTTCGTTCTTGCGTCTGCAGAACGTAACAGTTGGTTACACCTTGCCTAAGAAGATTACCAGCAAGTTTGGTGTAGAGCGTCTGCGTGTCTACTTTACTGGTTCTAACCTTTTCTGCATCACCAAATACAGTGGTTACGATCCTGAAGTCGACATTCAGAGCGGTCTGACTCCAAGTGTTGACTACAACCGTTACCCACGTAACCGTAGCTATCTGTTTGGTTTTAACTTGTCATTCTAAAATTCTGCAACTACTATGAAGAAGAAAAATATATTCATCGCAGGACTTGCTTTAATTGGCCTGAGCGCTTGTAGTGACTTCATGGAGCCTGAAGCTCCATCGAGCGTTACTGACGACTATGTGTTCAGCAACCTCAACGAAGCCAATTCCCTGCTTAACGGTGTCTATGCAGCTATTGCCAATAACAACACCTATGGCAATGCTTATCTGACAACCTACGATTTGAACAGCGATGTGGAGTTCACCACTAGCTCTGCCGAGTCTCAAGTGGCCGCCCACAATGAGTACAAACTGTTCGATGCCGAGGCCGACGCCAGCGGCCTGATGAGTACTTGGAATGCCGCCTACACACTGATAGAGCGCGCCAACAACTTTGTCAATGCTGCTGAAAGAAGCGGTCTTAAGGACAACGAGGATATGCTTCAGATGATTGGTGAGGCCAAGTGTATGCGTGCCATGCAATATCTTGACCTTGTGATTATGTTTGGCGATATTCCTTTCTCACTCACACGTTCTTACGATGCTGAAAGTCTGGTAATGCCTCAGACTGACCGCGACGTCATTCTAACCACCCTCATCAACGACTTGAAGGCTGCTGCTCCAAAGATGAAGCTTTCTTCCAATGTCACTCAGGGCATTGAGCGTTGTACCAAAGAGTTTGCCTGGGCTCTGATTGCCCGCATGGCGCTCTATCGCGGAGGTTATTCACTGCGTCCTAACGTAAATGCTCCGAAGGAAGTTGGCACCATGAAGCGCGCTGACGACTACATCGAGTATTATAAGGTCGCACGTGACTATTGTGACTCTGTTATGACTGCCGGTACACATAAACTTACAAAGGACTGGTATCAGGTATTCATTGACGAATGTAACTATAAGGTTAACAATTCTGATGACCCCATCTTTGAGATTCCGTTTACAATGAACGTAAATGGTAATATCGGCTATGCTCATGGTCCTAAGGGCGACGAGACTGCTGCTGGTGGAACAGAAGCTCCCAACTACTGGGGTACCAGCAATGGTGGTGTCCGCCTGAATGCATTCTTCCGTTTCAGCTATGATCCTGAAGATGCTCGCCGTGATGCTATCGGATACTGGCGCTATGACGGATTTGGACAGCCTGTACTGCTCAACGACTACAACAACTACTGTAACAAGTGGTCTAAGTTCTGGGATGAGGGACATCGTCAGGGTGTGACCAGCAGTGGCAACACTGGTATTAACTTCCCCTATATGCGCTATGCAGATGTTTTGCTGATGTTTGCTGAAGCTGAGAATGAAATCAACAATGGTCCTACAGCAGCAGCTAAGTCTGCTCTGAAATCAGTTCGTGAGCGCGCATTCCGCAATGCCACTAATAAGGCTTTAATGGTTGATGCTTACGTGGAGTCTGCAGGCAGCAAGGAAGAATTCTTCGATCTCATCTTCGACGAGCGTGCATGGGAGTTTGCTGGTGAAGGCACACGTTGGAAGGATCTGGTACGTTGGAATCGTTATGCAGAAGTTGTATTCAAGACCTTCTGGACTTACTATGGTAAGGCAACAGATGACTATACCTACGATTTGGACGACAAATTCGATACCTATCCTACCGACATCTTCTATAAGATTGTAAATCCTGGAGATGAACTCTATCCTACAGATTACAACTATCCCAACAAGACACTGCCCGTTCTGAAATTCTTCAAGTATGAGTCAGACGATTTGGTTATTGACAACATGTGGGAGAACTTTGGTCTGAACGGTAAGTACATGCCTCCTACGACTGGAGAAGATGCCTGGACACAGGCTTCATGGTTCAGCTGGCAGGATGACACAGGTGCACGTCCTCAGATTCGTTGCTCATTGCGTGGTTACATTTATATTGATGTAGAGGGTAATAAGATTCCCGCTACTATGCCTGAGCTGTCTGCTGATATGGACTTCAGCATTTTACCTCCGGTACGCTACATTCTCCCCATCCCACAGGATGCTGTTACGAGAAGTAATGGAGCTTATAAGAATTACTATGGTTATTAATTCTAAAACATTGACTTACGATGAAAAAATATAGTATTTTCCTCCTTATGCTTTTGGCAAGTGCCTCTATGGTGCTTACCAGCTGTAAGGACGACGACAAAGCAACAGACAACTACACTCATCAGAGTGACCGTCTGTTCATGCCTCAGTTCCGCGTTACGCAGAACACAGGCAATAGTTCCGACCAATATGGTTGTGGATCTGCTGCCCAATTCCAATATAGTGGAAGCACTCATGTCAACGACATCTGGTTGAACTGGTATGCCGTAGACGGTGCTGTTGCCTATCACCTGAAAGGAAAGGTTCAAGGCGGTCGTTGGAATAACGATGAGGTACTTGACACCATTCTTTACGTGAAGGACGGCAAGCATCCATTGAGCTTCCTTCATCAGGACTTGGCCTATTCTACAGGCTATCTCTATTGCTTGCAAGCTATCTCTCCAAAGGGTGAAGCTTATAACTCAAAGTGGTCAGGATGGATTGGCGAGGCTGCTGATGGTTCTGACGACCTTGGACACCAAGCAGACATGAGTCGTGACGACGACCGTGGTGCATTGTTCACAGGTTCGCTGAACACTGGTATGCGTTACGATATTCCCTCTGTATTCTCAGTAGAGAATGTAACAAAGACCACCATGCGAGTTAATTTTGCTACGACTGTAGAAGGTATTGATAGTTACAAAGACTTCCTCGCTGCTTCTCAAAATCTCGTTTACAACCCAGAGAGCAACACATGGGTGTTCGATAGAATCACACTTGAGCCTTCTGCCGACAACGCCGACCTGCCAACGATTACACGTGAAATCACATCAGCTGATTTGGCTAAAGGCTACGTGGATTTCGATGGTTTGGAGCCCAACGCTGCCTATATTATTAATGGTTGGAACACAAAGGTTCCTCGCCATTTTGATGGTAACTTCAATAGTGCCATGGTTCGTATGCAAGGTGATCCACAAGATCCTATCGTTATTAAGTGGGCTCCAGATCCAAACGATACGATTCTTGCCAATACCGTAAAGAATGCAAAGGAATTGTTGGGTAAAGCCACGCGTATTGATACCGTTTTCATCAACTATATGAAGGACAATACTATTCCAGAAGGTCAGATTTACTATCTTGAGGGAGGTAAGACCTATTATATGACTTCCAGCTTTAACATGACAAAGGGCTTTACTCTGGAGACCAACCCAGATGATATTGCAGCAGGTAAGGGCCGTGCAGAGGTTCTTCTTGGTGTTGGAACAAGCGACGACGCAGGCATGTCTGGCAATGCCGTTACCATTATGCTTTGCCGTAATGCAGCCAGCGGTGCTGAGAACGGTGTTTCGCTGGGTATCCAGCCTATACGCTTCAACCAGATCAATTTCCATCCTCATATTGTATGGAACTACATGGATAAGAATGGTAAAGGCGGTAACTCACAATACAGCATTGGCGGTAACTATTTTATCAACATGAACTCTCAAGGCTTGTCATTCTCATTGAGCGAACTTAGCATTACCAACTGTTCGTTCAGTGGTCTGACCCGTGGATTCATCCGATTCCAGGGTCCAAACCGCCAGCTCATCGAGCACATGACTGTCGAGGGATGTGTATTCACCGACTGTGGTCCATACGATGCTAACGGTCGTGGATACTCGTGGTTTGCTGGTCCTGGTAACCGTAAGGACTCTAACTTCTTCAAAGACCTGAAGATTAAGAACAACTCATTTATTGATGTGCCTAAGCATGCATTCGTATCAGAAAACGGTAACCTGCCTTGGCCTGCCGGAACCACATGGAACATCGAGATAGAGAACAACACGTTTGTCAACCTCAGCCCACGCTCCAGTAGTTCTGGTCATGGATTGTTCCTTGAGACTCGCTATGCTCCCGCCGGCAGTAAGATTACCGTTAAGAAGAACCTCTTTGTCACAGTACGTAAGGGCGATAGCGACGACCGTAGTCTCTACATGCGTGGTATGCGCATTGACACCAAGGACATGTCTTATGACTTCGCAGACAACTATGCAACAACCGTTCCTGCATGGGGTAGCTATAAGGCATCGACAGATGCTTCAACGACATTGAATGATGGTCTGTTCACCAACTATCCGTTCAGCCACACATCAAGCGGTGCAGGTTATCAGAAGGGTGCCCTCAACATTGGAGGATACGGTGAGACACAGATCAAGTTCGGTGACAATCGCAACGAAAACGAAAGTGATGCCGTTGGTTATCAGTTGACTCCAGAGGAGCTCTTCAAAGACCCACAGCCACTGGGTGTAAATGGTGATGCCAACATGCATCGTCATAATGTTGACGGTTTCTACTACAACCTGACTGAACGCGTAAAGGCTCACCCCATCTATACCAAGAAGATTGGTGACCAGCGTTGGGCTACAGGTGCAGCTTGGAAGTAAGCAATACTCTATAATCACTAAAAAGGCGGACACCACCACGGTGCCCGCTTTTTTTGAAGATTCTGCGTAAACCTTTACGGAAGATTTCTTTGTAAAATCGAAACAAATGTTTGGCTGAATCAAAGATTTGTCGTAATTTTGCAATGAGTTTAAACTCATTTAAATAACTTATATACTAACATTTTAAACAAAACAAAAAGCGTATGAAGAAATTTTTTACTCTAATTGCAATGGCTCTTATGGCCGTAGGTGCAAACGCACAAACCAAATTGATTAATTATCCTGAAAGTAAAGATGGCATTACATTGAAAACAACTGATCCTGATCAGGTTACTTATTCAACAGTGAAGATTCACACCAACACTGATGCTGTAGAAGGAATCAAGTTTGGTAAATCATTCAAAAACGAAACAGCTGAGTATTATTATGCTGAACTGTCTGTTGCCGGTGGTTTCAAAACGGGCGATGTGATTACAATAGCAGGTGCATACAACCATGATGATGAAAAAACTGCCACAATTGCTTTCCGTTCTGCACTTGATGGTTCTGCATTCTATACTACAGAGAATTTTGTAAACGGAAAAAAATCTGCTGACGACCCCGTAGATCAAAAATACACTCTACAAGCAGATGCAGATGCGTTATACATAGGTAGATCTGGTGGAACTGGTACATTTATTACAAAGTTGATTATTACTCGTGGCACCACTGGCATCAACGCTGTAAAGTCTGAGACTATTGACGTAAACGCTCCTGTCTACAACCTCGCTGGTCAGCAGGTTGACAAGAGCTATAAGGGTGTAGTGATTCAGAATGGCGTAAAGCACATTCAGAAGTAATCAAAACCTTCAATAAATACTACGAGGGCGGACACTACCAATGGTTGTCCGCCCTTAATATATAATGATAAATTGGTGACTTTTCAGTTAAGATCTTGCAAATAAATCCGTTTCCAAACTAAATATTTGGAAGTTTCATGAATAGTTCGTACCTTTGCAGAAACAAACTACAAACAAAACAAACATGACGCTAAACAGACTATTAATGATTGTCTGGGTACTTGCTAATTCTATGCTGACTCAAGCACAGGAGAAGCTACTGGCATTCCCAGGAGCAGAAGGTTTCGGCCGCTACACCACTGGCGGACGAGGTGGTGAGGTCTACCACGTCACCACCTTGGAAGACGGTCCGCAGAAAGGTACACTACGATGGGCTAATGCACAGCAAGGTCCTAAAACGATTGTTTTTGACGTATCAGGAACCATCTTTCTGAAATCGCCTTTGAGGTTCTCGCCAAACACGACGGTGGCAGGACAAACGGCTCCCGGCGATGGAATCTGCTTGGCAGACTACCCTGTATCCGTTACTTCCAACAACATCATTCGCTACGTGCGTTTTCGATTGGGAAACCGTCAGGTGGCTCATCATGAGGGTGATGGTCTGGGAGGCAGTCGCAGTCAGGACATCATCATCGACCATTGCTCCATCAGCTGGTCTATCGACGAGTGTCTGTCCGTCTACGGAAATCGTGACTTCACCGTACAATGGTGCATCATATCACAAAGTCTGAACAATGCAGGCCACCAGAAAGGCAAGCATGGCTATGGCGGCAACTGGGGCGGCAGTGGCGCTTCTTATCACCATAACCTGATCGCACATCACACATCCCGTACTCCGCGATTGGGTCCAAGCCCGTTTACTCAAGAAGATGAGCGCATGGACTTGCGCAACAATGTCATCTACAACTGGACGGAAAACGGATGCTACGGAGGTGAGGCTATGACGGTGAATATCGTGAACAACTATTATAAGCCGGGACCGGGCACACCGACAGATCTTCGAGGCATGCGCATTGCCGCACCTAATATACGCACCTCGAAATATACTCACCACGGAACAGAACGCCCTAACGTATGGGATAAGATGTGGCATGTGTGGGGTAAATATTATGTGGAAGGCAACGTCAATGCGAAATATCCAGAGGTGACTCGTCACAACTGGGATTATGGCGTATGGAACCAGATAGACCGACTGGGAAACGATGGCACCTATACTGCTGTTACACAAGATACCATCCGACTGCGTGAGCCCATGCCGTTTGCGCCTGTCGTCACGCACACCGCAGAGAAAGCCTACGAGTTAGTGCTACAGAAAGCCGGTGCCAGCCTGCATCGTGATGCGCTGGACAAGATGATTGTCAAAGATGTCCGCGAGGGCACTGCCACCTTTACCGGTGAAGGTTGCTCACCAGGCATCATCAATACCCAGAACGATGTCAAGATAGGCGACAGTCCCTGGCCAGAGCTGAAAAGCAATCCTGCTCCCAAGGACACTGACGGCGACGGGATTCCCGACGCATGGGAGCGTCGCCATGGGCTGAATCCCCATGATAAAAAAGATGGCAAGCTGACCAGCAAGGACGGCTATACTAATCTGGAACTATACATGAATGAAATAAACTAACAAAACAAACATGATAATGAAAAAAAATCTAATGATTCTCATGAGCGCCATAGTTCTCCTACCTGCTATGGCCACCAACAACGTAGCACCATGGGGCTGGGCAACCTGCTCCGACGAGTCAGGCGCTGCGTACACTTTAAACGGAGGAAATTTCTCGGATGCTACAACCGTCACCCTGACTGCTCTTGGTGACGGCAAGACCGACGATTCGCAAATCAAGCAAGCCATTGCCAAAAACGACATCATCATCTTCGACGGTTCCAAAGGCGACTTCACCATTGGCGAGACCATGAAGATTTCGTCAACGAAAAACAAGACCCTCATCGGCATCAACAATGCCCGACTGTGTACGAAGTTCTTCCTGACCGATGAGGACAATGCCTACCTGAAGAGTCAGAACCTCGAAGGACTGAGCAGCACAGATCAATACACTGGCACCCTGCCCGATGGCACGACCCTGACCTGCGACCGACGGGCCTTCTTCACCAAGAAAGCCATCATGGAGCTGCAGTATCAGAAGACAGGAGCCTATTCGCTGCCCAACAAGTCGGGAATCTTCCACATCGAGACCTCCAGCGAGAATATCATCATCCGCAACCTCTCGCTCATTGGCCCGGGGGCTGTCGACATCGACGGTGCCGACCTCATCACCAATCAGGGTAAGCACATCTGGATTGACCACTGCACATTCGTAGACTCGCAGGATGGCGCACTGGACAGCAAGGTGTGCGACTGGGCAACCTACACCTACAACCACTTCTACTACACCTCGCGCAGCTATTCACATGCCTATACCTGCGGCTGCGGATGGGTGAGCAACCACGAGATGGTGATCCACATGACCTTTGCCTGCAACATCTGGGGCGAAGGCTGTATGCGCCGACTGCCACAGGCCGATGACTGCTACATACACCTCGTCAACAACTATCACAACTGCCCCGGCAATAGTGTTGGCATGACCATTAACAGTTACAGCAAAGCATTAGTTGAGGGCAACTATGCAGCTGCCGGTGTCAACAAGCCACTCGATGGCAGTGGGGCTAACCGCAACGTCACCGCAAAGGATAACAGTTTCTCGGCTTCCTCCGTGGGCGAGCCGGTGTCTGTTCCCTACACATACAACAAAATTGCCGCCGCCGATGTACCCGCCACACTGAGAGGCGAAGAGGGGGCCGGAGCCAAGTTAGGCAACGATGCCGAATACATTCTCTCCACCATCCCGACCAAAGACCGCGGAACAAAGACATCCTCACTGTATTATTTTGTCGATGGGCTGGTCGGCAAAAACAGTAGCGGACTGTCGACGGTAGATTTCAGTGACGGTGCTACCTTAGTGCTGAACAATAGCAGCAAGGCTTGGTCCAATGGCACTGCTGTCACCATCGACGGCGAAAGCTATACCACGCTGAAACTGTCGAACGGCGCAGAAAACATCTTCACCGCACCAGAAGGCAAAGATGTCAGAAGCATCACCTTCTATTCCTATATCAATGTGAAGGAAGAGAACATCAACTTCACGACTTATCCTGAATATGGCTTCCGCACATGCTATTGGGGCAAGGTGGCAGACCAGTCATACACAGAGTCTGCATCCGACGTGCAGATACTCAAGTCAAGAGACCCAAAGAGTCCTGATATAGCCACCTTCACCATCAATCCGACACATGTGGTGAAATTCAGCAACAAGGGTGAACAGCTTTGCTTCGCCATGAAGGTGACCTATGTCGAGCAGTCTACAGGCATCTCAGCACCTCGCACCATACAACAACCTACAGATCATGCTGTCTACAGCCTCCAGGGTGTCCGCGTGGACAAGCCCTCCAAGGGCATTTATATTCAAAACGGAAAGAAGATTATTATTAAGTAAAGACTATGAAGAAACTACTTGTAACTATACTGTTTATGGTAGGGGCATCGGCCTTGCGGGCGCAGATGCTGCCCTACCAGAACCCACAGCTAACCGCAGAGCAACGTGCCGACGACTTACTAGGTCGTCTGACGCTTGACGAGAAAGTGAAGCTGATGATGGACACCTCGCCAGCCATTCCGCGACTGGGTATCCCACAATTCCAGTGGTGGAACGAGGCGCTGCATGGGGTGGGACGAAACGGATTTGCCACCGTATTCCCCATCACAATGGCAATGGCAGCCTCATGGGACGACGCCCTACTACACCAGGTGTTCACTGCCGTCAGCGACGAGGCCCGTGCAAAGGCTCAGCAAGCCAAGAAAGCCGGTAACATACAACGATACCAGAGCCTGTCGTTTTGGACACCGAACATCAACATATTCCGTGACCCTCGATGGGGACGCGGACAGGAGACCTATGGTGAAGACCCCTATCTGACAACGAAGATGGGACTGGCCGTGGTGCGTGGTCTACAGGGGATGACCTACGAAGGACGATGGCTGGGCGGAGGTTATAAGAAGTTATTGGCTTGTGCCAAGCACTTTGCCGTACATAGCGGTCCGGAGTGGAACCGTCACACCTTCAATATAGAAAACCTGCCCGAGCGCGACCTGTGGGAAACTTACCTGCCAGCCTTTAAGGCATTGGTGCAAGAGGGAAAGGTGGCTGAGGTGATGTGTGCCTATCAACGTATTGACGGCGACCCCTGCTGCGGCAATGCACGCTACGAGCAACACATCCTGCGAGACTTATGGGGATTCAAGGGACTGATTACCAGCGACTGCGGTGCTATCCGCGATTTTCTGCCTAAATGGCACAATGTAGCCAAAGATGGTGCCGAAGCCAGTGCCAAAGCTGTATTGGCTGGTACCGACGTTGAGTGCGGCTCGGAATACAAGAACCTGCCTGCTGCCGTGAAGCGCGGTGACATCAAGGAGACTGACCTCGACAAGAGCCTGCGCCGTCTGCTCATTGCCCGTTTCGAACTGGGTGACTTCGACAATGACGAGTTGAACCCATGGACGAAGATTCCCGCCAGCGTGATTGCCTCGAAGGAACACAAGGCGCTAGCCTACGAGATGGCCAAGAAAGGCATCGTATTGCTGAAAAACAATGGCATCCTGCCCCTTTCTAACATCAGACATCAAACATCAAACATCGTCGTCATGGGTCCTAATGCCAATGACTCGGTGATGATGTGGGGAAACTACTCAGGCTACCCCACTCGTACCATCACAGCGTTAGAAGGAATCGGGAAGAAGGCAAAGGTCAGCTACATACAAGGCTGTGGACTTACTCGTAACGAGGCTTTTGAGAGTCGCTATGACAAGATTCAGAGTCCGTTAGGCTACAAGGGAATGCAGGCCATCTACTGGAACAACACCGAAATGAAGGGGAAGCCTGTGACAACCGTTAATATCGCGAACCCCATCCAGCTGAGCAACGGTGGTAACACGGTGTTTGCCCCAGGCGTTAACCTGGAGAACTTCTCTGCCCGCCTGGATGGTATCTTCAAGCCCACAGCCGATGAGAAACTCATTTTCGACATCAGCGCTGACGACAAACTGCGCCTCATCGTCAATGGCGACACATTGGTGGACATCTGGAAAGTACGCCACCGCATCCAGGGTGCCAAGAAGGAACTGGATGTTAAGGCTGGCGAGCACTACCGCATCCAGATAGACTATGTACAAGAGACGGGCTATGGAGCCTTGAACTTCGACATCAAAAAGAAAATCAATCCTACCCACCAGGAACTGCTGGCACAGATAGGCAACGCCCAGACGGTTGTCTTCGTGGGTGGCATCTCACCCAGTCTGGAAGGTGAAGAGATGAAGGTCAGCGAACCTGGTTTCAAGGGTGGCGACCGTACCAGCATCGAGTTGCCCCAGGCGCAGCGTGACATACTGGCTATGTTGCATCAAGCTGGCAAACAGGTGGTGTTTGTCAACTGCTCCGGCAGTGCGATGGCACTCACCCCCGAGCTGGAGTCGTGTGATGCCATTGTGCAGTGGTGGTATGCAGGAGAGCAGGGCGGAACGGCACTTGCTGACGTGCTCTTTGGCGACTACAACCCCAGTGGCAAGTTGCCTATCACCTTCTACAAGAACACGGAGGAGTTGCCCGATTTCCTGGACTACACAATGAAAAACCGCACCTATCGCTACTATACCGGCGAGGCGCTGTTCCCCTTCGGCTACGGACTGAGCTACACCACCTTCGACATCAGCAAACCCGTCTATAAGAATAATAAGGTACGCGTGACCGTCAAGAATACCGGTGACCGGAAAGGTATGGAGACCGTTCAGGTCTACGTACGTCGTAGCGCAGACAAAGAAGGTCCTCAGAAGACACTGAAAGCCTACCAGCAAGTCATGCTGGAAGCAGGTGAAAGCAAGGCAATAGCCATTGACTTCCCCCGTCAGTGCTTTGAGGGATGGGATGCCCAGACCAACACCATGCGCGTCGTGCCAGGTAAATATGAACTCATGGTGGAATCGTCGAGTGCCGACAAGGATTTAAAGAAGGTGGTGATTACAGTGAAGTAATCAGCCACCACAGATAAGCCATATAGCCCAACAGCAGCACGGCACCTTCCCAGCGTTCTACCGTATAGCGGGTGCGCGAGAAGAGCCAGATGAGGGCTACCGACAGGAGCATCACTGCCATATCAACGGTGGTGATGCCTTCTATTTCCAAGGGATTGATGGTTGCCGTCAGTCCAAGGATGAGCAAGATGTTGAACACGTTGGAACCGATTACGTTTCCAATGGCTATCGCAGATTGTCCCTTGCGAGCAGCCACCACACTGGTAGCCAATTCTGGCAGTGAGGTTCCTCCCGCCACGATGGTCAGACCGACAACAGCCTCGCTGATGCCCAGCGACAAAGCGATGTCCGATGCAGCGTTAACAAACAGGTTACTGCCCACCACCAAACCAGTCAGACCGAAGACCACAAAAAGGATATTCTTCCACACCGGTGAGTTCTCCCTGACGACATCGGCCTTCCCCGTCTTCGCCTGCATCAGCGTGTAGACCATGAAGGCGGCAAAGCCCAACAAAAGGATAATGCCGTCGAAGCGTCCCAAAGCCCCGTCGAAAGCCAGTACGACGAGCAGGATGGAGGCAAGGACGGAGCAAGGGATATCCTTCTTCACCGTCGACTTGCTGATGACCATCGGGGCTACCAATGCTGCTGCTCCCACGATGAGCATGGCGTTCATCGTGTTCGAACCGACCACATTACCTATAGCCATGTCCGACGTACCGTTCAGGGCAGAGACCAGACTGACGAAGAACTCAGGAGCTGAGGTTCCTGCAGCCACAATGGTCAGACCGATAATAATCTCAGGCACATTCATGCGCCGAGCCAGTGCCGAGGCACCTTCCGTCAGTTTGTCGGCACCGAAAAGGACAAGTGCCACACCGAGGACAATCCAAAGAATATTAAATATCATCTTCGTCGAAATCAAAGTCAAAATCACCATAGCCCTCCATGGCTGGACCAACAAAGTCGTCCAACGCACGACGGTCTTTCTTCGTAGGACGACCCGTTCCCCGCTGACGGTCTATGAAACCGCTGATACGGTTCATCTCCAGCAATTCATACTGGTCGGGCGCCGTCACGTTCTCGTAGATCTCAGGCAATAGCTTAGCGCCTACCCGCTGTTCTATCGTCTTCAGAATTTTAAACGAATAGGTCACGGGGGGCTTGCGCACGTTAATCACCTCGCCCGCCTTTACCATGCGACTGGGTTTTACATTCATGCCGCTAATGGTGACGCGCCCATTCTTGATGGCGTCGGCAGCGATGGAGCGTGTCTTGAAGATACGTGCAGCCCACAGCCACTTGTCTACTCTTGCTTCGTTTGTTTCTGCCATACTGGTGTCTTTCCCAACTTGTTATACTGGTTCATCGTCACGTCGACGCCTGCCAACACAAAGCTCTTGATGATGTCGACAGTCAGGTCGATAGTCGGCTGCAGATGCTCGCGTTCCTCCGTCGAAAAACGTCCCAACACATGGTCTATCTGCGAGCCTACCGGATAGTCGTTGCCGATGCCCATACGCAGACGGGCATAGTTCTGACCAATGAGCTGCTGGATGTGTCCCAAGCCATTGTGTCCGCCGTTCGAGCCGTTGCCTTTCAGACGGAACGAGCCCAGCGGCAGCGCCACATCGTCGCTAACCACCAGCAGTCGGCTTTGGTCGATATTCTCCTGGTTCAGCCAATAGCGCACGGCATTGCCGCTGAGGTTCATAAATGTGGTGGGTTTCAACAGAAACACCTTGCGGCCTTTCAGCGAGGTCTCGCCCACGAAACCGTAACGGCGGTCGGCAAAAACAATATTGGACGCCTTCGCAAAAGCGTCCAATACCATAAATCCTGTATTGTGGCGGGTCTCAGCGTATTCGTCGCCAGGGTTACCCAGACCAACAATTAAGTACTTGTCCATGCTGTCAATATTACTCTGCAGCAGCCTCAGCAGCAGCCGAACGAGAAGCACGTGTAGCCTTGACAGAGCATACGATAACTTCCTTCGGAGTAGCAATCTCAAGACCCTCGAAGCTCAATGAGCCAACCTTGATGGCCTTACCCAGCTGCAACTCTGTAACGTCGATGTCCAGTTTCTCAGGAATCTGCTTATATGGAGCGGTAACGTTAATCTTACGGATAGAGAGGTTCAGACGACCACCATCGCGAACACCCTGAGCGTGACCGACGATGTTAACGGGAATACCAACGGTGATAGCCTTGGTCTCGTTGATCTCGTAGAAGTCAGCATGCAGCAGTGCATCGCTTGTGGGATGGAACTGCAGTTCCTTCATGATAGCCTTATGCTCAGTACCGTCAATGTTCAGGTTGACAACATATACATGAGGAGTATATACAGCCTTGCGGAGCTCAGCCATAGGAGCCACGAAAGCCATTGCCTCGGGCAGACCATTCTCGCCTTTCTTCTCACCATACAGATTGCAGGGAACCATACCCTCCTTGCGAAGCAACTTTGAGGCCTTCTTGCCTACGTCGGTGCGCTTCTTACCACTTACGTTAATCTCTTTCATAATTAAAATGTGTTACTCTAAAATTAAGTTATTTGCTTAATCCACCATCACACGATGCGAAGGTTTAGCTCCGGCCTCCCGTAGGGGGATTGTCGAAAGCGGGTGCAAAGGTACACTTTTTTTCGCTAATAGCCAAAGTTTTTTCCTTTTTTCTTCACGCGTTATAATAATTAGGTGATTTGTGGGCATCTATGATGGTCACATCATGGCACCGAAAGCAAAAGCATAAATACCTCGTGGTTAACATTTTTTTAGCGAAACGTTTACGTGTTATTAAAATTTTCCTTTACCTTTGTTTCCAAAATGTGAACAAATTTTTTTCTGATATCTAAAACAATCTAAATGATGAAAAGAACGATGAAGTGTTTGCTGGCTTTGCTTTTGATGGGCGGCGGCAGTATGATGGCACAAGATAAACTATCCCCGATGGTGAGCTCCTACGTGCAACAGGCTAAGACGAGGCGTGCTGCAGCGACAGAAGAACAGAAGCCCGGACTTTTCATGGTGAGGGTTCAACCCAATGCCAACCCCGACGAGGTGAGCGGCCAGATAGCCGGAATGGGTGCAGAGGTTAAGGCGGCTATGGGTCACATGCTGATGGTGGCTGCCACAGCCGAACAATTGCCGGAAATAGCCCGGCTGGAGGGCGTGTTGAATATTGCGAAAGGCACCAAGCCCCTACTGAAACTCGATAAGTCGCGACAAGTCACACATGCCGACGAGGTGCAGAACGGCACGGGCGAGCAACTGCCACAGGCCTACAACGGCGAAGGTGTCATCATTGGCGTCATAGACGCCGGTTTCGATTTCACCCATCCCGTTTTCAAAGACGACAAAGGCAATCTGCGCATCAAAGCAGCCTACATGCCGGGGATGACCTATACCGAGGGAAGGGGCAAGAAGGCGGTGGTTGACGGCAAGGAACTGGAAGGCACGCTCTTCGACATACCCGAAATGATACTCGACACCACGCAATTGAAGCAGACCAACACTTTTCACGGCACACACGTCGCCGGATGCGCAGCAGCCAGTCCGGTTGCCAACGTGAAGGGCATAGCAGGTGGCCATCTGGCAGGTATAGCACCTAAGGCCGAACTCATACTGAGCGAAACATACGCCGACGAACAACAAAATAAGAAATACGAAGGAGGCACTACTGACCCGGAGGTGCTCAACGTTATCAATGCGATGAACTACATGGAAGACTATGCCAAGAAGGCTGGCAAGCCCCTGTTGGTGACGATGAGTATGAATACTGCAGTAGGGCCCCACGATGGTACCAGTGCAGAATCGCTGGTCTATAAAGATTTCTGCGACAGAGGCAACATCATGACCATCGCCACTGGCAACGAAGGAGGCGATAATTGTCACGTCCATAAAACGATAGATGCCAACCATCCCCTCAAGGTGTTGTTTTCCAGGAGCAACGAATACAGTGTCATCAACTACCTGCTGACCGACAAGCCTGCCAAGATCAGAATCTTCCTCTACGACATAGCGAAAAAGACGGAGGTAGCCACCACGAATACGTATGATCTTGTGAACGGCATCAGTTCAAAGGCGGCCATATCCAAAGACGGGGAGGATGCTGACAAGGACGAGCTGAGCAAGGACTTGCTGAAACTGATGAAAGACGGTGATGGCAAAAGCCGTTATTACAATTCGGGCGGTGCGCTGGCTGTTAAAAACGGTATCGGCGAGACACAGGATCCGAAGGGAGGCACTCGCCATGTGACCACAACAACCATTCAGTCGATTGGACTAATGATCAGCAGCGACATCAGACTAGGCATTGAGATTACGGCTAACGAGAGCATCGAGCAACGCGCATGGATTAACTCCAATAGCGGCGGCGGCGAGTTTGAGAATGTCGAAGGATTTGACAAGGGTTCTGCCGATGTCAGCGTAGGCGACCTCTGCACCACTGGTGTACCCATCAGCGTGGGTTCATGGACAGCCAACAATCTAGTCGTTGACGAACCCGGTGGAAAACCAGAAGCCGATAAAAAGGAAACGGTAGGCGACATCTCCAAATACACCAGCTATGGTGTTGACTATGCCGGCCACCAGCATCCCTTCGTCCTAACCCCTGGCAACTGTATCTATAGTGCCAGCAACTCGTTTCTGAGCGATGAATTCAACGACGTCATTGCCAAACAGGATTTCTCGAATCAGTTCAAAGGTCAGACCACCCCACGAAGCTACAGATGGGTGAGAGCCAACGGTACGTCGATGGCAACACCCATTGCGGCAGGCATCATTGCCCTGTGGTTGCAGGCTGCCCACGACAAGGGCATCACGCTGACCATCGACAAGGTGAAGGACATCATCAAGGAGAGCACCGAAACCGACGAGTTTACCCAGAAAGCTGGCATCCGTGCCGGCTATGGCAAGTTGAATGCCTACAAGGGACTGCTCAAGGTGCTGGGATTACCAACAGCCATCAGCGAACTTAGTCAGCATCAGCCGCAGGGTATGACCTTCCGCATTGCCGACGGCCGACTCTATGCCGAGGGTGCAGAGGACGGAACGGCTGTCACACTCTACAACCTGTCGGGTGCCATCGTGCGCCAGTCGCAGGTAGCAGGCGGTGCCGTCAGCCTCGACGGTCTGCAGCCCGGTGTCTATGCCGTACAGATAGGGCGACTAGGCTCTACACTCATTCGATTATAACCAAAACGGATTATCAAGAATCATCAAATAAATAACAAAATCCCAACAATGAAACAGAGAATACTATGGATGCTGACCGTCATCATGACCTACGGTCTTTTATTGACATCCTGTTCTAACAACGACGCACCTGTCGTACCGCCCACCGATGAGGTAGAAGCGTTGCTGCAGAAGATGACGCTGCGCGAGAAAATAGGACAGATGTTCTACATCCGCATTGAGTCGCTCGACCCCTCGATAGAATGGACTACCTACGACGACCTGGCAGCCCTCAAGAACCAAGAGATTACCATGAACATGAGGAATGTCAATAAGGAATACCCCGTAGGCGGCATCATCCTGTATGCATGGAACATCGAGGACGAGGCACAGCTGGCCACCATCATCCCGCAGATACGTTCGCTGAACGGTCATCCGCTGCTCTGCATCGACGAGGAAGGCGGCAGGGTATCACGCATCGCAAATAACCCGAACTTCAACGTCAAGAAATACGCCTCGATGGCGGCTATCGGTGAGACCGGCGACCCGCAGAATGCCTACGAGTGCGGCAACACCATCGGCACCTACCTGAAAAAATACGACTTCGACATCGACTTTGCCCCTGTGGCTGACGTGAACACCAATCCGGACAATATCATCATCGGTCCGCGTGCATTCAGCGACAAGCCTGAGGTGGCTGCACCGATGGTAGTCAACTACCTGCAAGGTCTGGAGGATGCAGGCATCACGGGCTGCATCAAGCATTTCCCCGGTCATGGCGACACGACAGCCGACACCCACACGGGCTATGTACAGTCGCTGAAGACGTGGGACGAGATGAAGGACTGCGAGATGGTGACCTTCCGCGCAGGCATCCAGTGGGGTTGCCAGCTGATCATGACAGCCCACATCGGCGTACCTAACGTCACCGGCTCTACCGTTCCCTCCACCATGTCGCCCATCATCCTGCAAGACAAGCTGCGCGGAGAGTTGGGCTACAAGAACATCATCATCACCGACGGCATGGAGATGGGCGCCATCACCCATCACTACACCAGTGGCGAGGCCGCCGTGGGCAGCATCCAGGCAGGAGTGGACATCGTGCTGGGTCCTCGCGACTTCACCGAGGCCTTCGATGCAGTGATGGCTGCTGTGAAGAACGGAACCATCAGCGAAGAGCGCATCAACCAGAGCGTGCGGCGCATCCTGACACTCAGACTCGGTATGAACCGCCTGTAAGCGACGCCATAAGAGATGGCGGCAAGTTTTTCTCTCACTTAATCACGACCCTGAGCTTTGCTCGAGCTCGCTCACGTTCGGAAGTGAGAACAAGCTCTCACTTCTCTCACTTAATCACGACCTTCTTGCCGTTAACGATGTAAAGACCCTTCTGCGTCGGCTTTCCACTAAGCCTGCGACCGTCGATGGTGTACCAAACATCAGACATCATACCTCTGACATCTTTCATCGTCTTGATACCCGTAGGTGTTGCAGCGTCAACCCATTGGAAATAGTTGAAGTATTCTGTTCCTAACCCCATCAGAAACATCTTGCCGGCATCTAGATGGTCGCTTTTACTAAACGTGTTGTCTATGCGATACATATCGTCTAAGCCGTGGGGATGGGCATTGTGGAAGGCAAGGTAGTTGCCATAGGGCACCACCATGTCACCCTTCGAGTGTGCAAACTGTATGCGGTGTTGTGGTTTCCAGCCAGTGCAGACATTATTCGATTCCAGGGCATAGCGCATGTCCTCATAGGCGTTGCCCGTCGCGGCTGGCGCGCTGATGAAGTTGTCTGGATTCTTCATATAGCTGTAGAAACCAGGAGTAAGGATTTTGTCGAGATTGGCCCACGCTACCCAGGAGCTCCAAATCATGCCAGGAATCTCATGTTTGAAAAACATCTCTTTCATGTTGGCGGGAGCCTTATAGGTTTTGCCTCCAATGGTGGCGGTGCCATTGTCTATCTGACTAAGCCAGGCCTTATTGATATCGTCAGTGGTCAAGTTCTTGGTGCTTAACCAGTCCATGACACCGGTGTCGAGGAACGACTGTTCAAAGTAGTCGTCCAGCTTGTGCTGGGACATAGCGGGATTGCCTACTATCATGCCGTTCATAATCATTGGAAGGACAACGGGGAAGGTAATCTCGTTCTCGTTGTGGGCGGTGGTGACATCGTAGCTGGTGCCGTCGTCGTTCAGGTAGTAGTGCATGGTGGCCATCAGGTCGTATGGACCGTCTCCGCAAATAGTGCCACGGAAGTGCAACTTGTCACTGAGTCCGTTCTGCTCGATATGGCGTTGCGCGGCTAGTGCCACTGCACCGCCCTGTGAATAGCCAAGGCTGAAGCACCGCCAATTGTCCTTCAGCGGCAGGGTATTGTTCGCACCGTTCAGCTTGCCGTAAAGTTCCAGTCCATAGGTTAAGGCATCAACGACCTGCTGTGCCGTCACCTTCTGGATGAGGTAGGGATGTGTCCTGGCACTCGACACGCCGTAGCCCTCGTAGTCGGGCATGATGACGATGCTGCGCTTGACGATGCTCTTGTAGGGTTTCCCCTCGTCGTATTCAGCGCCTTCAAACAAGGTGGAGAGAACTACAAAATCGGCTGTTGAGAGCGTAGCGCTGGTGGGACACTGCGAATTGGCTGTGACAGTATAGTGGCTATACAAGTGTACCGACTCGATGGCAGCACCCTTCGGCGGCGTGGTAGGTGCCCAACAACACAATAACGACGAAAGCACAACGGGGTCGCCCGTCACGCTGGTCGATGGATAGTTGAACTTATATACCATTCGGTTGCCCAGTGTTGTAATATACGGTTCCAACGCGGTGGATGGTGTCGGATTCTGGGCCCATGAGCCCTGCACGACTACGCACAGCAGGGCAAGCAATGCAAGTAAAGATTTCTTCATATTGTCTGGTTTTTAGCTTTTTTTGTTGCCAAAGATACGCATAAATGAGCAGATAACCAAATTTTAATTGAGTTTTCTCAAATGGGAGTATTTTAGGCGAAGCCAAAGAGTGCCGTATAGAAGCCAAAGCCTTGATTGCTGATTGGTAATCTGCTATTATTGACGGATAACGTTGGCACCTTCCTCGCTGCCAATCCTTTCGTTTACGAACCGTAGGGGGTTGGAAAATCCAGAGCAGAAGCGCAGCGTCGTCTGGATTCACTTTGCGGTGCGCCCTTCGGGGAACCGGAGGCGGATAGATTTCAAGCGATAACCCTTTTAGATTTCGTCTGAACTCCATATAATCTTGTCCGAAAAGGGAAAAAAATAGGTCTGTGCTATTGCGGTATAGACCTTTTTTCGTATATAGTTTTTGGGCAGTCTTAGGTACTCTCGTTCGAGAAAACTCAAATAAAATTTGGTTTTCTTCTCACTTATTCGTACCTTTGCAGCTGATAAGTGTATCAAATAGCTATTTAAACAGTATGATCAATCGAGAACTCATCAGGATTAAGACAGTACAGTTGACCTATGCGTACTATCAAAACGGGAGCAAAAACATTGACTCGGCTGAAAAGGAATTATTATTCAGCCTGTCAAAAGCCTATGACCTTTACAATTTCTTGCTGGCCTTAATCGTCAGCATTACCCGTGAGGCGCAACGTCATTTGGAAGTGGCTCAGTCGAGAGCCCAGCGCGAGGGGACAGAAATGCCCTCACAGAAGTTTGTCAACAACCGTTTTGCCCTTCAATTAGAAGGGAACAAGATGCTAAACGACTTCATGGAAACCCAGAAGAAGACGTGGAATGACGAACCCGAATTTCTAAAGAAGATGTATCAACTTGTTGCCGAAAGCCAAATATACAAGGATTATATGGCTAGTCCGGAGGACAGCTATGAAGCCGACCGGGAACTATGGCGCAAGCTGTATCGCACCCTGATACAGCACAACGACGACCTGGATGCCCTGCTGGAGGAGCAAAGCCTTTACTGGAACGACGACAAGGAGGTGGTTGACACCTTTGTCCTAAAGACCATCAAGCGCTTTGAAGAAAAGAACCAGTCGCATCAAGAGCTTTTGCCTGAATACGACAACGAGGAAGACAAGGACTACGCTCGTAAGCTGTTCCGTGCAACGATTATGAATGGTGACGAGTATCAGCACTTCATGAGCGAAGCCTCACGTAATTGGGACTTCTCACGTCTGGCTTATATGGACATCATCATTATGCAGATAGCCATTGCCGAGATGATGACCTTCCCCAGCATCCCCATCAATGTAACCATTAATGAATATGTGGAGATTGCCAAGCTATACTCTACCCCACGCAGTGCCAGTTACATTAACGGAATGCTCGACGCCATAGCCCGTCACCTGACAAAGACAGGAAGACTCCTGAAACATATAGAAGAACGATAACATAAACGAATTAAAACAAATATGACACAGTTATTTCTCGCTGCACAAGCCGCCCAAGGCGGTGGCAGCATGACCAGTTTCCTCATTATGATGGTTGCCATCTTCGCCATCATGTATTTCTTTATGATCCGTCCTCAGCAGAAGCGCCAGAAGGAAATCCAGAATTTCCAGAACACACTGCAGGAAGGCGCTCAGGTTGTTACCGGCGGCGGCATCTACGGTACCGTCAAGAAAATCGACCTGGCCAGCGGCATCATTGAAGTCAAGATTGCAGACGGCGTAGTCATCAAGGTGGACAAGGGTTATGTATTCAAAGACATGGCCAGCACACCCATGCAGGGCAAATAAGCATTAACACATCTCCTGATGTCGGGTATCAAGACCATATTCAAAGCCATCAGACTTTTCTTGTTCAGCAACATGAACAAGCAACTTCTGGTCTTTGTATTCTTTCTGTTTCTCTCAGGAATCTTCTGGCTGATCAAGACCATGAATGAAACCTACGAGAAAGAGATCAAGATACCCCTACAAGTGGGCAACATCCCCAAGAACGTGGTGCTGACATCTACGGCTGTTGACACCCTGCGCGTCACGGTAAGGGACAAGGGATGGGTCATCCTGTCGTACCTTCACGGTGACAGGCTGAAGACGATGAGCATCAACTTCAAGGCCTACGACAGAGGTCACGGACAAGGCGTCATACCCAGCGGAGACATCAAGCGTATCGTGGAACAGGCTTTGGAACTTTCTTCAAAGACGATTTCCATCAAGCCTGAGCGACTGGAGTTCTCATACAACTATGGAGAACACAAGCGTGTACCCGTCAGATGGACAGGACGTATCATTCCTGACCAGCTATATTTCATCTCACAAGTAGAATACACGCCCGACAGTGTTGACGTATATGCCACACAACAGAAGTTAGACAGTATCAGCACCATCTACACAGAGGCACTGAACTATGCCAATTTCCGCGATACCCTGTCTATCGACTGTCAGTTGTCGCATATGAAGGACGTAAAAGTGGTTCCGAAGCAAATCCATATCAAGTTCTACACCGATGTGCTGACGGAAGAGGCGATGGATGGTGTTCCCATACAGGGCATCAACGTACCTGCAGGGAAGGTGCTGCGCACATTCCCGCCCAAGGTAAGAATACACTTTGTGGCAGGTGCCGACCGTATCAGAAGCCTGCGTCCTGACGATTTCACGGTGATTACCGACTACAATGAAATCATGGATACGAAATCGGAGAAGTGCAAGATATATCTTCGCAGCGTTCCTCAAGGCATCAGCCGCGCGTCGCTCGAAACCAAGGAAGTAGACTATCTGATAGAGGAAGAATGAAGATAGGTATCACGGGGGGCATTGGCTCTGGAAAGAGCTTTATTTGCCAAAGGTTGAAAGCACGAGGCATAGACGTGTACGACTGCGACACGGCTGCCAAGCGACTGATACGCACCTCGCCAGAGATCCGACAACAGTTGACGGCACTCATCGGTGAGGATGCCTATCACGGAGAGGCGCTCAACAAGGCTGCCGTTGCCAAGTTCCTCTTAGCCAACGAAGCCAACGCCAAAGCCATTGACGACATCGTGCACCCTGCCGTCTTCCGGGACTTCCAGGAGAGCGGTATGCAATGGATGGAGAGTGCCATCATGTATGAGTCAGGCATCAACCAACTGGTGGACCGCGTAATCGTGGTCACTGCCCCACTTGAGGTGCGCATACAACGCGTCATGAAGCGTGACGGCATCAGCCGCGAAAACGTACTGCAATGGATGCAGCGCCAATGGTCGCAGGACAAGGTCAGGGAACTGGCCGACGACGAGATAGTCAATGACGGCATAGCAGACATTGACGCTCAGATAGATAATATTTTAAGATAAGAAAAGAATATGAAACAGACTATTTTAGCCATCTCGGGTAAGCCGGGACTTTACAAATTAGTATCACGCGCCAAGAACAGCCTCATCGTTGAGGCCTTGGACGATACTCACAAACGTCTTCCTGCCTTTGGCACAGACCGTATCACCTCTTTGGCAGACATTGCCATGTTCACCGAGACAGAAGACGTGCCTCTGATGAAGGTACTGGCTTCCATGCGTGACCTGGAAAAAGGCAAGGAGTCGAGTGTCAACTTCAAGAAGGCTACTCCCAAGGAATTGCACGATTATTTCTCGAAAGTTCTCCCCCAATGGGACCAGGACCGCGTACAGAACAGTCATATCAAGAAACTCATCCAGTGGTATAACATCCTCATCAAAGCTGGAATCACCGACTTTGAAGAAGAGATGGCTCCCACTGAGGGCGACAACATTGACGACCGCAAAGAAGCTTAATGCTCTCCTTTCCTACAGGCAGGGCAGATGCCCTTTACCATGTAGTTGACAGCATTCATCACAAAACCGCCAGGCAATTCTACTGGCGGTATTTTTGTGTCTTCCAGGCAATAAGTACGGCGACAGCGTTCACAATAAAAATGTACGTGTATGTCGTCATCATGTTCTTCATCATGACTATGGCATAACTCATAGCGCACACCGTCACCTCCGTCTTCAATGACATGTACGAGGTGGTGTTCACGAAAGAGCGTCAAGGCACGGAAAATACCCGATTTGTCTATCGTCTTGATTTTCGCCTCCAGCTCTGACAAAGAAAGCGGACGACCAGCCGCTTCCAGTTCACTTGCTACCAGAATGCGATTAGCCGTCGGCTTTACACCATGAAATGCTAATAACTCAACAGTATCTTGTTTACTCATAGTTCTTCTGTCTTTAGAAACGGCGTCCGCCTCCGCCGCCACCGCCAAAGCCTCCGCCGCCACGGCCTCCACGGCCGCCACCAGGACCGCCAAAGCCACCAGGACCACCAGGACCCATTCCCTGACGTCCGGCCTTACCTCCAAAGAGATTCAGACGATAGATGACATGGAACATGGCATAGCTGGTAATGGCATTGTACTCTGTATCGCTGCGCTGCATAGCCGTAACAGTACGGCTGAACGTAGACTGTCGGTGCAGGATGTCATACATCTGGAAGCTTAAAGTCAAAGACTTATTACGCAAGAAAGACTGTGACAACTGTGCGTTCCATATCAGTTCGTTGGTATTCATCGATTCATCATTATAGCCTCGACGACTGTTCATATTCATACCTGTCGAAAGCTGTGTGCCCCAAGGAGCCGTCAGCATGACACTTGCACCATACGAGAATGTCCATGTGTCCATGTTGTTGTTCGTCTGCAACTCACTACGTGCATGTAGGTATTCCAAAGAGCCATTCAGTTCGAATTCAAACCACTGGTTACGATAATTGGCAGCCAATCGCTCACCCACTGTCGTGCTGCGCGTGGTAGACTTCTCTGAGTTGGCATTACGATTCACGCTGACATAACCGACGCTATTAGCATAGCGAAGCGTGGTGAATGTGTTGATATTAAAGAAGGCTGCGGAGTCGATGGCCGTATTGAACATAAACATACCAAAGGCATTCCAGTTGCCGTCAATATTCTCCGGACGCGTTGTCCGAGCACCCGTCTGCACATTATAGGTCACCATGTTGGAAACAGCATTGCTCGTTGTCGATAAATTCAAGTGAGCCATAATACTGCGCTGGTGATTAGGGATGTAGTTGTTGTAGAACAAGCGGAAGTTCTGGGTGAACGACGGTTTCAGTCCAGCATTACCCTGACGGACGTTCAAGGGGTTGGAGTCGTCGGTAATGTCAAGCAGGTCAGTCATTGACGGCTGACTGGTATTAGCCCTATAGGTAAAGCGCAACTGACTAACTTTTGAGATCTTCCAACGGAAATCTGCCGTTGGCGACCAGTTCATGACGTTACGTTTTGTAATGGTATCCGTCGTAAGATAACGATAGGTCAATTCTGAACTCTGAGGTATAAACTGCACTCCGACATTGAAGTTATAGTCCTTGCGAACAATGCGCAGCATGAGCTCAGCTGTATGAATATAGTTCTTGTAAACCGAGTAACGGCTTAGATTCTGACTCTTCGTGCTTTCTAAGTCAATGGGTGGCACATGATTACTCAGCAATGACAGATAGCGATCCCAGTCACGGTAGTCTGGGTCGATAGCCATAAAAGGAAGTCCTGTCTTGGTCAGGTCATACGTACCACGGTCGCTCTTGGTATACTTATACTGGAATTGATAGCTGAACTGCAGATAGGTCTGACGGAAGATAGGCTCGCTATAAGTGGCCCGGATACTGTAATCCCAATTCTTGGTGGGCGTCACGGCATATCGGTTAGCCTGATAGGTAGAGTCTTTATACTCTCGGGGAGTCTTGGTGCTGTCGACAATGAAATACTCCACAAAGTTATTGGTCATCGATTTGCTCATTCCCTCACTGTAATTACCATTCAGTCGCAAAGTAATATTACGGCCAGTACTGCTCAACCGGCGATTGATCTGCAACACAGCACCTACAGTCTTCGAATCGCTATAGGAGAGGCCCTTGCTGAGATTTGTATTTTTTACGATAGAGTCCGTATATATCAAACGGTCAATCTGTGACAACGGGTCTGTAATACCTGAAATGCCATAAGGGTCAGCCCTGAAAGTAGCATTAAGGCTGTTACTCAGACCGTCGTTGGAGTTATAGCGGAACTGAGGACGCAGCATGATGTTCCATAGCGTGTCAGGCGTCCATTCCACACGCATACGAGCATCCCAACTATTGGAACGGTTTAGGTTCTTGCTCAGGCTATTACCAAAGGAGGATGACGTGCTACTCATGAAATCTTCCGTAGAACGACGTACCTGAGCATCATCGTCATTATGGTTCCAACGGATACTTCCATCCAACTTCAAACGATTCTTTTTCTCATAATTCACGTTCACACCAGTCATCTTCGTTGCCGTCAGACCTTGACGACCTCCACCCCAGCGTCCACCGCCGGCAGAGAAGCCCATATCATTGACGTTGTTGGCGCTTCCCATCAGGAAAATCTTCAAATCGTCCTTCATCCAGCCAAACATGGTACGTCCGCTGTAGCGTTCTTGTGTACCTGCAGCGATATCGGTATTGAGCATCATACCCTTATTCATGCCAGGTTTAACACCAAAGTCGAGCACGGTTTCCTCTTCACCGTCATCAATACCACTGACACGAGCCAAATCACTTTTCTGATCGTAAGCCTTAACGCGTTCGATGATGTTGGCAGGCAGGTTCTTCATGGCTGTCTTTGTATCGCCTGTCATAAACTCCTTACCATCAACCATGATTTTCTTCACTTCCTTACCGTTGATGGTAATTTTTCCGTCATCAGAAACTTGTGCGCCAGGCAGTCGCTTCACCAACTCTTCCACGACAGAGCCTTCCGGAGTACGGAAAGCGGCAGCATTATATACAAAGGTATCTGCCTTCAACGTAACCTTTGAAGCCTGTCCTGTGACGGTGGCGCCCTTCAGCATGATGGCATCAGGCTTCATGTTGATGGTGCCCAAAGCTACATCCTTGTCAGCACCTACCGTAACCCGCTTCGTATAAGGCTTGTATCCCACATAGGTCACTTGTACGATATACTTACCAGCTGATGGTGCCTTCAACCTGAATCTTCCCTCCAAGTCGGTCAACACACCTGTCACAAGTGTGCTATCCAGTTTAAGCAGTTTCACCGTTGTCTGTGAGACAGGTTCCTGCGAATCATTCTCTACTACTTTTCCTGTCACATGGTGTTGTGCCAACATAACCACAGTCAGCAATGACAAGAACAAAAATGTTATCAGTCGTTTCATTGAAAATAAAGGAAATATTTTCCTCTAAGACGTTCAATAATTGAAAAAGTTTAAATAAAACCAATAAAAATTAGGGTATAATCGACAATTATCCACTTTTTTGCATACCAGTTTCGCAAATTTTAATTAATTTTGCACCCGAAAATGACAAAGAAACAAAAATTAGTCATATCCCATAACCTACAAAAGACACTTACCAATGCTATTGACGAGTGTCCGCATGACCAACTGTTCGTATTGGTAGACACTACCACCGAGCAGTGTTGTCTTCCCGTTATTTCTGCCTACGACTGTATGAAACACGCCCACCCCATTGTCATTGGTGCCACTGACACCCATAAGACACTGGACACGGTGACTCAGGTATGGACAGCGTTACAGCAAATGGGAGCCACACGCCATTCATTGTTGATTAACCTTGGCGGTGGGATGGTGACTGACTTAGGTGGCTTTGCCGCCTCAACATTCAAAAGAGGTCTGTCCTATATCAATATTCCCACAACCCTCCTGTCAATGGTGGATGCCAGCGTGGGGGGTAAGACCGGTTTTAATTTCGGAGGACTGAAAAATGAAATCGGGGTGTTTAACAATGCGGATTGTGTCATCCTAGACACCACTTTCCTTCAGACACTTGACCAAGAGAACATCCTCTCAGGATATGCAGAAATGCTGAAGCACGGGCTTATCAGCAACGAGAAAACATGGGCAGAACTGCTGAACTTCAATCTAACCGATTTGGAGCAACTGGGCAGCATGCTCGCTGAGAATGTTGCCGTCAAGCAACGCATCGTCACAGAAGACCCCACAGAACACGGCATACGTAAAGCATTGAACCTTGGGCATACCGCCGGACATGCCTTTGAGTCACTGGCTTTGGAGCGTAAACCTATCCTACACGGCTATGCTGTAGCCTATGGATTGGTGGTAGAACTCTACCTTTGCTGTGTCAAGACGGGATTTCCTCAGGACAAGATGAGACAGACCGTCACATTCATTAAGGAGCACTACGGTCGAATGAATATTACCTGTGATGACTATCCCAAGATTATCGAGCTGATGCATCACGACAAAAAGAATGTCGGTACAGCCATCAATTTCACGCTGTTAGGTGGTATTGGTGATATCCGTATCAACCAGACAGCCACAGAAGACGAGATCAAAGATGCATTAGACTTCTATAGAGAATATTAGAGAGAAACTACTACCTATTTAAATTACTAATAACCAACGATGGGGCTTATCCGTGAGGATGTGTCCCATTTCTTTTTTCATCTTCTGCCACCAGCTTTTCTGCTTCTGCACGGGCTGGTTTACCCGTTTGCGTCATCGGTAGGCGGTCAACGACGACGATGCGACGAGGTTGCCAATATTTGGGAAGTACCTGACGACAGACGCGCATAGCCTCGTCAGCATCTCCCCGTTCTATCATCAATACGACCTGTTGTCCTAACCGCTCATCCTTCGCGCGCGTAATCAAATAAGGATTTGTTATATGAGCATGAAGCATGTGTTCCACTTCCTCTGCTTGAATCTTGATACCTCCCGAACAGATAACATTATCCTTACGACCCAGTACACGGAAACGCTGTCCGTCAAGCTCTACCATATCATTGGTGACCAAAGTACCCTCATGAACCGCAGGGGCGTCAATGACCAGACAACCTTCTGAGGTCTGCGACACGCGAATGCCATCAAAAGGTGTATACCAGTCGGTTGATGTTGGTCCGTTAAGCCGTCGTAACGCTATATGCGACAACGTCTCCGTCATGCCGTAGGTGCTCCATACAGCATAAGGGAAGTCCTTCAAGGCTGCCTGTAAAGACTCGTCAATGGCACCGCCACCAATAATCAGATGACGGATTTGGCGTAAGCGCTCCCGTTCCGCAGCGACCTGTAATGAGTTATAGACCTGCAAAGGGACCATTGCGGCAAAATCCACAGGTTCCGTAAAATCAGAAAGGGGATGACCACTGGGAAGTACACACGACAGCCGGAGGTTACAGGTCAGTGCACGCACCACCATCATCTTGCCCGCAATATAGTCAAGCGGCATGCACAGCAAAGCGGTATCGCCTGCCCTGAGGCCAAGGAAGCTACAGGTTATGCGGGCCGAGGCCTCCATACGCTGTTTCTCCACCTGCATCGGCTTGGGCGTCCCCGTCGAACCACTGGTATGCACCAGTACCGTCGGGCTGTCATTGTTCCATTCGGCTAAAAATGATTCGAGATCCATAGCTGGTCACCACGAATAACAAGCGGCATGTCTATATTATCTGTAAACAGTTGTCCTGTCCCCAGTCCTTGCGGCATCGTAATGGGATTACCATAGACCGAACTGCACAACTGGGCGATAGCATTCAGTCCGACATTACTCTCTAACGCACTGGTTATCCAGGAGCCGATTCCCATATCCCGAGCTATATCGACCCACTCTCGAACCCCCATCATACCTCCATGAAGTGACGGTTTCAGTATGATATAAGCCGGACGGATGATGTTCAGCATCTGACGTTTAGTACCAGGATCATTCACGCCAATCAACTCTTCGTCAAGGGCGATACGAAGCGGTGATTCACGGCAGAGTTCGGACATATAAGACCACTGTCCCGCCTTAATAGGCTGTTCGATAGAATGAAGCGAATATTGTGACAGCAACTCGAGCTTATACAACGCTTCCTCAAAGGGGAAAGCGCCGTTAGCATCCACGCGCAGTTCCACGTCATGAGGGCTGAAACGCTGACGAATCTGCTTAATAAGCGCTAACTCACTGTCAAAGTCGATGGCACCAATCTTTAGCTTGACGCAACGGAAGCCTTTGTCCAGTTTCTCCTCTATCCGTTGTTGCATCTCATCGTAGGAACCCATCCACACCAATCCATTGATGGGTATTCCACACTCACCACGACTGAACGGGGTATCAAATAAGAGGTGAGAGGTCTTGCCGTGCAAGCGACCAAAGGTCGAGCGGAGAGGTGAGAGGTGAGAGCTAAACGAATGCCAAGCTGTTTCCAGTCCGAAAAGCATCGAAGGATAGTCGCGCAGGTCATCGTAAGGAATCTCACCCGTCTGTTCCACCACATCACAGAAACGACGCAGCACATCTGCATAATTGGGGATATCATCACAACTCAGCTGTGGCAATGGGGCACACTCCCCTACCCCTGTATGTTCACCGTCAGTCATCGTGACCAGCCATATCCTACGTTCCGTGTACACCCCACGACTGGTTCCCGCTGGTTGCTTGAAATGAAGTGTACGCTCCGCTATCGTTATCTTCATGGAATTTTGGGATATTGGTCGAAATCCGGCTTACGTTTCTCCAGGAAAGCCTTACCACCTTCTTGGGCCTCGTCCAGAAAATAATATAGCATCGTAGCATCACCAGCCAGCTGTTGGATACCAGCCTGGCCGTCCAATTCTGCGTTCAGTCCTGCCTTAATCATTCTGAGGGCTATCGGACTGCGTTCCATCATCTCTTCTGCCCATGCCACACACTCATCCTCTAACTGTTCTAAGGGAACCACTTTGTTGACCATGCCCATCCGTTCTGCTTCCTGAGCGGAATACTGACGACACATAAACCAGATCTCACGAGCTTTCTTCTGCCCAACGATACGGGCGAGGTAGCTGGAGCCGAAACCTGCATCGAATGAGCCCACCTTAGGACCTGTCTGTCCGAAGATGGCGTTCTCTGATGCAATCGTCAGGTCGCACACCAAGTGTAGCACATGTCCACCACCGATTGCATAGCCATTCACCATCGCAATAACGGGTTTAGGCAGGCGGCGTATCTGCATCTGTACGTCAAGTACTGACAAGCGGGGAACTCCCTCTTCATCCACATAGCCGCCACGTCCCTTCACATGCATGTCGCCACCAGAACAGAATGCATGCTTCACGTCTGTCAGCGATTTTCCCTCCGGCACTTCCGACATCGCACCTGTCAGCAGCACCACACGGATGTGCTGCATCTCACGGCATAGTGCGAAAGCTTGACTCAGTTCCAATGTCGTTCGCGGAGTGAAGGCATTGCGATAATGCGGTCTGTTAATGGTAATCTTGGCTATTCCATGATAATCTTCGAAAAGAATCTCCTCGAATTTTCTAATCTCTTTCCACTCTCTTTTTTCCATAGTCTCCGAATTTTTATGCAAAGATAGAAATTTATTATGAATTATGAATTATGTATTATGAATTATTTCGCATACCTGTTGGATTCTGGACAAGAGCTGACTGGCGGAGTGGAATTTTCGTGAGATGCTACAACCTTCACGGGATTCCCGTCGACAAGCCCACCAAAGGAATCTACATTACCAACGGCAAGAAAGTAATCGTGAAATAAAAATAAGGAATGGCCCTCCATTGAGAAGGGCCTTTTCTTATTAAAGGAACACCTTGGGTTCAGGCGATGCACCCGCTTTAGAGAAGTCTAATGGTTTACCGTCTAAAGTGAAATCTATTAGCTCATACTTATCGCTTGTCTTCACATCAATCATCGTTTTGGTATCCACTTTGATGTTTCGCAAGGTGACGTTGTTGCATCGCGACAAAGGCATGTCCTTACGATCACCGGGTTTGAAGAACTGTGTCCAGGGATGGATAAAGAGGAAACGGTCACAGTGACCTGTGATGTTTTCTACCAGCACATACTCATAGTGCTGGGGCGTGTCGGGACGCATCTTCAACCACAGCACTCGATTAGCGTTGTCCGTCTGACAGTTGCGCAGAATGACATTGCGGTCGTGCAACGACTCCGAGCCCAAGGTCAGGCAGCCATGTACACGGCCATAGTGGCAGTTCTGTATCAGGATGCGCTCGCAATTGCCATTGGTAGAGTCCTTGTCGGCCCAGGTACCTTTGCCACCCTTCAACACAACAGCATCGTCGTTGACATGCATAAAGCAGCCATCCACCATCACGTCAGTGCAGACGTCGATGTCGATGGCATCCGACGAGGGTGCTCCACGCTTCGGCTGTGGGGCATAGACATTCTCAGTGGGTGCATAGATGTAGCAGTCCAGGTAGCGCACGTGATCACTCTTGTAGACATGGTTGGTCCAGAAAGGCGAGTTGATGAGGTGAACGTCCTGAATGGTGACGTTACGTGAGTTCGAAACGTAGGTTAGGCGTGGCCGCTGGGCATCCTTATTGGTACACTGCGGATTCCACTGACGACGAATCCAGAACTCTTGCCAGTACTTCAGACCATTGCCGTCGATAGTACCCTTGCCTGTGATAGTAAAACCATTCAGTCCGTCAGCATTCACCAGAGCTGCGAAATACTTGCAGGTTTCTCCCTCAATACGTGTAGTCAGGATAGGGAAGTCAATGATACGGTCAGAGCCTAACAATACAGCGCCCTCACTCAGGTGCAAGTGTGTTCCCTGCTTGAAGAAGAGGGCACCAGTCTTGAATGTTCCCGTAGGAACAACCACCACGCCGCCACCCTCTTGGGCACAACGGTCTATCACTGCCTGAATTTGCCGGGTCTGCACCTCAGTGCTGCCTGCCAAAACGCCATAGTCGGTCAATACATACTGACGTCCCAGCGCATTCACGTCAACACGACCCTTTTCCATGAACCATGCATCCATTACCGTACCGTCAGGCCATGTCTCCACAGCCTTCTTGCCTTTTGGTTTTGCTGAAGCCGTCAATGTCAGCACGGCCAGCAACAGAATGATTGTTTTTCTCATCGTTTCTTTAATTATTTAGTTTGGGGTTCAGTTCGTCAGGAGATTCTTTGGTAAACATATTCACGGCAGGAGCTTCTCGCTCATAAAGATGACGGATGACGTGACTATCAGAGCTCCACATCTCCACGCTAGGATTCGTGGGGTCTGTGTCTGCTGCCACGGCACGTCCCACATCCGCCTTTGACGGTATCTGGAAGATGACCTCTCCTGTACGGGCATCGCGGAAATCCGAACCGTCACGTCTGTTCTCGTGGCAATCCCACACCTGCAACTTATCTGTTGAGGGGGTCAAAAGCCATCAAGTGGATGGCGTCACCATGACCCATACCCGTGTTATACAGTCCACGTCCATCATGGTCTACAGCCATTGAGCCATAGGTTATCTCGTCGCAACCATCACCATCGACATCTGCCACAGAAGCATCGTTGGCAGAATAGCTGAACGTACGTCCGTCAGGGGTCTGTCCGTCAGCGGGTTTCTGCAACTTCACAGGCAGATAACCATCCGGAGCACCCGCCTTCAGCACGTAGCTCCCGTTCAACCCGCCACCACGAACTTCATAGGTAGCATCACCGGTCAATGGATTTTTATCCACGAAGAAGGCTCCGCCCGTCATCAACGGCTGTTTGTTCATCTTCTCGCCATTGCGATAGACATCGAAGGCTTCGCCTTTCCTGTCAAACGACAGTATGCGCCAACTGACGACTACCTGATTGTCATGACGCAGGGCAACCACACCACGGTTCAACTTCTCTAAGGCCATCTGCTCCTTTTGGTAGCGTGGCTGGGCAAAGCTGCTCCAGCATATTGCCACAAGACAAGCCAAGAAGAGTGCTCTTTTCATTTTGAGTTGTTTTAGTTTACTTAAAGTCATTAGTTCTTTTTGTCGTTTGTCCACGCAAAGGTAATAAAAAAACACCATTTACGCACAACTTTCCAACGCTATTTTACAAAAAAACAAAAAAAACACTGTATTCGAAAAAAAATGCCTATCTTTGTACCATCAAACTACTACATATGATACGTCTGCTACTAATACTCTTTCTGATGTCCTGCTTTTCAGCGCTTACAAGCCGTGCCGAAGTGGTGTGGTTTAATGGCAAGCAGCCTATAACCTATAGTCTGCCAAAAGAGGTGGAGCCTGTGGTGACGACAGCATTGGAAATGTGGAAAGATGACATGCGACAAGTGACCGGCATGGATGCCGTAGCTTCACGCAAGGCGACCATAAAGATTTCACACAACAGCAGACTGCCTTTCGATGGTTTCTGCATACATACAAAAGGAGGACAAATCATCGTGGAGGGCGGTAATGGGCGCGGTATGGCCTATGGCATTCTGGAGTTGTCACGCCTGGCTGGGGTATCCCCCTGGACTTGGTGGGGCGACGTAGTGCCTGAGCGCAAAGGACGACTGGTACTTAGCGAAGACTTCAAAACTGTCCAGCAGCCCAGTATAGCCTATCGTGGTATCTTCATCAACGACGAAGACTGGAGCTTGCGCCCCTGGAGTAGCAAGACCTACGAAAAATCTCAGCAGGCCACCATTGGTGTACAGACCTACAAGCGCATTTTCCAACTATTGTTGCGACTGCGTGCAAACACCATCTGGCCCGCCATGCATGAGGGGTCGACACCTTTCTTCCAGATTCCCAGTGCACAGGATATGGCCGACTCCTGTGGCATTGTCATCGGTACTTCTCACTGTGAGCCATTGCTCAGAAACAATGTCGGTGAGTGGGATACAGCACAACGGGGACGTTTCAACTACAAGACCAACCGCATGGCGGTGCAGCAATACTGGAAAGAGCGTCTGCAGGAGATTCGTTCGGCAGACAACAAATTCTTCACGATCGGCATGAGAGGCATCCATGACAGTTCTATGGAGGGATATACCACGGAGCAGGAGAAGTTTGAGGCACTGCAGCAGGTCATCGACGACCAGCAAGTCCTGTTGCGCCAGTATGTGGGTGACCCCACCCGTCTCCATCAGGTCTTTGTACCCTACAAGGAGGTGTTGCAACTCTATGAGAAGGGACTGAAGGTACCTGACTACGTCACGCTGATGTGGTGCGACGACAACTACGGCTACATGACGCGACTGCCCAATGCCATCGAACAGCAACGCAAGGGTGGTCATGCACTGTATTACCACCTGTCTTATTGGGGACGCCCGCACGACTACCTTTGGCTCACGACCACACAGCCAGGACTTATCTATCATGAGTTGCGCCAGGCCTACGACAGCCATGTTCGCCAACTGTGGATAGCCAATGTCCACGACCCCAAGGTGGCAGCCTACGACCTTCAGTTATTCCTCGACATGGCATGGGATATCAACTGCGTAAACCCACAGACCATCAACCAGCACCACGAGCTGTGGTTGACGACCCAGTTTGGCTGTGACATATCACGTCGTTTGGCTCCTGCCATGCGTTGCTACTACCAACTTTGTGCCATGCGTCGCCCAGAGTTTATGGGGTGGACACAGGTGGAACTCGACAAGCGTCGCTACCACAGGGGACTGTCACTGGTTGACACCATCCCCATGACACGCCAAGAAGCAGACAATCGTCTAGCGGCATTCGATGCAATCGTAGCAACCATTGACAGCTGTCGACAACTGTTGCCACCAACTCTTGCCGATGCCTATTTTGCAGCCGTCGAATATCCTGTCAAAGCCACCGCTGCCATGAACAAGAAGATGCTTGCTCACACTAAGGCTGTCAGTCATCAGGCTTACGATGACATCCTGCAATTGACAGCGCGATACAACAGCATGAACAACGGCAAGTGGCACCATCTGATGGATGCTGCACCCCGTCAGTTGCCCGTCTTTGGCGATGTACATGCCACACTAATAGGGAAAGGACAAGGACTGACCACGACTTATCCGGCAGCTGATTACACAACGGCAACAGACGGCACACGGTGCATACAGATGTTGGGGTACTCCATGAATGCGGTCAAGATGCGCAAGGGAGACGTCCTCAGTTACAACGTCGACATCAGTCAAGAGGGTTACTACACCCTGCAGACCGCACTCATTCCCACCCACCCCATAGATGGAGGAGACCTGCGCTTCACCATGACTATTGATGGGGGCGAGCCCACCCTCTTCTCGCTGCGAGAACCCTTCCGCTCTGAACGGTGGAAAGACAATGTGCTGAACTGCCAGACCAAACGTGCCATCAAGGTTTGGCTGACCAAAGGCGTGCACCAATTGACACTCACGGCCCTCGACGAGAACATCGTTATAGACCAGTGGCAACTTACTCAAGAAATACAATAACCAACGATAACATACTATTGATAAAATGAAAGACTACTTAGCATCCGATTCACGCTACGACGTCATGCAGTATAACCGCTGCGGACACTCTGGCGTTCTGTTACCCAAAGTCAGTCTAGGCATGTGGCACAACTTCGGTGGTATTAATGACTACCAGCGCTCGCGCACCATCCTGCGCCATGCCTTCGACTGTGGTATCACACATCTTGACCTTGCCAACAACTACGGTCCTCCCTATGGTTCGGCAGAGGAGACATTAGGACACGTCATGGATGACGACCTACGCCCCTATCGTGACGAACTGTTCATCTCTACCAAGGCAGGGTACGACATGTGGCCTGGACCTTACGGTAACTGGGGTTCACGCAAATACCTCATGGCATCACTAGACCAGTCGCTGCGACGCATGCACCTCGACTATGTCGACCTGTTCTATTCGCATCGCTACGACCCCAATACTCCATTGGAAGAGACATTGCAAGCACTTGTCGACATCGTACGCTGTGGCAAGGCGCTCTATGTCGGCATCTCTCGCTGGCCGCTGGAGGCAACACGCTTCGCGATTGATTACCTTAGGCAGCACGACGTGCCCTTGCTCATCTATCAGGGACGTCTTAATATGCTTGACCGCGAACCCATCGACGAAGGAATCCTTGACCTTTGTTACAAAGAAGGAGTGGGATTCATCTCCTTCTCACCACTGGCTCAGGGCCTCCTCACCGACCGCTATCTCAACGGCATTCCCGATGATTCTCGCATGGCACAGGGCAAGTTTCTGCGCCAGGACATGCTCTCTGAGGAACTGCTCCAACAATTGCGCCAATGGAACCAGGAGGCACAGGCCAAGGGGCACACACTGGCAGAGTCTGCCCTGCGCTGGATTCTCGACCAACAGGGTGTCACCTCAGTCCTCGTAGGCGCAAGCAGCACTGAACAACTTGACAAGAACCTCAAATGCATCAACCCATGAAACGCCTATTCCTATTACCTTTCCTTCTCTGCACCTCTATGGTGCTCATCGCCCAGCCCCGCCAGACACAATGTCTGAATAACGGTTGGCAATTTTCCCGTGATGCACAGTTCACCAACGTAGAGACCATCAACGTACCCCATGACTTCCAGATATCACAGCCCTGGGTACCGCCAGCAGCAGACGAGAAGGCTGACAACACCGACGTGGCTGCCAATATCAAGTCACGTCTCTCTGCACGCGGTTTCAAGGAGATGGGTCAAGGCTACTATCGTCGCACCATCACCCCCGATGCCTCGCTCAAGGGACGTCGTGTGCTACTCGACTTCGAGGGCATCATGCTTGTGGGCGACGTCTTCCTCAACGGACAACGCATTGGTGGTACGGACTATGGCTATGTAGGCTTCGAACTGGACATCACCAAGCAGCTACGCTACGGAGAGCCTAACGAACTGCTCGTCGTGGCTTCCACACAGAAGGAGCTCAACTCACGTTGGTACACGGGTGGCGGACTCTTCCGCGACGTCAAATTGGTCAATACTCCTGCCGACCTTTACTTCGGGCGCCATCCGCTCTACATCACCACACGCCAGAACCGCTACGTCAGTCTATCAGCAGAGTTTACCAACCGCACCAAAGCCAAGGAGGTTCACATGCATGTCATGATTTATGACCCTGACGGCAAACTCGTGGCAGAGACGACGGGCGTCAAGAAACGCAACCCGCAGACACGCACCTTAGAGATGCAGGTTCCTGAGATGGAGATTGCCAATGCTCAGCTATGGAACACAGAATCGCCTAAGCTCTACAAGGTCGTTGCCCAACTGCTCCGCGAGGATGGCTCTGTTGCTGACGAATATACTGAGCATTTCGGCATCCGCACCATAGAGATTGGTCCTGACTATGGCTTGAAATTAAATGGCAAGAAGGTACTGCTCAAGGGCTATGCTAACCACCACACCTTAGGTGCCCTTGGTGCTGCCGCCTATCCTCGTGCCATCGAGAAGCGCTTACAACTGATGAAGCAGTTTGGCATGAACCATGTGCGCACCAGCCACAATCCTTACAGCCGCTCGTTCATAGAGTGCTGCGACCGTCTGGGCATCCTTGTCGTCGATGAACTCTACGACAAGTGGACACTGCAACATACAGGTGGACGTGTGCCGTTCATGAACCATTGGGCACAGGATGTCACCGAGTGGATCAAACGCGACCGCAACTCTCCCAGCGTAGTACTGTGGAGCTTAGGCAATGAGTTACAGCAAGATCCCAACCAGCCGTTCAACGACTTTGGTGTGACATGCTACAAGATGATGCGCCCCGTGCTGCAACGTTACGACTCCACTCGTCTCGTCACCGTAGCCATGCACCCGCGCTACCGCAACTGGGAAACGGACTCGCTGCCTTGCGACCTAGCCATGCAGACGGATGTACAGGCCTATAACTATAGGTATATGTACTTCCCTGGTGATGGTCGTCGCTTCCCTTGGATGACGTTCTACCAGAGCGAGGCCTCCACAGCAGCGATGGGTCCCAACTTCTTCGAGATGAACCTCGATAAAGTCATCGGACTGGCCTACTGGGGAGCCATTGACTACCTGGGCGAATCACAGGGGTGGCCCGCTAAAGGCTGGGCACAGGGGGTCTTCGACATCTCGCTTAACGCCAAGCCCAAAGCCTACTTTATGAAGTCTTTCTTCACAGACGAGCCCATGGTGCGCCTCTCCGTAATGGAAGACAAGAACGCTGGTGTCGAGTGGAACGGCATCATCACGGGTACCGACCGCCAGTCAGAACTCTGGAACCGTCCTGAAGGTTCGAAGGCCAACCTCGTCATCTATACCAACTGCGACGAAGTAGAACTGTTGCTCAACGGCAAGCGTCTGGGACGTCGCGACAATCCGAAGGATGCCAAGTCACGCAACAAGATAACATGGAACGGCATAGACTACCAAAAGGGACGCCTCGAAGCTGTCGGCTATCGTGGCGGCAAGGCTGTTGCACGCCATGCCTTGGAAACAACGGGCAAACCCGTCAAGATTGTAGCTGAGCCAGACAACAGTCAATGGCATGCTGACGGCATGGACCTCCAGCATATCCGCCTGCGTGCAGTCGACGCCAAGGGACGTACCGTGCTGACCTGTCAGGACGAGCTCACGTTCTCTGTAAGCGGTGATGCTCAGATCGTCGCCGTCACCAATGGCGACATCAACAGCAACGAGTTGAATGCGACTAACCACCGCTCTCTGTGGCAAGGACAGGCCATGGTCATCCTCCGTGCCGGCACTGCGCCTTCCAACATCACGCTGAAGACGAATTCCACAAAATTCAAACAACTTAGTACAAAACTAGAAACGAAATAACAATGAAAACATTTATTCTTTCATGCCTGTTATGCTGTGGCTATGCCACTGCCTCCGCTCAAACAGATGTGCTGCAAGCTGCACGACAGACCAACGACTACTTCATGGCGAAGTACAGTGACCCCACACAACCGACAAACGTAAAGAAGGTGCGACCTTCATCGCTATGGACTCGTGCAGTCTATTATGAAGGACTGATGGCACTCTATACCATCGATCCCCAGCAGCGCTATCTGGATTACACCGAACAATGGGCTGACTTTCATCAGTGGACACCCCGTAACGGCACGAAAACCACCGATGCTGACGACCAATGTTGCGAACAGACCTACATCGAGTACTACCTTTTAAAAGGCAAAGGCACACTGGATCCCACCAAGGAGAATCTGGAAAAACAAATGGCAACAGGGCGCTACAACTACTGGACTTGGATTGATGCCATACAAATGGCTCTGCCTGTTTATATCAAGATGTACGCTATCACTCAAGACAAGCGCTACTTAGACTATGGCATGAAAAGCTACCGCTGGACACGTAACGAATGCGGAGGAGGATGCTTCAACGTAAAGGAAGGACTCTGGTGGCGTGACAAAGACTATGTACACCCTTACAAAGAGAAAGATGGCAAGAACTGCTATTGGAGCCGTGGAAACGGATGGGTTTACGCGGCCTTGGTACGTAGCATGAATGAGTTACCCCAGAAAAGCAAAGAATACAAGGAGTTGAAGAAAGACTTTCTCCTGATGAGCAAGGCACTATTGGATTGTCAGCACGACGATGGATTCTGGCACGCCAGCCTGGTAAGCGATGTTGATTATCCTGGTCCTGAGATGACAGGCACAGCCCTCTTCCTCTATGGTATGTCGTGGGGTATCCTTCATGGTTTACTGAAAGATGCCCAATACCGTTCTGCCTGCGACAAGGCATGGCAGGCACTGAAGCGTTGTCTCCATAATGACGGATTCCTGGGATGGAATCAAGGCACAGGAAAGGAACCCTCAGCAGGTCAGCCTGTCACCTTCACCTCTGTACCCGACTTCGAAGACTATGGAACGGGCTGTTACCTGCTCGGACTTTCAGAATATTACAAATTACAGACACGATGAAACACTTTCTGATCATTTGCCTATTATGTTCTGGCATTACCGTTGGCTACTCCCAGACATGGCCTACACCAAACCCTGAGGCAAAGGCCGGCACACGCTGGTGGTGGCTCGGCTCTGCCGTTGACAAGACCAACCTGCAGTGGAACCTGTCGGAATATGCCCGTGCGGGCATCGGAGCCGTGGAGATCACACCGCTCTATGGCGTGCAGGGCAACGACAAGAACAATATCGACTTCCTGTCTCCCCGATGGATGCAGGCACTGAAGGACGTTGAGGACATCAGCAAGCCGTTGGGCATCGAGGTGGACATGAACTGTGGTACGGGCTGGCCTTTCGGTGGTCCGCAGGTTTCGCTGGAACAAGCAGCTTGCAAAGCTATTTTCAAGGACAGTATCGTCAACGGGAAGAATGTATACCGAGTGGAGATAGGGCGTACCAAGCAGAAAGTCAAGCGAGCAGCTCCTGGCGGTGAAGGCTGGGTGGTAGACCACTTCGACCGTGAGGCAGTACGCCACTACCTGGAACGTTTCGACAAGGCCTTTGCGGAGTCTGGCGTACCTTACCCACATACTTTCTTTAACGACAGTTACGAAGTATACCGCGCCAACTGGACACCCACACTCTTCGACGAGTTCCAGAAGCGCAGGGGCTACGACCTCCGACAGCATCTGCCTGAGTTGTTAGGTGATGTTGATGACGGCAATCAGGTACTTGCCGACTATCGTGAGACACTGAGCGACCTGCTCTACGAGAACTTCACCCAGCAATGGGTGGAATGGGCTCACCGCCATGGGGTCAAGGTGCGCAATCAGGCTCACGGTTCTCCTGCCAATCTGCTCGACCTCTATGGAGCTGTCGACATTCCAGAGATTGAAGGTTTCGGTCTGTCTGAGTTTGGTATCAAGGGACTGCGCACGGATCCAGGCATGACGCGCAAGAACTTCAGCGATGTGTCGATGCTCAAATACGCTCCTTCTGCCGCCCACGTCATGGGCAAGCCGCTGACCTCCAGTGAGACGTTTACGTGGCTGACAGAGCATTTCCGCACCTCACTATCGCAGATGAAGCCCGACCTGGACCTGATGTTTACCTGCGGTGTGAACCACGTCTATTTCCACGGCACCTGTTACTCGCCCAAGGATGATCCCTGGCCCGGCTGGAAGTTCTATGCCAGCATCGACATGTCGCCCACCAACTCCATCTGGCGTGACGCCCCCTATCTGATGCAATATATAGAGAGGTGCCAGAGTTTCCTGCAACTTGGCGAACCGGACAATGACTTCCTGGTCTATCTGCCCGTCCGTGATATGTGGCGTATCCGTGGACCACGCAACGACGACGACAAGCAAGCCAGCAAGAACCGTCGTGGCGGTGAGGACCTGCTGATGCAGTTCGACATCCATACCATGGACGAGAAGGCTCCTCAGTTCATTCGCAGTATCCTGGCCATTGACAGTCTGGGCTATGACTGTGACTACATCAGCGACCGCCAACTGGCCAAGGTCCGCATTGAGAACGGTATGTTGGTGACTGAGGGAGGCACCCACTACCGCGCCTTGATTGTTCCTTCAGGAACCACTGTTGACACCAGGCTAAAGGCACTGCTCAGTCCGCTCTCCTCCTATATTATCTATGGAGAAGACGCTACCGCTATGACTCGGTTTGCCAAGGCAGAACCTATACGTAATGAATTGAAGTTACGTGCTATCCGTCGCACGAACCCTGAAGGTCATCATTATTTCATGGCTAACCTGACACCTAATGACGTCTGTCAGGAGGCCGCACTCGCCGTGCCCTTCAAAAGTGCCACATGGTACGACCCCATGACAGGCGATATTACCCCTGCCTCCATTCATGACGGCAAAGTCTTCATCAATCTGCGCTCCGGTGAAAGCCGCATACTCAAGACTAATCCCATAGGTCCCATAAGACCCATAAGCCCTATTGGCCCTATCAGCCCTATCACCCTCCCCATTACCGGTCCCTGGACACTCTCCTTCACAGAAGAGGCCCCAAAGGTTAACCAGACATTCAAACTGGACAAGCTACAAACCTGGGAGGCACTAAGTCCCGAGACTGCCATTACGATGGGTACTGGCATCTACACCACCACCTTCCGTATGACCAAGAAGGAGGCCCGGCAACACTGGATGCTGGATCTGGGCGATGTCCGTGAGTCGGCTCGCGTCTATCTGAACGGCCGTTTCCTGGGCGGTGCATGGGCGGTGCCTTTCGTGCTGGACTGCCGCGATGCACTGCAGAAAGGTAATAACGAGTTGCGCATCGAAGTAACCAATCTACCTGCCAACCGCATTGCCGACATGGACCGCAAGGGTATCAAATGGCGTAAGATGAATGAAATCAATGTCGTTGACATCAACTATAAGAAAACCACCTATGAGGGATGGACGCCCGTTAAAAGCGGACTGAACTCAGAAGTAAGATTATACCAAGTTCCCAGATAGTTCGCTGGGGGAGATTTCTCAGAGTAGCTTTGCAAAACCAAATCCTATTATATGTTACAGATACGCTGCAAGAATAACAATGTCACCAAGAGTTTTCCGGAAGGAACCTCATTGCTAGACGTATACCAGGAGTTCCAAGACGAGATTCAACTACCCTACCCTGTTGTTTCGGCAAAGGTCAACAATGTTTCTCAAGGACTGAAATTCCGCCTCTATCAGAATCGTGACGTCGAGTTCCTCGATGCCCGTGCAGGCAGTGGGCACCGCGCCTATGTCCGCAGCTTGAGTTTTGTGCTTTACAAAGCTACTCAGGATATCTTCCCCGGCTCGAAACTCTTTATTGAGCACTCCTTGTGCCGTGGATACTATTGTAATTTCAAAAAACGTAACAACGACCCGTTGAGCGATGAGGATGTAGACAAGATACGCCAAAGGATGCAGGAAATCATCGATCTGGACATGCCCTTCCGTCGTACAGAGGCTACCAACGAAGAGGCCATTCGCGTGTTTACCGACCGAGGATTTGCCGACAAGGTGAAACTGTTGGAGACAAGCGGACATGTCTATACCGACTATTACACGCTGGGCGACACCGTCGACTACTACTACGGTCCGCTCGTGCCCAGTGCCGGTTACCTGAAGACATGGGGACTTGAGCGTTACGAAGAAGGACTATTGTTGCGCGTTCCCGACAGGAACAATCCTAACCAAGTGGCAGAGAAGGTTGACCAGCCCAAGACCTTTGAGATGTTTGCCGAGAAGACACGCTGGGACATCATCATGCGGCTGTCCAATGCCGGCGATGTCAACAAGGCCATCCAACGAGGTCACGCCTCTGAACTGATACAAGTGAGCGAGGCTTTACAGGAAAAGAAAATCGTGCAGATAGCAGAAGAAATAGACCGTCGCTTCCATCGCAAGAAGAACCCGGTACGCCTGGTTCTGATAACAGGACCTTCCTCTTCGGGAAAGACTACTTTCTGCAAACGTCTGAGCATCCAGTTGCTGGCTTGCGGTCTCAGACCCCTTTCTTTCTCTACGGACGACTACTTCGTCAACCGTGTTGACACGCCCAAGCTACCTAACGGAGACTACGACTTCGACAATATCGAGACCGTAGAATATTCGCTGCTGGAAGACCACCTGCAACGCTTGATGCAAGGCGAACGGGTGGAAATTCCCGAATACAACTTCGTTACGGGTAAGCGCGAATGGAATGGCAAGAAACTGAAGCTGTCAAACGATACCGTGCTGATCATTGAGGGTATTCACGCCCTGAACCCGCTGTTGACGAAGAAGATTAGCGACTCCTTGAAATACAAGATCTATATCTCCGCCTTGACCAGCGTCTCACTCGACGACCACAACTGGATTCCCGTACGCGACAACCGTCTGCTACGACGCATCATCCGCGACTATAACAAAGGAGCCTTTACCGCCCGACAGACCATCGCCCAGTGGGGGAATGTGTGCAAGGCAGAAGACCAATGGATATTCCCCTTCCAGGAAACAGCCGATGTGATGTTCAACTCAGCACTGAACATCGAGTTTGCCGTACTGCGCACCCATGCAGAGATTATCCTGACCAGTGTTCCCAAGAATTGTCCGGAATATGCCGAGGCTCACCGACTGCTGAAGTTCATCCACTATTTCACGCCTATTAGCGACAAAGAAATTCCACCCACGAGCATCATGCGCGAGTTCGTAGGTGGAAGTAGTTTCAAGTACTAATGAAGCAGTTATATCACGCAGTAGCCTTTCTGGTTGTAGCCATCTGGGGCAGCACCTTCGTCTTTACGAAAATGCTGTTGCTCAGCGGACTCTCCCCTGCCCAGATATTCACCCTCCGCTTCATCATTGCCTATGTCCTGCTGCTTGCCTACGAACTGATTGCCAAGCACGCCACATTCAGACTGTTTTGCACCTCTGTGAAAGACGAGTTCATGATGGTCTTGCTAGGGCTCACGGGAGGGTCGATGTATTTCCTCACAGAGAATGCCGCCATGCTCTATACCACAGCCACCAACACGTCACTCATCGTCTGTACCTGTCCGCTGTTTGCCATGTTGCTCATAGGACTGGCCTTTCGACAAAGCGAGCATTTCACGAAGATGCAGGTGGCAGGCTCGCTGATGGCTTGTGGCGGAATGGCTGCCGTTGTGATGAATGGACATTTCGTGCTCCACCTCTCACCCATTGGCGACCTGCTCGCCTTCTCTGCCTGTCTGTGCTGGGCCGTTTATTCCCTAATCATGAAGCCCGCATCCATGTATTACGGCACCCTGTTGATTACCCGGAAAGTGTTTTTCTACGGACTCCTGACCATCATTCCCTACTATTGGTTTGTACCGGGCTTCCCCTCTTTCGAAGTCATCTTCAGCCCGGAAATCATTTGGAGCATCCTCTTTCTGGGCGTCGTCGCCTCTATGCTCTGCTTCCTGCTTTGGAACTGGGTTATGCGCAAACTCGGAGCCGTTGTTGCCACCAACTGGGTCTATTTCAATCCCGTCACCACCATATTCTTTGCTTGGTGGCTCCTCAACGAGCAAATCACCCCCTGGTTCCTCCTCGGCACCATCCTCATCCTTTCCGGCATGTACCTTTGCAGCCGTACGTCATGAAAGGTTTGTAAAATGTTTCATATAATAATATTTATATTACTTTCTATCATTTTATCAGACTTCAAAATTACTCCGAATAGAAAATTAATTTCTCCGAAAGTAACGAAAATTACTTTCGGAAAATTAGGAATTGCGATTTTACCCTCCCTTCCTCCCGTCACCCCTCTCAAATGCCGATGTACAGGGCGTTTGAGGCACGGGAGGGAGAATGATTATCCCTCCCGTTACCCTCCCTTTTTTGGGTTCGCACTCTCCCATTTTGAAAACAAGGGACCCTGGACGGGAGGGAGACGGGAGGGATGTTTGTTTTCCCTCCCGTCCGTGAACCCCAGTAAATAAAGGGGTTCCGAGCGAAAAAGGGAGGAAGGGAGGGTAAAAT
>NZ_FNRE01000006.1 GCF_900107705.1 Prevotella sp. tc2-28
GAAGGTTGGATACGCGTTACTCACCCGTGCGCCGGTCGCCGACAAAGAAAGCAAGCTTTCTTCTCGCTGCCCCTCGACTTGCATGTGTTAAGCCTGTAGCTAGCGTTCATCCTGAGCCAGGATCAAACTCTTCACTGTAAAAATATCTTTTTCAACTATAAGTTGATGCTCTGTCACAGAACGCTCTCATATCCGGTAGTATCTATTGAAGTCAAGTTATTGACGGTTCGTTCAATTACCCAAGAGGCGTCAGCCTCTCGCTTCTTGTACTACTACTTCTTCTGTTTTATGTAAATCTTTCAAAGAACTCTTTTCTTCGCTTGCTCGCAGGTCATTTCCTGAAAGCGGATGCAAAGGTACGACTTTTTTTCGAACCTGCAAACTTTTTCCAAGAAAAATTTTAATTTTATGCGAAAAAAAAATTCTGCGACTTGACGAATATCAATTCTTAGACCGTTTACACCTTATTATATATTACGTGCGCGCCCACAACTTTTACTATTGTAGACGAAGAGCCCATTAAACATTTCAGAAAAAACTGGGCAAGAGATTGGCGGGTTTAAGACTTTTTCTTATCTTTGCAGAATGAAACAGAAACTCACTATCAAAAAAGAAGCCATCGGAGAGATGATTCGTTTTTCCATTGTAGGCGTGCTGGTGACGGCTATCCACTATGGAGTGTACTGGTTGCTGCAACTGGTGATGGACGTGAATATTGCATGGACAGCCGGATATATTGCAGGATTCATCGTGAACTATTACTTAAGCGCCTACTATATCTTCCGCAAGAAAGCCTCAACGAAGAACGGAGCCGGTTTCGGTGTGGCTCACATTGTAAACTACCTATTGCAGATGGTATTGCTGAATTTCTTCTTGTGGATTGGAATGAGTGCCGAAATGGCGCCAGTGGGTATCTATGCAGTTTCAATACCCGTGAATTTCCTGTTGGTAAGATTCGTTTTCAAAAAACTTTGAACGGCAGTAAAAAAATCAGGTGAAAAATTTGCTTGTATGCAAGATTTTGTATAATTTTGCACCGCCATTTGAATAAATATACCATCATGAAGATTAAGAATGACAGACTTGAAGCCCTGCGAATGATTATTTCCAGTCAAGAACTGGGAAGTCAGGACGAATTGCTGACTGCCCTTAAAAAAGAGGGGTTCCAGTTGACACAAGCCACCCTGAGTCGCGACTTAAAACAGCTGAAAGTAGCCAAGGCTGCATCCATGCGAGGCAACTATGTATATGTATTGCCTAACGACACCATGTACAAGCGCGTTTCGACACCACACACCGTAAAGGAGATGATGCAGGTGCCTGGATTTCTGAGTATTAATTTCTCGGGCAACATGGGTGTCATTAAGACTCGTCCAGGCTATGCAAGTTCAATTGCATACAACATAGACAACAGTCATATCAACCAGATATTAGGGACTATAGCCGGCGACGACACCATCTTCATCGTCATCAAACAAGGGGTGACGAAAGACGAAGTAATTGATGCGCTGAGCGAAGTGGTTCCAAACATGAAGTGATTTTATAGTTAAGAGTTAAGGGTTAAGAGATAAGAGTTCATAGTTAATAATGGAACAAGAAACAAAAATACAAGTATTGGTGGCCGGAGCTGAGCATGAAGTTTATGTGGACACCATTCTTCAGACCATAGCCGATGCTGCCAAGGTGCGCGGAACGGGTATTGCGAAGCGTACGCACGAATACCTTGCCACGAAGATGAAGGAGGCCAAGGCTGTGATTGCCCTAAGTGGCGACCGCTTTGCCGGTTTCAGCTACATCGAGACATGGGGCAACAAGCAATATGTAACGACCTCCGGCCTTATAGTACACCCCGACTTCCGCGGTCTGGGCGTGGCCAAGAAGATTAAGGACATGACCTTCTCACTGGCTCGTACCCGATGGCCCCATGCCAAAATATTCTCACTGACCAGTGGTGCTGCCGTCATGAAGATGAACACCGAACTGGGCTACCAACCCGTAACCTTTGCCGACCTGACGGACGACGAGGCTTTCTGGCGCGGTTGTGAGGGATGCGTGAATGTCGACGTGCTCCACCGTACCGGTCGGAAGTACTGCATCTGTACCGCCATGCTCTACGATCCCGAAGAGCATCTGCCCGCGAAAATTCCCGAGGAGGTAATAGAGAGAATCAAACAATTAGACGAGAAATAAAAAAGCAAATATATGAGCAAGAAAAAAGTAGTAGTAGCATTCAGTGGTGGATTGGACACCAGCTACAATGTAATGTATCTGACCAAGGAATTAGGTTATGAAGTATATGCCGCTTGTGCCAACACGGGAGGATTCTCAGCAGAGCAGCTGAAAAGGAACGAAGAGAACGCCTATAAGTTGGGCGCCGTGAAATATGTGACGCTGGACGTCACCCAGGAATATTACGAGAAATCGCTGAAGTACATGATCTTCGGCAACGTCCTGCGTAACAACTGCTATCCTATCAGCGTATCGTCAGAGCGTATTTTCCAGGCTATCGCTATTGCACGCTATGCCAAGGAAATTGGTGCAGATGCCATCGCCCACGGTTCGACGGGTGCCGGCAACGACCAGATACGTTTTGACATGACCTTCCTGGTGATGGCTCCCGGTGTAGAGATTATCACCCTGACACGCGACCGCAACCTCACACGTAAGGAAGAAGTAGACTATCTGAACGCCAATGGCTACTTTGCCGACTTCACCAAGCTGAAGTACTCTTACAATGTCGGTATCTGGGGTACCAGCATCTGTGGTGGCGAACTGCTTGACCCCACACAGGGTCTGCCCGAGGAAGCCTACCTGAAGCACGTTACTGCCAAGGAGCAGGAGTCGTTGCTGAAAATCCAATTTGAAAAAGGTGAAATTGTGGGTGTGAACGGCGAGAAATTCGACGACCGCATCAAGGCTATCCAGAAAATTGAGGAGATTGGCGCCAGCTACGCTATCGGACGTGATGCCAACGTCGGTGACACCATTATTGGTATCAAAGGCCGTGTAGGTTTCGAGGCTGCTGCTCCCAAACTGATTATTGAAGCACATCGTCTACTGGAGAAGTCGACGCTGAGCAAATGGCAGCAATATTGGAAAGATCAGGTAGCCAACTGGTACGGCATGTTCTTACACGAGAGCCAGTACTTGGAGCCAGTGATGCCAGACATAGAGGCCATGCTGACCAGCAGCCAGCGCAACGTAACAGGAACAGCCATCCTGAAGCTCCGCCCCTACGGTTTCGAGACTGTAGGCATTGATTCTGTCAACGACCTGACGAAATCGAAACTCGGCGAGTATGGCGAGACACAGACCGGATGGACTGCCGACGAGGCCAAGGGCTTCATCAAGGTCAGCTCTACCCCGCTCCGTGTTTACTACGGAATACACAAGGACGAGAAGAGATAAAAGAGACCCTCCCCCAACCCCTCCCTGTATGGAGGGGAGTAATTACCTCTAAACGTATCATAAAATGGAGAATCATATTGCAAAAGTATCTACTCCCCTCTCTCCTAGGGAGGGGCAGGGGGGTGGGTCTGCTATCAAGGTAGGGATATTAGGTGCTGCAGGCTATACAGGCGGTGAACTCATCCGTCTGTTGCTGAATCACCCAGAGGCAGAGATTGTCTTTGCCAATTCGGAGTCGAACGCAGGCAATCCTGTCAGCGATGTCCACGAAGGACTCATTGGCGATACAGACCTCATGTTCACCAGCGAGATGCCTTTCGACCAAGTAGATGTCGTATTCTTCTGCTTCGGTCACGGAAAGAGCGAGGCGTTTCTCAAAGAGCATACCATCCCTGAGAACGTGAAGATTATCGACCTGGCACAAGACTTCCGCATCAAGGGTGACCACGACTATGTCTATGGACTCCCGGAGATTAACAAGGCTGAGATACAGCAAGCCCAGCACCTTGCCAACCCAGGTTGCTTTGCTACTTGCATCCAGGTGGCGCTGTTGCCTGCAGCTCATCTGAACCTGCTGAAGGAGGACGTGGCCGTCAATGCCATCACCGGTTCGACGGGTGCCGGACAGAAGCCCGGTGCCACCACCCATTTCTCGTGGCGCAACAACAACCTCAGCATCTATAAGGCATTCACCCATCAGCATCTTGCCGAGATACGCCAGTCACTGACGCAGGTGCAGGGTTATCTGGATGCTGCTATCGACTTCATCCCCTATCGCGGTGACTTCGCCCGCGGCATCTTCTGTACGGCGGTCATCAAGACCAAGGCTCCCGAGGAAGACATCATCGAGGCCTACAAGGAGTTCTATCGCGATGCTGCCTTCACCCACTACAGCGACAAGGCTATTGACTTGAAACAGGTGGTCAACACCAACAAAGCCTTGGTTCACGTCGACTGCTTCGACGGGAAAATACTCGTCACTTCCGCTATCGACAACCTACTGAAAGGTGCCGTAGGTCAGGCCGTCCAAAACATGAATATCATGTTCGGTCTCGATGAAACGGCAGGACTTCGCCTCAAGGCATCTGCTTTTTAAACATATTGAAAAAGAACACATATATGAAGCTATTCGACGTATATCCCCTCTTCGACGTGAACATCGTGAAGGGTAAAGGTTGCAAAGTCTGGGACGAGAATGGTCAGGAATATCTTGACCTGTATGGCGGTCATGCCGTCATCAGTATCGGGCACGCTCATCCTCATTATATTGAAAAGGTGACCGAACAGCTGAACAAGCTAGGTTTCTATTCCAACTCTGTCATCAACAAGTTGCAAGTGGAATTGGCAGAGCGGTTGGGACGCATCAGCGGTTATGACGACTACCAGTTGTTCCTTATTAACAGTGGTGCCGAGGCCAATGAGAACGCACTGAAACTGGCGTCGTTCACCAACGGACGTACCCGTGTATTGTCTGCCGAGAAGGCTTTCCATGGACGCACGTCACTCGCTGTCGAGGTGACTAATAATCCGAAAATCATCGCACCCATCAACGATAACGGTCATGTGACCTACCTGCCGTTGAATGACCTGCAGGCCTGGGAACAGGAACTGCAGAAAGGCGACGTATGTGCCGTCATTCTGGAATGCATTCAGGGTGTGGGTGGCATCAAGATGGTCACCAAGGAGTTTGCCCAGGGACTGCAACGTCTTTGCAAGCAGTATGGTACAGTGCTCATCTGCGACGAGATACAGTGCGGCTACGGACGCAGTGGTAAGTTCTTTGCTCACCAGTGGCTGGATATCCGTCCTGACATCATTACCGTAGCCAAGGGCATTGCCAACGGATTCCCGATGGCTGGCGTGCTGATCAGCCCGGCATTCAAACCCGTCTATGGCCAGCTGGGCACCACGTTCGGCGGCAACCACTTGGCCTGTGCAGCAGCGCTGGCCGTGCTCGATGTCTTTGAGGAAGAGCACCTGGTGGAAAACGCCAACGAGGTAGGTTCCTACCTGATGGAAAAACTTAAGGCTATTGACAGCCCACACATCCAAGACGTGCGTGGTCGCGGTCTCATGATAGGCATCGACCTGGATTGTCCGCATGCCGATGTCCGCAAGCCACTTATCTATGATCAGCACTGCTTCACGGGTTGTGCTGGCCAGAATATCCTGCGACTGCTGCCGCCGCTGTGCCTGACCAAGCAGGATGCCGACTTATTCATCGAAAAACTAAACAAGATACTGAATACTTTATGAAGATTTCAATCATTGGCGCTGGAGCCATGGGAGGCGCCACCGTGGAAGGACTGCTTAAAGGCAACTACGTACAAGCTGCCGACATCTGTGTGAGCGATGCCTTGCAAAAGGCCGTCGAGCGCTTTGCCGACAGCGGTGCCATCATAACGACAGACAACAACGCTGCCGCCAAATGGGGCGACATGGTGCTGGTATTTGTGAAGCCCTGGCTTGTAGAGCAGGTGCTGACCGGCATCAAGGACGTGCTCGACTACGACAGGCAGACCCTCGTCGTCGTTGCTGCCGGCGTCAAGTCGGAGAGCATCAAGGAGTGGATGAGCAAGGACGGCAAGATGATACCCCTGTTCCTCGTCATCCCCAACATCGCCATTGCACAGCTGCAGTCGATGACGTTCATTGTACCGAGCGTTGCTTCTGAGTCGCAACATACGGAACAGGTGGTGGCGCTGTTCGACTCGATGGGACAGACCATCATCACCGACGAGCAGCACCTGGCAGCCGGCACTACCCTCGCCTCCTGCGGCATTGCCTATGCCATGCGATATGTGCGTGCAGCCAGTGAGGGCGGCGTGGAGCTGGGCTTTAAGGCCGACGATGCCAAGCAGATTGTGATGCAGACCATGCGTGGTGCCGTAGAACTGCTGCAGGCCACCGGACTGCACCCCGAGGCAGCCATCGACCTGGTGACGACGCCTGGCGGTGTGACCATCAAGGGACTGAACGAGATGGAGCACAACGGATTTACATCAAGTGTTATTAAAGGATTAAAAGCGGGAGCGAAATAAATTATGGACGAACAACTGAAACAAATTGGCGAGCGTCTGCGCGGACTGCGCGACGTGCTCGACATCCCCGTCAGCGAGATGGCCGAGACCATCGGCATCAGTGCTGACAAGTATGAGAAGATAGAGCAGGGTGAGATGGACATCACCATCTCGAACCTGATGAAGATAGCCCACAAATATGGCGTATCGACGGAAGAGCTGATCTTTGCCGAGGCACCTCACATGAAGTCATACTACGTGACACGTAAGGGACAGGGCCTGTCCATTGAGCGTACCAAAGCATACAAATATCAGTCACTGGTAGGCGGCTTCGTCAACCACAAGGCCGACGTGTTCATCGTGACCGTAGAACCGAAGCCAGGAGCCAGGACCATCTACAAGAACACCCATGCCGGCCAGGAGTTCAACATGGTGCTGGAGGGTAAGATGGAACTGTACATCGGTGGTAAGACCATCATCCTGGAAGAAGGCGACAGCATCTACTTCGACTCCACCAAGCCTCATGGCATGCTGGCTGTAGGCGACAAAGCTGTCAAGTTTTTGGCATTTACAGTAGAATAAAAGACCCACCCCCATCCCCTCCCAGAATGGAGGGGAGTAATTACCAATCAAAACAGATTATATTCATGGAAGATAATAAAAGAATAGAAGGAGTATCTACTCCCCTCACTCACAGGGAGGGGCAGGGGGAGGGTCTCCTGAAAAGATTTTTGAAACAGACTTCCTTCACAAGCGTGGAGGACTACAATAAGAACCTGGAGTTCATCATCCCCGAACACTTCAACTTTGCCTACGACGTGATGGACGCATGGGCCGAGGAGAAGCCCGACGGACTGGCACTGCTCTGGACCAACGACCAGGGCGAGGAGATACGTGCCACCTACGCACAACTGAAAGAGCAGAGCGACCAGGCTGCCGCCTATCTGCAGTCGCTGGGCATCGGCAAGGGCGACCCCGTGATGCTGATTCTGAAGCGCCGCTATGAGTGGTGGATTGTGATGCTCGCCCTGTGCAAGATTGGCGCCATCGTGATTCCCGCCACCCACATGCTCACCAAGCACGACATCGTTTACCGCAACACACGCGCCTCGGTCAAGGCCATCATCTGCGTGGACGACGCTTACGTCTGCGAACAGATTCGCCTGGCGATGCCCGAGAGTCCTACGGTGAAGCAATACATCACCATTACCGACCACGGCAAACCCATCCCCGAAGGTTTCCGCGACTATCAGTCGGAAGTGGTGCAGGCGCCGCAGTTCCAGCGCCCCGCCTTCGTCAACAACAACGAAGACACGATGATTATGTACTTCACCAGCGGCACCAGCGGCGAGCCGAAGATGGTGGCGCACGACTACCTCTATGCCATGGGCCACCTGACCACCGGCGTCTTCTGGCACAACCTGCACGAGGGGTCGCTGCACCTCACCGTGGCCGACACCGGTTGGGGCAAGGCCGTCTGGGGCAAGTTCTACGGACAGTGGTTTGCCGGTGCTACGGTGTTCGTCTTCGACCACGAGAAGTTCAATGCCGACACGCTGTTGCGCCAGATGGAGAAATACAAGGTGACAAGCTTCTGCGCACCGCCCACCATCTACCGCTTCATGATTCGCGAGGACCTGTCGAAGTACGACCTCAGCTCACTGCAATACTGCTGCACCGCCGGCGAGGCGCTGAACCCCGCCGTGTTCGACAAGTTCTACGAGAAGACGGGCATCAAGATGATGGAAGGCTTCGGACAGACCGAGACCACGATGACGCTGGGCACCTTCCCGTGGATGACGCCGAAGCCCGGCTCGATGGGCATTCCCAACGCGCAGTACGACATCGACCTGCTGCGTGCCGACGGTACCCCGTGCGAAGACGGTGAGAAGGGCGAGATTGTGGTGCGCGTGGGCGACAAGAAGCCCGTGGGCCTGTTCAAGGGCTACTACCGCGACGAGGAGAAGACCCGCGAGGCGTGGCACGACGGCATCTACCACACCGGCGACATGGCCTGGCGCGACGAGGACGGCTACTACTGGTTCGAGGGCCGCATCGACGACGTCATCAAGTCCTCGGGCTACCGCATCGGTCCGTTCGAGGTAGAGTCGGCGCTGATGACCCACCCCGCCGTCGTGGAGTGCGCCATCACCGGTGTGCCCGACGACATCCGCGGCATGGTGGTCAAGGCCACCGTCGTGCTGGGCAAGGAGTGGAAGGACAAGGCCGGCGACGACCTCGTCAAGGAACTGCAGCAGCACGTCAAGAAGGAGACCGCTCCCTACAAATACCCCCGCATCGTGGAGTTTGTCGATGAGCTGCCCAAGACCATCAGCGGCAAGATCAGGAGAGTGGAAATACGAGAAAAAGACAAGAGACCCTCCCCCAACCCCTCCCTGTGATGGAGGGGAGTAATTACCAAACGGAACAGATAATTATATATGGAAGAGAATAAAACTGCAAAAGGAGTATCTACTCCCCTCCATCATAGGGAGGGGCAGGGAGGTAGGTCTCGCATTGTTGTTAAGGTTGGTTCCAACGCACTGACGCGCCCCGACGGACGGCTCGACGTGACGCGCATGTCGGCACTGGTCGACCAGATAGCGTGGCTGCGCTCCAAAGGGTGCGAGGTCATACTGGTGTCGTCGGGTGCCGTGGCCTGCGGACGCCGCGAACTGGACATAGCGCACGAGCTGGACTCCGTGGAGCAGCGCCAGCTGTTCTCCGCCATGGGCCAGGCCAAGCTCATCGGACTCTACTACGACCTGTTCCGCGAGTACCACATCCACGTAGGCCAGGTGCTGACGATGAAGGAGAACTTCGAACCCGGCGAGCAGTACCGCAACCAGCAGGCCTGCATGCGGGTGATGCTGGAGAACGGCGTGCTGCCCATCGTCAACGAGAACGACACCGTCTCAGTCACCGAGCTGATGTTCACCGACAACGACGAGCTCTCGGGGCTCATCGCCCAGATGATGCAGGCCGACACGCTCATCCTCCTCTCGAACATCGACGGCATCTTCACCGGCAACCCCGCCGACCCGCAGTCGCAGCTCGTCAAGGAGGTGCTGCCCGGCACCGACCTCTCCGACTACATCCAGACCGAGAAGAGCTCGGCCGGACGCGGCGGCATGCAGTCGAAGTACGCCACCGCCGTCCGCGTCCAGCAGGCAGGCATCCGCGTCATCATTGCCAACGGCAAGCGCGACAACATCCTCATCGACCTGACGGAACACCCGGAAACCACTCCCCATACGGAGTTTGCACCCCTGCAATGAGGTCGCAGGTTATCAGAAAATAAGCACTTTTGCACGCAGTATATACAAAGAGAAGACTATGCTATTAGAGGAGACATTCAAGAAAGTGAAGCGCGCCAGCAAAAGCCTGGCACTGCTCAGCGACCAGCAGCGTAACGAGATGCTGCTGGCTGTGGCCGACGCCATCATCGACCAGCAGGACCGCATCCTGGCCGCCAACGCCGCAGACTTGGCCAAGATGGACCAGAAGAACCCGCTCTACGACCGTCTGCAGCTGACTGAGAAGCGACTGGCAGACATCGCCGGCGACATGCGCAACGTGGCAAGCCTGCCATCGCCGTTAGGACACGTCACCAAGGAGAAGACGCTGCCCAACGGACTGCGCCTGCACCGTGTCAGCGTGCCCTTCGGTGTCATCGGCATGATTTACGAGGCGCGTCCCAACGTGACCTACGACGTCTTCTCGCTCTGCTTCAAGAGCGGCAACGCCTGTGTGCTGAAGGGCGGAAGCGATGCCGACCAGTCCAACCAGGCATCGGTAGCGCTGATCCATGAGGTGCTGCAGCGCTTCGGTGTCAACCCCGACGTGGTCACGCTGCTGCCTGCCACCCACGAGGCGACCGGTGAGATGCTGAACGCCGTAGGCTACATAGACCTGTGCATACCCCGTGGCGGTCGCCGCCTCATCGACTTCGTCCGCGACACCGCCCGCATCCCCGTCATCGAGACAGGAGCCGGCGTGGTACACACGTACTTCGACAAAGACGGCGACCTGGAGATGGGCCAGAAGATTATCCTGAATGCCAAGACCCGTCGCGTCAGCGTCTGCAACGCCCTCGATAGTCTTCTAGTCCATCTAGATCGTCTAGAAATTCTAGGAAATCTAGTTATGCCCCTCGCCAGCAAGCATGTCATCATCTATGCGGACGACCAGGCTTTTGCCGCCCTTGACGGCAAATATCCCTACCTGCAGCACGCCGCTGCCGACAGCTACGACACGGAGTTCATGGACTACAAGATGAATGTCGTCACCGTCTCGTCGCTCGACGAGGCACTGGCCCACATCGACCAGCACGGCAGCGGACACAGCGAGGCCATCATCACGCAGAACGAGCAGACCGCCCGCCAGTTCCAAGCGCATGTCGATGCCGCCTGCGTCTATTGGAATGCGCCCACCTCGTTTACCGACGGTGCCCAGTTCGGACTGGGAGCGGAGATTGGCATCAGCACGCAGAAGCTGGGTCCGCGCGGTCCGATGGCCCTGGAGGAGATCACCACCTACAAGTGGATTATAGAAGGCGAAGGACAGGTCCGCCCGTGACATAGGCCCCCTAAGTTAGGGGGCTACAGGGGTCTGAACAAGTGCAGGCTCCAAATAAAATAACAATAACTGGTCTGATAAACGCTTGTTCAGACCCCCATCCCCCCTAACTTAGGGGGACCAAAAATTATGCATACTTTTATAAACGTAGAAGACCTGGGGCCGTTGGATAAGGCCATGGCCGAGGCATTTGAGATTAAGAACGACCGTTTCAAGTATCAGCATCTGGGCAAGAACAAGACCTTGATGATGATATTCTTTAATAATAGTCTGCGCACCCGCCTGTCTACGCAGAAGGCTGCCATGAATCTGGGCATGAACGTCATCGTGCTCGACGTGAATGCCGGTGCTTGGAAACTGGAGACCGAGCGCGGCGTCATCATGGACGGCGACAAGAGCGAGCACCTGCTGGAGGCCATCCCCGTGATGGGCTGCTACTGCGACATGATTGGCGTACGAAGCTTTGCCGGTCTGACCGACCGCGAGTACGACTATGCCGAGACGGTGCTAAACCAGTTTATCAAGTATAGCGGCAAGCCCGTCTTCGCCATGGAGACCGCCACCGTACACCCCCTGCAGGCCTTTGCCGACCTCATCACCATTGAGGAGTACAAGACAGTGAAAAAGCCAAAGGTGGTACTCACTTGGGCCCCTCATTGCCGCGCCCTGCCACAGGCCGTGCCCAACTCGTTTGCCCAATGGATGAATGCTGCCGAGGATGTGGACCTCGTCATCACGCACCCCGAAGGTTACGAGCTCGACCCGAAGTTTGTGGGCAATGCCCGCGTGGAGTACGACCAGAAGAAAGCCTTCGAGGGTGCCGACTTCATCTATGCCAAGAACTGGTCGAACCCCGGCGTCACCAATCCTGCCGACTATGGTAAGATAACCTGCGAGGACCGTTCGTGGACGGTAGACACAGAGCACATGTCGTGGACCAACAACGGTAAGTTCATGCACTGTCTGCCCGTACGCCGCAACCTCATCGTGACCGACGACGTCATCGAGTCAAAGAACTCTATTGTCATTCCCGAGGCTGCCAACCGCGAGATATCTTGTTCGGTAGTCATCAAACGCATGCTGGAAGCACTATGATATCCTTTGAATGCGACTATAACAACGGGGCTCATCCGAAAGTGTTGGAGAGCCTCATCAAGCATAACGACGCCAAACCAACGCCCTATGGCTTCGACGAGTTCAGCGAACGCGCCAAAGGTCGTATCCGCGAGGCTATCGGTATGCCCGACGCCCAGATATTCTTCCTGACAGGCGGCACGCAGACCAACGCTACTACCATCGACTCCATGCTCTATCAGTACGAGGGTGTCATCTGCGTGGGCAGTGGACATATCAACGTACACGAAGCTGGTGCCGTGGAGTTTACCGAGCACAAGATTATCACCATTGCCGACACGAACGGCAAGATGGAAGCCAAGATGCTCGACAAGTATCTGGACGACTTCATGCACGACGGCAACCGCGACCATGCCGTGCACCCCGGACTGGTGTACATCACCTTCCCCACGGAACTGGGCACACTCTATACCGCCCGTGAACTGGACGACATCTATCAGGTATGCCAGCATTATGACATACCACTTTATATTGATGGAGCCCGACTGGGCTACGGACTGATGGCTGAAGGCAACGACGTTAGCCTGCCTTATCTGGCTCGCCACTGCGACGTGTTCTACATCGGTGGCACCAAGATTGGAGCGCTCTGCGGTGAAGCGGTCGTCTTCACCAACCGACAGGCCCACAAGCATTTCTTCTCCATTCAGAAGCAGCATGGTGCCGTCATTGCCAAAGGGGCGCTCATCGGTCTGCAGTTTGAGGCTTTGTTCACTGACGACCTGTATTTCAAGTTGTCGCGTCACGCCATCGATATGGCGATGCAGATGAAACAGATTTTCCAGGAGAAGGGTTACCAGTTCTATGTTGACTCACCTACCAACCAACAGTTCATCGTGTTGCCCGATGCGGAGGTTGAAAGGTTGTCGCAACACATGGAGTTTACCCATTTCGGACAAGCTGAAAAGCACCACACCATCTGTCGTTTCGTCACCTCGTGGGCAACGACAGAGGAGGAGATAAACGAATTAAAGCGCCTACTTTAGGCGCTTTTTTAATTGCTGGGCTTTCTTTTCCACCTGCCGGATGACTTCGTCTGGGTGCCAGTCGCCAAAGACGTTTGCTACGCTGTATTGGGCTGCTTCGTCGTCCGTCAGGATCGTTTCGGTGGTATGCTCTCTTTCAATGATGACATCTTGACCATTCTCCACCTTCTTACGTTGCATGGAAAAAGTCAGCACATTCGTCTTAGGGGTGATGTCCTGTCCCTGCGCATTCATGGTGTGATACTCCCTGAAGATGCTGGTCACCGTATTCATGCCACGCGTATCAAAGCGGTTAGCATTCAATTTCTCAGGAGTGAGCAGGGTGGTATACAACCAGATGCAACGGGGTGTGGAGTGCCAACCTCGGGCATACTCAAAGGGCGAGATTATATTCTCGATGGTACAACGGTTGAACACGTAGCCCCAAGCGGTTTTGGAAGTCTTTGGAGCAGCAATCACATCGCGTCCGGAGCCGTTAGCGGAACGTTTCTCCGTCACAATACGGCACCGCTCGAACCACACGTCGCCATCGCCACAGATGAAGTCGACCGTACCATGAATCTCAGAATCCTGGAAATAATGCTGACACAGGTCGTTATCGGAATAATAAGTATCTTGATACGACAACAAGGCGACACGGTTACAGATGGTATGCGTCCCTTTGTCCTGCAACGTCACAGCACGACCTGCGGAACCGGCAGCATAATAGTCGAGCGCATTTTTCAGCGTCAAGTCCTGGAAATAGTTGTTCGAGCCGCGATTCACGAAGATTGCCGTCTTGCTGATACCTTCCTGTTTGATGTCAGGCTTATTCTGGATGATGGTTCCTTCCATGCTCTGTCCAATCAATGCGATGTGATGACCGGTAATCTGGGTCAGCACCGTTCCGCCTAAGTCGTAGAATCCATCTGGAATCATAATATAGAAAGGTTTCGAGTCTTTCTCTGCATTCTTCTTGTTGGCCACCTCAATCGCCACCAGCAAAGCCTTCACATCGTTTTTCGGAATATACATCACCTCTTGGGCTTTCACCGTCATCATAGCTCCCAGGCAAACGATCAATAACAGGATTCTTTTCATCTTAGTTCAGTTTATATTGTTTCTTTAGTTTCTTGCTTGTCTTCTCCAACTTCTTCAGCAGCTTAACGGGGTTCCACTCACCAAAGACATTCTTGAGGGTATACTGCTTCAGTTCGTCGCGCGTCATGATGGTCTCTGCCACAAAAGGTTGGGTATGGTCTCTCAGCGTGAAACGCACCACATTCGTCTTCGGCGTGATATCATGTCCGTGAGCATCCATCGTCCCATACTCCTTGAAATAGTTGCTTGATATCTTCATGCCCTCGGGGTCGAAGCGCGTTGGCAACAGTTTCTCGGGAGTCATCAGCTTGGTATAGAGCCATACACAGCGCGGATTAGTATGCCACCCGCGACCATAGTAGAACGCCGACTCGTCATTCTTGATGGTACAGCGGTTGAACACATATCCCCATTTCGTTTCCGATGTCCTGGGAGCCATGATGATATTGTGCCCGGATCCGTCACGACGACGCTTCTCTGTTACAATCATACAGCGTTCGAACCAAACGTCACCCGCTCCACAGATAAAATCGATGGTACCATGAATCTCCGAGTTCTGGAAATAGTTGTGACTCTTCTCATAGTCCGAATAGTAAGTGTCCTGATACGACAGCATGCGCACACGGTTACAAATGGTACGGTCGCCTTTGTCCTGCAGACAGACGGCACGTCCGTCGGGCTCTACGTTGTAGTAGTCCAAGTCATTCTTCAGCGTCAGGTCCTGGTAATAGTTCCCCTTCCCACGGTTCTGCAGCACAGCCGTCTTGCTGATACTCTCCATCTTGATACTGGGAGCATTGCGGATAATGGTGCCTTCCATGCTCTGGCCTATCAGTGCGATATTGTTTCCTGCCACTCGCGTCAGCGTCTTCTCGCCAAGGTCATAATAACCGTCGGGAATAAGGATAAAGATTCGCTCGGAATCACGGTCACGATTACGGTCACTTGCTGTTTTGATAGCATCCAGGAGGCTTTGCACATCACCTTTCCTGACCAATATAACATCCTGTCCATAGCCAGCAAGAGCCATGAACACAACGACAAAAAGAAGGAGATATCGTCTCATTAGTAGGTTAGTTTTGACCGCAAAGTTAGTATATTTTTAACACAATAACAAATTTTTCTTTCTAAAAGTGCTCTTAATCAAAAAAAATACTGTACCTTTGCAGTCGCTTTCCAAAAAAGCCATCGGGATGTAGCGCAGTTGGTAGCGCACTACGTTCGGGACGTAGGGGTCGGGCGTTCGAGTCGCCTCATCCCGACAGGAAAAGAGCCTGGCTAATGATTCAGCCAGGCTCTTTTTGGGTAATTTCGTTCACCCATATGGAAGTGAAAATGATGTTTCAGATGTCAGATTTCAGTTTTTATAAAATGTTTTTAGGCCTGACAACAATGTCGGTCCCTTTTATGTCGAATTTACATAAAATATACTTTTTATTTTGGAATTACCAGAATAATTCGTAAATTTGCAGCAATTCATTACAGACTGATTTACCTACACATAACCGATGAAACAATGAAAAGGATTGTAACATTACTCTTTATTCTCGCTACGGGGATAACCATGTTCGCAGCGGAAGTGAGCCAGCAAGAGGCCATGGAGAAGGCTCGTGCCTTCATGCAACAACGCCAAGGTTTATCATCAGCGATGCATCGCGCACAGCTTTCCCTCAATATGCAGCAAACCGATGCCGGTACACAGCTGCTCTATGCTTTTAATATAGAGGGTGGGGGATATGTCATAGCCTCTGGCGACGACCGTACCATACCCATCCTGGGCTATAGCCTGACGGGAAGTATTGACACCGACGACATGCCCGACAATATGCGCTCGTGGCTTCAGAGCTATGCCGACGATATTTGCCGTCTCAGCAAAAGCTACACAGCCTTTCAGCAGACCGAAGACACCGGTTTGGCGCCCATTACCCCGATGCTCCAGACAACGTGGTATCAGATAGAGCCATACGACCTGATGACACCCGTCTATGAAGGCACGGAGAAGAGCAGCTGGAAAGGCAAGCACAGTGCCACGGGATGTGTGGCTACGGCAATGGCTCAGGTCATGTACTACCACCGATGGCCGCAGGATGCCACGACCACGATACCGTCCTACACCTTCATGTACAATGAAAAAGAGCCGTGTACGCTGCCAGAACTGCCTGCCACCACGTTCAAGTGGGACCAGATGCTGCCCAACTATACCACAGAACAGCCTGGTACTGAGGCTCAGCGTATGGCTGTTGCCGAACTGATGCGCTACTGCGGACAGGCCGTCAAGATGACCTATACGCCAGAAGCGTCGGGTACGCAACATGAGTTCATTGTCAATGCCTTGCGACGCTATTTTGGCTATTCACAAGCCACCCATAACGTCAACCGTTCCGGATATACCATCGAGGGATGGAAGCAGGTGATATGGAACGAGCTGAACCACAAGCGCCCTGTGTGTTTCAGCGGACAGAGCTCCAGCGGTGGTCATGAGTTTGTCATTGACGGCTATGACGGCAATGGCATGTTCCACGTCAATTGGGGATGGGCAGGGATGAACGACGGCTATTTCGCCATTAACGTGCTGAACCCCAAAGATAACACCAGCGTGGGGTCAGCCTCCAGCACAGACCTTGGCTTTGCTACCAACCAGCAGATTATCCTCGGTATGGAGAAAAGCACAGGACAGGAGACGGAAGTGCCGGAAGTCGTCAAGAAACTGACTCTTTACAACGAACTGATCACAGTCGATACTGTCATGGTTTATCAGGCGGCATACACCGATTTCAATTTAGAGAATACGGCCTATTATATGGGCTTAGGCATCAGGAATGATGACGGCACTTTCGTTCCCGTATTGAAGAACGATACGACCACCAAGTACATCAATGGAATGATTGCCGGTCAGTTTTACAAGACTAAGCAGCTGTCGCTGGCCGACGGTAGCTATGCACTCTGGCCGATAGCCCGCGAGGCCGACGATGCCACAGCAACATGGCAGACATTTTGTGAGCAGGGACAGTGCTTCTATGTGGATGTAAAGGATGCGAAGGCTACGCTCCGTCGTTCCATGAAACTGAAAATCGTAGATGCCCACTTTGAAACAACACCGACACCGCTGGAGGAGAACACCCTGGTAGTTGTCGTTGAGAACCAGGACGAGCAAGAGGTCAGCACAGTCACCAGACTCAACGTTTCCGGCAAGTCAAAACAAGGAAAGTCCTTGTCGGCACTGGACCCCAAGACAACCTTGCGTCCTACCGAAATCTATCCCGGTGAGCGCATCACTTTGACCTATCCCATGACCATACCCTGTCAAGGAGACATAAATGTCGAGTTAGAGTATTTCTTAGGGTTGGTAACTCACGACAAAGCCAAAGTCACCGTGGAGAACAGTCCGCACTTCTACGACCTTCAGATGGTGGACTACACGATAGATTATAAGGATAACAGGACCCTAGAGGCCGAGTTCTACATCAAGAACAACGACACACGCACATGGCAGAGGCCCTACAGCATTATCATGCTGGCGGACATGGAAGGGGCAGAGACGCCTATGAAGGGCATATCGTATGACCCCATACCAACGGGGCAGATTCTCCAACTGCTCCCACTGGCCTTGGATGGTATCTTAGACAAAGTGGATGTGCAGAAAGACGCACACATCATGGTATATCCCGATTATGCCGGATTCTTTTTAGGCGATTTCCTGTTGGATGTCACCGTCAAGATGGGCACAAAGGTGACCCCTCAGGGTGTAACGGCTATCGACGGCATCCGCACGGTGGACAGCAACCTGGATGCTCCCTACTACGACCTTCAGGGGCGCCGTCTCAACGGCAAGCCAAAGCAAGGACTCTATATTAAAAATGGCAAGAAGGTCGTGATTAAGTAAGTTACCTATCCGACTTCGATTTCAGATAGTCCGCGAAGATGCGAGCGGCACTCTCCACCTTGGCAGCACAAGGGCGCGTCTTGTAATATTCCGCCGTACGAGGTGATGCCACATAGCTGCATTGTGCTTTCTCGTGACCTTTCAGTCCCAATATCTCGGCACAGATCAGGCTGCCGTTCTCAGACTGCGACTGGGCAAGCAGTTCTTGCACAACCTTGTAGCAGGCCGACTTGCCCTCGCGGTCACTACCCTCAGTCTGTCCACAGTCAAGACCAACAAGCATAACGATGCCAGAAACGGCACCACACATCATGCGCATCCGCCCTACGCCACCTCCAAAACCGGCAGCTATGCGCTTGGCCATCATCTCGTCCAGTCCATACAAGTCGCTAAAGGCAGCAACAACACTCTGACAGCACCCATATCCCGCCATAAAATTCTCGACAGCACGCTCTACACGTTCGTCAAGATTCAATTCTTCAATTTTCATTTCTCGTTTTGTAATATGCACTTGGCAAAGTTACGAAGAATTTGGCAATACAGCAAACAAGTGGCAAAATACCTTGTTAATTGTTCTTAAATATAGGAAAGTTGATTTGGAAAGTTGGAATTTACTGAGTAATTTTGTAGGTCTAAACGAATACATATTTTATTATTCATTTTATATTCATACAAAAATGATTTATTCAAAGGAAGTTGAAAACATGTGTAGCGTCTGCAAAGGTGCCTACCATGGACCTGCACCCATTCCCGAGGAGGGCAAATGGATTCAGGCAAAAGAGATTAAGGACATTTCGGGTTATACCCACGGTATTGGTTGGTGTGCTCCTCAGCAGGGTGCCTGCAAGCTGAGCCTCAACGTGAAGGATGGTATCATCCAGGAGGCTTTGGTTGAGACCATCGGTTGCACCGGTATGACTCACTCAGCAGCTATGGCCAGTGAGATTCTTCCTGGCAAGACCTTGCTGGAGGCTCTGAACACCGACTTGGTTTGCGACGCTATCAACACCGCTATGCGCGAACTGTTCCTGCAGATTGTCTATGGTCGTACTCAGAGTGCTTTCTCTGAGGGCGGTCTGGCTATCGGCGCTGGTCTGGAGGACCTGGGTAAGGGTCTCCGCTCACAGACCGGTACACTCTATGGCACCGTTGCCAAGGGTACCCGTTACCTGGAGCTCACCGAGGGTTACATCACCAAGATGTATCTCGACGCCAACAACGAGGTTTGTGGTTACGAGTATGTACACCTGGGCAAGATGATGGAAGCCATCAAGAACGGTATGGACGCCAATGAGGCTATGAAGAAGAACACCGGTTCTTACGGTCGCACGACTGAGGAGCAGGGTGCAGTAAAGGCTATTGACCCACGTAAAGAATAAGGAGGATACGACAATGATTAGAAAAGTACAGTTTGAGAGTCAGGAGCGCCGTATCAACCAGGTTCTTGCTGCTCTGAAGGAGAATGGCATCAACTCTATCGAGGAAGCCAACGAGATTTGTGAAAAGGCTGGTGTAGACCCCTACCAGATGTGTGAGGACACCCAGCGTATCTGCTTCGAGAACGCTAAGTGGGCCTACGTTTGTGGTGCCGCTATCGCTATCAAGAAGGGCGTAAAGACCGCTGCTGACGCTGCCGAGGCTATCGGTATCGGTCTGCAGAGCTTCTGCATCCCTGGTTCTGTAGCTGACGACCGTAAGGTTGGTATCGGTCACGGTAACCTGGCTGCCCGTCTGCTCCGCGAGGAGACTGAGTGCTTCGCCTTCCTGGCTGGTCACGAGTCTTTCGCTGCTGCCGAGGGTGCCATCAAGATTGCCGAGATGGCCAACAAGGTTCGTAAGAAGCCCCTCCGCGTTATCCTGAACGGTCTTGGCAAGGACGCTGCCCAGATCATCAGCCGTATCAACGGTTTCACCTACGTACAGACTCAGTTCGACTACTTCACCTCTGAGCTGAAGGTTGTCAAGGAGGTTCCCTATGGCAACAACCCCAGCCGTCTGAAGGTAAAGTGCTATGGTGCTGACGATGTTCGCGAGGGTGTCGCTATCCTGTGGAAGGAGAACGTTGACGTATCTATCACGGGTAACTCTACCAACCCCACCCGCTTCCAGCACCCCGTTGCAGGTACCTATAAGAAGGAGCGCACACTGGCTGGCAAGCCCTACTTCTCAGTAGCTTCCGGTGGTGGTACGGGTCGTACCCTGCACCCCGACAACATGGCTGCTGGTCCTGCTTCTTACGGTATGACCGACACCATGGGTCGTATGCACTCTGACGCTCAGTTCGCAGGTTCTTCTTCTGTTCCTGCTCACGTTGAGATGATGGGCTTCCTGGGTATTGGTAACAACCCAATGGTAGGTGCCACCGTAGCTATCGCCGTTGCTATCGACCTCGCCCTGAACAAGTAATCGACGATTACACCATAAAAAGAAGCCTCGCTCAGTAATTGAAGCGAGGCTTTTTTATTGTTAAAGCTACAATAAAAAAAAAGAGGGAGAGCGTTATAATCAACATGACAACACAAATTACTAAAAGAATCATGTTTGTTAGCCTGGCTTTATTTCAGTGCATGATAGCTTTGGCACAGTTAGGCGACCCAAGAGAAAAACTGAGTATCACGGCATCGGTAGACGGAGCCACTTCTCACAATACGACTACGAGAAAGCGGATACAACAGGACCTACATGCGCATGTATGATCATGTAAAACCCTTCTTGAAACTGCAGATGAAATACAGCATTAAATAAGAAAGATTCGGCTATTGAACGAGCCTCTTCCAATTCCTGCGTCTTAGAATCAATCAGGTGGGAGTACCTTTTTTCACGCAATAAACCCAGCCTTATTTTTGCGTAAGGCAGGGTTATTTTGCGGAGTTCTCAAACGAATCAGAATAATTGACGAAGTCGCTTGCCTAAGCAAGAACCGTTCCGTGGTCTATCACTTACGGAGAAACTCAGGAAATGATTAGCAGAGCTGGCATAATGTTTTTGAGGCTATATGTTCCTCTGATTTTTTTAGATGAGAAACAGGTACCAATCCCAGCGTTCTTAATGGTCTTTCCATAGGAATTTGTAGCAAATTCTCCAAAAGGAATTTTCTTTATTTTAATTCTAGTTGCTTGACGGATTTGACACTAAACAGAGTACATAATTGTCCAAACAATAATAAATATAAGGGAAGTGAAGGTAGAACTAATCTTTCCCACTCTTCTTGAGCTCCAATAATAGCAACAATTATGTTACTTACACCTAACATATATATAAAAGATGTAGTCCATGGTAATGAACGTTTCATATAAATCCAACGTAAAAGGATGATAGTGTAGATAATTATAAAAAGATAAAGCGTATTGAGATTGAATCCGATCATATCAAAAACTGTTGCGAATCCTGGTGCTAAAGTTAGGAATAAAGATTTTGATTTAGATCGATACAAACGACCAAAACAACTTTTTATTACTTTATTAGGATGGCTTTTATATGAATCCATAATTACATTGTGAACATCTTTAAGACCATAAGATTTAATCAGCGTCATTATACTTACCTCTCTGGACTTGTTTTCGATATCTTCTTTTAATTGTCCATTTTCAATGACATCAGGATTAATCAGGTTGTATTGATAAGCAATAACCATTTGGTTGATGGTGCCAACACATGAAGAAGATAATATTCCATACTTATTTTCAAATACTTTCATATATGAAAAGAGTGAGACAGTAGCAAAAAGAGTTCCTATTATTCCAAGGGTTGCAATCATTTTCTGCTTTTTTACAAAGAAATAACTCCATCCAATAAAGAAAACAGGAAGCATATAAACTAATGCTGGTCTTAGAAGCATTAACATAGATAACAAAATAGCAATTATTATCGTACAATAGATTTTATGTTCCTGATGTGTCATCTTTATTATAAGATATATCAAAAAAATGGTTCCAGAAAAAGCAAAAGACTCTGTAAGAATAAAATTGTTCCAGGTAGTTATACACGGGAAGATTGAATAAAATAAAGTGATCCAGAAGCTAATGTTGAAGGAAGAACATAACTCTTGTGTTATTATATAGAAGAATCGAATTGAGATAAGAAATACTATATGTTGTACACAAATGGCTGCTGTAAGGAAATAAGTTCCAAAAGCCAGTTTCATTAAGCCCAAGAAAATAGGATATATGGGGGTTCGAAATATGTCTATTTCACCATTTGAAATATGATCCCATGCTTCGACATACGTAGGACTATCAGGCGTTTTTAGAACTCCCCATCCCAAAATAAGTATAAGTGAACTTGCTATTGCTAACAAATAAATAATCTTCAAATCTTTACTTAGTTTCATGATAATCTTCCTCCGTATTTACTGCCCAAATAGCTTGTTTGTTATTATTCCCATTACAAATAGCATCTACAGCCTCCATTGCTGTAAGCATTGAGTGATCCATATTGTTATAGCGATGTTGACCATTACGTCCAACACAATACAAATTGTCTATCTGGTTCAAGAAATGTTTCACCTTGTCCAATTCATAGTATGAGCCAAAATAAGAAGGATAAGCCTTTCGGATCTTAACCTGAGTGCTATCAAGCACATCACTGGCCTCAATGAATCCTATGGAAACGAGTTCCTTGATGGCCATATTAATAAAATCCTCCTTGGACATCTGCCATAATTCATCACCTTCTGAGCAGAAGTATTCAAGTCCTATCCACATCGTTTCCTTAAAGTCCTTGATCAGATAGGGTGACCAGTTGTTGAAAACCTGAAGTCTTCCAATCTTGACGTCGCGTTCTTGAATATAAATCCATGTGTCTGGTATTCTGTTTTTGTAGGTTTTAATGCTTGTTTGGTTGTGCATGTTTAGCTTCTTAACCAGCAGACCTACAGTTATGAAATCTCTATATGGAAGTTCCGAAGCAATCCTGCGTACATCTTCAGGAATTTCTATCCCCTTGATACATGCGATAAGATCTTTAATAGGCATGCTACTGAATAGGTATTTACAGTCCATTTGCTGTTTGCTTCCATCTGGCATTAATACTTCAACAGAAACCACATGTCCATCGGTAATTTGAATGCCTGTCACTTTGCTTTGCATGTATATTTCGCCACCACGTTTCTTGACATCCTCTGCAGCAGCTTCCCATAACTGGCCTGGTCCCAATTTGGGATATACAAACGATTCAATTAGAGATGTCTCAACCTTACCTTTACCTTTTATGCCAAGGGCTTTACTAAGCATGTCTTTAATGATGGTCAATATTGATAATCCCTTTACTCGCTGTGATCCCCAGTCTGCACCAAGTTTAGAAGGATGAATACCCCATACCTTTTCAGTATAGTCTTCAAAAAACATACTGTATAGCTGGCGTCCAAAACGATTAATATAAAAGTTCTCAAGTGATGTCTCCGGAAGTTTGACTATTGTAGCCTTAAGATACCCGAATCCGGCACGAACAGTTCTCCACAATCCCATACCGCTAAATGTACTCCATTTGAGTGATATCGGATAATCAAAAAAATGGCGCAAGTAGAAAATACGGGAGACCCTTTCACGCTCCAACATAACCCTGTCTTCTTTTTCAGGATCAGGACCATTGGGTGATAGATTCTTCTTTTTCCCAATGATTATGTCATCTTGTGAAGGTGCGCCTTGCAAGGGCATTATTTTCTGCCAGAAATCTGTTACTCTCTTGCTCTTACTGAAAAACCTGTGGCCACCGATATCCATTCTGTTACCCTTGTAGTTCACTGTCTGTGATATACCGCCAATAGCTTCCGTTTCTTCAAGAATAACGGGATGAATATCGGTTCTTTCCTGCAGTTCATAAGCTGCTGTTATACCAGCAGGTCCTGCACCTACAATAATTGCTTTTTTATTCTCTTCTTTCATTGCTTTTTATGATTTGAATAATATGATTTTACGTCCTATAAAGTTCCATGCCATAACGATAGCTGCGGTTATTGGTTTTGATAGCATATAATGTATATGAATACAATCTGTCAGTAGATAAAGCATTGCGTTATTGACTAAAAGACCAATGACGCCTATAAGACTATAAATAATAAATTCCATCATGCGATTATCAAGCTTAGAATTTCTGAATATCCAGCGAGTGCTGATGGCATAATTGACGATGAGTCCTGCTATAAAGGAAATGGTAGCAGAAAGCAGATAGTGAAAATGGAAATATTCGGTTAGTAAGAAAAGTAGTCCATAGTCAACAAGAAAAGCAATTCCACCGACGATTATATAACGAAACAGCTGTGCAAGCCAGTTGTTGGTGTCATTTACGAATAATTTTACTATAAGCCCCATACTCAGATAATTCTATCTCAGTGCCTATAGTCTCCCGGATTTGGCTAAATACATAAAATAAAGAAACGTGGGTGCTCTACTTCTGCCTATCCCACTTGCAGGCTCTCGCATTGCCCTTTCACCAGGATAAGCAACTCGAGATAGCCCACGTTGAGATATATTGACACACCCCACCTAAGGTAGGGCTAGTTACAATACACCAACGTGAACGCTTCGGTTGCGTATCTTCGGTGAAATGCGTAATTTGCGAGATTAGCAAGTGAAGATAACGTCCGTAAACGTCCTTTTATACCACAAAAATGATGATTCTCAACCCTTTCAGGCTATTCGAATCGTCTGCAAAGATAAAGATTAATTCTGAATCCACAAAGTTTTTCCGGAAGTAATTACCATTACTCCGAATAGAAAATTAATTTCTCCGAAAGTAACGAAAATTACTTTCGGAGAAATAGGAATTGCGATTTTACCCTCCCTTCCTCCCGTCACCCCTCTCAAATGCCGATGTACAGGGCGTTTGAGGCACGGGAGGGAGAATGATTGTCCCTCCCGTTACCCTCCCTTTTTTTGGTTCGCTCCCTCCCATTTTGAAAACAAGGGACCCTAGACGGGAGGGAAACGGGAGGGATGTTTGTTTTCCCTCCCGTCCGTGAACCCCAGTAAATAAAGGGATTCCGAGCGAAAAAGGGAGGAAGGGAGGGTAAAATCGAAAAACTTTTTTTTGCGTCGAATAAGGAACGCTTATTGATGAATAAGGGACGCTTATTGCGAAATAACCCAAGGTTATGGGGGAACAACCTTGGGTATTAATAGTAGCCGCGAGTCCGTAGGTTCGGACTCGCAGTCCGTCGGGACGGACTAAAAACAAAGCCTGGAGGCGATTCCTAACCTTGAGAGAGCCTTAGATTTCGAAGTCGAGGCAAGAGCGCTGAACGGTATAGGGGCGAACCTTTCCGTTGGCTACTGCGACGTGCTCAGGATGAACGGCATAGCCCTTCAGCGCCTCTTCGCTCTCCAAGGTGCTGTCTAACATCACATCGGCATTCGAGGATGCCAGGCGTCCGTCAATGTGTACCTTTACGTCGATGAGTCCGGGGACCTTTCCTACAAGTCCTTCCAAACCAGCTTTAATACCTGCCTTAACGGCTTTCTTCTCTTCTTCTGAGAGTTCTGGATTCAATGTCCAGAGGATAATGTGCTTAACCATACTTTTTATATTAAAAATTAAAGATTAAATTTCAGAATCAACGAAGGGGGGAGAGGATGCGAGGTGCATCTCCTGACCTGTAATGGGGTGACGAAACCATATCTCCGAGGCGTGGAGCATCAATCTGTCGCCCTTCGTGCCATAGAGCTCGTCGCCCACAATAGGACGACCTAACCCGTCGGGATGGGCACAATGGATGCGGAGCTGGTGGGTGCGACCCGTTTGCGGATAGAGTGCTACAAGATCGTAGCTCAGAAACTCGTAGTCCGTCACCGCCGGCTTGCCGTGTTCCAAGTCGACGACCTGGCGCGGACGATTCATCGGGTCAGGACGGAGCGGAAGGGAAATGCGGCAAAGCCTACCCAAGCCCTCCCCAAGGGAGGGATGTTGGTTAGTTGATTGCTGGTATTTAACACCCCACCCCTGGGGAGGGTTTGGGTGGGCTTCCAACATCGCCACATATTTCTTCCTGACTTGATGTTTGATGAACTGCTCCTGCAAGAGGCGATACACCGCTAACGTCTTTGCGACAATCAGCAGTCCTGACGTCCCCATATCCAGCCGATGAGCAACCATACAGCCAGGATAGCGTTGCTGCATGACGGTCTCGACACTATAATCCTCAATGCGTCCGGGCACAGACAACATCCCGCTGGGCTTGTCGACCACCACCATAGCATCGTCTTCATAGATGGTCTTCACCTCCAATCGGGCAAAGCCCTGAAGCTCAGGGTCAGGATCTACCTCCAACCCTTGCAACATCCACGTGAGGACGGGCTTGCACTTACCCCGACAAGCCGGATAGTAGTTCAGATGCTGACGCAGTTCGGTCTTTGTCGTAGCACCCCACCAGAACTCCGCCATACATACAGGATGCAACCCCTGTTGATAAGCATATTGCAAGAGCTTTGGCGCACAACAGTCACCCGTCCCACCTGGAGGCAACGGATACTTCTCACGCAATTTTGGTCGGGCATAATAATCTTGCCAGATGTCCACCAAATCCCTTACCTCACCACGAGCATTGAGCAACTGGTACTGATGGAAGAGCCACATCTGCAGGTCCTGCGACATCTTTTTAGAAGTAAGTGGAGAGAGGTGAGCGGTGAGAGATATCTCGCGCTCCGTCGTCTTGAAATGTCCGTCGGGCTGTTGCGCATCATAGACGGGAGGCACGAAGAAATCCCAATCGTTTCTGCCTGCCAACAACCCGCTATAAGCCGCCAGATAAGCCAAGCTACCCTGATGCTCCACCACCAACACGCCAAACATCTTGCCTCGGTCAGCATCCTCCCTGATTTCCACATGACTGCCGATAAAGGTCTGCACCTCACGAGCCGCCAACTGGCATAGCGGATGCGGCTCATAGCAGAAAGGATAGGTAAAACGCTGGGGCTTCTGCAGGTCGGTATGTAGCGGATGTAAGTGTTCCATCGTTGCAAAGGTATATAAAATTTTCAAATAATCATCCATCTTTTTGGTTTTGTGCTTACTTAATTGTATCTTTGCAACCACTAAGACATACTAACACTAACACTTTTTAAATTAATCAGCATGAAGAAGAACGAGAAATTTGTCATTACGATTAATCGTGAGTTGGGTTCCGGTGGCAGAACCATTGGTGAGAAACTAGGCGTGAAGTTGATGGTTCCTTTCTATGACAAGGTACTCATCCAACAGTTGAAAGACCAGTACCACCTCACCGTTGAAGAGATTGAGCGTCTGAAAGGACAGAAGCACAACTGGTTGGCAGACTTCAAGCGTAGCATGATGGTGATGCCTAACTACGTGGCCCCTCAGTACATAGGAACCCCCAACAGTATTCCCGATTTCCTGTTAACAGACGATATCTTCCAGACAGAGACGGAGATACTGAAGAGTATGGCAGACGACGGCTCATGTGTCATTGCCGGACGTAGCGGATTCTATATCTTCCGCGATCATCCCAACCACCTGAGCATTCTGATTCAAGCCTCCATGCAACACCGTATAGACCGTCTGATTAGGAAACGCAGAATCTCCGCTGAGGAAGCGCGCGAGATTATCACCAAGGTGGACGAGATGCGCGAGAACTATGTCAAGAAATACACGGGTACTTCAAGATACGACACGCGCAACTACGACCTGGTCATCAACATGGACGACCATACGGAGGATGAAGCCGTGGAAATCATCATGAAATACATCCACTAAGAGATGGCTCCACAAACATCGCCCATACAACTACTCCAACAGCAACGCCTCTTGTTGCAGTTGGAGTATAATACTGAAAAGGAGGCCTTCCGTCAGCAGACCGAACAGATCGGGATAGAACGGAAGGTGAAACGCGGCGATGCATGGTGGCCTGTCAAAGTCATCCGCAGCTATTACAACTCACTCAACCAACTGGCTGTCGAGGTGATGCGCCAGACCGATACGGATATTGAGCACAGTTTTGAGTTCGGTCGACCAGTCCAGTTCTTTTCCGTCGACACAGACCATTCCAAGATTTCGTATTTCCGCTATACAGCCACCGTCAGCTATGCCGATGGCGACCGTATGGTCATCACCATACCTGACGGCACAAGCGTCCTTGACTTGCAGAATGCCGAGAACCTGGGTGTCCAACTGTCGTTCGACGAGACATCCTATCGAACCATGATGGACGCCCTGGACCGTGCCATCAAGGGGAAAGGACGGCTGGGATACCTGCGCGACCTGTTCTATTCACACCAGAAACCTGAGACCTTTGTCTTCCCTTCCTTGCACTTCCCCTACCTGAACCCCACACAAGAGGAAGCCGTCAACCAAGTGCTGAGGGCAAAGGATGTGGCTATCGTACACGGACCGCCAGGAACAGGCAAGACGACAACGCTCGTAGAAGCTATCCGTGAGGCGCTGATGCGCGAGAACCAGGTGCTGGTCTGCGCACAGAGCAACATGGCCGTCGACTGGATTTCCGAGAAACTGGTTGACCGAGGCATCAACGTGTTACGCATCGGCAACCCCACCCGAGTGAACGACAAGATGCTGTCGTTTACCTATGAGCGTCGCTTCGAAGCCCATCCCGACTATACCCAGCTATGGGCTATACGCAAGGCTATTCGTGAACTGCGTAGCCATCGGAAACGCGCTGATGAGCATTTCCACCAGAAACTGGAAAGCCTGAAGAGCAGGGCTACCGAACTGGAAATCCGCATCAACAGCGGTCTCTTCGGCGAGGCTCGCGTCATCGCCTCCACGTTGGTAGGCAGCAGCAATCGCCTATTGGACGGTCAGAAGTTTGGCACCTTGTTTATCGACGAGGCAGCCCAAGCCCTGGAAGCAGCCTGCTGGATTCCCATGCGCCGTGTCAGTCGCGTCATCCTGGCTGGCGACCATTGTCAGCTTCCTCCCACCGTCAAGAGCATCGCAGCCCTCAAAGCCGGACTAGGCAAGACACTCATGGAGCGCATCGTGGAAATGCATCCGGAGGCCGTCACCTTGCTGAAGATACAATACCGCATGAACGACGACATCATGCGGTTCAGCAGCAACTATTTCTATGAGGGAAAGGTGGAGAGCGCACCAGAGGTAAAATACCGCAGCATCCTCGACCTGGATATCCCAATAGAATGGATTAGTCCCAATCATCTAGACAATCTAGAAAAGCCCGATTACCACGAACAATTCGTCGGAGAATCCTTCGGGCGAATCAACAAGGCAGAGGCAGAACTCACGCTGAACACCCTGCAACACTATTTCGAGCGCATCGGCAAGCAACGCATCTTGGACGAGCGTATCGACGTCGGCATCATCTCACCCTATCGGGCCCAGGTGCAACACTTACGGCGCCTACTGATGAAACGGGAGTTTTTCAAACCCTTCCGACGACTCATCAGCGTCAACACCGTCGACGGTTTCCAGGGACAGGAGCGCGACGTCATCATCATCTCTATGGTACGAGCCAACGACGACGGACAAATCGGATTCCTACGCGACCTGCGACGCATGAATGTAGCCATCACACGAGCCCGCATGAAACTGATTATCCTGGGCGACAAGAACACATTGACTCGCCACCCTTTCTATCGCCAGCTATGGCAATACATCCAACAATTGTCAGGAAAGGAAGAATAAAGACACGCCCACCACACTAATCAGTGCTCCCAACACGCCTTTAAAGGTGATTGGCTGACGGAACAGCCAATAGGATGGCAGGATGATGATAATAGGCGTCAGCGCCATCAGTGTACTGGCTATTCCTGCACCCGTGTACTGGACAGCCATCAGCGAGAAGCCCACTCCCACAAACGGACCAAAGATGGTCGTGGTGGTTGCTGCCGTCATGTCTACCTTGTCACACAAGGCTTCACGCAGGGGTTTCAGTCCTTCCTTGAAATACAATAATAAGGTGAAACCCAACAGACCTGCAATACAACGGAAGAAATTGGCAGAGAACGGCAAGAGCCATGCTGCCTGCTGTCCATCCATAGAAGCTTCGTAATAGTTCATGCCTATCTTGCTCAGCACCAGTCCTACGCCTTGGCATACAGCTGCTCCGATGGCGAAAAGCACCCCGTTAAGGGGCAGTTTCAATGACACCCGATGGTGCTCTCCACGGCCTAAGACCGAGATGGCAATACCAGAGAGGGTGACCAGCATTGCCACCATACTCATGAAGGTCATTTGTTCGCCTAAGGAAAGCCAGGCAGTAAATGCTGCAGCAAGGGGAGCCAATGTCATAAACAGCTGTCCGAAACGCGAACCGATAATGATATAGCACTGGAAGAGACAATAGTCGCCTATGACATAGCCTACCAGTCCTGACAACAGCATCCAACCATAGGCTTGCATGGAACCACTCAGCGGTAGCGGACTGCCTGTTGTCAGCCAAAACATCAACGAGCCGAACAGTAAGGCAAGCATCATGCGCAACACATTGAGCACCAAGTTGCCCATACGCTTGCTGCCAAACTCTGAAAGAAGGGCGGTGGCAGTCCAGGAGAAAGCCACGCCAATAGAAATCAATTCACCTAAATACTGCATTATTTCCGGTTGCGCAGATAGTTCATCAACATCACCATGTTCCAGATATAGGTTCGCGTGGAGATACCTTTCACGCTTCGGTTCTCGTAAGGCGAGGTATCATACTCATCACCTACCATCTTCTGCGCATAAGAACGGTCCTCACTACTGGCAGGCATGGTGGACGGAATCGGTTGATAAGGGTTGGAAATCTGGTTGAAAACGGTTAGCCATCGGCCTTGCTCATCCAACGAGGAGATGACGGCATCAACACTTGGCATGCCAAACTGCCGGCGCGCACCCATCGGACGACGATAGTAACATTCTTGCGGACCGCTGGTAGCAGCCTGCTTCAAGGGAGAATTCTCCTGCAACTGCTTGGCATCCAATGCCTCCGTCTCACGTAGCAGTTGGCGGAGCGCTTCGGGATTGGCTGAATAGAAAGAACTGTAATGGGCTATCGTTCCCTGAGGAATACTGTCGGTATAGTACTCACCATTCACGACGTTGGAACCCTTCCGGTGTACGTACATCGGTTTACCATTGTCGGGGTTGATGAATCTGGGCAGGAAGATATCACCCTCACCCAACGGACGACGACCTAGCATCGACACCCATTCATCAGGCAACTGCTGACGCTCCAAAAAGCGGATAGCATTGGGAATTCCTTGTAAGAAACTCTTGTCACCCGTCATCTTGTAGAACTCCACCATCTGGCGAATCATGGCAACAGTCGTTCCTGTGTTCACCGCGCGTGGCTCATAACTACGGGCATGTGCCGGCTTACGGTCTTTGACACTATACTGGTCAGCCCACCCTGCCAAGGGCAGTGGTTGTTGTAAGTCACGCATACAGTACATCGCTCTCAGGATAGGTTCCCTCAGTTCTTCCATTCCCAACGAGGTATAGCATTGGATGAGGAAGTCGATGTTACGAGGCATCACGTCGTCATTAATCGTGATGAACGACGAATAATCTGCCTGACCACGGAACGGGTGATCATACATCAACGGATAGCGTTGAGGCCACCCGCCATTCTCGTACTGGCTCTTCAAGAAGAAACCGATAGCACGTTGTAAGGCGGCATGGAACTCTGGATCTTTTTTCTCCAGGTAGATGCGGAGCAGGAACTCAGCACTGTGCATCGTTGCTTCGTCGTCGAAAGTAGCATTGCCATAGTAATGCTGGAACTCCTCCAATCGCCAGGCCTGACGACCGATAGTGGCATACCAGCGTTTTGTGGTCTCCTCTGACTCATAGTCGAACATATAGTTCCAGCCTCCTGAGGGTTGCTGACCATGTATGATGCAACGTGCCACCTTGCAGGCACTGTCGTAATAATATTCGTCGCCCGTCACATGATAGGCATCCAGCAACACCTGTCCGATGTCTGGCGTACCTGGTGATTGAAGCCACACCATCGTACGCCAAGCCTCCAGCTCACCCCACTGTCGCGAATAATCAGGCAGATAGTTCCATACGAATCCACCTTTGTAAGATGCCACGTCCATCATGTATTGCGTGGCGCGGCGCATGGTCTGCTCTACCTCCTTGTCGCCAGCCTTTGCGGACAAGGCGACAAGGAAGATTGCAACATATAAGGTCAGCCGTTTCATGGTTGTACTGTTTTATCTTATTTCTTGCCCAAGAAATCAGCACGCATGGGGCTGAACGTGTCAATCAGCACACCGGCTTCCAGACATACGGCACCGTGAAGCACATCAGGAGCCACATAATAGCCGTCGCCAGCACTTAGGATTTTCTTCTCACCGTCAATGGTCAGTTCGAACTTACCACTGGCAACATAGGTGGCCTGAGTGTGATAATGTCTGTGGGGCTTGCCGATGGCACCCTTCTCAAACTTAACCTTCACAACCATCAGCTGACCGTCGTAGCCCATGATCTGGCGCTGTACACCCGGCTCTGCATCTTCCCACTTCAAATCCTTCTCATAGAGGAAACTGGCACTGCGCGTCTTCTGGCAGCATTCCTTTTCGCATTTTTTCTCGTTCATATCACATTTCTTTTTACAATCTCCTTGGTTCTGTGCACTTACCGTTAGTGCGGCCATCATTGTCACGGCCATCAAAATCATTTTTTTCATTGTTACTATACTTTATTTGTTCTAATAAATTTTTATTAAGACGTTCGTAATTCGTTTTCGTTTAACTTTTATGCCAAAAATTCCACTTTCTCATGATACATTTTCATTTTATTTTGTATCTTTGCACATTGAAAAGAAAAATGAGAACTCGACCTTTGGTCGATTTTAACTCAACATAAAGAATGAGCACGATTGAAATCAAACAAGTGACTAACCATAAAGAACTGGTACAGTTCGTCCAGTTCTACTACGATTTGTATCGCGGCAACAACTGTGCTGTGCCTTATCTATACAGGGATGAGATAATGACACTGCGACAAGATAAAAACCCCTCCTTTGAATGTTGTGAAGCCTGTTATTTCATGGCTTTCCGAGACGGCAAGATGGTGGGCCGTGTGGCAGCTATCATCAACCGACGTGCCAATGAACGATGGAACTGCCATCAGGTACGTTTCGGATGGTTCGACTTTATCGACGACATCGCTGTCAGTTCTGCCTTGTTACAGGCTGTTGAGAAATGGGGACAGAGCAAGGGCATGACGGAGATAGCCGGACCCTTGGGCTTCATTGACACCGACCGCGAAGGCATGCTTGTTGACGGTTTCGACCAGCTATCCACCATGTACGTCAACTATAACTACCCCTACTATCCACAACACATGGAACAGATGCAGGGTTTCAAGAAAGACAATGACTACGTGGAGATGAAGGTGAAAGTGCCAGAGGTCGTGCCGGAGAAGTTCTCAAAAATCACCGAAATGGTGCGTAAACGCTATGGTCTGCGTGTTCATAAGTTTACGCGCAAGGAACTGATTGATGAGGGATGGGGATATAAGATCTTTGATTTGCTTAATGCCACCTATAAAGATCTCTATGGTTTCAGCCAGTTGTCCGATCACCAAATTAACAAACTGGTAAACGACTACATTAAGATAGCCGACCTGAACTTAGTGACGGGAATCATGGATGGTGACAAACTAGTCGGTTTCGGCATCACCTTCCCCTCGTTCTCTGAGGCTATGCAGAAGACACATGACGGTCGTTTCCTGCCCTTCGGATGGTGGCACATGCTGAAAGTCCTCAAATGGCACAAGACGCCACTCGTCGACTTGCTGCTTATCGGTGTATTGCCCGAATATCGCTCCAAGGGTGCTAATGCGCTCATCTTCGACGATCTCATCCGCTGGTTCCAACGCTACCATTTCGAGTGGGCTATCACAGGTCCGCAGATGGAGAGCAACGAAGGTGTGCTGTCGCAATGGCAATACTTGGAAGCCACTCCGTATCGTCGTCATCGTTGCTACCGCAAGATGCTATAAGACGACACGGAATGGCTTCAGCTCACTTAATAGATTCATTCTCTGCGATAAGCTGCAAGAGTCGGTCGACAGCTTCATCCTCGGGAATGTTCTTCGCTACACAGACTTTCTGCTTATAGAGGGATATCTTGCCGCGTCCTGCACCAACATATCCATAGTCGGCATCAGCCATCTCACCAGGACCATTGACAATACAGCCCATAATACCGATCTTCAAGCCTACCAGATGACTTGTTGCTGCCTTGATGCGGGCAATGGTGTCCTGCAAGTTATACAAGGTACGTCCACATCCAGGACAGGAGATGTATTCCGTCTTGGTGAACTTGATGCGGGCAGCTTGCAGGATAGCGTCCGCAAGTTCGACAAGATTCTTGGAACCAACAGGGCTCATGGACTTTATGACCAGTTTCGTGGCCTTGCGGTCGATCAGCAGAGCACCAACAGCCATCGCAGCTTTGAGTTGGAAAGTCTCCCAGTCGGGAGCATCCATGGTCAGCGTGATGGTATCATCCTTGATGCTGGCCTCAGCCTCTGCACGCAGTTGGGCACATTCAGGAATCATATCTACCAGTTTACGGGCTACCGGAATCTCACACTCGGGTTCTTCCGATAATGATACACGAATCGTGTCTCCAATGCCTTCAGTGAGCAAGGCACCGATACCGAGAGCTGATTTGATACGTCCATCCTCACCCTCACCGGCTTCCGTCACACCCAGGTGCAAGGGATAGTGCATGTCTTCCTGATCCATTGTCTGAACCAACAGGCGGACGGTTGTCACCATGACAACGGTGTTAGAAGCCTTGATGCTAATGACCACATCGTCGAAATGCTCGCGTTTGAAGATGCGCAGGAACTCCATACAACTCTCGACGATGCCCGCCGGAGTATCCCCATAACGCGACATAATACGGTCGGAGAGCGAACCGTGGTTCACACCGATACGCACGGCGGTATGGTGCTCTTTGCAGATGTTCAGGAAAGGAACGAGCTTTGCTTCAATCTTCTTCAGTTCCTCGGCATACTCCTCGTCAGTGTACTCCAGGTGTTTGAACGTGCGTCCTGGGTCAACATAGTTGCCAGGATTGATACGTACCTTCTCGCAATATTGTGCAGCCACATCAGCTACGTGAGCCGTAAAGTGGACGTCAGCCACCAGTGGTGTCATGTAGCCATCAGCCTTCAGACGGGCCGAGATGTTCTTCATATTCTCTGCCTCACGGGTACCCTGAGTGGTGAAACGAACCAGTTCGCCACCAGCGTCAATGATGCGTTTGGCCTGAGCCACACAACCTTCTGTATCATTGGTATCCTTCGTAGCCATCGACTGGATACGAATAGGGTTGTCACCACCAATGGTTATCTGTCCCACATGGGCGACAGTGGTGGGTCTTCGATGTATAGGGCTTATGGGGCTAATAGGGCTAATGGGACTCATGGGACTAATTGGTCTTAAATTCATATTTCACATCCGCCAAATCCTTGTTGGCCTTCTCTATCTTCTCTTTCAGCCCACTCTTGTAGTCAGCAAGGCGCTGGGCAATAGCCTCATCGCTCAGAGCAAGCATCTCGACTGCCAGGATAGCAGCGTTCTGTGCACCGTTGACACCTACCGTTGCCACAGGAATGCCCGGGGGCATCTGAATGATGCTAAGCATGGCATCCAATCCGTCTAACATGCCCTTGATAGGTACACCAATGACAGGCAGCGTCGTTGAGGCAGCTATCACACCAGGCAAGGCAGCAGCCATACCCGCTGCTGCAATAATCACTTTCAAACCGCGTCCCTTAGCTTCCTTAGCAAAAGTTTCCACTGCTTCAGGGGTTCGATGGGCAGACAGCGCATTGACCTCAAAAGGTACCTGCATCTCGTTGAGCAACTTGCAGGCTTTCTCCATAACGGGCAGGTCGCTCGTACTGCCCATGATAATGCTTACGATAGGATTCATTCTATTAATTATTTACGGTTTTGCATTCTATATCATAAGAACCACGATGGCGGCACACAGGAAACCAACCCAGAAACCGACAACTACCTGTGCCAGACTATGCTGTCGCAGAATCATTCTACTGGTACCTAACAAACCTGCTACGAGGAATATCAGGCAAAGCCACCACACAGGATTGAAGTTCAGGTATTCAGCGAAGGCGAACAGTGCTCCTCCCACCCCGCCGATGGCAGCGGTATGGGTGGAAACTTTCCACCAGAGGTTAATCAGTGCACACACGATTTGCACCAATAGGGCAGCAATGACGATTGCACTCATAAAATGAGGCATATGGAGCCATTCCATCACATAGATGCATACGAAATAACACACGATGGAAATCATGTAGGGCACCATACGCCGCTCGCGGTGACCCAGTTCTATCAAGTTCCATCCCTGATATCTCCGATACATATGTATCAGTACCGTGGGCAGAAGAATCGTAAACAGATAGGACAAGGTGAGCACTTCCAACTTATAGAAAAAGGGGAAGATGCTGAGATAGCTGAACAAGAAAAGCACTATCAGTCCAAGCATCGGCAGATAGAACGGTGTAAAAACCATGCTAATGATGCGCGCAGCAAGAATCATCTGTTTCTCTCTTCTCATATCCTTCTCATTCAAAATCATTACGAACGCCGCAAACGTGCGACAGGTATACCAAGCTGCTCACGATATTTTCCGACGGTGCGACGGGCTATGGGATAGCCTTTCTTGGCCAATTCCTTAGTCAGCATATCGTCACTCATTGGCGAACACTTATCCTCAGCAGCTATGAGGTCGCGCAAGGCAGCCTTGATTTCCCGCGTGGAGAGTTCTTCGCCTTCAGCGGAAACATATCCACTGAAAAAATAGCGAAGAGGGAACGTGCCCCAACGGGTCTGGGCATATTTGGAATTGCTGACACGTGAGACGGTGCTCAGGTCGAGTCCGGTCTTCTCAGCAATATCTTTCAGTATCATAGGACGTAATAAGGCCTCGTCGCCTTCTTCAAAGAAACGGTGTTGCCACTGGATGATTGCCTGCATGGTGACAATCAGTGTATGGCGACGTACCTGTATAGCCTCTATAAAACTCTGGGCGGCATCCACCTTCTTCTTCGTATAAAGCAATGCCTCCTTCATCTGACGACTCATATTATCCTTGTTCGTCTGGTATTCCTTCAATGTATCGGTGAACGACTGTGACACGTGGAGTTCGGGAATGTCGCCGCCATTGAGTGTAAATGTCACCGTACCGTCGTCCTGTGTGTCGATAATGAAGTCGGGGGTTATCTGTTGTACGGAGCGCCCTACCACCTCTCCCAAGGAAGTGCCCGGTTTAGGGTTGAGTTTACGTAACTCACGAATCAACACCTCGGCTTGTAGGTCGGTCAGTCGGAGTTGCTGCTGTAACTTATCCCAATGCTTTCTGGTGAACAGTTCGAAATAGTCTTCGATAGTCTGAAGCATCAGTGCTTTCAGGTTTGAAGGTTTACGGCGCTGTATCTGTAGCAACAGGCACTCCTGCAGCGAACGGGCTCCAATGCCGGCAGGGTCAAACTCCTGCAACTTGCGCAACACGCGTTCTATCTGCTGTTCAGGCACATCCACGTTATGGTAGATAGCCAGTTCGTCGGCAATGCTATGAAGCGGCTTGCGCAAGAGTCCGTCGTCGTCAAGCGAACCGATAAGGTATTCCATCACACGTTCCTCCTGCTCAGTGAGTTCTGCCATACCCATCTGGTTCTTCAGCTGGTCATAGAAAGACTCGGTCTGTCCATAGACCACTTCCTCGCGCTCCTCTTGGTTTGACATTCCTCCATGATAGACAGGCAGATCCTCGTCATCGCGCCCTATCGACTCCAAGGCGGCATCAAGCGCCGACTGGCGTTCTTCTTGTTCGAAAGTCTCTGGGGTTTCTATGGTATCAGGTGTCTCGGAGTAAGCAGCATCGTCAGCAGGCTCTGTTGATATCTCCAAAGCGGGATTGTCATCCATCTCCGCATTGACCCTTTCCTGCAGTTGCGTAATAGGCAGTTCAGTCAATTGCGCCTGCAACAACTGTTGCTTCGTAATCGTCTGTGTCAGCTTTTGTTGCTGCGCCAAATCCTGTACCTGAACTTGCTCTTGTGCCATAATCGTGTGCAAAGGTACTAATTATTAAGAGCAGGACAAAATAAAATCAACATTTTTTATACTGAGATTACAGATAGTAGGCCCGCAACTGGACTGCATAGGAAGCCAACTGCCGGATATCCATATTCCCATAGCGGTCCCAGATTTGCTGACAGGCAGTCATCAGCGGATGAACGATAACATCACGACGATGCAGATAAGGGTCACAGTGCTGAAAGATGTTCAGCACGTCGACAACCACGGACACTGGCACTTTCAACAGGCTGGCCATATTGCGGACCTCGGGAGTCTCAGCCACCATCGTAATAGGTGTCAACCGGAAATACAGGTCGAGAATCAAGACCAAGGAGATGGGCATCAGGCGCTCCTCTCCCTCTAACGGGTGGAAGTCACGTTCAAAGGTCTCTTCCACCTCGACACCATCATAAAAGTCTCCACTGCTATTGAATCCTATCATGTTGCGCAACAAGCTCACGGCACGTGTCAAGCGCTTGGGATTACGTCCATACTCCTGCCAGATACGTTCTATGCGCGGTGTTTCCAAATTGGCTATCTCACACTGTCGTGCAAAGAGCTGTTCTGGTGCTAAATGCAACTCCAAGCACAGGAAGATAGCATCACGACTATACATGGGTTTCACACCAACGGGTTTACGCAGGTATAGCTGCATAACAAGCAGCCAATAATCGTCCTGCCAGTTCTGATTCTTTGCCATGATAGTTACTTTTTTATAGTTTTATGTTGCAAATATACGACTTTTTTCTTATATTTGCACTCCAAAGAGAAAAATCTTTTATGAAAAAGGCACTATTGTCAATGCTATTCACTTTTGCGGCCTGTCTGATGGCTTGGGCTCAAAAGTCCTTGACGCCAGCTCCTGTTGGTATGAAGCCTTTTTATATCAGTCATTACGGACGACACGAATTGCAACACCACGGCCAAGTCAACGAGTATGTGCTCACTGATTCTGCGGCTCACAAGGAAAGAACCGTTATCTGCCAAATGGTGGAACGCTTCCCCGAGGTGTTTGTCGACAAGATGCCCGTAGATGCTCGCAGCATGACCAATGCCTGCTGCATCCTTGCCATGGAAAACGCGATGGTACAACTGTCCACATTCTATCCGAACCTGAACATCCACCACAATGCCACGCGTCGCGACTTAGGTTATCTGGACCAACAGCACAACCAACCACAGACCTGGCACCGACTGTTGCGGAAAATCATTGACGAGGCAGACAGCTGTATCAGTCAGCCAAAGCCTGGCATCAGCCTGCGCTATGGTCATGAGACGTCCACGACACCATTGGTGGGACTGTTTCCCGAAGGCAATCACATCCAGCTGGTATTCTATCGTCGCCATTTGGACGACCAGGACGTGCTGGTAAAGGTGCTGGTGGACGGCAAGGCAATCACACTGCCACTGCCGACCAAACAGTTGCCCTATTACAAGTGGAGCACTTTCCGCACCTATTGCCTCAAGAGACTGGAACTGCTGAATGAAAGGAGGGAAAAGCCATGAAACGGTTGCTCTTTTTACTGATAACCATCATCAGCCTGTCATGTGCTGCACAAAACGCGTTCGATTTCATTACGAAGAACCGTAACTTCTCTGCCAGCAACTACTGCATCTATCCTGACAGCATACAACCCCAGATGACACCGCCTCCGGCTGGCAAACAGCCTTTCTATATCAGCCACTACGGGCGACATGGTTCGCGATACCTCAGCAACCGCAAAGGCTACGACATTCCCTATAACATGCTGTGCAAAGCGGACAGCATGAACCAGCTGACTCCCATCGGAAAGGATGTGCTGCACGACCTGCGCTGGATTATCCAGGACTCCGAAGGTCGCTGGGGCGACCTGACCGGACTTGGCAAGCGACAGCACCGCCATATAGCACGACGCATGTCGGAACGATTCCCCGAGGTGTTCCGCGACAGTGCATTCATCGATGCCCGCAGCACAACAGCCAACCGCTGCATCCTGTCCATGGGGGCTGCCGTGGCACAACTTGCCGCACTGCATCCAAGGCTTGCCATCAGCCTGCATGCCTCCGAACAAGACGCCTGGTATCTGAACTACCAAGACCAGCAACTGCGCGACAGTATGAAAAGCCGTCGAGGCAACCAGGTGTACGCTCATTTCCGTCAGTCCAGAGAGCAGAATCCCCGACTGATGAACCTGCTCTTCATCAACCCCGACACCGTCAGCCAGATGATTAGCAAGCAATGGCTGAACTACTATCTGCTAAAAACGGCACTCATCCAGCAGAACACCCGTATGAACGAACGGACAAGCCTCATAGACCTCTTCACTTACGAGGAGATACACCGTTTCTGGCAACACGAGAATGCCTGGTGGTACATCATGCATGGTCCTTCTCCGTTCACTTCAGGACACCAACATTATACGCAACGCAAACTGTTGCGCAAGATGATTGAAGACGCCGACAGCATCATCCACACCGACCGTCGCGGTGCCCATCTTCGCTTCGGGCACGAAACGGTTATCCTGCCGCTCGTCTGCCTTCTTGGACTCAACGGATTTGATTTCGTGACCGACGACCTTGAGCAATTGGAGCCCAACGGGTGGTGGGCCTGTCTGGTGTTCCCCATGGCCAGCAATGTCCAGTTTGTTTTCTACCGTCAAGACGCGCAAGACGAAGACGTCATCTTTAAGGTGCTGCTGAACGAACAAGAGGCGAAGCTGCCCATTCCGACAGACATCGCCCCTTATTACCATTGGCGTGACTTCCGCCAACACTATCTCCAGAAAATCGAAGACTATGAGTTGCTGCGAGCCGCTTCAGCCCGTTAACCCTCCTTCGTCTTAAACGCCAAGGCGTACATTCTCATCTGCTTGACCATCGCCAACAGGCCATTCGAACGCGTGGGCGACAGGTGTTCCTTCAATCCAATCTTCTCGATGAAGTACAGGTCTGCGTCCAGGATTTCCTGGGGGGTATGACCTGACAACACGCGGATGAGCAGTGCCACGATGCCCTTTACGATCAGCGCGTCGCTCTCGGCAGTAAAGCGGATGACGCCATCTTCATAGTCGGCCTGCAGCCACACACGACTCTGGCAGCCGTCTATCAAGTTCTGCTCTACCTTATATTGCTCATCGAGCGGCTCTTGGTCGTTGCCTAAGTCTATGAGCAGTTGATACTTGTCCATCCAGTCGTCGAAACCGGTGAACTCTTCTATGATTTCGTCTTGTATTTCGTTAATTGTTGCCATGATTTTTTTCGATGTTTCGAGATTTCGTTATTTCGATGGGATGATTTTGAATAATTTGTCGCTGGGTCTTACCTTCTCGGGCACCTTGATGCTGACGCGCGTGCCTTGCTGGGCGGTCTGTATGCTGCTGTCGTCGTCGTGGATTTCGTCGACGGTGACGTACAGTGCTCCCGTGGTGGGACCGGTGATGAGCATCTTGTCGCCCACGGAGAAGGTGTCGGCCTCGACGGTGAACTCCGCCACGCCGAGCTTGGAGAAGTATTTCACACCCTTGCCGATGTATTGCTTGCGCTCGGTGGCGCACGAGCCGTAGTGCTTGTTCCACTCGCCCAGCGTCTGTCCCTGGTAGTAGCCGTCCCAGAAGCCGCGGTTGAAGACGGTGGCGAGTCGCTCGTCCCAAGCATCCTTTTTATCCTCTGTGAAGGTGCCGTCCAGCACGCTTTGGATGGCCTCGCGGTAGCATTGTACTACGGTCAAGACATATTCGGGACCGCGGGCGCGGCCTTCAATCTTGAACACCCGCACACCTGATTTCATCATGCGGTCGATGAAGCGGATGGTCTTCAGGTCCTTGGGCGACATGATGTACTTGTTGTCGATCTCCAGCTCGGTGCCCGTCTCGCGGTCGGTGACGATGTAGCTGCGGCGGCATATCTGCATGCAGGCGCCGCGGTTGGCTGAGCGCCCCGTGTTGTCGAGGCTCATGTAGCACTTGCCACTGACAGCCATGCAGAGGGCGCCGTGACAGAACATCTCGATGCGCACCAGTTCGCCGCTGGGTCCGGTGACGTGCTGCTCCTCTATCTGGCGATAAATCTCGGCCACCTGGTCGAGGTTCAGCTCGCGCGCCAGCACGACGACATCGGCAAACTGGGCGTAGAACTTCAGCGCCTCGATGTTCGATATGTTCAGCTGCGTGGACAGGTGCACCTCCATGCCCTTCTGGCGGCAGTAGGTCATCACGGCGATGTCGCAGGCGATGACAGCCGTTATCTCGGCCTCCACGGCGGCATCGATAATCTGGTGCATCAGCGCGATGTCCTCGCCGTAGATGATGGTGTTCACCGTCAGGTACGACTTCACGCCCGCCTCGCGGCACGTGGCGGCAATGTCGCGCAGGTCGTCGATGGTGAAGTGGTTGGCGGAGTGCGAACGCATGTTCAACTGCTCGACGCCGAAATACACGCTGCCGGCACCAGCCTTGAGCGCTGCAGCCAGCGAGTCGCGGCTGCCTACGGGTGCCATGATTTCAAAGTCATTCAGATTCATGGGTGCAAAGATACAAAATAATTGATGATTGACAACTGACAATTGATAATTATTTCGTAATTTTGCAAGCAAAAGATACTTACTGGACAAGAGAATATGAAGAAGATTCTATGGACTGGCAGCCTCCTGCTGCTCTGCACCGCCGTCATGGCAGACGATGGCGACAAGACCACTATCGACGGCATGAAAATACAGAAGATTACCTTCGACGGCGACAAGATGACCGTCAAGTATAATGACGGGACTGCCGACGCCACGTTCGACATGGCGGAGGTGGTCATCAGTTTCGAGGGTGCCACGAGCATCGAGGAGCGCATCACCATCGCCCGACAGGCGGGACTGGAAGGCAAGGCGATATACACGCTGAAAGGGGTGTACGCGGGAAAGAGCATGGCCGGTCTCAAGCCCGGGCTCTACGTGATAGACGGCAAGAAAGTTCTGATAAAATAAGGGAGGAAACCAACAATGAAGCATATCACATCACTCTTCACCCTGCTCGCCATGATGATGGCCACGGGCACACAGGCACAGAACGACGTCAAGCAGGACGCCACCAAGAACCAGGTACAGCTGAAGCTCGCTGACGGCACCTCGAAATACTATAACACGGCAGACATCCACGAGATGACTTTCGACAACGGCAAGGTCATGGCGGGTCAGGACCGATACGACAACACGGTGGCTGCCATCTCCTTTGCCAAGGCGATTACCGACCGGGTCAGCATCCTGGAGGCTAAGGGATGGCTGGAGGCTGCCTACGTCAAGTTCAGCGTGTATGGCAACATCCGCAATTACAACGTCTATGTGAAAGGCGGACAGTATGCCGACTACACCAAGATAGACCGTGAACTGGTGCGCAACTACGGCACCTACGGGCGCGCCGACGTGATTGGCCTGCAGGCTGCCGCCAACTATCAGCTGAAGGTAGTGCCCGTGAATGGCGACGGCACGGAACTGACCGCATTTGCCAGCGAGACGGGACTGCTGGAGGTGAAGGGCTACAGTCGGCAGGGCTTTGCCTTCAAGGACGGTTATGAGCCGGGCGCCTACAAGGCTGACGGTACGCTGAAGGCTAACGCCAAGGTGCTGTATGTGACGAAGCATAACTTCAACACCATCCAACTGGAGATGGTCAAGGACAACAAGGGAAACACCGAGACCTATACCGGACTGGGCGAGATTTTCAAGGCCAAGCAGAAAGGCTATGACACCACGCCGATGGCAGTCCGCATCATCGGCGAGATTACCACCAACGATGCCGATGCAGCCCAATTGATGAGTGATGAAGACGGACTGCAGCTGAAAGGAAATGGGGATGACACGGAAATGAACGTAACGCTGGAGGGCATTGGCGATGATGCCACCTTCAATGGCTTTGGCATGACGTTTTACAATGGCACAAAGGTGGAGATGCGCAACATCGGACTCGTGAACTTCAACGATGACGGCATACAACTGAAAGGTACCCAGCACGCATGGATTCACCATATCGACTTCTTCTACGGCAATGCAGGCAGTGCTGCCGACCAGAAGAAGGGTGACGGCTCACTGGACGTGAAGGACGACTCGCGCTACTGCACGTTCTCGTATAATCACTTCTGGGATAGCGGAAAGACTTCTCTCTGTGGCATGAAGAGCGAGAGCGGTCCCAACTATATCAGCTATGACCACAACTGGTTCGACCATTCCGACTCGCGCCATCCGCGTGTCCGCACCATGACTGTACACGTCTGGAATAACTACTATGATGGCGTGTCGAAGATTGGCGTCGGGGCCGTAAAGGGCGCTGACATCTTTGTGGAGTCCAACTATTTCCGCAACAGCAAGAACCCGATGCTGATTTCCGAGCAGGGCACCGATGGACGTGGCGGCTTTGCCGATGACCACGACGGAGGAATGATCAAGGCCTACGGTAATGTGCTGACAGGCAAGTCGGCCACCACCTTCAGGTCGCACAAGCAATACCCTGTCGAGTTCGATGCTTACGAGGCTGACACCCGCGAAGAAAAAGTGCCTGAAACGTATAAGTCGGTGGTAGGAGAATATACCTATAACAATTTCGACACGGACGCCAGTCTGATGTACGAATACGCGCCTGTCGCAGCCAATGACGTTCCCGCTGTCGTGACGGGCTTCTATGGTGCCGGTCGTATGAACCACGGCGACCTGCAGTGGACATTCAACAACACCACGGACGATACGAGCGATGCTATCAACGACGCGCTGAAAGCTGCCGTCATGGGCTATCACACAACGCTCATCGGCATCATGGGTGAGGAAGAGGAAACCTCTGGCGGTGGCGAACAAGGCGGTGGCGATGAACCTGCACCGGAGGGCATTATCCTTGCTTCTTTCGACGGTTCTCCCTCCAGCAGCATGTTCACGGTTGGCGGGAGCTATGGCGATGGAAAGATCACCTATAACAGCATTGGTTACAAGAAGGGTGTCAAACTGGACAGCAAAGGAAGCATCACCTTTACCCCTGCCAGCAACTACCTCATGACACTTGTTCTTGCAACTGCAAAGGATGGTCGCGACGTAAAGATAAACAACGAGACGACTACCGTGTCAGGTACCGAGAATTCGGAAGGTAAGTATTATGAACTGCAGCCCATTGCCATTACCAAAGGAACGCAGTATGTGCTGACCAAAGGTTCTAAGGAGAGTATTGTGATGCTCATCAAACTGGAGCCCGTCGCCGAATGAAAATACGGTCTGCTGTCTTCATGGTGGTGGCATTGCTGCTCACGGGATGCAGCAACCGCCCGCCAAAGGTGTTTGTCCACGATGTGCTGTTGCCCATGACGCCCGTCAAGAACCAGGGCAAGTCGGAAATCTGTTGGGCGTATGCCATGTTGGCTACCATCGAGACGGAACACATCCTGCGGGGCGACTCGGTAAACCTGTCACCCGTCTATGTCGGGCGCATGCTGGAAGATTACAAAAATCTCACCTCTCACCGCTCGCCTCTCACCGCTAATGACCGCGCCATGTGTCAGACGACGCTCAACATGATAGGCCGCCATGGCATCGTGGGCTACGACGTGATGCCCGACGACGCCACGCCCGACTTGCCCCTGCCGAAATGGGTCTTCATGCTCGGCGCGAAATACACGCCACTGGAGTTTGCCCACTCGGTTTGTGCACCCGACGAGTACCTGTCGTTGACGTGCTGGCCGGACTCGCCGTATTATCAGAAGGTGGACGTGCCGGTGCCCGACAATTGGGAGCACAACCGCTTGCTGAATGTCCCGCTGGACACGCTGAAGGCGCACGTAGACCGGGCTCTGCACCATCGACACCCCGTCTGCTGGGAGAGCCGCGGACATGCCATGGAGGTGGTCGGAATGGCTCATGACGAGCAGCAGCGGCACTACTATGTGATGAAGAACTCGTGGGGTTCTGACGACCCGTACAAAGGCTTGGTGTACATGCCCGTGAGCAAGATGTGGGAGGATATGATTGCCATTTACATGACTAAAACAGCATACGAACAATGAAAACTGAAGGCTACAAGGTACAGGAATACCATGGTCCCGTGAAGCGCTATTGCCAGACCATGGACCTGCGCGACAACGCGGAGTTAATCAGGAAATACAAGGAGGCGCACGACCGTGACCACTTCTGGGACGAGATCAAGCAGGGCATCCGCAGTGTCGGCATTCTCGAAATGGAAATCTACATCCTCGGGACGCGCCTGTTCATGATCGTGGAGACACCTCTCGACTTCGACTGGGACACGGCGATGGCTCGACTCGCCACCCTACCCCGTCAGGCTGAATGGGAGGCGTATGTCGCTCAGTTCCAGCAATGCAGCAAAAACGCCACCTCTGATGAGAAGTGGCGTATGATGGACAGGATTTTCTACCTGTATTAACCCTTACTTGTTCAGTTTCCAGGTGACACCGTCCTTGGTGTCCTTGACCTCAAAACCGGCGGCAGCCAGCTCGTCGCGAATCTTGTCTGACGTAGCCCAGTCTTTGTCGGCCTTGGCCTTGGCACGCAGTTCCAGCACCATGTCCATGACTTTGCCGAAGGCGGCCTCACGCTCGTCGTTGGTACCGCTCTTCTCGGCCTTGAGTCCCAAGATGTCCTCGGCGAAGAGGTGCATGGTGTCCTTCAGTTCCTGCAGGCAGTCGGCACAGATGGTTGCCTTGTGGTCTACCAACTTGTTGATGACGGTACATGCCTCGAAAAGGTTGCTGATAACCTGCGGAGTGGCAAGGTCGTCGTTCATGGCGTCGTAGCACTTCTGGCGCAGTGCCTTCACCACCTTCTCCGTCTCGGCATCACACTTGTCGGCGGGCTGGATGCGGTCCATGTCGGCAATGGCATTCATCAACTTCTCCAGTCCGCGCTCAGCTGCCACCAGTGCCTCGTTCGAGAAGTCTACCGTGCCACGATAATGGGCTGACAGGATGAAGAAGCGGATGGTCATCGGTGAATAGGCCTTCTCCAGCAACGGATGATTGCCGGTAAAGAACTGCTCCAGCGTGATGAAGTTGTTGTACGACTTGCCCATCTTCTTGCCGTTGATGGTCAGCATGTTGTTGTGCATCCAGTACTTCACGGCGGGATGACCCATCGAGGCTTGGGCCTGAGCTATCTCGCACTCGTGGTGGGGGAACACCAGGTCCATGCCGCCGCCGTGGATGTCGAACTCCTCGCCCAGATATTTGCGACCCATCGCTGTACACTCGCAGTGCCAGCCGGGGAATCCGTCGCTCCAGGGTGACGGCCAGCGCATGATGTGCTCGGGCTGGGCTTTCTTCCACAGGGCAAAGTCGGCCTGGTTCTTCTTCTCACCGACACCGGCCAGTTCGCGACTCTCGTCCTTGATGTTTTCCAGCGAACGGCCACTCAGAATGCCGTACTTGTACTTCTTGTTATAAGCCTCGATGTCGAAGTAGACGGAGCCGTTCGACTCGTAGGCAAAACCATTGTCCAGAATCTGCTGCACCAGCTGCTGCTGTTCGATGATATGACCGGTGGCATGGGGCTCGATACTTGGGCGCAGCACGTTCAGCGCATCCATATACTGATGGTAGCGGTTGGTATAGTACTGGGCAATCTCCATCGGTTCCAACTGTTCCAGACGGGCCTTCTTGGCTATCTTGTCCTCACCCTCGTCGGCATCGTGTTCCAGATGACCTACATCCGTGATGTTACGGACGTAGCGAACCTTATAGCCTAAATGCTTCAGGTAGCGGAACAACAAATCGAAGGTAATGGCAGGACGCGCATGTCCCAGATGGGGATCGCCATAGACGGTCGGACCGCACACATACATGCCCACGTTGGGGGCATGCAGCGGCTCGAAGCGCTCCATCTGGCGCGTCAGCGTATTATATATAACTAATCTTGATTCCATTATTTAAATCCTGAACCGCGAAGCGGTGAATTTAATTTTTAATTTTTAATCTTTAATCTACTTCACGTATTCAGCAAAGTCCGTCAACTTCATGTCACCCTTGCGAGCCAGCGTATCGTGCATGGCGAAGGCTGCAGGCAGGTTGTGACGCGTCTGACCCATCTTGGCAATCTTCAGGTAGTCCCACAAGAGCTGCTTGTAGTCGGGGTGTGCACAGTTCTCGATGATGCACTCAGCACGCTGGATGGGACCCTTGCCGCGCAAGTCGGCAACACCCTGCTCGGTCACGATGATGTTCACGTCGTGCTCCGAGCTGTCCTGATGGCTGACGAAAGGTACGATAGAACTGATCACGCCACCCTTGGCCACTGAAGGACAGGTAAAGATAGAGAGGTAGGCGTTGCGGATGAAGTCACCCGAACCACCGATACCGTTCATCATCTTCACACCGCTGATGTGGGTAGAGTTCACGTTACCATAGAGGTCGGCCTCAATAGCGGTATTGATAGCAATAACACCTAAGCGGCGGATAATCTCGGGCGAGTTCGAAATCTCGCTCTGGCGCAATGTCAGGTGGTTCTTGAAGTAGTCCATATTATCATAGACCTGCAGCAGGCACTCGTTCGACACGGTCAGCGAGCAGGCTGAGGCATCTTTCACACGGCCGTTCAGCATCATGGCTACCACGCTGTCCTGCAGCACCTCGGTATAGATGTTGAAGTCGGGAACGTGCTTGTCCTGACCCAGTGCACCGAGGATGGCATTGGCTGTTGAGCCCACACCACTCTGCAAGGGAAGGAACTCCTTGGGGATGCGTTCCTTGTGCATCTCTTCAACCAAGAATTCGGCTGTCAAGAAACCAATCTTATCGGTTACAGGGTCTGAATCCTTAAAGGCACGGGCCTCATCGGGAATGTTGCACTCAACAACACCCACCACCTTGTCCTTGGGGATAGAGACGAAGGACTGACCGATGCGGTCGCCGACATGCTCAATGGGGATAGCCTTGCGGTAAGGGGGATCCAGCGGCTCATAGACGTCGTGGATGAACTTGGCATTGGGGTTATGGAAGGAGTTAAGTTCCAGAATCACGTGTTTCGCCAAACGAGCAGCCGTAGGCGAGATTCCACCGGCAGCAGTCAGATAGACATGATAGTCATTGCCCACCTCTTCGATGTCGCACACTTCAAGGATGGCCCAGTCAAGCGGACCGTAGAAGCCATAGCGCAACTCCTGTGCCATGTGGCTCAGGTGCAAATCATTGTAGGGAATCTCGCCGGCATTCACATGCTTACGGAAGTCAGGGTTCGTGGTGTAAGGGGCACGGTAGAGAATTGCCTGTGCGTTTGCCAGGTCACCGTCGGTGCTCTGACCTGTAGAGGCACCAGTGAAGATAGCCACCTTGAACTCGCGACCAGCCTCATGCTCTGCAATAGCATACTTAGCCAGTTCCTTTGTTGTTGCCTTGGCTACACCGGCGGGTGTAAAGCCACTCATGGCGATGTGCTCACCATTCTTAATCATTGCTGCAGCCTCTGCAGCTGTCAAACGTGTATAAGCCATAATTTCGTTAAATTTGCAAATTTGCGTGCAAATTTACTACTTTTCGACCAAACCACCAAACAAACCGTCACTTTTCACGAAAGAGATGAACAGGAAGCATCTTATTTAACAATACCATTCATATAGACCTCCAGATTGGTGTAGTCCCTATCCAAGGAATACTGTTTAGCATCATTTGCATTATCAGGACTCAATCCATGCCTACGCTCCCATTTGTCTGGCATACCATCCTGATCGGTATCTTGAGGTGGGGTCTTCGATCTTAACAGAGGCCATCCTCCAGCCTGCTCCGGGGTGTCAATAATACCTTTGTTACCATACCAAGCCTCGCTCTTCTTGACTTGTTTGACTACGTCGGAGTCATAAGAATCACGATGCAAACTGCATCCAACTTTCTCCAACACCAACAGATAGGCTTTCTCAGGACGTTGCTCCTGGATGGGGACAAAGGGATAGGGCTCATCCACCTTACATGCCATAGGGTCGTTCTTGCCCCCTACACCTGTCCAGTTGTCCTTGGTCACACCATCATCACCCACCATCACGTTACCATTTATATAATAGCGTCCTGTTCCGTCATCGGCAACGTCCAACAATCGATGATGTTCTGAGGCAGGACCAGGCTTGTAGTAGTTGGCAACCATATTTATCTCGCCATGACGACCGCCACCATAAGCCGACTTGAAGCCCCAGTTGTAGACCACATTGTTGCGCATATCTACTTGTTTGGTACCTTCTACCGACGAGAAACGAGGATTACGACTGGAATGGTTTGCCAACAGGTTATGATGGAATGTGGCACCATAGCCTCCCCAAATGCCACCGAACCCATGAGCACCCTTAGTATGGCGCGAATGGGCCAGCGAGTGGCTGACCAAACACCATTGTACAGTCAGATTCTTGGTTTTGTAGATAGAGAGGCACTCATCAATTGAGTAGCTCACTGACAAATGATCCAGTATGACATCATGCTGGCCATAGCGACCTCCACTAACTGCATCGTTATCGTGTGTATACTTATCTCCTAACCGCACACGCAAATACCTTATTATCACATGACTGCCGTTCACCACCAACGGCTGGTCTTTCAGACAAATGCCGTCGCCAGGAGCCATTTGGCCTGCTATCGTGATGCTGTCGTTGTTGACACGCAAAGGAGTCTTCAGCTCAATGGTGCCGCTAACAGCAAATACAACTGTCCGAGGTCCCTGCTGTTCCACAGCATCACGCAAGCTTCCTGGCCCATCATCATTCAGGTTGGTCACGATGAAGGTCTTTCCACCTCGTCCACCAACGGCATGCTTCCCGAATCCTTCTGCTCCAGGAAAAGCCAACGGCTGTGCTGTCACTTGCAGGCCTAACGCCACGCTCAATAAAAAAAGAAATCGTCTCATAAGTTTAATTTCCCATAAGACGATTTCTTGAATAATTAGTAATCAACGATTAATAACAAGGATGCTGCTGACCAGCCAATCCGGGATTAACATCGATGATATTTGTGGTGTTGAACGGCAGTATTTCCACCATGTTCTTCTTCAGACCGTAGTAGATGCCTGACGTTCCAGTAATCCATGAGTTATTTGAAGCGATGGTAGTCTCACCCTCTTTCACGTCTTTCACACTTAGGTTTCCTTTTTGCTTCAAGGAGTTGATACTCCACATGTTCAAGATGTTGTATTGAGCAGACTTTACAGTAACACCTGCAGGCACGTCAGCCGCAGCAAAATATACCTTGCCGTCGCTGCCTTCCAACAGGGTTGCTTTGACAAGACCCTTGCTGCCATTGTTCAAGACATGCAGTGTCAGCAGATCGGCATCAGGCAGTCCTATCTTAGCAATATCTGCTTCTGTAGCATCCTGGTAAGGCAATGCGATGTTCGGATCCTGCAACATAGGAATCTGATCAAGTTTATAGACACGGTACTGAGGTATGCCAGCATACTTTCCTTCGTGGTTACAGAGCTGTACGAGCTTGGCCTTTTCTGCTGTCAGAAGTTCATAAAGTACACCCCAACGCGTCAGATCACTCTTGCGCAGGCCTTCGTTGCTCAACTCCAGCTTACGTTCTTGGATGATAAAGTCCTTGAAGGCTTGATAGTCGGTAGGAATGACACCCACCTTGCTGGCATCATTCTTAAAGGCACGCATGCGCACCTGCTTGACGGCATTCACAGCTTCAGCATTTGCGCCATGGTGCACCTCGTTCAATGCCTCAGCATACATCAGCAACACATCGGCATAGCGCAGCAACGGCCAGTTGATATCACGCTTTGAATCACTTGAGCCACGCTCTTTCTTCCAGTTGCAACGATACTTACCAACACCCATTCCGGCATAAGTTTCCATCTGATAGGTTGAACCTTTTTCTTTGTTGACACCAACGATGCCATAGTTACAAACAGACACGTCACGACGCTGGTCGCCCTCTTCAAACTCGAAATAGAAGGTTGGCATAGCCATCATCTGGGCAGCAACCTTGCCGACCTCAAAGCTAGTACCACTAGCGGGGATACCATTGGTATAACCCGTACGCACATCAGCAGCATTGGTGCCGTGCATTCCGAACTCCAGCATCGTTTCATTGTTATATTTCTCCAATGCCAGGTCACGGAACAACTGGTCGTAATTAGCCACCAGCGAGTTCTCGCCCTTGGTGATGACAGCCTTACAAGCATCTGCTGCTATCTGGAACAATTCGCTGACACGAGCCTGATCGTCACGCTGTGCAATGCGGCAGGTGCTGGCATTGTAAGGAACGGTATTCAGGTCCCAGCGCAGGGAATAACCGGCAGCATACAGAGCAACACGTGCCAGAATACCATAAGCAGCATTCTTGGTGAAGCGCTCGGGAGTCTGCACCATACCTTCACTCTTCCAGGGCAACTTTTTCACTGCTTCCTGCAGATCGGCAACACACTGGTCCCAGATGATGTCACGACTGGTACGTGACGAAGAGAAAGAAGAAGCCTTGCTAGTAGGTGTCGTTGTAAATGGCACATCACCATAGAAACGTACGAGGTTCCAATAGGCATATGCACGGATGGCAAGAGCCTCACCCAGCAACATATCACGCTTGGCAACCTCTCCTTCACCCACTGACATACCGGGGAGAGCATCAATACATACATTGGCATACTCTATAGCCTTATACATATTAGTATAGGTATTACTCAGCATACCCGACGTATTGGTATAGTCGTAGTTGGACACATTATATTTAGAGTTGCTCTCAGTAGAGACGCTCTCGTCTGTTCCCTCCAGCAACTGATAGCCCAGTTCCTGGGTATGCAGCCAAGCATAACAGCCCATCACCGTCATTTCGGCACGGCTTATGCTTTCGAATGCGCTTTGGCTGTCCATCTTCGACTCAGATGGCAATTCCAACCAATCCTCACAGGAAGTAAAGCCCACCATGAGAGCAGGGATTGCCAGAAATTTGATAATCTTATTCATAATCAGATACTTTTTGATTGGTTAGAATGATAAGTTGACACCAAGAACCCAGCTCTTTGCACGAGGATAAGCAGAGTTATCAATACCCGGTGTAAGGGCACTGGCAGTAGCAGAAACCTCTGGATCATAGCCGGAATATTTAGTGATAGTCCACATGTTGTTCAATGTGCAGTAGATGCGGGCACGGCTGCAGTGGAACTTCTGCGTCAGAGTCTTAGGCAACGTGTAACCCAAGGTGATAGTGCTGAAGCGCAGGTAAGAACCATTCTCAATATAGTAGCTGCTGTGATCTGAGATAGCAGTCTTGTTATTCGTAGAGATGTTCCAAATCATGTCACCACCGAACTGGCCAGGGTTCAGAGCGGCCAGACGAGCAAGGTCTGTGCTCTCCTTACCCGTATTCGGGTCGATAAGACGGAAGCGGTTATTCATTTCAGTCACCGTATTCTCGTTGGCCAGATACGGACCAATGAAACGCTGGGTACTCATGTTGAACACGTCACCACCTACGGCAAAGTTGACGAATACCGTCAAGTCGAAACCCTTGTAGTTGAAGGTATTGTTCCAACCACCGATGAAGTCGGGCTGTGCATTACCAATCACAGTACGGTCGTTGACACTCCATACAGGATGTCCTTGGGCGTCATACTCAATATCCATCGTACCATCCTCCTTCAAGACATGTGGCTGTGGCTTATACTTGGCATCACCTGGCTTGACAGCATCACGGTTGAAGCCCTTCAAGGAAGGCACGTTGTCCTTCAGCGTATAGGTTCCGTCTGCATTCTGCGTAAAGTCGTCGGTAGTATAGATTCCATCATACACCAGTCCATAGAACTGTCCGAGGGGTTGTCCTTTCTCTATCTTGAAGCCCATACGGCTCTCGTAGTCCTGTATGAAAGACTCATTCTCGCTGTTGCCATAGATGTCAAGCACCTTCGAACGGTTGAAGGCAATATTGAAGTCGGAGCTCCACGTGAAGTCTTTCGTACGAACAGGAATGGCATTGATGACAATCTCGATACCACGATTGCGGATAGCTCCGATATTTTGAATCTGTGTAGTATAACCGGTTGACGAAGGAATCTTGTTGCTTATTAACAAGTTCGATGACTTGTTGTTATACCAGTCGATGCTGGCGTTCAGTCGACTACCAAGAATCGAGAAGTCAAGACCGATGTTGGTCGTGGTGGTCTTCTCCCACTTCAGATCAGCATTACCCAGTGTAGTGCCTGGAATGAGCGTGATATAGTCCTGACCATTGTAGCCGTAGTGACCTGAACCGTAATCGGTAGCATACATATTGTTAGCGATGTTGTTGTTACCAGATGTACCAATACCGACACGAATCTTCAGGTTATCGAAAAAGTCGAGGTTCTTCATGAAAGACTCTTCCGAAATACGCCATGCGGCAGAAGCTGAAGGGAACCAACCCCATTGATTACCACGGGCGAACTTAGAGCTACCATCTGCACGGAGCGTTCCGGTGAACAGGTAGCGGTCAGCGTAGTTGTAGGTCAGACGTCCGAAGAAAGAAACCAAACGTACACGGCTCGAACCTGACTTATGTTCATAGTCCTCACCCATCGATACGTCGTTCAATCCGAAGTTACCGTCAGAGAATTTATAATAGGTGTTGTTCAGATTCGTGTTCTCCTGCGACCATGTCTCCTGACCCAGCAACACACCAAAGCGATGATCTTTCTGAATGTCGAAATTATAGTTCAAGGTGTTGGTCCACTGCCACGAAGCCTTTTCAGAGTTGTTGCGATAACCATAGCCGTAAGGACTTTGATAAGTAGCTTGAGCGGCACGGGTACCACCATTGTCCCAATAGTCCTGACGTATCTGCTGCCACATATAACTGCCTGAGGTACGGAAAGTCAAGTTCTTCAGGATGTCGACCTCCAAGCCGGCATTCACCGTAACCAGACGGGTGTACTTCGTATTGTCAATGGAGTTATTATTGATGATGGGGTTATTGGCATCGTAGTTGTCGCCACCATACATCGTAGAGAACAGGTCGGCAAGGTCACTTCCCAATAGTTGTTCGTTGGTCCAACGTGTACCACCAGTCACAGGCTGCAAGATGGTCTGCTTCAGTGTACCACCCAGTGAGCCGCCACCATCGACAGTAGTTTTCTGCAGACTAGTAGAGAAGTCGAAACGTACACCTTTCCACAGTTCGTGATTCAACTTCAGGCGAATAGAGTTCTTCTCATAGTCGTGCTTCTTCATGATACCATTTTCACCAGTGTAGTTATAGCTCAACAGATATCTGGTTTTATCGGAGCCGCCACTGATGTTCAGGTTGTGGTTCTGTGTCACACCTGTCTTGCCAAACACTTCGTCCTGCCAATCGATACCACCACGATTACCATAAGTCTGGGCAATATATTCGCTGGCACCTGTATAGAACGTAGGCGAGTTGATGTCACCACCGAAGATACTGGCCCAGTTGCTGTCGTTACCACGTAATGTCTGGAACTCATACTGGTATCGCACGTAGTCTTCTACGCCAAGCAGGTCAAGTTTCTTACCTAAGTAATTGAAGCTGACAAAGCCGTTGTACGAAACCTCCGTCTTACCCTGACGACCTGACTTGGTAGTAATCAGTACAACACCGTTAGAACCGCGGGCACCATAGATAGCAGTGGCAGATGCATCCTTCATCACATCGATAGACTCAATATCGTTGATGTCCACCTGCTGAAGGGCATTCTCCATCTGGAATCCATCCACAATGTATAGGGGCTCTGTGCCCTGAGTGATTGACGTACCACCACGCACGGTAATATTGATGTCAGCACCAGGGGCACCACTCTGCTGGATAATCTGCACACCAGCAGCCTTACCGGCAAGGGCTTGGGCAGCAGTGGTCACCGGCGACATGGCCAGTTCCTTGGCACCTACGGATACTGACGAGCCCGTCAAGTCCTTACGTTTCACCTTGGCGTAACCAATGGCAACAACCTCGTTCAAGAGGGTGTTCTGTGCCACCAGCTTCACGTCAATGTTCTTCCGACCGTTAATCTGTACAGTCTGTGTCTCGTAACCGACATACGAGAAAGTCAGAGTTTTCGCACCAGCTGGTACGGATAGCTTGTAGGCGCCGTTAATGTCTGTAACGGTTCCCACGTTTCCCCCACCATCGGCTTTAACGGATGCTCCAATAATAACGTCCTCTTCATCGGAAACCGTACCTTGAATCATCACGCTCTGAGCCAATACTTGAATAGGGAGGCCTACCAGTATTCCTACTAGCAAGCACAACTTCATGATTGATTTTTTCATAAGCGTTAATAAATAAACCTTTGTTTTAGTTATATAGTTTTAAAAGACATGCAAAGGTAACACTTATTTATTAATTGGCAATGAATTTATTTAAAAAAAATGCAGAAAAGTTTTTACAGGTATTCCATCAATACATCCCACACAGCTATGATGTGACAAAGAGATCCTAACAAAACGAAGAAATGGAATACGGAGTGCATATACCTTTTATTATTTAGGGAGTAGAAAACGGCACCGGTGATATAGGCTACTCCCTCGGCAATAATCCATACAACGGCAGCTGTGGACACTGAGTCAATCAAAGGTTTAAAGGCTACCAATACGGAGAGTCCCATGCCAATGAAACAGAACGTTTCCAGATTGGAATGCTCCTTCAGCCGGATGAAACTTACAATGGTGCCAGCAACAGCACAAGTCCACACGAATAGGAAGAGTGCCCACCCCCAATAACCTTGCTCCCGCAATGCCACCAGCGTCAATGGGGAATAAGAACCTGCGATATGCCAATAAATGGCAGCATGGTCCCATCGCCGTAGTCGCTCTTTCCACTTCGAGCGACGGGGCAATGCGTGATAGATGGTTGAGGTTACATACGAGCCTAGCATGCCAAAGAGGTAGAGGCATACACCTAACCTCGCCCAAGGGTTGTCTCCCTTGAACGACATCCAGAGGAACACCACACCGAACACGGCGCCCATCACAATGCCTCCGGCATGTGACCATGAATTCCACAGTTCTTCCTTATGAGTATATCTGATTGCCATATAATATACTGGGCACCGATGCGATTCACGACATCAGTGCCCAGTTTTAATATAGACCTCGGTTAACCATTAACCGTTAATCTTTAATCATTAAAAGTCCATCTTGTCGAGCTCGTCGCAGAAGTCCTTGGGCTCGTTGTTCTCACCCTCATGGAACTCCTCGTTACGCTCACGACGCTCACCACGTTCTGGACGAGGACGGCGCTCACCACGCTCTGGACGAGGACGACGTTCACCACGCTCAGGGCGCTCACCACGCTCACGACGGGCAGGACGCTCCACATAGCCCTCAGGCTTCTCTACAAGCACACGGTGTGAAAGCTTGAACTTACCTGTCTTCGGATCAATCTCGAGCAACTTGACGGTAATCTTGTCACCCTCCTTGATACCAGCCTCTTCGACAGTCTCCAAACGCTTCCAGTCAATCTCTGAAATATGCAGCAGACCATCCTTACCAGGCATAAACTCTACAAAGCAACCATAAGGCATGATGCTACGGACAGTACCCTCGTAAACCTCACCAACCTCAGGGATGGCTACGATAGCGCGAATCTTGGCAATAGCAGCATCAATAGCTTCCTTGTTAGGACCACTAACCTGAATCTTGCCTACGCCGTCTTCTTCGTCAATGGTAATAGTAGCACCTGTATCCTCCTGCATCTGCTGGATAATCTTTCCGCCCGGGCCAATAACGGCACCAATGAACTCCTTCGGAATCTCGAAGGCCTCAATACGGGGTACGTGGGGCTTCAGTTCAGCACGAGGCTCAGCGATGGTATCGGTGATGCACTTCAGGATATGCTCACGACCAGCCTTTGCCTGCATCAAAGCCTTCTCCAGAATATCGAACGACAGACCGTCGCACTTGATATCCATCTGGGTAGCTGTCAGACCATCCTTCGTACCGGTGGTCTTGAAGTCCATATCGCCCAAGTGGTCCTCATCGCCGAGGATATCGCTCAGTACGGCATACTTGTCCTCACCGGGATTCTTGATAAGTCCCATAGCGATACCGCTGACAGGCTTCTTCATGGGGACACCTGCATCCATCAAGGCCAGTGTACCTGCGCAGACGGTAGCCATTGACGAAGAACCGTTAGACTCCAAGATCTGCGATACGACACGTACGGTATAGGGGAAGTCGGCAGGAATCATATCCTTCAAACCGCGCCATGCCAAGTGTCCGTGACCAATCTCACGACGGCCTACACCACGCTGAGCCTTTGCCTCACCCGTACAGAACGGGGGGAAGTTATAGTGCAGCAGGAAGCGCTGATAGCTCTTGTCGAGCACGTCGTCAACGAGCTTCTCATCGAGTTTTGTACCCAAAGTTACCGTTGTCAGTGACTGGGTCTCGCCACGGGTAAAGATAGAACTTCCGTGAGGCATGGGCAGGGGTGAAACCTCGCACCAGATAGGACGAATCTCGTCGGTCTTACGACCATCGAGGCGGATACCCTCGTCAAGGATGCAACGGCGCATGGCGTCGCGCTCAACGTCGTGGTAGTAGCGGTCCATCATGGCATATTTCTCTTCCAGCTCGTCCTCGGTCATGTCGGCATGCTCTGCAGCATACTTCTCTTTGAAGTCAGCGAGAATCTTCTCGAAGGCCTCGGCACGAGCGTGCTTCTCGAGAGCCTGCTTAGTTACATCGTAAGCGGGCTGATACAGTTCTTTGTTCATACGCTCACGCAGTTCCTCATCGTTCACCTCGTGATCGTACTCACGCTTAACATCCTTACCAAGCTCCTTGCTCAGTTCAGCCTGCAGCTCACACATAGGCTTGATGGCAGCCATAGCAGCCTTCAAGGCACCGAGCAGATCCTGCTCTGATACTTCCTTCATCTCACCCTCTACCATCATGATGTTCTCTGCTGAGGCACCTACCATGATATCCATATCAGCTTCCTTCATCTGCTCGAAAGTAGGATCAATGACATACTCGCCATTGATACGGGCTACACGCACCTCAGAGATGGGGCACTCGAAAGGAATATCTGAACATGCCAGCGCTGCGGATGCTGCAAAACCTGCCAAAGCATCAGGCTGGTCAACACCATCGGCGCTGAACAGCATTACGTTGACATAAACTTCTGCGTGATAGTTGGAGGGGAACAGCGGACGGAGCACACGGTCTACCAGACGACTAGTCAGGATTTCGTTGTCCGAGGCTTTACCCTCGCGCTTGGTGAAGCCACCGGGGAAACGGCCTGCGGCGGCGTACTGCTCTCTGTAGTCTACCTGCAGAGGCATGAAATCTGTTCCGGGAACTGCATCTTTTGCGGCACAAACAGTAGCCAGCAGTACAGTGTTGTTCATGCGAAGCATCACACTGCCATCGGCCTGCTTTGCCACTTTCCCGGTCTCAATTGTGATGGTTCTTCCATCAGGCAATTGAATACTTTTCGTAATTACGTTCATCTTGAAATTAAAACATCTAAAAATAAAAAATGTGCGACTTTGCGCAAAATCGGGCACAAAGTTACACATTATTATATTATAAAACAAATAAACCTGCTTATTTTTTCTTTTTTTATGAATTAAGAGGGTTTATGATAGACAACTCTTACCATTTTTCAGTGAAATAGAATTTGAGAATCTTGTAGAGCTCATTACAACTTCTCACCACATTGTGAACAATAGCGATCCTTGAGACGCACCTTGCCTCCGCATCGAGGGCAACGACCATCTTTCGGTTTTTCTTTCGTTTCATCAATGATGGTAGCCGTTACAATGCCGGTTGGTACTGCAATGATGGTGTAACCCAACAACATGACGAATGCTGAGAGCAGTCTACCTATAGCCGTGACGGGAGTAATGTCACCATAGCCCACAGTAGTCATCGTGACAATAGCCCAATAGACCGAAGTACCCAAATCGGTGAACTGCGTGTCAGGTTGTCCATTCTCTACCATGAACATCAGCGTTCCCAAACAGGTGACCAGTATCAGTACGAACAGGAAATAAACAGAAATTTTGTTAAGACTTTTCTTCAACGAATGCATCAACAAATAGCCCTCGTTGATAAAACTAAACAATTTGAAGATACGGAAGATACGAATGAAACGGAACGAACGCAACAACATCATGTATCGTGCGTGGGGAAGGAAGTAGGACAGGTAAGGCGGCAAGATTGACAACAGGTCGATGACACCGAAGAAACTCTGCATATACTCACGCGGACGAGGTGAGCAGTAGACGCGAGCCGCATACTCCAATGTAAAGAAGAATGTGAGCAGATACTCCAATATCATCAACACAAGTTGGAACGTACGAGCCAATGAGGGCACCGTCTCGACAAACGAGATAATAATGCTCAGCGAGATAGCTACTATGACAACGATGTCGAAGATACGCCCAGCGCGAGTATCGGACTCAAACATGATGTTATAAAGTGCTTCTTTTTCAAGCCAATGAGGTCTTTTCATATAAAAGGATGTTTGTTTTGAAGGCAAAGATACGTATATTTTTTGAAGTTTCTACTTTTTAGTATAAAAAGAAACATGTTTCTTTTGTTCTTCGCCCATTTTTTCGTAATTTTGCCATCAATAAGAAAGAACTCTTAATGATATTAAGGACCTATTTGACATGACGCAAGAAGAAAAGACCCAATTGGAAGAACGCATCGTAGACGTGCTGAAAACTGTCTACGACCCAGAGATACCAGTGAACATCTACGACCTGGGCATGATTTATAAGATAGACGTGCAAGAAGATGGTAGCGTGGATATGGACATGACGTTCACGGCACCTAACTGTCCGGCAGCGGACTTCATCTTGGAGGATGTTCGCACAAAGGTGGAGAGTGTGGATGGCATCACGACAGCTAACGTCAATCTGGTATTTGAACCGGCGTGGGACCAAAGCATGATGAGCGAAGAAGCAAGAGTTGAACTAGGACTGGACTGATATGAAAAACGTCTATTTCTTATCCGATGCGCACTTGGGGTCGTTGGCTATTCCGCATCAAAGAATGCAGGAGAGACGACTGGTAAGATTTCTGGACTCCATCAAGGAGAAGGCTGCTGCTATCTATTTGTTGGGGGACATGTTCGACTTCTGGTACGAATATAAGTATGTGGTGCCGAAGGGCTACACACGATTCTTGGGCAAGTTGTCGGAACTGACGGATATGGGAGTGGAGGTGCATTACTTCACAGGCAATCACGACATCTGGGCATACGAGTATCTGGAAAAGGAGTGTGGCATCATCCTGCATAAGAAGCCAGAAACAACGGAAATCTACGGACAAGAGTTCTTCCTGGCACATGGCGACGGGATGGGCGATCCGAATAAATCATTCAAACTGATACGCGCCATTTTCCATAACCGTTTCTGTCAATGGGCTTTCTCGAATATCCATCCGCGATGGGGGGTAAGTTTCGGACTGACATGGGCGAAACACAGCTATATCAAGCACAAGCAGACTGACGAACCAAACTACATGGGTGAGGACAAGGAGCATCTCGTGCTCTACGCCAAAGACTACTTGAAGAGTCACCCGAACATCAACTACTTCATCTTCGGACACCGTCATATTGAACTTGACATCAAGCTAGGACGATTCACACGCATGATGATACTGGGCGACTGGATTAGCCAGTTCACCTATGCCGTCTATGACGGAGAGCACATGTTCCTCGAGGAGTACGTTGAGGGAGAGAGTCAGCCATGAAGAGGGTTAAAGGTTAAAGACTATGAGGAAGAAGATTGTTACATTTGGCGAACTGTTACTGAGGTTCTCGAAACCAGGACAACTACGACTCACTCAGGGTGACCTGTTTACCAGCAAATATGGTGGCAGCGAGGCTAACGTTGCTGTATCATTGGCTAATCAAGGGGAAGACGTTACATACATCACCCGACTGCCAGACACACCAGTAGGGCATGCGGGTGCCATGAGTCTGGCTCAGTATGGAGTGGACACCAGTCAGATACTATATGGAGGAAAACGCATTGGCACCTATTACTTTGAACATGCAGCCGGTATGCGAGCTGCCAAGGTTATATACGACCGCGACGGTTCGGCCTATTACGACTTACAGCCTGGCATGATTCCCTGGCGCGAGATACTGAAAGACTGTGCCTACTTCCATGTGTCAGGCATTACGGCTGCGATATCTCCCAAGGCTGCAGAAGCTACTTTCGAAGCATTGGACATCGCCGACGAGTTGGGTGTCACCATCTGTTTTGACATCAACTATCGCAAGAACCTATGGAAATATGATGGTGCTGAACCTCGCAAGACGTTGAGCAAAATGCTGTCACGATGTGACATGATGTTTGGTGATGCCGTGGAGTTCGACTGGTTGTCACAACATCCACAGCCCCCCTTCACGGCATTGGATTCAACTTTCCAGATGCAGATGAAAGAGTATGGTGAATGGTTTGACGAGCTTCATGCCACGTATCCTCGTATCAAACACTGGATGATGGGAATGCGCAACGAGATATCATCGAAACATCATACGCTTACCGCCTTGCTTTGGTCTGACAACCAACTGCTACAGGCTCCTATCGCTGATATTCCCAATGTCATAGACCCTGTAGGTGTGGGTGATGCTTTCGTAGGCGGATGGTTGCATGCCATCAGTCTCTTCCATGATGATCTGCAGAAACAACTAAACTACTCGCTTGCAGCAGCAGCATTAAAGAGCACCATACCAGGCGATTTTAACCTGTCGACGGAGGAGGAAATAACAGAAACGATGCAATAGAATTTTTGCGCTACAGGAATAGATAAAAAATGGTCTGTGCCGAGAGTCGGTACAGACCAATTTTATGATAAGGCGTATCTGATTACAACAGATTCATCGTATCGGTAGCAATCATCAGTTCCTCGTCGGTGGGAATGACAACAACCTTTACCTTAGAATCGTCGGCAGAGATGATGGCTTCCTCACCACGGATGTTGTTCTTCTGCTCGTCGAACTTAACACCCAGGAACTCCAGACCCTTGCAGACCTCAGAACGCATGCTGATTTGGTTCTCACCGACACCTGCGGTGAAGACAATCACGTCGACACCACCCATAGCGGCTGCATAGGCACCGATATACTTCTTAATGCGATAGAAATACATATCCTGAGCCAGCTTGGCACGAGGCTCGCCTGCCTTGGCAGCACTTTCTACATCACGCATATCAGAAGAACCACCAGTAATACCGGCAACACCACTCTTCTTGTTCAGGAGGTTAGACATACCATCGGCATCGAGACCGAGTTTCTTCTCGAGGAACGTAACGGCACCACCGTCGATATCGCCCGAACGAGTACCCATAACGAGACCTTCCAGTGGGGTGAGACCCATTGAGGTGTCAACACACTTGCCATCAAGGACAGCAGCCACAGAGCCACCGTTTCCAATGTGACAGGTAATCATCTTGGTGCCCTCAGCCTTCATGCCCAGGAATTCCAAAGCACGGGCAGAGACATAGCGGTGACTGGTTCCGTGGAAACCATAACGGCGTACTCCGTACTTCTCATACAGCTCGTAGGGAATGGCATACATATAAGCCTTTGCAGGCATTGTCTGATGGAAAGCGGTATCAAACACACCAACCTGGGGAAGACCAGGCATCAGTTCCTTCACGGCGTTTACACCTTTCAGGTTAGCAGGGTTGTGCAGGGGGGCAAGGTCAGAGCACTCCTCAAAAGCTTTCAGCACCTCATCGGTCAGGACTACTGACTGATTGAACTTCTCACCACCATGCACCATACGGTGACCTACGGCATCAATCTCATTGAGCGACTTGATAACACCAATCTCGGGATCGGTCAGCAGCGAGAAGATGAACTTCACACCCTCTGTGTGCTCGGGGATGTCGTGCATAATCTGCTTCTTCTCACCATTAGCCAACTTCACCTTAACAAAGGCACCGTCCAAGCCTACTCGCTCGGCACCACCACTGGTCATCACGCTCTTGTCGTCCATATTGTACAAAGCGTACTTGATAGAGGACGAACCACAGTTCAATACTAATATCTTCATTTTAATGTTTAATCTTTAATGTTTAATGTATTACTTCTTTGCATCCATAGCCTGACAAGCCGTGATAGCCACCATGTAGTAAATATCCTCTACGGAGCAACCACGAGAGAGGTCGTTGACAGGACGAGCAATACCCTGCAAGATAGGACCGATAGCTACGGCATCACCCAGACGCTGAACGAGCTTATAGCCAATATTACCAACCTCCAAGTTGGGGAATACGAGGACATTAGCTTTACCGGCGATGTCAGAGCCAGGAGCCTTCTTAGCACCTACTGAAGGAACAAGGGCAGCATCAGCCTGCAACTCACCGTCAATTTTCAACGACGGATCGAGCTCCTTAGCCAGCTTGGTAGCCTCAACCACCTTGTCGACAACCTCGTGCTTGGCAGAGCCCTTGGTTGAGAAGCTCAGCATAGCCACGCGGGGATCAGCAAAGCCTGCTACCGACTTAGCGGTCTGAGCAGTGCAGACGGCAATCTGCGAGAGCTGTGCAGCATCGGGCATCGGGGTTACGGCAACGTCACCTACTACGAGAACACCATCCTCGCCATATTGTTTCTCCTTAGAGATGAGCAGCATACCACCACTGACACAGGTAATGCCGGGAGCACACTTGATAATCTGGAGGGCCGGACGCAGGGTATCTCCCGTTGTTGAGAGAGCACCAGAGATTTGTCCGTCAGCACCTTCTGTCTTGATAATCATACAGCCTAGGTAGAGGGGGTTCTTCATCAACTTGCGGGCTTCCTCGATGGTCATACCCTTTGTCTTGCGGAGTTCAGCCAGTTTTGCTGCCATTTCCTCGCTACGCTCGTAGTTCTCGGGGTCAATCAGTGTAGCCTTACCGATATGGGTAAGTCCTTTCTCCTTAGCCAGAGCGTTAACCTTAGCGGGGTTACCAATCAGAATGATGTCAGCAATGTCGTCAGCCAATACACGATCAGCTGCTGTCAGTGTGCGCTCCTCTTCTGCTTCCGGGAGCACGATGCGCTGCTTGTTAGCCTTAGCACGCGCTACGATTTGACTTAATAAATCCATAGTTTGTTTTACTTATTAAATTAGATTTAAATATACAATGTGTGCAAAGGTAGTAATTTTAATGAAGAGTGAAGAACGATGCGTTAAGAATTTGCTATCGCCTTAATTATTTTTCACTTTTTCAAGCCAGTTCCTGTGTCAGGATGCTCTCCAATTTCTCTGCCGACAGGCGAAGTTGGAAACTGCTGCGGATGGCTACGGAGATGCCGCCAGTCTCTTCAGAGACGACAATGGCTACACAATCGCTCTCATGGGTGATACCCAATGCTGCTCGGTGTCGCAAGCCTAACTCCTTGGGGATATTCAAGTCGTGGGATACGGGCAAGATACACCCGGCGGCTCTCAGACGCTGATGTGAGATAATCATGGCACCATCGTGCAAGGGGGAGTTCTTGAAGAAGATGTTCTCAATCAACTGCTGGTTAACACGGGCATCGATAATCTCACCCGTTGCCACGATATCGTCAAGGGGGGTTGCTCGTTGGATGACAATGAGGGCACCTACTCGCTTCTTACTCATAGCCATACATGCCATCACGATAGGCATGATGACCCGCTTTAGCTGTTCCTTATCACCCTTCTTCTCGCCGATAGAGAACAAACGGCGAAGTCCTCTCATACTCTGATGAGCGCCGACATTATAAAGGAACTTCCGGATGTCCTCCTGAAACAGGATAACGACGCCGATGACTCCTACGGAAAGCACCTTATCCATAATGCTTCCCAGCAGCTTCATCTCCAACACCTGCGATACTATCAGCCACAACACGACGAATAACAGGATGCCCATAAAGACATTCAGCGAACGGGACTCCTTCATTAGCCGGTAGGCATAGAACAACATCAGTGCCACCAGGACGATGTCTATAATATCCTTTATTCCGAATTCAAAAAACATCTTTGGTATTTACTATTTGACTATTTACTATTTTAACTTGTTGAGTTGGGCTACCAGTTTCACGCATTCCATTGCCTCACGGACATCGTGGACACGGAGTATCGAAGCACCCTTTTGGAGCGAAATGGTGTTGAGCACCGTCGTCCCGTTCAAAGCCTCATCAGGTGTACAGCACAACTGTTTCCATATCATAGACTTGCGCGAAATGCCCACCAGGACAGGCAGTCGCAATGCCTGCATACGTTCCAGTTCGCCCATTATCTGGTAGTTTTCCGCTACCGTCTTGCCAAAGCCGAAACCGGGGTCAAGGATAATATCCTTCTGTCCCATGGAACGAAGTTTGTCAACCGCTTCGGCACAATCAAGCATCACCTCTTTCATCGTGCTTTTGCGTGACATATATATATAAGGTACGCGTAAGTTGCTCACCATACGAAACATGGCATGTTGGCTCTCGTCAGACACTCCGACGTCGTTGATGAGGTCGACACCATATTCCTCAACAACCATCCGGGCAACATTGGGACGGAAGGTGTCGACACTGACAACAGCGTGAGGGGCTTCACGGCGTACGATAGGCAATGCGAAGCGCAGACGCGCCATCTCTTCTTCCTCGCCGACGGATTCACTGTCCGGACGCGTAGAGCAGGCACCTACGTCGATGATAGCAGCGCCTTCGTTCAGTATCTGATGTGTGCGCCCTGCAATAGACTCTTCTGTCTGCTTGCGACTGGCAGCATAGAACGAGTCGGGTGTGGCATTGAGAATTCCCATCACCTGTGGCTCGCTCAGATCAAGCAAATGTCCGTTGCAATTCAGTGTATATTCCATAACTGCTGCAAAGATACAAAAAAAAGTGAAGAGTGAATAGCGAAGAGTGAAGAATATTTTATACCTTTGCACAAAATTATATTTTCAATGGATATCAAAGAATTATACAAGCTGTATCAACAGCATCCGTGTATCACGACTGATTCGCGCAACTGTCCTGAGGGCAGCATCTTCCTGGCACTGAGAGGCGAATCGTTTGATGGCAATAAGTATGCTCTTCAGGCATTGGAGAAGGGTTGCAGCTATGCGATAGTGGACGAAGATATTGATGAGCCATCCTCTCGCCTCTTAAAGGTGGACGATTGCCTGCAAACCTTCAAGGACCTGGCTCGTGAGCACCGTCGTCAGTTCAACATCCCCGTCGTCGGCATCACCGGCACCAATGGCAAGACAACCACGAAGGAGTTGATTCGTGCCGTACTCTCCGAATGCTACAACGTGATGGCTACGGAGGGCAACTTCAACAACGATGTGGGTGTGCCCAAGACCCTGTTCAGACTGACTGACGAGCACGATATCGCCGTAGTGGAAATGGGTGCCTCGCACCCTGGCGACATCAAGACGCTGGTGGAGACTGCCGAACCAAACTGTGGACTCATTACCAACGTGGGGCGCGCTCATCTGCAAGGTTTCGGCTCGTTCGAGGGTGTTTGCAAGACGAAGGGTGAACTCTACGACTTCCTCGTCAGCCACGACTGTCCCATCTTCATCAATCGTGACAACGAGCACCTGATGCAGATGATTCAGGAGAGAGGCCAGCAGCCCGACTTGTATTTCTACGGACAGAGCGACAACCAGGACATCCTGATTCGTGGCGAAGTGGTTTCTTGCGCCCCTTTCTTGAAGTTCCGCTGGCGTGAGCAAGACGCAGAGGCGGGCTTTGTCTCTGAGTGGATGGAGGTGCAGACCCATCTGATTGGCGCCTACAACCTGGACAATATGCTGGCAGCCATCACCGTAGGCTACGTGAACAATATCCCCTTCGAGCAAATCAATCACGCTCTGGAAAACTATGTACCCACCAACAACCGTTCGCAACTGACGGAGACGGAGAAGAACCACCTCATCGTGGATGCCTACAATGCCAATCCCACGTCGATGAAAGCCGCCCTCGACAACTTCCGACTGATGGAGGTGTCACCCAAGATGGCTATCCTGGGCAAGATGGGCGAGCTGGGCGATGTGTCTGACGAGGAGCACCAGAAGATTATCAAGCTGTTGGAGGAAGCCCGTTTCGACGAGGTATGGCTCGTGGGTGAGGAGTTCCAGAAAGTCAATAGTTCTTTCCGCACCTTCGCCAATGTCGACGAGGTGAAAGCCGCCATCGCCCAAGAACAACCACAAGGGCGCTACATCCTCATCAAGGGTTCCAACAGTACCCACCTCTATGAGTTGCCGGCTTTGCTATAAGAGGTAACTGGTACAATCCCCCGATATAGCAAGGAAAAGCAGGGGATGTAGCAGGAAAAAGCAAGTGAGGAAACCTGAATGGGGCACAAGCCCCAACATATTCGGCCTCCCGCCCATATATCTTGGAGCGAGAGGCCGAATATTTGCGACCTAAGGGTCATTCCCGTTTTTTCTACCTTCTACCCTTTTTTCTTAGGGAAGTAGAGGAAACGTCTGCTCTCCTTCACCCTCCATAAACGTGGATGGTCTCCTTCGCAAAGGCTGTCGAGATAACTCTTGGCTGAGTCGCGCTTCAGTCCACTATATATCATAAACTCAGGAATGGTGGCATAGCCCAAAGTCATACAGCGCTTCAAAGCGGCATCCATTGCCTGCTGATTGTACATCTGACTATTGCCCACAACTCCCTGACTCTTCCGATAGCCCTCGCGATTACGACTGGCCTTCTTGAAGAAGTCTTTGTTGGGAATGAAGTCAATGCCCGTATAGGTTATGTCGCGCCCCGTAATAGTCTGTGGGTCCGTATGATCACCCAACAACTTCAGCTTAGGAGCAAACGATCCGAGAGGCGTTTCCACACGATAACCCTCTGACAGCCAATTGCTTGCTATCTCCATCAACACATCGAACACCTGTCCTATCTCGCCAGTCCGCAACCCGCGATACTTGGTACAGAACTCTTCCAATTCCTTGAAAGTCTTTTTATGACCTTTCGCCGGACGAACGTAAAGCAACGGTTTCCCATCCTCGCCCTTCTTAGGACCAGGATGAATCTCAATTTCTATTCCATCAGTTTTGCGTGGCATAACATTTATAAATTAAGGTAGTTAAAATAGCTTATAATCATCACTCTGCCCACAACTCCTGTAAGACAGGAAGGCTCTTCAACTCCGGAAACTGGGGGATATGCAGACGATAGTAGTGCAAGAGCACTTCCGTGATGCGATTGCGGTCTATGCGACTTAACCGATAGAGGTGCATTGTAGGGAAATCCATACGCATCATCAAGTGAATAAGACGCGCTTCACCTGGTTGTAGGAAGTCGCTATGTGTAGGAGCCGTCAAACAAAAATGCCCCTCACGCAAATCGAAGAATAAATCGCCCTGAGACACATCTCTCACCTCTCCCCTCTCTTCTCTCACCTCCAAATTCGGATAGAAGCCCAGAAAACGACTCATGTGCATCAAGAAAGTGAGGTGGAAATTAGCAAAACCCGTAGTCGACATATCGAGCCACTGCATGGAATTGCAGATATAGGAGAACAACGGGATATCCTGTTGCTCAGAGCGAAGGGCATGATACAAGAACTCCGCCGTAAATAGCGATAAAGCCAGTTTCTCAGGGGAAAAGGGAATAGTGGTATAGGCCGACAACAGACGGGCATCCTTCAATTTCTGCAACTGAACCCGCTGGCGCACATCGCACTCCACTTCCAACAAGGTCATTGGTTGGAAATACTGCTTCTTCAGACGCGACTTGGAGGTCTTGGGAACAGGCACGATAAAAGCCAGTCGACCCGCCTCGCGAGTGAACATATCGACGATGATTTTCGATTCACCGTACTTCAAAGTATGTAGCACTACGGCTTCCGTTTTCACTAACACGAGGGCGAAATTACATAAAATTCACCGAAAAACAGCATTTTTCCTCAAGAAAATTTTGTCGAATGGAAAATTTAACGTACCTTTGCACCCGCTAAAAATGACGATGGTCCCTTCGTCTATCGGTTAGGACGAGAGATTTTCATTCTCTAAAGAGGAGTTCGACTCTCCTAGGGACTACCCATTAAATCTGTCATCTGCACAGCCAAGTGCTACTCGCAAGGGGAATGGTGGCAGGGGGTGTAAAAACCCGCCCAGGGCAGTCGTAAGACATAAGACCCATAAGCTTTAAGTTCAAAACATTAAATTAAAATTAAAAATGGCAAATCACAAGTCATCCCTGAAGAGAATTCGTCAGGACAAGAAAAAGGCACTGCACAACCGCTACTACGCAAAGACTATGCGTAACGCTGTACGCAAGCTCCGTGCAATGACCAACAAGGAAGAGGCTGCTGCTCTCTATCCCAAAGTTCAGAAGATGCTGGACAAGCTGGCTAAGACCAACATCATCCACAAGAACAAGGCCGCTAACTTGAAGTCGAGCCTCTGCCAGCACATCAACAAGCTGTAAGAAACATTCACATACAGCACAAAAGACTGCAATTCTTAACAGATTGCAGTCTTTTTTTGGATTAAAAATTCTTGCATATCGATTTTTTTTTGTAACTTTGCAACCTATTAAGGACTATTAAATAAAATGGCAGAAGAACTGAACAACCCAAGTAACTATTCCGCGAGCAATATCCAAGTGCTCGAAGGTCTGGAAGCCGTGCGCAAGCGTCCGGCTATGTATATCGGAGACATCAGCGAGAAGGGTCTCCACCACCTCGTAAACGAGACCGTCGACAACTCTATCGACGAAGCAATGGCAGGCTATTGCACCCACATCGAGGTAACCATCAACGAAGACAATTCAATTACCGTACAGGATAACGGTCGTGGTATTCCCGTAGACGAACACGAGAAGATGCACAAGTCTGCATTGGAAGTCGTCATGACGGTGCTTCATGCCGGTGGTAAGTTTGACAAAGGCTCCTACAAGGTTTCCGGTGGTCTGCACGGCGTAGGTGTCAGTTGCGTAAACGCTCTGTCTACCCACATGATGTCGCAGGTGTTCCGCAACGGTCACATCTATCAGCAGGAATACGAGAAGGGTAAGCCCCTCTACGACGTGAAGATTGTTGGCGACACCGATATCACGGGTACCCGTCAGCAGTTCTGGCCAGACGGATCTATCTTCACCACAACAGAATACAAATACGATATCATTGCCAAGCGCATGCGTGAGTTGGCTTATCTGAATGCCGGCATCACCATTACGCTGAAAGATATGCGTCCCGACGAGGAGGGCAACTTGAAAGAAGAGGTATTCCACGCCAAGGAGGGACTGAAAGAGTTCGTGCGCTACGTAGACCGTCACCGCACCCACCTCTTCGACGACGTCATCTATTTGAAGACTGAGAAACAGGGCGTTCCCATTGAGGTAGCCGTCATGTACAACACAGACTACTCCGAGAACATCCACTCATACGTCAACAACATCAACACCATTGAAGGTGGTACCCACCTGCAAGGCTTCCGTATGGCGCTGACACGCACACTGAAAAAATATGCCGACGAAGACCCCAATATCTCCAAGCAGATTGAGAAGGCTAAGATAGAGCTGGCTGGTGATGACTTCCGCGAAGGTCTTACTGCCGTCATCTCCATCAAGGTGGCCGAACCTCAGTTTGAAGGTCAGACAAAGACCAAACTGGGCAACTCAGAGGTTGCTGGTGCCGTCCAGCAAGCTGTCGGTGAGGCGCTCACCAACTATCTGGAGGAGCACCCGAAGGAGGCCAAGCAGATTTGCGAGAAGGTAGTGTTGGCAGCAACAGCCCGTATTGCCGCACGTAAAGCTCGTGAGAGCGTACAACGCAAGAACCCGATGACGGGTGGTGGACTGCCGGGTAAGTTGGCAGACTGCTCAGAGAAAGATCCTAAGGTTTGTGAGATATTCCTCGTCGAGGGTGACTCGGCCGGCGGTAGCGCCAAGCAAGGTCGCGACCGTCATTTCCAGGCGATTCTTCCCTTACGTGGTAAAATTCTGAACGTTGAGAAGGTTCAGTGGCACCGCGTCTTCGAGGCTGAGTCTGTCATGAACATCATCCAGTCTATCGGCGTACGCTTCGGTGTAGATGGCGAGGGCGACCGCGAGGCCAATATCGACAAGCTGCGTTATGACAAGATTATCATCATGACCGATGCCGACGTCGATGGTTCACACATCGACACTCTCATCATGACGCTCTTCTACCGTTTCATGCCACAGGTTATCCAAGGCGGACACCTCTATATTGCCACACCACCACTGTACAAATGCACATACAAGAAGTTCTCTGAGTACTGCTATACCGACCAGCAGCGTCAGGCCTTCATTGACAAGTATGTGGATGGTGATGAGAATGCTACAGCACTGCACACCCAACGCTACAAAGGTCTTGGTGAGATGAACCCAGAACAGTTGTGGGAGACCACCATGAACCCGGAGAATCGCCTACTGAAACAGGTTACCATCGAGAATGCCGCAGAAGCCGACGAGATTTTCTCCATGCTGATGGGTGACGATGTAGAGCCACGCAGACAGTTTATTGAGAAGAACGCCACTTACGCTAATATCGATGCGTGATATCTTTTTAGAAGAGGCGAAGAATTGGGGCAACGCAGATGCTTTGAGCAACTGCCTCGCACTGACAGACCAGATCAGTGACGCCCATACCACGCAAGAGCCTACACGTCTGAATTTCATCTTGATGGCACTATGCCTTAAAGGGCAAGCGAAATACAACATCGACACCAAGGAACAGACGGTAAAGGCGGGCGACTTGTTGTTTGTCTCAGAACGCCACATCGTAGATAATTACTCGGCATCAGCAGACTTTGAATGCCTGTGCATCATGGTCAGCACCGAGTTTTATCACGGTTTCGTTCAGAGCGTACAGAACGTCTCATCGCTTCTTCTCTTCTCTATGAACAACCCTGTTGTAGCTTTGACACCAAGCGAAGTACAAGTGTTCAGCAATTATTTCCATACCATCCGCGAGAAAATAACCAATACAGGACATCACTACCGTGAGAATCTGGTAAAAGCCTTGCTGTTAGCCATGTTCTACGACATGAGCAATGTCATCTACCGTGTAGAGCAACAAGGAAAGAAACCTCAGATGCGTGCTGACGCCTTGTTCTCCCAGTTCATCCGCTTGTTGGAACAGAACTTCCGTTCCATCAGACGCGTTAGTTGGTATGCAGAGCAATTATTCATCACCCCTAAATACCTGTCGGAAGTAGTTAAGCAGACAAGCAAACGCACGCCCAACGAATGGATTGACAGTTACGTCATTCTGGAAGCACGCGTACTGCTGAAAACCACAACCATGAGTATTAAGGAGATTGCCGACGAACTTCACTTCCCTAGTCAGTCATTTCTAGGAAAGTACTTTAAGGAGCATGTAGGCGTCAGTCCCTCTGAATTCCGTAAGCAATAGTTAGTCGGGGGGGAGCTATTGACCAGTAACCATTAGTTGTTCGGCAACATCACATAATTCCTGATACCATGCCTCACCAAAGCGACGAGTCAGGGGTTCTTTCAGAAACTGATAAACGGGAAGGTTCAATGCCTTCCCTTTTTCAATGGCATCTTTGCAAACTGACCACCGATTATAATTCAACCCTACAAGTCCGTTCCCGAAATTCTTCTCACGAATGGGATAGAGAGCACAACTGATAGGCTTGCAGAACTGAGTCCTACCCTCACGATAGGCCTTCTCCAACGCACACAGACAATTATCACCATCATAACAAGTAAACACACAATCCTTGCCTCTGACAATACTTGTAACCAAATCACCATCCTTGTCTGTATAAGCCACACCTTGTTTGTCAATGACACTCTGTGCTGAAGCCGACAGTTGAGGCCACACAATATCCAATGCATCCTCTATGCCTGCTATCTCATCCATTGTCACTGGTGCTCCTGCATCTCCTTCTACACAGCAGATGCCCTTGCACTTCTCATAGTCACAACAGAACTTCTCTGTCAGGATCTCCGAAGAAATCAGCACCCCACCGACTTCCAGGATTGGCGGTATCTCGTTTACCATACAATAGGTTTTATGCCGTTTTGTGTCAAATATTCATTGCAACGTGAGAACTGATGTTGTCCAAACCATCCACCTCTGTTTGCACTCAGTGGTGAAGGATGCACTGATTCCAATACCAGATTCCTGGTCTTGTCTATCATATATGCCTTCCCACGTGCATAGCCTCCCCATAGCATATAAACCAAATGCTCCCGATGAGTAGCTAACGCTTTGATGGCAGCATCCGTAAAAGTCTGCCAACCTAAGGAGGAATGGCTATTGGCCTGATGAGCCCTTACCGTCAGCGTGGCATTGAGTAGCAACACGCCTTGTTCTGCCCATCGCGTCAGGTTGCCAGACTGTGGAATCGGAGTGCCTATATCGTCACGTATCTCCTTGAAGATGTTTTGCAAAGATGGCGGAAACTGAACACCATCCTGTACAGAGAAGCTCAACCCGTGCGCCTGTCCTGGTTCATGATAAGGGTCTTGTCCGATGATAACCACCTTTACCTGTTCAAAAGGACAGAGATTAAAGGCATTGAAAATCAACTTGCCTGGAGGATAACACGTTCCAGAACCATATTCCCTTCGCACAGCATCTGTCAATTGTGCAAAATAAGCCTTTTCAAACTCTGCCTGCAGATGTTCTTTCCACGTGGATTCTATCTTTACACTCATTATCTTTGCAGTTTTGCTTGCAAAGATAGAAAAAAAAATGTATCTTTGCAAGCAAACTATAAAGGTTATGCTTTCTATCTTCAAGAAAAAACAAAAAAGCGCCTATCCGCGCTCCTTTGCCAAGCGGCTCACATGGCGCATTATGCTCCGTATGTTGATATTCATGGGTATTCCCACCGCCTTGGTGTTCTGGGGTTGTTACGTTTTAGTCTATGTGGGCGCCGTCGGCATCTGTAACCGTCTGGTGAGTGGTGAGCACGAGGAGATTCGTCGTATCACGTCTGACCTCTACGTAGCCTCCATCAATACCGCCCCCGTGATAGAGGACAATTTGGAGAATCCCGAGAAGATACAGGGTCTCATCGAACGCATGCTGAGGAAGAATCCCTACATGCGCAGCTGTGGCATCAGCTTTGTTGATAACTACTATCCCAAGAGGGGACGTCGGTTCTACCCCTTTGCCGTGCGTGTGGACACCACCAAGATCGAGACTTATGTGATGGACGACGCCAAGCATGACTACCTGACAGCAGCTTGGTTCAAGGAGGCGCTCAGCCGGAACGAGGGCTACTGGGGCAAGTCCTTCATAGACAGTGTCAACCAAGGGAGGCCGCTGGTGTCGTACTATCTGCCCATCCACGACAAGCGTGACAGCACGGTGGCGATACTGCGTGCCGACCTGTCGCTCGACTGGCTGAACGACAAGATACAGTTCTATCGGTCTAAAAAGGACACATCCAGCACGAAAGGTGTAAGCGTCGAAATAGAACAAGAGAAGAAAGAAGCCTGGGACCCTGGATATGCTGCCTACTACTTCATCGTCGATACGACGGGTACGCTGCTGGTACACCCCGACCAGACGCGAGTACTCAAGCACAACATCAAGGAGTATGTAACTAAAGACCCCAATGACGCGGTTGAAAGCCTGCTGGACCGCAATTCCGATGAGGATGAAGACCTGATGCTTGACGGTGAGCATATGCTGGTGACCTTCCAGCCAGTGAAGTACACCGACTGGTGTCTTGGTTTGGTGATTCCCGAAATCCTTGTTGAAATCATTGCCTACTTTTTCGGCGGCATCATGACGCTGATTATCCTGATAGGCATGCTGGCCGTGTACTTCTTCGGGCGTAGAGCCATCAAGAAATCCACTCTGCCGCTGAAGCAGTTAGCGGAGTCAGCCAACGAGGTGGCTAAGGGAAACTTCGCCACACCGTTACCCACGCTGACAAGCCGCGATGAGATACATATGTTACGTGACTCGTTCGAGCAGATGGAACACTCGCTGTCCAAATATGTGGAGGAACTCAAGAACACAACGGCACAGAAAGCGTCCTTTGAGAGTGAGCTGAAGATAGCACACAACATCCAGATGTCGATGCTGCCCAAAACATTCCCACCCTACCCCGACCGCGACGACATCGACATCTTCGGAACACTGAAGCCTGCCAAGGCTGTGGGTGGTGACCTATTCGACTTCCACATCCACAACGAGCAGCTTGTCTTCTGCATCGGCGACGTTAGCGGCAAAGGAGTTCCCGCCTCACTGTTCATGGCGGTAACGCGCTCGCTGTTCCGCAACATCACAGCACATGAGCTAAAGCCCCACCACGTTGTGAAGGCCCTCAACGAGTCGCTCTCTGAGAACAACGACCTCTACATGTTCGTTACGCTGTTCGTGGGTGTGCTTGACCTGCAGACCGGCCTGTTGCGCTACTGCAATGCCGGTCATGACGCACCCCTGCTCATCGGGAACAGTGTCGGCACTTTGCCCTGCGATCCGAACCTGCCCATCGGCATACAGCCCGACTGGGAGTTCACGGAACAGGAAACCCTCATTAACCAGCATACCACCATTTTCTTGTTTACCGACGGACTGAACGAGGCCGAGAACATCAGCCACGACCAGTTTGGCGACCAGCGCATCCTGAACGTTGCCGAGAGTCTGCTGGCTACGGGCAACCACCGTCCCACCACCGTGGTGAACAAGATGAACGAGGCCGTTCACGCTTTTGTAGGCAATGCCGAGCAAAGTGACGACCTCACGATGTTGGCTATACAATATAAAAAAGAAACAACCTCTGAGTAATCATCCCAGAGGCTGTTTTTACATTAATAATCTTTAGAACTTTAATCCTGAATCAGGTTCTCGCCCGTCATATCTGAAGGTTGCTCCAGTCCCATGATATGTAGAATAGAAGGAGCAACATCGGCAAGACGACCGTCCTTAACAGTAGCTGAATTGTTGTTAGTTACATAGATGAAAGGCACGGGATTCAGCGAGTGAGCCGTGTTGGGAGTTCCATCTGGATTGATGGCATTATCGGCATTACCGTGGTCTGCAATGATGATAGCCTCATAGTCGTTAGCCTTAGCAGCCTCGATGACCTCCTTTACGCAATTGTCTACAGCCCATACAGCCTTTGCTATGGCATTGTATACACCCGTGTGCCCTACCATGTCACCATTGGCGAAGTTAACCACGATGAAGTCATACTCCTGAGTCTTGATGGCACCTACCAGTTTATCCTTTACCTCAAAGGCGCTCATCTCGGGTTTCAGATCGTAGGTAGCAACCTTCGGAGAGGGAACCAGAATACGATCCTCACCCTCGTATGGAGCCTCACGACCACCGTTGAAGAAGAAGGTGACGTGCGCATATTTTTCCGTCTCTGCAGTATGCAACTGTTTCTTACCTTGCTGCGACAGATACTCACCAAGCGTATTCTCTACGTTCTCCTTGGGGAACAGGATGTTCACACCTGTGAAACTGGCATCATATGGTGTCATGCAATAGTATTGCAGTCCAGGTATTGTCTTCATACCCTGCTCCGGCATATCCTGCTGAGTGAGCACAATGGTAAGTTCCTTGGCGCGATCATTACGGAAGTTGATAAAGATAACCACATCGCCCTCCTCAATGCAACCATTCACGCTACTATTATGAATAGGTTTAATGAACTCATCGGTAACACCCTCAGCATAGCTCTCCTCTACTGCCTTTGCCATATCGGTTGCCTGCTTACCAGTGCCGTTCACGATAAGGTCGTAACCCTCCTTAACACGCTCCCAACGCTTGTCGCGGTCCATAGCATAGAAACGGCCAACGATAGAAGCTATGGCAGCATCATTCTCGGCACACACCTTGGTGACTTGCTCAATGAATCCCTTTCCACTCTTAGGGTCGGTATCACGACCGTCCATAAAACAGTGAACAAACGTCTGGTTTTTCAAACCATAGTGCTTGCCCACCTCTATCAGTTTGAAGAGATGGTCAAGTGATGAATGCACACCTCCGTCAGAACAAAGGCCCATCAGATGCAGTTTCTTACCTTTCTCCTTGGCATAGGTATAAGCAGCCTTTACCTGTGGGTTCTCAACGATAGAACCGTCCTTACAAGCACGGTTAATCTTGACAAGGTCCTGATAAACGATACGACCAGCACCAATATTAAGGTGTCCTACCTCTGAGTTACCCATCTGTCCGTCGGGAAGACCGACATCCTCACCAGAGGCCTGAAGCTGAGAGTGAGCAGATGTAGCTGTTAACAAATCAAGGTAAGGCGTTGGGGTATTGAAAATAACATCACCCTTACCATGCTTACCGATTCCCCATCCGTCGAGAATCATCAATAATGCTTTCTTTGCCATAATTCTATTACCTATTTTATATACATTCTTTATAAATATAATTGCGGGTGCAAAGGTACAATTTTTTTCCTACACAACGGCACTGCAACACATAGTTTATGATAATTTTATTAAAAAAAAGATGCAATTTGCTGTTGGGTTGTATTTTTTTCGTACCTTCGTGCGCAAAATTGGAATACAATACAGCAACTAAGAGAATAAGTTATGGCGATAAATAACAAGAAGAGAAACTCTTTTATCGTATCAAAGGCGCTGAAAACATTTGTGATGGCTGCCGTACTTACAGCAGCTGCGTCTCAGCTAGCCCATACCGCTGACTCCATGATAGTCGGCCATGTAGTAGGTCAGGACGCCGTTTCCGCTATCAACCTCGTACTCCCACTAGTGGAAGTACTCAACTGCATTGGGTTCCTACTTTGTTTTGGAGCCAACGCCCTATGCGCACAAACCATCGGTAGCAACGACATGGAAAAGACGGCCCGCATCTTCACCTCCACCATTCTGACGGTCTTAACGGTGGGAGTTGCCGTTTCACTGGGCATCAGCCTGTTCAGCAGGCAGATAGTAGAACTCGTTTCCGAAGAACCCCACTTGAACAATATGGCTTATGACTACATCCACACTTATGCCTTAGGCGGTTGGCTGCAGATGATGTCATATGGCCTCTGTCTTTTCGTCGCCACTGACGGTCGTCCGCGTATGGTAACCATTGCCGTGATAGCGGGTGCACTCACCAACGGTCTCGTCGACATCCTGACTATCTCTGTGATTGGCATGGGGGTTGAGGGTGCAGCCCTGGGCTCACTTTCTATGTTCACCGTCAACATCATCGTTTTGCTCACCTACCTTCGCAAGCCTACTAGCTCATATCGTCTAAAGTGGCCCGGCAAGAGCCTTTTCAATATCTTCCTGTCTAATGTCAAGGAGGGTGCCCCCATCACGCTGAGCAACTCACTGATGGCCGTTACCATCATGCTCATCAATGACATTGTGCTACGGTACCTTGGCTGCGACGGTTTGTTCATCTGGTCTGTCTGCTTGCAGATGCTACTGCTCTCCTATGTGTTCATCGATGGCGTCATCGAGTCGATGTTTGCCATTGGAGGTGTATTGATGGGGGAGCGCGACTTGCGTGGTCTTGAGATTCTTGTCAAGCAGGCCTTAGTGGTCATTGCCATGTTGGTAACCATTGTTATCATCATGATGTACATGCCCAACGCAGTAGGCATGCTCTTCGGTGTGACAAGTGGCAGCGAACTATCTATTGAGCTAAACCGTGTGCTACGCATCTTCGCTCTGATGTTAATTCCCTTCTCTATCACGCAGATTCTGTTGAGCACCTACCAAATTCTTGGCCACGAAAAGACCAGCGTTATCACCGCAACCGCACAAACCGCCATGCTTGTTGTTGGTGTATGGTTCGTTGCCAACCTCGAAGGTATTGAACTATGGTGGGGCTTCGTAGGTGCGTGTGCCCTCGTACTTCTTTTCCAGCTAGGCTATACCTATGCTAGGAGTCATATGTACCATGCCCCCATCTCCCCACTGACCATGATTCCTCAGACATCAACAGGATTGACATATGACCGTTCCGTCTACTATAAACTCGACGATGTCTACGACACACTGAACGATATTGATACCTTCCTCAAGGATGCGAAAGTCTCCTCCTCGACTCTGTTTGACCTCAACATTTGTTGTGAGGAGTTAATGACCAATATCGCCCAGCACTCGAAAGGACGCATCATTCAGCAGACATTCGACGTACACCTCCACGTCAACAATGACGGTGTCTTCGTCACGTTGAAAGATGCCGGACGTCCCTTCGACCCTGTCAAGGCTGGCAAGATGGCAGACAAGAACATAGGCACCGAGGGGCATGAGCACATGGGTCTGCGACTCATCACACAAATCATTCCCGACATTAACTATAAGTTTATGTACGGTCAGAACACAGTGTTTATCTGGAAGAAGCCATAGCAGGCGATCAGAAATCAAAACTGAGCTGACCGTCACCTAATAGGTTATACGACCGGCGGTGATAAGGTGTGATGCCATTCTGACGGATGGCATCACGATGTTTTTTGGTGGGATATCCTTTGTTTGACAACCAGTCATATTGTGGATATTCCAAAGCCAACTGGTTCATGTAGTCATCACGATAGGTCTTGGCAAGGATACTGGCTGCGGCGATGGAGAGGTATTTCCCGTCGCCCTTAACGATAGTGGTTGCTGGAATCTGCTGATAGGGCTTGAAGCGGTTACCGTCAACGATGATAGCCTCTGGACGCACCTTCAATTGGTCTAAGGCTCTGTGCATAGCCAGGATAGAAGCATTCAGAATATTGATGCGGTCTATCTCCTGAGGGGTAACAATGCCTACCGCCCATGCCACAGCATCTTGCTCTATGATGTCACGAAGCTGGTATCGTTTCTTTTCCGTGAGTTGCTTCGAATCGTTCAGTAACTCGTTCTGATAATCGGGTGGCAATATGACGGCAGCCGCATAGACACTGCCTGCCAGACAGCCACGGCCTGCCTCATCGCATCCGGCTTCAATCTTTCCTTCGTAATAATGACTTGCTAACATATCTTTTGCCTCACTCTCCTTTAACCAACAGGCACATGATGGTCAAGTCGTCATTGGGCTCTGCCCCGTTGCGATGTTGTTCCACCTCTTTAACCAGTGTCTCGATGACCTGACGTGAACTGGTAAAATGATTGTTATTCAGTATATCTAACAGATGGTCGTCACCAAACTGCTCCTGTTGTATGTTCTCTGCTTCATTAAGTCCGTCAGTATAGATAAGCAACGGACACCCTTTGATGTTATCCATAGCCTCGCCAACAAAGTCAAGATCAGGCCACAGACCGATAGGCGCATTTGTTTCCATCTCCAGATAGGCCGCGGGAACTCCCCATATAGGCGGGTTATGTCCCGCATTACAAAAGTCCATATGTCCGCTATTCAGATTGATGAGCCCGATGAACATAGTGACAAACATTCCCTGCTCGTTGTTCTCCGTCAGTGCTGCATTCATATAGGTGGCAATGTCGGCAGGTTTCATATGTTGTGTGGCAAAGGTGCGGAACAATCGGGTAGCCTGTGCCATGAACAAGCTGGCAGGAACACCCTTTCCCGACACGTCGCCGACACAGAAATAAAACTCGTCGTCCAGCAATAGATATCCGTACAGGTCACCACCAACCTCCTTGGCAGGAGTCATGGCAGCGTAGACATCAATATTCTTCTCATCAGGGAATATGTTAGGAACCATCGACATCTGGATGTCCCGGGCAATGCGAAGTTCACTCTCTATACGCTCCTTCGCCTTCGTGGTCGTCTCTAGCTGGTCGTATGCCACCTGCAGCTGCGTATGGGCAGCAGCCAACCGATGCGCAGCCTTGCGTTTATGCAAGGTATAAGTCAAGAAGAAGATGATGAGCAACACCAGCGCAACACCCGTACTGATGAGTCGTTGCTGCGACAGTTCCGCTTGATGTCGGGCAATCTCCGCCTCCTTACCCTGAGTGTCATAGATGGTAGCCAACTCAGCAGTACGGCTATTTTTCTGCGTTGTAATGGCTGAATCGAGGATGGCCAGAATGTGCATACCTGCCACTATGGCTGAGTCACGTTGTCTAATCTCTGCGTTTGCCTTGTACTTGGGCAACATATATAGTTGTATGTTGTCCAGTGACTGTTCCTTTCCTGTCTTAGCAAGCATTTCATCCAGCCAATGGTAGTTATTGGCCGCCTCACGATAGCGATGTGCAACCATCAGATAATCGTTGGCATTGATACGCCCTTCTGCCGTTTGCGAATAGTCGGTCAGCAGGAATTTGCGATAAGCTTCGGCAGCATCATGCGGTTTGTTCAGACTCTGCAATGCTACCGCCCGCATAATCTCGATTCGTCCCTTGTACTCGTCGAAATACTCCGTACGGGCATCCGGTTTTTGGCTATACTTGCCTAATAACATCTCCGTTCGGTCTATCCAATAGATAGCATCGGCATAGCGACGGGTGTTGATATATGCCATACTAGTATATACGGTTCCAATGACAGCTTCTTGGAATCCACGTCCCGTACTGTCTGATTGCCACCGGTTGGCATAGTGTTCACGAGCAATAAGGAAACTCTCGTTGGCCTCCGATACCTGTCCCAGATTTAACTGGCAACATCCGATGTTGTTTAACAGGATGGCATAGTCTATGTCTGATCCGATGCCAGACTGTTCCATCTTCTTCACAGCAGGCATCGCCACACGCAGTGAACCCTCGAAGTCACCTTTAATCAGCAATAATTCTGATAGTCGTCTCGCCGACTTGTTATAGCTCAGCTGGTCTTGACTTGTCTTTACTTCACAGTCAAGGGCCTTCCGATAACACACCTCTGCCATCCGGTAATGGCCCTGTCGGTAATAGTACACGCCACGCCACCGATTGGCATCGAGCGGAGAGAGGTCACCTACCATCTCCAAGCTGTCGGTCAGTTCCTTCATCCGGGCATAATTCTTTACAGCACCAGCGCTGAAAATCAGACTGTCAGCTCGGCTGGCGCGCAGTTCCTTGTGCTTGGCTTCACCACACGATAGCATAGTGGCAATAACAGCGATGAAGATTATGACTACCGAAAAACTTCTCTTATTCATATCGAACGATTGCTATTCGCTGGCAAAGATACGATTTTTCCCGAAAAAAATGTCAGCAGTGATGACATTTTTTCCAATTATTCATCATATTACTAAAAGTATATACTTATAAAAACTTATGAACGCAAAACAGTTAGAATTAATCGCCGAGCAGAATCGCAAACGGCTCGTCGAAGTAGTGTATGCCGCCAAGGCTGGTCACATTGGTGGTGATCTGTCATGCCTGAACGTGATGACAGCTCTGTATTTTGAAGTAATGAAAAACATTGACCCCGCCCAGCCGAAGAACCCTGAGCGTGACCGTTTCGTACTGTCAAAGGGGCATTGCGTGGAGGCCCTCTATGTGACACTCGAGGCCAAGGGATTCCTGAAGCCGGAAGTGCTCGACACATTGGGTAAGTTCGGTTCCATCTTGAGTGGTCACCCAACTATTGAGGTGCCAGGCATAGAGGTTAACAGTGGCGCTTTGGGTCACGGTCTAAGCATCGGTGTAGGCATGGCCATTGCTGCCAAGATGGACAAAAAACCCTACCGCACCTATGTCATGATGGGCGACGGCGAACAAGGCGAAGGCTCTATCTACGAAGCAGCCATGGCTGGCCACCGCTATCAGTTGGACAATCTGGTGGCTATCATCGACCGTAATCATTTGCAAATCAGCGGTAACACAGAAGATGTGATGCCTCTCGACTCTATCAAGGAGCGCTGGAGCGCTTTCGGATGGGACGTTATCGAACTCAACGGCGACTCTATGGACGATATCCTGCGTGCCTTCAACAGCATCGACTACACCAACCAGAAACCTCATCTGCTGGTCAGCAACACAACGAAGGGTCGCGGTGTCTCCTTCATGGAAGGTATCGCCAAATGGCATCATGGTGTGCTGAATGAGGAGCAGTGCCAAGATGCCGTGAAGGAAATAGAAAAAAGGATTGAAGAACTGAAGAATTGAAGATTATGATAGCTTGTAGAAAACAATTTACCGACACGTTGCTGGAACTGGCGCGTGAGGACAAAGATATTATCGCAGTAACTACCGATGCTCGCGGTTCAGTAACGCTTGGCGACTATGCCAACGCGCTGCCTGACCAGTTCGTTGAATGTGGTATTGCCGAGCAGGATGCAGTAGGAATCTCCGCCGGTTTGGCTCACTCAGGAAAGAAAGTGTTCTGTTGCGGCCCCGCCTGCTTCTATGTAGCACGCTCCCTAGAACAAGTGAAGGTTGACCTTGCCTATTCAGAGAACCCCGTCACCATTCTCGGTGTTTCGGGCGGTGTGGCCTATGGTGCCCTTGGTGCCACCCATCATTCGCTTCACGACATTGCCGTACTACGCACCTTCCCGGGGATGACCGTTTGTCTGCCTTCCGACTGGCGCGTCACTAAGAAACTGGTAAAGTTCCTCGTCAACTATGACAAGCCATGCTACGTCCGTGTCGGTCGTGCTGCCGTTCCTGATGTCTATGCCGACGACAACTTCCAGTTTGAGGTGGGTAAGGCTATCCAAGTACTCGATGGTAAAGATGTCACCATCGTGGCTACGGGTGAAACGGTCTACCATGCCTGGCAGGCAGGTCTGAGGTTAAAGGAACAAGGCGTCTCTGCCCGCGTACTCGACATGTCATGGATTAAGCCCTTCGACATGGAGGCCATCTTGAAGGCCGCTCGTGAAACCGGTCGCTTTGTAACCGTTGAGGAGCACTCGCAGTTCGGCGGTCTGGGTGCTATGGTGTGCGAGACCGTCGCAGAGCATCCCGTACCTGTTCGTATTCTCGGCATCCCCGACGAGAATGTCGTCCACGGTACCAATGCTGAGATTTTCCATCACTATGGACTGGATGCCGATGGCATCGTAAAGGCGACGCTCGATTTCATCAAATAGCCCCTTATGCCCATGACACAACGATTTATTGCAATAGACCAAAGTACCTCGTCGACGAAGGCATTGCTTTTTGACGAGCAATGTAAAGTCCTGGCCCGCACCAATGTAGACCATAAGCAGTACTATCCCCAGACAGGATGGGTGGAGCATGATGCCGAAGAGATTTACACCAACATGGTGGAAGCCATCCGTAAGCTCATGGAAAATGTGGATCTGCACTATTCTTTGATTCCACACACATTTTCCCTAGCCCTCACCAACCAGCGCGAGACAGCAGTGGTATGGAACAAGCTGACGGGCAAGCCCATTGCCAATGCCGTGGTTTGGCAAGACACCCGTGGTGCTGAGCTCTGCCGCACGCTACGCTCTTCGGGAATGGCAAAGATGGTGTTCGAAAAAAGCGGACTGCTCATCGACCCGAACTTCTCTGCAACAGGTGTAAAATGGTTGCTTGATAACATAGAGGGAGCGCGTGACGCAGCGAACCGCGGTGAACTGCTAATGGGTACCATCGAGACATGGCTCATCTGGAAACTGACAGGCGGCAAGACCTTTGCTACCGACTATACCAATGCATCGCGCACCATGTTATTCAACATCCATACGATGCAGTGGGACGACGAACTGCTAGCCCTCTTCGACATTCCACGTTCGATGATGCCAGACGTACTGCCGTGCGATGCCATCTATGGTGAGACGACCGTCGAGGGAATATTCACCAAACCCATACAGATTGCTGGCGTACTCGGCGACTCTCATGGTGCCCTTGTAGGACAGATGTGCTTCACACCCGGTTCAGGCAAAGTCACCTATGGCACAGGCTCGAGCGTGATGGTGAATATCGGTGAAGAGCCCAAGATGGCGCCCGAAGGACTCGTTACCAGCGTTGGATTCTCAGCTTTCGGCAAGGTTTACTACGGTTTTGAAGGCAACATCTACAGCACAGGAGCCACGCTGAAATGGATTGCCGACCAGTTGCAGCTAGTAGGCCATCCGTCAGAGATGGAGGCGCTAGCCACCAGCATTCCCGACAATGGCGGTGTCTATATCGTGCCCGCCTTCTCCGGACTTGGTGCCCCCTGGTGGCAGTCTAACGTCAAAGGTGCTGTCTTCGGACTGACCTTTGCTACAACGAAAGCCCATTTCTTGCGCGCTGCCCTCGAGAGCATTGCCTATCAAATCAAAGACCTTATCGACGTGATGGCTCGCGCCACAGGAGGCCGGCTGAAGGAAATCGCTGCCGACGGCGGTCCCACCAAGAACAAGTTCCTCATGCAGTTCCAAGCCGACATGCTTGACACGCCAGTGGTATGCACTGAGGTTGACGACGCCTCAGCCTTAGGTGCCGTCATCATGAACGGCTTTGCGCGAGGCATCTGGAAGAGTTTCGACGAGGTGGCTCCGCTGCGCAAGGTAACAGAGGTCATCAAGCCTCAGCAGAACCCGCAGAAGCAAACCCTCTATCAGGGATGGCGTGATGCGGTGAATCAATTAATCAAATAACTTAAAACTAAACAAATATGAAGAACGGAAAGACATGTTTTGGCGTGATTATCGGAACCCGCGCCTATTTTAATTCAGAGTTGGCCAAAGACGTTCGCAAGCAGTTGCTCAAGACGCTTGACGACGGTGGCTACGAATACATCATCCTGCCCGAGAATGCTACGCCTACCGGCAGTTCGAGCATTGAGACCCGCGAGGACGGACTGAAAGTATCGAAGCAGTTCCGCGCTCACCGCGACGAGATTGATGGTATCATCGTCTCATTGCCTAACTTCGGCTTCGAGATTGGTATCATCAATGCCATCAGTGATGCCGACCTGAACGTGCCCGTCATGGTACAGGCGTGCGACGACGAGAACGACAAGGTAGACCTCGACTCACGCCGTGATGCCTTCTGCGGTAAGATCAGCGTATGCAACAACCTCTATCAGTATGGCATTCCCTTTACCGACACTACGCTGCACACCTACTCCATCTACGACCCGCTGCTCCGCAAGGACATCGACCGCTTTGCAGCCATCTGTCGCGTGGTCAACGGACTTCGCCACTGCCGTCTGGGACAAATCGGTACACGTCCGTTGGGCTTCAACACCTGTCGTGCCTCTGAGAAGTTGCTGCAGCGCTCAGGCATCACCGTCGTACCTGCCGACCTCAGCGAGATCCTCTTCGCCGCACAGAAGATTACGGACGACGACCCGAAGTTCATCGAGATGTGCAATCGCACCTGCAACTATGCCAAGGTACCCGACGCCTATAAAGAGAAGCTCGCCATCCAGGCTAAGTTCAGCGTGGCTGTCGAGAACTGGATTGAAGCCAACGACGTGCAGGCAGTAGCCATCCAGTGCTGGGACTCTCTGGAGCAGAACTACGGCTGCGCTCCCTGCGTCACCATGTCGATGCTCTCTGATAAGCTCATCCCTGCAGCCTGCGAGACCGACCTCGCCGGAGCCGTCTCCATGTATGCCCTGACACTGGCTTCCGGAAAGGCGTCTGCCCTGCTCGACTGGAACAACAACTTTGCAGAGGACCGCAACAAGTGCGTTTGCACACACTGCGGCAACTATGCCAAGTCGTTCGTCGGCAACGACGACCTGAAGCTCGGTCCACTCGGTGTTCTGGGACGTACACTCGGCAAGATTAACACCTTTGGCGCCGTCTACGCAAAAGTCAGCGAAGGCCCCTTCACCTTCTTCCGCATCTCCACCGACGACCCCAAAGGTTGCATTAAGGCTTATCTGGGCAAGGGCCAACTCACCAACGACCCCTACGGCATGGACGGGTGTATCGCCGTCACACAGGTGGACAACCTGCAACAACTGATGAAGTATATCTGCAAGAATGGCTTCGAGCACCATGTAGCCATGTGTCGAACCGATGTCGTTGATATCGTACAAGAGGCCATCGAGACCTACCTCGGCTGGAACCTCTACGTTCACGACTAGACTCCGTCAGAACATATTCACCAAATGAGAGAGCCAGGGCATGCCGCCTTGGCTCTTTCATTTGCATCTTGTCCCTATTAGAGGTGATGACGAGCAAAGGAAATACTATCATCAGGGCCGACTAGACATCTTTTTCCGCCATTCAGAGTAATTTTGTCCTTTTATGGCTTTAAAGGCTTCCGAGAAAGTGACATAAGACCGAAAACCACAAGTACAAGAAAGTTGTTTGGCGGAGATTGGCTGATAATTGGCAACAGCCTTGTTGTAAAGTCGTTCGAAATGCTGGATACGTAATCGGTTAATATAGATATTGAAGGTTATGCCTTTTTGGGCAAAATATGCGCTCAGATAGGTGCGGTTGGTGCCTATGGCTTCAGCAAGTTGCGTCAGCGTAAGGTCATGATTCAGATATAGTCGCGAACCCTCACAATGCTTACGGAGCAAGGATGAAAAATAGAGTCTATTCATATTGGTTTGGTTTTGTGATACAAAAATAACAAGTAAGGACGAAATGAGCAATAGTAAACTATCATTTTTGACAATTCAGCAACAATTTTTGTGATTTTTGCCATTTGTTTGATGTTTCTTCTCATTTATTTGTCGTACCTTTGCACCGACATCCTATTTTTATTTATGTACGAACAAGAAGGACTACAGAACTCCATCTACTTGTTGCTCTATGGTGCAACAGCCATGTTGGCCGTGGTATCTTGTCTCTATCTGCTGATGCGACGGTATAATATGTTTTCCATTAGTGAACCACCAGTAAGGCTGCGACGATGGGCAGCCGCCTTTCTGGCAGCCGATGCTTTGAGCCACATATGGTGGATAGTTATAGGCACTGTTGTGATAGTTGACGACCGCTTAGTGCGCAACGCGGTGAACATCGGACTGGACAGCGTGACGTTGGTACCACTGATGATGGTAACGCTAATCTGCATGTTACAGGACAAACGACGTAAACTATGGCCCATCGGTGTGGCAACAATACCTGTAGTGGTGGCTGTCGCGTGGGGCATCGCAGGTCACCATACCGTCTACGAGGACTTCGTACGGAACTACCTGATAGCCATTTCCATATTCTTCATCGCATATATGGTGTTCTGCGTGCTCCAGTATGGCAAGTGGCTCCGCGACAACTATGCCGACTTGGAGCACAAGGAGGTATGGCAGAGCTTAGTGCTGTTGGTGGCCATCCTGCTGACGTTCGTTTGTTACAAGACCAATTTTGGAGGCTTTATGTCAGAATATGCCGTCCAACTGATGACGATAGTGCTCATCAGTTTTCTGCTATGGCGCGTGGAGACGCTCCAACTATTGGAGCCTGCCGACGACCACAATAACGAAAACACCCCCGATGAAGAAGGACAGTCGGTCTGCGTACCCTCCTATATTAATACACTTCTGGCTGAGCACTGCGAGGCCAACGAACTATACTTACAGCACGACCTAACCATTGGCACACTGTGTGCCGCCACTGGCACCAACCGGACCTACCTAAGCGGATTGTTCTCGCAGCAGGGCATTAACTACAACACGTACATCAACCAGCTACGTATTCAACATTTCATGCGACTCTACAGAGAAACTATCGCCAACGAAAGTCCCTACACTACCCAGGAACTGGCACTGAAGAGCGGATTCCGTAGCTATCGTACGTTCAGTACCTCGTTTAAACAACTCATGGGCATGACGCCCACTGAGTGGATGAAGAAGCAATAGAACGTGGCGCTGTTTGTGTAAGCCGGAAGCCGGGGAAGGCTATCTGGCGTCAGACGGTTAACGCCTATTAACGGTCGACGTTCATCTGGTTCCAGATGGTTAACGCCTATTAACAGGTGATGTTCATCTGGCTCCAAGTTACTAATAAATATTAATATTCGATATGCAGTCGATATAAGTACGTAGTCGAATAAGTAACTTTGCAACGACTATTCAAGAGACAGAAGATATTAACATATAAATAAGCATGAAAAAACAATTTATCACAGGCCTTGCGGCCATGCTAACAATGACAACGATGACAGCACAAGTGAAACTGAAGGCTGACAACATCGACGAGGTGTTGAACGCCATGACGCTCGAGGAGAAAGCCCAACTGCTTGTTGGTGGCGGCAACGATTCCTTCGTAGGTTCTGGTGCCATGCTGGGACACCAGAAGAAACTCGTGGCAGGAGCAGCTGGCACGACGGTAGCCATACCCCGACTGGGCATCCCTGCCACGGTAGTGGCTGACGGTCCTGCCGGCGTACATATCGACGCCCATCGAGACAATACCGACCATACGTTCTTTGCCACGGGATTCCCCATCGGCACCTGTCTCGCCTCAACATGGAACACCGACTTGGTTGAACAGGTCGGACGCGCCATCGGCAACGAGACACTGGAATATGGCATCGACGTCATACTCGGTCCGGGCATGAACCTGCACCGCAACCCGCTGTGCGGCCGTAACTTTGAATACTACTCGGAAGACCCCATCGTGACAGGACTCATCGGAGCCGCCGTCATCAAGGGCATACAGAGCCAAGGGGTTGGCGTCTCAGCCAAACACTTTGCCGTCAACTCCCAGGAGACGGCTCGCACGAAGGTGGACGAGCGCGTAAGCCAGCGTGCCATCCGCGAACTTTACCTGAAAGGATTCGAGATGGCTGTGCGCCAGTCGGAGCCGTGGACCCTCATGTCGTCGTATAACATCATCAACGGTGTCTACGCCCAGGGCAACAAGGACCTGCTGACCACCATCCTGCGCGATGAGTGGGGCTACAAGGGTATCGTGATGACCGACTGGATTGGCAAGCGCGACAAGTTGCCCACCGAGCAGGAGGTTACAGCCGGCAACGACCTGATGATGCCGGGCTATCCTGCCCAGGCTGACGACATCATACAGGCCGTAAAGGCTGGCCGACTTGACATCAAGGATGTAGACCGCAACGTGCGCAACATGCTGGAGTATATCGTCAAGACGCCACGCTTCAAGGGCTACCAGTTCTCCAACAAGCCTGACCTGAAGGCGCATGCTGCCGTCACCCGCCAGTCGTCAACAGAAGGCATGGTACTGCTGAAGAACACCGGCGTGCTGCCCATCCGCAACCTCAAGACAGTGGCACTGTTCGGTGTCAACTCGTATGACTTCCTGTCTGGCGGACTGGGATCAGGCTGTGTCAACGTACCCTATGTAGTGGATATGGTGACCGGCCTAAAAAACATTGGAGTCACCACCACTCCACTACTGACAGAGATATACCAGAACTACGTGAAGTATGCCAAGGTCAAGCTGAAGGCAGACAAGAACCCCATCATGTGGTTCCTTGACCAAGGACAGCCCAAACTGGACGAGATAGAGATTTCCGACCGCTGCGTACAACATGAGGTGCAGGAGGCCGATGCCGCCGTCATCACCATCGGGCGTCAGGCTGGCGAGGGCATGGACCGCAAGATTGACGGAGAGTTCAACCTCACCCGCGAGGAACAGGACATGATATTCCACGTCAGTGACCAGTTCCACGCCCAGGGCAAGCCCGTCATCGTCATCATCAACTCAGGGTCGGTCATGGAAACCGTTTCGTGGCGCGACCGCGCAGATGCCATCCTGTGTGCTTGGCAACCCGGCGAGGAGGGTGGCAACAGCGTTGCCGACGTGCTGACAGGCAAGGCTAACCCCTCAGGCAAGCTAACCATGACATGGCCCATTGCCGCTACTGACCATCCCTCTACACGCAACTTCCCGCAAGACCCCGACATGTACACTTACCGCGAGATGCAGGGCTGGGAAACCGGCATTCCAAACGAAAGCTTTACCAACCACGAGGAAGACATCTACGTGGGATACCGATACTTTGACACCTTCGACAAACAGGTGGCTTACCCCTTCGGCTTCGGGCTATCGTACACCACGTTTGATTTCAGCCAGCCTAAGGTGAAGGTGGGCAGCGACAAGGTGACGGTCACTGTCAACGTCAAGAACACAGGCAGCGTGAGCGGCAAGGAAGTGGCGCAGGTCTATGTGACCGCTCCGAAAGGCACCCTCGAGAAACCCGTCCATGAGCTGAAGGCTTTTGCCAAGACGCGCGAGTTGCAGCCCGGCGAGAGCCAGACACTGACCATGACTATCCCGCAGCGCGACCTGGCTTCGTTCGACGAGGCACACTCCCAATGGCTCGCCGAGGCTGGCACCTATACCTTCCGTATCGGGTCGTCCAGTCGCGACATCAAGGTCACTGCCACTACCAAGGTAAGCGAATACACCGAAAAGGTGAACAACGCCATGGCTCCCCAACAGGCACTTAATCTTTTGAAACAATAAACATCCAACGACATGAAACGACACTTGTTATCACTATTCATTCTCACCTCTTCGCTTTTCACCCTTCAGTCTTCAGCCGAGGATGGTCATCAGCTGTGGCTGCGCTACCAACCCGTCAACAGAACCAAGGTAGTGTGCAACCAGCAGTCGCCTACCATCGACATTGCCCGACAGGAACTGGAGACCTACTACAAGGACGGCACCATCACCCTGCGCATCGACCCCACCATGTCCGACGACGAAGGCTACCGCATCAACAGCAGTACCATCAGTGCCCGTCACGACAGCGGACTGCTCTATGGCACCTATGCCCTGCTGCGCGGTGAGACGGGCGAGACACATCCCGCCTTCAACCTGCGACTGCTGAACCACTGGGACAACACCGACGGCAGCATCGAACGCGGCTATGCCGGTGAGAGCATCTTCGAGTGGTTCCACCTGGACGAACAGCTCATCCGCGACTATGCCCGCGCCAATGCGTCCATCGGCATCAACGGCTCCGTATTGAACAATGTCAATGCCTCGCCCAAGATGCTGACGACGCCCTATCTGAAAGAAGTCAAGAAGATTGCAGACATCCTGCGCCCCTACGGCATCAAGGTGTACCTGAGCATCAACTTCGCCACGCCCATGGCATTGGGCGACACCAAGACGGCAGACCCGCTGAACAAGTCGGTAGCCCGTTGGTGGCAGCGCAAGGCAAAGGAAATCTATCAACTAATCCCTGACTTCGGCGGTTTTCTGGTCAAGGCCAACAGCGAGGGACAGCCCGGTCCTGGCGACTACCACCGCAGCCATGCCGACGGAGCCAATATGCTGGCGGATGCGCTGAAGCCCTTCAGAGGCATCGTGATGTGGCGCTGCTTTGTATATGGTGCCAACCACAAGGGCGAGGACCGCGTAAAGCAAGCAGTATCGGAATTCAAACCTTTGGACGGACTATTCCACGACAATGTCATTCTGCAGACCAAGAACGGACCGCTGGACTTCCAACCCCGCGAACCGTACAGTCCCATCTTTGACCAAATCAAGCAGACACCTAACATGGTGGAACTGCAGATAACCCAAGAGTATCTGGGACAATCACGTCATCTGGTGTACCTCGCTCCGATGTGGAAGGAGTTCTTCTCCTTCGTACCAGTCCGACAGCTAAGAGGCATTGCCGGTGTCGCCAACATCGGTAAGGACCGCAACTGGTGCGGTCACCACTTCTCACAAGCCAACTGGTATGCTTTCGGTCGACTGGCCTGGAATCCCGAGCTGACATCTGAAGATATTGCTAATGAATGGCTGAAGCTGACCTTCTCCAGTGATCCCAAATTCGTGCGCTGCATGAGTCAGGTGATGACAGAGAGCCGTGAGGCTTGCGTGGACTATATGATGCCACTGGGCCTGCACCACATCTTCAAGTTCGATCACCACTATGGTCCCGAACCCGACGGTTTCATCGCCTCCTATCCGCTGGAGTGGTGTCCTGTCTACTACCACAAGGCTACGAAGGACAGCATCGGTTTCGACCGATCGAGCACCGGCACGAATGCCACCAGCCAGTACCGTCCGGAGATGGCCCGGCTCTACGACAACATCGAGACCTGTCCCGAGAATCTGCTGCTGTGGTTCCACCGCGTGCCTTGGACCTACCGTATGAAGGACGGCTCCACGCTGTGGGAGTCGCTGCAATACCACTATAACGAAGGAGTACTGTGGACGGAACATGTTCACAACTTGTGGCACAACAAGATGGGCCACTTCGTTGACGAGCAGCGCTGGCGCGAAGTGGACGAACGGTTAGAACATCAAGTGGAGAATGCCCGTGAGTGGCGTGACACTTGTCTTGGCTACTTCCGCCACTTTGCCGAATAATGAACGCATTCTAAACACTATACGTATATGACAAACCATCTAGTCCAATACCCAAGCACCAAACGGGTGTTCCAAATTTTCGAGGAACTGAATCAGATACCACGTCCGTCACACCACGAAGAACGCGTGGCAGACTATCTCTGCCAGTTTGCCAAGCGGCTGCAGTTGCCGTACAAGCGGGATGCAGAGAACTGTGTCGTCATCAGCAAGCCTGCCACTCCGGGACATGAAGGGGCTGAGCCCATTGTGCTGCTGAACCACATGGACATGGTCTGCGTGGGCATGAACGACCCTCTGCACTCACCCATTGATGCTTATGTGGAGAATGGGTGGATGAAGGCGAGAGGCACTTCGCTTGGTGCTGACAACGGTATCGGACTTTCCATGGCACTAGCTGTGCTGGAAAGCCAAGATATCGTACATGGACCGATGGAGGTCATCACGACTACCAACGAGGAAGACGGCATGTCTGGAGCATCGCAACTGAGTAAGGACTTCCTAAAAGGCAGGAAGGTGATTAACCTTGACTCGGAGGACTACGATACCATCACGACGGGAGCCGCAGGTGCCTGTCTGCAATTCCATCGCATCCCCGTAGAGCGCATACCTGCACCCGGAGGCAAGCGTCGCTGGTATAGCATCCGCTTTGAGGGCGGACTAGGCGGCCATTCCGGTGTCGACATCAACAAGGGACGCTGCAGTGCGGTTGTTCCCGCATGGGCGGTCTTGGCTGCTATCTACAATGAATACGATTTCGATGTGGCTTCTATCAACATCGGTGAAGCTAATGCCTCCATTGCCTCCTCCGCAGAGATTGTGCTGTGCATCCCTTCGGGCGAGGGTGCTGAATTCGTCAAGCAGCAAGAGGACATGATGAACGAATGGCTGCGCGAGGAGTATGGCAACAATGACCCTGACATACACTGCGTCATCAGCAAGTGCGAACGACAAGAAACGGTCATCAACCGCGAGGCTTTTGAGAATATGATGTCCTGTCTGGAACAGATTCCACAAGGGGTGGTGAAGATGAGCGACACCATGAAAGGAACGGTGGAGACCTCTAACAACGTAGGGCGTATCGTAACCGAGGACGACTGCATCTTCATCTCTACCCATACACGCAGTTTCATTGACAGCGACATGGAGGAACTTAGTAAGCAGATAGCCAACGTATTTGCCTCATATGGAGGAAAGAGTGAAACCGTCATGTCGGCACCTGCCTGGCAGGAAGACCAGCAGTCACCGTTCCTACAATTAACTTCCGACACCTTCCAAGACGTACTGGGCTGGCGTCCCCGTATGGTAGCTATGCACTTTGTGCTGGAGGCAGGCTTCTTCGTACAGCACTACCCCGGCATCCAGATAGCGAGCATCGGTCCACGCATCGTGGAGCCCCACTCCACCAGTGAGCGTGTAGAACTGTCAACCGTCGACGACATCTGGCGCGTACTCGTCGAATTACTCAAACGCCTCGCATAAGTCACCTGACGCGACGCCATGATGACATAAGCCACAGGTGAACGTCTTTAAAATAAATAAATGTATAGCTATACGATGAGACGGATTTTTCTTTTGGCTGCGTTGACGAGCTCGTTGACGCTGTGTGCTCAGTCGTCAGTAGAGACGGAGCGTCAGTATCTAAGTGGTCACGGCTGTGACGACATGGTAGAGTGGGATTTCCTGTGTTCGGATGGACGTAACAGTGGCAAGTGGACTAAGATCGGGGTGCCCTCATGCTGGGAGCTTCAGGGCTTTGGCACTTATCAATATGGTATGCGTTTCTATGGCAAGGCTACTCCGGAGGGTATTGCCAATGAGGTGGGCAAGTACAAACACGAATTTACTTTGCCCAAGGAGTGGGAGGGCCGGCAAATCATGTTGGTCTTCGAAGCTGCCTTTACAGAGCTGCGCGCCACCATCAACGGTCGCAAGGCTGGTAACGGCACCTATCAAGGAGGCTTTACCCGTCATACTATCGACGTGTCAGACCGTATCTTCTTCGGTCAGAAGAAGAACCGCTTAGAGGTGGAGGTGCTGAAAGAAAGTACCAATCCACAGGTGAACTTGGCTGAACGCCGTGCCGACTACTGGAATTTCGGAGGCATCTGGCGCCCGGTGTTCATCATCAGCAAACCGGCACAGAACATAGCACGCGTAGCCATCAATGCCAAGGCCGACGGACGCTTTATGGCAGACGTGTACCTGAACCGTGCACTATCAGGGGGATCGGTGAGCGTTGAGATTATCGACGCGAAAGGCAAGGTGGTAGCCAAGAGTGCTGCCTTCACCACTGCGAGCGACCTGGGCAAGATAGACTTCAACGCGAAGGGCATCAAGACATGGAACGCAGAACAGCCGAACCTGTATACAGCAGTGTTCACCTTAAAAAACGCTGAGGGGCGCACCCTCCACGTGGAAAGGCAGAAATTCGGATTCCGCACCATAGAATACCGGCATACGTACAACGGCGACAAGGAGGACGGCGTGTTCATCAACGGACAGAAGGTCATCTTCAAGGGTGCCAACCGCCACTCATTCCGTCCCGAGACGGGGCGCACATTGTCGAAACAGAAGAACATCGAGGACGTACTGCTCATCAAGTCGATGAACATGAATGCCGTGCGACTGTCTCACTATCCTGCCGACCCAGAGTTTCTGGATGCGTGTGACTCGCTGGGCCTCTACGTGGAGTGTGAACAACCGGGCTGGCACTGGGCACACGAAACGATTACGGGTTCGCAGATTGTCGAGGAGATGGTGACGCGCGATGTCAACCATCCGTCCATTATCTTTTGGTCAAACGGCAACGAGGGCGGCTTCAACTACGAATTGGAACCGGTGTTCACCCGACTGGACCCGCAGCAGCGTGTGGTGCTCTACCCCTGGGCTAACCGCAATGGTTTTGAGACCAAACACTACCGCTCATGGGGCGAGACGGCGGAGTATATGCGCCAGAAGGAAATCTTCATGCCCACCGAGTTCCTCCACGGTCTATACGATGGTGGTCACGGTGCCGGACTGAAGGACTATTGGAAAATGATGATGGCGAATCCACGCTGTGCCGGCGGTTTCCTCTGGGACCTGATGGACCAGGGTGTGGTGCGCACAGATATGAACAACATTGTGGACTGCATGGGAAACTTCGGTGCCGACGGCATCGTAGGACCACACATGGAGAAAGAAGGCTCGTTCTATACCATCCGCGAGGTGTGGAGCCCTATTCAGGTGAAGTATTGGGAGCAGGGCAACATCCGAATTCAGAACTGCTACGACTTCACGAACCTGAAAGATTGTCAGTTCAGCTATAAGCTGTTGCAGATGCCGGCATACGGCGAGACGCAGATGAAAGTCATCAAGGAGGGCAAGCTCACATCGCCCGATATCGCTCCTCACCAACTGGGCAAGCTGAAAATAGAGAAGACCGATGCCGAAGTGATACAGCTAACGGCTACTGACCCCCAGGGACAGGAGGTGTTCACATGGACGCACAAGCATAGAATCAAGGAAGGCAACCTGGGTTGGAAGAGTCTGCATGAGAACACGCAGAAGTATACATATACGGAGAATGACAACCAGTTGTCGGTTACGAATGGTACGCGTGAATTTACCTTCTGTAAGAAGACAGGTCGTCTGATGCAGGTGACGGTCAACGGCAAGAAACTGTCGTTCGGTAACGGACCTCGCTTTGTCGCTGCCAAACGAGCCGACCGTTCGGAGGACGGTTTTTATAACCACGACGACAAGGAGGCCTTCAAGAAAAAGACCGAGTATACAGAATATGCCGATCAAGGTGCTTTCGCAGGCTTTGCCTTTCGTGACAGCACACTCATAGCCAACTACCAGCACGGCTCATTGCAGCAGGTGACTTATCGCTTCCTCAACGACGGCGGTATGTATATGAATGCTGATTACTACTTCAACGGCGTTGTCGACCTAATGGGTATCTGCTTTGACTATCCCGAGCAGCTGGTCAAGAGCAAGCAGTGGGTAGGAAAGGGTCCGTACCGCGTCTGGAAGAACCGCATGGAAGGTCCACAGCTGGGTTATTGGCAGAACAACTATAACGACCCCATTCCTGGCGAGTCGTTCGAATATCCGGAGTTCAAGGGCTACTTTGCCGGTGTCAGATGGATGCAGCTGACGACAACGGAAGGCAAGGTGGGCATTGAGACCCTTGACGGGAAGATAGGCATCTATACTCCACGTGACGGACGAGACCACATCCTTTATACGTTGCCCGAGACAGGCATCAGTATTCTCAAAGTCATTCCTGCCGTACGCAACAAGGTGAACACGACCGACCTGAACGGTCCCTCAGCACAACCCTTCTGGAGCAAAGGAAAAGGACATATTAACACTATAATAAGATTCGATTAACATGAAGAAATTGATTATTTCGCTATTCACACTACTCTTTACAACAGGTTCCAGCATGGCTGAAACGGTAAAACCCTGGACCTTCTGGTACTGGATGTATGGGGCTGTTTCAGAACAAGGTATCAAAGCCGACCTGCAAGCTATGAAGAACGTAGGCCTGGGAGGTTGTTACCTGATGCCCATCCGCGGGGCAGCAGAGAACCCGGAATACCAAGGTCAGGCTAACGCCATGAGTGAAAACTTCTGGAAGATGACAGACTGCGCCTTCGAAGAGGCCGACCGTCTTGGACTGGGCATGGGCATTCATATCTGCGACGGCTTTGCATTGGCTGGTGGTCCTTGGATCAAACCTGAGGAGTCTATGCAGAAGATTGTGTTCTGCGATACCATCGTCCGCGGAGGCTATCATAAGTTTAAAATGCCAAAGCCTCAGCATTATAAGAACTACTACAAGGACATTGCCGTCTACGTCATCCCCGTTTCCGACCTCAATCAAGAAACCTTTGCCTTCCGCTATGCCGACTTGAAGACCAAGTACTCTTTCAAAAAAGGGAAGACAAAATGTTCGCCAGAGGTAAAGAAGAACGATAAAGGTGTCTACTGTGCCGACAAGGCTTGTTGGCTGCAGTACGAGTTCGCCAAGCCCACACTGATATTCAATATTGAGATAGAGTCATCGGGCAATAACATACAATGCCAACGCTTACTGGTGAAAGCTTCTGACGACGGTGTCAGATTCCATACTGTAAAACAACTGGTGCCACCCAGACAAGGATGGCAGAACACCGATTACAATACGACATTCAGCATACCGCCTACGAAGGCCCGCTTCTTCCGCTTCGAGTGGACACCTGCCGGCACAGAGCCTGGTGCAGAGGACCTGGATGCCGCCAAGTGGAAACCCGTGTTCCGCATGAAGGACCTCAAGCTAGGAACACTCCCAGCGATTGACAACTGGGAAGGGAAGAGCGGTCTGGTTTACCGCATCGCACCCGATACGCCTGAAAAGGATGTACGCCGTAAGGATATGACCTTCTTCAACCAAGTTGTAACAACCAAGATGCAGGGTGACGTCTGTGAGCTGAACCTGATTGGTGGTACCTACCGCGTACTGCGTATGGGCTATACATCAACAGGACATACCAATGCAACTGCCGGCGGTGGTCAGGGTCTAGAGTGCGACAAGTTCTCACGTGAGGCTGTTGCCAAACAGGTTGACAACTGGTTCGGTCAATTTATGAAACGTCCCCATCATGAGGTGGTCAAATTCTTGCATGTTGACTCTTGGGAGTGTGGTAGCCAGAACTGGAGTCCTCGTTTTGCTGAGGAATTCACCCGCCGTCGCGGCTATGACATCCTACAGGTGTTGCCCGTCATGGCTGGTGTACCCTATGCTCACGCAGACATCATTCTACGTGATGTACGCAAGACCATCGAAGAGTTGAAGAATGAGGCTTTCTTTGCCACCGTTGCTGAGAAAGCACGTCAGTATGGTGTGGAGGTGTCTTTCGAAAATGTGGCTCCTACGATGGTTTCTGACGGTATGAGCCACTTCCGGTATGCCGATGCTCCCATGGGCGAGTTTTGGCTTAACTCACCAACTCACGACAAGCCCAACGACATGTTGGATGCCATCAGTGCCGCTCACGTCTATGGAAAGAACATCATACAGGCAGAGGGATTCACAGAGGTTCGTGGTGTCTGGGACGAGACACCGGCTATGGTAAAGCCTCTGTTGGATCGTAACTTCGCATTGGGTATGAATAGGCTCTTCTTCCATGTGAACACACATAACCCATGGCTTGACAGAAAACCGGGTATGACGCTCGATGGTATAGGACTCTTCTTCCAGCGCGACCAGACATGGTTCCCTGAGGCGAAAGGTTTCGTAGACTATATCACACGCTGCCAGACACTGCTGCAAGAGGGTAAACCCGTTGTCGACATCGCTGTCTACACAGGCGAAGAGATTCCTTGTCGGGCTTTTACACCTGACAAGTTGGTGAACGTACTGCCTGGTTTGTTTGGGCCTGAGCGCATAGCCGCTGAACAAAAACGGCTTGCCAACGACGGACAACCTATGATAGAATCTCCTGTTGGCGTACGCCACGCGGCAGGTATCCTTGATTTGAAAGACTGGGTGAATCCGCTGCACGGCTATCAATACGACTCCATGAACAAGGACGCCCTGCTTACCCGTCCCTTTAGTTACAAGATGCTGGTCATCCCCATAGGTGTTTCGGTTTCAGAGGAAGTGAGCAAGAGAATCAACGAACTGCGCCAACAGGGTGTTCAGATTGTTGAGCGTCCTTATCAGTCGACAATGCTCAACGGCATTACACCTGACGTAGTGCTGCCTGAGGGTATTGCATTCTGTCACCGTCAGAGCAATGACAAGGAGATCTACTTCCTGTCTAACCAGCAGGATAAGGCGATGACGTTCAAGCCGACCTTCCGCAGCAAGTTGTCCGTAGCTACCATCTACCGCGCCCAGACCGACGAGTACGAGTCGCTGGGTGATGGCACTATCACGCTGGCTCCCTACGAGTCCTGCTTCGTACTATTCGCACAGACAAAGGCTGCTTTTGGTGCCCAATACCAAGGTGTCGAGGACAAGGCTCCAGTATGGACGGAGCAGGCTATCAACTGCAGCGGATGGGACATCAAGTTCAGCGAGAACGGAGTCAGTCAAAAGGCTGACCAGCTCTTTGACTGGAGCAAGAGCAGCAACGACAAGGTCAAGTTCTTCAGTGGCCATGCCCGCTATACTACGAGCTTTGACTTTAGTGGCAAAGTCAAGAGTAATGTACACATGGCACTGCCTAACGTTAAGGACGTTGCCCATGTCTGGGTAAATGGTGTCGACTGTGGCTATGCCTGGGCAAGTCCCTACGAGGTAGATATTACCAAAGCACTGAAAAAAGGTAACAACAAACTGGAGATAGAAGTGGTCAACACCTGGCATAACGCCCTACGTGGTGCCGATCAAGGCAAGGCTCCCTATCAGGGTATCTGGACAAATGCCAAATACCGCACCAACGGCAATGGTCTGTTGCCTGCCGGCCTGCTGACCCAGCCTATATTAAAGATTAAGAAATAAGCGAGTTTTATGAGAAGACTTTTCTGCGCCCTCGCCGCGCTCATCAGTGTCACAGCCAGTGCCAAGGTCACGCTTCCGAAGTTCTTTGCCGACAACATGGTGCTGCAACAACAGTCGGAATGCAAATTGTGGGGCTGGGCAGAACCAGGAAAGAAGATTCTGGTTGTCACCCCTTGGGACAAGAAGTCCTATCCTGCAACGGCGCGCAAGGACGGCTATTTCCAAGTGACCGTAAAAACCCCTGAGGCTGGTGGCCCCTACACCATCTCTTTTAAAGATGGCGATGTCGTCACGCTGAACAACGTCATGATTGGCGAAGTCTGGATATGCTCAGGCCAGTCCAACATGGAGATGCAGATGAAAGGCTTCAAACAGCAGCCCGTGGAGGGTACTACGGAGGAGTTGCTTCGCTGCAAAGACAACCAACTGCGCCTGTTCACAGTCAAGCGCCATGCCTCGCTAACCCCAGAAAAGGATGTCACGGGACAATGGAGCGAGGCTACTACAGCAAGTGTCCGCGACTTTTCCGCCACAGCCTATTATTTCGGACGTGCCTTGCGTCAGGCTCTTGGCGTACCCGTCGGACTCATCTGTACCTCATGGGGCGGATCGGCCTGCGAGGCTTGGATGAATGCTGACTGGCTGAAAGCCTTCCCGAAGGTAAAGCAGACCATTACCGACGAGGATGTGAAGAAGTTGCAACAACGCTGTCCTACAGCACTCTATAACGGCCAGCTGAAGCCGCTCATCGGTTATGGCATGCGTGGTGCCATCTGGTATCAGGGTGAGGATAATGTGCCGCGTTATGATTTCTATGCCCCACTGCTCAAGGCGATGGTTGAAGGATGGCGCAGCGACTGGAAACAAGGCGAATTCCCCTTCTACTACTGTCAGATAGCGCCTTACGACTATTCCCTCATCCAATGGGAGGGCAGTCAGTATCTGCGTGAACAACAGGCAAAGGCAGAATCAATGATTGCCAATGCCCGCATGGCGGTCTTGATGGATGCCGGACTGGAATATGGCATACATCCTCGCAAGAAGCGTCAGGCAGGTGAACGCCTGGCACTACTGGCACTGGCAAACACCTACGACGTGAAAGGCCTTCCCGACTTTGCCGTATACAAGGAGGTCGTGTTCCAGAACGATACGGCTGTTGTTTCCTTTGACCGTTCTAAGGAGTGGGTATATTTTGAGCACGGCACCACCAGCAACAACTTTGAAGTGGCAGGTGCCGACCGCGTGTTCCACCCCGCAAGCAAGGTATGGGTGAGCCGCAACCGTGTCTACATCACATGCGACCAGGTGAAGAAACCTGTTGCAGTACGCTATGCGTTCAAGGATTGGGCCGATGGCGACTTGATGCACGACGGACTTCCCGTTTCCTCCTTCCGGTCTGATGACTGGGAGAAGCTCCCGGCGGCACCCTCTACCAGCAAGGAGGACTATAACAACCCTAAATGATTTCATAGCTTATGCGACGACTTATTTCCCTTCTCCCTTTATTTCTCCTGACGCTTTTACCCTTAAAGGCGCAAACCTCTGTTGCCGGACTTTTCCCCTTGGAGAACAGTGGCCGGCTAGTGTGGAACTTCAATGCGGGGTGGCGTTTCCATCTGGGTGACGTGGCACAAGCTGCACAAAAGGACTTTGACGATAAGGCCTGGGAGGTGGTCTCTACGCCTCATACCGTACAATTAATGCCCGCCGAGGCCAGTGGATGTCGCAACTACCAGGGTATTGCCTGGTATCGAAAACACTTTATACTACCTGATGAATGTGCTGGGCGCGATGCAATCCTTCACTTTGAGGCCATCATGGGCAAGCAGACTATCTATGTCAACGGACAGAAGGTAAAGGAGCATGAAGGTGGCTATCTGCCCATTAACGTCAACCTCACCTCCCTGGGCTGCTCGGCAGGCGAAGAGTGTGTCGTGGCTATCTGTGCAGACAATAGCGATGACAAGACCTACCCTCCTGGCAAGAAGCAGATGACACTCGATTTTGCCTATCATGGTGGTATCTACCGTGACGTGTGGCTCATTGCCAAGTCAAAGGTAGCTATCACCGATGCTGTCGAAGAGCAGCAGGTGGCTGGCGGTGGCATCTTCGTTCACTATGCCAACATCAGCGAGCGCAGCGCAGAGGTCTATGTCAACACAGAGGTACGCAACAGCGATGACCATTCGCGAACGGTTACCATAGAACAAACCCTTAGCCCTTCTGGTGCAACAGTGTCGAAGCGCGTCTCTCTGAAGGCTGGCGAGGCCAAGACGATAGTCCTGCGTTTCATGGTGAAGAAACCACGACTCTGGAGTCCCGAAACCCCCTATCTCTATCAGATAGCTACCCGCATCAAGGATGGACGCCAGTCATTGGATGGTGGCATCACCCGCATCGGCATCCGCTCGTTCGAGTTCCGCGGCAAGGACGGATTCTGGCTCAACGGCAAGCGCTATCACCAGTTGGTAGGTGCTAATCGTCATCAGGACTTTGTCTATGTGGGCAATGCGCTGCCAAACTCACAGCAATGGCGCGATGCCAAGCGATTGCGCGAAGCCGGCTTCACCATCATCCGCACAGCTCACTATCCACAAGACCCGTCGTTCATGGATGCCTGCGACGAGTTAGGACTTTTCATCATCGTAGCCACCCCGGGATGGCAGTATTGGAACAAGGATAAGGGATGGGACGAGAAGGTACACCAGAACACGCGCAGCATCATCCGCCGCGACCGCAACCATCCTTGTGTACTCATGTGGGAACCCATCTTGAATGAGACACGTTATCCGGAGGCGTTTGCTTTGCAGGCCCTACAGATTACCAGAGACGAGTATCCCTATCCCTATCGTCCCGTAGCTGCTGCCGACGTTCACTCTGCAGGTGTTGCCGACCACTATGACGTGGTATACGGATGGCCTGGCGACGACTTCAAGGCCGACAAGCCCCAACAGTGCATCTTCACCCGTGAGTTCGGCGAACTGGTAGACGACTGGTATGCCCATAACAACCTCAACCGTGCTTCCCGTTCGTGGGGTGAGCGCCCCATGCTGGTTCAGGCCATGAGCCTCTTCCGTTCCACTGACGAACTATACAAGACTACAGGACAGTTTATCGGAGGTTGCCAGTGGCATCCTTTCGACCATCAGCGCGGCTATCATCCCGACCCATACTGGGGAGGTATCTACGACGCCTTCCGTCAGAAAAAGACCGCATTTAATATGTTTGCTGCCGTGCTACAGCAATCCACGGAACAGCCCATCGTATCCATTGCCCATGAGATGACGCAATTCTCGGAGCGCGACGTCACCGTCTTCTCCAACTGCGACAGTGTCCGCCTGACCATGTTCGACGGTGAACACTGCTGGACACTACCCGTCCCTCACGAGGCAGGTCATGCACCTTCACAACCGGTAGTCTTCCGCGATGCCTGGGATTTCTTCGAGGCACGCGATTGGAGCTACACCAAACGCAACTGGCAGAACGTAAAGATGGTAGCCGAAGGCATCATTGGCGGCAAGGTAGTTTGCTGCGAGGAGAAGATGCCTTCACGCAGAAGTACAAAGCTGCGCCTTTACGTTGACGAGATGGGTAAGAAGCTGGTTGCTGACGGTTCTGACTTCGTAGTCGTTGTCTGTGAGGTTACTGATGACCTCGGACATGTTCGCCGCTTGGCCAAGGAGAACATCCGTTTCACCATTGAGGGCGAAGGCGAAATTATTGGCGATGCCGCCATCAATGCCAATCCGCGTGCCGTCGAATGGGGCTCTGCTCCCGTTTTGATTCGTTCTACCCGCCAGGCAGGAAAAATCAAGATCAAGGCGGAGGTACAGTTCCCTGGAACGCATGCCCCCACCCCTGCAGAACTGGAAATCGAGAGTGTGGCATACGACCTGCCGATGTGCTTCACCGAAACCCATAAGTCCAATAAGCCCCATGAGGCCCATAAGCCCCATGAGGCCAATAAGCCCAACACCCTCTCCGAGAAAGAAAAAGCCAAGCTGCTCCAGGAGGTAGAGGCCCAACAGGCCGACTTCGGAATACAGAAATAGCCGATTTATTTTGCCGATTCAAAAAATCTTCGTACTTTTGTCGCCATGACAAGGGTACGAAGATTCTTTTTAGGCCTTCTTCCGGGGCTGATATTGGTAACTGCTGGCTGGGCGCAGCCGGTACCCTCCGTCATTTCTGAACATTATACGACAGCCCATGGACTGCCCTCCAACAACGTGATGTGCGCTCTTCGCAGTCACGATGGTTTCCTGTGGCTTGGCACGTGGTACGGACTCTCCCGCTTCGACGGCGGCAAGTTTATCGCTTACAACCAACCCGTCAACAAAGCCTCCGACAATCCGCCACGCAAGATAGAAAGCATCGCCGAGGACGCTCAGGGATGGCTTTGGCTGAAGACCGTCGACTGGAAACTTTATCGATTTAATCCGCAGACAGAACAGTTTCATGCCGTATACAACGAACTGAAACAGTTTGCCAGAAATCTCCAGGTTATCAAGATTCAGTGTACTGACGAAGGACGCATCCTGCTGCTCACCAAAGACAAGACACTACTGATGGCTACAACTGACCAGAAGGGGCATTTCTCTATCCGTAAACTGGTTGACGCACAAGGCAAGACAGACCCTCAGTCTTTTCAGTTACGCGAAGATATTACTGCCTCCACAAACGACTATTGGGCTTACGTGGGACGTGACTATCGCATCTTTACCTGGCCTAAGAAGAAAGGTGGTTTGCAAGAGGCTATGGCTAAGGACGACAGTCGCCAGCAACAGCAGTATGAACGAGCCTTACAGATGGCCACAGAAGCAGGCATCGAGAAATATCAGCAACTCTATCAGGACCATGACAGTCTGCTTTGGGTGACTACCGTATCCGATGGCATCTACTGCATCAGTAAGCCTCGTCACGCCTTTAACGTTATGCCTTTGCCTGACAACAACATAACAGGGGTGCGCTGCATCTATCAGACGCGCCAAGGTAACATCATTGTGGGCACGCGCAGCCGTGACGTCTATGTATATCATCCAGATGGACAATTGCTTAAGAGCCTACCCTATGCCCAGTACGGCATCGGTTCCATCTACCACGCCATGGAGGACAGTCAGGGACGGCTGTGGCTCTCCACCAAAGGCGACGGATTGGTGGTGGGCATCCCCGACGCTTCCCAGCCGCTGGGTTATCAGTTGACACACTATCGCCATCAAGCCGGTCTGGCGTCCAGCATCAGTGGCAACAACGTATACTGTACTTTTATTGACTCGAAAAAACGCATCTGGATAGGTACGCTTGACGGAGGTCTCAACCTTGTCGTGCAACAAGCCGACGGACAGTTGGCCTTCTATAACAAGCGACATGGGTTCAAGCACTACCCTGCCTACGGACTCTACACCGAGGTGCGCAACATCACCGAAGACCAGAACGGGCGCATCTGGGTGGGTACCATCGACGGACTGATGAGCCTCAACGGTGACTTCAAGCGCCCTGAGGACATCCGTTTCACCACGTATCAGAACACCGCTGAAACGGCCTTTGCCAACAATGACATCTACACCCTGCACCGCGACCATACCGGACAGATATGGGTAGGAGCCTTTGGAGGCGGACTGCAACGCCTCATCTACGACAAGCAGCCTATCCGCTTCGAACCCCTCGGCATTCGCGAGGGCTTGCGCAACGATGTCATCTACTCCATCACCGAAGACCTGCACGGACGTCTATGGTTTGCCACCGAGGGAGGTTTGTCATGCTACAACCAGCAGACAGGGCGTATCCGTAACTTCGACCGCTACGATGGCATCCCCAACGTAACGATGGAAGAGACCTCTGCCTGCTGCTGTGCCAACGGTCACCTTTGGATAGGTACCAGACAGGGACTTTTGATCTTCAACCCCGAACAGTTGCAGACCAGCAAGACCGACTACCGTACGTTCATCGTCAACATCACCGCCGACAACCAGCCCTGGTCAGGCACGACGGCTATCCCCTACACCCACGAAATCGAATTGGAGCACAATCAGAATTCGGTTACTTTCGAGTATGCTGCACTCAAGTTCCAAGACAACAGCCAACTCAGCTACCGTTACCGACTCGAAGGTTACGACCGCGACTGGCACTATGCCGGTGCTCATCGATTGGCCTCCTATAACGAGGTTCCTCCTGGCAACTACACCTTCGTCGTAGAAACCATCGACGAGACACGCTCCGACCTGTCCGATGCGTCACGGTCAGCCGTTCTTCCGTCTACTGCCCGCCTTACCCTGCGCATTCTGCCTCCTTGGTGGGCCACCTGGTGGGCATACCTCATCTACCTTGGTATTGCAGCCGTTGTGACATGGCTCATCGTGCGCACCATTCTTCAGATGAACCGCATGCGCAACGAGGTATACATCAGTCAGCGACTGGCTAAGCTAACCACCAAGCCCAACGATGGTGACGAATTCATTGACCGCTTGCATCGCATCATCCGCCAGAACATTGCCAACAGCGATTTCAACATTGACGATATGGCCAACGAGATGGGACTGTCGCGCTCTGCGTTCTACAAGAAGGTAAAAGGCGTGACCGGCTTTGCTCCTGTCGACCTTATCAAGGAGTTCCGTCTCAGCCACGCTTCCGAGCTGTTGCAGACCACCAACCTTAACATCACCGAGATAGCCTACCGTTCCGGTTTCAAGGATCCCAGCTACTTCGGCAAGTGTTTCCGCAAGCGCTACGGTATGTCGCCCCGCGAGTTCATCAATCAGCAATAAAGAATAAGAAAAACTGGAACACTACCAAGTAATGTTCCAGTTTCGTTTTTAGTTCAATGACCAACTATTGCTGGCTAACCTTCACGTCACTGACAGTAATGCTGCCACCGTAGCTGTTGATGCTCCAGCAATTCTTCTGGATGCCATAGATACGCTGTGTGCTGCATACATTGTCATTGATGTACATCACAACCACCGAGTTGTCGGTATAGATGTCTACCTTATAAGTGTTGTCTGCCGGGCGATAGAAGCCATAGCCGTCAGCACCGTCAATATATCCCTTACCCTCTGGACCTTCCTGCTCGAAGTTCACCTTACGTGCAGTACCATTCTCCTCGGGATTAACCATCATGGTGTAATACTTCTTGGCATCAGTATCACGGACAAATGATACACCAAACTTATCCGCGTCACCGGCAGTCTTCACGGTGAACGTGATGTGGTTGCAAGTGCCCAGACGGTTGTAGAGCACATAGGCACCCTCACCGCTCAGCGTGCCGTTGTTATACCCATTGCTGGCCATCACGTTGACAGGCTGCTGCTTCGTATACTTTGCTGCTATGGCAGGCACGGCGCCCAGCGTCAGCATTCCGTCTTCATGCTGGATAATCTTGTGGCAAACCAGTGCACCACTCCAGTTGGGCTCACCATCGGCACCTACACTGATGTTCTTTTCGTGGATGTCCTTTCCCGAACGATACGGACTCCATCCCCAGATATAACGGTCTGTACCGTTGGAAGCCGTCTTGGCAGCATAGAACGCACGTGTGTCAAGTGTTCCCTCACGCCATAGAGGACCGTCGGCAGGCCACTTAGGACCGCTGTTGAAGCAGTCTTTCAGCCCTTCCCATGACGTAGCCACCATGTACTTCACCTTACGGCTCCATGAAGCTCTGTTGCTCTGGCTGAACACGAGATACCAGTAGTTGCCCATCTTGAAGATGTCAGGACACTCCAGCATACGGTCCCAAATCATATTGAACATACCCACATGCTCCCATGTCTTCATGTCGTTAGACTTGAACTCAGCAAACTTGGGATCACCGCCCCATGAGGGATAGGTAGAGATGACCATGTGGTAGACACCGTCATCGGTGGTGAAGATCTGCGGGTCACGGAAATCATTGCCCGAATAGCCATACTCTACTCCCTTGATCGACCACGCCACATCCTTGGTCCATGTCTTGAAGTCAGGCGACGTAGCGCGCAGCACGACCTCACGGCTGCTGCAATTGCCGTTATGTCCCGTATAATAGATATAGTACAGGCCTTCCTTCTCGTTATACACGGCGCAGCCAGTACCCAGAGCGGCATCCTGCGCATAGTCGTTGGTAGCCGTAGGCAACACCTCACCCATCGACTGGTAGTTGGCACCGTCTGTAGTCCTCAAGCCCCAGATGGGGTGGAAGCGGAACGGGGGGTTGTTGTCAAACTCCTGCAGATAGAGCACCTTGAACTCGCCGGCCTTTTTATCATAGAAAGGCATCGGATCACCCACACGGCCAATTGCAGGCATGAAATAAGTATTGAATCCTGCATCATCAGTAGGTGCAAAGAAGGTGGTCGTTTCTGCCCAGTTCTTAGCAGGGTCTGGTCCGAAATCGTCGTCGCTGCATGCCATCAGCCCAGAGGCTGACAGCATGATTGCGAATACAGAATATATCGTTGTTTTCATAACTTTATTCATTGATAAAAATGTTAAACGCCATTATTTACTTTCCCGAAAGGTATTTGAAAGCATTACCTGTCATAATGCCTACATTCTCGTGGTAATATGACTCGTAAGGATTCGGAGAATACCAGTCATAGCAGCCCGAACCGAAGCAGATGATACCACCCTTTCCGAACGTTCCGTTGTAGGCAGGAGCCTCCCAGACGACGACGGCACCGTCACCGCCATGTCCCAGGGCCTTGCATCCTGTCTTTGCCTCCCAATCGGCAAAGCCGTTGAAGCTCCAGGCACCCCACTGAGATACGCAGTTGGATATCTTGTATCCTCCATCGGTAGTAATAATCTTGTCGTTACCACCTACGAGGTTCTGCCAGATGGGGTGAGAAGCGTCGTTGGGCAGGAAGCTCCACTCGCCACCGGGATTGATGATATCACCACCGTCGTCATTGGCACCCCAGCAGTTGTTTGCACAGAGCTTATCCTTGACAGCACCCAGCGATGCAGCGAAGTTGACAGCCGCACGGCCCAGGATGAAGGCACCGCCGTTCTTATAGTAGTCAAGCAACTTGTTGCGGTAAGCCATTGCTGTCGAAGTGGCACCGGTCTCAAAGTCTGTCAGGTTCTCTGACGGCTGGTGCTGCCAGTGCCAGAAGATGACTTCACACTTCGAGAGGTCCATATTGGCCATATCGCCCCATGATACGAAGACAGACTGTTCAACGTTAGCAAGCATCCACTTACAAGCCTCCTGTTCCTCACCGACGAGGTCTTCTATCTTGGTAGCCTTGGCGCTGCCCAGGAAGATGGCCTTCGGAGCACTTACGGTCTGAATTGTAACCGTGTAGGTTGCTGTTGCCGTATTGTCCTTTACAGTATAGGTAACAGGATTGGTGAAGTCGGTTACCACGCCGCCCATAGGTGTGATGGTAGCATCTTCACTCAGTGTAATGGTAGGTATAATCTTGCTGACGTCAACAGTTGAAGGCAGGAATGCCGTAATCGTGTGGTCTTCGTCGTTGATGGTAGCCTTGTAGGTGTCGTTGATGATAAACGAGGTAATACGAGCCTCGTCGTTCTTCACGTTCACCGTCCAGTCCAGGAAGAGGTCTCCGTTAGTGACATGTAATGACTGGGCAGCCGAGAAGTCAGCCACCATACCGACAGCCATATTAGCCTGTGCGCCATTCGAGATGCCGAGCTTGGTAATCTTCATCTGCGACTTACCATTGAAGTCAACAGGAACTTTCACCTTGATGGTACGTTTTGACAGGTCTATAACACCTGTATAGGTGCCGTCGAGTTCAAACGATTCTACCATGCAATCGCCTGACAAAGCCAATCCGCTGACATTGTCACTTGAGCATGCTGTCAGTGCCATGACAGACATCAGAAATGCAAATGCAGAATATATTATTGTCTTCATAATGTTCTTTTTTCTGGTTTTCATTGATTTTTACTTTCCCCAGTTGATGTTCTGGACATAATGGCCATTCGATGAGGATATCTGCTCATGAGGAATGGGAAGATACTCGTCGCGGTTCTGGGTGAATTGTGCTTCCCCGAGGTAAGACACGCGTTCTTTCTCCTTGGTGACATAACTGGTAATGACAGCAGGCGCGTCACCCCAGCGAACGAGGTCGAAGAAGCGTTCGCTCTCCAGAGCCATCTCCAGGCGGCGCTCCGTCTTTACAATCTTAATAGCCTCATCCTTTGAATAAGAACCGGTATAGGGCTTACAGTAAGGATGCACGCCGTAGCGGCTCTCATAGTCTGCTATCATCTGGGTGCTCTTGGCAGCACGCTCGCGCAGCTGGTTAACCAGCGGAATGGCCTGATCGCCCTGTCCGAGCTGTGCCAAAGCCTCGGCACGCATCAGCAGCACGTCAGCATAGCGGAAGACGATACGGTTCATCGGAGATGCCCAGTAGGAACCACGAATCAGGTATGAACCGATCAGGTCGGGGTCTACGTTGTGCTTCAAGGTGACGTAGTAGCCATAGATACCACCCGAACGGCTCCATGCCGGTGTTCTGTCCATGATATATTTCTTGTTGAACATATAAGGCAGACCGGTGATTCCTACGGTGAGGAACAGGCGTGGGTCGGCATTGTCAACGGTCATTTCGTAATTGGCATCGTTATAGTTGGCCATAGGCAGACCATCGGCATTGGTCTTGAATGAGTTGACCAGGTTCTGCGTAGGCTTGTAGAAGTCGCAGCCGCCATCGGTCACGTCAGGAATATTCGGTACGATCAGTCCGTAGCTCCAGTTCAGGTTACCGTATGTAGAACCGTCGTTGATGGAGTACTGGATGGCCCAGATGCTCTCTATGCCGTTCTCATACTGGGTCTCAGGACGGAAGTTGTTATGGAAGTCGTTCTCCAGACCATAGCCTCCTGCCTCATAGATAGCGGGAGCTGTGTATTCTACCACTTTCTTCAGATCGTCCTGGTTGATGCTGGTCACCTGGTTGGTGTTGGCATCATCCTGGCGATAAGCCTTGTAGAGATAGATCTTTGCCAGGAAGGCAGCAGCGGCAGCCTTGGTGGGACGGCCCTTGTCGGCTTGCTTCACAGGCAGATTGGCATAGGCTTCTTCCACTTCCTTGGCAATGAGAGCCCAACCCTCGTCGTTGTTATATTCGCGGTTCGACAGCGTGTTGTACTGCTCCTCTGACATGTTGGCATCCATCACGAAGGGGATGTTCTTGTAGAGTCGCTTCAGCAGGAAATGACCATAGGCACGCAGGAACTTCATCTCTGCCATGCGCTGAGCCTTCAGCTGATAGCTGTCATCGCACTTCTCAATCACGGCAATGGCAGTGTTCACACGTGAGAGTGTCTTGTACAGACGCACCCACATATCGTTGATGTTCCAGTTAGTGGTCAGCACACCCTTCTCCACCTCCAGCTGGTGGAACACGTCACCGTCGTTGGTTGACGAACCGCCTTTGTAGGCATCGTCACTGCGCACGTCGAAGTTCCACATGGAGAACGAAGAGTTGATATCCTCGGCAGTGGTGAAGATAGCATAGGCTGAGATTACCAGGTTGTCTACCTTTTCAGGGGTATTGACCTCGTTTTCCGAGAGCGTACCCTGCGGCTTCTGATCTTCCAGGAAGTCAGAGCAAGCGGTCAGTCCGCAAACCACGCAGGCGGTACAGATGATATTCAATATCTTTTTCATATAGCTTTCGTTTTTAGAATGATACATTAAAACCAAATGTCACGTTAAGAGGGATAGGATAGCCGAAGAGCGGATTCTCAGGGTCTACACCTGTAAACTTCTTGCTCTTGATGGTCAGCAGGTTCTGGGCAGAGACATAGGTGCGAATCTTGGTGATGTGCAGTTTCTCTGTCAGCGACTTCGGCAGGTTGTAACCCAGCTGTATGGTGCGCAACTTCAGGTATGAACCATTTTCTACATAGTATGACGAGAAGCGTTTCTCGTTATTATTATCGTAAAGTGACAGGGCGGGAATGTTGGAACCGTAGTTCGCGGGCGTCCAAGCGTCCAGCACGCGGTCTCCCTTGTTCAGATAGGCCACGTTCACACCGGCCCAGAGGTCTGTCTGTACTTTGTATCCGCCATTCGTGTCGTCACCGGGTTTTACGGTGGTCAGTGCGTCAACACCCTGAACACCCTGCCAGAACATGGTGAAGTCGAAGTTCTTGTACTGCAGGTAGATGTTCAGACCGTAGGTGAAGTCGGGTGTCGGATCGTATATCCAGTCCTGGTCGGCCTCGTTGATGATACCGTTGCCGTCAATATCCTTGAAGCGCATACGACCAATGGCAGCACCTTCCTGGGTGGCGTGGTTGTCAACCTCTTCCTGGCTCTTGAAGATACCGTCATAGATATAGCCCACATACGAGTTGATGGGGTGACCTACGACACTCTTCACGCCGCTACCGCCGAAGGTTCCCTTCGAAGCGATGGTCTCGGGCAGCTTGGTAACCTTGTTGCGGTTAGTGCTGATGTTACCGGCAATGTCGTAGCTGAAGTGGCCCTTCGAACCACGATAGCCCACATTGAATTCAAAACCTTTGTTCTCTACCTCGCCGGCATTGATCCACTTGTCACCGCCTTCACCCATGATACCGATACCGGGCATGAACACCAGGATGTCCTTGGTCTTCTTGTAGTACCACTCGAACGATCCGTAGAGTGAGTTGTGGAACAGTCCGAAATCAAAACCGAGGTTGGTCTGCGTGGTGGTCTCCCACTTGATGTCGTCGTTGCCTAACTGGTCGCGCTTGAAACCTGAGTCAAGGGTGTGACCGCCGTTCGTTCCCTGGATATCGTAGCTCGTACCGTAGCTCTGTCCACCGAACTGGGCTTCACCGTAGTTGGCTTTATAGATGGTGTAGCGGGCAATGTTGGAAATCTCCTGGTTACCGGTCTGACCCCATGAGGCACGCAGCTTCAGGTTGTCAAGCCATTTCTTGGTAGGCTCCATGAACTTCTCCTCAGAGATGCGCCAACCGGCACTGACTGACGGGAAGGTACCATACTGGTTGTTCTTACCGAAACGGCTGGAACCGTCACGGCGTACCGTTACGCTGGCCAGGTATTTGTCGTTGTAGGTGTAGTTAATCTTACCGAAGAACGACACGAGTGAGAAGCCGTCGCCCGAACCGAAGGCCTGCTGACGGCCTGAACCTGCATCCGGCCACATATAGTCGGGAGTCAGTACGGCATACTCGTAGCGCTTGCCTGAGAAGTATTCGTTGTCCTGACGGTTCAGCTCCATACCCACCAGTGCGTCGGCACGGTGCTTACCGATTTCCAGGTTATAGGTGGCAATGGCGTTCCACATCCACTTCATCCAGTGCTCTTGCTTGGCCTCGACGGCATTGTCGCTGTTGGCCACGTTACCGTTCTTGACAGGATAGGTGAAGAAACGCTGCTTCTTCTGTGCATAGTCAATACCGAAGGTGGTCTTCAGCGTCAGGTTCTTGATAGGCTGCAAGCTGATGAACACGTCGCCGAAGGTACGCCAGTAGGTGTATCGGTTGTCCTTGATGCGGTCGAGCACTTCTACCGGATTCTCACGGTCAGAATAGCTGCCGGTCAGGTTGGCAAACTCGCCTTTCGTATTATAGATAGGGAACGAGGGGTTGTACTGCAGCACATTGCCGAGGAAACCGCCAGGGGCCGAAACCTCGCTGGTACGGTTCAGCGTGAAGTGCTCACCGATGGTCAGTATGTCGCCAAACAGCTTGTAGTCGGCATTCATACGTGCTGAGAAGCGTTCGAAGTCGGTATTCTTGATGACACCCAGGTTCTTGTAATAGCCCAGTGAGAAGAAACTTGAACCGCGCTCCGAGCCGTTGCTCACGCTGACGTTGTAGTTCTGAATGACACCGGTGCGGGTGGTCTCCTTGACCCAGTCCGTGTCTGATGCGGGAATCGTGTTGGCGTCGTCCAGGTATTTCTGCATGGTCACCTTGTTCAACTGCGGGTTGCCGTTCTGGTCGTACTGCCAGTCGAAATGGTAACCCAGCGAATTGTTGTTGGGGTTCACACCGTCGTTGACATTGGCCTGCCAGAATGCGCGTCCCCACTCCTCGGCGTTCAGCACCTTCATGCGGTGGGCATACGTCGAGATGGCCAGACTGGCATCCAGATTCACCTTCACCTGTCCGCTCTTGCCACGCTTGGTGGTGATGATGATCACACCGTTGGCAGCGCGCGAACCGTAGATAGAGGCTGAGGCGGCATCCTTCAGTACCTGGATGCTCTCAATGTCGTTACCGTTCAACTCGTGCATACCTGATGTGGTAGGCACACCGTCGATGATGTACAGGGGGTCTACACCGGAGTTCAGCGTACCGACACCACGGATGCGGACGGTAGCAGCACCTGATGGTGAACCGTCTGCCGAGATGTTCATACCCGGTACACGACCTTGCAGGGCTTTCATCGGGTTGTTCTCGTTCTGCTTGGCCATCTCGTCTACGCTGACCGTTGAAATGGCACCGGTCAGGTCAGCCTTGCGCTGGGTGGTATAACCTGTCACCACCACTTCCTGCAACTGCTTGCTGTCCTCCTGCAGGGCTACCTGCATGCCGTTTTGTGCAGGCTGTTCTTGAGTCAGGTAACCCACATAGCTGAACACCAGGGTTGCGCCCTGCTTGACTTTCAGCTTGAAGTTACCGTCGAAATCGGTCACCGTACCATTGGAGGTACCTTTCTCCATCACAGTAGCACCGATGACTGGGCCGAAAGCGTCAGTCACCGTACCTGTCACTTCCTGTTGCGCGTACATTATAGTACACAGCAGCAATGACAGGAAACTGAGTAAGAATCTCTTTGCTTGTTTCATTTGCATGTTTGATTGGTTAGTAAAATATGAAATTTGTGCTGCAAAGATAACCAACCCTCGCGCATATAAGTATCAATTATCGTTCAGAGAGCACGAAAAATGATACATGAAACAAATGTTGATTAAAAAGGTGTATTCGTTGTATCCCGATGAAACGGCTCATTCCGACCGCAAGTCCATCGGCAACTTGCCATATTCTTCCTTGAAACACTTCGAGAAATATCCGGGGGTGTTAAATCCTACCTCATAGGCTATCTCCGCCACCGTCTTCGTCGTGGTGCCCAACAGTACGTAGGCCTCCTGCAAGCGCATCTTACGCAACAGTTCCACGGGTGTCACTCCGGTGATCGCCTTCACCTTGCGATACAGCTGCACGCGACCGAGTCCCATCTCCTCGCCCAACTCCTCCATTTTCAGGTTGGGGTTCGACATGTTTCTCCTGATGGCGTCGTTCAGCTGCTCGGCAAACAGGGTGTCTTGCTTCTTCGGGGTGGGCAGCTTCTCCTGCGGCGTGCTGAAGATCTCGGCAACCTTGCGGCGGTTGGCGTCGGTGTAGAAGAGGGTCTGCTCCTCGTTCAGCGACTGGCGCTGGCGGATGGTCTTCTTCGTCTGCCACCAGGCACGCCATGCGATGACGACCGAGATGACGAGCAGCAGGATGGTCACCAGACTGGCCACCAGCAGCTTCCGTTGTGTGTTATACAGTCCGAAGTAATCTTCCAGCTTGTCGTTGATGGTTATCATGTGGGCACTCTGCTCCATCAGCTCGCGCTCGTTCATGTCTACCAGGTCCACGTTCTCGGGGGTTACCATCATGCCGCGCAGGATGTTCTCGCGCTCGTAGGGCTTACCCGTCAGGATGTCCAGGGCCAGTCCGACTATCTTCTCGCCGTGGGTGGGATAGATGTAGGAACCTACCTGATGGCCCAGCTGCACATACTCAATGCCTTCACCGGGCAAGCCGTCGATGCCGATAATCTTCACCTTCCCTTCCAGACCTTGCTCGACAACGGCCTTGTAGACGCCGGTGGCCATGCCGTCGTTATGACAGAACACGATGTCGGGCACCTTCCCTGTCTTCACGCGTTCTTCCATGATACTGCATGCCTTGTCCGACGACCACTCGGCATCCTGCCAGACATAGTCCACCTCGGGGTGGGTCTCCATCACACCGGAAAAGCCCTCGTGGCGCTCCTGGGCGGGCGACGTGCGCATGCTGCCGGTAATCTCCAGCACCTGCTGTCCACCCAGTTCACTGACGTAGCTGCCCACGATGCGACCTGCCTCCACATTGCTGCCGCCGATGAAGGCGGTATAGTGGTCGTCGGTGGCCTTGCGGTCGAAGTAGATGACGGGGATGTCTTTCTCCTTGACCTTGGCAATGGCGTCGGCGATGGGTGCCGACTCGTTGGGAGCCACCACCAGCAGGTCGATGCCGCTGTCCACCAGCGAGTCTATCTGGGCTATCTGCCGCTGGGTGTCGTCATGGGCACAGGCTATGCTGACCTCCACGGACTGGTCGTACAGGTGCTGGGCGGCGAGCATCTCACTGTTCACCTTCTCGCGCCACTGTCCTGCGCCGCATTGCGACACACCAATCCGGTAGGTTTTCTCGTCGTTACAGGCGGTCAGCAGCAGCACGGCCAGCACTATATATAATAATAAGGTGGACTTTTTCATCGCTTGTTTTATTATTTTTTTCCACAGGCAAAGATAGAAAAAAACTGGAACACTACCAAATAATGTCCCAGTTTTTTGACGAAGAAATGAACAATTCACTATTTCCAGATGCGTTTCAGTGGACGTACCGAAGCGTCGCTGTCGGCACCATCGATGTCCAGGTGGTTATATATGGCACTGGGGAAAACGAGGTTGGTCATTGACAGCGTACCGTCGTCGGTGAATATCTCCACTGATGACTGGTCGACGAACACGTCGAGTGTCACCTTGTTATCCTCGGTAAAGAGCGGTGCGCGCATGGAGGGGATGGAGAAGGTACCGTTGAAGGCGGTCTTGCCGGATGCTGCCGTACGATGTGCTATCAAGGCGCGCTCCGTGGCACTTATCTCGAAGGAGAACTGTTCACCGGCTGCGTTCGACAGTGTGACCACCGAGCGTTTGTCAAGGCTGATGGTCAGGCGCAGTTGGTAGGCGTCCTTGACGTCAAGACCCGGACCGGCAGGCTGCCACTCGCCGGCAATGTCTTCAATCTCCTTCACGACGGTCTGCGTGAGCACGGGTTTGCCGTTGATGTTAACCAGCTGCAGTTCGCGGGGCAGCGTCATGGCTGAGCGCCATGGTGAGCAAGGCACGTCGCCGCTGTATGACCAGTTGTTCATCCATCCTATCATCAGCTTACGGTTGCCCGTGTTCGACCAAGTCACCCCGGCGTAGTTGTCCATGCCGTAGTCAAGCCACAAGGGATAGTCGAGGGCATCGGGGGTAAAGGTGGTGCCATCAAACTGACCCACGAAATACATCATGCCTGAACCAACCAGCGGTCCCTGTGGGTTAACACTGAGCAACAGCACCCACTTGTCGCCCATCTGCAAGAGGTCGGGACACTCCCACTGGAAACCAGGACGGTTGGGGAAGTCGTAGACGAACGTGCTGGCGTGCTCCCAGTTCTTCAGGTCGGCAGAGGTATAGAACTCACAGCCGCGCGCCCATCCCTTGGCGAGCACCATTACCCATTTGCTGGTAGCCTCGTGCCAGAACACCTTCGGGTCGCGCAGGTTGTCGTCGTTGTTGGCGATGACAGGATTGTTGGCATAGCGTGTGAACGTTTTGCCGCCGTCAGTGCTGTAGGCTACCGACTGCTGTTGCTTGCCTGCGACGTCGCCCGTCTCGCCTGCCGAGGTGTAAAGAGCCACCATGGCATTGGCACCGAAGCCCGCGGTGTTGTTCTTGTCGATGACACAAGAGCCGCTGAAGACGGCGCCCAGGGCGTCACGTGTCAGTGCGACGGGCTGTTCCTCCCAGTGTATCAAATCGGTAGAGGTGGCGTGTCCCCATGACATGTTACCCCATCCGTTTCCTTCGGGATTATACTGATAGAACATGTGGTAGGTGCCGTCGAGGAATACCAGACCGTTGGGGTCGTTGATCCAGTTCTTGGCGGGAGTATAGTGTATCTGCGGGCGATACAGCTCGTCGTAGTTGCTGGGACCCTGAGGTTCATCGGGCCCGGAGGGATCGGAGGGTTCCTCCTTCTGGGGGTCGTCAATGAGTGAATTGTACTGAAGGTCGGTATTTCCTTCGCTGCACCCTATGATGGTGGCCGTCATACAGGCGGCAACCATCGTTCGGATGATGTTCCTTGTCTTCATAACTTATCGGGTTTTAAGGTATTCCAGTGAATTTTTGGCCAAACGCAGCACGTTGTCCTGATAGATGTTGTTCTTGGGATAGGCACTCTTGTCGGGTGATCCGTCGCGGTTCTTCATGGAGAACTCGCAACCGCCGTTGCCGATGCAGAGCACCGTGCCCTTGAAGTCGGTCTCACCCTGCTGGGCCTCCCATACGTTGAACTGGCTTACCCAGTCAATCTGGCTGTCCCAAGTGCCGAGAGGATAGACACCGAAGCGCTGGGTGAGCTGCGTGTAGCAGGCCTCGTCCTGATTGCCCAGTCCGGTCCACAGTGAGGGCAGGTTGAAGAACAGACAGTTATGGTCTTCTGTAAAGCCCGGTCCCTTGAAAGCGATGAGCTTGGTGCGTCCGTCCCAGCTGTCGGTCACCTCAAGACCTTTGTAGATGGGGTGCGACGAGTGGTCTTTCTTGAATCGTGAGCCAGGATTCAGCTGTACCGCCATGCGCCAGGTGTCTTCGTTGATTCCACCCTTGCCCGTATTGATATTGCGGTCGTTAGACTTCAGCTCGTCGAGGCTGACGCGTCCCAGGTGTCCGATATAAACCGTAGCGTGGCTCCACAAGAGGATGTTGCCGCCAGCCTTGTACCATGCCTGGATGAATGGTGTGGCCGCCTGTACGTCGTCAGGCATGTTCCATACCTCACCTTCACCGACACCTTCGAGGTCGCGCAACCAGAACAGCACGCGGTAAGGTTCGATATCGGCTACCGACTTGATGGTGCTGAACGGCACGAACTTAGCCGATGCGTAGTTGTCGTGCAGCCAGAGCCATGCTGAAGCCTCGTCGTCGTCGCCATTGGCAATCAGTTCTTCGGGAGAAGCATAGACACTGAGGAATCCGATGGCCGTCTTACCGATGCGCAGCTGACTGGCAGTAGGCAGTGCGTCGCCGTCGCCATTAGTGGCTCGTACGGTGACATCCCAGGTGTCGCCGCTCTGTACGTCCTTGATTAAGAACATGGTAACCGTAGCGGGCACCTTTTCTGAAATGGTGCGCTGGCCGTTGGTAGCCGTCACGATGACCTCCGTAGCGTCCTCGGGGGTATTCCACTCCACCAGGGCATCGTAGCCGCCTTGTTTCTCCACTTGCGACATCTGAACGCCCGTGATGCGACTGGCACCCTTGCGGGTGTACTTCTTGACGACACCGTCGGAGAAGTTCTTGCCGTCGGTCCATTTGAACACATACTCGTAGTTCACATTGGTAGGCACGTCCTTGTGGACATAGCTGCTGCCGCTGACCGTGCTTTCTCCGGCAAATGTGCCGTTGCTGTAGAGGATGACGCGCATCTGCAGTCCACTGTTCGGTGCAGTCCACGTCCATGTATAGTCATCACCATTCTGTGCACCCTGTATCTGTGCTGCGTCAGGGGCAGCAAGCACCTTGGCTGCCTGGTCGATGTCGTTGTTCTGACAAGCGGTTATCATCAACGCCATCACAGACATCAATAGGATTGAAATCTTCTTCATAGTCGGTTTTTATTTAATAGTTCTTATTCTGTGTATAAAGACCCGGCACGTAGTAGAGCTGGTTGTAGGGGATGGGGAAATACTCGTTCTTGCCACTGGTGTAGTGGGCATCCTTATAGTACTTGCCATACTCCTGTGTTTCCTTCTTACCCTCATCGTTGGTACCGGTGAAGACTCCGTTCTGGGCGGTCTCGAAGAACTTGTTAAGTGTCTGCGAGGCAATACCCCAACGGCGCAGGTCGAAGTAGCGTGTGTGCTCCATAGCCATCTCCAGGCGGCGCTCCCACTGCAGTCTCAGACGAGCCTGCTCCTTGGTGGCGAAGTCGCTGGCGGGATAGAGTTCTATCTGGCATTGGTTCTTGGCATACTCGATGTGCTTGTCAATAGAGTTCTTGGCACGCTGGCGGATGTCATTGATAATCTGACGGGCTTCACCCAGTTGGTTCAGTTCTATCAAGGCCTCGGCACGCATCAGCATCACGTCAGTATAGCGGAATACGTAGTCGTTCATGGCAAAATGCTGCCAGGGGTTGTGGAAGGTCTCTCCCTTGGAGCGCTGTGGCACTTCCTTCAGCGAGGTGTAGTAGCCGTAGACAGCCGGTGTACGCGAGTTGTTCATGGTCATGGGCAACTTGACACTTTGTCCACCCACCGTCTTGTCGAGCAACTCGTATTTATACGGGAACGAGGGTATGCCGACGGTATGGAAGAGGCGCGGATCCCACTTCTGGGCGGTGGGGGCACCGTTCACGGGATAGTCTATCTTGTCGTTGTAGTTATCGAACATGGGCAGTCCGTCTTTTGTCTTGAAGGCGTTAACCAGATTCTGGGTGGGTTTGTGGAAGTCGTGTCCCATTGACCACACACCGGCACATCCGTTGAGCATGTTCGACCAGTTATTACGTCCATAGAGCGTATTGTCGTCGGTATAGTCAGAGTGCTGTACGGCGAAGACACTCTCCTTCGAGTTCTTGTACTCAGGGAGGAAGATGTCGCCGAAGTCTTCCAGATAGTCATAGCGTGAGGCTTTTACCACGTCGGTATATTCTACCACCTTTCTCATATAATCCTGGTTGATGTGGCTCACGCCGGTGTTGGCTTCGTAGCCGTCACCCCATGCCATGTAGAGGTAGCACTGAGCCAGATAGGCTGCTGCTGCAATCTTGTCGGCACGTCCGCCATCGGCCTGCTGTTCGGGCAGGTTGTCATAGGCAAACTTCAGGTCAGCAACGATTTTCTCCATCAGTTCCTCATGGGTGAAGACATCGTTGCGGGTCTGTTCCTCACTGTGGCTGCTGTATACTTCCTCGTCAATCCAGGGCACGCGATACCACAGCTGCACCAGCTTGAAGTAGAAATGGGCACGGAGGAAACGGGCCTCGGCTTCGCGGACAACACGCTGGGCGCCTAACTTGTCACCATTCTGTGCAATAGAGACGATGGCACGGTTACAACGGCTTACCGAGCAGTACAGCTGATACCACAGCTCGTCCAGGTGTCCGCCAGGGTTCAGGGCTGACAGGGTGGTCCATATTTCCAGATGGTGATACTCCGTGTCGCCGGTACCAGAACCGCCTTTCATGGCGTCGTCACTGGCTACGTCACCGTATGGCCACAGGTTAAACGGATAGGTGTACCAGTCGTCACCCAGTTTGGCGTATGCTGCCGTGAGCATCTTGTCGGGCTCGCTCATTGCCTCTCCGCCGCTGATGACACCACGAGGCTCCTCTTCAATGAATTTGTCGCAGCTGGTAAGCGTGACGGCAAAGCTGCAGCTTACGATACCTGCGCAGAATATTTTAAATATCTTGGTGTTCATAAACATGTAATTTACAATTTGACTATTTTCTTTTTTTCTGGTTGGTTTTGCCGTGTTACATTAGAATCCCACCTGTACACCAAACGATACGGAGGTGTTATGAGGATAGGCAAAGCCGGGGTTCTCCGGGTCTGAGCATGTCAGCGAACTGCTCTTGATGGTCAGCAGGTTCTGTCCTGACACATAGAGACGGGCAGAGCTCATGTGGAGCTTCGAGATGTATTTCTCGGGGATGCTGTAGCCCAACTGCAACTTGCGCAACTTACCATAGGAGCCGTTCTCCACGAAATAGGTGCTGGGGCGTCCTTCATTGGTTGAATAAGTGGTCAGCGCGGGGATGCTGGAACCGGTGTTGGCCGTTGTCCATGCGTCGAGCATGCGGTTACCCTTGTTGGAACCTGTGTCGGTGAGACTGAAGAAGTCCGTCTGGAACTTCTGGTCGTTATAGACGTCGACGCCGGCAACACCCTGCCAGAACATCGAGAAGTCGAAGTTCTTCCAAGCCAGTTCGATATTCAGACCCCATGAGAAATCGGGTATCGGATTGTAAATCCATGTCTGGTCGTCGTCGTTGATGATACCGTTGCCGTCGAGGTCGGCATACTTCAGACCACCCACGCGGGCGTTCTCCTGACCACTGGCCAGCACTTCCTCACGCGACTGGAAGAGTCCGTCGACGACATAGCCTACACGGGCGGTATATGGTTTGCCTGCCTGCACCAGATTCTCCTTGGTGGTGTGTGGATAGGAACCGGTAGCATATTCCGGCAACCAAGTCACCTTGCTGCGGAAGAAGTCCAGGTTACCGTTGATGTTGTAGCGCAGTCCGTAATGGGTGGTGTGGCGATAGCCGAGGGCGAACTCCATACCCCAGTTTTTCAGCGACGGACCATTGCTCCATGAAGCACCGCCCTCACCCATTGAACCGAGGTATGCGGGGTTGATCAGCATGTCCTTGATTTTCTTGATATAGGTATCGAACGTACCGTAGAGCGAGTTGCCGAAGAGCGTGAAGTCCAGACCGGCATTCCACTGCTCGGTGGTCTCCCACTTCAAGTCGTTGTTGGCTGCCTGGGTGGCACGGTATCCTGAGGGGAAGGTGCCCGACTTCTGCAGGCGCAGGTCATAGGCTGTCGACTCGTTGGTGCCGCCGCCATAGGTAGCTGCATAGAGCTCATAGCGTGCGTAGTTGGAGATGGCCTGGTTACCGGTCTGTCCCCAAGAGGCACGAATCTTCAGGTCGTCAATCCAGGGCTGCTTCAGGTGCTGTGACACACGGTAACCCAGGGTGACAGCGGGGAACGTACCGTAGCGGTTGTTCTCACCGAATCGGCTCGAACCGTCACGACGGATGGTGAATGAGGCCAGCACGAGGTCTCTGAAGTTATAGTCAATCTTACCGAACAGCGAGACGAGCTTGTAGCCTTCCTCGATACCTGAAGCGCGCTGGGTGCCCGTGGCTGCGTTGGGCCACATATAATTATAGGTCTCGAGGTCGAACATCTCGGCACTGGCACTGAAGTCTACGCGGTTCTGGCTGTAGAGTTCCAGACCAGCCAGCAGGTTGAAGGTGTGTTCTCCGTTCAGCACGAAGTTGTAGTTGGCGGTGTTCGTCCAAGTCCACTTGGTATCGTTGGCCTGTGACACGCTGGTGGCAGGGGTGTTGTTGCTCACCTTGTCCGAACGGAACGAATAGGTCACGTGGTGGATGTTGGCAGCGTCGAAGTCCAGACCGAAGCTGGAACGTACCGTCAGTCCCTTGATGGGGGTCAGGTCGACATAGGCATTACCGAAGATGCGCCATACTTTCAGGGCGTTGTCGCGGTTGTGGTATAACTCGCGCAACGGGTTCTGGCGGTCGCTCATACCACCCACAGGACCTGAGAAGGTGACGCCGTCCTCTTCGTATACGGGCAGTGTCGGTGCCATCTTCAATGCTCCTTCCATGGGGGCTACGTCCACCTGGTCGGTATAGGTCAGTGTCAGGTTCTCGCCGACGCTGACAATCTTGTTAATCTTATAAGTGGTATTGACACGGGCTGAGAAGTTCTCGAACTTGGTGTACTTCAGGATGCCCTGGTTCTTCTTGTAGCCTACGGAAGCCATCACGCTGGAACGCTCGGAGGCATTCGATACGGAGAGGTCGTAGCTCTGCAGGAAACCGGTTCGTGAGATGGCGTCCAGCCACTCGGTGTCGCTGTACCGCATGGTCTTCGATACGTTCATGTATCCGTTGTAGCGGCCGTTCACGGTGAAGTTCTCCATCTGACCAGTGGCAGGATTGTAGGCCGAAATGGGCGTACCCTGCGTGGCATGCAGCGTCAGTCCGTAGTTGTTGGCATAGACCTCGGGATCCAGTCCGTCGTTCATGGCGGCCTGTGCCATGGCGGTGGCATACTCGGCGGAGTTGGACAGCTTCATCATCGACTGCTTGTTATAGAACTGTGCCGTCAGGTTGGCAGAGAATTCCACCTTCACCTTGTCGCCTTTCTTTCCCTTGCGGGTGGTGATGATGATGACACCGTTGGCAGCGCGCGAACCGTAGATAGACGCCGAGGCAGCGTCCTTCAGTACCTGCATCGACTCGATATCGTTCATGTTCAGCGAGTTCAGCGTACTGGTGGTAGGCATTCCGTCGATGATGAACAGGGGGTCTTGCGACGAGTTGATAGAACCAATACCACGAATGCGGACGGTACCGGTGGAGATAGGCGAACCGTCTGAGGTAATCGTCATACCGGGTACCTTACCTTGCAGGGCTGACATGGGGTCAGTGCTGGCTGCTGTCTTCAGGTCTTTGGTTTGTACTACAGCCACAGAACCGGTGAGGTCGGCCTTACGCTGGGTCTGGTAACCCACGACGACCACTTCCGACAGTTCCTTGGCGTTCTCTTCCATCGTCACCTGCATGCCGTCCTTGGCGGGCAACTCTTGGTTCTTGTAACCGATGTAGGAGAAGACCAGTGTCTTGCCGGCCTGTACCTTGAGTTTGAAGTTACCATCGAAGTCGGTTACCGTACCATTCGAGGTACCCTTCTCCATCACGGTAGCACCGATGACCGGGCCCATGGCGTCAGTCACCGTACCTGTCACTTCCTGTTGCGCGTACATTATAGTACACGTCAGAAGCGTCAGGAAACTGAGTAAGAATCTCTTTGCTTGTTTCATTTGCTTTTACGTTTTTAGTTAATACTTTGCCTCATAAAACTGCTGCAAAAGTATGTATTAACCGCGCAAAAGCTTAGAAATTATCGTTCACGGATTAATAAAAATGTTTCATGTAACATTTCAAAGAGCATCTTTACGATTTGTATTAGACAGCACGGAAATCCATGGGGAGCTTGCCGTATTGCTTCTTGAAACAGGAGGTGAAATAGCTGGGGGTACCGAAGCCCACCTCATAGGCTATCTCTGCCACCGTCTTCGTCGTGGTGTTCAGCAGCACCTTGCCACGCTCCAGGCGCATCTGGCGCAACAGTTCGACGGGCGACAGGCCTGTCAGCACCTTCACCTTGCGGTACAGCTGCACGCGGCTGATGCCCAGCAGCTCGCCCAGCTCGTCCATTTTCAGGTTGGGGTTCGACATGCGTTCCCTGACGACTTCGCGCAATTGGTCTATGAAGAGCTTGTCCTGAGTGGTCATCTGCACCGATTGCTCGTCCTGCGGCTTACCGTTGAAGATGGTCTGCAACTGCTGGCGACTGCGCAACAGGTTGTCGATACGGCTCATCAGCAGGTCGGCGCGGAAGGGCTTGGTCAGATAGGCGTCGGCACCGTGCTCGTAGCCTTCCATCTGCTGCGCCTCGGTACTGCGGGCTGTCAGCAGGATGACGGGGATGTGGCTGGTGATGAAGTCTTCCTTCAGACTCTTGCAGAACGCCAGACCGTCCATCACGGGCATCATGACGTCGGAGATAATCAGGTCGGGCACTTTCTCGCGGGCCAGCTGCAGACCGCTCTGTCCGTCGGGGGCTTCCAGCACATAGTAGCGGGCGGCCAGCAGGGTGCGCAGGTATCGCCGCATGTCGGCATTGTCGTCGACAATCAGGATGTCGGGCAGTTCCTCGGTATCTTCCTGTGTCAGCATGTTCAGGTGCTCCTCCTTCACGATGTTGGCTGCCGACTCCTGCAGCTGTTCGACGGTGTCGTCGGCCACGGTGGTGATGGTGGTGTCCTTGCGGAAGTTCAGCACACCGGTGAGCACACCTTCCATCTGGGTGATGTTACGCTCGGTCATCTCCAGCAGTTCCAGGTTCTCGCCTGTCAGCACGCGGCGCTGCAGCAACTGGCGTACAGGGCCTGCTATGAGCGTCAACGGGGTCTTCAGCTGGTGACTGGCATTGGTGTAGAACAAGGTCTGTTCCTTGTTCCATCGCTTCATGCGGCGGTGCGCGCGACGCAGTTGCCGAACGGCCGTCCACGTCAGCACAACGGCTATGATGAGCAGCACGATAGCCAGTGCACCTGCCCAGATAATCTTCGTCTGCAGGTGGTTCAGTCCGAAATATTCTTCCAGCTTGTCCTGAATGGTCACCAGCTGACTGCCCTGCTCCACCAGTTCCTGACTGTACAGCGCCACCATCTCCACATTCTCGGGGGTGATCATCATGCCGCGCAGGTCGTTTTCGCGCTCGTAGGGCTTACCCGTCAGGATGTCCAGGGCCAGTCTGACTATTTTCTCGCCGTGGGTGGGATAGACACACGTACCGGCAAACCAGCCTTTCTGTACGGCCTCGATTCCTTCGTTGGGACCGGGCAGACCGTCAACACCGATAATCTTCACCTTGTCTTCCAGCTGCGCCTCGGCAACGGCTCGGTGGGCGCCCATCGCCATGAAGTCGCTATGGCAGAACACCACATCGGGCACACGGCCTTCCTTGATTTCCTTCAGCAGCGTGGCGCAGGTGTGGTTGTCGTCCCAGTCGCCGATAATGTAGCGGTAGTCCACCTCGGGGTGGTTACGCATCACTTGCTCAAAGCCGCGATGACGGTCGCGGGCGGGCGAGGTGCTCTGCAGGGCGGCTATCTCCAGTATCGAGCGGCGCTCGGTCTGCATGGCCAGCAGCAGCGCATAGTTGGCCGACTGCTCGCCCACTGCCACGTTGTTGCCTCCGATGAATGCGGTATAGTCGTCGGTCTCCGCCTTGCGGTCAAACAGGATGACGGGTATGCCCTTCTGCTTGGTGCGCTTCAGGGCGGGGGCTACCTCGGAATACTCGTTGGGGGCAACGACCAGCAGGTCGATACCGCTGTCGGCCAGCGAGTCTATCTGCCGGCACTGCACTTCTGAGATGTCATAGCAGTTGATGATTTCCACCTTCACGTCTTGCTGAAACATGTGCTGGGCGGCGAGCATCTCGTCGTTCACCTTGAATCGCCAGTTGCCTATCGAGCATTGCGACACGGCGATGTGGTAGGTTTTCTCGTCGTTACAGGCGGTCAGCAGCAGCACGGCCAGCACTACATATAATAATAAGGTGGACTTTTTCATCGCTAGTTTATTTTTTTCAGAGGCAAAGATAGGAAAAAACTGGAACATAACCAAATAATGTCCCAGTTTTTTGACAATTCTACCTGACGGTAAGCCAGACGCCCTCGCCGCGGTCTTTGGCTTCCACGATCTTCTGCTTCAGCTCGTAGAGCCACTTGCGCGACTCCAGCAGCTGGCCTACCAGTTGGTTGCGCCCGACGAGGATGCAGCCTTGGGTGTCGCTCACGGTGTTGCCCATGTGGATGCGGATGCCGTTGAAATGAGGCACTCCGAGCAACAGGGGCAGCCACATCTTGAACTTGGGTGAATGGGTGATGACCACGGCGTAGCGGCCTTCGGGGATGGCAAAGGGCTTCAGCGACTGCACCTTCGCCGGCGACCGCATCACGGCGGCTTTCGCCACGGTGGTCTTCATTTCCACCACGGGGGGTTCCAGGGTGTCGCAGAAATAGGTCTTCTGCGTGCCTGCCAGGTATTCATCGTCTATCCTTTCTGCCACGGAAAGCCTACCTATCGTGTAGGCCTCCCGTTTTGCTATTCGTTCTAATATCAGTTCCATTTTCTCTAAACTCTCAACTCTCAACTGTAAACTGTAAACTGTAAACTGTAAACTGTAAACTCTAAACTGTAAACTCTCCTTATTGTGACAAAGTGGCACTGTGGCACTTCGTCCAGTGTTTCGCGTCGGTTTTCTCTATCCAACCGTCGCGGTACCATCGGCTGATGATGTTTCTCAGCGCCGACTCGCCGCAGAAGCCTTGCTTCATGGCACGCAGGTCTTCCATGGTGAACGTGGGGGGCAGCTGGTCGAACACGGAGTGGTTGACGGTATACCGCTGTCCTTCGTCCTGTGCCTTGACATACTCATTGCGCAGTGCCTCGCCGAAGGTCTTGATTTGCTGGTACAGACAGTAGTCCGCCATCATCACGGCAAAGTCCAGACAGGGCTTCGTCTCGCGATCCTTGCCCGTCAGCAGGTGGAAGATGACGCCACAGCGGAAACCAATCACCGCCGCACGCTTGCGGTAGACGTCCTTCACGTGGTCTATGTCCTTGGCGGCTTCCACGCGCTTGTCCTCTACCCACGCTGCGATGACGTTACGCAGACGGGGCACATCGATGAGTCCACTGCATGCGCGCAGTCGCGTGACGGCCTCCTGGATGCTGGCCTCGTCGTCGGCAGAACGCTTGCGGAACTTGGGCATCTTGGCGAAGCTGGCGTCGGGCATCTCGGCAACGAGGATACGGCTGGAGAGTCCGTTCTCGATGTTGTCCTGACGGAAGCACTTGCGCATGGCACCATTGGTGCCCAGCATCGTCCAGTTGTAGGCTACCCTCACCACGCCCGACTCGGCGGCGTCTGAGTTGTAGTCTTGTCCCCACTCGCCTCGGTCGAAGCTCAGTCGGTAGATGTCGTACTTCGAGCTCCACGAGCCGGCTCCGTTGGTCTTGCGCAGCGTGTCCAGCTCTTCGCCAAACGAATAGATGGTGTGCCCCTGCGCGTTCTTGAATCGCTTCAACAGGGTGGAACAGGACACCGTCACGGGTACCACGCGAATCAGCACCTTGGGGTCTTCGGGGGCTTTCTCGTTGGCCTTGCGACCTTTCTTGCGCTCCTTCCACGCTTCCTCGCGCTGGCGCGCCAGCATGTCCTCGTCGTCGAACTGGCGTTTCCACACGTCAACGGCATTCTTCACCACACTCTTGTTCGAGGCCTGCTCACCGCGGATAATCGACATCAGTCCCAGGTGGTGCACGTTGCCGTCGCAATAGGTGGTCTCCACCTGGTCAGCATAGGCAGCAGCTATCGGCAGCACACCACACAGCACCGGCATGTGCATCGACTCCGGCACACCCACCAGACTCTCCCGAAGACCTATAGGCAGGTTCTTCGGCTGAAAGTGGAAAGCAGACAGCGAAGCATCACCATCACCCCCGTCAAGGCTAAGGTTAACGTTATCGTTAACGTTAAGGTTAGCGTTAAGGTTAAGGTTAGCGTTAACGTTCCCGTTCCCGTTAAAAAGATTCAGCGTATTTCGCAGTCTGACGGGGAATCCGTTGAATTCCGACGCCAGTGCATTTCGGATTTTCTCGCGCTTCTGCTCCAGCGGGAATCCGTCGTAGCAGGGGATCACCTGGTCGAGCCATTCGAAGTTACGGCCGCAGATGTGCCGCAGGTCGCACGCCAGCTGGTAGGTCAGCGTGTCGCGGTCGCCTTCGGTAGGTTCATAGCCGTTGTTGTTAACCTGCCAGTATTTCGCGATGATCTCCGCGAAGGGGATGCCGTGGTATTCCGCGGGGTATTGGCGGGTGCCGCCGCCGGATTCTCCGGATTTTCCGGATTTTCCGGAGATTCCGGAGATTCCGGAGATTCCGGGGTTTCCGGAGATTCCGGATATTCCGGTGCCGCCGCCCCCCTCAACCCTAAAAACCTCATCATCCAGGAAAAGCAGCTGCGCCTCCGTCGTGGTGAAGAACACCCGCGTGATGTCCTTCGCACCCGTGTCATACTCCACGCCCAGCAGGTCGCTCGCCCACTTCAGGTTTTGCTCCTGGCTCAGCGCCGCCTGTCGGCGGAACACCAGGTGGTAGCCTTTGCCGCGGGCACTCTCCTCCAGCATCAGCAGGCCTAGCTCGTCCTGCTTGCTGAGTATGCGCTGCTTCACGCTGGCCATCTCGTCGGGGGCGATGTGGTCGATGTCCATGCCCACCGTCGTACTCATGCGCTTCGAGCCTTTCAGCGTGCCGTCGTCGTTGGGCAGACAGGAGTAGTTCATCTGCACCAGACTGGTCTTCACCGCCTCGTCGCCCTGTCGGATTCTCGCCACGTTGTCTTGCTGGAAACCGCCGTTGCGCAAACTGATGTATTCGGCTCTCGTCAGAACGGGGCGCATCATCTTCACCCCGTTCTGCTTGTAAACGATATGTACACTCATGATAGATTAAAGATTAGGGTAACCCAGTTTTGCATTCAGGAATCGCAGGCCGTTCATGGTCCACGTCATATACGTGCGTACCTTCTTCTCACCCTTCAGCGAGTAGCTGACGTGCGTACGCTGGCGCACCAGGTCGCGGCCTACGAGGTCGTCGGAGATGTTCCAGCGTCCGTAGCGGCGGTACTGGATGCCCATGTCGCGCAGCACGCAGTTGAAGTCGTAGACCGTCATGTTGAACGTCTTGGCCACCTGCGTAGCCGTCAGCGTGTCCTCGGCACCGGCGTTCAGCAGGCGCAGTCCATCGCCGATGATCTCGTCGGCCAGTGCCAGAATCTTCTTCGGTTCCGGCAGACATCTCACATTAGCCATCTTCCTGCTTACCTCAGCCATCTCCAGTTCCTGCCAGCGCAGCACCAGCTTGGCACGTGCCTCGTCGTTGAACTTCGTGGCGATGTAGAGGCACTCGGTCTTGGTGAGTTGGTAGCAAGGGCGAAGTTGCCCGTTTGCATCCTTGTAAGCGCCCAATCGAAAATTCGATGCGGCTATCTTCTTCCATGCTGGCTCCATCTTGCGGATGGCTTCCATGACATGAAAATGTTGTTTACCTGTCAGCTCGGCAATTTCGAGCGACGTCATGGTTTGTTGTGTGTTTAATTCGATTGTTTTCATTGTTGTGTGTGTTTTAAATGATGAATAAATAATGTTATGTATGTATGTGTGTGTGTTTCATGTATCTCGCCGGGCCTACCCCGTGCGGATTGTTGTATCAATATGTCAAAGAGCACCGTCAATCAATTGTTGACGATGCAAAGGTACGGCGAATAAAACACAAAAAAACCCTACGCAGAGGGTACGCGTAGGGGGTACGGAATAATGTAAGTTGCTGATTATCAGCCTAAAATGTTTTTCAGCCTTTCTTGGAATTCCAACGACTTCATCTGGTTAAGGGCGGTGTTGTAGTCACCGCGCATGTTGTTGCGCAGCCACAGCGCCTCAAAGAACTTCCATTTGTTGGCAATATGCAACTTGGCGGCCAGCACGTTGGCCAGCAGGGCAGCCTCGGTGCGCGTACCCGTGGGCTGATTGTCGGCACCAATCAGTCCGGCTTCCTGCGCACGCTGCCATGGCGCACTCGTCGTCAGCGCCTCATACTGCTCCGGCAGTTCCTGCGGCGGTCGTTTGTGGGGTGCTGTCATGACGGGCTGCTGCGTCACCGTAGCCCCTGGCATGGCAAACACACACCCGGTGATGTCGCCGTTAAACACCTGGCAGTTCGAGCCTGCCTCATAATGATTCACAACGCTTTTTTCATGATTTTCTTCCATTTCAATTGCTCCTTTTTCTTTTTGTAATTTTTCTGTTTCCTGGTGAACTTACCCATCACCCTGTCGTTAAACACCTGCGAAGTGCTGCCCGCCTCGAAGTGGTTGTGTATCTCCATCGGTATCGACTCGGCTGCCAACTGCCGTTCACACAGATACTGCAACTGTCCGCGCAGTTCGGCAATCTCAGCATCCTTCTGGTAGCACCATTCTTCAATCATTCTGATATCCATTGCCTGCTCCCATTAGAATGTCACTTACCAGACTGCCAACACTCGCTGCTACCACGAAAAAAAAGAATAATCCTTCCATAATACTTATAGATTTTTAAGTTTAACTTTCGTTTTCGGTGGCAAATATACAAAAGGGGGTGTACGAGAATCCAGGTACATCCCTATTACATTTAACGTTATTTAAGAATTTAAGGCTTTCGGTATCTTTCCAGGCTATCTGCTATCATCTGCTTCATCTGCTGTCTAACCGTCTTAGGTTCAAGCACTTCGATTCGAGCACCGTGCGAAAGCAGCTGTCCCAGGAAGTCGGTGGTGGGTCGCAAGTCGTAGGCAAAGTCGGCATGGTCGGCGGTAGTGGCTATCTCGCGCTGCGAGTGATGCAGGGGCAATGTGCGCAGGTAGTTAGGGGTCGTGTCGTAGGCGCGGATGACGACGTGCGCCATCGGAATGGGCATGGTCAGCACCCCGAAGTATTCGGCAAAGTAGGCCTTCGGCGAGAAATCACGGGGCATGGTGAACGACTCGTTGGTCTGCTCCGCCTTCGTCATGCGGTCCAGGGCGTAGATGCGCATCTGGTCGTCGGCAGTGCGCGCCAGCAGGTACCAGCGCTGGTGAAAGAGCTTCAGCGCATACGGGCACACCACTTTCTCGTAGCCTTCCACGCCGAATTTCTGGTAGCCAATGAGTAGGCGGTGGTTGCTCTTGATGGCGCTCACGAGCAGCGACAGATACTCCATGCCGGCGGGCACATCCTCCAGTACCACGCGGTCTTTCACGGCGACGCTGTCAGCCAGCACGCCATGTACGGTCATGGTCGAGAACAGCCACGGTGTCAGTTCGTCGTCGGCCAGCACGCTGGGGTTGCTGATGTAATAGCGGTAGGTATTTCTTTCGCAGTCGATAACCACCCCGAAGAGGTCCTGGATGGCCTCGCGGTGGTGGTTGAACGTGCTACGCGCCAGCGGATTGCCGTCGGTCACGCAGTCGTCTATCCATTTCTGGTTCAGCTGGCTCAGCGTCATCTTGTCGTTGAGCCGTAGCGTGTTGATTATCCAAATGTACTGTCGGAATAATTTTACTTGTTTCATTGGGGTGGTGGGGTTTTCCCGGTTTTTCCGGATTCTCCGGATTTTCCGGATATTCCGGAGATTCCGGAGATTCCGCATTATCCGCGCTCCGCCAGCAGCGCGCGCAGCCGGGCGATCTCCTTGCGGAGGGCGGCTATTTCGGCGGCTTGGCGCTCGATGGTCTGGCGCTGGGTCTCGCGCTGGTTGAGCCTTGCTGCGGTCATGCGCTCGCGGATACCACCTTCGGTGGTGAACTCGCGGTCTTTGCGCTCGATGTATTTGGTCATGGCCTTGTCCACCTGGTGACAAAGGCATATCGCCATGTTGGCGAGTTCTTCGTCGTTCATGCGTTCCGTCAGCGGACGGTAGTCGTCCCAGCGGGTATGCTCCTGGCAGAACCGGTGCAGACGGTCGAAGCGGTCGTTCTTACCGAACCATTCAGTCATGCCTTTGCGCTTCAGGTAGTCCTGATAGTCCTCCAGCAGCTCCTGGTTGCTGCCGCGCGCAATGCCCAGCAGTTTCAGTTCCGTCTCGGTAGATGTCTGGCCGTCGGTGCTGCCCTCGGCAATGTTCTGCTTGGTGCTGCGCGCAGCCTGTACCATCTGGTCGACGGTGCGGTCGCCATAGCGGGGCAGATAGCGCTGACAGAAGACCTGCGTCAACTGATAGAGGACATCGCTGCGTTTATAGAAGCGCAGCTCGGTATAGACCACCACCTTGCGCATCACGCTGGCTGTGCCATCGGCATAATGCTGTATGTGCGGATGTTTCTCGTCGGGGGTAGGCGTCATTTTTTTTTGAGGTTTTATTGGTTTTCCGGATTTTCCGGATTTTCCGGAGTTTCCGGATTGTCCGGAGTTTCCGGAGTTTCCGGAGTTTCCGGATTCCATGCTGCAAAGATAATACAATCTTTGCGATTTTTTCCCATGATTCGTAGGAAAAAAAAATAAAAAATGCAGAAAGTGCGCTGCCGTCATGCAATTTTTTTTTTCCAAAAAGTTGTTAGAACCTGTTTTTTGCGTATATTTGCAGACACTAACACCACTTTATTTTATCATTATGAAAAACAATATCTTTGGAATGCTTGCCACCATCATGATGGGTGGAGCAGTAATGACAGGACTGACAGCATGCAGCAACACAGACAACAACGACGGTAATGATCAGCAAAAGCGAGTGGCACTGCTGCTGCCCGACAATTCGCGTATCGACCGTTGGGGCACTGACCTGAAAAACTTGGAGGACGCCATGGCTACATACGGCATCAAGACCACTTCCTACGTGGCTCCCGAGACCGCCGAGGGTGCCGCCGAGCAGGTAGAACAGCTGAAAAAGGCCATCAACGACGGCGTGAAATACATCGTGCTGACGACTGTCGACTACAAGAAAATCAACGAGTCCGGCCTGCTGGAGCAGCACCCCGATGTCAAGCTGGTATGCCACGACCGCTTTGTCTTTGACAACCCCCGCATCGCCTTTTTCTCTTCTACCAACACGAAGGACGTAGGCCACATGCTGGCGCAGTTCCTGATTGACAAATTCCAGGCTTCTGGAAAGGCTTCCATGACCCTCGAAATGCTGCAGGGACCATCCACCGACGGCAATTCCAAGGACTATTATGACGGAGCCATGGAACTGCTGCAGAAATTCATCGACGAAGGGAAACTGGTCGTCAAGAGTGGCAAGACGGCATTCGACGATGTGAAGGGTGACAGCTGGGATGTAGCAGACCAGAAGAAAGCCATGGCAGACCGTCTGAAGAGCTACGCCACGGGTGAGTGCCCCGACATGGTGCTGGCAGCCACCGACAATGCCGCACAGGGTGCCGTAGCAGCACTGGAGGAAGCTGGCATCACCAACATGCCCATCATCACCGGTCAGGACAACTCGCCCGCTTCGCAGGCTCTGATCAAGAGCGGCAAGCAGACCATGACCATCGACAAGAACCTGAAGGACATGGCTAACAACACCGCCATGATTGTCTACAACCTGATGATGAACCTGCCGATTACCGGCACCCAGACCGTTGCCGGCATCCCGACCGTATACTCTAAGATTACCGTCATCACGAAAGACGACCTTTAAGCGCACACGGTGACAAAGAAAAGAAAAACGGGAGCCACGCAGGCTTCCGTTTTTTCTATCGCACACGGGGGACAGACCCTGAAGTGTCTTAGATTATTTTCTTTGACCAAAGCCGAGAAAGGAATTGTTCTACCGGCCACACCTCAATTCCATTCAACATTCTTGGCCTTTCTTCCATCGACAACATAATAAGTTTTGCATCAGGGTGCTCCTCGCTAAAGGCTTTAAGCCCCTTTGTATCACTCGACACCACATGGTCGGCCGATTTCACCTCAATAGCCAATTCCACATGATTAGTCAAGGCATCGCATATCAAGACATCCACCTCATATTTGTTATCGAGCGTACGCCAATAGCTCATCGTTTTATCCTCACCATGGTTATATGATATAAATGCCCTCAACTCTTGGACAATAAAATGCTCAAGTGCATGCCCATATATGTCAGTACCTGGCTGGAGTGTCCTGCGATGCAGCAGATGATTAGGGATAGCTACATCAAAATAGTAGAACTTCGGTGATTGAATAAGCTTACGCTTCACTATTTTTGTATATGCAGGCAGATGGAAACCAAGCATGGTTTCTTCAAGGATGGCAAAATACTCTTTCACCGTTTTAGCAGACACACCGCAATCCTGAGCAATGTTGGTATAGTTAACAATCTCTGTATTGCTTAATGCCGCCACTTGCAAAAAACGGGTAAATGCATCCAACTGACGAACAATAGCCTCCTCAACTATCTCCTGTTGCAGATAGTCGCCAATGTACGATTGAATACGCTTCGACGGATCTGCCACCAGATAATGACGAGGCAACATGCCATTGTTTAATGCACGATACAGGTCAAAAACTGGTATCTCAGCACTTACAAGAGGGAATAGCGTAAACCTCAAAGCCCTACCCCCCAGGAGGTTTGCACCACTACGGCGAAGCTTACGGGCACTTGAACCACTCAGTATAAATCGTAGTCCGCGATTCTCTATCAGCCAATGTACCTCATCAAGTAATGCAGGAACCTTCTGCACCTCGTCAATGATAACTAATTCACCCTCATCCAACAACTCACATTCTTCACGTAGTAATGCAGGCCGAAGTTGAAATGCCATGCGAACATCCGTTTTAAGCAAATCATAAAGACGGACTTTAGGGAAAAGCGCCTTTAACAACGTACTTTTCCCTGTCTGACGACTACCCCACAGAAACAGGCTGTCATCTTCTATTTCTCGTAATTTCAGTATTCTTTCTAACATCACATTTTTATTTTGGGGGCAAATATAATAAAAATATGTCAACTACGCAAGAAAATAAGCAGAAAATCTGAAGTAACACTTCGGATATTCGTCGAAAATCCGAAGTAAGAGTATCGTTATTAAGCCTTTATGCTTATTTAATCTCACACGGGGACCCTCTGTGCACTGGAAATACTTTCGACACTCCGTAAACGTTTGCGCTTAAAAGATGTTAAGGAGTAATCGAAAGTTTGTGTTAAAATCTGGGGCTGGTGAAGAAAAAAAGTAGTACCTTTGCAGCCGGTTATTGAACAATAATGGAAATGAAGAAAACATTCACAATGCTTGCGCTCATGCTGCCGATGCTGGCTTTTGCCCAATGGCGCGTGGGTGTCAACGGTGGTGCAGACCTGAACCACTTTATCATTGACAAACAGTACCAGAACGACTATCGTTTCAACGACCGCTGGGGCGTCACCATGGGTATCATGGGCCAATACGACGTGACCGACTGGGCCGGTGTGCGCGTCGAACTGGACTGGACGCAGAAGAACTACCGCCAGGACCGTAGGAATTTGAAAATCTGTGACTACCAGTATGTCAACAACTACCTGCAGTTGCCCGTGATGGGTACGTTCAGCTTTGGCGGTCAGCAGGTTCGCGGCTTCGTCAACCTCGGTGTCTACGGCGGCTACTGGCTGAACAGCCGCCGCAAGGGTTTTGACTCGAGCAACCTGAACGGCAGGACGTATGAATTCACCGAGAAGGTAGACTTCTATGACAATCGCGACCAGCGCTGGGACTTCGGTTTCGTAGGCGGTGGCGGTGTGGAGTATCGCTTTGCCCGCCATTGGGCTGCGCAGGTGGAGCTGCGCTACTACTACAGCACGGTGAGCACCGTCAAGGTGCTTGACGTGGTGAAGGACTATCGCTATCATTCCACACTGGCTTTGCAAGCCGGAGTTTGGTATTGCTTTTAAGGATTGAAGAATTGAAGAATTGAAGAATTGAAGAATTGAAGTATTGAAGGATTGAAGAATTGAAGGATTGAAGAATTGAAGAATTGAAATGGTGAAACATAAGATCATGATATTAGGGGCGCTGATGCTGATGATGAGTGTCACATCGTGCCACAAAGAGAGCGACGGTATGCTGAGCTATGTCTACAACGACGACATGGCCTTCGCTGGCGCCAAGAAGAGTTATGCCGAGGAGTTCAAGGTGTTCTGGAATGCCATGAACAGCACCTACTCGCTGTGGGACTATGAGGAGGCGTGCGGCCTGGACTGGGACGAGCACTACCGTGTGATGCTGCCTAAGTTCGAGGCACTCGACACCACAACGAGCAAGGTGAGCGACGAACAACTGAAGAAACTGATGGAAGAGATGGTTGCGCCATTGCACGACGGCCACATGAAGGTATCCTTCATGAACCATGCCACGGGGAATTACGTGAAAACCGGGCCGGGCATCATCCGCAACGAGGAACGTCCGGACTTCATGCTAACCTATTTCGTACCTGACCTGCAACCCTACTACGATCGACAGGAACTGGTGGAACTGAAAGAGGTCAACACCGATGCGGAAGAGCAGTACAAACGCATCATGAATGCCGACGGTATCGGACTGAGCTGGGCACAAGACAAACAGAAAGAACTGATTAACAAGGAGCTGCCTACGGGGGCTGAAGCCACCACGCTATACCATCTGGACCGCCTGATCGCCAAGCTGGAGGAGCTGCAGAAGAAGTACTCCAAGGTGACCCAGAAAACCATTGAGGAATACAACGCGGTGGTTTCGCAGTACGCCTTCCTGAACGTGCCGTACCTGGAGCCTATCAACACGATATTCTGCGAAAACGGCATCGAGGTGAAGTACGCCCTGTTCAAGGACAACATCGCCTATTTCTACCTGAGCTCATTCAGCCTGACGCCCTACATGTCGGCAGAGTCGATCAATAAGAATTTCGGCACTGACAAGCAAACCATGGAACTTGCCAAACAGGTCAATCAGACCTATTCCGCATGGTTCCAAGCCGTACAGAGGCTGCACAAGGAGAAGAAGCTGAAGGGCGTCATCATCGACCTGCGCTCGAACCCGGGCGGCTTGGTCAGCGACTCCTATTACCTGCTGGGCAGCATGCTGCCCAAAGGTGGTTTCCAGATTGGCTATACGCGCTACAAGCGCGGTCCAGGCCGTTATGACTATTCGCCATTCATGCCTTCCACCATCTACACGATGGATACCGAACACGAGATAGTAGACGACGTGCCCATCACCCTCCTCGTCAACTGCTGGTCGGTCAGCATGTCGGAGGCGACGTCGCTGACTGCCAAGCAGATGCCCAACGCACGCCTGGTAGGCTCGCGCACATGGGGCGGCATCTGCGCACTGTCTGACGCGACCGACTTCAGCGCCAACTATGCCGGACACATCGGTGTGGAAAACACGACGCCGGTATACGTCTACTTGCCCATGGTTGCCGCCTTTGACATGAACAAGCAATCGCTGGAAGGCGTCGGCATCGAGCCCGACATCCCCGTTGAACTGGATGAAGATCAGCACAACAACGGTCACGACACGCAGCTGGAGCGGGCGCTTCAGTATATTAGAGGTGAGAGGTAAGAGGTAAGAGGTAAGAGGTATGTTTAAAAAAATGCGCATAATGAATCAAATCAGATATTACTTGTTGGCCGCAGTGGCCACGATGATGATCATCGGCTGTACGGATGACAGCATGAACCAGGTAGGGTTCGACAACAACAGTGAGGAACAGTCCGCAAGCACCGACGAGGTGAAGGCCATCCTGGAAGCTATTCCCGGCGTCATCAATGTCCAATTATTACCGGATAACAGTGCGGACGATGACAGTTATGACGACGCTGGCGGCAACGAGACCGGCGCCAAGCGGGCAGGTGACACCGCAGACGGCGACAGCAAGATAGTGCAAACGCGGTACTACTCGTTCTTCTTCATACAACCTGTCGACCACAAAAACCCCCAGAAGGGCACCTATTCGCAACAGTGCTGGCTCAAGTACCATGGCATGGACAAAAATGTCGTCCTCGTGTCACACGGCTATACGCTGAACAAGTATTCCCACGACCTGTCCACCCAGTTGGATGCCAATGAGCTGCACATCGAGCACCGCTACTTCGGAGAGTCACTGCCCGAGCCCTTCGACAACCTCAAAATGACCTACCTCCATGCCGACCAGCAGGCGAGCGACATCCACAACGTGGTCAGCGCACTGAAGCAACACCTCTTCAAGACCGGCAAGTGGGCCTGCACAGGCACCAGCAAAGACGGCATCACCACCGCGCTGCAGGCTTACTACAGCGAACAGAACGGATGGAAGGACTTCGACGTCTACGTGCCCTTCTGCGCACCGTTCATGGTGGGTACCACCTACAACGACGGCAGCTACAGCTGCAGCGACATCACCGCGGTAACCTACCTGAGAGACGTGTGCGGTTCGGGCTATCCTGTGGGTTCGAAAGAGGCTGTCGCAGGCGAGCGCCTGCGCAAGATCCCCTTGCTGATATGTACCAACGAGTATATCCGCCGTGCGGCCATCAAGGCATTCTACGAAGCCATACCCGAAGACTATACCAGGGTGATGGAACAGTATAATAGCAAAAGCGCGATGAGCACGGGCAACCAGACGAAAGACCTGGCGGCTTTTGCCATCAACAGCTACTACAACGCCCTGTTCGGGAAATACTCCTATATCCCCTTCAGGGTGTGGGCGCAGTACGTTCCCGACCTGACACGCCTGGAGAACAATACCGCGACGCAAGAAGAGTGGGATTTCTTCAAGAGCTTCATCACCTGGGACGACAAGAAACTGTTTGAATTCCTGAGAAATCGCCCCGCCGTCAAAAAGGAAGAAGGCACTACGCGCGCCGACAACGACGACAACGACGACAACATCGATCTCACCGAGGAGCAGTGGAATTTCCTCCTGTTCCGCCGCGCCGAACCTTCCGCACCCTACAAGATACAGGCCTTCATGGAGTTGGGACACTCGGAGAACGACTATGGCATCGTCAACGGCACGGGATACCTGACGGAGGAGGAATGTGAGCGCGTCAACGACATGTTCACCATCCAGTATGCCTACTCACAGGCAGGGGCTGCAGGCATCTACAAGCAAGACGGCGGAAAGCTCATGACCGACTTCCGCAACTGGGTGGAGACGGAGCGCACACAGCCCATCATCTTCGTCTATGCCTACAACGACCCCTGGACGGGTTCAGGCATCAGCGACGCCGCCGCCCAGGTCAACCCGATGATCGTAAAGGTGGTTGACGCCATTGCCACACACGATGACAGCTTCTTGCATCGCGACTTCTACACAACCGAGTCGAAGGACCTCATCGTCAACGCACTCAACAAATTCCTGAAATAAGGCTTAGTCCCTTTGTCTCTTTGCCACTTTGCCACAATAAGGTGGTGGCAAAGGGAGAAAGGTATTATTATAAATATATAATAATTATAATTATTATATATTCTTATATAACGTAGGTGTTCTTCGGTGGATGCTTACTGTGACAATGTGGCAATGTCACAAAATGGCGTTAACAAATTTTTGCACTCTGCGACCTTCCGGATTTGGAGGCACCATGAAAAATGCTTACCTTTGCAAAGTCAATCAATGAGGACGGCGAGCGAGCCGTTAACGAAAAAAATTGCGAAGATTAAATCTGGAAATTGCGCGCATTAACCATAGCAGATTTTTTCACTAAGCACGCGGCAGCGCCCTCAGCGAGCGACACAGAGAGTACTAACCAAAATTTATTACAACTAACTAATTATCAACAGTATGGCTATTAAGATTATTGCACAGCGCCGCGAGGTAAAGCTCGGTAAGAACCCCGGCAAGAAGTTCGTGATGCGTCCCGACCTCTACGTCCCCATCCAGGAGAAGAAGGTGTTCAGCGAGGCCAGCACCCACAGCGGCATCTCTGCTGGTGTCATCAAGGCGGCTTGGGACGCTGCCGGTGAGGTCATCCGCACCTGGGCTACCGAAGGTCACTCCATCCCCCTGCCCGGACTCGGCACCATGCGCTTCGGCGTCCGCTCCAAGGCCGTTGCCGACCTCGAGGACGTGAAGACCAGCCTCATCAGTGTGCGCCGCATCATCTTCACCCCCAACGTGGACCTGAAGGACGAGCTGAAGAACACCTCCATCCAAATCACCTGCCTCGACGAGGACGGCAACGTGCTCAAGCGCGTGACCTCCAGCGACAGCGGAGACGTGGAGGATGATTCTGACGCTAACCCTAACGGGAACGGGAACGATAACGGGAACGGGAACGACGACAGCGGCGACAACGGTAGCATCGTAGACGGCGTCGACGAAGGGTAATTTTTAGGCACGGATGGACACGGATGGACACTGTTTTTTAGCCCTTAATTTTAATTAAAAAAATTCCGTGGCCATCCGTGCCAAAAAAAAAGAATTTAATTTTTAATCTATGAAGAAAGAAACTTGGAAAACGATTCTGCAGTTCATTGTCAGCATTCTGACGGCTGCACTGACGGCATTCGGCACGACCTCGTGCATGGGCCACGGACCACTGGCACTGCTTTAGGCGCAAGGGTGGTGACAACAAAGAAATCCTCCCCGGGGCTTCACAGCTTGGGGGAGGATGTTGATATAGGAAAAGATCTATTACCAGTCCCCTTGATTGATGTTCCGTGTCCATCCGTGCCAAAAACCCGTGCCGACAAAGGAAGCGCCGAGGCATTTGGTGGATGTCTCGGCGGATATTATTTGGGGTGGGGGATTCAGTCGTGCATGTTCTGTGCATGGCAGGCATCGACTACTGTAATGGTGTCGCCCTCGATGGTGTAGGCGTAGTACCATTTGTCGGTGTTTGCCATGTAGAAGTCCGCCCATCGGCTGATGGTGGGACGACGGCGAGGTAGAGTGTGCTCTATGGCGTAGATGGCGAAGAAGGCATCGCGCACGTTGCGCTCCATGTCCTCGTAGGAGTAGGTGTGCTGGTACTTCTTGGCCACGTTGCTATAGAAACTTCTTATCTTGGCTGCCGTACGCTTGGTGTAGAAATACTTATACTGCATAATCCTTGTCGTAGATGGCCTTGATGTCCTTCATCGTCAGTTCGTAGGCCTCTTCGGGCGTATACAGTTCCTTGTCCATGTCGGGAAAGTCCTCCTCGAGTGGCATGTCAGGCAGCGTCCTAGTCTGTATGGGCTTTACACTATCAATGAGTATCGACACCAATTCCAGTTTCTGGCTGTCGTTCATGTCCTTCACCATGTCTATGTAGTAGCTCATAGGGTGCACCGTGCGCTGTTTCTTTGCTGTCGTTGCTTCCATATTCTCGTTGTTTTTTTACATTTATGAGGCAAAAGTAAGCAATTTCCGGGAGAATTCCAAGTTTTTCCCCCAAAAAAGATGAGAACGTTAAACAATAAAACTGCGCGACCTTATTATTAGGCACAGCATCTTGCATGGGCCACGGACCACTGGCACTGCTTTAGGCGCAAGGGTGGTGACGAACACAAAAAGAAACGGAAGTCAGCGCGACTTCCGTTTCTCTATTCTTATCTTTGGGGAACAGATCAATGACCTGTCACCGTGATCTCATTTCAAAATATGGCAGCGATTCTTGGAATCTCTTTCAATCTCTCCAAGAATGACTTGTCACGCTTGGCCGATAGCAGATTGTACTTCATTTGCAGCGCAAGCAATGGGGCTGCCTCTATATTTAGTGCCTGACCGATAAGCAGCGCTAGCTCTGCACTCAGAGGACGTTTAGTATTCAAGACCTCATTCAACTGACTCGCAGGCACGCCAATCAGCTTAGCCAGGCGTCGCTGACTGATGCCACGAAACTCCAGCTCATCCTTAATCACCTCTCCCGGATGTGTCAGATAGTGCGGTTCCAAGTTGTTAGCAACCATTCTGTCGTCTTTTCCCATAGAGCTCCCTGAGATAGTCTTCTTCGAATGTTACAATCATTTCTCATTCTCTATTTTGGGTGCAAAGATAATAGCAATATTCCATATTCACAAATTTGTGAACACTTTTTTGATGATTTTGCATTCTAGATACGAAGAAACGGAAGCCAACGCTGACTTCCGTTTCTCTATTCTAACGGATCAGAGTAATCGACGAAGTCGCTTGCCAAAGCAAGAAGGTTTAGCTCGACGACCCGCAGGGGGAAGTCAACCGTCCCCTGACCCAAGCTCTAGGCACTTTGCCACATCGCCACGTTGCCACTTTGTCACAATAAGGTGGTACGGAAGAAAAGGAAAATGGGACTGTCCTCTTGTCGGATGGTCCCATTTTCTTGCAGAAAAGACTTAATACCTAACAAAGCCTAACTAACTAAATCTTAATCCACTACTAACAACTACTAACACTAACTAAAACTTACTACTAACTAAACTTATTAATCTATTATGCTTATTTCTGGGTGCAAAGGTACACGGAAAAAGATAAAAGGAATGTAACTTATCGTTCAGAAATTAAGAAAAATCGTTCAATGCAACAAAATTTCAAGCATTGAACGATATTTCTTACATTATTTCCGGACGTCGCCAGGCAGCATACCGTAGGCCTCCTTGAAACATTTGGTGAAGTAGGAAGGGGCGGTGAAGCCTACCTGATAGGCTATCTCGCTGACACTATGGTCGGTGGTCATCAGCATCTGATAGGCACGGTTCAGGCGCGCGGTGCGGAGCAGTTCTACGGGGGTAGAGCCCGTGATGGACTTCACCTTGCGGTAGAGCTGCACGCGGCTCAGGTTCATATCGGCAGCCAGGTCTTCTACGCTCAGCTCGCTGTCGTCGAGTCGTGTTTCGACAACTTCCTTGAAATGGGTAAAGAACTGCGAGGTGGAGACGGTATCGGCCTGTTCGTCACTGTCCGGCACGGCAGCAGCATCGTCAGCGGGTGCGGTAGATGTCGATGAAATGGGCCCTTCTTCGGGTTTCATGTTCCACAGCGTACTGGCTACACGCTCCTTCTGCATGCTGATCTTGTTGACGTGATAGATGTAAAAGAGCACAAAACTGACTATCAGCAGGGCGATGACGATGATGGCGAGCATGGTGATGGTGCGCTGGCTGTCGAGCTGGTGCAGATAGTTGTCTGCGCGGTTGTGCAGGCGGTCGAGGTAGTCAGTCTGACGCAGAATCTCCTCGCTCTGCATCAGCAGCGAACTGGCATTCTCGCGCGTCACAAGGGCTGCCTGCAGGTGAGACTCCTTGGCGTAAGGCTTGCCTTCCAGGATGTCGACGGCCAGCTGCAGCACCTTATCGCCGTGGGTGGGATAGATATAGGAGGCGTCGAGGATGGAGTCGCGCACCTGACGGATGCCACCCTCCTCGCCAGGGAGTCCGTCGATACCACAGAACAGCGGCAGCCGACGGCCAGCCTCCAGGAAGGCTTTGCGCGCACCGATGGCGGTACGGTCGTTCATGCCGAACACCAGGTCGACAGGCGTGTCACGATGAGCGGTCAGCCACTGCTTCACGGTGGAATACGCACGGGGTTCTGTCCAGTCGCCCTGCAGACTGGCTACCACCTTGACGTCAGGCGCGTTTTTCAATGCGGTAATAAAGCCGTTATGGCGCTCGATGGCGGGTGAGGAGCCTGCCAGTCCCTTGATTTCAAGGACGCTACCGTGTCCTTTCAGGCGCGAGATGATGTATTGTCCCATCACACTGCCCATCTCATAGTTGTCGGCACTCATAAAGGCGGTGAACTTCTGTGAGTTTGTCTTTCGCTCGAAGACGATGACGGGGATGCCCTGGTCGAAGGCACGGTCGATGGCGGGTGAGATGGTGGCTATCTGGTTAGGAGCCACGATGAGCAGGTCGACGCCACTGGCCACGAGCGAGTCGATCTGTTCTATCTGCCGTTCGTCGCTGTCGTAGGCCGCCGCGAAGCGCAGTTCCACGTCGCCTTGCAGATAGGCACCCATGCGCAGTTCAGCATTCTGCTTCTCACGCCAGATGTCGGCGGAGCATTGCGACACACCTATTACATAATGGGGCTTCTTCTGGGTACAGCCCGTCATCAACATCAGTATGGACAAAGCCATACAGACCATTAGTTTCCGCATAGTAGTATCTTGTTAGTAGTTTTCAGTCGTTCCTTGCTACATCAGTTCCAGCGCCCGCTGCACGGTGTCGCTGAGCGTGTTGATGATGGCATAGTATTCGTCCATGTTCCACAAATCGCGCGCTATGAGTGCCTTGAGCTGGGTGCGCAGGTAGGGCAGCGTGGTCTGCAGCTCGGCATCATCCTTGGGCTTGATGTGCTGTTTCTCGCCCTCGGCAATGATGTGGTCTACAAGTGTCTGCGGAACCTCGAAGCGCAGGCGGAAGTCGTCGAAGTGCTGGTATTGCTTCTTCAACTGCTGGCGATGTTCGTCAACATAGCGGAGGTTCTGCGTGATGACAATCGACTTGGCTGCCAGCTGGCGATGATAGCGGGTATAGCGCAGCGTATCGAGGGGTACGAACTCGTCGGGCATGATGCCGCCACCACCATAGACCACGCGGTGTTTCTTCAGCGTGTAGTATTTCAGCGAGTCGGCAAAATGGACGCTGTCGGCAGACATCAGCTCACCGCTCTTCAGACGGTGCAGCATGTCCTCGGCATAGTCCTTCTGGTTGCCCTTCACATAAGGCTTCTGGATGCAACGTCCGGAGGGTGTGTAGTAATGGGCTACGGTCAGCCTGATCATGGAACCGTCGGGCATGTCGATGGGACGCTGGACGAGCCCCTTGCCGAAGGTGCGACGACCCACCACGATGCCACGGTCGTGGTCTTGGATGGCACCGGACACAATCTCGGCTGCCGACGCGGTATAGCTGTCGACGAGCACGATGACCTTACCCTTGGTAAACAGTCCGCCACCGTCGGCGGTATATTCTGAGCGCTGGGTGCGCCGTCCTTCCGTGTAGACAATGAGGTCGTTCTTCTGGAGGAACTCATCGGCTATCTTGACAGCGGCATGCAGGTAGCCGCCGCCGTTCTCCTGCAAGTCGAGGATGAGCGACTTCATGCCCTGCTGCTGCAGGCGTTTCATGCTCTCGCAGAACTCGTCGTGCGTGGTGGCACCGAAGCTGCCTATGCGGATGTAACCCACCTCGGGACGTATCATGTAGGTGGCGTCGATGGTCTTCAAGGGAATCTTGTCGCGGGTGACTACGAAACGTAGCGTGTCGGCAATGCCGCGGCGCACGATGCCGAGGTTGACCTTGGTACCCTTGGGACCGCGCAGACGGCGCATAATCTCTTTCTGAGCCATCTTCACACCGGCAATGGCGGTGTCGTTGACGCTGATGATGCGGTCGCCGGCAAGGATGCCCACACGTTCGGAGGGACCGTCGCTGACGGGCTGGATGACGAGCAGGGTGTCTTCCACCATGTTAAACTGCACGCCAATGCCTTCGAAGTTGCCCTGCAGGGGCTCGTTGGCTTCCTTGACCTCCTTGGCGGTGAGGTAGCTGCTGTGGGGGTCCAGTTTCTCTATCATGCCACGAATGCCGTCCTCGACGAGTTTCTGTTCGTTGACGGTGTCCACATACAGGTTGTTAATAGCCATTTCGGCTATCTGCAGCTTACGCAAGGGGGAATCGCCACCCAGGTTGATGCGCATCTGGGCAGAGAGAGAGAGACCCTCCCCATCCCTCCCTATAAAGGAGGGGGCTATTAGCATAAGTGCTACAAAAAATAGATATTTATTTTTCATTCAAAGAACCTTTCAATAGTCATTAATACATGGTCAATATTATTCAGGACCTCATCGTTAGAGAATCTCATAACCGTATAGCCTTGCTGTTCTAACCACTCGTCTCGTTCAGCATCGGAAACCATTTGTTGTGGCTCGGAGTGATAACCACCATCTACCTCTAAGATAAGTCCATCGTCTCTACATAAGAAATCAACAATAAAATCGCCTATGATATGTTGTCGTAAGAACTTGTGGCCATTCAAGCGACCCTTACGTAGCGCATCCCATAAGACAGACTCGGCAAGCGTCATCTGCTTACGATTCTCGCGTGCAAAGCCCCTTAGCATCTCATATCTATCTGGATAAGCCGTCTTGTATTCCATTCTTAGAGTAATTGCTCCTCGCCCTATAGGGAGAGGTTGGGAGAGGGTCTGTCATACTTCCTCTTCCTCTGGTCTGTCTTCCTCGATGACGAGGTTGTCGATGATGAAGTTCTGGCGCTCCATCGTGTTCTTACCCATGTAGTATTCCAGCAATTTCTGCACTTGGTCGTTCTTGTGGAGGGTGACCTGTTCCAGTCGGATGTCAGGACCGATGAAACCGGCAAATTCCTCGGGAGAGATCTCGCCAAGACCTTTGAATCGGGTGATCTCGGGGTCAGGGCCGAGGTCTTGGATAGCCTTCAAACGCTCCTCGTCGCTATAGCAATAGCGGGTAACGAAATCTCCCTTCTTGCCGTCCTCGCGCATCTCTTTGTTCTTGATCTTCGTGCGTTTGTTGCGCACACGGAACAAAGGTGTCTGCAGCACGTAGACATGTCCTTTCTTGATGAGCTCGGGGAAGAACTGCAGGAAGAAGGTGATGATGAGCAGTCGGATGTGCATGCCGTCGACATCGGCATCGGTAGCCACTATTACCTTATTATAACGCAGGGTGTCGAGGCCTTCCTCGATGTCGAGGGCTGCCTGCAACAGGTTGAACTCCTCGTTCTCGTAGACCACCTTCTTGGTGAGTCCGAAGCTGTTCAGGGGTTTGCCGCGCAGCGAGAAGACGGCCTGCGTGTTGACATCACGGCTCTTGGTGATGCTGCCGCTGGCGGAGTCGCCCTCGGTGATGAAGATGCACGATTCCTCCTTGCGCTCGTTCTTGACGTCGGAGTAATGGATGCGGCAGTCGCGCAACTTGCGGTTGTGCAGATTGGCTTTCTTGGCGCGCTCGCGGGCCAGTTTGGTGACACCCGCCATGGCCTTGCGCTCGCGCTCGCTCTCCTTGATCTTACCCTCGATGACCTCGGCGACGTCCTGATGGATGTGCAGGTAGTTGTCCACCTGCTGCTTGATGAAGTCACCCACGTACTTGTTGATGCTGTCGCCATCGGGAGCCATCTGGGTGGAGCCCAGCTTGATCTTTGTCTGACTCTCGAAGACGGGTTCTTCCACGTTGATGGCAATGGCGGCTACGATACCCGTGCGGATATCGCCATACTCGTACTTGCCGAAGAACTCCTTGATGGTACGGGCAATGTGCTCCTTGAAGGCGCTCTGGTGCGTACCGCCCTGCGTGGTGTGCTGACCGTTGACAAACGAGTAATACTCCTCGCCATACTGGTTGGCATGGGTGAAGGCTATCTCGATGTCGTCGCCCTGCAGGTGGATGATGGGATAGAGGGCATCGTTGGTCATGCGGTCTTTCAACAAGTCCTGCAGACCGTGGCGCGAGAGGATGCGCCTGCCGTTATACATGATGGTCAGTCCGATGTTCAGATAGGTATAGTTGCGAAGCATGTTCTCCACGATTTCATCATGGAAACGGTAGTTCTTGAACAAAGCCTCATCGGGTTCGAAGTAGATGTAGGTGCCGTTCTCGTCCTGCGACGGTTCGGTGACGTCGCTGACCAGCTTGCCGCACTCGAAGACGGCCTTGCGCACCTTGCCCTCGCGGTAACTGGCTACCTCGAAGTGCTTGCTCAGGGCATTGACGGCCTTCACACCCACGCCGTTCAGTCCGATAGACTTCTTGAAGGCCTTCGAATCGAACTTACCACTGGTGTTGAGGATGCTCACCGACTCGATGAGCTTGCCCTGCGGGATGCCGCGTCCGTAGTCGCGGACGGAGATGCGCAGGTTGTCGTCCACATTGACCTCAATGCGGTCGCCTGCCTTCATCTTGAATTCGTCGATACTGTTGTCGAACACTTCTTTCAGCAACACATAGATACCATCTTCCGACGACGAGCCGTCGCCCAGTCGGCCAATGTACATACCTGGACGCAGGCGGATGTGCTCCAGACCGGTCAGGGTGCGGATGTTGTCGTCATTATACGTGACGGTTTCTTCAAAGCCCCCTAAGTTAGGGGGTTGGGGGTCTGAGTCCACTCTCTTCTTGATATCTTTATCTTCCATAGTTCTTTGTATCAGGGCCTGTTCAGACCCCTGTGGCCCCCTAACTTAGGGGGCGAATGTAACATCTTCTTCTCTTGTGCTGGATATGCTCCAGATACTGCCACTGCGACTGTACTTTCTCGTTGGTCTCCATCTCCACGTTCGTCTCGCCCCACTTGAAGCCGTACTTCTGGTAGCGGGGGATGAGGTCGTAGAACAACAGGGCGTTGGCACCTTTCTGCTGGTATTCAGGCAGGAAGCCTACCAACATCAGGTCAAGGCACTCGGCCTTGTGGAACTTCAGGGCGCGCAGACAGTGCCACCAGCCGAAGGGCCACAGGCGGCCGTTCTTGCATTTCTGCAGGGCACGCGTCATATTGGTAATCGAGATGCCCACGCCGATGACCTTGTGGTCGGGGGTGTTCCAGTCCTCGATGATGCAGAGCATCTCCATGTCGAGCATGGGGAAATACATCCTCAGATACTCGTCAATCTGGCGCTCCGTCATCTGCGAATAGCCGTACAGATGGCCAAACGACTTGTTGACCACGTCGAGCACCTTGCGACCGTACTGCTCCTTGCCGAACACCTGACTGCGCTTGGGGTGGATGGCGTGCAGGTTATAGCGCTTCTGCACGAGCTCGGCCACCTTCTTGTATTTCTCAGGCATGTCACCGTCAGGCACAATCAGCTTATACTCCACGTAGTCATTGTCTTTCGTCCAGCCTCCCAGCTGCTCCATGTGCTGCGGATAGTACGGATAGTTGTAGATGGTGGCCATCGTGCCCAACTGGTCGAAGCCTTCAATGAGCATACCTTCCGGGTCCATATCGGTAAAGCCCAGCGGACCCACCATCTCGGTCATGCCCTTCTGGCGCCCCCACTCTTCTACGGCATCGAACAAAGCACGGCTCACTTCGATATCGTCGATAAAGTCAACCCATCCGAAGCGCACACTCTTGCGCTCCCACCGCTCATTAGCCCGATGGTTGATAATAGCGGCAATGCGCCCCACAACCTCCCCATCGCGGTAGGCCAGAAAATAGTCGGCCTCGCAGAATTCAAAGGCGGCATTCTTGTCTTTGCGCAGCGTGTGTAGTTCATCGCTGTACAAGTTAGGAGCATCGTACTCGTTGCCCCGATACAAGTCATAATGAAATTGGATGAAGGCATCAAGTTCCTTCCTGTTGGTGACTTTCCGAATCTCTATTGCTGACATCTTACATATCTTATTTATCCTTGCAAAGATACGGAAAAAGTGCGAAACACCCAAAAATTTAACCAATTTTACGGCAAATAAATAGCTGATGACCGCCATCAGCAGCCGTAGAAGCGAAGATATAGGTGTCGCCGCCATCCTTCAACTTCAGTTTCTGACGCAGTTGCTGAACGCTCAGGGGGAAGTTACGCACCGTGATATTGGCGCTGCTGATTGCTGCCAATGTGGCCTTCAGTTCACGCTTGTTCATCGATGAAATGGCTGAAATATGGAAGCCACGCCCAGGGAAATCACGGATTTCCACATCGCTGATGAACAGGTGGGAATTGGGAGCCAGCTGACGGACTGGGTAGCGTTGCATCAAGACATCGAAGCATCCGGCTTTCATGATGGAGGCATTGGGCTCGTAGAGGAATGTGGGATTGGCGGGTACGGCGGAAACGGACGCGGTAGGAGCCGTCGGCAGGGGGCCGTCGATTGCAAACACTTGCTGGTTGTTGACACAACAGAGGCGGAGATGGTCGGGAAACTGCTTGTCGAGTACCAGCACCAACTCCTTGCACTCGTTGTCAACACTCACGATGTGCACCTGGCTGACCTGTTTCAGGTCATCTACCGCCTTGCGCCAGTCGAGCATGGGCGATAGTTTCAGCACCACATGGTCCGTCTTCTCCCAAAGCTGCGGCAACAGTTCCAGCACGTTGGGCGAGCAGTCTGCAATGCCATAGGTGCGCCCTCCATGCTCATCACGGCGTGCAGGGTCCAGATAGACCACATCGGCAGACTCCATCTCCGCAAGGTATGCTGTCGTGTCACAGCAACGAACGGTACTACGAAGCCCCAACACTTCGAAGTTATGCTCAGCAAGGGCACAGAGGTCAGGGTTCTGTTCCACATAAACGCGCTCTTTGAAGACTTGCGACATCCAATAGAAATCCACTCCAAAGCCGCCTGTCAGGTCGACATAGCGCCCTTGAACGGATAGGCCGTTAACGATTTGAGCCTTGTAACGAGCCGTCTGCTCCGATGAGCACTGCTCCATGTTCAGGTGGGGCGGATAGACTACCCTATCCTCGCCTGCCCACGACGGCAACTTGCGGCGTGCCGTTTGCCGGCCTGCTATCTGCTGTAAGGCTTGTGCCAGGTCTACTTCCGCGTCCCTGACTCCCTGCAAGGCCAATCGCCGCACGTCATCCTGCTCGTGCTGACGGATAAAATCTCGTGTCTGCTCATTGATTAACATGTCTGCAAAGGTACGAATAATCTTTAAATAATAAGTGATGAATGATGGATTATAAATAAATTATTGTACCTTTGCACCGTATTAATACGTGTACACTTATGAAAATAGCTTTAATCGGCTACGGCAAGATGGGCAAGATGATAGAACAGATAGCCCTCAGCCGTGGACATGAAATTGTGAGTATTATCGACATTGACAATCAGGAAGACTTCGACAGCGAGGCCTTCAAGAGTGCTGATGTGGCGATAGAGTTTACGGCCCCTCAGGCAGCATACGGCAATTACCTGCGCGCATTCAAGCACCATGTGAAAGTGGTGAGTGGCAGCACGGGATGGATGAAGGAGCACGGCGACGACGTGAAACGTATGTGCTCAGAGGAAGGACAGACATTGTTCTGGGCCTCTAACTTCTCGATAGGCGTTGCCATCTTCTCGGCTGTCAACAAATACTTAGCCAAGATCATGAACCAGTTCCCGCAGTACGATGTGGAAATGGAGGAGACACACCATGTGCACAAACTGGATCACCCCTCAGGAACAGCCATCACACTGGCTGAGGGCATCTTGGAGAACATCGACCGCAAAGAGGCTTGGGCAGAGGATACCACCGACCCCAAACTGCTACGCATTGACCACATACGGCGCGGCGAGGTGGCTGGCATCCACACGGTGCGCTACGACTCCGAGGCAGACATCATCACCATCACCCACGATGCACATTCGCGTCAGGGCTTTGCACTGGGGGCCGTGCTGGCAGCAGAGTACACCAAGGATCATCAGGGACTGCTGACCATCAGCGATATGTTTAAATTCTAGATTATCTAGACAAGTCTAGACCATCTAGAAATAATAGAAATTAAAAAAATGGAAAAAAAGAAAAAGCTGAATATGAAAGTGCAGTGGGCTAAGTTCGTGTGTGTGCTCGTACTGTACCTGCTGTTCCTCTACTGGGTTAAGTCGTGGTGGGGACTGATTGTCATCCCATTCATCTACGACGTCTATATCACCAAGAAAATCAAGTGGCAGTGGTGGAAGGAGGCCGAAGGACCTACCAGGTTTATCATGTCATGGGTAGACGCATTGGTGTTTGCACTCGTTGCCGTCTACTTCATCAACCTGTTCTTCTTCCAGAACTACGTCATCCCATCAAGCTCGCTGGAGAAGTCCCTACTGACAGGCGACTACCTCTTCGTATCGAAGGTGAGCTATGGACCGCGCATCCCGGAGACTCCGCTCACGATGCCCCTGACACAGCATACACTACCCGTTTTCGAATGCAAGTCATACATCGAATGGCCTCATTGGGACTATCGTCGCGTGAAGGGATTGGGTAAGATACAACTCAACGACATCGTGGTGTTCAACTATCCTGCAGGCGACACCATCTGCAGCGATATGCGCCACCAGGCGGAGGACTTTTACCGCAACTGCTACGGCTATGGTTACGGACTTTGGGAGGTTCGCCCCAACCCCGACTCGCTGAGTGCCGAACAGCGCATCGCCTACTTCCAACAACTCTATCATGCTGGTCGTCAGTACATCGAGAACAACCGCATGGAGTTCGGCGAGATTCAGACACGTCCTACAGACAGACGCGAAAACTATGTGAAACGCTGTGTAGGACTGCCTGGTCAGACGCTGCAAATCAAGAACCGCATCATCTACCTAGATGGCAAGGCCAACAAAGAACCTGACAATGTGCAGTACACCTATCGCATCAAGCTGAACCAAAGACTGGAGGATGATGTGATGAAAGAACTGGGCATCACGATGGAAGACCTGATGAGCCTCAACACCCTGGGATACCTGCCGCTCACCAACCATGCTGTCAAGGAACTGAAACGCAGAGGTATCGCGGACTCCATAGAACTGAATACGGAGGAAGAGGAATGGGACATCTACCCGCTGAACGGCAACATGCACTGGACACGCGACAACTACGGTCCCATCTGGATTCCCGCAAAAGGACAAAGCATCGACCTGACACTGAAGAACCTGCCCATCTACGAGCGGCCTATCCGCACCTATGAGGGCAACAAGCTGGAAGTGAAGGACGGCAAGATATACATCAACGACCAGGTAGCCACGAAGTACACCTTCAAGATGGACTACTACTGGATGCAGGGTGATAACCGCCACAACTCGCTGGACTCACGCTATTGGGGCTTCGTTCCTGAGGACCATATCGTGGGCAAGCCTATCTTCATCTGGTGGAGCTCTGACCCTGACCGCCACGGATTCTCAGGCATCCGCTGGAGCCGTCTGTTCCGTTTCGTTGACAACATCAAATAAGCAGCTATGATGAAAGGACTAAAGTACGTGATTCCATTGGTGGCAGCATTCGCACTGATGCTGGCTGCGCGCACCTTAGTCCTTTCCGTGCATAGCATCAACGGTGACGGACTGGAACCCCTCTATAAGAACGGTGACCAGTTGCTTATCAACCGGTGCAGTTACGGGCTTCGCATTGAAGGCAACGGACTGCTGCCTTACAGCCGACTGATGAGAAAGCCCGTGAGGAAGGGTGACATCGTGGCGTTTGTCGCCTCTGCCGACTCCATCGAAGGACTCATGATTGCACGCTGCAAAGCCATTCCCGGCGATACCATCAGCACACAAAACGGACCTATCCTGGTTCCTGGACTCATTACTTGCGCCAAGACAGACTATTACTGGTTGGAAGCCATCAACCAACGGAACCCTGTTGATTCGCGCCACCTGGGACTCATCCCCGAGCGCAACATCATCGGAAGAGTAGTCTCCGTGCTCTATAACCGGAAAAACATCAGATTGCAATGAGCACTGCCATCCTTCAGACCACCTACTTCGGACCGATACAGTGGTATCAGAAACTACACCGCTTTGACCATTGCATGATAGAGCAATATGACTCCTACCAGAAGCAGACCTACCGCAACCGTTGTCTGATAGCAACGGCGAATGGGGTGCAAGCACTCACCGTTCCCGTTGAGCATAACGATGATAAGATGCTGGTAAAAGATCTACGCATCAGTGATCACAACCAATGGCGCCGCATTCATTGGAATGCCCTGCAGTCAGCCTACAGCGAGAGTCCCTTCTTCGAATACTACGCTGATGATATCCGCCCCTTCTTCGAGAAGCGATACGAGTTCCTGGTTGACTTTAACGAGGCTATCCGCCAGGTCATCTGCAGGCTGATAGATATTCAGCCCGAAGTAGCATATACCTCTGCCTACAACCGACAATGGCCGGAGCCTACCGATTATCGTGAGGTGATACACGCCAAACATCCACAGACTGACAGCGACTTCGAGCCTCGCCAATACTGGCAGGTCTTCCAGCATAAGCTGGGCTTCCTGCCAAATCTGAGCATCCTCGATCTCCTGTTCTGCATGGGACCCGAATCTATTTTTTTTCTATAACATTATAAACCATTAATCAATTAAAAGAATGAAAAGAATCAATTTGAAAGTGGCAGTTTGCCTTCTCGCAGGAAGTTTCCTGTTCAGTTCATGTTTCGTTGGTAAGTACGGACTTTGGAACAAGTACATCAGCTGGCAGAACAATATGACTAATAATAAGTATGTCAACGCTATCGTTGGACTCATCCTCGTTCCCATCGTGGGTTCTATCTGTACACTGGTTGACATCCTGGTGCTGAACAGCATCGAGTTCTGGTCAGGTACCAATCCTATGGCTGCCAACAACATCGGCAAGACGCAACAGGTGATGGGTCAGGACGGCCGCTACTATGCTGTTACCACCCTGAAGAACGGTTATGAGGTAAAGGCTCCTACTGGTGAGATTACCTATTTCATCCACAACGATGAGAATGACTCATGGTCTATGGAACAGAACGGTGTACAGAAGGAAATCTTCCGCTTCGACGAAAAGGGTAACATCCAGGCTAACATCAATGGTGAGACAAAGGCTTTCACCCTCAACGAGACTGGTGTTTATCAGGCACGCATGATTGCCGGTGACGGAGTGTTCTTCGCTATGAACTAATCCCTAGCCAACCCACAAAAAAAAGCGCCCCGTCTGAAAAGACGAGGCGTTTTTTATGATACTTACCTAAATTAGTACTTAATAATCAGGTATTTCGAAACGCTCCAGAAACGGTCAGGATTGGTAATGGTAAGCACGGAAGCATCATTACCAGTCTTGGTAATCTTGTAAGAGTCTGCAGGCATCTGCGAAAGCACCTCAGCCTTATCGTCAGGAATCTGGAAGGTGGTAATCTCACGGATATCAATCTTCTGGAACAACTTCTTGTCAATATTGGAAGCATCCAGCTTCAGCTTCTTGAACAGCGAACCACCCTGAGCCAGACCGGCTGCCTTCAATGCGCTCTTGTCGCCAATGAAGACGTAAGCCTCATTCATCTGGTTGGTCTTCTCGTTAATCTCCTGCTCTTTGGCTTTGGTATCCTCCTCCAACCCAGCAACCTGCGTGTTGAGCTGGTTCACATTCTCCTTCAGCTCGCCAATCTCGAAGTTTCTCATCTCCAGTTCCTCAGACAACTTGGCAATAGCCTCATCCTTCTCCTCCAGCTGCTTCTTCAAAGCGGCAATAGTCTTCTGCATCTTTCCAGAATAGGCATTGCTGTCCTTCAGCTTCTTCTCGAGGATGTCCAAGCGCTCGCGCTGCTGTTTAAGAATGAGTTTATAAGCCTCCATATTTTGCTTAATCTGCTCCTTGCGAGACAACGAACTTTCACCGCTTGTACGAAGGACCGAACCTTCCATGTCAACCACACTGTCCATGCTGATGTTCACGGCATCCAAGAAGAGGTTCATCTCGTCCATCTCCTCCATTTGAGCTCTCAACTCTGTACGCAGAGAGTCTGCCTCAGGGTTGCTCTCTGTCTTACCACCACAGGCTGCCATCATGCATACCAATGCGAACAGCCCAGCAAATACTCCAAATTTTTTCATAATCGTTTACGTTAAAAATACATACTTACTGGGTGCAAAGATACAACTTTATTCTTATAATTGCAATAATTATTGTAACTTTGTCTCCAAATTATCCATTAACGACAGAATATGATGAAAAGATTAGCAGCTTACATGGTGGCTTTGCTGATGACCACACCTGTTTTCTCACAGACGTATCCGCCTAAGAATACGCCCACACTGGAGTTTGCCATGCAACTGAAAGTGACACTGGGCGAGACGTATAGCATCGAACAGACTCAGCACGGGCGACGCACGGTGATTCCCATCACTGGCGGCACCTTCGAGGGTCCTAACCTGAAAGGGACCATCCTCAACGGTGGAGCCGACTACCAACTGGTCAGCGAGGACGGTAGCCGTACCGAACTGGAGGCTATCTACAGCATCCGCACCGACGACGGCATATCCATTCATGTGCGTAACAATGGTATTGTATATAATGGTAAGGATGCTGAAGGCAAACCCTCATTCTATTTCAAGGCAGCTCCTCGGTTCGAGGCGCCTGCCAACAGTCGGTATGGATGGCTGAACAATGCCCTATTTGTCTGTGCGCCAGAATGGAGTCAGACATTCAAGGGTATCGTGCTGAACGTATGGATGGTAAAATAGTTACTTGCCGTCGGGCACCTCAAGGGTGAAACGACATCCGTCACGATAGTCACGGTCATAAATGAGGTCGCCTCCCAGACTGATCGCATGGCGCTTGGTAAGCGGAAGTCCTAGTCCTAACCCTTCACTGAGGTCGTTCACCTTGGTGAAGGGTTTATACATCAAGTCGTAATAGTCTTCCGATATTCCCGGTCCCTTATCCTCAACGATAAAGCGCACGAAGGAGTCGGTATGGGTAATGAGGAGTTTGATGTGCTGCCCGTCAGAATACTTCGCTGCATTATATAACAGTTCACGAAGACTGCGCATCAGATAGAGCTGACTGCTGGGTATACAGAAATCGTCTGCCAACTCTGTCTCGAAAAGAATGTTCAAGTTGGGAAAGTGCGACATCGTATACTCGATAGCCTCACGGCCTACCTCGTTACACGACACACTCTCATGTTTATGGCTATTCAGTTCCTCGGAGAGACCAATATCCGAACAGTCAAAGAGCATCATTACCAGACGGGTTAGCGTCGTTGCATTGTGTTTCATCGTCTCGGTGATGTTTGCCAACTCCTCGGCAGGCAATATGGATGTGCCGTCGTTTTGCTGGCTTAGACAGTCATACATCACCTGCGAGAAACCGGTGAGGATGTTCAACGGTGTGCGTATCTGATGCGTCACATTTTGGATAAAGAGGGTTTTCTGCTTGACTGCTTCCTCGGCCTTGAGGTTGGCCTGTACCAGCTCATCGTTCCGCTGCTGAGCGACCTCTGTGGTATAACGGATGCTGCCCAAGTGGAAATTGAGTGATTCCTGCATGGCAGCAAAGCTATTCTGCAGTCGTCCGATGACATCTTCCCGATGGGTGTGAGGAATCAGCAAATCATAATGACCGCTAGCTATGTGCTCCGACTGAAGAAGCAACTGACTGAGGGGATGAATAGTATGGGCTACTGCCCTTCGACAAAGCAATAATATAATCAATAATCCCGTAATAATCAGCAGGACTATCAGATAAGCCAATTGATGATAATTCCAAAGGATATCACTTTCCGGACATACCAATGCGAGGCTCCAGTTGGTACCTGTCAGTGGACAATAGCTGACAAGACATTTTCCCTCTGGCATCTTGACTCGCATACACCCCTTATTACCTGCAGTCATCTCATGTCCCAATACGATAAGCCCTGCATCTGACTGTGGGTCAGCATCAGTGAAAATGGACTTTTTGAAAAGGCGCGTCGTGTCAGGATGAATGATATAATCACCATTGCCTCCCAAGAGCATAAAGTAAGCATGTGGGTAAGGATGGCTGGCACTGTTGATGGCCGAGGCAAGATTACGTAATGACAAATCGGTGGAGATAATACCAACGAAGCGTCCGTCCTTGGTATGCAGAGGCTTACAATAGGAAGCTATAAGCTCGGTGGTGTAAAGCGTTCCCTCATTATAATCATCGTAGGGCTCCACCCAACAAGCACTACCGAGTTCACGTGCCGTCTTATACCATACCTTGTCGAAATACTCATACTCAGCTTCGCGGACGGTTTTCACCGAATCGCCTTTACGAACAGAGTAAGCTGAGAAATAGCGACCAAACTGGGGGAAAACACCTGGCTCTGCTGTGATAGAACAACCATTTACATGACGGTTCATCCATACGATACGACTGGATACGGAGAGGAGTTTCTCAGGAGAGAAATCTTCCTCAACAAGCCACAAATTGGAATTCGTCGCCGTCTCAATGGTATTCAAATATGTCCTGACACGCTGCATCGTGGACAGCAGCATGCTATTGGCCCGCGCCGTTGCTTCCTGACGGATGAAATAACGCGATTGCAGGAACATGACACCCAACGACAGGACAAAGATTGGGACAGCAAGCAGCAGAATACTAATGCTAAGCTTGGCTGGCAGGCTGCGGCGAATCTTACTTACCATAGCGCACCCCCTTTCCCTTTTCACTGTCTGAAGCATCCAGCAGATGGTTCAGCAGGTCAGTAATCACCTTACTCTCAGCATTGATGGTCTTTACCTCCTCTTCAGCCTGTTCCGTAACGTCAGTAGTGTCTTCTTTCTCCGATGCAGACTTGCTGGCCATGTGGCAGAGTGTCTCAACACTTTCACTGATGGCATTCGCGGGCTTTATCATCTGGTTGGTCATGTTGTGCAGGAAGGTGAGTTTCATACGGTCAGCTTCCTGTGTCCGCTTAATGACTTTCTGCAACACTTCACTACGCTCCTTTAGAACAGTAGTCAGCTGCTTCAGCTCGCCGACATGGGCAGCCAATGCCTGTTGCATCTGATGGAAATGACGTTGTAACTGACCTATCTCGTCCTCGCGGGTGGTAGTCGGAATCATTTCATTGTAGTTGCCTTCTGCAATATGCTGGGCAGACTTCGTCAACATGCGCAAGGGTAACAACTGACGGTGCGTAATGCTACGGCAAAGAACGTAGAAGAGCAACAGGCCGATGATGGCAATCGCCAATACATAATACAGCAGTTTGTTATAGTCGCCGAAGATATCATCCTCAGGATAAACGACACCTACACTCCAGCCAAGCTTCTCCATTGATCGTCCAGGTACCTCATATCGAGTAAAAGGCTTATAGAACACATAACAGTCTTTCCCGTCAAGCTGAAATCGTTTGTAGCCCGTCTTGCCTGCCATCATTGCTTCAGCTGCTTCCCGCACAGAAGCGCCAACCCCTTTCTCCAACTGGGTATACACGGTTTCATGCAGGAGTTTATTTGTATCGGGATGGACAAGATACGAACCATTACGACCCAACAGTGTTGTATATCCATTGGGAGAGGGTTTGGCAGCCATCACAATTTGCGATAGCAGACTGAGAGCCACATCTGCAGCCAATACACCCACACACTTACCTTCGCGACTGAAAATAGGTAAACTGAAAGTTGTCAGTGCTTCGCCTTCAACCTCTTCGTTCTTCATGGGGTCAGACCAGATGGCACGTTGTTTCTTGATAGGTTCTGCAAACCATGCCTGCTCCGTATAGGGTCGATGACCAAAAGTGCTGGTAGTTACCAAATCCGACTTGTCTGTGGTCATCATACTCTTCCCACGACGACGAACATAAGTCATAAACAAGTCATGGTCTGCATAGTAATGGGGAGTAAAGGCTATTGCACAACCCACTATGTAAGGATTACACTGCACTAACCGGCGACAATAGTCCTCCATCTTTTCCGGTTCGTTGACATGTGGCAATACGTCCCAGTAGATGTTTCCTGCCGACTGTTCAACGCTCAACAGGATATTGTCTATATGCTGCAAGGTACCCGCCAGTGTCTGCTCTGCGTTCTGCAGTGCCTCTCCTCTCACCGTCTGACGTGCAAACACGAACATCACCGCCAACGACGACGTCAGCAAGATGGCTATCGCAAAGACAACCATACAACTCAAACGGACAGACAAGGTCCTGGTGATTATTTTAGGTATTTTCAGCATAAACCGTTGCAAAGATAGTGTAATCCCTGCAAAATACAAAGCAAAGGCTGTATCTAATTTTTCTACTTACGCTTCCAGGTTTGTGTCTCGTACAGGAATCCTATGTAGCCACGCACCTTAAGTTTGTCACCATCCAACCAGATAGCACATTTGTAATCCTTACCATTCTTGGGGTTGTAGATACGTCCTCCCTCCCACTTGTCTTTCTTCTTGGTAAGTCCAGAGAGCAGATGAACACCCATCAGCTTACGACTGCGCAGTTTTTCGTCGGGATTGTGAACATCCCGGGTGTCAGGACCTTTTTCCAACCACACTATCTTACCGTTCAACTTACCGTTGGACTCGTAGATTTCTACCTGTGCATCACCTGCCTCGGTAATCCACTTACCTGTGATGTCCTGCGAATAACCTGCCAGACACATCAGCATGCATACCATGCTCAAAAAAATTCTTTTCATTGTCAATCTATTGAATTATTGTTTGGATTGTTTTGTCACCAGGTTTATAGAGCAAACCCTCACACTTCTTGGCGCTCGCCTTGTAGGCCTTAAACGATACTTGGTCCCAGTTAATCTTATCTGTTCGTTGTGCAAGAGGTGCATGAGGAATCAGAGAACCGTCTCGAACAAGGATGATAGCAGGTATTTTTCCTGCTTGAATATTCTGATAGCCACCCTCGTAAACCTTGCCATTCTGATAGTCAATCCATTTACCTTTTGGCAGATAGACCGTCCGCTCATTGCCTGACTCCATCAGAGGAGCTACAAGCATCTGCGAACCGAACATATACTCATCTTCAACAAGCCATGCACCAGCATCGTGAGGGAACTCCACTAACAGCGCGCGCACCATTGGCAGGCCACGTTCAGAGCAGTCTTTGGCCTGAGCATAGACATAAGGCATCAGTTTGTATTTCATCTCAGCGCAAGCACGGAAGGCGTCAGTAAACGACTCGGAGATAAGCCAAGGTTCAGTAGGAGGAGCGCCGTGTGCCCTTGTATGGCTGGAGAGGAATCCAAAAGGCAGCCAGCGACGATAGATATCTTCCGGTGAGGCGGTAACGAATCCACCCATGTCGTGACTCCAGAAAGAGAATCCGCTGAGTCCAAAGCTTAGGCCTCCGCGAAGGTCACCAAGCATACCGGTATTGGTTGTTGCGGCATCGCCTCCCCAATGCAAGGCATAACGCTGAGAACCAGCCCATGCAGAACGTGCCCAGATAATACCCTCGCCGGGATGCGAACGCTCAACCACTTCGAAAAGAGCCTTGTTATAACGCAACGGATATAGGTTGTGCTCATAAAGTCCACCCTTGCCACTATGATAAAAACCATGATAGGGAGCTGCCTCGCCAAAATCACACTTTATGGTGGAAACGCCCTGCTTCATAAGTCCCGCAATCTTCGATTGATACCAACTGACAGTTTCTGGATTGGAGAAATCAAGGATAGCATCCTCCACCGGCATTCCGCCAGTAGCATTCACCACGTGCAAGCCTCGGTCGACTATCTCAGGGAAGAAACGGTTCTTGGGTGTGAAATAAGGCAACTGCCAAAGACAGGTATGAAAACCTTGCTCGGAGAGTTGCTTCAGCATGCCGACAGGATCCTTAAAACGGTCTTTGGCAAACTCATAGTCACACTGCCAGTCAACACCGAACCATCCTGTGTCGAAGTGTATCACGTCAGAAGGAATCTTATGGGCACGCAACTGCCGTGCTATTTCCAGACCTTCCTCTTGGGAGAAATAGGTAATACGGCTCATCCAGGTACCAAAGCTCCAAAGAGGCAGCATAGGTGACTTGCCGGTGATATCGGTATATTCGTTCAGGATATCCTTCGGCTCTCCGAAAAATACGAAGATATCAATCTGTTCATCAGCCATAAATAGGCGATTTGCACCAATGTATGAAGCACCGAAATCACAAGTGACAGGCGCCGAGGTGTGCATGAAGATACCATAACCACGATTCGAGAAGAAGAAGGGTACAGGCTTATATTGACCATCGGTTTCCGGTCCCTGCGGATCGGTAACGGAGAGATGCACTTTCTGGCCCACCTTGTTCAAGGAGGTAAACGACTCACCACAGCCATAGATACGCTCACCGGGAGCCAACGTCAGCACAGGGTTCACACTGCGGGAATTGTCACTGCCTCGTTTGATAAACGAAAACGGCAGAAGCTTCACCTGACTCGAATCATTATCAATGATATGGCGTGTTTGCGTCAGTATCTTTCCTTTTGCGTCTTTGATGATAAGACGCCACGGATACTTTTGTATTTCTATGGTACCGTAGGAGGAACTATAGACAATGCTTTTCGCTGTCTGCTTGTTATTCCAAAGAGGACTCTTCTGTCGGTTCTTGAATTGTTCGCAGAACATGACATCATCCTGATCGTTTTCTTTGGGCATTATGGGCGTGGTGAGCATACGGATTCTCGCAGTTCGAGGCGTAATGAACTCCACATACAGTTTTAACGCCGGGTCGTTCTCATAGGCGGCATCAGGGAAGTCAAGCATCTGCATACGCACAGGCCAATAGCCATTGAGATTAAAAGCCTGACGAGGAGACATGCGATAGCGTTTCCACTGTACCAGTCCCTCTCCTCTCGAAGCATCGAAACTCATCAGCGAGTCTGCCAGGAAGTAAGTATTAGACAAGTCGTAGAAGTCTGTCGACATATCTTTTTGCATACACTGCAGGTATTGGATACCGGCATTGGTCTGAAGTTGTGCACTGCCAACTATTGAACAGCAAAAGGCACACAAAAGGGGGAAAAGTCGCTTTACCATCATTGTCTATTACTTCTCTAATGTCTTTGTTTTTATTCGTAATCGTCTATCACCGAGTTCATAAAGTCCATCATCGGCTTGGCCGCACGGAACATGTGCTCCATCTCGTCGAGCCAAGAGTCACCTTCGAAGAAACTGTTTGATACTGCATGCCAACAACAGTAGTCCTTCAGACGCAGATACTTCACATAAGGCCAGTCTTTGGGGAAACCTGAAGGACAGGTCTTCAACTTAGTCAGTCCGAATCCCTGAGGCTGATCCCAACTGTCGACATTCGTTGGTTCCTTAAAACTGCCAGAGTCGTCACTGCCGTAGTATTTCAGAAAATCTTCACTCTCCACACATCTGAGCCACTCTTCCGTATTTCCCATCATCTCATTGCGACACGAGGTCAGGATATTCGTTGGCAGCCAGTAGTTGCCTACTGCCAACAGACAATGGTCTGGTTCCAGATGGAGATAATATCCTCCCCTCAGTGCCTTTTTGCCCTTGGCATTGATATAGGCACCAAGATGATTCTTGTAAGGGGACTTGTCCAGTGAAAAACGCGTGTCGCGATAGAAGCGATAGGTACAGTCCTTCACCTGCACATGGGCAATCTCGGGATCAAACGTCACGATACGCTCCAATGCTTGCTGCACGCCCTGTTCGAACTCGGCTCTAACGGCTTCATATTCCTGTTTGTGTTCTTGAAACCATTCACGGTTGTTATTGGCCATGATCTGTCGCAGGAATTTCAGTATCTTTTTCTGGTTCATACGCTTCTGTTGATAAGCATCTATGGTTTCTGAATTCTGTTGCAAAAATACGAAATTGTTTTTATCTATCCAATATTTTCATTCCTTTTTTATGAGAATTATTTGGAGTCTTAAAAAAATACGTTACCTTTGCATGGCTATGACAAAAAGTTTCACAATGAAAAGATACGCCTTATTTTTCGACATCGACGGCACACTGGTCAGCTTCAAGACGCATGAGATACCACCTTCAACCATTCTGGCCTTGACACAGGCTAAGGCCAATGGTCATCGTGTCTACATTGCAACTGGTCGCCCACCCATCATCATTACGAACCTGGGAGCTATTGAGCATCTCATAGATGGATACATCACGACTAACGGTGCCTATTGCTTTGTCGGCAACGAGACGGTTGCATGTCAGCCCATCGCTAAAAATGACGTGCTGACAATTGTCAACGACGCTCAGGAAAAAGGCTATAGCCTCATCGTCGTGGGACGACGCGATGTTGCAGTGCTCGACCCTACAGGCGATGTGCAGCGTATCTTCCAACAGATGCTGGCAGTGAAGAACCTGGACAAGGCATCGCCCCTGGAAAAGGTGCTTGAGCAGGACATCATGCAGATGACACCGTTCTTTCCAGCCGATTACGAACGTCAACTGATGGCCCGATTGCCTCAATGCATCTCTGGTCGCTGGCATCCGGAGTTTACGGATATTACAGCCAACGGAGCTGATAAAGGCAAGGGTATTCTGGCTATTGCCCAACACGATGGACTTGACGCCAGCCATACCATTGCCTTTGGCGACGGAGGCAACGACACGTCCATGATTCTGCAAGCGGGTATTGGCATCGCTATGGGAAATGCCATCGACGAATTGAAACAACAAGCCGATTACGTTACCACATCAGTTGATGACGACGGCGTACTGAATGCCCTCCGCCATTTCGGCATCATCTGAGCAAACCTTATATAACAGAAAGAGACTACTTCTGCAGAATCTGTTCGGCATGCTCCTTGGTCTTCACCTGCTTGCCAGCAAATATCTGTTCGATGATACCCTCTTCATTAATAATAAAGGTAGTGCGGATGGTACCCTCAGTCTTCTTGCCATACATCACCTTCTCGCCCCAGGCACCCATTGCCTGCAACAACGTCTTATCGACATCAGCAATCAAAGGGAAAGGCAATGCGTGCTTCTCCTTGAACTTGACGTGCGAGGCCGCCGAGTCCCTGCTCACGCCTACCACCTCATAGCCTGCACCTTGCAGTTCGCCGTAGTGGTCGCGCAGACTGCAAGCCTCAGCCGTACAACCACTGGTATTGTCCTTCGGGTAGAAGTACAATACCAGTTTACGGCCTTTATAATCACTCAGACGGATATCCCGTCCCTGCTCGTCCTTGCCCAGAATCTCGGGCGCCTTATCTCCAATGTTCATTACTACAATTACTATTTATTTCTTCAGCATTTTTTTGCCATGGTGGATAACGATACCCTTGAAGTCGGCATTGACGCGCTGACCGGCCAGGTTGTAGTAACCATCGTCAGTCTTAGCGTCTGAAACCAGAATGGTATTGATACCTGTGGTAGTACCCTTGACGATGAGCGCATCGGGCAGGTTGGTGGCTCCATAGGTTGGTACGAAACAGCCACGGAACGACTGGTAGGCAGGGTTGGTGTTCTTCTCAAACTTCGTACCGTCGGCTTGATGGTTGTCGACTGCAAACCTTTGGGATTGAACTCCTTAAACGCCAGACCGTCGACCTTGTGCGGATTGGCAGCGATGGCGACCTGCTTGGTGGCCAGCACCTCCTTGCCCCTTTGGTCCTTAGTAACCCAGATATAGTAGGTTCCTTCCTTTTCAGGGGTGAATTTGGTCACCTCGACGTGGGTAGCATTTTTCAGGGCTGTGATACGCATTAGTATTTTTGTTCATATTGATTGTGCAAAAATAAAATAAATATTTTAAACTGCAATGAAAACGGAGTAAAATCGAGAAAAAAGCAGTACTTTTGCAGTCGGAAATAACATTAAGACTAACAGACAATGAGAGAAATCTATCTTGCAGGCGGATGCTTTTGGGGCACCGAGCACTATTTCAAACAGATTCAAGGAGTGTTGAACACAGAGGTAGGGTTTGCCAACGGCAATACGGAGAACCCAACGTATAAAGAAGTATACACCGACCAGACGGGCTATGCCGAGACAGTGCATGTGGTGTACGACGAAACGGTGGTAAGCCTAGAATTCCTTCTCAACATGTTCTTCAAGGCCATCGACCCCATAAGCCTCAACAAACAGGGGCACGACGAGGGAACGCGTTATCGCACAGGCGTCTATTACGTCACGGAAGATCAACTACCCATTATTAATAAGGTCTTCAATGAACAGCAGGCTCTACTTACGGAGCCTATCGCGGTAGAACGGCTTCCGCTGAAGAATTTCTATACCGCCGAGGAGTATCATCAGGACTATTTGGACAAGAATCCTGACGGCTATTGTCATCTGCCCACCGCCCTCTTCGAGTTTGCACGACAGGCAAAGGAGAAACTAACAGTCTGTTTCCTGCTCATGCTGATGACAGCGGGCTCATGGGCGCAACAAGCCATCTTCGACGTTAACAATCTGACATCACCTCAAGTGAATGCCGACGGCTCTGTAACTTTCCAACTCTATGCACCTAAGGCCATTACTGCAAGCGTGACAGGCGACTTCGGCGTGATAGACATGAAGGAGGGAAAGGGCGGCATCTGGAGTGGCACGACACCCGTGCTCGAGCCAGAGATGTATTCCTATAAATATAAGGTGGACGGCATGGACCAGCTGGACCCGTCGAATGTCTATCGCTGTCGCGACATTGCCTCGTTCACGAACATCTTCATCGTTACGAAGACACAAGGCGACAAGGGGTGGCTCTATAGCGTCAACAAGGTGCGTCACGGCAATGTCAGCAAGGTGTGGTATCCGTCGCCAACGCTGAAGACCACACGTCGCATGACCATCTACACACCAGCAGGATACGAGGATGGCAGACGCTATCCGGTGCTCTATCTGCTACATGGTGCAGGTGGTGATGAGGAGGCTTGGACTACTTTGGGGCGAGCAGCCCAGATACTGGACAATCTCATTGCCGAGGGTAAGGTGAAGCCCATGATAGTTGTCATGCCCAATGGTAATGCCAATAGCGATGCAGCACCTGGTGAATGGGAAAAGGGCATGTACAAGCCTTCGTTCATGGGGCACGCCACTTCCAAGCCTGTCGCATCCACAGAAGAAGCGTTCAAGGACATTGTAAGCTATGTGGACAAGCACTACCGAACACTCGCAAACAAGAAGAACCGTGCCATCTGCGGACTATCGATGGGTGGTGGTCACAGCTTCGCCATCTCACGCCTATATCCTGATTGGTTCAACTACGTCGGACTCTTCTCTGCCTACGTTCATCTAGATGTGAAGGACAGCGCCGACCTGCAGGCCAAAGGCTGTTGCTTTACACCCGATTCAGAGCGTATGCTGCAGACTCAGTTCAAGAAGAAACTCGCCCTCTACTGGATAGCCATCGGCAAGGACGACTTCCTCTATGACAACAACAAGATGTATCGCGAATACCTTGACCAGAAGGGCTATCCCTACGAATATGTTGAGACAGACGGAGGACACATCTGGCGCAACTGGCGCATCTACCTGACACGGTTCTCACAGCGATTGTTCAAATAATCACTAACAATCGCTGACAAGAGGACCATTGTCTGCTGGAGATAGATTACAGTCATATTGTAAACCATCATACCCCTTCCAGTTCCCAAAGGTGCCGCTGCATATCCACATGTCCATTAGGCTTAAAAGCCACACCTTCCGTTTCCAACAATATCCGCTGACGACTCCATCCTGGTGCCGTACGTCCCTCCTTGTTCACCACCCGATGACATGGCAGATGCTCTGCCCCAGGCGTATATCTCAATGTCCGTCCCACCATCCTCGCATGACTTGGCCATCCTGCCAATACTGCTATATGTCCGTAGGTCATTACCATGCCACGAGGAATCTGCGCGACAATGTCCAGCACATCTTTGCAAAACCTCCTCGCCTGCTCTGCCGTCATTCTGTCAGGATAGTCCTTCATACCTTTTGCTTATTTATTAGTCTTGCTTTACCCGGATGAGTTTGCATTGCAAAACTACAATATTTTTTTGATAAGAACAAATAATCTTGCTACTCGCTCGAAATAGTTCGCATGCCAAAGCAAGAACGGGATGTAAGAACAAGAAAATCATCATCACCATTTAGAGTCCCTGATCTAGCAAGGTTGTAAAAATTTTCTCATCCTTAAAACCTTTCCCTAGAATCGTGTTTTTGCAGCTATACTATTCAACTCTTTCCCGTTCACTAAGAAATTTTTGTTACGTAGTTATGCCGCAATTTTTGATGTATATTGTCATTTTTGTATCTATGATGCAAATGTACGGTTTTTTTGTGATATATGCAAATTGTCAACTTTCGTGGTTCACTTCATGTTTGATACACCCTCATTTTCAGTATTTACTATCTCACATATTCCTTATGCACAGTCCTATCCGACATCTGTACTATGTTAATGCCCTTTTGCGGTTCATTCAATTTTTGTCCTGAAATATTGTATCTGGCTATTTCGGTAACTCCCCCTTCAGACGTGACAGACATCTCCTTAACAGAAGTAGCAGACGTATCCTCATAACTATCATCATATATATAAACTCTTGGTTTTAACGCTGAACCCCCATTATAATTACCGCCTTCAAAAGCCCTCTGGGAGATATATTTCACCGTAGAAGGAATATAGATATAACTAGGATATTGATAAATAGATACACATCCGTCAAATGCTTCTGGACCAATGACTTCTGCACCTGATAATACTACAAACGTCTTGTTTTCTATATCACCATTTACCTGTATAAAAACCTTCCCATCCTTAGAATACAAACCCGTAGACTTATAGATTTTTCCATCAATCGTTGCAACAGCTGTTTTAACGGCAAATCCGTCAGGACTATAGATATAACCCTTATCGGTAATTACACTTTGTGAATGCATTGTCGTTACAAAACATATAAATAACGTTGTTAATAATGACTTTTTCATAAGCTTAATTAATTAAAAGGCGCGCACCATTCGATGCTTATCAAATCTCTGGCACCGCCAAGTAGCCATATACAACAACAAGCACAGAACAATCCACACCTTATGAGCGTGAACTTACTGCAACTTGTTCTTGTTGTATCGAAGTTTTGGCGGTTTCGAGATTTAAGAACAAGAGCTGAAAGCTCAAATCTTATGTATAAGTACGCGCTCGACCCTAAGGTCGCTTTGCGCAGCAAAGAACAGAAACGCTAATCTGTAAGTTAATAATTTGATTTTGATAATTAATCTCTGTGACCCTGCGAAGCTGAACCTCGGCAGAATGGGTCTGGTAAGCGTTAGTTCTATCGTTTATGTCATCGGCAATTAAGTTTTAAAGGGTTAAACATATATCTGAGGGCAAAATTACGAAAACTTTTTGAATTAAGGGACATTGTTGGGGAAAAATTGTAACTTTGCGGTAGAATTGATATGGACAGAAAGACCTTTGAGAGCCAAAAGCCGTTCGCTGGCGAGAAGAAACCCTCGATGCAACGACGCTGTGTAGACAATGACTACACGGCTCGACGGATATATATGGTGACAATGGTGACGGAAGGGCGCAAACCGCTGTTCGGCTGTGTGATGGGGCATAGTGAGGCCGTAGAGTCGTCACCAGAAGCACCTCGTGTTGCACTGTCGCCATTAGGAGAGGCTGTCAGAGAGATATGGCAGACGATAGAGAGCCATCATCCGGAAATCAAAGTGATAGCCCTGCAGATGATGCCCGACCATCTGCATGCTGTGCTTTTTGTCACCAAGAAGATGGAGAAGCCGTTGGGGAAAGTGCTGTTAGGCGTGAAGCAAGCTTGCAACCAGGCGTTCCGTAGGGTGATGCCGGTGGGGGTTGTTGCTGTGGCACAGCAACATGCTGGACGGAGGCGCGAGAACGGACTGCTGTTTGCCAGGGGCTTTAACGACGAGATACTGCTGAGGGAGGGACAGATGGAGCGATGGCTGGCCTATCTGAAGGACAACCCTCGCCGACTGCTGATGAAGCGCGAGAATCCTGAATTGTTTAGGGTGCAGCGAGGACTGGTGTATGCAGGAATGAGTTTCTCGGCAATTGGTAATCGATTTTTGTTGGAAAAGCCATTGAAACTGCAAGTACAATGTTCGAGAAGCATCAGCGAGGAGGAACTGAAAGCAAAGACAGATGACTGTCTGAGGGCAGCACGGCAAGGGGCTGTGTTGGTTTCGCCCGCTATCTCGAGAGGTGAGAAGGTCATTATGCGTGCCGCTTTCGAGGAGGGATTGCCTCTCATATATTTGCAAGAGAATGGTTTTACGGATTTGGCTAAGCCTGGAGGTAAGCGCATGGATGCCTGCGCCAGAGGGCAACTGCTGATATTGGCTCCTTGGGAGCACCATAATGAGAAGCTAACGATTAAGAGAGGACAATGCCTGGCGCTGAACGAGATGGCGAGAGCCATTTGCGAGGGGTAAGCGTTTGAGTGTGTTGCTGTGGCACAGCAACATGCTGGACGGTGGAAGCAGGAAAAAAGAGCACCGCAAGAGGGACTTGCGGTGCTCTTATAATAGATAAGGTGTCGATACTTAGTCGGCCAGCTTTGCCTTGATCATCTCGCGGTTCAGGCGGGCGATGTTGGCGATGGTCTCGTTCTTCGGGCATACAGCCTCACAGGCACGAGTGTTGGTGCAGTTACCGAAGCCGAGCTCGTCCATCTTGGCAATCATGTTCTTCACACGACGGGCAGCCTCTACGCGACCCTGGGGAAGCAGGGCGAGCTGAGAGACCTTAGACGATACGAAGAGCATGGCAGAGCCGTTCTTACAAGCTGCTACGCATGCGCCACAGCCGATGCAAGAAGCGCAATCCATAGCCTCGTCAGCGTCCTCCTTAGGAATCAGAATAGCGTTGGCATCCTGTGCCTGACCGGTACGGATAGTGGTATAGCCACCAGCCTGGATAATCTTATCGAAGGCGTTGCGGTCTACCATACAGTCCTTGATGACGGGGAAGGCTGCTGAGCGCCAAGGCTCAACAGTGATGACGTCGCCATCGTTGAAGCGACGCATGTAGAGCTGACAGGTGGTAGCACCACGCTCGGTCAAGCCGTGAGGCGTACCGTTGATGTAGAGTGAGCACATACCGCAGATACCCTCGCGGCAGTCGTGATCGAACACGAAAGGCTCCTTGCCTTCATTAATCAGTTCCTCGTTCAGGATATCGAGCATCTCCAGGAAGGAGGTGTCGTCGGGGATGTCGTGCATCTCGTGCGTATCGAAGTGACCCGCATCTTTCGGACCATTCTGACGCCAAAATTTAATGGTGAATGAAATATTCTTTGCCATAGTCTTTAATTCTTATAATTACGGGTTTGTACTTTGATAGCTTCATATTCAAGGGGTTCCTTAATCAGAGTTGGCTCGTTGCCCTTGCCCTGATACTCCCAGCAGCCTACGTAGAAGTAGTTCTCGTCGTCGCGCTTAGCCTCGCCTTCCTCTGTCTGGTACTCCTCGCGGAAGTGACCACCGCAAGACTCGTTACGAGAGAGGGCGTCGAAGGCTACGAGCTGACCCATGGTGAAGAAGTCACGCAGGTGGATAGCTTTGTCGAGCTCGACGTTCAGACCTTCCTTAGTGCCAGGAACGAAGAGGTTGGTATCGAACTCCTTCTCGAGCTCGTGCATCTTCTTCAGACCCGTCTTCAGACCCTCAGCGGTGCGACCCATACCTACATACTCCCACATGATGTGACCGAGCTCCTTGTGGATAGAGTCAACAGAACGCTTACCCTTGATGTTGAGCAGACGTGTGAGCTCAGCGTCAACGGCTTTCTCAGCTTCAATGAACTCAGGCAGATCGGTAGAAACCTTTGGCCATACAGCCTGATCGGCCAGATAGTTCTGGATGGTGTAAGGCAGTACGAAGTAACCGTCGGCCAAGCCCTGCATCAGCGCAGAAGCACCCAGACGGTTGGCACCGTGGTCAGAGAAGTTACACTCACCGATAGCGAACAGGCCGGGGATAGTAGTCTGCAGCTCGTAGTCAACCCAGATACCACCCATGGTGTAGTGGATAGCGGGATAGATCATCATGGGCTTGTAGTACTTCACGCCATTGATCTCGTTGGCTACGTCGCCGGGGAATACGTCGGTGATCTCCTCGTACATCTCGAACAGGTTGCCATAGCGCTGCATGATCACATCGATGCCCAGACGGTTGATAGACTCAGAGAAGTCGAGGAACACGGCCAGACCGGTGTTGTTCACGCCGAAGCCCTTGTCGCAGCGCTCTTTAGCGGCACGAGAGGCCACGTCACGGGGAACGAGGTTACCGAAGGCAGGATAACGGCGCTCCAGATAGTAGTCGCGATCCTCCTCGGGAATCTCCCAACCCTGCTTGGTACCAGCCTGCAGAGCCTTGGCGTCCTCAATCTTCTTGGGAACCCAGATACGACCGTCGTTACGCAGCGACTCAGACATCAGCGTCAGCTTAGACTGCTTGTCGCCATGAACGGGGATACAGGTGGGGTGAATCTGAACGTATGAAGGATTAGCAAAGTATGCACCCTTACGATAGCACTGGACAGCAGCGGTACAGTTACAGCCCATAGCGTTGGTAGAGAGGAAGTAGGTGTTACCATATCCACCAGTAGCGATAACCACAGCGTTGGCGCTGAAACGCTCCAGCTTACCGGTAACGAGGTTCTTGGCGATAATACCACGAGCGCGGCCGTCAACAATCACCACGTCTTCCATCTCGTAACGGGTGTAGAGCTTAACCTTACCGGCATTTACCTGACAGCTCAGTGAGCTATAGGCACCCAGCAGCAGCTGCTGACCGGTCTGACCCTTAGCGTAGAATGTACGGCTTACCTGAGCACCACCGAATGAACGGTTAGCCAGCATACCACCGTACTCACGGGCAAAGGGAACGCCCTGAGCTACGCACTGGTCGATAATATTGTTTGATACCTCAGCCAGACGATAAACGTTGGCCTCGCGAGCACGATAGTCACCACCCTTTACAGTATCATAGAACAGACGATAGACAGAGTCACCATCGTTCTGATAGCACTTGGCGGCGTTGATACCACCCTGAGCGGCGATAGAGTGAGCGCGACGGGGAGAGTCCTGAATACACAGGTTGATGACGTTGAAGCCCATCTCACCGAGTGAAGCAGCTGCAGAAGCACCAGCCAGACCGGTACCTACCACAATCACGTCGAGCTTCAGCTTGTTCTTGGGGTTAACCAAGCGCTGGTGAGCCTTATATTCCTTCCATTTCTCAGGTACTGGACCTGCGGGAATCTTTGAATCTAATACTTTTGCCATAACTTTCAAAGTAATTTAAGGTTTAACAATTAGCAGCAGCCTGCATAGCAATAGAGGCTCGGAGCCAACTTGAAGGCGAAAGCCAGCACTACTACCAGGAAGCCCAGCATCAGCAGGGTGGTGTAGATGAAGCCAATGACCTTCCAACGGCAGAACCAGATCTTACCACTGACACCCAAAGTCTGCATAGCACTCCAGAAGCCGTGAGTCAGGTGGAACCAGATAGCGCACAGCCAGATGACATAGAGCACAACATAGACAGGATTGCTGAAGGTGTCGATGATGAAGGCAAAACCGTCAGAGGGCAGGTGACCTGCACTGAAGCCTACGATTTCGGCAAACATCATGTTGTACCAGAAGTTGAACAGGTGGAGCAACAAGCCCAGGAGGATAATGATACCCAGCACGAGCATGTTCTTAGATGCCCACTCTACCTTGCCCGGATTAACCTCCGTAGCAATAGCATAACGATTGTCACCGCGAGCCTTACGGTTCTGAGCCGTCAGGATGAACGCAAAGACAATGTGAATGACAGCAAGGGCAGCCAGACCGATAGTAGCCACTACAGCATACCAGTTGGCACCCAGCAATTCGCAAATCATGTTGTAAGCCTCGCCAGAGAAAAGCGCAACAATGTTCATGGCGCAATGGAACGTCAAGAACAGAATCAGCGCAATACCCGTTACGGACATTACAACCTTACGACCAATTGATGAATTGATTAACCACATAAAATATTGAATTAAAAATTAAAAATAAATACCAAATAATAAGTACGCATGCGCACTATGGGGCTACAAATGTACTACAAAATTATGAAATCCGCAAACGTTTTCGTTAGAAAATGTACTATTTATACAAAATATGATTATCTTTGTAGTCCAAAAACAACAAATAATATGGCTGTACACAATGAATTAGGAACATGGGGCGAGGAGGTGGCTGCACAGTATCTGACGAAAAAAGGCTACACCATCGTCGAGCGCGACTGGAAGTCAGGGCATCGTGATATTGACATCATCGCCCTCAAGGACGACATCGTTGTCTTTGTGGAAGTGAAGACGCGTCGTAACAACTATTTCGGTGAGCCAGAAGATGCTGTCGACTTTATGAAACTGCGTAACTTACGGACAGCCATCAACCATTATATCAAATACAAGAACATCGGTCAAGAGATACGCTTCGACGTCGTTTCCGTCATCGGAACACCAGAAGAAGGAACACCGGAAATCAATCATTTCGAAGATATCCCGATGTACTAACCGCGTTGAGCCTTCATGCTATAAACCTTGGCGACAAGAGCACCGCTGATATTATGCCACACACTGAATATGGCACCAGGAATGGTAGCCATCGGGAAGGCAGCGAAATGGAGCGTTGCCAGGGATGATGCCAACCCGGAGTTTTGCATGCCTACCTCGATGGAGATGGCCGCGCGCTTCTCGTGAGAAAGGGAGAGCATTCGCCCGATACCATAGCCGAGGGCCAGTCCACTAAGATTGTGTAACATGACCACTATGATAACCAGCAAGCCCCCCATCAGCAGACGTGAAGCATTATGGCCTACGACAATACCCACCACAAATGCAATCACCAATGTGGAAAACGCTGGCAGATAGGCCACGGCACGCTTGGTAAAACCGGGCAGGAAATGTTGTATCAGTAAACCGCCTAATATCGGGGCAATGACCACATAGACAATACTCTGCAACATGCCCAGCGTGTTGACATCGACAAGGGTTCCTGCCAACAGCCATGTCAGGAATGGGGTCATGAAAGGAGCCAACACCGTACTGGTGGCTGTCATGCCAACACTCAGTGCCAGGTCACCCTTAGCCAGATAGGTAATCACATTGGAGGCTGTTCCACCAGGACAGCAGCCCACGAGGATGACTCCCAGTGCCAGGTCAGCAGGCAGTGAGAAAGCCTTGGTAAGCAACCAGGCCATGAAAGGCATGATGGTAAACTGTGCCAGACAACCTACCAACACATCACGGGGACGACTGAACACGATACGGAAATCCTGAGGTGACAAGGTGAGACCCATGCCAAACATTATGACTCCGAGCAACGGATTAATCCACCAGGTATCTATAGCCATAAAGGGTGCCGGCATCATCACTGACAGTAAAGCCATCAGTAAGACAAGTGCTCCCATCCAGCGTGCTATCAAGTTACAAATTTCTTTTATCATCACCTTTTTATTGTTTTGGCTGCAAAGTTACAACTTTTTTTGTATCTTTGCAACATGATTCTAAAATATGATGTAATTGTTATCGGTGGCGGACATGCTGGATGTGAGGCTGCAACGGCTTCTGCCAACATGGGAGCAAAGACTTGTCTCGTCACGATGGACATGAATAAGATTGCCCAGATGTCGTGCAACCCTGCCATTGGCGGTATTGCCAAAGGACAGATTGTACGCGAGATTGACGCACTGGGCGGACAGATGGCACTGGTAACAGATGCCACTGCCATCCAGTTTCGGATGCTGAACCGTTCGAAAGGACCTGCGGTATGGTCACCACGTGCTCAGTGTGACAGAGGAAAATTCATCTGGAAATGGAGGCAGATGTTGGACGAGACACCCAACCTCGACATCTGGCAAGACCAGGCTGACGAACTGTTGGTAGAAAACGGTGAGGCTGTTGGCGTGAGAACAATATGGGGATGTGAACTAAGGGCAAAGTCCGTCGTCATTACTGCCGGAACTTTCCTCAATGGCTTGATGCATATCGGACGAAAGATGGTAGAGGGCGGACGTATCGCCGAACCTGCCGTACCCCACTTCACTGAGAGTATTACCCAACACGGCATTCGCTCTGCTCGTATGAAGACAGGTACTCCTGTTCGCATCGACAAGCGCAGCGTACACTTTGAGGATATGGAGCGACAAGATGGAGAGAACGGGTATTATAAGTTCTCGTATATGGGTGAACAGCGTCCCCTTGAACAACTGCCCTGCTGGGTATGCTACACCAACGAAGAGGTACATGAGACACTTCGTAGCGGACTGGCTGATTCTCCGCTTTATAATGGCCAGATACAATCCATCGGACCACGCTACTGTCCGTCGATAGAAACAAAACTGGTCACCTTCCCTGACCGTCCACAGCATCTGCTCTTTCTGGAACCGGAGGGGGAAACCACAAACGAAATGTATCTCAATGGCTTTTCTTCGTCACTGCCAATGGACGTACAAATTGCTGCCCTGAAAAAAATTCCAGCACTGCGAGACTTAAAAGTATACCGTCCCGGCTATGCGATAGAATACGATTTCTTCGACCCTACCCAACTGAAACACTCGCTGGAGTCGAAAGTAGTCAAAGGGTTGTTTTTTGCAGGACAGGTGAACGGCACAACGGGCTACGAGGAAGCTGGCGGACAAGGCACACTGGCAGGTATCAATGCGGCTAGATATTGTAACAACGACGAACCGTTCATCCTACATCGCGACGAAGCTTATATCGGTGTGCTGATAGACGACCTGGTGACTAAGGGGGTAGATGAACCCTATCGAATGTTTACATCAAGAGCAGAATACCGCATCCTGTTACGCCAAGACGATGCAGATGCCCGGTTGACTGAAAAAGCCTACGAACTGGGTATCGCCAAACGGGATCGTTATGAATGGTGGCTAGAAAAGAAGGAGGCGATAGAAAAGATAGAGGAATTCTGTAAAACCTATCCTATCAAACCAAAATTAATTAATAGCGCACTAGAAGCCATCGGCTCTACCCCACTCGTCTATGGCTGTAAACTGGAGGATCTCGTGGCTCGTCCGGAACTGAACTTCAACAAACTCTACCAAATTGTTCCGGATTTAAAAGAACTCATCGACAAGTTGCCTAACCGACAGGAGGAAATTGCAGAAGCCGCAGAAATACATATCAAATACAAAGGTTATATTGAACGAGAGAAAATGGTGGCAGAGAAAATGCACCGACTGGAAAACATCAAAATCAAAGGAAAATTTGATTATCCCAATCTAACGGCAATTTCAACGGAAGCCCGCCAGAAATTAGAGAAGATTCAACCAGAAACATTGGCACAAGCAAGTCGCATTCCTGGTGTGTCACCGAGCGACATTAACGCCATGCTGGTTTTGCTTGGAAGATAAGTTTCACGTGAAACATCATGGCCCTAATACAAAACAATTTATTGATAAAACCTAAGAATATGAACAACAAAATTTTAATGGACAATCTGCGTTGCATACCAGATTTCCCGAAGAAAGGAATCAACTTTCGTGACGTGACCACACTGTACAAAAATGGTGAGTGCCTACAAATCATGTTAAATGAGATGTACGAACTTTACAAAGATAAAGGAATCACCAAAATTGTAGGTATTGAAAGTAGAGGATTCATCATGGCTTCTGCTCTCGCAGGAAAATTGGGCTGTGGTGTAGTACTTGCCAGAAAACCGGGAAAACTTCCCTATACAGTCGTGAAGGAATCTTTCTCAAAAGAATATGGTGTCGATACCATAGAGATGCATCTGGATTCTATCGGCGAAGATGACGTCGTATTGATTCATGACGATTTGTTAGCAACGGGTGGAACAGCAAAAGCTACCTACAACTTGGTGAAACACTTTAATCCCAAGAAGATCTACATGAACTTCATTATTGAAATAAGAGACGAAGGTCTTCATGGCAGAGACGAATTCAAAGATATAGAACTGACAACCCTGATGACTATTTAATGTTTCACGTGAAACAAAAACAAGATGACAAAGGAAGAGAATGAAGCACGGTTGGCCAAGTTAAAGGCAATCGTTAGTGCCCTACCCGAGAAGCCTGGCAGTTATCAATACTATGATGCTGAGGGAACTATCATTTATGTAGGTAAGGCCAAAAACCTAAAGAACCGTGTTTCATCCTACTTCCACACAGAAGTTGACCGATTCAAAACAAAAGTGCTGGTATCAAAGATATGGGATATCAGCTATACAGTGGTCAATAGCGAAGAGGATGCCTTATTACTGGAAAATGCACTGATTAAAAAGTATAACCCTCGGTATAATGTACTGCTGAAGGACGGAAAGACTTATCCCAGCATATGTATTACCAAAGAGTATTTACCCCGTATCTTCCCGACACGTACCATCAATAAAAAAGGGGGTACTTACTTTGGACCTTATTCACACATTTCTTCCATGCAGGCGGTACTGGAACTCATCAAGAAACTCTATCATCCAAGAACCTGTAGACTACCCATCACAAAAGAGGGAATTGAACAGAAAAAATACCAGATCTGCTTAGAATATCACCTCAAAAACTGTGGTGGTCCTTGTGTAGGAAAACAGTCATTACAAGACTACCAAAAGAGTATAGCACAAGCACGGGAAATACTGAAAGGCAATACGCGTCAGGTACTCACCGATATGAAGGATGAGATGATGCGATTAGCAGATGACTTACGTTTTGAAGAAGCCGAGGAAATCAAGCGCAAATATCTCTTGATTGAGAAATTTGTGGCAACCAGCGAGGTGGTTTCACACACCATCAACAACGTCGATGTGCTGTCAATCACCAACGACGAGAAGATTGCTTTTGTCAACTATATCCACGTTTCAAACGGCCAAATAAATCAAAGCTTTACGTTTGAATATAAGAAAAAGCTCGATGAAACAGAAGAAGAACTGCTGCAATTAGCCATTGTCGAGATGAGGGAAAGATTTCATAGTCAGGCGAAAGAAATCATACTGCCACAGGAGATTGATTTGGACATAGAAGGGGTGACTATTACCGTACCACAACGTGGTGATAAGAAAAAGCTCCTGGAACTGTCGCTCATGAACGGTAAACAATATAAGTTTGACCGTTTAAAACAGGCAGAAAAGCTGAATCCGGAACAGAAACAGGTGCGTTTGATGAAGGAACTGCAAGACTTGTTACACCTGCCCAAGATGCCTTATCAAATAGAGTGTTTCGACAACTCAAACATCAGTGGAAGCGATGCTGTAGCAGCTTGTGTTGTCTTCAAGAAAATGAAACCAGCCAAGAGCGATTACCGAAAATACAACATCAAAACTGTTGTCGGACCTGATGACTATGCATCCATGAAAGAGGTGGTATATCGCAGATATAAGCGTCTGATAGAAGAACAACAACCCCTACCCGACCTCATCGTTGCAGACGGTGGAAAAGGGCAGATGGAAGTCATCAGACAGGCTGTACAGGATGAGCTAGGCATCGATATTCCCATAGCAGGACTGGCTAAGAATGACAAACATAGAACCAACGAACTGCTTTACGGATTTCCACCCAGAGTGATAGGCATCAAAGACACTTCAGAACTTTTCAGGGTGCTAACGCAACTGCAAGACGAAGTGCACCGCTTTGCTATCACTTTTCATCGAGACAAGCGTTCTAAGCGCGCTTTACACTCGGAACTAGATGATATCAAGGGCATCGGCCCCAAAACGCGTGACGAGCTTTTAAACGGCTTTAAATCGGTTAAACGAATCCGTGAGGCAGAACTAAAAACACTTGAAAACCTAATTGGTCATTCAAAAGCCCAAATAGTGTATCAATATTTTCATCAAGAAGAATGAAAAACTGTGCTTAGGCTAGAGAATTTTTATTCCCAAGGCAGGGAATATTTTTTTCCCAGTTAGGAAGAAAAAAATAGAGAGACAGGAAAAGATTTGGTAGATTAAAAAAATGTTCGTAACTTTGCAAATATGAGAGCAGTAATACAAAGGGTTACACATGCCAGCGTCACCATCGGAGGAGCCATCAAAAGCCAGATTAATAAGGGCTATCTTATCCTGTTGGGTGTCTGCGATGAAGATGCGATGGAGGATGTAGAATGGCTGGTGAAAAAGATAGCGAACCTACGAGTGTTTGACGACGATAACGCTGTCATGAACCGCTCCATCTTGGACATCCAAGGAGAAGCGCTTGTTGTCAGCCAATTCACCCTATATGCAAGCTATAAAAAAGGGAACCGTCCGAGTTGGTTTCGTGCAGGTTCCCATGAGCACTCTATCCCACTCTACGAGGCTTTCTGCACCCAACTTTCTGAGGCACTAGGCAAACCCGTTGGCACAGGTGAATTTGGTGCGGACATGAAGGTAGAACTACTCAACGACGGACCTGTTACCATTTGTATGGACACTAAAAACAAAGAATAAAAAAATGAAGAAATACTTACGGGAAATCGAAGTCTCTGGACTGATATTAGTCATCATTGGTATCGTTCTTTCATGGATAGTCAATGCAAACTATGGTATGTGGCCATGCCTGACTGGACTGTTCCTGTGGCTAATAACTTTCCTCTATAAAGCCTTCCATTGGAGCGAATATGCACGGGAGAACAAACAGAACATCATGATACTGCTGATAGCGATCATCATTCTTATCCTACAAATGCTCATGAGACTATGACCATAAAAGAAGCGCAACAAACTGTAGACCAGTGGATTAAGACATATGGCGTGCGTTATTTCTCAGAACTGACCAATATGGCAGTACTAACGGAGGAAGTGGGTGAACTAGCTCGTGTAATAGCCCGTAAATACGGTGATCAGAGCTTCAAGCCCGGCGAGAAAGACAATATGGGTGAAGAGATGGCAGACGTGTTGTGGGTACTGCTCTGTCTGGCTAATCAGACGGGTGTCGATTTGACGGTAGAATTGCAGAAAAGCATCGAGAAGAAGACGCAACGCGATAAAGAAAGACATATCAACAATGTTAAACTCAAATAAAACTAATAAGCTATGGAAGAAAACAAGTATGAAAAGGCATTGAGCCTTTACAACTACGACATGACAGACGAACAAGTACGAGAAGCTGTCAAGAAAATCATCGCTGAAAAAGTGCCTCAGAACGATACACTGGAAGTGAAGAAATTCTTGATGGGAAGTGTCGAACTGACTACCCTGAAAACGACCGATTCAGAGGAGAGTGTGATGGCATTTACAGAGCGCGTCAACCAGTTTGACGAGCAATATCCTGACCTACCCCACGTAGCCACTATTTGCGTCTATCCCTGCTTCGCCAAGACAGTTGCTGAGACTTTGGAAGTTGATGGCGTAGAGATTGCCTGCGTAAGCGGTTCTTTCCCCTCTTCTCAGGCACTTATAGAGGTGAAGGTGGCAGAAACAGCATTAGCTGTCAAGGATGGAGCTACAGAGATTGACATTGTAATGTCCGTCGGTAAGTTCCTCAGCGGTAACTACGAAGAGGTTGCTGATGAAATCGCTGAACTGAAGAGTGTCTGTGGTGAAAAGAAGATGAAAGTTATTCTGGAAACAGGTTGTCTGAAAACAGCTTCCAACATCAAGAAAGCATCTATCTTGTCAATGTATGCCGGTGCTGACTATATCAAGACCTCAACAGGTAAACTGGAACCCGCTGCAACCCCTGAAGCTGCCTATGTGATGTGCCAGGCCATCAAGGAATACTACGAAAAGACAGGCATTCAGATTGGTTTCAAGCCTGCTGGAGGACTGAACACCGTGATGGATGCCGTCACAATGTACACCATCGTCAAGGAGGTTCTTGGCGAGCAATGGCTCACAAACCAATGGTTCCGTATGGGTACGTCACGATTAGCTAACCTGTTACTGAGCGAGGTAACTGGTGTAGATACTAAGTTCTTTTAAAGCGTAAAGAAAGGTTTTAATAATTACGCTGGATAACGTAGTCTACATAGGCTGTCAGGGCTTCCTTGACAGCCTTATCTTTTACTTTCTCTTCTATGAAATCAAGACAAAGCTGATGGTATTCAGCCATTTTCTTCTCAGCATATTCAATACCTCCGCTTTGCTTGGTAAACTCGACTAAAACAGCTATTTCATCCTGATTGATGGTGCCTGCCTTCACTTTCTTCGCCAAAGTATTCATAGAATCAAAATCGGTATTGTTCAAAGCATAGATCACGGGAAGTGTGAGTTTACCTTCTGCCATATCATTTCCCGTGGGCTTTCCGATTTCCTTTGAAGTGAAATAATCAAAGATATCATCGCGAATCTGGAACATAATACCCAGGTTCTGACCAAACTTCTTGACCTCTTCGATTTCTTCATTGGAAGCATTGGCAGAAGCGGCACCGATGGCTACACAAGCCTCGAACAAAGCGGCTGTCTTCTGCTTGATGACATCGAAATAGACATCTTCACGGATTTCCTGATTATTAATATTCGAAAGTTGCAGTATCTCACCAGCAGCCAAGGTACGCCCTAGTTCAGCAATATATTTAATGATGCGCTGATTATTCGTAAAAGAGACATTCAGCAGGCCTGTAGATACGATATAGTCGCCTACCAGTACTGCTACCTTATTATTAAATATCGAATTCACCGAGGCTTGTCCACGTCGCTCGTTACTCTCATCTACCACATCATCATGAATCAGCGAAGCAGTATGTATCAGTTCCAGACCGACGGCAGAATACTGGGTAGCATCACTGATCTCACCATAGTTCTTAGCCATCAGCAACATCAAGATAGGGCGCAGACGCTTTCCGGCTTGTTGACGAATGTGTGCCAACACGTCCGACAGCAGTCCATAGTCGTGGACTAAGTTCTGATTAAACAACTCAATAAAGCGGTTTAAATCACCCTCAATAGGTTTCCGAATCAGTGATAAATAATCCATTATTTCGTAATTTTGTGACAAAATTAGTGAAAATAACGCAGATTACCATATTTTTTTGTAATTTTACGCAGAAAATTAACAATATCATATGGAGAAACTATTTCTTTTAGATGCATACGCACTGATTTATCGGTCATATTATGCCTTCATCAAAAACCCTCGTATCAACTCGAAGGGACTCAACACATCAGCCATTGTTGGCTTTCTAAATACGTTAGAGGAAGTGCTCACCAAAGAGCAACCCACACATATCGGTGTGGCTTTCGACCCTCACGGACCAACCTTCCGTAGTGAAGCTTTCCCAGCTTACAAGGCGCAACGTGAAGCTACGCCCGAGGATATCAAACAGGCCGTACCCATCATCAAAGACTTGCTAAGAGCTTATAACATACCTATCCTGCAAGTCGATGGATTCGAGGCTGACGATGTGATCGGTACATTGGCAACGAAGGCAGGCTTACAAGGCATCACCACCTATATGCTGACGCCTGACAAGGATTATGGACAACTGGTAACAGACAACGTGTTCATCTTCCGTCCTCGTCACGGAGGTGGTTACGAGACGATGGGTCCTGCTGAGGTGATGCAGAAATATGGCATTCCATCGACACAATACGTCATTGACCTCTTGGCACTAATGGGTGATTCCAGCGACAACTTCCCCGGATGTCCGGGTGTGGGTGAGAAGACTGCGGTAAAACTGATTAATGAGTTCGGAAGCGTGGAACAACTGCTTAGTCGTACCTCCGAGTTGAAGGGTGCACTGAAGACGAAAGTGGAAACGCACGTCGAAGATATCAAGATGTCGAAATACCTAGCCACCATCCGAACAGATGTTCCCATCGAACTCAACATGGACGAATTGAAACTCACTGACCCCAACGACGACCAATTGAGAAAACTTCTGGAGGAATTGGAGTTTAAGAGCTTCACGCAGAAGATTCTTAAAAAAACTAAAACAATTCAAAAACCTGCTAACGGTCAACTCGATCTCTTTGCAGATTTTACGAGTGAGGGGCCGAGTGAAACTGAATTTTCGAGTTTTGAGACGTTAAAAACAGTGCCTCATAATTACAAACTCGTTGATAATGAGGAAGATTTGAGAAAATTATATGACTTTTTTAGGACAAATGATTTTCTTGTTCTAGATACGGAAACCACTTCGACCACTGCTATTGATGCAGAATTGGTGGGTTTGAGCTTCTCGGTGAAGGAACATGAGGCATTTTATGTTCCTATCCCATCCGACAAGGTCGAGGCTCAGAAAATTGTCGATATCTTCAAACCGCTGTATGAAGATGAGCACATTCTCAAGATAGGACAAAACCTGAAATACGATCTCGAGGTGTTGCGAAACTATGGAGTCGAGTTGCGAGGCAAGATGTGGGACACCATGATTGCCCACTACCTCATCCAACCAGAACTTCACCACAACATGGACTATATGGCTGAAGTATACCTTCACTATCAGACCATTCACATTGATGAGCTCATTGGACCCAAGGGAAAGAGTCAACGTTCCATGCGCGACCTCTCTCCTACTGAGGTCTATGAATATGCTTGCGAGGATGCCGACATCACACTTCAGCTGAAGAACAAGTTGGAACCGGAGTTGAAGCGTCTGGAGTGTGAAGACCTCTTTTATAACATTGAGATGCCTCTGATGCCTGTCTTGGCAGAAATGGAGATGAATGGGGTTTGTCTGGACACGGAGTCGTTGGCAGAAACCAGCAAGCAGTTTACGGCTCGCATGAATGAAATCGAGCAACGTATTTACGAACTGGCAGGCGAGCAATTCAATATCGCATCACCCAAACAGGTAGGTGAGATCCTGTTTGACAAACTGAAGATTGTCGAGAAGGCCAAGAAGACCAAGACAGGACAGTATGTCACTTCCGAGGAAGTGTTGCAACAGCTCAAGAACAAGCACGAAATCGTGGCTGATATCCTGGAACACCGAGGGCTGAAAAAGCTCATTGGCACCTATATCGATGCGCTTCCAAAGTTGATTAATCCGCGTACAGGTCATATTCATACTTCTTTCAATCAAACGATTACAGCCACAGGACGTCTCTCGTCTTCTGATCCTAACCTGCAGAACATTCCTATTCGTGGCGAGGACGGCAAGGAGATTCGTAAGGCGTTTATTCCTGAACCAGGTTGTCTGTTCTTCTCTGCAGACTATAGCCAGATAGAACTTCGCGTGATGGCTCACCTCTCGCAAGACCCACAGATGATTGAAGTTTTCCGCGAGGGTAAGGACCTCCATGCGGCAACAGCTGCCAACATCTATAAGAAGCCTATTGATGAGGTTACACGCGATGAGCGCACCAAGTCAAAACGTGCCAATTTCGGCATCATCTACGGCATCACCGTCTTTGGATTGGCAGAGCGCCTGGACATCCCTCGCGACGAGGCTAAGATGCTGATTGACGGATACTTCCAGACCTTTCCAGAGGTTCACGACTACATGGAGAAATCTAAGGAGGTAGCCCGTCAACAAGGCTATGTCACTACCCTATTCGGACGTCGTCGCTACTTGCCAGATATCAATAGTGCAAATGCTACCGTTCGTGGCTTTGCAGAGCGCAATGCCATCAACGCCCCGATTCAAGGAACAGCAGCCGATATTATTAAGGTGGCTATGATCCATATCTTCAATCGTTTCAAGGCCGAAAATATCCGCTCCAAGATGATTCTCCAGGTACACGACGAACTCAACTTCAGCGTCTATCCAGAAGAGAAGGAAAAGGTGGAGCGTATCGTCCTCGAAGAGATGCAGAACGCCTTCCACATGGCTGTTCCTCTCGTGGCTGATTCCGGCTTCGGTGAGAACTGGCTTGAAGCACATTAAAACACTTAATCTAAAGCGCTAAAAAATGAAGCATTTTTTATTTGCACTTGCTATTACCTCTATGATGCTCTGTCCAATGGGAGCAGAAGCACAAGAGACCAAGGAAATGAAGTATCCACAGGCCGAATGGACCAAGGCGGGCGATATCTTGATGCATACACCGGGACAGGAACTTTTTAACGGAGTGATTCACCCTAAGGCAGGACTTTTTGATAACTATTTCGACGTGGATAAGGCTGCCGATGAACACAAGGGTTATATTAGTATGCTGGAAAAGAACGGCATTCGAGTTCACAAAGTTACTGATATTCTGAACGAGGTGGGCATCGACACGCTGCAAACACTTGCAACCAGTGTGCTGGTATACGACGTGAGCGCCATTCCCGATGAGGACCAGACAGCATCCGAAAACTACAGAAAGGAAGTGCTCTCGAAGATGAGTCGTCAGGACTTGATTCGTTGCATCATGCTCCAACCTACAGTGAAACTGTCGAAGACTGACAACAATACGGGTTATGAGGCTCAGTACATTCAAAACCCGCTGATGAACATGTATTTCACACGCGACCAGAGTATCACAACACCTCGTGGTCACATTATCTGTAATATGAACAGCAGTCAACGCGCTCCCGAGACGAAAATCATCAAGACTTGCTACGAACATCTGGGTCTGAAACCTATTTTACAAATCAGTGGTGAAGGACGTTTGGAGGGTGGCGACTACATCCCTGCAGGCACCGTATCGTTTATCGGTTGCGGTATGCGCACCAACGAAGCGGCTATTAAGTACATGTTGGAAAAGGATGCCTTCGGACACGATACGGTGGTGGTGGTGAAAGACCATAAATTATGGCAGATGCAGATGCACCTGGATACTCACTTCAATATCATCGACAAAGACCTCTGTACGATGGTAAGCAGCAGATTGAATGCGGAGCCGGGCACAAAAGAGTACAACACTTGCGACATCTGGGCACGTAAACCTGGCACGCTGCCTTATACGAAAATAAAGGAGGACCAGCCCTTTGTGAAGTATATCCAGGAACGCGGCTTCACCATCATTCCCATTGACTATGATGACGAGATGCACTATGCCAACAACTTCCTGACAATTGCCCCACGCCATATTATGGCTGTTGCAGGACAGTCGGAGACCTTACAGCAGCGTTTCCGTGATGCTGGGGTAACAGTAGAATGGGTGCCTCTGGAGAGTCTGATAGACGGTTTCGGGGCTGCTCATTGCATGACACAGGTGTTACAGCGTGAAGCCTACGAGGGCAATACTCCAACTGGCATTCGTCAAATAAATACGGTCAAAACTGATGACCAGACAATCTATAACCTAAGCGGTATGAAAGTATCGAATCCCACAAAAGGTGTCTATGTCAAAAACGGACGTAAAGTCATTATTAAATAGAACAAAATACAGGGACTATCGTTATCTATTAGAGTCCAAGCTAATCACGGCGTGAAACATGTATCTGTCCCAGTAGTTTCAAATAAGAAAAATCGTTCAAGGTAACGTAAAAATGTTACCTTGAACGTTTTTTTTTATTCTATGTAACATTATTGATAGTACTTATTGTAATTTGATACTAATTTTGCAGCAACAAAAATTAATATTAACTCTAAAACAACAACGCTTATGAAAAAAGTATTTTTACTCGCAATGCTCTTCGCAGCTACAGTTTGTAACGCACAGGTAGTTCTGTGGGATGGAACGGACAAGGAAGTCGGTTCGGACGGAGGTTTCTGGAACCGTGCAGATCCTACTGTGGTAGAAGAAGATGGCAACAAGATAATGAAGTTCACGCTGAAAGCTAACCCTGGTGGCTGGGACGACGAGCACCACAACGCAGCACTGCCTGTTGGCGATGTAGACTTCAAGGCACTGCGCCGTTTGACCATGCGCCTGAAAATGACTGATGCACACAATGTGCTGGTACAGCTTGAGGGTAAGGATGGTGCCTATAATGCTGAGCGTATAGCATGGTACGATGGTGGTGACGGATGGCAGGTTATGGTTTATGAGTTCGCTGCCGGTCCTGACAACGAAAAGGTTACGGATAATGGTAATAACGTGCTGGCTATCTGGCCTTTTGAAAAGACGGCCCAAGGTGAAGGTAAGACCTTCTATGTGGATGACATCAAATTAGAGGGTACGATGGTGAATGGCAAGGGCATTCTTGCATGTGCCGACAATTCGCTGACAGGTGAAGTCAAGGTGACTGGTGTCATTGGAAAGGGTACCTATCAGTGCACATGGGATGGCGACTGGCATCAGGAGGCTTACGACGACTATGCTCTGCTGGCTAAGAAACTGGCTTCTACAGCAACTGTTCTCGACGTCTCAGAAGCTGGCCGTTGGGACGAGGACTGGACAGCCATTCAGGCTAAGTGTCCTGGCATTGTAATCCGTACTGATGCTACTGGTATTGCCAATGTAGCAAAGAGCCAAGAGCTGACTGCCAACAGCCAATACTTCAACCTCGCTGGTCAGCGTGTTGCTAACGGCCAAAAGCCAACTGCTAAAGGCCTGTATATCGTCAATGGAAAGAAAGTTATTGTTAAATAGTTAGGATTGTTTAGTAGTTTTTTTTGATGAAAAGATTGTTAGTTAGTTAGCGCAGATCTGAGTCCCCTAATCTGTTTAGCCAATATGCAAAGAACCCGATGCGCTCACGGAGATGCATCGGGTTCTTTGCATAGCATATAGGTTGGGATTATTTCACCACAAGACCTTCGTTATCTATTAGAGTTCAAGCGACTCAGTGCGTGAAACAGTACCCGTCCCAGTGTTTCACCTTTTGTTCAGACTTTCACCCCCGATAGCATTTTTTGTCTTGCTATGAACGCTTTCGTGGGAATTTTAGTAACTTTGCAGCCAAATAGCCACTGACGATGGAACAGAAATTCGGGAAAAACAGTATCGACATTGAGGCGCTGCGAGAGTTTTGCGAGTGCGAGGGCAAGGAGGTGACTTACCGCAAGGGCGATCAGCTGGAGCGCGAGGGCGACCCCGCACGATGGTTCGGCTTTGTCACCGAAGGGTGCTTCAAGTATGTAACGTATGGCATCAGCGACGACAAGGAGCATATCACATGGTTCTCGTTCGAGGGTGAATTCGCGGGCGACTATCCCAACTGCCTCGACGGTCGTCCATCGCAGACTACAATCAAGGCGATGATGCCCAGCCGCTTGCTCCGTGTGAGCGGCGAACAGTTGATGGACTTTTTCCGTCAAGACGCTGAGAAGATGGAGTTGCGCAGTGTCATAGCTGAGCATCTACTCAGTCAGGCCCGCGCCTGCTACCTCGACCTCCACCGCGCCTCAGCCCGCGAGCGCTATGAGTTGCTGCTGCAGCGTTGTCCCGGCATTGTTGAGCATCTTGCCTTGCAAGACCTCGCCTCGTTCCTCTGCATCACCCCGCAGATGCTCTCCAAAATTCGCAAAAACATCTCTTTCGGAGCACAAAAATAGCATTTTTACAAAAATTCACTGAAACTAGTTTCAGAGTTTCACCCCCGGCATCCGATTTTCGGTCATGTCGGGGGCTTTTTCGTGGGACTTTCTGTAACTTTGTGGCTCAAAACGTATAAAAAACAATGATTATGAACAGGAAAACCATCATCACCATTCTGCTCGCCCTCGTTGCAATGACTTCTATCGTGGCTCAAGACATGATAAAAACCGCAACGGCTCCAATTAGTTTTTCAAAGAAAGATTTTGCTGACACCATCAAGATAAAGGTGATAGATGGAGCAGTCGTTGTGCCTGTAGAGATAGAAGGGCAAACCAGAAACCTGCTTTTTGATACAGGTTCGCCGCTTGGATTATGGCAAGGACAGAAAGAAGCCTGGATGAGACAGTTCACAACGGACAGTCTGACGTTTGGTGATATCAACAAGAGAAGTCGTAATCAAATCATCTATCAGTTCCCAACCATCAAGATGGGAAATCTCCAGATAGAAAACTATCCGATGATAGTGGAGGATGCGATGAGTGAGTTTACATGCAATAGGTTTGACGGTATCATTGGTTTCAATTTGGTCGGCAAAGGTCTTTCGTTCAAGTTGGATACGAAAGACAGTCTGCTGATAGTCACCGATAGGAAGAAGTTCTTTGCTGAGGAAGAAAAAGGACAGCCTACCGCCAAATACAGAATGAAGCGGGCATACTGTCCGTTGGTTTATGTCGATTCACCTTTCGGATGGATAGAAATGGTATTTGACACTGGTGCCTTGAATACATGGCTTGCCCTGTCTCAAGAAGATCTGGACCGTTGGTTTCAGAAAAATCCAAAGAAGAGAAAACTGCTTGATGACTTGACATTACAGACGGACACTACTATCAATACGAGTTGGGGATTATACGGTCTGTCCACAGATACCCTTGTAGGCAGACTTCTTCACTTCACAAAGATAAAGATAGACAAGCTACCTGTCAACGACCTATACATCACTACGGCACACCCGACTATGCGAGTAGGGAGCGCAGTATTGAAACATGCCTCATTGATTATTGACGCTCCCAAAAAGCAGTTCGTATTTATGCCTCATAACGGACAGGATATCACGGTCGGTAATAGCGAGACTGGCAGCGCCTCATTTATCCCTTCAGAGGCAGGCG
>NZ_FNRE01000011.1 GCF_900107705.1 Prevotella sp. tc2-28
GATGGCAGTACCAGCATTACGGATATTGCAGAAAACTACAAAGCCATGATATCATCCAAAGCATGTCAAGGAAAGGGAACTGCTTAGACAATGCTGTGGCTGAGAATTTCTTTGGGATAATGAAGTCGGAACTGCTATATGCAGAAAACTTTGATTCCCCAGAAGAATTTATCAAGGCTTTAGAAGAATATATTGACTATTATAACAATAAAAGAATAAAAATCAAGTTAAATGGTATGAGTCCAGTACAATACAGAATGACTCAATTAAATACGTAAATGTTTAACCCGTCCAACTTCTTGGGGTCACTTCAAAGGTACTTACGCTCGAAAAAATCAAAAAATAAATTTGGTTTTTTGCTCACTTATTCGTACCTTTGCACCCGCATTGTGCAAAGTCTACGTTGCCGCGATGGTGGAATGGTAGACACGAGGGACTTAAAATCCCTTGGCTATTGCAGCTGTGCGGGTTCGAGTCCCGCTCGCGGCACGTTAAGAAAAAAGGATTTGCTTTCGTGGCAAGTCCTTTTTCTTTGTCTTGAACAGGTTGTCATTCTCCTCTGTGTTGCAGTGTTGCAGTGTTGCAGTTCCAAAATAAGTTATATGAAAGTCAAAAATTAACTCTATATTTATATATAAATATAGAAGTATTTTTAGGGTATGGGAATAGCCTTGAGAGAACTGCAACACTGCAACACTGCAACAGCGAGAGCAAAATGAAAAAAATCTGGCAAGTATTCGTGAACCGCAATGAAAGATTCTTACCTTTGTAGTGTCAAATTGAAATAGCGGACAGGCGGTCTTTAAGGGTGAAAATTGCGAGGATTAAATCTAGAAATTGCGCGCATTAATGGTAGCAATAGTTTTCCTTAACAGCACCTTCTGAAAGCGAAACAAGGCGACAACGAGAGTGTTAATAAGATTATTAAGTATGTTTAGCCTATAATCTCGGAAATTTTGTTTATATTTGCAACGGAAACTAATAAGAATGAATATGAAGATAGTGATATTGGACGGGTTTACAGCTAACCCTGGCGACCTTTCATGGGAGCGGCTGGCAGCATTGGGCGAGCTGACGGTTTATGAACGGACAACGGCACAGCAGACCGTGGAAAGAGCTGCAGAGGCTGAGATTGTGCTGACAAACAAGGTATTGTTGAGGCGACAGGAAATAGAACAATTGCCCAAGTTGCGCTATATCGGGGTGTTGGCAACGGGATATAACGTGGTGGACATTGACGCCGCCTGCGAGTGTGGCATTGTGGTGACCAACGTGCCAGCCTACAGTACGGAGAGCGTGGCGCAGATGGTGTTTGCCCACCTGCTGACCGTTACCAACCGCACGGAGCACTATGCACGGCAGAACCGCGAGGGACGCTGGACGTCGAGTCCTGACTTCAGCTATTGGGACACACGGCTGACGGAGCTGGCAGGCAAGACATTCGGCATTGTGGGTCTGGGGAATATCGGCAGCCGTGTGGCTGCTATCGCCAACGCCTTTGGCATGAAGGTGATGGCCTATACCAGCAAGGAGGCCAGCCTGTTGCCACGCTATATCCACAAAGGCACGATGGCAGAAGTGCTGGAGCAGAGCGATGTGGTGAGCCTGCATTGTCCGCTGACTGACAACACCCACCACCTGATTTGTCGCGATACGCTGAAGCTGATGAAACCCACGGCCATCCTGATCAATACGGGGCGCGGTCCGCTGGTTTGCGAGGAAGATGTGGCTGAGGCTTTGAACACAGGCAGTCTCTATGCTTATTGCGCCGATGTGCTCAGCAAGGAGCCTGCCGAGGTGTCGAACCCCTTGCTGAAATGTCCTGCGGCCTACATCACTCCGCATATCGCGTGGGCTACTGAGGAAGCTCGCAGACGACTGGTCGATGTGGCTGTCGGCAATGTCTGCGCCTTCGTTGGCGGGATGCCTCAGAATGTAATTTCGGCTTAATTATTTGGCAATTAGGAAAAGTAGTCGTATCTTTGCAAGATAATTGTGAGGAAATGAGAATAAACGTTTATAGCTTCCGATATGTGGCTTTTCTGCTGGTGGCACTACTGCTGACCGCATGTGGCGCCGACAGTGGTAAGTTTAAGCTGGAAGGCCGTCTGCGCAACATGAACTTAGGCGAGTTCTGGGTGTATAGCACTGACGGAGCCTTATCCGGATTCGACACGATACCCGTGCGCAACGGCCGTTTCTCGTATGAGATAGAATTGCGCGAGCCTGCCACGCTGGTGGTGGTGTTCCCCAACTATTCAGAGCAGCCCGTGTTTGCAGAGCCAGGTGAGAAGGTACACATCAAGGGTGACGCCACTCACCTGAAGGAACTTATCATTGAGGGTACTGACGACAACGAACAAATGACTGAGTTGCGAATGGAACTGAACCAGACCACTCCGCCGGATGTCCCCAAGGTGGTGGGCGAGTTTATCCGTAGCCACTTGGAATCGCCCGCCAGCATCTATCTGCTGCAACGCTACTTTGTGATGTCGCAGACACCTGACTACCAGGAGGCCAGCAAATTGACCAAGCTGCTAATCAAGGAACAACCAGAGAGCGGACAACTGATACTGTTGGAAAAGAACCTGAAGGCATTGCAGGGGGGAGCGCTGAAAAGCAAACTGCCTGCGTTTACGGCAACTGACGTGAAAGGGCGCAAGGTGACGGAGAAAGACCTGAAGGGTAAGGTGAATGTGGTGTCCGTTTGGGCATCGTGGAGCTATAACAGCACAGACATGCAACGACGACTGGTAAATCTGAAGAAGAAATATGGCGACAAACTGGGCGTGGTGAGTATCTGTGTGGATGGAGGACCAAAAGACTGCAAACAGCGTGTGGAGCGCGACTCGGTGAAGTGGTCCACCATCTGCGACGGACGCATGTGGAACACACCGCTGCTGGCTAAGTTCGGACTGGCTGATGTGCCCGCCAACCTGATTGCTGACGAGAAAGGCACCATCGTGGAGCGAAACCTGCAGCCCCAGAAGATGGAGGAACAGATTGACCAACTGATGATGAAGTATAAGGTGAACAGCCTGTTGAAATAGTAAACAAACAAAAACTAAGATACTACCGATGAATCAGAATGAACGCAAGGCTTTCCAGGAAGTCAACGAGAGTTATACCATGGCTGAGGCCATAGCCGAGGCACAGCGATGCCTGCATTGCAAGGTGCCCCAGTGTAAGAAGGGATGTCCTATCAGCAATGATATCCCCGACTGGGTGCATGAGCTGTCAAAGGGCAACATGGGCAACGCCATCAGCATCATCCGCACCAAGAGCAACCTGCCTGCAGTCTGCGGACGCGTCTGTGCCCATGAGAAACAATGCGAGGGAAACTGCGTGCTGGGCAAGAAAGGTCAACCGCTGAACATCGGAAAACTGGAGCGATTCGTGGCAGACTTCGACTCGGAGAATGCGCTCACCCATGAGAATATCGTGGAGAAGACACGCGGTAAGGTGGCTGTCATCGGTGCCGGTCCTTCAGGTATCACGGTGGCTGGCGACCTGTCACGCATGGGCTTTGCCGTTGAGATTTTCGAGATGGAGGCTCAATGTGGCGGTGTGCTTCGCTATGGCATTCCGGAATACCGCCTGCCCAAGGAGGTCGTAGCCCGTGAGATCCGATATATTGAGAAAATGGGTGTTGTCATTCATCGCAAGACACATGTGGGTGTGGAGATTACCGTCGACACCCTCTTTGCCCAAGGCTTTGATGCCGTCTTTATCGGTACAGGACTGAGTAAGCCGAAGTCGTTGGAGATACCCATCTGGCAGAACGGACGCTGCATCTCAGAAGGCGAGGGTGCCACCAAGTGTGCCGACCTGAAGCGCATCCGTCTGGCTACCCACTTCCTGCGACGGGTAGAACTGATCTCCGAAGGATTTATGAAACGCGACGAACTGCCTGTAGACAAAGGTGCCCGTGTATTTGTCATCGGTTGTGGCAATACGGCGATGGACGCCTCACGCACAGCTCTGCGCATAGGAGCCTCCGAGGTTGACATCATCTACCATAAGGGCATTGACAGTATGTCGGCTCTGCGTGCTGAGTATGATGACGCCGTGAAGGAAGGTGTCCGCTTCAACTGGTGGAGTTCCATCCAGGAGATTCATGTGGACGACAACCTGGACATCACGGAAATCGTGCTTGAAACCAAGGAAACTGACAAGGAACCCGTTCGCAGAACGTTGCCTGCCAACAATATCATCATGGCTATTGGTGCCACACCAGCCACGAAGATTGTGCGCACGACTTCTGGATTGGATAACGATGAACATAACTTCCTGATAACCCGTGAGGTACCTTACGGAATGACTACACGCAAGGGCGTCTTTGCCGGTGGTGATGTGGTAGGCCGTCAGGCTACGGTGGTGCATGCTATGCAGGATGCCAAACTGGTGGCTGAGGGTATTGCCCAATATGTTGATGCTGTTAAACTAATTGCTGCCATAGAAGAATAATGAAAAAAGTGCTGATTCGTCTGTTGAAGTGGGTGGGTGGAACATTGCTCGCCGTTGTGCTGCTGTTCGCAGCGGTGGTTTTTGCGTTGAATACAGATATGATGCAGAACCATTTGCTGCAGGAGGCTGTTGTCTTGTTGAAGGAAAAGTTGCAGACGGAGGTCAGCATTGAAAAGATTCATGTGAACTTCTTCAGTCAGGATGTCAGTCTGCTTGGTGTGGAAGTGGAAGACCAGCAGCATCGCAAGATGTTGAAGTTGAATGAGTTGTCTGTTGACCTGGAAATCTGGCGATTGCTGGAGAATGTGGTCAGCGTGAACGACGTGAAGATAAAGGGCGTAGAGGCACGACTTTACAAACCGTCGCCCGACTCGGTAGCCAACTATCAGTTCGTGCTGGATGCCTTCAAATCGAAGAAAAAACATCGTGACAGTACGGCAAAGGATAGTGTGAAGAAACACCGGAAACTGCATGTCGACATCAGCAGGGTATGGCTGGAAAACATCAAGGTTATCTATAACAGCCAAGAGGCCGAACTGGGCTCCCTGTTTTATAAGAAAGGTGAAAATGGACGACAGGTGGCTGAGGTGAGAAACCTGAAGTCACTCTGGGTACAAAAGACCAAGAAGGGACCTGTCGATAACCAATTGCGCATCACTGCACTGAACGTTTTGGACAAGAAAGACTATATGCAACTGAGCGTTGAAGGTCTTAACTGGATGACCAATAACAACAAGCCACGTAAAAACTCCGGAAAGCCAAAGAGGGGATTCTTCGACGTAGGACACTTCAATGTGGATGCTAACATGAACATCCGTCTGGAACATCTGGCGAAAGACAGTATCGTGGCAGTCCTCACCAGTTGTCAAGCGAAAGACCCCATGTCGGGCATCGACATCACCAACCTGAAATTCAGGGTGGAGACAGACAAGAAGGTGGCACATATTAAGGATTTTTCCGTCAGTCTGCCTAACACCACACTGCGTTTTGACAATGCTACCATGCAGTTGCCCAGCAAGAAAGAAGGTCGTAGGTTGGCCTATCAGACCTCGCTCATCAAAGGCCAGACGCTGCTAAAGGATATCTCACGCGTCTTTGCACCCGTCCTGAAGAATTTCTCGGAACCTTTGCAGTTGCAGGTGGTCATGAGTGGCGACGATGAGGGTATGCAGTTCAGGGATGTCAGGGTTAACACGCTGAAGAAGGACCTGACTATCAAGGCAACGGGCTTCATCCGTGGACTGAAGGATAAATACAAGTTGCAAGTACATTTCGATGTCCAGCAGATGGTGGCACAGCGTGGCTCTAAAGAGCGCATTATCAGTCAGTTCCCTGTGAAGAAGTTCATGATGAAGCAATTGCATAACTTGGGTCGCATCGGCTATACGGGCAGCTTCGATGTGCTGTGGAAACGTGAGCAGTTCGCTGGCTTGCTGACCACGCAGACAGGTAATATCAACTTCGACTTCTTCCTCGATGAGAATACGAAATATGTACAAGGAAACGTCCGTACCGATTCCTTTGAGCTAGGCAAGGCAATGGATGTCCCTGGGTTGAAGAAGGTGGCTTGCAAGGCCAGTTTCAAGTTTGACATTTCCAAACCGCGTACAGCCATTATGCGTCGCAAGGTGGGCGGAAAACTGCCGATGGGTGAGGTGAATGCCGAGGTGTATGAGGCCAAGTATAAACTCTTGCATGTGCGGAATACCGTTGCCACCCTCAAGAGTAATGGTGCCATTGCTGAAGGCAACGTGGCTGTAAGGGGTAAGTTCGTCGATATCCTCTGCTCGTTCTCGTTTACCAATACCAATGAGATGCAGAAGATGAAGATTAAGCCTGGCATCAAGTTCCATAAGGCTTCTGACGAGGCGAAGGCTGCAAAGGCAGAACGTAAGGAACAGAAGAAACTGGAGAAGGCTGCTCGCGACTCTGTCAAACAGGTAGAGAAAGCGGCACGGAAAGCGGAGAAGGCTGCTCGTAAGGCAGAAAAAGATGCTGAAAAGGCTGCTCGTAAGGCAGAAAAAGATGCTGAAAAGGCTGCTAGGAAAGCAGCCAAAAAAGCCGAGAAGGAAGCCAGAAAGGCAGCCAAGCAAGCGGCAAAGGAAAATGCTGACGACTAAATGCCTCTTTCTGCCCAATCGCCTCTATCAAGATTACGGTAGCCGATAGCTTCAGCAATATGCTGACTTTGTACTTTCTCAGAACTGTCAAGGTCTGCTATGGTACGGGCCACCTTCAAGATGCGGCTATAAGCACGGGCTGAGAGTTTCAGACGCTCCATCGCCATACGTAGCATGTCGAGGCTTTCTGCGTCGGGTTCCGCAAATTCATGGAGCATCTTCTCACTCATCATCGCATTGCAATGGATGCCTTTGAATGGTTTGAAGCGCTCTTCTTGTATCTTCCGTGCAGCAATAACCCTTTCACGAACTTTCTCACTGGGTTCTCCTGGCTGCATCTGGCTGAGTTGAGCAAACGGCACGGCCTGTATCTCGCAGTGAATATCAATACGGTCGAGTAAGGGACCGGATATTTTATTCATGTAATGTTGTATCTGACCTGGCGTGCACACGCAGTTGTGCGTAGGATCACCATAATACCCACAAGGACAAGGGTTCATGGAAGCAATAAGCATGAACGAACACGGGTATTCCACATTATATTTGGCTCGGCTGATGGTAATTTTGCGGTCTTCCAGGGGTTGGCGCAAAACTTCCAGCACCGAGCGACTCAGCTCGGGCATCTCGTCGAGGAAGAGCACACCATTATGCGCCAGTGAAATCTCACCCGGTTGTGGGTTCGTACCACCTCCTACGAGTGCAACTTGCGAGATGGTATGGTGGGGTGCTCGGAAGGGACGCTGACTGATGAGGCTTGTCTCACGGTCCAACTTGCCTGCCACGCTATGTATCTGCGTGGTTTCCAGACTTTCTGCCAACGATAAAGGTGGAAGAATAGAAGGCAGACGCTTGGCCAGCATTGATTTGCCGCTTCCGGGAGGACCTATCATGATAAGGTTATGTCCGCCTGCTGCAGCTACCTCCAGCGCACGTTTTACGCTTTCTTGTCCGCGAACGTCACTGAAGTCTAATTCGTAGTGATTCTGCTGTTCGTAAAACTCCTTACGGGTATCGATGAATGTAGGCTCTTGCGTCTTTGCACCATTAAAAAACTGTACGACGTCCATCAGTGTGTCCATTCCATACACCTCTAGTTGGTTGACAACAGCTGCTTCGCGGATATTCTGATTTGGTACGATGAGTCCTTTGTATTTCTCTGCACGGGCACGGATTGCAATGGGGAGTGCGCCACGGACAGGCTGGAGGCGTCCGTCCAGTCCCAGTTCACCTACCATCATATATTTGTCAAGCATTTCGCTCTCTACCTTGCCGTTGGCGGCAAGGATTCCGATAGCCAGTGGAAGGTCGTAACTACTGCCTTCCTTCTTGATGTCTGCAGGCGACAGGTTAACGGTAATGTCCATTGTCGGCATCTTAAATCCGTTGTTTGTCAATGCCGCCCTGATGCGGTCGTAACTCTCCTTGACGGCAGTATCAGCCAGTCCTGTCAGGTGAAATTGTACGCCACGCGCCATGCTCACTTCTACTGTGACAGTGGTGACTTCCAGGCCGTTGACGGCAGCACAATAGGTCTTTACTAGCATATTCTTTTGTTGTTTTTCTGTACAAAGGTACAATATTTCCTTGAAAATGATTAACTTTGCAGCAATAAATTATCAAACTACTGAACGATGAAGCGAATATTGTTGTTTTTTGTGTTCCTGTTGTGTGTTGTATTGACACAGGCGGCAGAGAATTATCCTTATCGTAGTGATTATCTTTGGGTCACTGTCCCTGACCATGCCGACTGGCTGTATCAATGTGGTGAGAAGGCTACTGTAGAAGTACAGTTCTATAAGTATGGCGTCCCGCGTAATGGTGTGGTAGAGTGGGAGGTTGGTACGGACTTGCTTCCTGCAGACCAAAAAGGTACGGTCAACTTGAAGAACGGCCGTGCCAAGATTCAGATGGGGACAGCGAAGAAACCGTCGTTCCGAGACCTGAGATTGAAGATGACGCTGGACGGGGTGACCTACGAGCATCATGTAAAAGTAGGATTCTCGGCTGATAAGATCCAGCCGTTTACCAAGGAACCAAAGGATTTCTGGCAGTTCTGGCAACAAAATCTGGAAGAGGCCAAGAAGTTCCCCTTAAACTACACAAAGGAATATGTGAAGGAAATGTCGAACAGCAAAGTGGATGCATGGCGACTGAAAATCAGTCTGGACCGAGAGCGCCATTCGTTTTATGCCTATCTGCTGATGCCGAAAGGAGCCAAACCCGGATCTTGTCCTGTGGTGCTGACACCTCCAGGTGCTGGTGTTAAGCCCATCCGCGATGCAACGACGCGCCGCTTCTATCCCGAGAGTGGCTTTATTCGGATGGCGCTGGATATCCACGGTCTCAATCCGACGCTCAGCGAAGAGGTGTTTGCAGAGATTCGTGCGGCCTTCGACAATAAAGGCAATGCTTATCTGCGACAGGGATTGGAGGACCGTAACCTTTATTATATGAAACATGTCTATTTGGGATTGGTGCGTTGTATTGACCTGTTGACGTCGTTGCCTGAATGGGACGGACGTAATGTTATTATGCAAGGCGGTAGTCAAGGTGGTGCTTTGGCACTAATTGGAACGGCCCTTGACAGTCGTGTTACCCTCTGCGTGGCTAATCATCCGGCGCTTAGCGATATGGCTGCAGGCTCTGCCAACCTGACCAGTGGCTATCCTCATTTTACCAAGGAGAGTGGTGCTTATAGTGATGCTTGCATGAAAACGCTTCCTTATTATGATGTGGTCAACTTTGCCCGCCATATCAAGGTGCCTGTATACATGACGTGGGGATATAACGACAATACGTGTCCGCCAACAACGTCGTATGCCGTATGGAATGTACTCGCAGGTCCCAAAGAATCTCTGCTTACCCCCATCAACGAACATTGGACGAGCGATGCGACGGACCGTGGACAGATGGAATGGATGCGAAAACATTTGAAATGATGAGATTGACCGATAAGGAAATCAAAGTGGTAGCTTTTGATGCTGACGATACACTTTGGGATTGTCAGTCGTGGTTCGACGATGTCGAACGTGAATGTGGCGAATTGTTAAAACCATGGGCTACGCAAGAGGAGGTGACGAAGGGGCTTTTCGCCACTGAGCGCGGTAATATGGAACTGCTCGGTTATGGCACTAAGGCTTTTACCATCTCCTTGGTGGAGAATGCGGTAAAGATGACACATGGAGAAATTACGGGCGACATCGTGTTGAGGCTGATAGAACTGGGGAAGAGTCTGCTGCGTTTTCCTACCAATCCACTACCGGAGGTCAAAGAGACGCTGAAAAGGTTGTATGACGACGGACGTTACCGTCTGGTCGTATTCACAAAAGGAGAGCTGCTCGATCAGGAAAGCAAGTTGAAACGCTCAGGCCTTGCAGGTTTCTTTGAGTATATGGAGACAGTGTCAAATAAGGGTATGGATGAGTATGTCGCTTTGTGTGAACATCTGGGTGTCAGCCCTAACGAGATGGTGATGGTTGGCAACTCCTTCCGTTCTGATATTGCACCGGCGCTGGCCGTTGGTTGCTTCACTATTCATATTCCCTATCATGTGGTGTGGGAGTTGGAAAAGTCAGAAGAATATCCACATGAGCACTTGCAAAAGATATCAGCATTTAGTGAGATTTTGGACATTCTTTCTGTAAAGTGAGCCTATAACCCACATACAGCCTATAAATATATATATAAGGTATAGTTGCAGCGTGGTGAGATGGATGTTTTCTATGCTACTATGTGGTAATATGGCAATATGGCTTAGCAATAGGTTCATTAGCGAGACAATAGTTGATAGAGACATGACTAGCAGTTGTTGCAGACTGCTCCACCAAAATACCACCATACAGGTCAGTGTCAAATAAAGGATGATGGTTGTCAGGGGGACAACTAGGTAGTTGCTGAGTAGGAAGTACGTGGAAAAGCGGCCGAAGTAGTAGGCGACAAGCGGTGCAGTTCCTATTTGTGCAGCTAACGAAACGGTAGTCAACCCCCAGAAGATATTCAGCCACCGGTGACGTTGCAGGACAGGAAGGGGAATAATCGTGGTAAATAACGGGTTAATCAGCACGATTGCCAATACGGCCGCGAAGGAAAGCTGAAATCCAATGTCATAGAGTGCGAAGGGGTTGATGACTAGCATGATAATTGCCGTAAAGGCTAATGTGTTGACTGACATGCGTTCGCGATAGCCCAATGAAAGCAGCGCATAAACTGTTATCATAAAAGCAGCTCGCATAATGCTTGGTGACAAACCGGTGAGAAAGGCAAAAAACCAGATGGCTAGTACGGTTATCATCTGTGACAAAGTACGAAAGCGCCACCATCCAACAAACAACGTGACGACAACATAGATGATCATCAGGTGCATTCCGCTGAGAGCCAGTACATGAGTTGCTCCTACACGGGAGTATATGTCTCTCAGTTCGGTGCCTATCTGTGATTTGTCGCCTAATGTCATAGCTGCAATGATGCCATATACTTGACTGCCTAATTCCCATTGTTGATAGTGTAGCAGTAGTCGATGGCGTAGACGAAGTAGGCGAAGCCTGGCTTTCTCAATCAGGGGAAATCCTTCCAGCGATACAGCTCTTGGCTGCCAATATCCTTTCCGGATAAATGTCTCGCCGGCAAAGTTATGGCATTGCATATAGCGTTGGTAGTCGAAATGGTTTTGTCGCCATTGGTGGATGGGCGTGACCTTCGACAAAATCTGTATGCCCTCTCCGATTGTGATGTGCTCACTGGCCTCGTCTCTGACAATGCGACACTTAATCTTTCGATGATGCTGTGCTGTCAGTGCATCGAATGTAACCACTTTTTCCTTAATGACAGGCTCACTAGTCACCACAACCTCTTGGTAGATAAGCTCTTGGGGCCATTTTGTCTTTAGTTGCTGTCCTCTCATGCTGCTGAGCATCGCTCCTAACACAAGTGTGCAGCCCCATATGCCAACAGTTTGGCAGCGTGGGAATCGGCGTAAAAGACAACTGATGAGCAACAAGGGAGTCAAATAATAGAATCCCTTGCTCCAATTGTCTAAATATCCTCCCAATGTGATACCAATGATGAGGGAGATAGCCAGCGGAAGAAGTGGCGCATGAAGTTTCATGGATGCAAAGGTACAGTTTTTTGATAGATATTTTAGTTAAATAATCATAAAAGTTTTAATTTAAGATATTCTAGTGCACATTATTAAATTGAAAAGCAGTACCTTTGCAGTCCGATTATTGGGGGAGAGACTTAGAATCCTCCGTGGGCCGTGTGTAAATAGTAGTGTCTTTGGCCGGGCATTGCGGTTTGTGAATCATGGTTCAGCACAGACGTTAGACTGCGAGCAGGGCATTAGACTCCCTGTGCGTGGTAAGTGTGTGCATAATAGTGAAAAGAAAATTGTTTTTTAGTAGTAAAATTTAAAAAGAGAAATGAACACTTTAAGTTACAAGACCGTTTCCGTATCAAAGGAAGCTGCTCGTGAGCAGAAGGAATGGGTGGTCATCGATGCTACCGATCAGGTAGTTGGTCGCCTCGCTTCTAAAGTAGCTAAGATTATTCGCGGAAAGTACAAGCCCACCTTCACTCCTAATCAGGATTGTGGTGACAATGTAATCATCATCAATGCCGCTAAGGTGGTTTTCACTGGTAAGAAAGAGACTGATAAGGTTTACACCCGTTACACTGGTTATCCCGGTGGTCAGCGCTTCAATACACCTGCAGAGCTCCGCAAGAAGCCGTTTGGTGTTGAGCGTATCATCAAACACGCCGTTAAGGGTATGCTCCCCAAGGGCCCCCTCGGACGGAGCCTGCTGAACAACCTCTTCATTTATGAGGGTACCGAACACAAGCACGAGGCTCAGAAGCCAAAGGCTATTGATATTAACCAGTATAAATAAATAAGGAACGATGGAACAGATCAATGCAATAGGTCGTCGTAAGAGCTCTGTAGCTCGCGTTTACCTCACCGAAGGAACGGGTAAAATCACGATCAACAAGAAAGACTTGGAAGTATACTTCCCCTCTGCCATCCTGCAGTATGTTGTTAAGCAGCCGCTGAACCTGCTGGAGGTCGCTGAGAAATATGACATCAAGGCCAACCTCGACGGTGGTGGTTTCACTGGACAAAGCCAGGCTCTTCGCCTCGCTATCGCCCGTGCCCTCGTTAAGGTAAATGCCGAAGATAAGAAGAACCTGAAGGATCACGGCTTCTTGACTCGCGACTCTCGTGAGGTTGAGCGTAAGAAGCCCGGACAGCCCAAGGCTCGTCGCCGCTTCCAGTTCAGTAAGCGTTAATCATACTGAACAAGGTTTAGTATCTAAACTGACGGGACTCTGGCTAGTACAACTAGACTACCCGCCGGTTGATCTAACAAAGGATTAAAAAGAAAGTAAACAACAAAAAGAAAAAGAAAAATGGCAAGAACTAATTTTGATCAATTGCTGCAGGCTGGCTGCCACTTTGGCCACCTGAAGCGTAAGTGGAACCCAGCAATGGCTCCCTACATCTATACCGAGCGTAACGGTATTCACATCATTGACCTGCATAAGACTGTAGCAAAGATTGACGAGGCTGCAGACGCACTGAAGCAGATTGCCAAGAGCGGCAAGAAAGTGTTGTTCGTCGCTACTAAAAAACAGACTAAGGAAATCATCGCCGAGAAAGCTCAGAGCGTTGGTATGCCTTACGTCATTGAGCGCTGGCCGGGTGGTATGTTGACCAACTTCCCGACTATCCGCAAGGCCGTTAAGAAAATGGCGAACATAGACAAACTGATGCAGGATGGTACTTACAGCAACCTTTCAAAGCGTGAGTTGCTGCAGGTAACCCGTCAGCGCGCCAAGTTGGAGAAGAACCTCGGTTCTATTGCTGACCTGACCCGTCTGCCTTCAGCCCTTTTCGTTGTTGACGTGATGAAGGAGCAGATTGCCGTTAAGGAAGCTAACCGTCTTGGTATCCCCGTATTTGGTATCGTTGACACCAACTCTGATCCCAAGAATATCGACTTTGTTATCCCCGCTAATGACGATGCCAAGGACAGTGTAGAGGCTATCCTTACCGCTTGCTGCAACGCCATCAACGAAGGTGTTGAGGAACGTAAGGTAGAGAAGGCCGACGAGAAGGCTGCTGACGCTCAGGTTGAGGCAGAGGCTGAAGAGGCAAAGCCCAAGCGCCAGGCTCGCAAGACCCGCAAGGCTGCTGAAGAGGGAACTCCTGTTGCTGAAGAGGCTGCAGAGTAAGATAAGAATTAAAGATTATAGATTAAAAGTTAAAGAATAAAATGGCTATTTCAATTGATGATATCAAGAAGCTTCGCGCTATGACTGGTGCAGGTCTGGCTGATGTAAAGAAGGCTCTGACCGAGGCTGAGGGCGACTTCGATAAGGCAAAAGAACTGCTCCGTGAGCGTGGTCTCGCTATCGCTGCAAAGCGTTCTGACCGTGAGACATCTAATGGTTGTGTTCTCGTAAAGGCTGTTGATGGCTTTGCTGCTATGATTGCCTTGAAGTGTGAGACAGACTTTGTTGCCAACGGTGCTGACTTTATCGCCCTGACTCAGAGCATTCTGGATGCCGCTATTGCCAACAAGTGCAAGGATATTGAGGCTGTTAAGGCTCTCAACATCAATGGCCAGACTGCTCAGGAGGCTGTTACACAGCGTTCTGGTATCACTGGCGAGAAGATGGAACTCGACGGCTACCTCGTGCTCGAGGGAGAGAATATTGAGGTTTACAACCACATGGGCAAGAACACCCTGTGCACCATGGTACAGCTCAACAAGAACGCTGCTGAGGTAGGTCACAAGCTGGCTATGCAGGTTGCTGCCATGAAGCCCGTTGCGCTGAATGCAGAGAGCGTTGACCAGAAGATTCTCGACGAGGAGTACAAGACCGCTGTTGAGAAGACCAAGCTCGAGCAGGTTGAGAAGTACGTAGAGGTTGTTCTGAAGAAGGCTGGCATCAACCCCAACCTCGTTGACTCTGAGGACCATATTGAGAGCAACATGGCTAAGGGCTGGCTCACTCAGGAGCAGGCTGACGAGGCCCGCAAGCTGAAGGAGAGCGCTGCTGCCGAGAAGGCTGCTTCGCTGAACCAGAACATGATAGAGAACATTGCCAAGGGCCGTGTTCAGAAGTTCTTAAAGGAGAACTGCCTGGTTGACCAGGAGTTCCAGTTCGGTGACGGCGACAAGGCTACCGTTTCTCAGTGGCTTGCCCAGCAGGACAAGGAGCTGAAGATTGTAGACTTCAAGCGCTTCACACTGGTTGCTGAGTAATCACATTCAGTAGATAATTATCCAAGCATCCCGATTCACAACAGCGTGAGTCGGGATGCTTTTTTATGCTCGTCATGTGGTGGCACGTTGAACTATTTCAATGCTCGAATCAGGAAGTCGCTCGCGTAGTCGGTGGTGCGGTAGACGTTCTGTCCGAATCCGTGGTCGAAATACTCCTGCAACACGTATTCCGAGCCTTTCCAAAGCTGATGGTAGCGCTCGCCATAGGTGTAAGGAACTACGCGATCGGCATTCCCGTGGATAATTAGGGCTGGCCCCTGGTAATGGGCTGCCGTCTCATAGATAGGCAGTGAGAAGGCTGTCTTGATGTATTTCGCACCGAGTTTCTGACCTGGCCAAAGTTCTACAAACTCTGGAGGGTCCAAGGGGTTGAACTGCTTTCCGAAGACAGAACCGCGGATGGCGTCGTCACGCAGTACGGCAGCAGGCGCCATCAGCACCACGGCACTGATGTCCGTATTCAGTTCTCCAGCCGTCATTGAGGCAACCACTCCACCCTGTGAATGACCAACTAAAGCGATTTTGCCGACGTATGGTAGACGCTTGACAAAGGCAACAACCTTCTTGGCATCTTCTATCTCGTTGGGCACGGTCATGTCCTGGAACTTTCCTTCGCTCTCTCCGTGTCCGTTGAAATCAAAACGGATGCTGGCAATGCCATGCTTCTGAAGAGAATCGGCAACCAACTCAAACAGCGGGCCCTCCTTGCGCCCCCCGAAGCCGTGGCAGAAGACAACCATCGGGCAATGCTCACCCTGCTTCAGGGCAGGCTTCTGAACGATGGCAGCCAGTTTGCCGTGGTCACCGTCTATTGTCACGCGCGTTTTCGTAGGAACAAACCCTGTAGGGCGCAATTCCTTCAGGTACTTGTCCACCTTGTAGGGCAACACCGTAGAAAGCGCCACCTTGCCATCCTTGTCAATGACAACCATTGAGGGAATCCACTTCACCCCATAAGCCTTGGCAATGTCCGTCTCACGGAATTTCTTCAGTTCTGATACCTGCGTATATGTTATGCCAAATAGCTGACACGCTTTCTTCCACGCTGCTACGTCGGTGTCCATGGATATTCCGATGAACTCGACTCCCTGCGGTCCGTATTCCTGATGCATGCGGACTACCTCAGGGGCGTCCTTACGGCAATCCGGGCACCATGAGGCCCAAAAGTCAAGGACAACGGTCTTACCCTTCAGTTTTGATAGTTGGAATGTTTTTCCGTCAATGGTTTTCATCTTAAAGTCTGGCGCCATCGTACCGGGCTTAATCAGGTCGGTGGCATACTTGCCGTCAAAGTCTGGCTCGCCAAACTGAGCGTTAGCAGAAAGGGTTGCAATGAGCAACACCATGCTTAGGAATAGTTTTTTCATCCGTTATAAGTGATTAATTAGACATGTCATGATTGCGCCTTTCGCTGCTCGTAGATTTCAAGGCTGTTGATGATATTCTGCCATAGCACGTAACAGCCGGCACCCACCGAGGCTACAGGATTCAGATACATATAGGCCACCCAGATACTGAGTGCTGTATTCTTCTGGAACAGCGCCTGACCGGCGTTGATTTCCTCGCCCAGCCAACGGCCTATGCCACGACCGATGGCAAATTGTACGAAGCAAAGCAGAAAGGTGGCTATGGCAATGAGCAGGAGCAGCAGGATGGTTGCTTCGCTGTGCACGATATTCTTAACCGTGATGCCCGTAGTGATGCTAAGTGATATCGCCCAGAAATAGAAACTGAGATTGGGCATTGATACTATGCGACGATGTAATCCATAAAGATAGTGCTGAATAAACCATCCTAATACAAGAGGCAGTAGTAACACGATAGATACTTTCTGAAGGATGACAAGAAAAGCTGATAGAAAATCAACGTGAATCACCTGTTCTAGGATGGGGAACACTAAAGGGATAAGTACTGCGGAAACCATTGACGATAATAAGGTGTAGGTGGTCATCGTAGATATGTTGCCTCCTAACTTGCCTGCCACTACAGGAGCGGCAGAAGCTGAAGGCCCAATGATACATGTCAGCACAGCCTCCCATAATAACTTAGAGGTAATTGGGGAAGAGTGGTCGGGGAGAGACTCTACCCAGAAGATGATGCCGATGTTGACCGCTACCATCAACAGCTGAGCGGCTAATATACCAACGTGCCAGCGATGAGGGCGCATTTGGTGATAGTCCACTTTGCAGAATGTAACCAGCAAGGTTAGGAAGACGAACAGCGGGAATATCAAGTCGAATACAGGCCCCAGTGCATCACCTGCTGCATCAAGTCCAGGAACCCAGTAAAACAGCAGGTAGCACGTCGACCCAATGGCAATCGCCACGGGCAGTGTCCAGTCTTTGATAAATTGAATCAATTGTTTCATTTCTTTTCAAGTGCAAAGGTATGAATTATTTTCTAAAACGATATTGTTTTTATGGAAAAAGCAGTATCTTTGCATGACTATATGACTGTTTTCGCATGACATGAATAGGGAAAGAGAAATCTATAAGGTGACGCTGGTTGGCAGCGTTGGCAATGCGATCCTGCTGACGTTTAAGTTTGTTGCGGGTATTGTTGGTAACAGTTCTGCCATGATTGCCGATGCAGTGCATTCTTTGTCCGACTTTGTGACAGATATCTTAGTATTGGTGTTTGTAAGCATCAGCGCCAAGCCTCAGGACCAGTCACATGACTATGGACATGGTAAATTTGAAACCATTGCATCGTTTTTGATAGCCTTGGCATTAATGGCGGCAGCAACGGGCATCGTGGTATCAGGATTCCAGAAGTCCCTGTCGTGGTTAGACGGAAATGAACTTAAGGCTCCTGGTTGGATAGCTTTGTGGGCAGCCTTGCTGTCAATTGCCATTAAAGAATTGCTCTATCAATACACTATGCATAGAGCCCGGAAACTTGACTCACAAGTAATGGTCGCTAATGCCTGGCATCACCGCAGTGACTCCCTTTCATCGATTGGTGCAGCAATTGGTATCGGACTGGCTATTTGGTTGGGACAGCGTTGGACAGTACTTGACCCATTAGCTTCCATAGTTGTGGGACTGATGTTGGTCAAGGTGGCTTATGAACTACTTAAGACGAGTATGGGGGAACTGACAGAGTGTTCGTTGCCCGAAGAAACGGAAAACGAAATAATAGAGATTATTCTGTCGTTCAACGATGTTGGGCAACTGCATAATTTGCGTACTCGTCGTATTGGCAACCGTATCGCTATTGAAGCTCATGTGCGAATGGATGGACAACTCCCTTTATATGTTGTCCATGAACGAGCAACAACGATTGAGCAAAAGTTGAAGGAGCGCTTCGGTCCAACGACGCATGTATCACTCCATATGGAGCCTGTGAAATAAAAAAGCGAGTCATTATGTGGCTCGCTTTTTTGTTCATGTTATAGATTTGCTAATGCTATCACTTTGTCAACGGCTGTGCTAAGACCATCAACATTCTTTCCGCCTGCCTGGGCAAAGTGAGGCTGTCCGCCTCCGCCACCCTGAATCAGTTTGGCAGCCTCGCGTACCATCTGGCCGGCATTCAATCCATGGTCGCTGACCATATCGTCGCTCATCATGATGGAGAGCTGTGGCTTATTGTTCTCGTGCGAACCGATGACGCAGAGCAGTGAGCCGTCGACTGCGGCGCGAATCTTAAAGGTCAGGTCCTTGGCAGCAGCAGGTGACATGGGTAGTACGCTGGTAATGACCTTGACGCCATTCACCTCGCGAGCCTTCTCAACCAGTCGTTGGGCAGCGCGCTCAACAGCCTGAGTCTGGAAACCTTCAATCTCCTTCTTCATGTGATCGTGCTCTTCGATATACTTCTGAATGACACCTTGCAGGTCTTTGGCATTGTTGAAGAATGACTTGATGTTCTTCAGAATGTCCTCCATCTGGTAGAGGCGCTCCTCGCAGTCGCGCCCTGTCGTAGCTTCTATTCGACGTATACCGGCTGCTACACTGCTCTCAGAGAGAATCTTGAAGAATCCGATACGGCCAGTAGAAGTGGCGTGAATACCTCCGCAGAACTCGCATGAAGGACCGAAGCGAACCACGCGAACCTTGTCACCATATTTTTCACCGAAGAGGGCGATGGCGCCGAGTTTTTTAGCTTCATCAAAAGGCACGTCACGGTGTTCGTCGATGTGGATGTCCTGACGAATCATGTCGTTGACCATCCGCTCTACCTGACGTAGTTGTTCGTCAGTGACTTTCTCAAAGTGAGAGAAGTCGAAACGAAGGGTATCGGGACTAACGAATGAACCCTTCTGTTCCACATGGTCGCCCAAGATTTGCTTCAATGAGTAGTCAAGCAGGTGGGTAGCCGTATGGTTGGCAGCTGATGCATTGCGCTTGTCTGTGTCGACGCAGGCCATGAATTCAGCCGCAGGGTCCTTGGGCAGTTGCTTGACGATGTGGACGCTCTGATTGTTCTCACGCTTGGTGTCTACAATCTCCACGGTCTCGTTCTCGTTGACGAGCACACCACAGTCACCTACCTGTCCACCCATTTCACCATAGAAGGGAGTGGCATCGAGCACAAGCTCGTAGAACTCATTCTTCTTTTGGGTTACCTTTCGGTAGCGGAGAATATGACAGTTGTATTCGGTATAGTCGTAGCCTACAAACTGTTGTTCGCCCTGTTCCAGTTCTACCCAATCGCTGTTCTCCACAGCAGCGGCATTACGGGCACGGTCTTTCTGTTTCTGCATCTCTACATTGAACTGCTCCTCGTCGACGGTAAAGCCATTCTCACGACAAATCAGTTCTGTGAGGTCGAGTGGGAAACCATAGGTGTCGAACATACGGAAAGCCTGAACACCATCCAACTGGTCCTTGCCCTGAGCCTTCAGCTCTTCCATTGCCTTATCGAGCAGCGAGATACCTTTGTCGAGGGTGCGAAGGAAGGAATCTTCCTCTTCCTTGATGACCTTGGTAATCAACTGCTGTTGAGCCTTCAGCTCGGGGAAGGCATCGCCCATCTCATGAACGAGGGTGGGGATGAGCTTATAGAGGAAACCGTCTTTCTGACCAAGGAAAGTGTAAGCATAGCGAACGGCACGGCGAAGGATGCGACGAATCACATAACCGGCCTTTGCATTGGAAGGCAACTGTCCGTCGGCAATCGAGAAAGCTACGGCACGCAGATGGTCTGCACAGACACGCATGGCTACGTTGATGTCGTCCTGTTCTTTGCTGATAGGATTCTCTGTTTCTTCCTCAAAGGTGAAATATTTCAGACCAGTGATGTCCTGCTCGGCCTTGATAATAGGTTGGAATACATCGGTATCGTAGTTGGAGTGCTTGCCCTGCATCATGCGAACCAAGCGCTCAAAGCCCATACCGGTATCAATAACGTTCATAGAAAGCTTCTCCAGCGAGCCGTCTGCTTTTCGATTGAACTGCATGAACACCAAATTCCATATCTCAATGACCTGAGGATCATCCTTATTCACGAGTTCACGGCCAGACTTGCCTGAGCCAGCTTTCTGCTCAGGGGTACGGCTGTCAACGTGAATCTCGGAGCAAGGACCGCAGGGACCTGTATCACCCATTTCCCAGAAGTTGTCGTGCTTGTTGCCGTTGATGATATGATCCTCGGGAACATGCTTAGCCCAATATTTGGCAGCCTCGTCATCACGCGGGATATTTTCTTCTGGAGAGCCCTCGAATACGGTGACATACAGGTCGGCAGGATTCAGTTTGAGCACATCAACTAGATACTCCCAAGCCATATCAATGGCACCTTCCTTGAAATAATCGCCGAAACTCCAGTTGCCCAGCATCTCGAACATGGTGTGGTGGTAGGTGTCGTGGCCTACCTCTTCCAAGTCGTTGTGCTTACCGCTGACACGCAGACACTTTTGGGTGTCAGCACGACGACGGGGCTCTGGGTCGCGCGTTCCTAATATGATGTCCTTCCACTGGTTCATACCAGCGTTGGTGAACATCAGCGTGGGGTCGTCCTTGATGACCATCGGTGCAGAAGGCACGATAGCATGCTGCTTCGACTCGAAGAACTTCTTGTACGAGTCGCGAATCTCATTAGCTGTCATCATGGCTTACTCCTCGTTTGCACTTGATTCAGAACGGAAACTCTCAAGGTCTTCTACCTGGAAGACCTTGATATATGCACTCTTTCCGAGAACATCTTCCTCTGTCATGCGGACATAGACGTTGGCACTCTTCTTGAAGAGCTCGGGAGCCTTGCTGGCATCACGGATAATAAGCAGACTCATCACAAGCTCGGCAGTCATATCGTATAGACGACGGGCTAGGAAGTCTTGAGCATCCTGATTCTCCAGTGCCTTCACGTTAGCAAGAGCCTCTTCATAAACGGGGATGAGTTTTTCAACGCGAGCTTTCAGTCCTGCCATACAATCGCAAGTCTGGAGGTTTGCAGCCATCTCCTTGATATTAGCCAACATAGTACCGTTGGTGATATAGCGGATAGCAGCAACCACCTGCAACTGAGTGGTACCTTCGTAGATAGAGAAGATACGAGCATCGCGGAACAGGCGTTGGCTCTTGTACTCCATGATGAAGCCAGAACCACCGTGAATAGAGATGGCGTCGTAGGCATTCTGGTTGGCATACTCAGAGTTCATACCCTTAGCCAGTGGCGTGAAGGCATCAGCTAAGCGCTGATACTTCTTCAACTCCTGCTTCTCCTCGGGAGTGAGTTTGCGGTCGCGCTCGATGTCTTCGAGGCACTTGTAAACATCCACGTAGCAAGCGGTCTCATACAACAGAGAACGACCGGCATCGAGCTTGGCCTTCATGCGAGAGAGCATATCGTAGACAGCAGGGAAGTTGATGATTGCTTCACCAAACTGCTGGCGCTCCTTAGCGTAGGTCAGTCCCTCGTTGTAAGCCTCCTGCTCAACACCTACCGACTGTGCAGCAATACCCAGACGGGCACCGTTCATAAGGGCCATCACATATTTAATCAGACCTAGACGAGTGCTACCGCAGAGTTCTGCTTTTGCATTCTTATAGGTCAGCTCACAGGTGGGTGAGCCGTGAATACCGAGTTTGTGCTCGATGTGACGCACGTCAACACCACCCTGGCGCTTGTCGTAGATGAACATCGACAGACCACGGCCGTCCTTGGTGCCTTCCTCAGAACGAGCCAGCACGAGGTGGATGTCGCTATCACCATTGGTGATGAAACGCTTCACACCATTCAGACGCCAGCAGTTCTCTTTCTCGTCGAAGGTGGCCTTCAGCATCACGCGCTGCAGGTCTGAACCGGCATCGGGCTCAGTGAGGTCCATCGACATGCCCTCACCAGCGCAAACACGGGGGATATACTTCTGGCGCTGCTCCTCTGAACCGAACTCATAGAGCGTATCGATACAGCTCTGCAGGCTCCAGATGTTCTGGAAACCGGCATCGGCAGCCGAAATCATCTCGCTCAGCATAGAGAACACTGCGTTAGGCAGATTCAGACCGCCGTAACGGCGAGGCATCGAGACACCCCAAAGACCAGCCTTACGGGTGGCATCGAGGTTCTCGTAGGTCTTAGAGGCGTAGATCATACGACCGTTCTCAAGGTGCGGACCTTCCAGGTCAACAGCCTCAGAGTTTGGCTCGATGATGTTGGCTGCCACGTCGCCAGTGATGTCGAGAATCTGCTTGTAGTTCTCGATGGCATCGCCCAGATCAACGGGGGCGTAGTCATATTCTTTCGCATCAGCGAAACCCTTTTCTTTCAGCTCAACGATACGAGCCATCAGGGGGTGGTTCAAGTAGAACCCGATCTCAGGATGATCGCTATAATAATTAGCCATAATATTATTCTTTGTTTTCTTGATTCTTCTTATAAATTCTTCCTCCTATTCTTGTGCCGGCTACTGTACCACAAATAAAAGCACAGAAGTTCACTAAAGCAGCAACTTTAAAATTGCCTTCCGTACTAAGGTAATAGGATACAGCAAGCAGTACAATAGCACAAAAAAGAAGGAAATATTCTAATGCTTTCATCTTACTTCGAGTTCTGCTTATAGTACTTAATCAGCTTCGGTACGACCTCTTCAACTGTGCCAACAATCACGTAGTCAGCAATACGATTGATAGGTGCATCGGGGTCACTGTTTACACTGATGATGATACCAGAGTCCTGCATACCGGCGATGTGCTGAATCTGTCCAGAGATACCGCAGGCGATGTACACCTTCGGATGAACGGTGACACCCGTCTGACCAATCTGACGATCGTGGTCGAGCCAGCCTGCATCAACGGCAGCACGAGAACCGCCAACCTCACCATGAAGCACCTTTGCCAACTGGAACAGCATGTCAAAATTCTCTTTCGAACCCATACCGTAACCACCAGCCACCACGATGGGCGCACCCTTCAGGTTGTGCTTAGCAGCCTCTACGTGGTGGTCGAGTACCTTCACGACGAAAGCCTCAGGACTAACATACTTAGAAACCTCGGGGTAAACAACCTCCTTCTTGCACTCGCCCTCATAGAGAGCCTTCTGCATCACACCACTACGAACGGTTGCCATCTGTGGACGATGGTCGGGGTTCACGATGGTAGCTACGATGTTACCACCGAAAGCCGGACGAATCTGATAGAGCAGGTTCTCATATACCTTATTATTCTTTTTGTCTTCGAAAGGTCCAATCTCCAGCTCAGTGCAGTCAGCAGTCAGACCAGAAGTCAGCGATGATGACACACGAGGACCAAGGTCGCGACCGATGACAGTAGCACCCATCAGACAGATCTGTGGCTGCTCCTCCTTGAAGAGGTTAACCAAGATATCGGTGTGGGGAGCTGAGGTGTAAGGGAACAGGTCCTTAGCGTCGAAAACAAACAGCTTGTCAACACCGTAAGGCAGAATCTGATCCTCCACCTTGCCCTTAATGCCTGTTCCAGCAACAATGGCGTGGAGCTCTACCTTCAGTTCATTGGCGAGCTTGCGACCTTTGGTCAGCAGCTCCTGAGATACTTCTTGTACCTGAGTACCTTCTATTTCGCAATATACAAATACGTTGTTCATATCTCTTTTTAACCAATAATCTTCTCGTCCAACAATTCTTTGATCATTCCCTCGATATCAGCATCAGAAGCCGTCAAAGTCTTCGACTCCTTAGCCTGGAACACGATGTTCTTGATGGCCTTCACCTTGGTGGGTGAGCCACTAAGACCACACTGGTTCACATCGCCGTCCACATCAGCCACGCTCCACTGGTTCAGATTCAGTTCGGGGCGCTCCTCATACAAATAGTCGTATGGCGTACCCTCAGCAGGACGTTCCATCGGACAGGTAGCACGCTTGTACTTCATCACCAGTTTCGCGTTCTGGGGACGACAGGGAACTGCACTACCATTCACGGTAATCACTACTGGCAGAGGAGCCTCTACAGTCTCCACACCACCGTCGATGACACGCTTGATAGTAGCCTTTCCATCCTTGACTGAGAGTACTTCCTCAGCGTATGTTACCTGGTTAAGACCTAACTTCTGAGCTACCTGAGGACCTACTTGAGCAGTGTCACCGTCAATAGCTTGGCGACCTCCTATCACGATATCTACATCGCCAATCTTCTTGATGGCAGTAGCTAGTGCGTAGGAGGTTGCAAGGGTATCAGCACCGGCAAACAAACGGTCGGTGAGCAACCAGCCTGTATCTGCGCCACGATAAAGTCCCTGACGGATGATTTCACCTGCACGTGGAGGACCCATCGTGAGGATTCCTACTGTTGAGCCTGGATTCTGCTCCTTCAAGCGAAGAGCCTGTTCCAGGGCGTTCAAATCTTCTGGATTGAAGATAGCGGGTAGAGCAGCACGATTTACCGTTCCTTCGGCAGTCATAGCATCCTTACCCACATTACGGGTGTCTGGCACTTGCTTGGCCAACACAACAATCTTTAAAGCCATAATTATTAATTAAATAATGTGTATTCTTTTCTGAAAAGCGGTGCAAAGGTACGTTTTTTTGCGCACACAGCCAAACAAAATGCACAAAAACAACATGTTTGTGCACAAAACATGCGGTTTGTGCAAAAAAATACTGTCCACTCTGAAAACATCAGTATGAACAGTATTTAGTAAACAGTTATATACGAGCTTATGCAGCTTTCTTAGTCTTTTTGGTTGTTTCTGCTTTCTTGATAAAGCGTCCTTTCTCATCACGAGCTGGGGTGGCCTTCTTGGTTTCTACCTTTTTAGTGTCAGCCTTTTTGATGAAACGACCTTTTTCGTCTCGAGCAGGAGTGGTCTTTTTAGCCTCAGTCTTCTTTGCCTCGGTCTTCTTCGTTGCAGTCTTCTTGCTTTCAGTCTTCTTAGCCTCTACCTTCTTAGTATCAGTCTTCTTAATGAAGCGTCCCTTCTCGTCACGTGCAGGTGTATTCGTCTTCTTAGTAGTAGTTGTTGCCTTCTTGGTAGCAGCTGCAGTGCCGTAGCAGCGCGTACACTCGTGGCGTCCCATCTTCTTGGCTTCTGCAGGGGTAGTACTCTTGACGTCTTTTGAATTGGTCAGATAGCTACATGACTTACTCTTGTGATAGGCTACGGCTCCGTCACCAGTTGAAATGTAAACGGTCTGTGCACTGGCAGAAACAGCCATTGCAACTAGAGCAATGAGTGATAACAGAATTTTTTTCATAACTTGTAAAATTAATGGTTATAAATAATCTATTTTACTGTAAAATCAAATCCGAAGGGATGTTCCTTAAACGATTCACTGCCCAGGCCGCCTTTGTAGAAGAAGCAGTATTCGCCTGGTTCCAGTTCCTTGGGGAAGGTTACCTCGAAGGTGTTGTTGTTAATCTCGTTGATTTCGAAATCAATGATGTTGCGGTTTGAAGCGTTTGTGCCTTCAAATCCTAAAACACTGTACGACATCTTGTCGGGGAATAGACGGCGTCCGCCCTTACCGTTTTTCTTAGGCTCTTTCACCTGCATCTTGATGCACTGGAACTCGTTGGGGTTCTGTATCGAACTCATCACAATTTGGTACCAGTTGTCGGCGCCCTGTTGGAAGCTCTCATTTTCTTTCTTGGGGAAGAAGAAACGGAATACCGGATGACGTCCGTTCTCGCCTTCCATTTGTAGCTTTGAAGTGGCACCAGGCAGCATCAGCTTTTGGACGTCCTTTCCTGATGACATCAATGCAACGGCACCAGCTGCAGTAGCAGCGGCAACACCATCTGAAGGCTTGTTTCCTGATATGGCAGAACCAGCAATCAGTGCACCTGCTCCCATCAAGGCTATAGTACCCAGGTTAAAGCCCTTCGATTCCTTCTCAAACTGCGTGCGGAACATTTTCTTAGGCTTTCCTCCTCCTGTCGGGTTCCACCAAAGTATACCCTCATAGCCAAAGTCGGTCTTGGCAACCTTTTGGATGAATGTGGTAAGTGAAGGTTCTGCACCAGCCGCTTTCAGTTGGCGCATGAAGTCTATGCTATAGGTGATTTTCCGTTCGGTACTATTCTCAATGGCACCAATGATTTCTTCTGAAGAAAATCCTTCCTTAAGCAGTTCCAGAACTGTTTCGTTAGTCATCGCCTCGTTTTGAGCTGAAGCCATTAGCGCTATTACTGCCATGCAGGCAGTCATTAAAATTCTTTTGATTCTGAGTTTCATTGTTCTATTAGTTTAGGTAATAATATTATTTGTTTGTTTGCAAAAGTACAAATAGTTTCCCGATTCTCCAAATGTAGAAAGTAATTTTTTTGCAAAATATGTTTTTTTATTTTGTTTTTTCCGTTCTTCTTTGTATCTTTGCAGCCATAAGATGTATTTGTACTATGGCATTGAATCTGAATAAGAATCTCAAGCTCTATTATTCCATCAAGGAAGTTGCTGACATGTTTGGGGTCAACGAGAGCACATTGCGTTATTGGGAGCAGGAGTTTCCTTACTTGAAACCCAAGACCAGCGGACCCTCCAAGATACGTCAGTATCAGGAGAAAGACATTGAGCAGATTCGCCTGATACATAATCTTGTGAAGGTACGGGGCTTTAAGTTGGCTGCTGCAAAGAAGATTATCAACAGCAACAGGGATGGAGCCGACAAGAAAGCAGAAGTGCTTACCAAGTTGATAAGCATACGCGCAGAGCTTCAAGCCTTAAAAAAACAAATGGACTACCTTGAGTAGCCCATTTGTTTTTATTTCGCCTTCATCATCTCCTTGATAGCAGCTTCTAACTGGCGGTCATGTCCGTTGATGTAATCTTCTGGAGTGTTAAAGACCTCGATGTCTGGGAACAACTCTTGGTTTTCCATGAACTGGTTGTTCTTGTCCCATTTACCGACTTGCGGGATACCGAAGACCAAAGTGCGGTCCATCAGCGTCTCCCACCAAACAGAGGTCGCCGTACCGGCAACGGGTGTACCGATTAGTTTGCCGATGCCCAGTTCACGGTATACCCAGGGGAATCCGGAACCGTTGCTGTAGCAGTCTTCATTCATTAGCACGCATGAGGGCTTTACCCACTTGTTGAACGGGTCACGTCCTACATATTTGTTATTAGGTACGAAGCGGTGGTATTCGCGTCCGCTCAGCAAGGTACACAAGTCATCGTGCAGCCATCCGCCACCATTGCCACGCTCATCCACGATGACGGCGTCCCTGTTGCGGTTTTCGTCGCTCAGCAGTTCGCTGTATACATTGCGGAAGTTCTCACTATTCATCGCCTTTACGTGAACATAAGCCAATCGTCCGCCAGACAGACTGTCAACCAGTTTGCGGTTTCGGTCTACCCAACGCTTGTACAGCAACTCGTCAAGATTAGTCTGTGATACCGGTTTGATGACGATGTCGTTGCGTTTCCCGTCCTTGGGATTGTATACTGTGACGTGGATACGCTTTCCTGCCTTGCCGTCAAGCATATAGTAGTAGTCCTTGCCTTTCTTGATGTCCTGACCATCAATTTTCTCGATGATGCATCCTGCGGTGACACCGGTGTTACGCACGGCAAATGGTCCACGTTTGATGACCTCTTCGATACGCAGGCCATCACCCTCGTAGGCTTGGTCGATAAACACGCCAAGGTGGGCAGTCTTAAGTGCAGCTCCAGTGGGATAGTAGCGGGCACCAGTGTGAGAACCATTCAGTTCACCCAGCATTTCGCTCAGCATGTCGCGGAAGTCGTAATTATTGTTGATGTAAGGCAAGAAACGCTCATAATTCTTACGGTAGCCTACCCAGTCGATGCCATGTATCGTGGAATCGTAGAATTTCTCCTTAACCTGTCTCCATACGTGGTCGAATAGGTATTGGCGCTCCTGATAAGGACGACGGTCGAAGGGTGCTTCGAACACAATCGCTTCCGACTTGTTCTTTGCGAGGTCTATTTTTTTGATACCTCTTGAGCAGAGGTAGAGCGTTTTGAACTTGCTATCCGTCTGCATGGTACTGTTTCCGACGTTTTTCAGCACCAATTCTGTTTTGTCCTCTAGCAGGTCGTGTTTCCAAAGGTCGTATCCGTCTTCGAACGAAGCCTGATAGTAAAGTGTGTCGCCCTTGGGACTCAGTACTGCATCTCCTAGATGACTAGAGTTAACCGTCAGGCGTACGATGCGGTCTCGGCAGTTATCCAGGTCGAACACCAATTTTGCAGGTTCCTTCTTGGCGGGTTCTGTTTTCTTTTTCTTCTTGTCGGCAGACTTTTTGTCCTTGTTTTCTGTGTCCTTTGCTTTCTTCGCCTCTTTGGCTGCCTCGTCGTATAAAGCCTTTTCCTCCTTGTTCATTTGGAAACGCTCGTAGGCATCCAGGTCGAAGAACATGAGGTAGACATCTTCCTCGGCACCCCAGCTACCATGACTGCGATAACCTGCACGGTCGCTGGTAAAGAGCATGCCCTTGCCGCCCAAGGCCCATTTGCCGTAACCGTTGCTGTAACCGCTGTTTGTCAGATTGTAAGGTGCTTTCTTCCCTGATGCGTCAACCAGTGCGATGTCAGGGCTGTGCCAACCGCCGTTGCCGATATAGCTCGACAACAGCCAATGACTGTCAGGACTCCATTCAAACCAGAGGTCGCCGTCGCTGTATGAATAGTTGTACTTCCCGTCCAGTACGGTGCGTACCTGTTTGGTGGCGACATTGAGAATACGCAGGTCTGCACGGTTCTCGAAGAAGGCAATCTCCTTGCCGTCTGGACTGTATTTAGGTTGCATCGACACACGGTCCGTCTTTGTCAGCTGTTCCTCTTTTAGGTCGGTAGCATATGCAAACTGTTTCTCACCCTTGTTCTGGATGGTCGTCTGATACAGTTGCCAAACTCCGTTACGCTCAGAGGCGTATGCCAGAGTGCGTCCGTTGGGTGCGAAACTGAGGTTACGCTCCTGCTCTGGTGTGTTGGTGACACGCTTGGTTGTCTTGTAGTCGAGTGAGGTAACATAGACGTCGCCGTGCATGATGAAAGCAATCTCCTTGCCATTTGGCGACAGGCATATCTCGGTGGCACCTGTCGTTTCCACTAGACGTATGAGGTCCTTGTCGCTACGGTCAGCTGTTATTGTGATGCTGACCTTCTGCTCCTTTCCGTTCGTCAACGTGTATATTTCACCATTATATCCGTAGCAAAGCGTCCCGTTCTTGGCAGCAGTCAGATAGCGGACGGGGTTTTGCTGATGGTGTGTCAGCTGTTGTGCTCCCGAACCGTCGATGTTGCGTTTCCATACGTTGAAGGTGCCGTCCTGTTCACTTAGGTAGTAGAACGACTGGCCGTCGGCAGCCCATACCGGGTTACGGTCCTCACCGCGGAACTTGGTCAGTTGTGTAAACTGTTCACCTCTCTTCAGCCAGATATCACGTGTGATAGCCGACTGGTGGTGCTTGCGGAACGGATCCTCATAGCCTTTGTAATCGTGGTAGAGCACATCTCCACGACTGTTGATGCTAATGTCCTCCATGGTGATAACCGAGAACAGCCGTGGGCGTTCTCCCTTGGTGCTGACTTCATAAACTTGGGGGAAGCTGCGTGGGATAACGATAGCTTGTGCCGTAGGTATCAGCTTCGTTTTGAACAACACATGTTCATTATCCTTGAAGGCCAAAGGCAGTTCGTCGTTGCTGTGGGTGGTCAGTCGGGTCGGGTTTCCTCCATTCCGGTTTATCAGGTAGACGTCAAAGCTTCCTTCGCGCGTAGAAGCGAAGGCGATGTTTTGGCCGTCAGGGCTCCAGATAGGGTAGGCATCATAAGCGGGGTTGGTTGTTAACTGCCGAGCTTCGCCTCCCGAGGCAGCTACGGTATAGATGTCTCCTTGATAGGAGAACGCAATGGTCTGTCCGTCAGGTGAGATGGCACTGAAGCGCATCCATAATGGGTTCTCCTGTGCGCTGACGTTTAATAAGGCAACACATGCAAGTGCGGTCAATAGTTGTTTTCTCATATGTTAGTTTTTATGGGTTCCATGTGTCATTGATGCTGAACACAGCCTCTCGTGTAATCTTCATAGCCTCCTTCTTGGTTAGTTGTCGGCCCCATGCTACGCGCTTGCTGGTGTCTGCGCCTTCGCCGCGGTTGTTGTACTCCATATAGCGACAAGTCTTGTCAGCGCCCTCGCGCCATTTGTGCCATCCCTCTGGAGCGATGCCGCGAGGCAGTTCGCAGTTCATGAACAGTGTGTATCCGTAGTCGCGCCAGGGACGTCCGAGGAAAACCTTGTTCACCTTTTGGTTGATGGTGATGCGGCAGTTGTTGAAGATGTATCCGTAAGGCACATCCTTGGGCGTTGAGGCTGCTGTGATGTATGAATTCGCCTTACAAAAGATGTCACAGTTCTCAAACCATGCCGTCGAGGGTCCGAATATGAAGTCGGTTGTTCCTTCGATGTAGCAATGGTCGAAGAATAGACGTGTCTTGGCATTGCCAGTATAGATGGTATCCTGATGTCCTAGGAATCGGCAGTTGATGAATGTCAGCCTGTCGCCTTCGGTGTGTAATGCAACAGCCTGTCCTAGTCGTGCTGAGTTGTTTTCTATGGTGATGTTCTTCAGGGTGATCTTGCTTCCTTCTATCTTCAGTGTGAAGGTGCGGAAGGTTCCTATCTTCTGAGAAGGTCCTTGCGCGGTGAGTGGTGAGATGTCCGCCTTGATATTGGCGTGATCGTCCCATGTGATGATGGTGTTGTCACGGTCTTCACCGCATATCTCTATATTGGTGAGCCACTGTGGTATGATGAGTTTCTCCTTGTAGGTGCCTTTCTTGACATAGATGACCTTATGGTACTCCATAAAGGCGCGGCATACCTCGATGGCGTCGCTGATGTTACGGAATTGTCCGGTGCCGTCTCGGCTGACCACAAGGGTATCCGGGTTGTCGTAGCTAGCGGCTTGTGCGCTCACAAATCCCATGAGGGCACAAATAAAGCAGATAAGATTTTTCATTGTAGGTAGTTTGTCGTTTTTATAATTGGATTACATAATCTGTGTTACATCCTGTAGTCCGTCGACACCCTTCAGTTGGTTGATAATCTCCTTGACATCCTCGCGGTCGTGAACGCGAAGTTCGATGGTTCCGTCGAAGACGCCGTCCTCACTGTCGATGGTCAGTTTGTGGATGTTGACATTCATCTGCTTCGAGATGATGCGCGACAAGTCGAGTAGCATGCCTACGCGGTCGATGCCTTGCAGACGGATGGTAGCGTCGAAGTATAGTTTCTTGTGCATGTCCCATTTGGCATCGAGGATGCGGTTGCCGAAACTAGCCTTTAGCTTGGCGGCTACGGGACAGCTGCGCTTGTGTATTTCTATCTGGTGCTTGCCGTCAATGAATCCCAGGACGTCGTCGCCGGGGATGGGGTGACAGCAGTGTTTGAACTTATATTGTCTGATGTTCTCGTCACTGATGTAGATAGGTTTCTTACGATTGAACTTCTCCGGTACGACGAACAACTCCTGTTGTTCCGGTTCTTTCTTTTGCTTGTTTCGACCAAGGAAGGGAACAAGTTTGCGCCATCCGCCATTCTTCGTGTTCTTGCCCTGCAACTCGTCGATATCCTTTTCGCCCAGCAGGATGGTTTTCTCAGCCAGTCCGATGAAGAAGTCCTCCCGGTTACGACTCTCATGGAATTCCGTCAGCTGGTCGGCCGCATTGATTTGGTCGGCGATGTTGTTCTTCTTCAGGAATTCATCGAGCATCTCCTCGCCTTTCTTCTGAAGTTCCCGGCTGTTTTTGCGCAGGATGGCCTGTATCTTCGCTTTTGCCTTTGCCGTGCTCACGAAATTAATCCATGAGGGCTGTACGTGTTGCGAGTTTGAAGTCAGGATTTCCACCTGGTCGCCACTTTGCAGCTTATGGCTCAGCGGAACCAGCTTATGGTTCACCTTGGCTCCGATACAGTGGGAGCCCAGGAAAGTGTGTATGCTAAAGGCGAAGTCGAGTGCCGTACATCCGGTAGGCATTGTCTTGATTTCGCCCTTGGGGGTGAATACAAAGATTTCCGAGGCGAAGAGGTTCAGCTTGATGGCATCCAGGAAGTCCATTGCGTCCGGCTGTGGGTCGTCCAGAATCTCCTTGATGGTGCGCAGCCAATCGTTCAGTTCGTTCTCGTCCTCCGTATATTCTACGTCCTCGCCTTCCTTATATTTCCAATGGGCGGCAAAACCCTGTTCGGCTATCTCGTCCATTCGGTCTGAGCGTATCTGCACCTCTATCCAACGTCCTTGTTTTGACATGAGGGTGACGTGCAGGGCCTGGTATCCGTTGGCTTTCGGGTGGTTCAGCCAGTCGCGCAGCCGGTCAGGATGGCTCTTGTATATCTTCGAGATGGCGACGTAGATATTGAAGCATTCGTTGACCTCCTCCTCGCGTTTCTCTGGTGTGAAGATGATGCGTACGGCCAGTATGTCGTATATCTCGTCGAAAGTGACGTGCTTGTTTTGCATCTTGTTCCAGATGGAATAAGGTGTTTTCACGCGCTCCTTGATTTCGTATTTGATGCCCATCTGCTTCAGCGACTCCTCGATGGGTGCGGTGAACTGGTCGAACAGTTCATGACGTGACGCCTCCGTGTCTGCCAGCTTGGCTTTAATGCTGGCATATTCCTCAGGATGCTCGTAGTGGAAACTTAGGTTCTCCAGCTCCGACTTAATCTTGTAGAGTCCTAGTCGGTTGGCGAGTGGTGCATAAATATATAAGGTCTCACCGGCTATCTTATATTGCTTGTTAGCAGGCTGCGACTGGAGCGTGCGCATGTTGTGCAGGCGGTCGCAAATCTTGATGAGGATGACGCGAATGTCGTCGCTCATAGTAAGCAGCAGTTTCTTGAAATTCTCTGCTTGTGCTGAGGCTTGCTCACCGAAGATGCCACCACTGATTTTGGTTAGTCCATCGACAATCTGTGCCACTTTCGGACCGAATATGTTGCTGATGTCCTCGGTGGTGTAGTCGGTGTCTTCCACTACGTCGTGCAACAGGGCTGCACAAATACTTGTAGAGCCCAGTCCTACCTCTTCGCAAGCAATCTGGGCGACGGCGATGGGGTGCATGATATAGGGCTCGCCCGAAAGACGGCGCACACCTTTGTGTGCCTGTTTGGCAAAGTTGAACGCCTTGGTAATGATGTCAACTTTCTTGCGGTGGCGTGATGCCATATAGTTGTCCAACAGGCGCTGGAAGGCGTCGTTTATCAGTTTCTCATCATCTGCTTCGTGCATCATCTGCTCGTCGTCCATAGTCTTTTCTCCTATACCTTTATATATAATGGTGTCCTTATCTGCGTCTTCTCGAGCGGCGTCCCTTGCTGCGACGCTTACTCGTCGTGGCGCGTTTCTTGCTGGCGCGTGTTGCCCGGCGCTTGCTGGCTCGTGATCCTCGCTTGCCTTTCTTATAGCTGCGTTTGCTCTTGTGGTAGTAGGTGGGTACGTCGTCATTCACTTCCACCTCGGTACGCTTGTTCAGCAGTTCGTCAACCTTGTATGTGTAGACAGAGTCTTCCGCATCGATGAATTTCCCGACCTCCGACTGAGGGAGTCTCAGTGGTGACGGTTCGGTGGCACCCGGTATGATGTCGCGTCGGTACATAGGGTTCAACGACCGCAGCAGATCAATGTTGATGCCCACCACATTGGCAACCTGTTCCAGATGCATGGTCCTGTTCACCATCACGGTGTCGGTCTTGGCAGGCAGACGTGTGGTCATCGGACAGATGTTATGCATGGAGTAGTAGGTCATGATGTAGTTGGCTGCGATGAAGGCGGGTACATAGCCACGTGTCTCCTTGGGCAAGTAGGGGTAAATCTGCCAATAGTCCTTCTCGCCGTTGGTGCGATGGATGGCCTTGTTGATATTTTCTGGTCCGCAGTTATAGGCAGCAATGACCAAGTTCCAGTCGCCGAATATTCTATAGAGGTCTTTCAGGTAGCGTGCTGCGGCGTATGAAGCCTTTACGGGGTCCCTTCTTTCGTCGACCAGCGAGTTGACTTGCAGGCCATACTGCTTGCCGGTTGTCAGCATGAACTGCCACAGTCCAGTGGCCCCCACGCGGCTGACTGCCTTTGGGTTCAGTGCCGACTCGATGATAGGCAGGTATTTCAGTTCCAGTGGCAACTGATAAGCCTCCAGCGCCTCCTCGAAGATGGGCATGTAGAAGTTGGATGCTCCCAGCATATAGCTGATGGAGTGGCGCAGGCGTCCGCTGTATCGGTCGATGAATTTCTGTACGACTTCGTTATAGGCCATCTCCATCATGTTGGGCAGACGGCTCAGTCGGTCGATGTATTCCTCTTTCGTGTAGACGGGGTTTACGTCGCGCATGTTGCAGTCGCTGGGCTCGTCCAGATAGGTCTTTGCCATATAGAGGTTCAGCAGGCTGTCAAGGTCGTAGGTCATGGCCTCCGGGAATTCGATGACTTCCTGTCGGCCTTTCTGGTCGGTCACGGTAATCTCGTCGTCTATTGTCTCGTCCTCTTCGGCAGTGTTCACCTGAGCTGTTGTGCTGACGGTGAGCATCAGGGCGATAATCGTGCTGATAGTCTTTATCTTCATTTTTCTACTTTACTTGTGTTTAGAAATTCAGGCTGCAGTTGAAACCCAGTGACTGGGCTTGCAGCGGGTTTCCTCCACCGTGGTTTGGAATGACCGCGGGTGATATTTTCAGGCTGAGGTCCTTCGAGATGTCAAATACCGACAGTTCGGCATCCACGTAGGCGTCGATAACGGAAAGTGCGTAGACGCCAATCATGACGAAGAAGCTCAGGTCGCGCCATCTGCGGTATTTGTCCTTTCGGCTTTTGAAGATTTGCTTATAGCGTTCTTCGTTGCTTTCGTCGATTTTCACGCCCAGGTGCAGGAATCTGTTGTAGCTGGCGGTGTTGGGGTCGTCGTCCATGATGTCGATATAGGCCTGCGAGTAGTCTTTGTACATCATGTTGTTCCACGTCAGTGCGTAGATACATCCCACGAATCCGCCGTAGATGATGGGCAGTTTCCAGTATTTCCTGTTGTATATCTGTCCGGCTCCGGGCAGTACCAGTGCGAGCCATAGTGCACGCTGTGGATTAGGTTTCCAGGTGTTCCAGTCGCGTTTGGGTTTGATTTTTTTTCCTTTCATGACGACCACCGACGCCGAGTCACCCTCAGTTATCACGGTGTCACCGAGGAGTTGCTTGGAGTCGGCTTTGGCTAACGAGTCCATTACGGCCAAGTCTTCCGTCTGCGCCTGACAACAGGTGGCAACCAGAAACATGATGATGCTGATGATCCACTTACCCATTCGCTCCGTCCAGCGCGTTCATGATGCGCTCCAGTTGTTCCTCGTTGTCAAATTGAATACTGATTTTTCCCTTCCCTTTAGGTGAGCAGGTCATCTGGACCTTAGCCTGGAAGAACTGAGCCAGCCGGTCGCGCAACAGGTTGTATTCCTCGGGCAGTTTGTCTTTGACGGATATCTTGCCGGTGGCGGTTTTCACTTCCTCGCCGTTCTTCAGTGCCTGTACCAGTTCCTCCACCTTGCGGACGGAGTATTGGTTCTGCAGGATTTCCTTGAACAGCTTGATTTGCTGCGAGGGACTGTCGATGGCCAGCAGTGCCCGGGCGTGTCCCATCTCTATCTCGTGGTTCTTCAGGGCTATCTGAACTTGTGCGGGCAACTTCAGCAGTCGCATGTAGTTGGTCACGGCGGCGCGGCTTTTTCCCACACGTTCTGATATCTTGGCCTGTGTCATGCCGGTCTCGTCTGCCAGGTGTTGGTAGGCGAGTGCTATCTCGATGGCGTTCAGGTCCTCACGCTGTATGTTCTCCACGAGTGCCATCTCCATCACGCCTTGGTCTTCAACGGTGACGATGTAGGCGGGGATCTTGGTCAGTCCGGCAATCTGTGAGGCTCTCCATCGGCGCTCACCGGCTATGATCTGGTATTTCTGTCCGTCCACCTTGCGGAGGGTGATGGGCTGTATGATGCCCAGTTCGCGGATGCTGGTGGCCAGTTCCTGCAGGGCCTCGGCGTCAAACTCACGGCGTGGCTGGTTGGGGTTGGGCTCTATCTGTGCGATGTCTATCTCGTTCAGGTTCGACGAGCCTTCGGTCTTCACCTCGCTGTGGGTGTCGATGAGTGCGTCGAGTCCGCGTCCGATGTCGTCGAGTCCGCGTCCCAGCACGCTGCGGTCGTATTTCTTCTTTACTGCCATTTGTTTTCTTAGCTGTTCTTGTTGATGATTTCCTTGGCGAGAGCCAGGTGGTTCTTTGAACCCGTAGAGTCGGCGTCATACAGGATGACGGGCAGTCCGTGCGAGGGGCTTTCCGACAGTTTGACGTTGCGCTGGATGACGGTTTTGAAGACGAGTTCCTGGAAGTGTCGTTTCACCTCGTCGTAGATTTGGTTGGCCAGTCTGAGGCGCGAGTCGTACATGGTCAGCAGGAAACCTTCTATCTCCAGCTTGGGGTTCAGTTTTGTCTTGATGATTTTGATGGTGTTGAGCAACTTCGAGATGCCTTCAAGTGCAAAGTATTCGCACTGCACGGGGATGATGACGGAGTCGGAAGCCGTCAGTGCGTTGACCGTGATGAGGCCCAGCGAGGGCGAGCAGTCGATGAGAATGTAGTCGTATTCGTCGCGCAGTGGCTTTAGAATCTCGGCTAATACCTGTTCGCGCTTGTCCAGGTTCAGCATTTCTATCTCGGCGCCTACCAGGTCGATGTGGCTGGGTATGATGTCCAGTCCGTCAATGTCGGTAGTGTATATGGCATCGTGAACGTCGGCTTTATCAATAATACACTCGTATAGCGAGCATTCTACCTCCTGGATGTTGACGCCCAGTCCGCTCGAAGCGTTGGCTTGCGGGTCGGCATCAATGACCAGCACCGTCTTCTCGAGTGTGGCCAGCGATGCAGCCAGGTTGATGGTCGTCGTCGTCTTGCCGACGCCTCCCTTCTGGTTTGCTAAAGCTATAATCTTTCCCATAATCTATCCTTGTTTGCTTATATAATAGGTTGCAAAGGTACGGATAAAATATGAGAACGGGGCATAAATTAAGAAATATTATCATTTGGTAGGCCAGTTGACCAGGTAGAGCTGTTCGGTGGCTCGGGTGAAGGCGGTGTAGAGCCAGTGGATGTAGTCAGCTGACAGCATGTCGTCGGTCATGTATCCCTGGTCTACGTATACGTGTGCCCACTGTCCGCCCTGCGCCTTGTGGCAGGTGGCAGCGTATCCGAACTTGATCTGCAGGGCATTGTAGTGTCGGTCTTCGCGCAGTTTCTTCAGCCGGTCGGGCTTCAGGGGAATGTCCGCATAATCTTCCATCACCTGGTTGTACAGCTGCGTCTGCTGCTGGTGCGTGAGTGCGGGTGCCTCTGAGGTCAGCGTGTCCAGCAGCACGGTGGCGGTCAGTTCGTAGTCGTCGTAGTCGGGGAAGGTCATGGTGACCTCGGCGAATCGGAAGCCGTAGAGTTGCTCCACGTGGCGCACTCGGCGGACTATGGCGCGGTCGCCGTTGGCGATGTAACCTAAGCCCCCTAAGTTAGGGGACAAAGACGTCCAGTAGTAGTTGTTCTTGACAATCATCAGCAGGTCGCCGGAGCACAGTTCCTCCTCCCTGCCCAGCACCATGTTGCGGATGCCCTGGTTGTAGATGTTGGCGCGCTTGTTGGAGCGCGTGATGACCATCGTCTCGTCCGTACCCACGTGGCTGTAGCTGGAGGCGAGCGATTCGATGAGCTCGTCGCCGGGCATGCGTCGGATGTCGCTGAAGCCTTCGAAGCGGACGGCGGGCATCTGCATGGGGCCGTCGTGGGTAATCAGCTGGCGTATCATGGTGGCGTTCCACAGGATGCCCGACTCCTGGCTCTGGCGTAGCACCTCGTTCAGGTCGCACTCGTGAACGTGCAACCCATAGCTTCGCATGATGTCGGTCTGCAGGGCGGGACTCTCCTCCTCGCCGACGGGGGGCAGCTGGGCGGTGTCGCCGATGAGCATCATGCGGCAATTCCGGCCGTTCTTGCGTCCCTCTGGTAGCAAGCGTCCTTCGGCCGAGCGATAGACGAACTGTATCAGGTCGTCGAGCAATTGTCCGTTGGCGAAGGGCGTGTCGCCGACGGTGGTCGCATTGGCCACCATCGACGCCTCGTCGACGATGAACAGCGTGTCCTGTGCCGTGTTGTAATTGAGGTTGAACGCGCCCTCCATCGACTTCTGGCGGTAGATGCGGCGGTGGATGGTGTACGCCGGGTGCCCGGCATAAAGGGAAAAGACCTTGGCGGCGCGCCCCGTGGGAGCCAGCAGCACGATTTTCTGCTGCAGCGAGCACAATGCGCGCACCAAAGCCGCCGCCAGCGTGGTCTTGCCCGTACCTGCCGAGCCCCGCAGAATCATCAGCGACTGCTCGTGACGGTCGGTCATAAACTGGGTGAAAACCTCGATGGCACGCTCCTGCTCGGCGGTAGGTGCGAAGCCAAAGGCATTCCGGATGCGATATGTCAGTTCGTCAACGATCATGGCGCTTGCAAAAGTAGGCCATTCTTTCCAATTATCCAAATATCTCCGTTGAAAATTTAGTCCGTCCCGACGGACTGCCAGTCCGAACGGCTCGGACTGAGAGTCCGAAGCCTACGGACTAATTGCAACTATTAAGACTAAAAGTTGTAGCACCATAACTCAGGGCTATTTTCCAATAAGCGTTCCTTATTTGCGCCAGAAAAAAAGTTTTTTCGATTTTACCCTCCCTTCCTCCCTTTTTCACTCGGAATCCTTTTATTTACTGGGGTTCACGGACGGGAGGGATGTTTGTTTTCCCTCCCGTCTCCCTCCCGTCCAGGGTCCCTTGTTTTCAAAATGTGAGGGAGCGAACCCTAAAAAGGGAGGGTAACGGGAGGGACAATCATTCTCCCTCCCGTGCCTCAAACGCCCTGTACATCGGCATTTGAGAGGGGTGACGGGAGGAAGGGAGGGTAAAATAGCAATCCCTTGTTTTTTGTTGAGTTTCCCATCTTCGTCGATACTATCTCGACTTCCTATATCGGATGTCAGTCACTGAAGTGAACCTTTCAGTTGTGTCCAACTTTTTGGGTTCACTTCAGCGACAAAGATAACTAATATCTTTCAAATCACAATAATCTTAACGTCTTGGAAAAGCAAGTTTTGACAATTTTTATATTTTTCGGCGAATCCCTTGATTTGCAGCGTTTGCAAAAAGTAACGGGAAATATTGGAAGTGTCGGGGGAAATGATTACCTTTGCACGCGTAATGATAAGTAATAGTAAGACAAACATGATTCTCGCGCTTGTGGCGCTGGCACTGGCGGTGCTTTGCGTGATGAGTATTGTGAAGTAATCAGGTAAACAGGTAAGACACATGACTGACAATGCAACCAATTCCACACGGCGACTTGTGATTAGGATAAGCAAGAACAGCCTGTCGTTCTCCACAACGGAGGGCGAAGAGGTGAAGTATGTGCCGTATGCACTGAACAGCAGTATATCGATAGCCGCCAACATGCGCGAGGCGCTGCGCACGGTGGAGATGCTGCGGCAGCCGTACCACAGGGTGCTGGTGATGGTCGACGCACCGGTGCTGATGGTGCCCGCCGAGGAGTTCGACGAGTCGGCGGTGGACGAGCAGTATCGCCACACCTTCACTCGCGTGGAGCAGCGGGTGGTCATGTACACGGTGCTGGCCGACCTGAACGCGGTGGCGGTGTTCGCCATGCCGAAAGACCTGCGCATGGTGCTGACCGACGCCTTCGAATCGGTGCGCTTCGTGGCTGCCCTGACGCCGCTGTGGAACCACCTGAACAAGCGCAGCTATACCGGACAGCGCGGCAAGCTGTTTGCCTATTTCCACGAGAAGCACCTCGACGTGTGCAGCTTTGTCCAGAACCGATTCCGCTTCTGCAACAGCTACGAGGTGAGCGGCGCGAGCGATGCGATATACTACATGCTGGCGGTATGGAAACAGCTGGGACTGTCGGCAGACCACGACGAGCTGTTCCTGACGGGCGACATCGTGGAGCGCGATGAGCTGAAAGAGGAGCTGGACCAGTTCATCAAGCGCATCTTCATCGTCAACCCCGTGGGCGAGTTCAACCGCGCCAGCGTAGCACAAATCAAGGGCATCCCCTACGACCTGGTGACACTTTACGTGAAAGGACTTTAAGACACCATGAGAATCATTACAGGACGATACAAAGGCAGGCATTTCGACATTCCGCGCACGTTCAAGGCGCGCCCCACCACCGACTTTGCCAAGGAAAACATCTTCAACGTGCTGACGCAGTATGTGGACTTCGACGGAGCCACGGCGCTCGACCTCTTCTCCGGCACCGGCAGCATCTCGCTCGAACTCTTGTCACGCGGATGCCAGCAGGTGGTGAGCGTCGAAATGGACCGTGACCATCACCGCTTCATACAGGACTGTCTGAAGAAGCTCGATACCAAGGCGTGCATCCCCATCCGCGGCGATGTGTTCCGATTCCTGAAAAGCTGTAGGCAGCAGTATGACTTCATCTTTGCCGACCCGCCATACGCACTGAAGGAACTGCCCGAGATTCCCGACCTCGTCATCGGCAGGCAGTTGCTGAAGGACGGCGGCATCTTCGTCTTTGAACACGGCAAAGACTACGATTTCTCCAACCATCCGCACTTCCTGGAGCACCGCAGCTATGGCAGCGTGAATTTCTCGCTGTTCACAGCAGCGGAGAGACCAGTCGGATAACACTCTCACCCAACCGCTTGATGAACCTGGGATTCAGCCGTTGCGGAATCTCATGCAGCGGCGTGCTCATCGACTGGTCGTCGAGGAAAATCTTCTTCATGCGCAGTGCCGTTCCCTCGTCGTAGATGAAGACGTTGGCTTCGAAATTGTTCTCGAAGGAACGGAAGTCGACATTCGTGGAACCGCAGGAAGACAACGAGTCGTCGCACACAATCAGCTTGGAATGGATGAACCCCGCATGATAGAGGTAGATGTGGGCTCCGGCATGATGCAACTCGCGCAGATAGGAGCGTGAGGCCCAGTCGGCGAAACGCGCATCGGAGTGCTTCGGACAGATGATACGCACGTCGACACCACCCAGCGCGGCGGTCTTCAGCGCGAAGAGCACGGGGTCGTTGGGCAGGAAGTAAGGCGTCTCGATATACAGGTAGCGACGGGCAGCAAGTACGGTGCGCACGAAGCCTTGCATGATTTCAGGATAGGATGACGTCGGACCGCTGGTGACAACCTGTGCGATGCAGTTGTTGGAGACACCCGTCAGCGCGGGGTAGTAGCTGCGGTCGGTGATGAGCGTGCGGTCGACGAAGTACCAGTCGACGAGGAACGTGCGCTGCAGACTGTACACCACGCCGCCCGTCAGCCGCAGCATGGTGTCGCGCCAAGGCTGTCGGCCCGTCCCCTTCACATAGCGCAGGGCGATGTTCATGCCACCGATGTAGCCCACCTGTCCGTCGATGACAATCAGTTTGCGGTGGTTGCGGTAGTTGGCCTTGCTGGTGAACGTGGGGAAATGCACGGGCAGGTAAGGCACCACCTCGACACCGTTGCGGCGCATGGACTCGAAGAACGAGCGGTCTACCTTCCAGCAACCCACATCGTCGTAGATGACACGCACCTCGACACCCTCCTTGGCTTTCTCAGCCAGCGCGTCGGCAACAAGGCGTCCCAGCGCATCGTCCTCGATGATGTACATGTCGATATGGATGTGGTGGCGCGCCTGGCGGATGTCCTTCAGCAACTCGGGGAAGAAGGCGTAGCCGTCGGTCATGATGTCGACGGTGTTGTCCTTGAACGGCAGCGACATGCTCTGGTTGACAAACAGGTCGACGAGTTGCCGGTAGTGGTCGGGCACGCGGAAGTCGTGCTGTTCGACAAAGCTGAGCATGGAGCGCTTGGAAAGCTGGTCGAGCGAGCGCTGGCTGACGAGTCGCTCGCGCCGGTGGTTGACGCCGAAGAAGAGGTAGAGGATGATGCCGACGATGGGTACGAAGAAGATGACCAGCGCCCACGCCATCGTCTTCGCCGGTTGGCGGTTGTCCATGATGACGTGGATAATCGTCAGGGCAATGAGTATCCACGAGAGGGTGGCACCTATGATGTAGAGTAGACCGTGCATATGGGCTATGGGCAGTTAGCTATGATACAATGACATCGGAACCCAGTCGGCGAGCCAGTTCGTTGCGCAGCGTCTGCGCATCTTGATAGGCCGTCATCAGCTCCTTGATGCGCTGCATGTCGCTTCCCGCCTCCTTCAGTTGTCGCTGCAGGACCTTCAACTGCTGGCTGACAATGTCCATGCGGAAGTCGAGAATGAGGTGGGTGATGCGCTGACGCAGCTGTGCCTCGCCCTCGTTCAGTGCGAAGTTGCGGCTCAGCTGATGGGACTCGATGCCGATGCTGGCAGCCAGTTGGCTGATTTGTGGGTCGGGATGCTGCATGAAGTAACGCTCCGACTCGAAACCGGGGTCGGCGGAGTGGGCTACGGCTTCCTGCAGAATGCGGTTGTAGCGGTCGTCGCTGAAGGTGAGACCGTCGCTGCCTAGGTCGTAGTCGATGTATTGCGCCACGTTGAGGTCGATGAATTGGCCGTCTTCGGTTTCCATCCCGCTGAAGATGACCTCGTTGCCGTGACGGATGATGTTCTTGACGAGCAGGCGCTCCACCTCCTTGTCCTTGGGGGTCAGTCCGGTCATCGACAAATCGGCGGTCGGCTGTGGCGCTTCTTGCTCCCGTTCCTGTTCGCGGGCGATGCGCTTCTCTGCCTCCTCGCGTTCGCCGGCAATGTATTTGTTGGTCTGCGAGATGAGGGTGCGCTCGTCAACGTCGAGCCGTTGCGAGCAGTCCTTGATATACGCTGTGCGCACCATCGGGTCGGGGATGACGGCGATGGAGCGTATGATGTTGTTGATGGCTTCGGCCTTCTTGATGGGATCGCTGACTCCTTTCAGCAACAGGTCGGTCTTGAACTGGATGAAGTCGGTCTGATGGCTGTCGATATACTCCTTGAACTCCTGTGCCGTATGCTTGCGACTGAACGAGTCGGGATCGTCGCCGTCGGGCAACAGCAGCACCTTGACATTCATCGCTTCTGCCAGCAGCATGTCGGTACCGCGCATGGCGGCATGGATGCCTGCCTCGTCGCCGTCGTAGAGCAGCACGATGTTCTGCGTGAAGCGCCGCAACAGCTTGATCTGGTGGATGGAAAGGGCGGTGCCGGAGTTGGCGACTACGTTCTCCAGACCGCACTGGTGCATGGCGATGACGTCGGTATAGCCCTCGACCATGTAGACGCAATCTTCCTTGACGATGGCTTTCTTGGCCTGGTAGATGCCGTAGAGCTCGCGCTCCTTATGGTATAACTCGGAGTCGGGGGAGTTGACGTATTTCTGCTGTACGCCCTTGGTGGCTGCGTCCAACTTACGTCCACCGAAGGCCACGACCTTGCCGCTGACGTTCATCCAGGGAAAGATGGCGCGGCCGGCAAAGCGGTCGTAGATGCCTCGCTCGTTCTGAATGGCAAGTCCTGTCTTTATCAGAAACTCGTCCTTGTAGCCCTTGCGCTTGGCTTCGTTGCACAGGGCATCGCGCTTGGTAAGTGCAAAACCCAGCTGGAACTTGTTGATGATATCGTCGCGGATGCCTCGGCTGCGGAAATACTGCTTGCCAATGGCCTGGCCGTCGACGTCGTTCAGCAATATCTCATGAAAATACTGGCAGGCCCATTCGTTGACCACAAACATGGACTCACGTTCTGACTGCTCACGCTTCTCGTCGTCGGTAAGCTCGCGCTCCTGAATATCGATGTTGTATTTCTTGGCTAGCCAGCGCAATGCTTCTGGATAGGTAATCTGCTCGTGTTTCATGAGGAAATTGACGGCATTGCCACCCTCACCACATGAGAAACACTTGCATATCTGACGGGCTGGTGACACCATGAACGACGGTGTCTTGTCATCGTGAAACGGACACAGACCTTTGTAGTTAACGCCCGACTTGCGGAGGTTAACAAATTCGCCGACCACATCCACGATGTTGACAGCGTCCATAATCTTGTCTACGGTCGCCCTGTCTATCATCTATCGGTTGTACTTCTTCAAAAGTCCCTTCACCAGCTTGCCGTATTCTTTGATAACGTCGTCAGACCACGGACCGGTGGCTGTGGCACGCGGAAGCAGCATGGAGCACGACTCGTTCTTGTCGCTGATGCTCCAGCACACCCAACTGATGCCCAGGCGCTCGCACATCTGTATCCACTGCTCTTCGCTCTCGGGGTCTATCTTGCCGTCGCCACTGGCTTCGGTGGCACCGCTCTCGGAGATGAAGACGGGGATGCCTTTCTTGACAGCTGCCTCGGTGCGCTCACGCAGGTATTCGCCATGGGTGGCTGCATAGAAATGAACGGTATACATGATGTTGCTGAAACCCTCGAGCGGGCTCTCGGCAACGAGGTGGATGTCCTGATCCCAATGCGGACAGCCTACCAATACGATGTTGTCGGCGTCGTATTTGCGAATCTCACCAATCACCTCGGTGGCATATTTCTTCAGGTCTGCCCAGGTGTCTTCCACGGGCTCGTTGTAAATCTCGTAGATGACGTGTGGGTACTTGCCGTATTTCTTGGCCATCTGGCCGAAGAATTGCTTGGCTTCCTTGGTCTGCAGAACGTGAGAGTGCCAGTCGATGATGACATAGACGTCGTTCTTGATGGCTGACTCAATGACGGGCGTGATGCACTGCATGGCAAACTTGGGATTCTCCAGATAGTTGTCTTCGATGAGGATGCCCATGGCTGCACGAACCACGCTGGCATGCCAGTCGTTATGAAGTGTCTGGACGACTTTCTTGTTATAAAAACGTGGCCAAAGGTTGTGCCATCCCAGGCTGACGCCACGCAGGATGACGGGACGTCCCTGTTGGTCGCAGAGCTGTGCGCCATTGACTTGCAGTTGACCGTATTTTTTTACGGGAGCTTGTGCCTGAGCGGTGGCAAGGAACAGGCAGGAGAGAATAATGGTCAGTAGTGTCTTCATTGTATGCAATTTAAAAAAGTGATAACGTGTAAAGGTAGACAACGGCAGCAGGGATGGCCAGCAACGAGGAATCGAAACGGTCGAGCATTCCACCGTGACCCGGAAGAATGTTGCCGGAGTCCTTGATGCCTAGCGTGCGCTTGAAGAGACTCTCCACCAAGTCGCCCCAGGTACCGAACACGACGACAACGAGTCCCAGTCCTAGCCATTGCGGTGTGGTGAGCATCGAACCGTCGAGGTAGTAGCTGATGGCATAGGCTGCAGCCAATACGAACACGGCGCCTCCGACGGATCCCTCCCAGGACTTGCCCGGACTGATGCGTGGGAAAAGCTTGTGACGACCTAATAACGAACCGACACAGTAGGCTCCGGAGTCGTTAACCCACAGAAAGACGAAAACGGACAGGGGCAACAGGGTGTTGAAAGTCACCAGCCCGTTGTTGGTTGCCGTGAACGCCAATACGTTTAGCAACGAGAAGGGCAGGGCGATGTATAGCTGCGAGAACATGGTGTAGGCCCAGTCTTGTATGGGGTCGGCTTGCTTCAGGTAAAGCTCGGCAACCAGCAGGTAGATGATGGTGACCAGATAGGGAATGAATACCACCGACTTGGCACTGCCACCGTACAGGTCGCTGCAGAAATAGGTCATTGAGAAGAAGAAATAGATGCCTGCCACCGTGCAGATGAACCGGTTGACGGTAACATCTTCGCGTTCGTTCACCAGACCAGTGAACTCCCAGATGGTCAACCCTGTCACAATACTGAACAACAGCACCATCGCCTCCGGACGTAGGAACGAGGCGACGATGGCTGCCACAAAGATAATGCCTGTAAAGGTACGTACGATAAAATTCTTCATATCGTTTTGGTTTTAGTTATGTCTTAGGGAACTATGCGTTCTCGGGGGCTTCTGACTCTTTTGAATCTCCTTTGTCTTCTGAGCTTTCTTTGTTTTCTGAGTCTTCCGCCTGTTTCGCTTCTAATTCCTTGGCTCTCCGCTCAGCCATAGCCTCGGCTTCTGCACGTTGCTGAGCTTCCAACAGTTCCTCGGCACGACTGGTCCAAGGGCGCTTGCCAAAGATTTTCTCTACATCGTCGGCAAAGATGACCTCGCGCTCTACCAGCAATTGAGCCAGTTGGGCGTGACCTTCTTTGTGCTCCTGCAGTATCTGCTTGGCGCGCTCGTATTGCTCATTGACCATCTTCAGTACTTCATCGTCCATAATCTTGGCGGTGGTCTCTGAATAGGGCTTCTGGAACGAGTATTCCTGCTGATTATAATAGCAGAGGTTAGGCAACTTATCGCTCATGCCGGCATAGGCCACCATACCATAGGCTTGTTTGGTAGTGCGTTCCAGGTCATTCATGGCTCCTGTGGAGATGTGGCCGATGAACAGTTCTTCGGCAGCACGGCCACCTAACAGCGAGCACATCTCGTCGAGCATGGCCTCCTTGGTCTGCAACACACGCTCCTCAGGGAGATACCATGCGGCACCTAAGGCTCGTCCGCGAGGTACAATGCTTACCTTGACCAACGGGTTGGCAAACTCGGTAAACCATGATATCGTTGCGTGTCCGGCCTCGTGGATGGCTATCGACCTCTTTTCCTGTTCGGTCATGACCTTTGTCTTCTTCTCCAATCCACCGATGATGCGGTCTACGGCATCCAGGAAATCTTGCTTGCCTACTGCTTCACGGTTATGACGGGCGGCTATCAATGCTGCCTCATTGCAGACGTTGGCAATGTCTGCACCCGAGAAACCTGGTGTCTGACGTGCTAGGAAATCGATGTCAAGACCTTGTTCCAACTTAAGGGGTTTCAGGTGGACGTAGAAGATTTCCTTACGCTCGTTCAGATCAGGCAAGTCAACGTGTATCTGACGGTCGAAACGACCTGCACGCATCAGTGCAGAATCGAGCATATCGGCTCGGTTGGTTGCAGCCAAAGTGATGATACCACTGTTGGTGCCGAATCCGTCCATCTCCGTCAGCAGTGCGTTCAAGGTGTTCTCTCGCTCGTCATTGCCACCCATAGCGGGATTCTTTGAGCGGGCACGTCCTACCGCATCAATCTCGTCAATGAAGATGATGCATGGGGCTTTGGTTTTGGCTTTTTCGAATAGGTCGCGAACACGACTGGCACCTACACCGACGAACATCTCAACGAAGTCGGAACCCGACATCGAGAAAAAGGGCACTCCTGCCTCTCCGGCTACGGCCTTGGCAAGAAGTGTCTTACCTGTTCCCGGAGGACCTACCAATAGGGCTCCCTTGGGTATCTTTCCGCCTAATTCGGTGTATTTCTGAGGATTCTTCAGGAAGTCTACGATTTCCTGCATCTCCTGCTTGGCTCCTGCCTGTCCGGCAACATCCTTGAAGGTAATACCCAAGTCGCCCCCCTTCTCGTACATCTGGGCTTTCGACTTGCCGACATTAAAGATGCCGCCTCCGCCCATGCCGACACCACCGCCACCCATGCGGCGCATGATGAACATCCACACGAGGATGATGCCACCAAAGAAAAGGATATTCATGATGAGCGAGTTAAAGAATTCTCCGTCCTTGGAATTATCGTATAAGAACTTACCAGTGAACTTCTTCTCCTCACGGGCTTTGTTGACAAATTGCTCTACTTGGTCGGCAGAACCGATGGCTACGGTCACGCTAGGCGACTTGCCCGTCTGCTGGACTCCCTGGTGGAAAACATCGCGGATGTGCTCTGCCTTGACATACATCTGCAGTGTGTTGTCGTATTTGTTGACTACAATCTTCTCGGCATACCCTTTCATGACCATTGTCTTGAAGTCGGAGTAACCTGTCTCTGTCTTCACACTTGATTTCTCGCTACCTTGTGTGAAGTAGAGCATAATCAGTGCGATGATGACCAAACCATAAATCCAATTCATGTTGAATCGCGGCATGTTCATCTGGGGCTTGTTATTATTGTTATTCTGTTGCACGTTTGTTTTCGTTTATTTAATCATACAATTCTTTAGTCTAGGTCAGGGATGCGTGTCAACTTGGCATCGTCCCAAAGATGCTCCAAATCATAATATTCACGCACGTCAGGAAGGAAAATATGCACCAGGACATCGCCATAGTCCATGGCTACCCATTGGGCATTCTCCAATCCTGCAACCTTCGAAGGTTTCTCGTTGAGTTCGTTGCGGGCAAGGTCGCCAATTGATTCGGTGATGGCTTCAACCTGGGCAGGTGATGAACCTTGACAGATAATGAAATAGTTACAAATGGCACCATCGATGCCGTTCAAGTTGGCTACCACAATATTGGCACCCTTTTTCTCTTGTATTCCTCTTGTTATGGTTTCTACGAGTGTTGTTGTTTGTTCCATTAATTATATATAAAGATATGTGTAATTGACGTACAAAGATACATGTAATAATTCGAAAAGGGGAAAGAAAATAGAAAATTTTGGAGTTTTTTATAAAAAAATCCGATTTTTTTTTGTTGTTTCAGAAAAATACACTACCTTTGCACCCGCAATTCGACAAGAGGTTGATAGCAAACAAGGCATTGGGGTATGGTGTAATGGTAACACTGCAGATTCTGGTCCTGCCTTTCCTGGTTCGAGTCCGGGTACCCCAACCAAAAGAAAAAGGCTTCCAATTTGGAAGCCTTTCTCTTTATGCTTTGTTCTCGGCATCAATAGCCTTTATTTTTTCACGAACCAGTTGTACTTCGTCTTTTAACTTCTGCACCTTACGATTCATCTCGTCAATCAGCGAATTGCCTTTTTTTGAGGAAGCGTTAAGGAAACCGAGGTTATTCTCATAGGTCTGAACCTCGCTCTTTAACTGCTCATATTGGCGCATTAGACGTGCACGTTCATTGTCGAGTGCATTCTCACCACGCTCAGCTACTTGCTTGAGGTTGTCCTTGAACTTCGTCAAACGGCGCTTTGCTACAGTGATATTCAGATCTTTGTAGAGTTTGTCGAGCACGGCATGGTACTCTTCATAAAGCTTGTCTTTCTCCTTGAATGGTACGTGACCGATAGTCTGGTACTCTTCTACAAGTTTCTGTACACGCTCCTGCAGGTTTTCACCTTGTTCCTCGGCAATGGCCTTGAGGCGGGCAATGACGTCGCGTTTCTTCTCCAGATTTTGGCGCTCCTCGCTATGCTGGTCGGCTCCTGCGGCATTGCGGGCATCGAAGAATTTGTTGCAGGCTCCAAGGAACTCTTCCCATAGTTGGTCACCAATCTTCTTGGGCACAGTGCCTATCGTTTTCCATTCCTTTTGCAGGTTGATAAACTTGTCGCTAGTTGATTTCCAGTCGGTAGAGTCTTGTAGGGCTTTGGCTTTCTCGATGAGTGCGCGTTTCTTGTCGGCATTTTCCTTAAAGGTGTCCTTCAGTCCACGGAAGAACTGAGCCTTACGAGAGAAGAAATCGTCACAAGCACTGCGGAAGCGTTCGAAAATTTTGACGTTCATCTTTTGAGGAGCAAAACCAATGGCTTTCCACTCACTTTGTATTTCGATAATCTGCTTGGTATGGCGCTCCCAGTCGGCACTTCCCTTATTTTCCTCGGCAACGATGGCTTCCACCTTTTCGCATAAAGCGGTTTTCTTCACAAGGTTTTCTTCTTCCTTGGCGCGTAACGTCTCGAAATGCTGTTGATGGCGCTTGTTGATGACGGTTGATGCTGCCTTGAAACGATTCCATATCTCTTCGCGTATCTCTTTGGCAACAGGACCTGTCTCACGGTATTCTTGATGCAACTTTTGTAATTGATGGAAAGCGCTGATGATGTCAGTCTCCTCTGCAAGTTTCTCAGCAGCTTCGCAGAGTTTGGTCTTCAGTTCCAGATTCTTTTTGAAATCGTATTCGCGGGCTTCACTGTTCAACTTCAGCAGATCGTAGAATTGCTCAACATACAACTGATAGTTGCGCCATAGCTCATTGGCACGCTCGGCAGGCACGTTCTTAATCTCGCGCCATTCGTCTTGCAATGCTTTGAACTCCTTGTATGACTTGTTGGCCTCTTCGGGAGAGGTCACCATAGCCTTGATTTTCTCGATGATGTCGAGCTTCTTCTGCAGATTTTCCTGCTTCTCTTGTTCTTGCTCTCTGAACAGTTTCTGACGTTTTTCCTTGATAATACCCATTTCGGCCTTGAAAGCTTCTTCCTCGGAATCGGGCTTAATCTGATATTGTTCTGGGTCGCCGCCCCCTTCTGTGTATTCCTTGAACTCGGCCTCGCGCTCAGCCAAATGCATCTTATAGAATACCGTCTTTAGGTAATCTACTTCGTCTTTCTTGGGTGACTCGTCGCTGTGGGCGATTTCACGCACACGCTCCAACACCTCTTTCTTGGTTTGATACTGCTTGCGCTCGGGTTCTTCTACTGCGGTTTCTGACTGACCGGCCTCAACTGCTGCGGTTTCCGTTACGTCTTGTTCCATGTTCTGCTCCTCGATGGGAGCTTTTTCTTGAGAGTCCATCATCTAAACAAATTTAGTGAATGATTATGGTTAGTACACAAATATTTGGGCTTCAAAATTAAATAAAAAAACTTGAATGACCTAATTTTTTTCAAGAAAAGTGACTAAATGAGTCGTTTGTGGCGGAAAATTAGCAGTGAAACGACAGAAATAGCTACCGAAAGGATGATAGCAATGACGAATCCAATCGGACTGTTCTCCATGCCATTGATGAGGTTCATGCCGAAAAAAGAGGCTACCAATGTGGGCAACATCAGGATGATAGTGACCGAGGTCAGCGTTCGCATGATGGTATTCATGTTGTTGTTGATGATACTCTGGTAGGTATCCATCGTTGATTCTAAAATGTTCGAGTAGATGCTAGTCGTTTCACGGGCCTGTGTCATCTCGATGGTTACGTCTTCGATGAGATCGGCGTCTAATTCGTCAATCTGTAACTTGAACTTCAACTTCGAGAGTAGTGTTTCGTTGCCTCGAATAGATGTATTGAAATAGGTCAGCGAGTCTTGAAGGCGCGATAGTCCAATCAGTGACTCGTTGTTTACCTCGCGGTCTAAATTACGCTTGGCTTTCTCGATGAGCATCGATATTTGTTTCAAGCGTTTCAGGTACCAGACGGCACTTGATAAGAACAAGCGGAAAATCATATCCACATAGTCGGTAAATCCTTCACCGCGTTTCTGCTGGTACGATACGAAATCAATCATCATGTTCGTCTCGTAGTAACATACAGTGATGGTTATGTCACGCTTGTGTATGATACCTAAAGGCACGGTTGTGTAGGGGGTCCTGGAACGAACTTCCTTGACGTAGGGAATACGCAAGATGATGAGCATCCAACCGTCGTCGTATTCGTAACGGGCACGCTCATCGGTATCGCTGATGTCAGAGAGGAAATAGTCGGGAATCTGGTATTCTTCTTCCAACAACTGCTGGTCTTCTTCAGTAGGACACGTCACCTGTATCCAACAATTAGGCTGCCACTCATTGAGTTGGGTGAGCCCACCTTGGGTGTTCCAAAAAGTCTTCATTTGCTAATCCTTTTTCTTGAATAAACGGTCTTAGCGGCAAAGGGATTAGCAGCCTTGCCACTTCAATCCCCCCGCCTTACGAATTGTAATTATCCGCCGGGTAGTCGTCCATTTTCTTGTTAATAATTTGGTTATTCGGCTGCAAAGATACGAATAAGCGAGCAAAAAACAAAAAAAATATGAGAATAATGTTTTTTTTTCGTAATTTTGCACCCATGGTGACTGTATTATATATAATAATAGGTGTGGTCATAGGTGCGGTAATCGTCTATGTACTGATGAACACAAAGGTGTCAGCCTTGCATGTTGAATTGGCTCGTAAGGATACAGAGATGACTATGCTGGAACATCAGCATAGTGAGGAAGCTCGGTTGTTGCAACAACAACGTAATGAGGAGGTGAAATTGCGTGAACAGCAGTTCAATGAGCAGTTGAAGACGACCAAGGAGCAGTTGCACGTACTGGCTCAACAGTTGATGGATGCCCAAGCAAAGCGTTTGAAAGAGGAGAATACCGAGAGTATGGGGCATATCACCCAGCCACTGAAGGATGCTATCAGTGAGATGCGAAAGGCTATCAGTGACAACATCAAGGACCATACGGAACAGTCGGCTTCTCTTCGTGAACAATTACGACTTATGATGGAGTCTAACCGTCAGATTGGCGAGAAAGCAGAATCACTGGCCAATGTGCTGCGTCGTGACAATAAGGTGAGTGGCAACATGGGGGAAATTATCTTGGGTGATTTGTTGGCTTCGCAAGGACTTACTGAAGGAATTCACTTTGAAGTGCAAGCACGCTTGCGCGATGACCAAGGACGTCCGCTGAAGAACGATGATACTGGACGTGAGATGCAGCCGGATGTTATCTTGCACTATCCTCAAGGACAGGATGTGATAATAGACTCCAAGGTATCTTTGGTCGCTTATCAGCGCTATGTTAATGCAGAACAGCCTGAGGAGAAGGAACGAGCCTTGCAGGAGCATATTAAATCGGTGCGTCAGCATGTGACGGAGCTTTCGCGTAAGGACTATTCCAAATACATCAAGGCTCCACGCGAAAGTGTTGATTTTGTTATTATGTTTGTACCCTTTGAATCGTCGCTGCAATTGGCTTTGGTCAACGATCCGACGCTGTGGCGTGATGCCTTTGAACGTAAGGTGTTCATCACTGGTGAACAGAACCTGCTGGGTATTCTTCACATGATACATATTGCTTGGGTTCAGAATCAACAAGCCGAGAACCAGGAGAAAGTGTTCGACATCGCTGAGCAGTTGTTGGACCGCATAGGTGACTTTGTACAACGATACAATAAGGTGGGTGAACAGTTGGATCAGGCCCGCAAGTCGTTCGAATATTCTACTAATAAGTTGATGGAGGGACGGCAGAGCGTGGTTCAAAAAGCCAACGAACTGAAAGCTCTTGGAGCGAAAGAGAATCCTAATCGTAGAATACCAAAGACAGGAGATGGTCTATTGGAACAATGATTTAGCAAACTTTGATTGGGAGGCAGCACTACCGCTGCTTTCTGAACAACGTCGCCAGCAAGTGCTTAAATACAAGTATGAACTGGGACGGAAGACGTGCGCGGCAGCCTATCTGTTGCTATGTGAAGGACTGCGCAAGGAATATGGTATCACGGATCTTCCTGTCTTTGGATATGGTGAACACGGAAAACCCTTTCTGGAAGGATTGCCTGATATCCATTTCAATATTAGTCATTGCCGAGAGACCGTGGTGTGTGCCATTGCAAGAAGACCAGTAGGGATTGATGTAGAGTCTATCCATTCTTTCAGAGAAAGTTTGGTAGCTTATACGATGAATGAGAAGGAGGTGGAACAAATCAAACGGGCCGAGCGTTCTGACGTGGAGTTTATCCGCCTGTGGACCATGAAAGAAGCCGTGCTGAAGTTGACAGGCGAAGGTATCAGTAGGGATTTGAAAACTGTGTTGATAGGTAAGGAAAAGATAGAGACATCAGTCAATATTGAGAAAAATTACATCAGTTCTATCATTTTTGGCTGAAAAATTGTATCTTTGCAGACAGAATAAAACTCATAAAACAATAAGACTATGAATTTAGAAGGAAGACGCGAAAGTTCAAATGTGGAAGATCGCCGAGGAATGAGCGGTGGTAAGAAAATCGGCCTAGCAGGTATCGGTGGTGTTTTAATCGCTATGGCGATGGCTTATTTTACTGGTGGTAATCCTTTGGAGGCAGGTCTTCAAGCTGCTCAACAGTCGTTTGGAGAGAACACCGAAGTTGTAGAGGGACAGCGTGAGTTTACCGAAGAGGAACAGGAACTAGCTAAGTTCTCTACTCAGATCTTGGCAGGTACGGAAGATGTTTGGGAGGGTATCTTCGAAGAGAACGGAATGAAATATGAGGTACCTACAATGGTGCTCTATACTGATGGTACGCAAACAGCCTGCGGACAAGGCTCTGCTGCGATGGGCCCTTTTTACTGTTCTGGCGATCAGAAATTATACATAGACTTGTCGTTTTTTACTACGATGAAGCATAAATTGGGCGCAGACGGTGATTTTGCCTATGCTTATGTCATAGCCCATGAGGTTGGCCATCATGTAGAGTATCTGACTGGCATTTTGCAGGATGCCCATGCAAAGATGGCCAAAATGTCGCAAACGGATGCAAACAAGATGTCTGTGAGACTGGAGCTGCTAGCTGATTTCTATGCTGGTGTGTGGGCTCATCATGATAATGAGCGCTTTGGCTCTTTGGAAGATGGAGATATTGAAGAGGCCATCAAGTGTGCACAGGTCATAGGCGATGACTATCTGCAGAAAAAAGCCCGTGGCTACGCAGTACCGGAATCTTTCAATCATGGAACGTCCAAGCAGCGTATGAAGTGGTTTAAACGTGGCTTGGAGACTGGTGATGTGTCACAGGGTAACACATTCGAATGCTCTGATGAAGAACTTTAAGCCACTGATATTGATATCTAATGACGACGGTTATCATGCCAAGGGCATTAACTGTTTGATAGAATGGGTGCGTGACTTCGGTGATGTTATTGTCTGTGCACCTGAACGGGCTCGTAGTGGTTTCGCGTGTGCTTTCTCTGCTACCACCCCTCTAACGATGAAATTACGTCGTAAAATGGAAGGGGTTGAGGTCTGGTCGTGCAGTGGAACCCCTGTTGACTGTGTGAAGATGGCGCTGGAAGAACTCTGTCCTCGCAAACCTGATTTGGTTATTGGGGGAATCAATCATGGCGATAATGCTTCAGTGAACACGCATTATAGTGGAACGATGGGTGTCACGATGGAAGGATGTATGAAGTATATACCTTCTGTTGCTTTCTCTCTCTGCGACCATCGTGACGATGCCGATTTCGAACCTATGCGCCCGTATGTTTGCCAGATGGTACAACGTGTATTGAAAGAGGGCTTGCCTCAAGGGGTTTGTTTGAACGTTAATTTCCCGTTGACTCCTGAATTTAAAGGTGTCAAGCTATGCCGTATGGCAAAGGGTACATGGGGCAATGAAGTGACGAAATGCCGCCATCCACGAGGCTACGACTATTGGTGGATGGTGGGTTCCTATACGAATGACGAGCCCGAAGCAGAAGATACAGACAATTGGGCCTTGAATCATGGATATGTTGCTATCACTCCTACTCAGATAGACGTTACTGCTTATGAGATGTTAGATAAGATGAAAGATTGGGAACAATGAGATACTATTTGATAGCAGGCGAGGCGAGTGGTGATTTGCATGCCTCACACTTGATGCTGGCATTGAGAAAGCAAGACCCTCAGGCGGAGTTCCGCTTCTTTGGGGGCGACCTGATGACTGTTGTGGGAGGGCAACGCGTGCGTCATTATCGCGAACTGGCATACATGGGATTCATCCCGGTGCTGCTACACTTGCCTACTATTCTTCGTAACATGAAGATGTGCAAGCAGGACATCAGCCAATGGAAGCCTGATGCGGTAATTCTCATCGACTATCCTGGCTTTAACCTGAAAATTGCCCAGTATGTAAAGGCTCATCGTATCTGTCCTGTCTATTATTATATATCGCCCAAGATATGGGCTTGGAAGGAGTACCGCATCAAGAATATCAAACGAGATGTTGACGAGCTGTTCTCCATTCTGCCTTTTGAAGTAGATTTCTTTGAATGTAAACATCATTATCCTATCCACTATGTGGGAAATCCAACCGTTCAAGAGGTGCGAGAGTTCTTGGAAAAAGATACTCAGCGTTGTTCCCATCTTAATAAACCTGTCATCGCATTACTTGCGGGCAGTCGGCAACAAGAAATTAAGGACAATCTACCTGCAATGCTCTCCGCTACGGCTCATCTTACGGATCAATACAATTTGGTTTTAGCAGGGGCACCTTCTGTTGACGCGTCTTATTATGAGCCTTTCTTGGAAGGAAGTGCTGTTCAACTTGTAAGCAACCAGACCTATCAGTTGCTCTCGCAGGCTACTGCCGCATTGGTGACCAGTGGAACTGCTACGCTTGAAACCTGTATGTTCAGTGTTCCTCAGGTTGTATGCTATAAGACTCCACTGCCCCTTATAACTGGTTTCCTAAAGCGCCGCCTGTTGAAAGTGCCCTACGTGTCGCTAGTTAATCTCATCGCTAGACGTGAGGTGGTGCCCGAACTGGTTGCCGATTCCTTCAGTGTCGACAATATACGCCGTGAACTAGAATCCCTGCTGCCCGGTGGCAGTCAGCGTGAACGGATGCTTTCTGATTATGAAGAGGTTCATCGTCTGCTAGGTGAAAGTCATGCTGCAGACGAAGCTGCTTCCATTATGGTTAATCAATTAAAATATCAAAAAACGCTATGATAAAAGTATTTCCTATTGTAGAATTGAATAATTATGAGAAAATGAAAAAAGTTATTTTATCTATTGTTTGCCTGGCTTTCGGTATGACAGTCAGTGCACAGAACATCCAGTTACATTATGATTTAGGCCATTCTTTCTATGGCGATTTAAATGGTCGTCCCAACGTCACAACTACCATTGAGATGTTTAAACCAGACAAGTGGGGCTCTACGTTTTTATTTACTGATATCGATTATTTCAGTGATGGCGCAGCAGGTGCATATTGGGAAATCTCACGTGAGTTCAACTTGACGCATAATAAGCGATGGGCGCTCCACTTGGAGTATGATGGTGGCGCAACAACCATTGAGCATACTGGCATAGGTAACCGTTTCCAGCATGCCTTCCTCGGAGGTGGAGCCTGGAATTGGGCATCTAAGGACTTTTCAAAGACCTTCTCTTTGCAGGCTATGTATAAGTACTATTTCAAAGGTACTAATCGCGGCGCTTTCAATGGTTTCCAGTTTACTGCCGTATGGGGCGATACCTTTGCTAACGGATTATGTACCTTTTCTGGTTTCCTTGATGTGTGGTACGACAAGGATGTAAAAGGAAAACTGATTACCCTTTCAGAGCCTCAGTTTTGGGTTAATTTGAATGCCTTGAAGGGAATGGAAGGCATTAATGTCAGTGTAGGTACCGAGGTGGAAATCAGCAATAACTTTGTCTTCAACAACGAGGGTAGCAACAACAAGTTCTACGCGATACCCACTATCGCTGCTAAGTGGACATTCTGATAGTTTTTTATATCATGTAATTATAACAAATCAACAACTATGAACAAGGAAGAGAAATTTGTTATCACCATCAGCCGACAGTTCGGAACAGGTGGACACGAGATTGGTGTGGAATTGGCACGAAGACTCGGTGTGAAACTGCTTGATAAGCAGATTCTGAACGAGGTGGCTTCCCGCTTCAATGCTGTCGAGGAAGCCGTGGAACATATCGAAGCGCGCAATCCGCTGTGGCGTGACGATTTCACCAACTTCTACCGTAACTACATGACGAGCAATCAGTACAACGGGCAGGAGCAAGACCTGACGAGTCATGAACTTTTTGACGCCCAATGTGCTGCTATCAGACGAATAGCCTCAGAGGAGTCCTGCGTCATCGTGGGACGCTGTGGCTTTGACGTCTTTGCCAATCATCCTAATGCGCTGAAAATCTTTGTTCATTCCAGTTTGGAGTGCCGTAAGCGTCGCATAGCTGAAAAGTATGATATCAGTGAGTTTGATGCTGCAGCTATGATAGTGGACAACGATTACAGCCGTGAACTCTACACGAAGAAATACACAGGGCGCAATTGGCTTGATGCCACCAACTATGATGTGTCCTTGGATGTTCGTAAGTTCGGTGTTAATGGAGCTGTTGACTTCCTGATGAATTGTATCGAGTAATGCTATTGTTTGGTCCTTGGCGATATAGATGACTTTCACCACAACGATATTACAATGGTTTCGGGAGAATGGCAGGGCGCTTCCTTGGCGTGAGACAAGAGACGCCTATGCTATATGGCTTTCCGAAATCATCTTGCAGCAGACGCGCATAGAGCAAGGGCGCCCCTATTGGGAGCGCTTTATGCAGCGCTGGCCGACGGTAGGTGATTTGGCGGAAGCCACGGAAGATGAGGTTTTGCGCGAGTGGCAAGGACTGGGATACTACAGCAGAGCTCGTAACCTACACGCGGCGGCTCAGCAGATTGTTGCAAGGGGTGTGTTTCCACAGACCTTGGAGGGCATTAAGACACTGAAAGGTGTGGGAGATTACACAGCTGCGGCTATTGGTTCTATCGCCTTTGGATTACCCGCTGCAGTGGTGGATGGTAATGTCTATCGTGTGTTGGCGCGCCATTATGGCATTGATACGCCTATAAATACCACAGTAGGTAAGCGTGAATTTGCATCACTAGCTCATGAGCTATTGCCTATTGATGAGGCTTCCGCATATAACCAAGGGATGATGGATTTTGGATCCATTCAATGTACACCACATAATCCCGACTGTATGAGTTGTCCGTTAATGGAAACATGTGTGGCATTGCGTGAAGGAAAAGTTGAAGAACTGCCTGTGAAGCAAAAAACGCTGAAAGTAAAAGAGCGTAAGTTGACATATATATATATAAGGTATAAAGGATTGTCAGTTATTCATCGACGTGGAAAAGGGGACATCTGGCAAGGGCTATATGAACCTTGGCTTACAGAGAATGTTCCTGAAGGGGCCCGATTAATAAGAAAGAACGTAAAGCACGTACTGACACATCGGATTATCTACGCCGACTTTTGGCTATGGGAACCAGATCAGCAACCAGTGCTGCCTGTGGATTATTGCTGGATTAATGAGGAGGATTGGGTTAACTATGGGATACCACGACTGATAGAAATTATGTTGAAAGAAATAAATAAGCAAACAAACAAATAAATAATGATAAACTTAGCCATTTTTGTTTCAGGAGGAGGCTCCAACTGTGAGAATCTAATCAGGTATTTCAAGACCTCAGACAGTGTTTATTGTGCATTGGTTGTCAGCAACAAAGCTGATGCCTATGCACTAGAAAGGGCAGGACGCTTGGGTGTTCCCACGGCAGTGGTCCCTAAAGTACATCTTAATGATGAGCGAATTATGATGCCGTTGTTGGAAGAGTATCGAATAGACTTTATTGTGCTTGCTGGATTCTTACCTTTGATACCCGACTTCCTGATTAATGCCTTCCCTCGTCGCATCATCAATATCCATCCTGCACTTTTACCCAAATATGGTGGAAAAGGCATGTGGGGACATCATGTACATGAGGCAGTGAAAGCTGCTGGCGAGACTGAAACGGGGATGACGGTGCATTATGTTACTCCCGTGTGCGACAGTGGCGAAATCATTGCCCAATATAAAACGCAACTGTCACCCACTGATAGTGTGGACGACATTGCGGAGAAAGAGCACCTATTGGAAATGGAGTATTACCCTAAGGTGGTGGAACAGGTGCTGAAAGATACATTCAAAGTTTTGTGAATTTGAAATTCTTGAAGGTGGCATAACCATTTCCTGAGGCGAAAACGCCAGGTAGCACACTTTGGAATTCGTAGAGCGTGTTATGGTTGTATCCAGAACAATCCATGCCCCACGTCTCACGTTTCCACTCCTTCCCATCCAGGCTGTACCAGCCTGTGATGATGTTGTCGCGATTAACCAGTCGGAGCCACATGTGGTTGGTATGGGTAGAATTGATGCCCCCACGCGTCTGTCCCCCCTTGCGATAGCGATATCTCTTCTCACGATCGAATCCTGTACCTTGGTAGAACTGGCTATTATAGTACATGACCAGGCCAGCCGTGACGTCACCATGTAATTCGATCTCAGCCTCTATCTGATAACGGTGGGTTCCTGCAACAAACATCAAGGGTGCCGATGTACCAGGTGAATCTCCTTGCGCTTTCAGTGTCAGTGCACCATTATTCACTTTTACTCGGTCAGGATTGAAGGCTTTATAGAATTTCCATTCTAGACCGAGGCGGAATTCTGACAGACGGGTATGACGGTCAACATTTACCACGTTCTTGATGGGGACACCAATAGGAAGAGCAACGTCAACTTGGTTGTAGCGATGAAACCATCCGTCTTGTCCAAGGTAGATAGGCTCCATAAGCGTCTGACGTCCTAGGCAGGTAAAGTCTTTTTCGTAACTATGGTAGACTATTACCCATTTCCCGTCGGGTGTGTCAACGATTGACCCGTGGCCCTTGCTCCACCAACGCTCATCCTTACTCCATGTATGGATGAGTGGATTGTTGGGCGCATTCTCCCATGGGCCATTGATACTCTGTGAACGGGCTTGTGTCACCATGTGGCTGGTCGGCGGACCTGCCGTGCCACCTTCTGCATTGAGATAATAGTAATACTTGCCAATCTTACGCAGTTTGGGACCTTCTAAGCAGAATCCCTCTGTTTCCCAATCTTCGGGATATTGCCATCCTCTATATACAATTTCTTCTGTATCTGGTATAGTGGCTAGTCCATCATCGGTAAGTCGTACGCGCTTGCCTGCGCTCATGAACAACCAACGTGAACCATCTTCGCCGACCACATGGCAGGGATCGATATTGCCAATGTGCAAGTCGATTGGAGCGCTCCATGGTCCAGCAGGATTGTTGGCCCATACCACATAGTTAGAGCGAGGCTGTGTGGCAACGGTAAAATAGATGTAATATTTGTCCTTGTACTTGCAGATGTCTGGAGCCCATATACTTCCAAGATAGGTTTTGAGGGCATATGAGATGGGTTCCCAGTGGACTAGATCCCGACTGTGGAAGACGGTGAGTCCTGGCTGGTAGTCGAAAGCCGAGTGCGTCATGTAGTAGTCGGAACCCTCACGCATAATGGTAGGGTCAGGATAGTCTCCACCTAAGATGGGGTTCGTGTATGTTTGTGAAAAAGACGATATACTCAATATGAGCATACTAAAAAGGAATAGTATTTGTTTCATGTTGGTTAGTAAAAGAAATGGTTATTTTTTCTTGGAATAGTCATTATATATCTTGATGACGAAAACAATCAGGCTGCAAGTGCCTGTGACGGTATTGGTTAAGAAGAGAGACCAGATAACCTCTGGCTCGTGGAGCAATGCCTGGATGACGAAGAATATTGCTCCTACGAACATCATGATGAATGTCGGCATAGCAATGCCGTCCGTATTACGGGTACGAATAGTTTGTATGGCTTGAGGCAGATAGCCTAAAATCATGGCCACACTGGCCAGCATACCACTCACTTCGTAAAATAATCCTTGTTCCATAGACTTTTATTTTAATATGATGCTAAATGATTTAGTCCCAATAGTCCAGCGTACGCTTCTGTAAAACGGTGGTATGTTGGCTTTGTTGACCTTTCTCCCAATAGGAGAGGGCGAGTGAATTGCTTGTCCAGTTACCATTGTCGTCACGAGTTAGGTAATTGTTGTGCATGGTAATGGTCATGATGCACTCCTTGTTCTTGTCGTACACCTTCTGATACTGAGTAGCAATGTCTCCCTCCTCGTTGTAATTATATTCGTTGATATAACTGATACCAGCTTCCGTGTTGGTCAAGGTGCGACGTTTTAGCCGATAGGCTTCATCGTATTCATATTGCACGGTGCTGTGTCCTGTTCGTTCCTTCATCTGAGCACTGATGAGGTAGCCGTAACGGTCATATTTCCGCTGACTGAGGTCTTGGTTATCTAACTGTCCATCTTTGTGGAAATGGAGGAATTGTTCCTCTGCAACAGCATTCTCCGTCACAACTTCCTGTACGTTTCCGTGAAAGCCAATGCTCAGTGCATCCTTATAGTATGGTGCATCAGGGAGATAGGTGATTCGAATCTCGCGTGATCCGTTGAAGTTGTGGGCAATAGCCAATTTAACGCTACCAAAGTTGTCCATAAAGAAATAGGAGTCGTCGCGTTGGGTGTATTCACCATGATCTTTTTGTAGTTTGTAGAGGAAATATTGGATGTTCTTCGTCAGCATGGCTTCAGTACCATAAGGACCGATGGTCACGTAGGCAGAAGTAACCAAGTTGGTTTCCGAATTTTTGCTGACCAGAAGTTTGGCCCGGATGCCATAGAAATTGCCACGGAAATAGATGTCCTCACCATCGTCTGATTGTCCCCACTCAGAGAACCCGTTTTCTGTAAGTTGTTGGCGGACACTATCGACAGGCCCTTCAAAGGCCATACCCATCAGGGATAGGCAGCGCGGATCATTGGCTGCATGAAGGTATAATACTTCTAGAAAAAATGCAGTCAAAAGGATATATCGTTTCATTTTATACGTTTTCACACTGCAAAGATACGATTTTTCATTCAAAAATAGCTACCTTTGCGACAAAAATCAATAGAATATGAAAATATTTGCAGTAGGAATGAATTATATCCAGCACAATAAAGAACTGGATGGTGCGTTATATAAACCAGAGCAACCCGTCATTTTCACCAAGGCGGATTCGGCATTGTTGAAGGATCATAAACCTTTCTTCATTCCCGATTGGAGCCAACAGGTGGATTATGAGACAGAATTGGTGGTGCGTATCTGCCGATTGGGAAAGAGCATACCTGAGCGATTTGCTCATCGCTACTATGATGCAGTGACTGTAGGTATAGACTTTACGGCACGCGACTGGCAGCGAAAGGCTCGTCAGGAGGGACATCCTTGGGAGATTTGCAAGGGATTTGACGGATCGGCAGTCATCGGTGAATGGGTGGAAAAAGAGAAACTGAGAGACATCCAGACACTACACTTCCATCTGGACATCAATGGGCAAACGGTACAAGAGGGCTGTGCAAGCGACATGCTTTATAAAGTAGATGAACTCATCAGCTACATTTCACAGTTCTTCACGTTAAAGACGGGCGATTTGCTTTTTACCGGGACACCGGTAGGTGTAGGTCCAGTACACATCGATGACCATCTGGAAGGATGGTTGGAAGATCGGAAAGTGCTGGAGTTTAATTGTAAATAATGCATTTGGAAAAAAAAAGGTTTATACTTTGCACAGCATTGTGGGCATGCTGCCTGATGGTAAGCGCCCAGCGATTTTTCAATCTGACCGCTCAGGAGGTTAGGATAGACTCTTTATTGCCAGTATTTACCTATGCTTATCCTATTGGTCCTCGCTATGCTGACTCGATTTATACAGTAAGCATTGAATATCCTGAGTTTATCCCGATGAGTGATGCTGATGTTAAGAGTTACCATGAGATAAGTGGAGAGACGTTGAAGGCGATGCCTGACGTGCAGCAGCACATCGCTGTTTCGCGGAAGCAGGGCGCATTGTATGTCTCGTTCGTACCGCTTGTCTGTCGTAACGGACAATATCTGAAACTAGTTAGTTTCATGCTTGACATCAAGAGTCGGGAAAAGGTGCGTCTCCGCCGTGCTTCTTCGGCAGCAGAGCGTTATGCGGATAATTCCGTTCTAAGACATGGGACATGGATTAAAATCAGTATTCCGCAGACCGGAATCTATCAGTTGACAGAAGAACTGGTCAAGAAAGCTGGACTCACCAGTCTTGACAATGTCAGAATATATGGTTATGGTGGCGGATTGCAACCAGAGAAACTGACTGCTGATTATCTGATGGAAACTGACGATTTGCAACAACTGCCTACCTGCCGTGTGGACGGCAGAAAGTTTTTCTATGGTATTGGTCCCGTTACCTGGGATGAGTCCTTTCAACGTGTACGTAATCCTTATTCTAACTATGGTTATTACTTCTTGACGGAGAATGATGAAGAAGACTATGTTATTGATAAGGATACTTTCCTTCAACAGTTCTATCCCTTGGCTGATGACTACTGCTCACTCTATGAGGTAGATGACTTTGCTTGGTTCCACGGTGGGCGTAATCTTTATGACGCAAAGGAACTGATAGCAGGGGAAAGCTATGCCTATGAAATCTCGTCAACGGGGACGACAGCAGAAGGTCTTGTGACCGTTTGCCTCTCTGCGGAAGATGGAGCAAGGGTAGAAGTCAAGGTGAATGAGGGTGAGCCTCACTCGATGGTAGTCGAACAAAATGGCAGTTACGAGAAGATGCGCACAGAGACTCTGACGTTTGGTGTGACTAATCTGCAAGCCGCCAATCAAGTGGTTCTGACCCCACAGGCGGGAAGTGGTACTGTACGATTGGACTACATCTCGATATATGCCAATAAGCCGAAGCCTGCGCCAGAGTTGGCAAAGACATATGCGGAACCTAAATTAGTTGGGCGCATAACGAATCAGAACCATCATGCTGCAGAGGCTGCTGACATGGTGATTGTCATCCCGACAACACAGACGTTGCTTGCGCAAGCAGAACGACTGAAAGCGCTCCATGAGGAACATGATGGGCTGAGGGTACAGATAATACCTGCTGATGAGTTGTTCAACGAGTTCTCCAGCGGTACACCAGATGCAAATGCCTATCGCCGCTATCTGAAAATGCTTTACGACAGGGCAGAAACGGAAGAGGATATGCCTAAGTTCTTGCTTTTGTTGGGCGACGGAGCCTGGGACAACCGCATGTTGGTCAGCGATTGGAGCAATTGCTCGCCTGACGATTTCTTGCTTTGTTATGAGAGTGATAACTCTTATAGCGCAACACACTGTTATGTGTCTGATGACTATTTCTGTATGTTAGACGACGAAGAGGGTGGCCGTCTGGTAACTAGTGACAAGGCAGATGTAGCAGTAGGGCGTATAACAGCGCGGACGGCAGAAGAAGCAGAAATCGCAGTTGACAAGGTAGAAGGCTACATGAATAATAAGGAGGCGGGCGCTTGGCAGAATGTGGTATGCTTCTTAGGTGACGATGGCAATCAGAACCAACACATGGCTGATGCAGACTCTGTGGCGAAGTCTGTTGAGGAACTTTATCCACACTTACTGGTAAAGCGCATCATGTGGGACGCCTATACGCGCGTCAGTTCGTCAACAGGCAACTCTTACCCGGATGTGACACGACTGATTAAGCAGCAGATGCAGCAGGGAGCGCTGATGATTAACTATTCAGGACACGGGCGTGCGGATGCTATATCACATGAGTATGTGATGCGACTGACCGATTTCCAGACAGCAACCTCCTCGCGTCTACCCTTGTGGATGACGGCATCATGCGATATCATGCCCTTTGACGGACAAGAGGATAATATTGGCGAGGCTGCTTTCTTTAATAAAAAGGGTGGGGCGATTGCCTTTTATGGTACAACTCGAACGGTTTATCAAAGTTACAACAGATTGATGAACCTAGCTTTTACTCGCCATGTCCTTGGTAGTGATGATGAGGGACTCCCAATGCCAATAGGGGAGGCTGTGCGCCTGACGAAAAACGAATTGATAGCCACCAAACTGGATCAGACACCTAACAAACTCCAATATTCACTGTTGGGCGACCCTGCTTTGCGGCTGGCTATCCCTAAACGTGAGATAAAAGTCGATTCTGTCAATAATTTGCCACTTACAGATGGTATGACTCTAATTTTGAAGGCAGGCTCCACAGCAAGGTTGTCAGGCCGTGTATTGAGTGAAGATGCCCAGACAGAGGAGCATTTCAATGGCGTGCTGAGTGCTGTAGTACGCGATGTGAAAGAGCAGATTACATGTAAATTGAATGATACATCGTCGGAAGGCGCAAGTGTTCCTTTCGTCTACGAAGATCGTCCGAATATCGTGTATAGTGGTAGCGACTATGTTAAGAACGGCCGCTTCTCGCTGACCTTTGCCGTTCCCAAGGATATCAAGTATTCGGATCTTCCTGCTTTGGTAAATCTTTATGCCGTTAATGAAGAAAAGACAGTTGAGGCCAATGGTATCTGCCGGAATCTGGTGTTGAACGGAAAGGATGAACAAAGTCAGGGAACTGTTGGTCCGAATATCTATTGTTACCTGAATAGTACGTCTTTTACCAATGGGGGTCGTGTTAATCCAACGCCTTATTTCGTGGCAGAACTTAGTGATGAAGACGGCATTAATGCGTCAGGAGGAGGCATCGGTCATGAGTTGCAATTAGTAATTGATGGCGAGATGTCGAAAACCTATTCGTTGAATGACTATTTCCAGTTCGATTTTGGAAGCTATACCAAAGGAAAGGTTGGGTTTAGCATTCCTCAACTGTCCAATGGCCCACATAAGTTGAAATTCACAGCGTGGGATATCTTGAACAACTCTTCAACATCCGAACTGTCGTTCGTCGTAGAGAAAGAACTCGCGCCATTGTTCCTGGATGTGGAGTGCTCACCTAATCCGGCGCGTACAAATACCTCTTTCCGTATTATCCATGACCGTATTGCAGCTGAAATGGATGTCAAACTGGATGTTTACGATACGTCGGGAAGACATTTGTGGACTCATTCTGAGAACGGGGTGACTGCTGATAATACCTTTACCGTTAACTGGGATCTGACTGTCGATGGAGGTCGCCGATTGCATACAGGTCTCTACCTCTATAAGATAAGTATCAGTACAGAAGGTAGCAGTTATGTATCGAAGACAAAGAAACTGATAATATTCTCACATCAATAAAATAAGATTATGAAGACAACAAGGATAGTAACTTTAACAGCATGCCTCTTGGCAGGACTGTTGACTCGCGCTCAGGACACTAAGAGCCAGTTCAACCCCATCGACCATGCTGTCATCTCGCAGACGATTGCTCCTGACGCCCGTGCTGCCGGTATGGGTGATGTGGGTGTTGCAACCGATCCTGATGTGAACTCACAGTACTGGAACCCGGCAAAGTATCCGTTTTGCATCAGTCGTGCAGGTGTGGCATTGAACTACACACCATGGTTGAGGCAATTGGTGAATGACATTGACCTGGCTTATGTGGCAGGTTATTACCGTATCGGCGACTATGCGGCTGTCAGCGGATCGCTGCGCTATTTCTCATTGGGCGAGGTGATGACATCAGAGGCTTCCAACGCCATGACAGTCAAGCCCTATGAGATGTCACTCGATGTGGGCGCTTCCCTGATGTTGAGCGAGAAATTCTCCATAGCAGCAGTCATCCGATGGCTATATAGCGACTTGCGTTATGACTATACGGAAAATGCTAGTCCAGCATCGGCATTTGCTGCTGACCTGGCTTGTTACTACAACAATTATATCAATATTGGACCAAGGGAGTGCCAACTTGGACTCGGTATGAATATCTCGAATGTTGGTAGTAAGATTAAGTATTTTGGTGATGATAAGTCAAACTTCCTCCCTGCGAACTTGCGTGTTGGTGCTTCGCTGATGGTACCTGTTGATGAGTACAACCGCTTTACGATTGCTGCTGATGCCAACAAACTACTTGTACCTACGGTGCCTAAGCAGAATGATGGCGAGTCAACTGAGGACTACCAACAACGTGTCATCAGTGAGTATAATGATTTGGGATCTATTGCCGGTATCTTTAAGAGTTTTCATGATGCTCCTGGTGGATTCAAAGAAGAGATGCAGGAGATTCAGTGGAGCGTGGGTGCAGAATATGTCTATCATGACCAGTTCTCGCTGCGCGCAGGATATCACCACCAGTCAGAAAACAAGGGAAATCTAAAATATTTCACCGTGGGTGGAGGATTCCGCATGAGCGTCTTCTCCCTTGACGTGGGTTATGTCATTGCTACGGCAAAGACTAATCCGCTTGACCAGACACTTCGTTTCACCCTTGCCTTCGATATGGATGGCATTAAAGACTTGTTTAGAAAATGATAAGAGTAGGAATGGGCTATGATGTTCATCAGTTGGTTGCTGGACGTGACCTTTGGATGGGCGGTATTAAGATTGAACATGAGTTGGGCCTGTTAGGACATAGCGATGCTGATGTGCTGATACATGCAATATGTGATGCGATATTGGGTGCGGCGAATATGCGCGACATCGGTTATCATTTCCCGGACACGTCAGCAGAGACAGATGGTATGGATAGCAAGATTATCTTGCGGAAGACCATTGAGCTTATTGCAAGCAAGGGTTATCATCTGGTCAACATCGATGCGACGATATGTGCAGAACGGCCAAAGATGAATCCTCACATCCCTGCTATGCAACAATGCATGGCAGAAGTTATTGGTACTGATGCAGACAGTATCTCTATTAAGGCAACGACTACTGAGAAGTTGGGCTTTACAGGTCGCCAGGAAGGCATCTCGGCCTACGCAGTAGCACTGATTGAAAAGTAGTGGCAAAAAAATGCCACTACTCATCAACGAGCAGTGACATCCAAAAGCCTATGTTTAACTAAAAATCCTTTTCATTTTAATTCCGGTTTTTCAACCGGAGGGCCTGTTTTACCAAACAGGAATATCTAACAAATACTAACCTTTTTCTAAAGAAAAGAAAGTTATGACCGCCTCACGGTGCCCACTGTTTTTCACACATTTAAAACTTTCTTTTTACCAATAACTAAAAACCTAAAACTATAAATATTACTACTAACCTAAAACAATCTATTAACCAATTTTCTTTGACTTCACTCAGTCAAAGCCGGTGTGAACCGGTTGTCTTTGTTTGACGATGCAAAGGTACGAAGTTTTTTCTTACCTGCAAGCATTTTATTTCTTTTTGGTGTAAAAAATACGTTATTCTTGATTTAAATCAAGTAGCTGTGTGCGCAAACAACAGTTGTTAACATTTTAGTACTCCGTTTTATCATCTTTTTGCATCCACATGTCAAAAGCCTTGCTTGCCTCTGCTTGCATGAAGACTTCGCTGGGCTTCTTGCGATACTGTGGCTTCTGTTCCAGTTCCTGATAGATGAAATCGTCGTCGAAACCGATACGGGCGGCGTCTTTTCGGTCATTGGCATAGTAAATCTTGTCCAGGTGAGCCCAGTAGATTGCCCCCAGGCACATGGGGCATGGCTCACAGGATGTATAAATCTCACACCCCGACAGGTCGTAGGTGCCCAATTTCTTAGTGGCCTTGCGGATGGCACTCACCTCGGCATGGGCCGTAGGGTCATTGTCAATGGTGACGCAGTTGGATGCTTCCGCAATGATTTCACCGTTCTTCACAATGACGGCACCAAACGGACCGCCACCGTTCTTAACACTGTTCTCTGAAAGCGTAATGGCTCTCATCATAAAATCTTTTTTCTCCATAGTATGATATATTAGTTGTTGCAAAGGTAAGAAAAAAAATCAATTATTCCTCTTTTTATTTGTTTTTATTTGTACCTTTGTGGCAGTATAAAGATAAAGTATGAGAATTCTGATTGTCAATACGAGTGAGCGGACGGGTGGCGCTGCTGTTGCTGCTAACCGACTGATGGATGCTCTGAAGAATAATGGCGTGAAGGCGAAGATGCTGGTTCGAGACAAGGAGACCGCGTCGCTGACGGTCTGTGGATTGTCATCCAAGTGGTGCACACAGTGGCATTTCCTATGGGAACGTTTTGTCATTTGGCTCCATCTGCATTTCAATCGTGAGCATTTGTTCGAGATTGACATTGCCAATTGCGGTACGGACATCACACGGTTGCCAGAGTTTCAGGAAGCAGATGTAATCCATCTCCACTGGGTGAATCAAGGCATGCTTTCGCTGAAGAACATCCGCAAGATTCTGGTGTCGGGGAAAACCGTGGTGTGGACGATGCACGACATGTGGCCTGCAACGGCCATCTGTCACCTGACCTTAGGCTGTCAGTCATTCCTGACGGGCTGTCATCATTGTCCTCTCTTGCCTGGCGGTGGTTCTTCCAACGACCTGTCAGCGCGCGTATGGCATCGAAAGCAGCAGATGCTTGCAGGTCATCGCATCAGTTTCGTGACCTGCAGTCAATGGTTGGCGGGTGATGCCCGAAAGAGTGGACTGTTGAAAGGACAGGATGTTTTTTGCATTCCTAATCCTATCGATACCCGGCTTTTTCGTCCAATGGATCAGTTGGAGGCACGTAAAGCTCTTGGCTTGCCCGCAGAAGACAGAATCATCCTGTTTGCCTCTCAGCGTGTAACCAATCCTAATAAGGGCATGGCTTTCTTGATTGATGCCTGTCGGTTGTTGGCAGACAGTCATCCGGAAATGAAGGAGCACATCAGTGTGGCTATCCTTGGGGGACATGCCGAGGAGATTACCGGCCAGTTGCCTTTCCGCTCGTTTCCTTTGGGATATGTCAGCGACCAACAGCGCATTATTAAAGTATATAATGCCAGCGATGTCTTTGTGTTGCCTTCACTGTCGGAGAATCTTCCCAATACCATCATGGAGTCGATGGCCTGCGGCGTACCTTCCGTCGGTTTCCGTGTGGGCGGCATCCCAGAGATGATTGACCATCAGGAAACCGGCTATGTGGCAGAATATCGAAATGCAGAAAGTCTGGCCACTGGCATCAGATGGACTCTCTATGAAGCCGATTCACATCGTGTGCGCGAAGCGTGTTTGCGCAAGGTCGCACATAACTATTCGCAACAGAGCGTGGCCAATCGCTATATAGAAGTCTACGAAGCTGCCATGAAACCAAAGGAGATGAAGCGATGATACGGATTTCGATAGTTACCATTACCTACAATGCGGCACGCACCTTACAGCGAACCCTCGATAGTGTTTGTCGACAGACCTATCCGCACATCGAGCACCTCATTATCGATGGGGCTTCCAAGGACGATACGCTTCGGATTGCACAGCAATACAAAGCCACAAGTCCTCATGAGGTCATTATACAGTCGGAGCCTGACAACGGACTCTATGACGCCATGAATAAAGGACTGCAGAAGGCTACGGGCGACTACATCGTATTCCTCAATGCAGGCGACTCGCTCTATGCTCCAGATACTATTCAGACGGTGGTCAATGCCGCCAGTCCTCAGTCGTCAGCCGTCAGCCCTCAGCACCTCCCTGCCGTAGTCTATGGTGACACAGCCATCACCGACGGTGAGGGGCGTTTCCTCCATTTGCGTCGCCATCGTCCACCCAAGTTGCTCACTTGGCGTTCTTTCAAAAAAGGCATGCTTGTCTGCCATCAGGCTTTCTATGCCCGTCTTGACATTGCCCGCCAGTTCCCTTACGACCTGAAATATCGCCATTCGGCTGATGTTGATTGGTGCATTCGTGTGATGAAAGAAGCTGAGCATAGAGGTCTGCCGCTTGTCAACGCCAATGTCATCGTAGCCAATTTCGAGGAAGGTGGCGATACTACTCAACACCACCAGGACTCTCTTTGGGAGCGCTTCTACGTTATGGCCACCCATTACGGTTACATCCAGACCGTCCTTCTGCATGCCTGGTTCGTTCTTCGTTCCGTGTTGATGAAACTCAATTGCTACCTTTAAAACTAGCAATTATTGCCTTTGTGCGAATAAGGATACCTTATTGACAAATAACCCTGGGTTAATGAATGATAACCCAGGGTTAATTTTTATTCCGTGATCCGTATCTTCAGCTGGTGCTTTTTGTTTTTGTCGATGGTGTATTTCTTCAATACGCCGGGTCCGCATGAACTGTTGCCCAGACCCATCACGGCGCAGTTGATGCTGAGATAGGTCTTGCCTTGGTCTTGCAACTCGTAGTCGTGGGTTTTAGAATTCAGGTACTGGGCAGAGTAGGGAAGGGCAGAGAAGGAGAAGACGTCATCAACAGCTTCGATACGGATTTTCTTGCCCTTCTTGGTCTTTAGCTCCACGAAGGTGCAGTCCTCGTGGTTGCCTGAGTCTTGCGGACGAGGATAGTGAACGTATTGCTGGGAAACGGTTGATTTCCATAACCCGATGGGGCACGACTGCTTGCGGTCGGGATAGTTGTCCCATGGTCCGCGTCCATACCACGTCAACTGCTCATACTCGCGAGGCAGTTCAATGACGATGCCCAGTCGGGGCAGAGGGGGCAGCGAGTCAGGAATTTCGAAGGTGAAGGTAAACTCGTTGCCTTGCTGTTCGGTCTTCATGGGAATGCGCCGGGTGTCCAGTCCGCAACGCTTCCAGTCCTTGGCTAGCCAGTTGCCGAAACTCTTGTCGTTGTCCGTAGGAGCACGGAAAACCTGCGGTTTGATGTTAGATGTAAGATGGATGATGTAAGAGGTAGGAGCCTTTGATTTCGACACCTTGGGCTTGGCAGCCTTGGTCTCGGGATGTTGGTCGGCAATCTCCTGTTCGCTCATGCCGCCATAGATGGCTTGTACCTCGTAGTATTTGGGTGTCAGCGTGCGGTCGCTCAGTACGACGCCATTCATGCAGAAGGCGTGCAAGTTGGGCTTGTCACCAAAGTCACCACCATAGAGTATGGCGCCCCTCGGGATACCAGCCAATTTCTCATTTCTCATTTCTAATTTCTCATTTAGGGCTATGCCCTGATCCACCCAATCCCAGATGAAGCCGCCCAGCATGCGGGGATTGGAGTTAATCTCGTCCCAATACTCCTTGAAGTTGCCGAGTGCATTACCCATGCAATGGGCGTATTCGCTGGTGAGCACGGGGCGCGGACCACCATCGGAACCCACCCATGTACAACGGTCGCCCGTCTTGTTAGCAATCTCCAAGAGCCGCTCCCAACGAGCATTCTCGGCACGCTCCTTGTCCGAACCTTCCGGAATGCCGGGGTTTAGGTATTCTTGCATCACACGAGGATAGAAACGCGAGATGACATCAACAGTGGAAGGGTCGGGAATTACTTCTCCCTTGCCCGTATAATTACCCTGGGCACCCTCGTAATGAACGGGGCGCGTGGGGTCGAACTCATGGAGCCAGGCGGACATGGCTGCCTGATTGGGTCCATAGCCGCTCTCGTTGCCCAGGCTCCAGAAGATTACACAGGGATGGTTTTTGTCGCGCTCTGCCATGCGAATGGCACGGTCGAGGAAGGCATCGCCCCAGTCGGGGGTGGAAGCTAGTGTGCCTCTCAGTCCATGAGTCTCGGCATCGGCTTCGTCCATCACATACATGCCCATCGAGTCGCACAGCTCATACCAGCGCGGACAGTTGGGGTAGTGCGCTAGTCGGACGGCATTGATGTTGGCAGCCTTCATCAGTCGCAGGTCTTGAAGCATGCGCTGCTCCGACATCACACGTGCGGTATAGGGGTCGTGCTCATGGCGGTTGACACCCCGAATCTTGATGGCCTTGCCATTGATGAGCAACTGTCCGCCTTTAATCTGGATAGTACGGAAACCGACCTTCTGTGTTACTTGTTCGACCACGGTACCGTCGGCCTTTTGCAGTTGCAGGCGGAGGGTATAGAGGTAAGGCTGTTCAACGCTCCACAACTTAGCATTGGCCACCTTTATCTCCATGCGGTTGAACTTGCGATGACCTCGCTGTGGATACCACTCGTTCATGCGGGCTGCCTTGTGCTGCAGGTCGAGGATTTCAGCAGCAGCTACGGTGTCACCACCTACAGGGCGGTTGGCATCCAAGAGGGTGGCAACAAGACGATAGTCCTCGCCCGTCTCGCCCCGATACACAGCGAACTGCGGGTTTATCTGAAGTACACCGTCCATAGAGGCACGAACGGCTACGTCGCGAATTCTCACATCGGGAGTGTGATAAATCAGCACATCACGATGAATGCCGCCAAAGCGCCAGAAGTCCTGATCCTCGAGATAGGAGCCGTCGCTATATTTATATACCTCGATGGCTATCTGGTTTTCGCCTTTCTTGATGTAGTTGGTAATATTGAATTCCGAAGGCTCCATCGAGCCCTGGCTATAGCCAACGCGCTGACCGTTTATCCAGACATAGAAGGCAGACATTACTCCTTCGAAGCGAAGGAAGGTCTGCCCCTTCTGCCAGGCATCGGGAATGGTAAACGTGCGCCGGTATTGTCCCGTCGGGTTGCGCTCCACATAGGTCGTCCATTCCTTCTTGGGCTCTCGCATCACGTAGGGAGGGTCGATCTTGAAAGGATAGCCTGCTGAGATATAGATAGGAGTACCGTAGCCGTTCACCTCCCAGTTGGCAGGTACCGCCAGCTTGTCCCATGCCGAGGCGTCGTAATCCGTGCGGTAGAAGTCGTGGATGCGCTCATCGGGAGTCTTTGTCCAACGGAACTGCCACGTCCCGTTCAGGCTCACCATGCGGTCGCCCTTGTGCTCGGCATAGGGAATGAAGTAGGTACGTGCCGGTTCACGGTTGATTTGCAGCACGTGGTTGTCTTCCCAGTCGTGGTGCGTCTGCGCCACTGCGTGGCAAAGTGAAAAGTTAAAAGTGAAAAATGATAAAGTAAGCAGGATAGTCCTCATTGTACTTCTAATTCTTTAAATTCCACATCCTTGGTTTCGATACGCAGTCGGTAGGTTCCGGCATTAATCTGCGTACCTGTCGTTGTCGACAACATCTTAAACTTGTTCGGTGTCGGGGGGAAGGTGACATCCGTATCCACCAATGTTGTATTCTTCGAGTCTGTAACCGTCATGCGGGCTGTTACGGGTTCTCCAGTAGTGTTCTTGTAACGGAAACGAAGGGCATACTCCTGTCCAAGACCAGGGGTGATGATGAATGTGGTGGCATTACTCATCGCTTTTCCTACAACCTTTTCAGGCTCGTAGACCGAAGCAGGGCGTGCCTCTGTGTCCTGTGGCAGCTCTTCTTTCGGCAATTTGGCAATGGTGTCGGTGTCCAATGCGCGCCAGTCGACGGCAATGGGTTTCAATTGTTGGGCGGAGAGGGTGATACCGCTACTCTTGCTGGCTATGGCGATACCACACAGGATGGCCTGTCCTGCCTTCACCTCCGGGAAGGAGATGTGGAGCTTGCCGTTAACGGCTTTAGCTGTGACCACCCGTTTCAGCGAACCGCAATAGCCTGCCTCGGCCCATGGATCCAGGTCGTCGACGACGGTCTGTCCGTTAATCGCCACGTCGAAGATGCGCAGTCCTTCGTAATCTGCCGTTTCCGCGATGTCACGACCATGCCACGGCTCCACGAAATAGAGTTCCACGCGGTATTCTGCCGATGCATCAGGGACGGGGAGGTCATACCACAGGCGATGGCGACCGAAGCGGAAATATTGGAACAGTTCATCGCTCTTCGTGCCGCGGATGTCTGTTGTGATATGGCGCTGGCTGGCTTGCAAGGCATTGATGCCCTTGAAGTCCTGTCCCCAGGAATGGCTATGCAGGGAGTCGTCAGCCAGCCATTCTTGTCCGAATTCATCCTTGAAGGCATTGCCTCCGCAGTTGATGCGGTAGAGGTAGTGATAGTCCGCTGCTCCCTTTACGAGGTCGATGTTCCTGTCGGCTGCGATTTTGTCAGTTGCTGTGGCACAGCAACTCACATAACGGCTGCGGTACATATAGTAAGCTGGGGTAGGCTCCTCCCAGGCTGTGACCAGTCCTTTGTAGTTGATAGGACCAATCTTGTCAATGCGGCGATAGGCTCCGTCTGGCTGTACGCGTCCGGGATTGTCGTGCGAGTTGAAAATCCATTGGAAATGTCCGCAGACGCTGTCCTTGGCATTTTCTGCCAAACGGGCTTTAGTCTCCAGCAGTTTCGTGAATGATTCCTCGCTGTATTTGGCTGAGCCGTGCAGGTCGATGGTGCGCCATGCACCATACTCTCCGTTCAGCAGTTGCTCAGCACGCTTCAACTCGTTGTCGTAGTTCTCGGCTGAACCGCCATAGGTACCGCTCCAGTTCTGGATAACGTTCCAGTCAGTACCCTCGCCACCATTGCAGGTGGTGATGGCTCGCTGGTCGCGACAAGTAGGATCCATGCTGCGGATGATGTCGCTGCACTCCTCGGCAAAAGCCTTGGGCAGCACACTCTCGTTCTGCAGTCCCCAGAGGATGACGCTGGGTGAGTTGCGACGTTCCTTAATCCAACGTACCAGCAGGCGCTTGAAGTTACGGCGGAACTTGGACGTGTCGTACCATACATGGGCGGAGAATTGGCTCCAGAACAGGATGCCCTGCTCGTCGCACAACTGTTGGTAAAGCAGGTGGTGTGGCTGATGGGCCTCTCGCAGGGCGTTGAAGCCGGCATTGGTTATCTGTTTGATGCGTGAACGTATCTGTTCTGGTGTAAAGGCGTGGCTGGCACCGAGCAGGTGCTCATATTCGCATGTGCCGTTGATGAACACGGGTTTGCCGTTGAGCAGGAAACGGTTGTCGCCATCCTTACGAAGAACGGGCCATGAGATGCTACGGATACCGAACGGCGTGCGCACCTCGTCGGTTGTCTTGTTGTCACGCTTGACCATCGTCGACAATTGGTAGAGGTAAGGATCGTCCAAGTTCCAGCGGTGTGCGTCGGCCACCGCCTCTGCGTAGTGCAGCGTCTTGGTCTCACCAGCCTTCAGCGCTACAATCTCAGCGCGTCGGAACACCTGCTTGCCACTGGCCAGCGTGAATTTGTTGACCAGTTCGATGGTCTGCGCCTGTTTGGAGTAGTTCTTGACCTCGGTGTCGATGAAGACGGAATCGCATGGCGCATTATTCCAGATGTGAACACCGAAGGGCTCGATGCGCACGGCATCCGTCTCGATGAGGCTGACAGGGCGGAAGATACCGAAAGGCTCAGAACCCTCGCTGAATCCCCATTCCGAGGAACAACCGCCGCAAATCCAGGGTGAGGCAGTCTGCATGGCGGGATGGTCTACGTTGACCTGCAACTCGTTTTGTCCGTTCTTCATGCGATCGGTAATGTCAAGGGTCCATACGGTGCGGCCCACCAGTTCCTCGGGATACTTATGACCGTTGAGGATGACGGTGGCATAGGTTCCCACACCGTCAAACTGCAGGAAGTAGCATTTGCTATCCTGCTTCTCCACGTTGAAGGTCTTGTGGTAGGTCGCCTTTCCGTGCAGGTTGCCATGACGCAACTGACGGTAGCCGTAGTAGTCGTCGAAGTTATGGGGAATGTTAACCGTTGTCGGCATCGTGTCGCGGCCCACGGCGCACTGGGCTGTCCATCCGTCGTTGAGCGAGATAATGTTACGGCGCCCTTTCCGTTCAGGCTCCGGGAAGCGCACGTCACTACGTCCCAAAGGCACGCTGGTGGCTACGGCGATGCCTCGTTGCTGGTCGTTGTTGACGGCACAGTAGAAGTGATAGACCACCCCGTTGTGCTTCACTACATAGCTCTTATGGGCAAACATCTCGTCGTAGGGCTTTGAGGGGACGATGAGGTCTTGTCCCGTCCAGTCCTCCCAATGCAGTAAGTCGCGGCTGACGCTGAACGTGTTGTAGGCGTTATATTTGCGGTCAGGATTATAGGCTGAGAAGTAGAACATGACAAACAGGTCGCCCATCTTCACAATCTGGGCATCGCCTGTGATGATGCCCGGTGCCTCGTGGAAATAAACGGGGTTCTTGTCATAGCGTTTCCATTTCTTCAGGTCGTTGCTTAGTGCAATGCCGATACGCTCCGCCTTGAGATTGTTGAAGGGGCTGATGCCGCCGGCATTGTAAAACATGATGAATCGGTACTTCCGAATCTCAGGTGGCAGCAAATTTTTCGCTTTTCCCTTTTCACTTTTCACTTCATAAATCGTGCTCTTATATTGCACCATTTTCTCCCACCACTGCACATCTTTGTCGTCGATGCTGAGCAGGGGCTTATCGCTGGTCTGCCACTCATGCGCCTGGGTGATGTCGCCCTGCGTCCATGCCATGCCGATGTTCAGCGGTTCGCGCACGGCCTCGTAGCCTGTGCCGTGTCCGCCGATGTAGGTCATCCAGTAGTTCTTCTTGTATTTCGAGATGCCGTAGTCTCCTCCCCATGTCCAGTCGATGAGGGCAGGGAATCCGCCCCGTTGGTTGGCATCCCATCGGGTGGTGTCTGAAGGGTAGCTGAGCAGTCGGCCTTGCGTCTTCCAATGCAGCAGGTCGTCACTTTCAGCCATCCAGGTCTCATAGCCTCGTCCGTCTAGTCCGCCCTTGCCGTTATAAACGACATAGGTCATGAACCATTTCTCGCCTACACGGAACACCGTAGGGCAGTCTATCTTATGGTAGTTGTCCGTGGGAGCCACCACCATACCGTATTTATAGGGTGTGCGTACCTCATTGTAGATGCGCTGCATCTGTTGCTGGCTGATGCTTTGTGCCGCAGCAGTCAGAGTGGTGAGGATAAGGAGTGCAGTCAGTCGTATCTTCATCGTCTTGTCTTATTTTTGGAACAGCCAGTCAACCTCGCCCGACGGACCGTTCAGTCCGCAGTCGCGCGGCTTGATGTCGCTCTGGGTGAATCCTGCTACCATGAGAATACCTTTGGGCAGGCGGATGGTATTGCGACCTGCGGGCAGCGAATACTGGTGGATGTTCACCTTGGGCATCTGCACGATGCTGATGGCATTGGTCAGGATGGGTTCTGCCTGTCCGTATTCATTGCCCGTAGCGTCAATCTCCAACTTCGGAGCCTTGGCAAACTTCTTGTCGTCGTCCTTGAAAAGACCAACGAGCAGTTTTACAGGCTTGTCGCTCTCATATTCGATGGTAGTGCCAACGATGCGGGTTGTGTCACGGTTCAATACCAAAGCCTGCAGACCTGCCAGTTCGGGAGCCAGCGAGTCAACGGGTGTGTCAGGACGCTTCTCGAACAGAATGGCACCTTTCTTCAGGGGCAAGAGGTGAGCGTTGAGCGGTGAGTGGATGGTAATCTGGGCAGGCTGGGCGGGCTGTATCTTGATGGCTGAGGCGGGAGCAGGGTTCTTTAGCTTCTCGATGTTCTCCTTGAAAGCGTCCAGTTCTGCCTGATAGACCACAGCCAGTTCGCTCCACGTCTTCATCTTGCCGCCGTCACCACCAACAGGGATGCGGCGCTGTGCCGTCTGCATGGAATTGGCATAGAGATACCAGTCGTCCGTCATGCGGCTCAGGTCGTACCAGATGCTGAGGCTTTGTTCCAGCCAGATGACAGCTGTTTCCAGGTGGCTGATGTCCTGTGTCCACTTATAGCGCAGCACCTCGGCAGCAGCACGTACCTTCAGCTGGAAGGCCTTGGCGAAGGAGGCATAGCAAAGAATGTCGTTCCATACACGCTGGTATTCTTCAGCATGGCGGGTGGGCTTGGCGGCTACGGCTCCCATCTCAACGAGTGCCCTGTCACCATGATTGACACACTGGTCAACGATGTCAAAGGGCAGTTCGCCCACATGGGGCTGTCCTTTATATTCCTTCTCGATGTATTCAATGAGTTTCTCGCCCTCAGGACCGCAACTCTCGTAGAAGCCCGGGTAGATGGTATATTTGTACGGGTTCACCAACTCACCCATCGTCATACCGAGCAGGAGTGTCTGACGGTTACCCTCCGTGATGCCGAAACGGCGCAGCAGTTTAGGGGCTATCTCGCCCGCCTCATCGTAGGCGTTCAGCACGTGTCCGGCACTAATGGTGTCGATGCCGTAGTAGTCGGCCAGTGTCTTCTTCCAGAAGGTCTTGTCCTCACCGCGCTGGTCGTTCCAACTGTATCGTCCCCATGCCTCATACCACATCCAGTCGCGGTCCAGCTGCTTCAAGCGTTCGCCATTAGGCAGCTTGTCTGCCGTGTATGGCCAGTCCCAGTAGGAAGCCTGCGGATAGAGGTGAAGTCCCTTCGAGTGGTGCACGCGGTGCATGGCCTGAACGGTCTTCTGGATGAAGGCGGGCGATGACCAACGCCAAGGTTCCAGATTTGCCAAGATATGTACATTGTCAATATGCACGGGAGCAGCGGCAGCCAACTGGCGATGGGTCTCGCCCCAAGGTCCTCCAGGTGTGTAGGTGGTCAGCGACTCACCGGTATATTTCGACATCGTATAGATGTTCGGGTAGAGGGGCAGGCTCTCCTTTAATACCAACGGTCCGTCGGTATCGTGCGAGCGCAACACCACGGGGGGAATATCCGTTCTACCGCTGGTCTTCAGTCCATCCTTGATACCAGGGATGATGGTTTCCTTCATCCATTTCACGTCGTCGTCGATGGTGGCCATGGCTTCACCCAGACACACCAGCAGTCCCACGTTGGGATATTTCTCGATAAAGGCTGCTATCGATTTGCGCGTATAGTCGCTGATCAAGGGCGTAATCGGACGGTGGCGGTCTTGTGTCTTCAGGCCGTAATGGTCGGCAAAGGGCTTGCTCAGGATGATGTTATAAAACATTTGGATGACCCAAATGCCTCGTTTGTCAGCTTCATGGGTGAGGAACGAGAAGATTTCTTCGTTCTTCTTGAATGTCTCCTCATCCACCTCCAGTGCGAAGGGATAGTCCTTCAGCTTCACCAGCGAGGCAAAGGGATGCCCGTTCCAAAGGTATAGCGAGTTGTATTTGTTTTCCACCATCATGTCGAGGTATTTCACCCATTCTGCCTTGTCATAGAACCAAGGGAAGTTCTCGGGGGTGTATGGGTATTCATAGACACCATGACCAGGCAGATAGACTGTCTTCTGCAATCCGATACATGTACCGCGCATGACCATTTGGGGTGCTTCCGTTACAGGCTGTATGTCAAGTCCGCCGGCTTGATGGATGCGGTCTGCCAGTTCCACACAACCATAGATAACACCCGTGGCGTCATTGCCCGTCACCGTGATACCCTTCTTGTTCCTGTCTATCGTGTAACCTTCTGCTGTTCCGCTGTTTGCGTTCGAAAGCGTAATCTGGCAGTCCGCCTTCTTGGGATTGACGGTATAGCCCATCTCCGTTAACTTCTTCTGCAGGTATTCTGCAGCATATTGTTCACGTGCTGATGCTTTCTTTCCTGTCTGGATACTGACTCGTTGTGCCATTGCCAAAGTGGTCAGGCAGACCAGTAACAATAAGGCTGATATTCTCTTCATGTTTTCAAGTAGTTTTATATATAAAAAAGACTGATGACATCGTTATTTGTCATCAATCAACATTTAAAGTACACTATAAGGTTCGCATTGCACTTTAGACAAGTTTAGATAAGGTGCTAATTACTCTCTAATTACTCTCCTATTCAACTCATGTCCTCCTACACTCCATCCAAGTCCTTTCCTTACTTCATCTACACTTGTTGTCCGTTTGTTGTTCGATTGTTGTTCGTTTGTTGTCCGATTATATAACGGACAACAAACGGATATCAGACGTACATTAAACGAACAAAGATAGGCGTTAATATTTAGGTGAATTGGGGCTGAGGTAGTTTTACTTATGCCCTAAACATACTTTCTTTATGAGCCTTCTTAGAGTTCCATTGGAGTTGTTTGGGGGCGTTATTGTAAAGCTAGTGTTACATGGGTAATATCTTTAAAGAAATGTTAAATTTGTGTCTTAACGAAAAAATATTTGCGAAATAATTTGGTTTATATTATAAACTTCTTTATCTTTGCAGCGTGAACCGGACACAATAGGCTAAATTCGGGCTTTCTGCAGGAGCACGAACGAGGCCAGAGAGTATTAAAACAAACGTAGAACAACTTTTAAAATGAAACAACAATGGAAGTAGATAACAATCTGACTGCTGAGCGCAGTCTGGAGATAATTAGAGAATCAATAGAGCGCAGTCAGCGAACCATCAACAAGAATTCGGCTCTGCCGCTTATCTGGTGGGGAGGCTGTGTTGTCGTGTTTTCGCTTTTTATCGCATACCTGTGGAAGAATCATGGTGGGCCAGTGTGGAATATGCTTTGGGCTGTATTATGGTTGATAGGATATGCAGGCAATTGGATGATTGACAAGCGAAGGGAGAGCGTACCTACAACCTTTGTGGGGAAAATCGTCAGTTATGTGTGGTCAACATTTGGCATATTCTGCTGTGGTATAGGCATGATATTCGGTTTTATCGGTTGCGGTGTGTTACCAATGGAACTGATTTTGCCCAAAGTGTATGCATTTGGCTGCATTACAAGCGTCATCTCCTTGTGTTTTGGAATGGGTACGACCATCATGGGACTTGTCATCCGAAACCGCATCATTCAGGTATGCGGTCTTATCGCGGGTATCGGCGGATTTTTCGGTGCTTTGCATTTCTCTGGTCATACACAACTCTATGTGATGGCTATTGTCGCCTTGATTGGTCTGATTGTGCCAGGCATAACGATTCTCTTGCAAAACCAGAAATAAGGAGGTACGAACATGTTCAAGCCATTAGACCCCCTGCTTCACTCCGAGTTGCGACTAGCCGTGATGTCGCTGCTCATCAACACTGAAGAAGCCGAGTTCCCGTACATCAAGGAGCAGACGGGAGCCACGGCGGGCAACTTGAGTGTGCAGATAGACAAACTCTCGGCAGCGGGCTACATTGAGGTGGAGAAGACTTTTAAGGGCAAGAAACCCTGTACCCTCTGCCGTATCACACCTACAGGACTGAAAGCTTTTGAGGAATATGTTAAAGCTCTGAAAGGTTATCTTAATGTAAAAAAGACATGAAGACAAGATTTATCATTCTATTTTTATTGATTGGCTTCATAGCTATCGTAACAAAAGCACAAGTCTGTGACATAAAAGGCGATTGGACGGGAAAGCTGAGTGTGTATGGAAATGAAATTCCACTTGTGTTCCATTTTGATGGTGAGAAATGTACGATAGACTCGCCTGACCAAGGCGCAAAGGGTATTCCTGCCCAGTTGGAACGCACGGCAATGGGCATCAAAGTCGCTGTTCCGTCTATCAATGCCAATTATGAGGGTGTCAATATAGGCGATTCCGTTATGGGTACGTTCAAACAACACGGGCAGTCGTTCCCGCTGACTCTCAAACCAGGCTCAGTGAAACGTAACCGTCCGCAGACCCCAACGCCTCCCTATCCGTATCAAGCGCAAGAGGTGAATTTCAGAAACGGCGATGCCGTATTGCAAGGTACGCTGGTCACACCAGAAAATGTTTCCAGTCAAACCCCGGTACTGTTGATGGTGACAGGCAGCGGCCTGCAAAACAGGGATGAGGAAGTCTTTGAACACAAGCCGTTTGCTGTGATTGCTGACGCTCTGGCGCGGCAGGGCTTCGCTATGCTTCGTTATGACGACCGTGGCTTCGGCGAATCAAAGGGCGACCTCGTGAATGTCACCACAGAAGACCTCAAAAACGATGCTTTGGCAGGAGTGGAACTCTTGCGTAAACAGTTTAACCGTGTGGGCATACTTGGGCATAGCGAAGGGGGCACCATCGGACTGATGTTGGCAGCCGAGGGTAAAGTGGACTTCGTGGTGAGTCTGGCTGGAGGTGTCGTTTCGTTTGAGAAAACACTGTTGGAACAAAACCGATGGACACTTCAAAAGACTGGATACTCGCGAGATGTGATAGACCGCTATTGTACGGCACTCGAAAGCCTGTTCGACGATCTGAAAGCTGGCAGGAATCCTGAAACGACCAACCACGGCCTACCTACAGAATTGGAGAAAAACCTACAAATAGCAAAAGTACAGAGCAGTACACCCTATATGCGCTATTTCCTTGCACTGGACTTGACCGACCGTCTGGGAAAAATAACCTGTCCTGTGCTGGCGCTGAACGGAACAAAAGACCGTCAAGTGAACAGCGAAGAAAACTTGAATGCTCTTATGGACAGGTTGGCTGGTCAGAAAGAAATCAAAGCCATAGAAGGACTCAATCACATGTTCCAACACTGCAACACAGGCGATCCGAGCGAATATAAGGATATCGAAGAAACTTTTGCGCCAGAAGCCCTTGAAATCATCACTACATGGCTGAAGATGTTTAAATAGCAAGAGCTTGATAAGAGGCTAATAAGTTGTCTGCCAGACGGCGCAGCTCCTTTAACCCAAATCAGTCTAATGACCGATTTGGGTTTAATGTCTCAAGAACATTTTCGAGTTCTTCGACGTTCCGAGGACTGGCTATGATGATACCATCAGGACCAATGACTATTGTCTCTGGCCACGAGCAGATGCCATATAAATTCCAAGCCGCTTTCGTAGCCAGTTGTGGCCAGGGGAGTTGCTCCTCTTTCAAACGCTCAGTCCACTTGCTGTTAGGGTTATTGATGGCATCAGTAGCCAGACTGATGATTTCGACATTTTTTGTCTTGTGATACTTCTCATAGAGTTTGTGCAACTGTGGCAGAATGTCGAACTGGTCGCGGTGCCAACTCTCCCAGAAGTGTAGCACTACATATCCTTTGCCTACATACTCTTTCAGTTCATGATAGTTACCCAGTGTGTCCACAAGCAGCACGTTCTCATAATGCTTTCCAGGAAGACGTTTCTCCAAACCTGCCACGTATTCTTTGACAGGAGCCATCAGCAGATGGTTGGCGTGACGGAATTTGTTGCTTACAAAGGGCTTCAACTCGTCGTAGGTCAGTTCAGAATAAAACTTGTAGAGGGCGTAAGTTCTCAGCAGGTCGTCTTTGCCAGAGAAGATGACTTGTCGATAGCGCTCACATTGTCTGTTGATGGCAGTATCCAATTCTGCACGGTCCTTTATTTTTAGCATACGCATTCGTTCTGCTTCCGTCTCATTCACGAAGTTGTTGCGCAGTTGCGATGCTTTTGAACTTTTGACGGAACCATGTTTCAGGTCTGCCGTGACGGGTTGGCCATCGACCCAAAAGTAGGTCATAGAACGATTGTCAAGCAAGAGGTAGCATACCTCATCTTTAGGCAACTGACAAGTAAAAGAGAAGCGACCGTTTTTAACAGGAAATTTTCCAAACACCTCAGAATGCGACACACTACGACGGACACTGATGCTGTCGGCATCGTCAGGGGCTGTGCCACTAATCTGACAGTTAACCAGTTGCAGGTCTGACGATTCATTCACCACCAGTCCATTGTGGGTTACAAGTTTCTTTAGTTGTGAGGTGGTCACAGAGGATGACACGATCATGGCAGGCCGACTCTTCACTTCGCCGCCCTCATCCTGATAGTGCTCGCTCTTCTTGTAGAGCGTATAGCAGGTATAGCCAAACATTTCCTTGTGTTTCTGTCCGACGGCAGACTCGGTGAAAGGATGAAGGATGTTAATCAGCGCGTTGTACTGTTCACGGGTCAGGGTGTTGGGATAGCCGTCACACATCTTGTGAAGAATAACTACGGCAGCCGTCTTTCCTTCTGTTGTCTCACGCTGGTATATTTGACAGGTTTGCCTGACCTTGGCCAGCAATTCCTCGTATGTCTGAGGGGATGATGAATCTGGAGCATACTTGATAGTGGCTGTCAGTTCCTGCTCCTTTCGCTCAGAATAAGGCCGGATAAAAGGCATGTGCCCGAGCTTCTTGGCATGAATCTCAAAGATGGTACCATTCATCAGCCATGTATTGCCTATCTGCTTGTCCTGCTTTATCTGCTGTTCCCACAACAAAAGAAGGGCATAGCGATAGCCGTTTGTCATGTCGAAGGACAGTAGCCGGATGTTCTGTTTCTTTCCAAATACATACATTCCGCTTACGTAACCATTGGTATTCCCTAATGACCATTGTATGCCAGGTATCAATGGATCTCCTTCTTTTGCGTCATGCATGTAGATTTCCTTGGCATGCATCGCTTCACTACGCAAGGTCTGTTCCAGTTCTTTCAAGTGCGGAAACAGGACAGTCGAATTATCGCTGTCCATGCCAAATACCATACTGAAACTGTAGGCAATAGTCTTACTGCCCGAAACTTCGTCGCTGTTGACGACCCGTCCTTTGTCAACGTTATACTCGCCGGAGGCAACGAAAGCCTGCAGCTTATCATGGATATTACGAACGGCATCGCTCACCTGAGCCTGGACTGACACAGCCAGTATCAGGAATATCACCATAACAATCGTTCTATTCTTCATCATCATTATTTATTACAGGGTTCATAATTGCGGCCTCGTGGGACTGGACATCTTTATGCAACTCATTCAGGATGTAGTTGTTGACAATGCGCTGCAGTCGCTCATCAGCATGCATCAATTTATGAATGCGCTCTATATAAAGGCTGTCCTCCACCAGGGCCAGTTCGCGTTCTATCTTGTTGATATAGTAGTCGAGGCTGTCAGCTGTCGCGGCTGCATCCTCTAACCTCACAGTTTGATGATGCCGTACAACTAATTTTATGTCTGTTCTATTAGCCTTGTATTTTGCCTCTTTGGCTGACAGCTCTCCACTAAAGTCAGCTGTATCTGCTTTACTGTCCGTGTTCAGTCCGCTCCCGTCGGACTTGGAGTCCGCTCCCGTCGGACTTGGAGTCCGCTCCCGTCGGACTAAATCGTTCTGTGCTATCGGCTTTTCATTTTCTCTGGTATCCATATTCGTCGTCAGCATGACAAGCAGCATGATGCAGGCAGCGATGGCGACGACAGTGGCTATGTAAATCCGGACCCGCTTAGCAGGCTTGGCCTTTGGGCAATCCAAGTCTGGCAGGCTGTCGATGATGCGGTTCGTCAGTTCATCAGGGTCGCTGATGACGGGCTTTTGTTGCTGTAAACTATTGAGTATGTCGTCAATCTTCTTCATATCCTAAGTCTTTTAGTCGTTTACGTATAGTCTGGCGAGCCACATAGAGATTGCTTTTCACTTGTCGGGCATCCATTCCAGTTATCTGTTCTGCTTCCTGCGAGGAAAGCCCTTCCAGTTGGCAGAGTGTGAACACAAGCCGTTGCTTCTCGCTCAGCCCTTCAGCCAACAGCGTGACAATAGATATCCATTCGCTATTCTCCAACGTTCGTTGACTGTCGTTGTCAGAGGCAAAACAATGTAGGACACGCTCGTCATCAGGCATCGGACAGACTAACTTGGTGGCTTTCATTCGATCGAGACATTGTCTTGTTGCTATCGTGTAGAGCCAGGTAGTGAACGACCTCTTTGGGTCATAGTTTCTGAGGTTTTGCCATACTCGTATAAAAGTTTCCTGCACCACATCCTTTGCCTCTTCTTCATCGCCCAACATTTTTAGCGACAACGAAAACAGCATTTGCTGATATCTTTTTACCACCCATTTGAACGCGGTCTTGTCGCCGCGCTGACATCGTGTGAGTATTTCGTTGTCTATCTGCTCCATTTTATTCTTTGTTCACTTCGTCGAGTTAAACCTTCTAAAATATATACGATGGAGAAACCCTCAAGTCAAATCTATCTACATTTTTTCACAAGAAAAAGACGTTTGGCGGCTCAAGGAATTGATGCTAATGACAAACTGTAGAAAAAAACTGCTCAGCTATGGTAGCTGAGCAGGATCGATTTCTTTGTAGGCCACACGCAATCGTCGCCAGGTATAGATGGCATGCAGTTTGCCGTCCTTGCCCTGGATGATGCTGGGGTAGGAGTACTGGCTGATGGGCGAGTCCTCCAAGGTCAGGGCGTGACGCCAGTGGATGCCGTCGTCGCTGACGGCAATGGAGAGCGGTGTGCGAACACCCTTCTTGGTGCCAGGCAGCGAGGCGAAGTCGTTGTAGATGAGCACATGACGGCCGTCCTGCAGGGTGACGGCGTCGGTACCCGACTGGTTGTTGGGAACATCCAGAAGTGTCACGTTAGTCCAGGTGTCACCATTGTCGGAGGAGAAGGATGTGCCAATCTTGCCGTTACGGGTGCGCATGAGCACTTGCAGACGACCGTCCTTCAGCTTGAGGATGGAAGGCTGGATACAGTCAATAGGGTGGCGACCGTCTTTCGTAGCCACACCTCCGGCATCAGGAGCTTCGATGTCCTCCTTGTCGCTCTTGGCACCGGCGGCTTTCATGTCCTCGGTGCGCATAGCCAGTTCAGCCTTGACGGGACCTACATATTTCCATTCCTTTTTGGCAATGTCGTAGATTTCCATGTGGAATTTCCACCCATTGTCCTCCGTGCTGGACGGACAGAGCAGGCGACCATTAATGATTTCGGGCTTGTTCTTGATTGGTCCGAGGAATCCTTTGGGCAACGGCTCCTTGTCGCTCCAAGTACGTCCGCCATCTTTCGACTTGCAGAGCCATCCTGTCCAATCGGATACTTTCAGACCCACTTTGAAGAACAGCCACAGCTCGCCGTTGGGCATCTCCGTGATAACGGGGTTCCAGCAGGCTTTTCGTCTCTGGTTAGCAGAGGCGGTGCCTTTGTGCACAGGGCCTTCGGAAGCAGGAGTGCTCTCAGCGTTGATGCCTGCGATTTCGGCATTCTTCGTGCCTAAGGTGAAGACACCGTCGGCGGCAAGGATGGGCTTGCTCCATTCGTTGGTGCCTTTCTTCTTGATGCTTACCCAGATGCAGACATCGGGGTTGCGCTCGTGCTTGCCGCCGAAATAGGTAGCCACGAGGTCGCCCTTCCTGGTCTCGACGATGGTGGCAGCATGACACTGGGGGAAGGAGGCCTGCTCATAGAGGAACTCATCCTTTAAGATGGCAGGCGAACTGGTCGGGATCTCACACGAGAAATGGTATTTACCTGAGCCAACAGTCCTGATGATGCCATCGGGCAGACAGATGTCTGCTGTGGTGTTGCATGGAATCTGTACATCCCATTCCACATTTTGCAAGGTCTTCTTCCAACTACTGATAATCGTTCCGTAGGGACTGTCGTACTTGACATTAGCCCAAGGACAGTCCTGGATGGAGAAGTCGGGTTTGAGCACGATATGCTTATAGGCATTGCCCGTCTGACGGATGCCACCGAGGTATTGGTAACACCAAGTGACCAAGTCGCCCAACAACATGACATGGTTGCCGCTGTTCATCCTCGGCGATGCCTTGTCGCCGTTCCAAAGCTCCCAAATGGTGGTGGCACCATTCTCTGCCATATAGCCCCATGAAGGATAACTGTGCTGGGTGGCAATCATGTAAGCGACGTCGCTGAAGCCGTTGTCGGACAGTCCGCGCAGCAGCCATGAGATGCCGATGACGCCACAGGGCACGTGGGCATTGTTCTTGATGATGATGTTCTCCACCACATTCTTAGTCACCTCGGCACGGTATTCCTCCGGCACAATGCCGAACGAGAGCGCTAGCAAGTTGGCGGTGGCGGTGTTGTTGCCATAGAACACGGAGTCAGGATAGAGCACATGACCCGGAGCCTGTGAGGTGCCGCGCTTGACGGTGAGGAACTCGCGGTTGAAGGCCTCCGTCATCTGTTGGCGGAGTGGGCGCCAGTGGTCAGCCTCGCAGCCCCACTGCTCCATAAGTTGCATGGTGCGGATGATATAGGCTGTGGAGATGAGCGATATGTCAGTCTTGCGGGCAGGGTCCTGCGAGTGGATGAGCTCCAGTTTCTCAGGTGGCACGCACCAGTCGCCGTACTTGCCGCAGTGGACGATGCCGTCGCGGCTGTATTCGTCGATGATATGGTTGACCCACTTCTTGATGTAGGGATAGCAGTCGTCGATAGGCTGGCGATTGCCGAACTGCCGCCACAGCATGTCGCAGCCGAAGGGTAGGGCAGCTGCCCACGTGACGTCATCCGAGTAGTAGTTCCAGAAGGCCGGTGCCACATCGGGTATGCAGCCGTCGGTGCGCTGTGCCTCGCAGATGTCCCGCATCCACTTGGTGTATAGTCGCTCGTTGTTGAACAGAAAACTCTCGCCCAGCGAACCCATGGTTCGGTCGCCCAGCCAGGGCTGGCGCTCGTCGCGCTGAGGGCAGTCGAGCGGCATGCCTTTGTAGTTGTCTACAAGTCCCCACCAAGCATTCTTCATGATCTTGTTGAGCAGCGGGTCGGCACTCTCGAAGTTGCCTGTGGAAAGCATCTCGTCAGCCACCACCTCAGCTATGAAGTCGGCAGCGGTGGCATGTTTCAGCCCGATGACCTCAGCATATTGGAAACCATGATAGACGAAGGTCGGTGTCCACCAGCGTCCGCTCTTGCCCTCGTCGCCGTTGCAGACATAGATGTCGGTAGTCCGTGCATTGCGCAGGTTTTCCCGATAGAGTGTGCCGTCAGCGTTCAGCTTCTCAGCATAGACGATGCGGATGGTATCGCCCTTCTTACCGCGCATCCTGACCTTCAGCCATCCGGCGATGTTCTGTCCGGTGTTGACGATGTTGCGGTCGACGGTGACAGGCTTGAGTTGCTGCAGTACCTTCATGCCTTCCGTCATCTGGGCGCGCAGCCAGGCCTGCGGGATGTCGGTGCGCTCAGCCTTCAGCCATTTGGAGTCGTCGAAGCCCACCTCGCTCCAGCCTTTCATCTCATGGCGGGCATCATATTCCTCGCCGTCGTATTCGTTGTTGGCACGGATAGGACCGTCAGCCGTCACTTTCCATCCTTTGTCGTCGGTCTGCAGGCGCTGGGTGGTGCCGTCGGCATATTCCACGATGACGTTGATGCGACACTTGGGATAGCCGAAGGTGTGAATCTTATAAGGCTTGTGCTGCTGCATGGGGAACAGTCGGCCGTTGCCCAGAACGATGCCGAGGCAAACCGATTCCTTGGTGAGCGCCTCGGTGATGTCGTAGGTATTATAATAAATGGTCTTGCGGTAGTCGGAAGCTACGGGTTGCAGTACACCGTCGCCCATGCGCTGACCGTTGACGTAGAACTCATGGAGACCGATGCCTGCCACATAGGCTGTAGCCCTTTTGACCTTCTTGGCATCCAACTTAAACTCCTTGCGCAAATAACGGGCTGCCATGCGCGAGTGGAAGCCACGTTCCTCGCCCGGCATCAGACGCTCCAGTCCTATCCAGTAGCCGCGCCATTTCGCCTCGCCCAGCAGTCCGATGCTGAACGACTGTGGTTCGCTCCACGGAGACTCGCCCACCGTCGTCCACACCTTGACCTTCCAAGTGCCATGCGTGTTGCTGGACAGTTTACTGCCACCATAGGGCACCCATAGTTGTTGGTCGCTCTCCACGCGTCCGGAGTTCCACAGCTCACCATTGTCGTCGGAGACGATGAGCTGGTAGGCGGTCTGGCTGACATCCTGCTTGTCAGACAAGAGCATCCACGAGAAGCGGGGCTTGTCGGTGTCGATGCCGAGCGGCTGCTTCATGTTCTCAACACGTAGCCCGCTGACGACGACGTCGGATTTGGCCACTTTCTTCCTGGCGAAGCCTATGATGGGCATCAGCGCCAGCAGGATGATAAGGAGTCTTTTCATTCGTAAAATCTATGTAAGTCTGTGTGGTCTTTACTACTCGTTCAGGTCGCGTTCCTTGGCCTTGTAACCATCAGGGGAAAGCTCCGTCTGCTCTTTGGTTAGATAGTCCTTGGTGCTGTCGATGGCGATAAGCACACCATCCTCGATGCGGGCGGACTGCGGATGGTAACGGAAGGTGAGCACCTTGGAGTCGAACTCACCGAGGTATTTCAGCTTGCCCGTGGATGCCGTCATCCACCAGACATTCTTCTTGCTGCCCGAAATCTTGGTAAGGTCGAGCTTCATGGCATTGCCGTTGTAGTTGTAGACCAGCAGGTAATCGTTGCCACGAGTGGCTATGAGCCGATTGTATTGGGCACCATTGTCCTTGATGATGCTTTGGTCGGCGACACGCTCGAAGTAAGGGAACGAGAGGATGAGGCGCTTCAGGTACTGCATCTGACGGAAACCCGGATCGTGGAGTGCCTGGTACCAGGTCTTCACGTCGCCGGCATCACCATAACTCGTGGGATAGCCCGGCTTCAGCATCTGCATGATGGCATTATGTCCGTAGGTGTGCCCGCACGAACCAGCAAAGACACTCCAGTAGGCATAGCGGCGCACGTCATAGTCCTGCCAGCGAGCCTCGTTAGGATCGTGCAATCCCACGGGGATATCCTCATAACTAGGCTCAGCATCCAATACAGGCTTGATGGGGTTGTACTTCCATGTCGAGTCGACATACATCCAGTTGTCCTCCTCGGTATTGTCGGGAATGGGGTAGTCGGCATTGCCCATGCGCTGTCCATAGCGACGGTGTCCACTCTGGAAAGTATGAAAGTCCATCCATTTGGCTTTGCTCCACCATTTGGCAGAGGTGTAGCGTCCACGAGGATGATAGGTCATCAGGTGGTTTTTGTCTATCGACTTAATAGTGGTGGCGAGTGCTTCCCATACCTCAGGCTTGATGTTGCCCTGGATGTCGCCACCCATGAACCAGATGATGTTGGGCTTGTTCTTATAGCGATTGGCGAGGAAGGTGCCGTACTTCTTGGCATCCTCGACGGAGAGCTTGCCGTCCTTTACCAGTCCGCCCCAGATGCACACCATGCCGATGTAGATGCCGTGGTCGGCAGCGCGGTCGATGATGTAATCCATGTGGTCCCAATAGCCGTAGACCCCCTTCTGGTTGATGTTCTTGAAATTCCATCCGTCGATGTTAGACATTTGTCCGTAGATGTTATAGGCGGGAACACCGTCGATGGTTTGCACCTGTACGACATTATAGCCGGCTTTCGCACAGCTTTGCAAATACCATTCTGCCTCAGCACGGTCAAGACGTTCAGGCAACAACCAGCCAGTCTCGCCCAGCCAGAAGAAGGGCTGTCCGTTTTCAAACTGCAGATAACGCTGGTTATCCGAAACACGCAACTTGCCGTTATCCCACGGCTTGCCTGCCTGTGCCGACACCGTCAGCAGCGCAAGGCTCAATATCATCAGAAGTTTCTTCATAGTCTGTCCTTTATATTATATAAAAAGGACTGATGACGTATTGATTTGTCATCAGCCCTTTAATGGTTAGGCGGTTGATAGGAAACTTATAACTGGTATTCGAGCATGACCATAGAGTAGGGCTCCAGGTCCATGTCGAATTTCTTCTCGGCCTTTATGGTCTCCTTCTTGGGAGCGATAGGCTGTGCCTCGTAGTTGTTCTCGTCGTCAGCCTTGCCAGAGAGAACGGTCTTCACACAGCGCTTCTTGATGGGGAAGCGGCTCAGGTTGATGTCCACCTCTTTCTCCTTGTCGGTAGCGTTGACTAACTTGACATAGAGCTTGCGCGTCTTCACGTTTAGGATGACGCTCTGTCCGTAATGGACGTCAGCCTGTGGCTGTTCTACGCCGGCCTTGTCGTCCTCGAACTTCACGCAGTCACCATAGTAATACTGACCGCTAGACTGTCCGAACAGCTGCTGTACATAGTAGCTGCAGGTGAGGTATGGACGCTCGTTGTCGAAATAAATCATGTCGGGATTCCAGTTGGTGGCATCCTTCTTAGCGAAGAGCGGTGCGTAGGAGGTCATGCAGACAATGTCGGCATTGCGCTCGACGTGCAGCAGGTAGAGTCCCTCAGCTAGCGCATCGATGAGCTTCTTGTCCTTGGCAGCATACTCACCCAGATAAACTTTGGTTTTGCGGTTGCGCGGATATTTGTCGTACTGACGACTGCTGAGGAAGTAGTCACGTTTCTCGTAGTAGTGTTCGTCGATGATAGGCATGCCCAATTCCTCGGCCAGCTTCCAACCATTCTCCAAGTCTGGGTTGCCAGGGTGTGAGCCAGGACCGGCGGTACCAACAATAATGATGTTGGGATACTTCTCCATAATCTTCTTGTACATATAACGGAAGCGCTCGCAGAACTCCGGAGAGATGCGCTCCTCGTTACCGATGCCCAGATACTTCAGACTGAAAGGCTTGGGATGACCAGCCTCTGCACGAACACGGCCCCATTTGGTGCTGGCGTCGCCGTTAGCCCATTCTATCAGGTCGAGGGCATCCTGTACCCATTCGTCCATCTCAGACATGGGAACAACATCCTGGGCCTGGTTCTTCATGCCCCAGCCACCATTGGTGCCCTGACAGGATACCCCACAAGGCAGGATGGGCAGCGGTTCCATGTTCAGGTCTTCGCAGAATTGGAAGTATTCATAGTATCCCAGTCCCATAGACTGGTGGTAGCCCCACGTATTCTTCAAACCGCGGCGCTGCTCCTTCGGACCGATAGTGGTCTTCCAGCGATAGGTGTCCCAGAATCCGTCGCCACCACCATGAACGACACAGCCACCAGGGAAACGCATGAACTTAGGTTGCAGGTCAGCCAGCGCCTGAGCAAGATCTTTGCGCAGACCATGTCCCTTGTAGGTGTCCTGTGGCATGAGCGATACCATGTCGATGTCCAGCACACCGGTGTTCAATACAAGGATTTGCAGGACGGCATTCTTGCAGTCCTCCTGGGCGGTCAGCACAGCCTCGTATTTCTTCCAGTCCTTGCTGTCGGCAGTAATGGTAGCTTCTGCCAGTAGTTTGGGATCCTTGCCCCATCCCTGCGGAATGCCCAGAACGATGCGAACCTGCTTGGCAACACCCGTGTTGCGGAAGAAAGCGGAGAAGTTGTACTTGGCACCAGCCTTGACGGAGATGCCTTTGAATCCCTCGTTCTCGATGCCGAAGCCTTTCCACCCGGTATAGTCGTAATATTCCTTCACGCGCTCAGCATAGAGACGCAGATAGGTTGGGTTGTTGGGGTGAATGGAATTGTCCTTGCGCACCTCGAGGGTTCCCAGAGAGTGACCGGGACGAATCTGCTTCCAGGCTGTGCCGGCTCCCCAGCCGTCGCGTTCGGCAGGACTGTATTCGAACGAACCGTTCTGTATCAGTTCGGCATAGAGACCACCATCGGCACTCGAGCTGATGTCCTCGAAGAAGATACCGATGAGTTCGTCACTAATAGCCTTGCCGCCTTTAGGGGCGTTCATCGGCTTCTGGGCGTTGAGTCCCAAGGTGGCTGCCATCAAACAGGCAGTAATCGTAATACGTTTCATATTCTTAATTAAATTAGGTTAGACTGAAATTGTGGTTGCAAAAATAATAAAAAAGACTGGAACGGACGAAGAATCCGTTCCAGAATGCAACAAATAATGAAGTTTTTGCTACTTTTTGTAAAGTGTGTACTCGCAGCCGGCTTTAGTTGACAAAGAGTAGACAGCGGTTTCCTTGCCCTTTTTCAGTCCTTTTCCCTTCAAGGGTGTAAGACAGCGAATCATGCAGTTGCCGCCATTTCGCGAGCGAATGACCGCCTTTGTCAACTGGCCGCCTTTCCATTCGATGTCGATTTCAAAGCCGCCACGGGCCATGAGTCCTTTCACATTGCCGTATTTCCATACCTTGGGCAAGGCAGGCAACAGATAGATAAAGCCGTCGTAACTCTGCATGAGCATCTCTGCAATACCGGCAGTACATCCGAAGTTTCCGTCAATCTGGAAGGGTGGGTGAGCATCGAACATATTGGGATAGGTGCCTCCGCGCTGCTTGACTGTTCCAAAGATCAGGAAGGTGTCGGCCGTCAGCGTCAGCTGGTCTTTGATGAGTTTATAGGCATGTTCGCCATCCAACAGACGGGCCCATGAGCACACTTTCCAACCCATGCTCCATCCTGTGCTGACATCTCCGCGTGCCTCCAACGACTTGCGTGCAGCATTCCATAGGTTGGGTGTGCGGAAGGGGGATATCTGATAGGAGGGATACAGTCCGTAGAGATGAGAGAAATGGCGATGATCGTCCTTGGGATCGTCCAAGTCGTCGAGCCATTCCTGCAGCTGTCCCCAACGTCCAATCTGCATGGGAGGCAACTGGTTTAGTTGGGTTCTGACAGTGTCTAGGATATCTAGATGGTCTAGATTGTCTAGATGATCTAGATGGTCTAGAATCTTAGCAGCCTCGAGAACGTTGGTATAGAGTTCTGTTACGATCTGGTTATCCATCGTCACACCAGCATCCAAAGGGGTGGGGCGCCCTTTTCCGCCATGTTCGGGTGATTCGCCGGGACAGACGACCAGCCAACCTTTCGTAGGATGTTTCACCAATGTCTGCGTAAAGAAGCGGGCAGCATCGAGCATGATGGGATAGTACTGGCGCAGGAAATCCTTGTCGCCCGTGTAGAGGTAGTGCTCCCACAGGTGGCGACAGAGCCAGGCTGCACCTACAGGCCACAAACCAGTCTGCGCCCGATCTACAGGACCGGTGATGCGCCATTGGTCGGTATTGTGGTGTAGCACCCAACCCTCCGCGCCATACATGTCGCGGGCCGTTTCCTTACCTTGCTCGTAAATCTCGCGGATGAGTTTGAACAATGGCTCGTTCATCTCCGTCAGGTTCGTGACTTCAGAGGGCCAGTAGTTCATCTCCAAGTTGATGTTTGTGGTGTATTTCGAGTCCCATGAGGGGAACATCTTGTCGTTCCAGATGCCTTGCAGGTTGGCGGGGTTCATGTTGCCGGGTTGTGACGAAGAGATCAACAGGTAGCGTCCAAACTGGAAATAGGTGGCTACGAGATGCCTGTCAGCGACGGAATCGCTGACCACACTAAACTGCTCGATACGTTTGTTCATAGGCACTTTGGCATAGGCATCGTCACCCAAGTTGAGTTTCACGCGGTCGTAGTATTTATGGTAGGTCTTCTCGTGCAGGTCTTTCAACGCCTCGTAGCCCATCGCCATAGCCCCTTGCAGCCGCTCCCGTGATTGTGCCTCCTCGTCGCCCGTGATGTCCTTGTAACTCTTGACATTAGTGCCTACGGCGAGGTAGAGGGTTGCCTCGTCGGCACCCACCACGCTGATGTTTCCATTCGAGCCGTTCACTTTGCCACCCTTTGTCTGTACAGCCATGCGACCCATGAAGCGCACCTTGCCTTTCAGTCCTTCATGCTTGGAGGACACGCCCAACAAGGTGGCTTCGTTTCCATCCATATTAACAAGTACATTCTCGTGGGGGCTGGTCATGTTGGCGGTGAAAGTGATCTTGCCTTTCTCGCTGGCAGTCAGGTGGATAGCAATAACCTCGTGACCACCCAATGGTGCAATAGTCTCGCGTTTGTATTTCACACCATCCACTTCGTATTTCACGATGCTCTTGGCGTCATCCAAGTCCAGCCAGCGCTCGTAGTTCCGATAGTCAGCATGTCCAGGCATCGCGATATACAGGTCGCCAAAGGGTTGGAACGGCATACCCATGTTCTTGCCTGCTGCATTGGGCATCACTTTGGCATTGGCCAATTCCTGTGCCTCCTTGTATTTCCCTTCGAAGATGAGGCGGCGCACTTCAGGCAGCGCTTCCTTCGCGTTGGGGTTCAACACGTTGTTGGGCTGACCAGCCCAGATGGTTTCCTCATTGATTTGAATGTGCTCCACGGCGGGTGTTCCAAACACCATACCACCCATCACACCATTGCCGATGGGCAAGGCCTGCGTCCACGTCATTGCAGGCTGGTTATACCACAGTCTGTGCTGTTGTGCAACAGCACAAATGAGGAATGAGAAATACGAAATGAGAAATACGGTTAGTGTCAGTCGTTTCATAATTCAGTTATGTTTGTCTTGTTTTAAAATAAAGACTGCCAGATGATTTAATTGTCGTCAGTCTCTTAGGGTTATTCGATGATTTGCTGATGGTGAACGATAGTTCCGTCGTTGCTCACACCTTCCAAAGTGACGAGGTAGCGTTTGGAGATGTCGCTGGCATAGAACTTGATACTGGCATGTCCCTTCTCGTCTGTCTCCACCTTCGGATTCCAGTAGAGCGTCGTGCGATGGTCTGTACGCACATCGCTCTTTGTGCTTTTATATTGTGGAGAGTAGAACTCCACGGCAGGACGATAGCCCAACTGACGCACGCTGACAAAGGAAGGGCTGTCTTTGGCTCTTGAACTGGCAATCTCAGAGCCGTCTTTCAGGAAGATAAACAGTACACCAGGCACCTTGCCGTGGTTGGCAGGTCTTGCTGCAAAGAGTCCGTTGATGGCATTGTTGGGCGTGAAATACTCTATGGACTTGACATCTGTTGGCAAGAGGTTCAGGACAAAGCTATGATCTTCTTCCCTGAAGTTGTCCACATAGGGTAGGACACCGGCATTGTCTGGTGTCGTAATGTAGGGTTCGCCATTGTTGGTATAAGCCACTCTCATGCCCAGATTGATGAGCAATTGCTGCATGGTAACGGCACGCTCAATGCGAGGATCTCCCTCTTGGAATCCTCGTGGAGCCTCCATGTTCATGAAGTTTCTTCTGAGGGGTTTCTGCTTTTTGCCTATCTTCGTCACCTCAGGCAGTTCGATATATCCTGCTCGTGAGTACATCTGTTGTGTTTGGGCTTGTGTGCGGAAAGTACTCAGGTCTGGGCTCTCCGTTAAGGAGTAGTGGGGCAGGGCTACCTTGGGAAAGGTCAGCGAGTCTATCTGTAACTCCACAAAAGCTGTCTTTCCGCTGTTCCGCGTGCCTTGCAACAGGAAGGTGGTTCCCTCAGGGTTGTCCACGCCCAACGAAAAATTAGTGCTGTCGCCTAACTCGAACTCCCATTGTTCTCCCGTTTTTGCGTTGACAACCAGCAGGTGTGGGTTCTTGAGGCGTTTCTTCCAAGTACCCTTGATGCGTCCTGTGATGAACTGCATCTCCTGATAAGGATAGATGATTTTGTGCAGGGTGTCGGGCTGATAACTCAGATGTTGGCGCAGCAGGTTCTGGCGGATGTCACCAAACAGACTGTCAGGCTTCACTACATCGTAGTCTGTCACGGACAAAGCATAGATTCCTTGCAGTGGTTGTCCCTCTTTGTCGTGGATGTCAAAGTCGAGCTTGATGGGTTTTCTGTCTGTAGCGGCATTCCCTCTGACGGTTACCTTCGCATCCATGTGTGCAAGCACCTTGTTGGCTATGCGATGCCCTCTGGCACGTTGCCCACCCACCACCGTGAGGGGTTGGTAACAAAATTGTTCTGCGGGGAAGTTGCGCATCCATTGGGTGTAGGCCACCAAGGTATAGACACCGCCTTTCAAAGACTTAGGCAACAATATCCTGTTGGCAAACACACCGTCCTTGTCGCCTCGAATCATCATGCGTTGCATCAGCGTGTCGGACTGCTGGTCGTATAGCTCGACATAAACGAAACGTGAGCGACTGAAGGGGATATTCGTGTCGGCTTCCATCAGATGGGCACGTAGCCATACGGTGTCGCCTGGTGCATAGTAGGGCTTGTCTGTCTGGATACAGATTCGCTCCTGAGCATAAGACGCACCTAATGAGAAGAGCAGAAGGACAATGAGTTTTAGCCTCATTTATACAGCGATTTCAGCGTTTCTTCCGATTCAATTTCTATCTTGCTTTCATCGAGCATCGAGCGGTCTAGACCGAAGACGTCGATGAAGAAGTCATAAACGGCATTGCGCTTGTTCTCACGGAAGTCGTGGCGCTCGTTGGGCAGGTGGACATTGCGCACCTTGTCCTGCGCTCCGTAGAATCCGTAGATGCGTTGCAGATAGGGGAACTCCAACGTGGGAACACTGGAAGTCCAGTCGCCTCCGTCGCTCACGACGAGCATGGGTTTGGGCGCTATGACAGCTGCCAGTTCTGGCTCGCAGGTACCGCCTGCTGACAGTTGGACGGGCATACCACTCTCGCACGGACAGCCACCATCGAAGTGGGAGGCCAGATGAACCACAGGGGCTGAGGCAGTGACGCGCTCGTCCAACAGCGAGAGCATCACGGTATGAGTACCACCACCAGAGCCACCCATCACACCTACACGCTCCGTGTCGATGTCCTTGCGGTTCTTCAGCATCCAGTCCAGGAGAATGTAGCCACAGGCTGCCTGATAGACGTGAGCGCGACTACTATGATGGTCGCCTACTTCTTTCTCACTCTCTCCCCATCCGTAGAGGTCGAAGTCTACGCAGACGGCACCCATGCGAGCGAGGGTGCCCAGTCGTTGCTGCTCGTCCTTGCGATAGCGGTAGGGCCAGTGTCCGTCGGGACAGACTATCAGTGCGTGCTTGCCCTTCTTCAAGGAAGCATAGATGGTGCCAAAGAGGTGTTGTCCAGGTGTCAGCTCGATACAGATGTTCTGCGTGGTATAGCCATCGTGCTTGCGAATCTTCGAGAGGATGACGGGACGCACCAGATTGCCCTTCTTGTCCTTGGTCACCACACACGAGTCTAGGAACTTGTCCAGTTCCAGACGTTGGCGCACCTCACGGCGCAGGGTGTCACGACGAGCCTCCCATTGCTCCTTATTATGATATAAGGATGAGAGCCAGTCGAGCATCATCTTACCCTCTGCCTCATGACGACGCGGATACTCGTAGAGCTTGATTTTATACGTGTTGCCACTCTGCTTCCACCAGTTCCAGTCGTAGTATTTGCAGATGTTGTCGAGTGTCATTTCGAGCGAGTAGGGGCGCACACGGAAGTCGGCGTAGGGCATCTTCTTGCCTACGGTATCCACGTTCTTGTCGAACTTGAACTTCACGCCAAAGCGCTTGGCGACATCGTTCATCAAGTCCGTCACGCTACGCTCGAAACGCGTCTCGTATGTCTGCGCCTGTGCTCCGCAAATGAGAAATGAGGAATGAGAAGTGAGAAATGGGGAATGACCAATGAGAAATGCCCCTATCAACACCTTCCACCTTTTGTTCGCTATTCTTTTTGGCTTCATATCGTTCGTTTTCATTTCTTCATTTTTCATTTTCACTTCTCATTTCTCATTTCTCATTTCTCATTTATTTGTATATCGGTCCAAAGTTGGCGCAGGCACGATAGTCGGCACCCTCCTTGTCCATTCCGAAGGCATTCCAGCACGAAGGACGGAAGATGTCCTTATCAGCAATGTTATGCATACAAACAGGAATGCGCAACATAGCACACAGTGTGATGAGGTCGGCACCAACGTGTCCGTAGCAGATGGCTCCGTGGTTGGCTCCCCAGTTGTTCATGACGGAATAGACGTCCTTGAAGGCATCCTTCGTGGGATCCAGGCGTGGTGCAAACCATGTGGTAGGCCATGTGGGATCGGTACGTTTGTCCAGGATGTCGTGCGTCTTGGGATCGAGCTCTACAGTCCATCCCTCAGCCAGTTGCAGCACAGGACCCAGACCCTGTACGAGGTTCAGACGCAACATGGTCATCGGCATACCACCCTTGGTGACGAAGTGGCTCGAATAGCCACCACCACGGAAGTAGTCGCGGTCGGCAGGCATCCACGAGGTAGCCTTCAGACAAGCCTCTACGTCCTCTTGCTTCATCTCCCAGAAGTTCTTGATGGTAGGCTTGCCGTCCTTGTCCGTCATAGCACCTGTGGCATCTAATGTCGTAGCACCGCTATTGATCAGGTGGATGAAACCGCCTGCAGCCTGACCTTCGGGCTTCTTGCCAGCCACGCGCTCAACAGCCTCCGGACTCCAGTAGGTGCGGATGTCCGAGAACATGACGCCCTTGTTCGTCAACAGGTGTCCGAACAGCATTGACATACCGTTCAGGAAGTCGTTCTCCGTAGCCAGCGTGTAAGCCTCACGCGGACCGTTCCAGTCGAACGAGGTACACATCATCGACTCAGGGAAGTCGAAGTTAGGCTTGTAGTCCGTCCATTGACGCTGACCCTGTACACCGGCAGCAATGGCGTTGTGTCCGATGGCCTCTTCCTTGTAGCCCATCTCCAGCAGCTTGTCGCTTCCCTGCATCAGGTCGCGGATGATCATCATGCACTTCACGGTGAACTCCCAGTCTTCGTCCTTCTCCTGACGGTTCTTGCCCTTGCCCTTGCCGTTGAAGGTGGTCATAGGCACGCCAGGGAACAGCGGACGGTCCTCGTTATAGTCGTGGCCCTCCTGGGGCTTGCAGTATTTCTCTATCCATTGCATGGCCTTCTCGAACTCCTGCTTGTCGTAGATGCCGAAATCGACACGACGCAGAATCTCCACCAGCGACACATACTCCGTGCGCATACCCAGGTACTGCTGGAGGAAGTCGGCATTCACGATACTTCCGGCGATACCCATACAGGTGTTGCCCAACGACAGATAGCTCTTGCCACGCATGGTGGCCACCGCCTGGGCAGCACGTGCAAAGCGCAGTATTTTCTCGGCTACATCCTCAGGAATGGTGTTGTCGTTCAGGTCCTGCACATCGTGACCATAGATGCCGTAGGCAGGCAGACCCTTCTGGGCGTGGGCAGCCAGCACGGCAGCCAGATAGACGGCACCTGGGCGCTCCGTTCCGTTGAAGCCCCAGACGGCCTTCGGATAGGTGGGGTTCATGTCCATCGTCTCCGAGCCGTAACACCAGCACGACGTAACGGTGATGGTACTTCCCACACCCTCGCGCTCGAACTGCTCAGCACAGGCGGCACTTTCACCCACACGACCGATGGTGGTGTTGGAAATGACACACTCCACGGGACTTCCGTCACCGTTCTTCAGGTTGCTCTCAATCAGGTTCTTGACTGCCTTAGCCAGATTCATGGTCTTTTCCTCAAGACCTTCGCGAATGCCACCCTGACGACCGTCAATCGTTGGGCGGATACCAATTTTCGGATAGTTTGTTTTCATTGTCTCAGTATATTTTAGTTGTTTTATATTAAGACGAACACCTCTCGTGATTGTCACCAAAATACATTGGTAACAATCATGAGAGGGCAAATCTTTTATGGATTGTAATGTGCAACTTTGCACCGCTTTGCTCTTATTCGCTTTTTCTGATGAATTAATGGTATAAAAAGTTGTGCCTTTCACAAATTTTCCGTATCTTTGCAGAAAAGTTTAATTGCAGGTCGTGAAACGCAAATTGCAAGACGTGAAACGTACATTGCAGGACGTGCAATATAGATTGCAAGACGTAAAAAGAAATAAAGATTAGTAGTATGGCAAATTATGTAATCAAGGAAATGCCAACAGGTATGGGCAACGGAAGTGAGGGAAAGGCATTCCCCAAGATGCAGGTCTATACGGAGTTCGACTACAACAAGGTGGTTGAGCTAATCCACGCCTATTCGCCAGCCTTCAGTCAGGCTACCGTTCGTGGTGTGCTCGACACGCTGACTGTTGTCATGAAGTCGTATCTGCCTATGGGACACACCATGAAAATTGACAACCTCGGTGTGTTCTCGCTGTCGCTGGAATTTGTTGACAACGAGGCGGATAGCACGAATCCACAGGCTACGCAAGTGCTCGCGTCCAAGAAGAAATACCATCATGTGAGGGTCAAGGGTGTCAACTTCAAAGTGGACAAAAAGTTGGTTGACGACATCAACCAGGAGAACACCTTCGAACGCACAACCGGCAACCCCACCTCTCCCTCTCCGTACTCCCTCGAAGAGCGTATGCAACGTGCCCTGAACCATATCAGCAAGCACGGTTTCATCACCCTGCAGGAATACGCCAACCTCAACGGCCTCAGCTATAGCACAGCCTCGAGGGAACTCGCCAAGCTCGTCCTCGATCCCCATTCTGGCATCAAGGCGAAAGGCGCCGGTTCCCACAAGGTCTGGGTTAGTAGGTGATTTCACTTCTCTAGGGTGATTTCAACCATCATTTACAAAAAAGAAGCAGGAAAGTTGCAATCATTCGAAATTTCTTTGTATATTTGCAACGTAATACATATTTTTTATGTTTAGTATCAAGGACATCTCAGAGTATATCGTAGCGCTTATAGCAGCCTTTGCCAGTCATTATTCGATGACAGAAGTTGAGGCATATCGTTACCTAAACCGTTATGGAGCCATTAAAGTGGCTCACGACTTCTACGACGTGATGCATACTCAATCGTTCGATGATATGGTTCAAAGTATGGCTTCCTATTGTCAGCGGAAAGGAGGCAATTTATGATTAAACTTTATCATGGTTCAACTGTCGATATCGAGCATATTGATCTCTTGAAATCTCGTCCCAATAAAGATTTCGGACGAGGTTTCTATCTTTCTGCTGATCGTCAGCAAGCATGGCGCATGGGAGAGTTTAAGGCTTTGACAGAAGGTGGGTCCCCTGTTATGAACACTTACCTCTTCAACGAACAGGAGCTTACCTCTGGCGAGTTGCGAGTCCTCACATTTAAGGGATATACTCGTGATTGGGCTGACTTCATCTTCTTAAATCGCAACAACAAAACCACTATTCCTGTACACGACTATGATATCGTATATGGGCCGATTGCCAATGATCGTGTAGGTGTACAAATTGGCAAGTATGAGGCTGGTGATATCACTTTCGATCAGTTTCTTGAGAATCTGAAATATATGAAAGGGGTAACGTTCCAATATTATTTTGGAACAGAACGCGCTATTGCTAAATTGACGAAGATATGACACAACCCAACGTGACACCACAGGAGTTTAAGTATCTGAAGGATCAGGTGACTGCCCGTATGATTCAGATATTGACAGAGGAGCAAGGATACTCGTTGGAAGAAGCAATTGACCGTGTTTATACCTCACCCATCTACGAAAAACTATCTGATGCCTCCACTGGGCTTTTCTTCCAATCACCCCGCTACGTTTTGTCTTATCTTTGATAACATAAGAGGTTTGTAATAAAAGAAGTGTTTCGCAGTTATATAGCTTACTGCACAGCCTCGAGGAAACTTGCCAAGCTCGTCCTCGATTCCCATTCAGGCATCAAGGCTAAAGGTGCCGGTTCCCACAAGGTCTGGGTCAGGAGGTGATAAAAGTGAAAGTCACCACATTATTCTTTTTCTTATTCGGGACTTGAGAAGCAGTTCCCTATTTCCATACCCTTCAATATAACCATTCTTTATGACAAATCGGTTAATGGGTACTGCCCTATAATGGGTGGTGTCCACATCCAAGATATAGACATTATGTGACTCCTTTCTATATACGCCCCAACAATACGTTTGAGAATAGTGTTCACCCTTATAATACATACCGAATGTCGAGTCGTTCTTATTGATTGTCAGCGAAATAGAGCTATCGTTTGCTTCGAATGCATAGTCTATATGTTCACTTTTCCAGTGGATACACGAAGATTGGCAAGCGGCGAAGTTGACTGCGAAGAACATCAGAAACGAATTGATGAAGAACACGATACTCCAACGTTCTTTATTCAAAAAGAACAGAACAATGCTAATAACAAGGTTTATGAATGCGATTAGGAAAGAAAAAAATAATGTGGTAAGTCCGTCTTGGTGACTGGGCGAAGAAAAATACATTAGAATGAGAAACACCGAATCTATGATGGCAATTATCAACATAGGGCGCTTAAGATGTATTGTTGTAGATTCAAACACTTTCATGATGTTTTTCGTCATATCCTAACTGCATTTCTGCCTGCAAAAATACGAGTTATTTTTGAATGAGCGAATAAAATATTGGAAAAAGTTGTATCTTTGCCAATGTAAAAACTATGGATAGGGCGACATTTGAAAGGCAGAAAGCATTTGCGGGCGAGGCTAGGAGGGCGCTTATAGATAAAAGGGGCAGGTTTGAAGCCTGTCCCCTTTTGAATGGTGTGAAAGAAGTGCTTATTTCGCGTAGAATTGCTCTATCAGCTTGCCCACTTTGGGAATGTCGAAGTAGTCTTCGATTTCCAACTGGTAGTCGGGTTCGATGCCTTTGTCGATGTTCTCACCTTTCACATTGTTGAGGCGACTGCGATGAGAGGAGTAATGATAGCCTAAACCATCGGCACAGGGGCCATAGAGAACGGCGCAGGAGCCGCCTCCCGACTTCATGCCGAGCAGGCAGATGCCGTAGTCTTTTAGGAGTGCTGGCAGCATGTTGCCACATGAGAAGCTGACCGGACTGATGAGCACACCGATGTTAAAGTCCAGTTTAAAGTCCTTGTCTTTCTCGTCGAACTTGCCGTCCAGGTTGCGGTCTACTTCATACGTGGACTTTGTCTTCTGGCCTGTCAGCGTGTTTTCGGAGTACATGTCGGATTTGTTGGCGAACATCGAGGTGACGAAAAGCACGATGTCCGACGAACCTCCATTGTTGGTTGATATGTCGAGGATGAAGTTCTTGACCTCAGGGTCTTTCTGTGCTTTCTCGAGTGCATCGATGAGAATGATCAGCCAGTCGTTAGGATAGTCTTCGATGGTTGGCTTGGGACCTTCGCCCTTGTAGTACAAGTGCCATCTGGAATCGTCGCATATGAACTCGTCGAAGAAGCAATAGGCTGTGTTGCCCACTTTGGTGTATTTCACACCTTCGCCTATTTTAGTTTTACGTTGTTCGTCCAGCTCCATTTTCAACAGCTTTCTTTCGGCACTTGATTTTTTTATCGCCACATATTCCGGACAGTAGCTCTCAAACTCTTCCAGTTTTTCGCTACGGATGGGTTTCAGTTTGTCGGGGAAGGAGGAGCCCTTGTCTATCTTGTTAATTCCTGTTAGGTCGATGTTGGTATGTCCGCCGTCGCTGAGCAGACAGCTTAGTGTGGCAGTTCCTGAGAAGAAGTCGTACATGTTTGTGGACAGCAACAGATCGCGTGTCATTTGACCAGCCTTTCCGTAGTCCTGCAAAGCCTGATCCAAGCCCTTCTCCTTCATATCCTTCTCTATGAGTGTGCGACCTGGATAGCCAAAGAAATTAGTGAGCGTGAAACACAGGTTCTTGTAGTTGTAGTTGGCTATGTCGGCTGCGCGCGTATCTTTGTATAGGGGTGTGGTGTAGAATGTCGGGAATCCGTTTAACAGTGAGTAGAAACCATTAGGACTTGTCATTACCGTCAGTCCGTTGAAGGCAGCCATGTGATTAAAGATGTCTGTGTAGAGATTGGCAATGGTTGTGAAGGGGAAATAGACGTTTTGGCCGTCCTCTCTGATGTCAATGTCGAATGCTCCGTAATCCAGCGTCACATCAACCTGCTTGGGTGAAATGTCCACCGACTTCCATTTGATGAGGGGCAGTGCGTCGTATTCGATGTTAGGCAATCCTGGCTTTACCATTCCCATCATGTTGGTAAACGCCACGTAGTCGTTGCTCGTGAAGATGTCTTTCTCGGTGTCTACCTTAGCCGTGCCGAACGGGTTGGTCAAAATATACTTGCCGTCGCCAAGGTTCGTCACCTGAATCGTGGTGCCGGGATAAATCATCTCCTGGAAATGGCTGACGCTGATATAGGCCACGTTGGGCATGTCGTCGTAGAAACGCAACAGTACCGTGCCTAATGGGTCGTTTTCGGTGTTGACAACGGGGAACAAGCGTTCCACATATTTCTTGTCCTTGTCGCTACCACCGCCACCACTGGGGTTGTCTTGGTTGTCTACGCACGAAGTCAGTGTAAAACCCCCCACGATTATCATGGTCAGCAGGAGCCAAAGTGTTTTGTTCTGTTTCATAGTCGATAATGTTATTGAGTTTATAATTTCTTATTTCTTTCCTTTCAAAAGCAGTGTCAGCAGAAAACCCACGAGGAATATCGTCGTGGTGCCCAGGACGATGGCGAGATAGGGATGCAGGTGGATGCCTGGGAGATGCCACAGCTCAGCCAGCGAGATCCATCCGATGACAATAATGCCGCAGACGCACCCTAAGAAAGCTGCGAAGCGACTGATTTTCTGCGGTATGCAACCCAAAAGGAACAATCCCAACATGCCACCCGAGAAGATGCTGGAGAGTGTCCACCAGGCGTCGATGATGCTCTCGACACTCAGCATGGCGATGGCTACACAGGCTCCTAAGAGTCCTACCCCGAAGCTGGAAAGTCGCACAATGGCCAGTTCCAGTTTCTGATGTTTATGATGGTCGGCAGGGTCGTGGTGGCGCAGATGGTCGGCTACGTTGCGTGCCTTGAGGAAGAACGGGCGCACATAGTCCGTGAGGATAATCGTGGCAGCAGAGGTCACAGAGGTCGAGACGGTGCTCATGCCAGCAGCGAAAATCGACGCAATCAGCAGTCCGCGCAAACCTACAGGCAGTCCGTTGACGATGAAATAGGGGAATACATAGTCGGGCTTGGCCTGTATCTCTGCAGGCAGAGAAGCCACACCAGCCTCGTAGTAGCTATACAAAGCACTTCCGATGAGGAAGAAAAGTGCCGAGACGGGGATGAACAGATAACCTCCGAAGAGGGCCGAGAACTTCGCGTCCTTGTCCGTCTTGGCTGCATGGTAGCGTTGCACGTAGTTCTGGTCAATACCGTAGTTCTGCAGGTTGATGAAAATGCCGTAGATGAGGCATACCCAGAAGGTGGATGTCGTTAGGTCTGACGTAAACGCACCCAGCGAGAATTTATTGCCCATCGGTGAGTTGGCAGCCAGTTCGAAGGTCTGCATGGGTCCCTCTGGCATGGAGAACATCAGGATGCCCAAGCACAACAGGGCGCCACCTATTAATATAATACCCTGGATGGCATCTGCCCAGATGACGGCTTTCAGTCCACCCATCATGGAATAGACGATGATGCCGATGGAGGTCAGGATAATCACGGTGTGCATGTCCCAACCCATCAAGATGTACATGGGAACTGCCAACAGATAGAGGATGGAACCCATGCGGGCAATCTGTGTCAGCAGGTAGCATGCCGACGCATACAGGCGTGCCCATGCACCAAACTTCTCTTCCAAGAAGGTGTAGGCGCTGACACTACCGCTATGGCGATAGAACGGCACAAAATACTTGGCTGCAAAATAGCTCGCAATAGGTATGGAGAGCGAGAAGACAAAGGCATTCCAATCGGCGGCAAACGCCTTTCCTGGGTAGCCGATATAGGAGATGCTCGACACGTAGGTGGCGAATATTGACATGCCGACCACCCAACCGGGTATGCTATGTCCTGCCGAGGTGAACTCATCGGCACTCGACCCTTTCTTGAAGAACGAGCAACCGAAGACAACCACACCCAGCGTGAATACGATGAAGATGATAAAGTCAATCAGATGCATAATTCATAATGCATAATTCATAATTGGAGCTTACCGTCTTTGAGCGGAAGGGCTTCCAGTGCCTTCTGGATTTTCAGACGCTCAGGCGCCTCGAACTTATAGAACGGAGAGGCAACAAAGTCGTCGTTGATGATGCCCAGCATGGAAAGCGCACACTTCAGACCTTTCAAATAGCTGGAACCGTGTTTGCCTACGGTGTAGATGGAAGTAGAAATCTGCATGATGAACTGTTGCAATTTGAGCACCGTCTCGATGTCGCGATTCTTGGCAGCTTGATACATGCCTACATAGAGTTCAGGGAACATATTGGCACCACCGTTGATGCCACCGTGACCTCCCAGCAACACGCACTCGCCTGTAATCTCCTCAGGGCCGACGAGCATGGCAAAGTCCTTGCGGTGCTGCATCTTATACATCACACTCTGGAAGTAGACGGCATTGGCTGAGGAGTCTTTAAAGCCCACCACCTGCGGGTTCTGTGCAATGCGTGCCACAGTCTCGGGGGCAAAGCTCACCTTCACGTGACTTGGCATGTTATAGAGGAATACAGGCAACGGCAACTGGGGCACCAGCTCTTCGTAGAACTGAGCCAGTTCGGGCTGACCGGTAGCGAAGTAGTAAGGTGGTGCACTGACCACACCATCGGCACCATAGTCGGCAGCCTTCTTGGCCAGACTGATACTTTCCTCGATGGAAGTATCGGTGATGCAGGCGAGCAATGGCAGACGGCCCCGATTGATGCGGCACGACTCCTTGATCATCTGCTTGCGCACATCATAGGATAGGCTCTGCTCCTCGCCCGTGGTGCCCAGCACGAACAATCCGTGCACACCACCTTCGATGAGGTGCTCAATGAGGCGTTCCAGGCTCTCTACGTCCAGTGTCTCGTTATTCTTCAACGGGGTTACCAGCGGTGGAATAATACCGCTCAAGGGGGTCTTGAATGTTGTATTCATCATTTTAAGTTGTTTGTTTTTATTGTTTTCATAAAGACGAACAATCCCCTCCTTTGTCATCTTCAAAGAAAGGGATTGTTGATTCTTCCAATGCTGTATCGCGTCAGCTTAGAGCAACTCTGCGGGAATCAACTCCTGGGCACGCTGGAAGTCTTCGGGAGTGTCCAGTTCGTAGGAGAAATAATCCGTGGTGTCAACCACCTTGAAGGTATGTCCCTGTGGGATGAGGCGCTCGAAACAACGCTCGTAGAAGACGTCGATGAGTCCTTCTTTCTGAATCATCTGCTCCAGTTCCTTGTAAAGTGCCTCGCAGTAGGTTGCCGTGAAACGTTCGATGCCTACCGACTCGCCGATAGCATCCTTCGGATTACACGTCTTGTTAATCTCCGTGATATGGTTGTCGGCATCCACGATGACCTTGATTTCCTCTTCGCCACACTCATGACGGTTCAATGCCAAAGCTGTTTCCTCTTGATGGGCGATGGCCACTACAGCTGCAGGGTCGCACAGGATATCACTGTCCATCAGCAGGAAGTCCTTGCCACGAACCACCTCACCAGCCATCCACAACGAGTAGATGTTGTTGTTGTGCTCGTAATCAGTATTGTGGAGGAAGGTAAAATGGATGTCCTGACTCTTGGCATAATTCTCCAGAAAGCTGCGTATCATCTCACCACGATATCCCGTCACCACCACATATTCCTTGATGCCAGCCTTTTGCATGGCGCGCACGGTGCGCTCCAAAAGCGTCTTCCCACCTACTTCCAGCAGACATTTAGGCTTGGTGTCTGTCAATGGGCGCAGGCGCTTGGCCATTCCTGCTGCTAAGATAACTCCTATCATAATGCTTTACTTCAGGCAGGACAGAATAGTGTTAACAACAGTCTGTGTCTGTTCTTTGCGTCCTAAAGTGATACGCAGACATGACTCCAGTCCTTTGTCGCTCATGAACTTAATCTTATAGTCCTGAATCTTAAGAGCCTCCATCAGGCGTTCCTTAATCTCAACAGGATACTGGATGAGGATGAAGTTGGCGACGGACTTGTATACCTTGAAGCCAGGCAGGTTGCCCAGTTCTTTCTTGAAGAGGTCGCGTCCCCACTGCATGTCGTCGGCTACGTGGCGATAGTGCTCGTCACTGTCAAGAGCTGCCAAAGCAACGGCCTCAGAGAAACGGTTGTAGCCCAGATACTTGTTGGTGTAGCTTAGGAACTGGTCGTGCCCCTTACCGATGAATCCGAATCCTACGCGCAGACCGGGAAGCCCGTAGAACTTCGACAGGGTACGCGAGATGATCAGGTTGTTGTATTTCTCTACCAGCGGAGCAATGTATGCGGTGTCCGTGCTGATGAAACTGGCATAGGCCTCGTCGATGAGTACCATCGTGTCAGAGGGGATGTTCTCCATGATACGACCGATCTCCTCGGGAGTCAGTCCGTTGCCGGTGGGGTTGTTGGGTGAAGCCAACAGCAGCATACGAGGATGGATGCGGTTGGTATACTCAATCACCTCGTCAACGTCATAGGCAAACGTGTCTTCCTTCTCGTGCAAGGGGTACATCTCAAAAGTACCGCCACACTCGGAGGCTACGCGGTTGTAGTACCACCATGAGAACTCGGGAATCAGTATCTTCTTGTTGTCTCCCACCATCAGGAAATAGTGGATGGCATTTTTCAGCATGTCCTCTCCGCCATAGGTCAGCAGGACCTGCTCCTCAGGCACGTTGTAGATTTCGCTGAGGCGCACAGAGATGACGCTCTTCTTGCCCTGGTCGTAGATGCGGGTATAGAAACACAGTGTCTTTGGGTCAAAATTCTTGATGGCCTCCACCACTTTCGGGCTAGGCTCAAAATTAAACTCGTTACGATCTAGAAAATTCATTTGTTTTTCCATATGTTTATGTTTTATCTATTTTCATGAATAACATTCCTATTAATATCCATACAATCTCCCTGAATCGGCAGATGATACTCACGAAGATGCCTAATGCTGCCGACAACCCGAGGGCTGCTATGGAAAGCACGAAGCCGCCTTCCTGAACACCCAGCTGCATAGGCAGGAAGCCGATGAGGTTGGCAAACAATGTAGTGAACGCTACAATCAGGATGCTATGCAGGAAGGTGATGGTCAGACCTGCCATTCCGCCTCCGTTGTCAATGCCGAAGAGCAACAGCATGAACATCACCTCGCTGCTTTGGACGACACGTGAGAAATACTCTAATACCAGACTCTTATAGAACGCCTTGGTGTCCTGTGAGTATAGAGCCGCAATCTGCGTGTCAATATGTTCGATGGTCTCTGAGTGGCGCGCCCACATGCGGAGTGTCCACCGTTTCAGTCCTGGAATATGACTGATGACGCCCAGCACGTATTTCACCAACCCATTCTTGTAGCCTCGTGAGAAGAGGTAGAAGAAAAAGAGGCAGAAGACAACGATGACGCCCAGTGTGATACCGATGCCTGTTGTAAGAGGCAGGTCGCCTGCGATAGCCAGTGCCAGGTAGATGAATATGCTGAGGAACCAAAACCAGAAATGGGCGAAGAAGTGCATCATGGCATATAGGATGACACTTGAAGTGGCATGTTCCTTGTCGATGTCTTTCGATAGTTCCATGATGCGATAGGGTTCACCACCCAGTCCTCCAACGGGGGTCGCATAATTGAGGGCATAGCCCGTAATCGTCAAACGGTAGATACGCCAGAAACTGATGGGTGCCTTCATGCCCAAGTTGCCTTCAATGATAGCCTTCCAGGCCAATGCGTTGAGTCCGTAGACTAGCAACCACACGCCTAGGATGGGGACAAGCCAGTAGCCTGCATGGCACAGGTGCTCCCACAGTTCGATGAAGCTGACGTCAAATGTCAACAGCATGACTACCACGGCTGCACAGCCGAGGAAGAAGAACATGTTGTTCAGGCGTTGCTTCGTCCACTTCATAGGCATTACAGTTTATCAGCCATCTGACGACAGAAAGTCTCGTGGCGATGGTTGACATAGAGGTAGAGCAGTCCCATGCCCACAATCTCCCAGACAAAGTTCATGACGGGGACGTCGAGCAGACAGAACAGGAAGAGCCATGCTGAGCGGAAGTTAAAGGTCAGTAGTCCGTTCCATTTGATGACGGGTAGCGAATGACGACGGAACTCATCGCGCACCTCCTGAGGGATGTTGTCCGTGCTTCCATACTTCTCGCGAAGGCGTTTCATCAAGTGCTGGAACTGGGGGGTAACAGCTTCCTGCTTCTTAGTGTAGTCGATGTATGACTTCTGGAAATAGCGCTCTACGGCAGGTGTTGAAGCATCCATTTGGTCGAAAATCTCCTGCTGGCGTTGTGAGTTGTCGAGTTCAGAGCCTTTCTCACCTTTCAGGAAGAAGAGGTGTACCTGAATGTAATAGTCGGCCAGACGTTGTTGACCAGCCAGTCCCATGATGCCTGAGATGAGTCCTAAGGCATAGGCAATACCAGTGGCTATCAGAGCGTTCTCAGGGGTGTCCTCAATGCCTAGCCACTGGAATTCCAATTCGTGGTGCAGATAGAAACGGTATACCATTGCATGGTAGATGGGGATGAACCAGGCAAAGCCTGCCACACCATCAAGGATGCGGCCCAGACGGCTTTTCTTGCCTGTCATACGAGCCAACTGACCGTCTGTGCAGTCAAAGATGTCGGCCAGGCACAACAGTAGGATGGCAATCAGGTTGAACATAAGACCCTCGATGCCATTGTAATAGAAACTGGCGCAACCAAAGAAGATGGCGCTTCCGGCTCCAATGAACATGGAGAGGATGGTTACCGTGTTGGGATGTATGTCTAGACGGGCAAAGAGCAATGCCCAATAATAGCAGAAAGGACGCACAAAGTGCAAGTCCAGCCAGTCTTCTGTCTCAGAAGATTTGAGTGTTTTTTTAAACTCTTCGTTCATGATGCTACGTCAAAAAAGTTGAATTCAGCTTGCAAAGGTACGAATAAGTAAGCGAAAAAGCAAATTTATTTGCGATTTTCCTTACGGAAAGACCTTTTTAACGTAGTTTCTGACTCACGGGTTCTTCAAAGTGATGATGCCCCTCAGTAACGGACTCTGCTTTGCCTGAGAAGGGCAGGTAGACATCTGCAAACCCGTCAGTGGGAATATCGATGTCCATCAGGAAGATGCCATCTTTGATTTCCCAAGCTACACTGACGGTGCCTTGCGCGCTCTCTATGGAGCCCTTGCACCAGATGAGGTCGCCCACGGGGTGGGGTGCTATCTCGATGAGGTTTCCACTGCGTGTAATGCCCAGCAGGTCGGGGATGAGCAGGTTCTCGATATGTGCCATCATGAAATGATTCATGGAAGCTCCCATGTCAGGGTTCCATTGTTCCGTCAGGGTGGTTTGCCCTTTCTTGATCTGGTAGCCATAGCCAGGTACATCGTCGTGGTTCAGCATTTTATAGAGCAATTCTCGGTGCCCGTTCTTTGCCAGCGTATAAAACAGGTAGCGATTGCCTATGTCACCAGTTGTCAGATGGTCTCCATGCTGATGGATGTCGTTGACAAGATTTTGAAGAACGGCCTTGAAGTCGCTTTCTGGAACGAGTTTTAGATAGAGTGGCAGGGCGAGTGAGCACTGCGACCCAGTGCCGTAGGTCTTGCGCTTGGCATCGTAGAACGCCCGGTTGAAGGCCTGACGGATTTTTTCTGCATGTTGGTTGAACATCTCGGCATCTTCCTTGTGCCCTAGGTGCTTAGCCATCACATACAGATAACATGTCCACTGATAGTAATGTGCAGTAGCCACGAGTGGCATGGGAGTGTTCTGTGAGAAACCTGCGCGTCCTGGTCCGTAGTCATACCAGTCGCCCAATCCCATCTTCAGGATGAAGGCAGAGTCTTGTGTGGCCAGGTATCCCAGATAGCGTTTCATCGAATCGTAGTGCTGGTTGGCTAACGACAGGTCGCCATAGTGCTGCCAATAGAGCATGGGCAGGGCGATGATGGCGCCTCCCCATTCAGGTGACTCTTGGAAAGGACGTGCCCACGAACCCGTGAACTGGGTGTATTCGGGGGCAATCTCAGGCATCGAACCGTCAGCATGCTGTGCGTCGACAATGTTCTGCATCGTCTGCTCGATCATACTCCTGGCATCGTAGTTATACACCAGTGCCTCTCCGTTGAGCCAGTCTTGTTCGAGCCATCCAAGCTTCTCACGAGCCGGACAGTCCGTCCAGACAGATTGCCAGTTTGAACGTATAGCACGGTCGATGAGTTGGTGGGTGGCGTTGATACGAGGATTGGAACACTCGAAGCTGCCTGTGCGCCTGGCGGCATTATAGATGAAGCATGACTCCACACTTTTCAGCACATTCACATCGCCCTCCACCTGCAGGTAGCGGAATGAGTAGTACGAGAATCTTGGATGCCACGACTCTTGATGCGCTCCTCGCAGGGTGTAGGTATAGTAGTGTGGACGACCCGTCTGTCGCTGGTTCACTAGTCCGTTGGCATCCAGCGTCTCACCAGGTGTCAATTTCAGTTGTTGGCCCCGTTGTCCACTGACGGTTATCTCAGGAAATCCTGCCAGGTTTTGTCCCATGTCGAGCACGAGGATAGTATCCTTGCGGAGCACCTGCTTGACTGGATAGCGTTCCATCAGTTTCACAGGGTGAGCTATCTGTGGGCGCAACAGTCCCTTGGGACCTTCCATCATGACAACGGGCTTCCATCCTGCCTCTTCGCCTTCTTCGCTCAACTCCAGTCTGGCATCGTAATCTTCTCCGCCATAGATGCTGTTGAAGGTGATAGGTGACAGAGTCCATTCCCACTTCTCGTCACTCAGCAGTCGCTCGCGCAGACCGTCTTCGTAGGTAACATATAGGAGGAACAAAAGCGTGGGTGGTCCAAACGAGATACGAAGCTTATGGTATCGCCCGCCTTGCTCGTTGTAGAATCCGTTACCTAAGAGCACACGGATGTTATTGTCGTCTTGTTGAATCAGTCGGGTGACGTCATAGGTGTTGAAAAACACGGTTTTGTCGTAGTCGCTCCATGAAGGAGCAAACTCAGAGTCGCCTACCTTCTGTCCGTTGATGGTCAGCTCGTAGAAGCCAAGTCCGCAGATGCGTATTTCTGCATGCCTGATGGGTTTCAACGGTTTGAAAGAACGACGAAGAATGATGCTGCGTCGTGACAAAGTGTCTGCCTCTGCCCATAGTGCCTTGGTCTCTTTCAGAACACTTCCCTGATAGTGGCGCCCTTCTGGTATGTGTGCCTGTTCACGGGTGATGGCACCAATCCAGTGGGCTCCTCCGAAGTAGTCCTGGCCTTGTATGACCAATGAGGCCAGTGAGAATAGTATAACGAGAAGGCTTTTCTTCATAGAGCGTTTTTGATGATGATTTTCCCGATGTCCTTACGCTGACCTACGCATTTTCCGTCTACGTATATGCGGAGTCCCTTTCCCATGTGATAGCGAGTGCCGTTTTTATCCCAGAGGATGGTGATGTTATGGCCGTGGTATAGCACATTGTCCAGACAGAAGTAGTCCCACTTGCCTACAGGCAGCAAAGGATTGACCTCAATGCTATTGTCACTGCGAGGGCGTAATCCGCAGATTCCCGTAATCATCAAATCGTTCCATGTAGAGTGGTTGTAATAGCGTGAACGCTCTTGATCGCCTTTGAGCCAGTAGCCTGTCGTCTCGTCGAGGTATTCCCCGATATAGGGTTTCCCACGCATGTGCTGGCTCTGCATATATTTCTCCATCTCAGCGAAATATAGTGAGTCACCCACTACTGGGTTGCTATAGTCGTTGATATAGTTTGCCATCGCCGTCAGCGTCTGACTGGTGGCAAAAGGCCATACGGCACCGTCCCATTCGCACATGCCTACACCGTGGGTGCGGAACTGCGGATGGCGGCGTTCTGCAGTCGTCTGTCCATAAGGAGCAGAGAACCCTTTCTCGTCAGCAGCCTGCAACCAGGCAATGCCGTATTTCGCCTCGTCCTTGGCCATATGGGTGTACCAGGGCATGAAACCGATAGCCTCGCGGACATTGGCACTAGAGTCGATGCGGTGTGTCTCGAAGAACTGGTGCTGCTTGTTCCACAGTTTCTGGTGTACCTTCTCTTTCAGGTCGTCAGCTTTGTCGAAATAGGTCTTAGCCTTGTTGTTGTCGCCAGACAGTTGGGCGATATTGCCAATAGCCTTTGCGTTGCCATACATGTAGGCATTGATAGAAGGGCGCAAGTATTTCTTCTTGCGACCACCTGAGATGGTTTCCTCCATTGCATCCTGCACGTCAGCCTGCCAGTAGAAGCCTCCGTCACGGGTATGGGTGCTTTCCCAGTGGTTGTATTCCCATTCCAGCGAGGGCAACATACCCACAATCCAGTCTTTGCGGCCGTCTACGAGGTAGCGTCCCCACAGTGAGTGCGGCATCCACGATGAGTAGTTGGCTATCTTCTTCATGGGTTGTCCATCATTTCCTTTGTACCAGGTGTTCATAATCTGGTCGAGCCACATGGGGTTGCGCAACCAACGGCTCTCCAAGATATGGTGTCCCACGCCTGACGAGATGAGGTTGTACTGGTCGGCATAGCTTCTGTTGACCAGGAATTCCGTCATAGCATAGCCCACAGGTGTTGTCTTGATATGCTTGCGAAGCGTCCACCAGCGGAAGTACCACATCTCCTCGAAGCCACGGTCAGGACAGTCGAAGAGAGGTATGTTCTGTGTCATCCACTCCCATGCTTTTGCATTGGGGATGGTCTGCACGATATTCTCGTCTTCCATCGTGTTGAAATAGTCGACGTAATGTTTGTAGTCATCATAGCGTAACACGGCACCCTGAGCATCCAGACCCTGGGTATGGAAACGGGCGATGGAGAAAGAAGCCTCTGTCTCCCGTTCGCCAGCATCAGGCAGGATGCCATCCCAGTCGGCTGGGGTGTCGACATCAGGGAATCGGCGCTCTTCGCCTGTTCGGAACATGATGCGCTCAATGCTCTCTACGGGAGCGAAGAACATGCGCTGACCGGCTTTTTTGTCGTTGATGAAAACCTCTATCAATCGTCTTGAAACACTGAGGATACACTTCATGCTGACCTTCTCGTTCACGTTGTATTTGCCGATGTTGGCATAGCGGGCACCACCCTTGCAACGTATAATACCCTCGGGTGTCAGTTCGATACGTGAGCAGGCTGTGCCGTGCTGGTCGAGGAAAGCTATCTGTAGCAATCCGTGGTCGTTCTGATGAGGTAGTAGGTCGAAGGTAACCTCCAGTTCCTTTGATGCAGGAATCTTACGCTCCACGCGGGCATAGTCGAAGGGGTCGCTGTCTTTCAGCGTCAACCAGCCATCCGCCAGACTGACGGGTGCATATACAGGTGAGTAGATATTCCATGTTGAAAGAGCTGAAAGGCTATTGGCGTCCAGTTCGTCCACTTGTGCATGCTGATGGGCTTCTGTCTGTACGGGTACGGGGATGTGAGCAACCCACATATCCTCCTTGTTCATCGAATAGCTCACCCAGAGGTCTGAGTCCTTGGGTACGCCATTGCCTTCCTGGATGCCTCTTACATATTGTGGACCGTACGACTTATAGTTGCCCCCATAGCGCATAGGAGGCACCTCACCTTGTACTAGGTTTAATGTGGTGTATTCCAAACCATCCTTGGACAAACTGATACCCAGTGGCCAACGGTATTCCGAGGGGTTGTAGACAGTGGCATAGGTGCCGTCTGTGAGTCGTTGTCCCCATATCTTCGCATTGCTGTTGACAAATCCCTTGGCACGCTCTACAGGTTGTGCCCATGTCAGTCCTCCATCGTCGCTGATGCTGGTTAGTGCATGTTTCCAGAGCGATGCAATGCGTCCGTCAGGCAGTGTGTAGTCGCAATAAGCCTTGTATTCCTTGTGAAGTGGAATCAGCGGGTCGTTGCGATCAGCCTCTTCCACCCATTGCATCCTGTAGCGCGGGTTCGCCAGAATTTCCTCGCAGGCTTTGCGCGTAGCCTTGTCGGCCTTGGTGTAGTAAGGGAAAATTTCTCTAGATTCTCTAGATTGTCTAGATTCTCTAGAATATCTAGAATAACTAGAATTCAAATAGATGAAATAGATTGGGCCTAAGGTGCCGTCCTTCTTTACCTCACGGATGACGCGTCCTATGCCGTTGCCATCGTTGGGGTCATCCTTTTTGTCGAAAGCAACGCCGTAGTTGCCGATGGCGTATAGTTGTCCGCTCTTCGATACATACCACCCTACGCGCTGGTGCATGATGGCTATCAGGTTGTGCGCCTTTTCAGGACGGTTGGGCTTTTGGAAACCTTCGGGCACTTGCAGTTCGGGGAACAGAATCTCAGGTTCTGTCCATGTATAGCCGTCCTTTGAGGTCTGCAGCATCGTGCGTGAAGGTGGCACGTGCTCGTCTTTCGGGTCGCAGAGGTAGTGGACGTAGAACTGTTGGTTCCAATATGCCATCATGGGCTGGTGGTTATAGGTCCACCCGTCGTTGCCAGCCTTAGTGGGATGCTCACGGTTGGCACGTAGTATCTGGATGTTATGCACGCCAACGACGGGCGACAGTCCGCCATCGTGTCGGTTGGGATTACTGAGCGTCTTACCTGTATAATGGATGCGGTCGTTTGCATGCAGGAGTCCGTAGACAATGCTCTCGGGAGCCTTGAAGATAGTGCCGTGCTTGTGTAGGACGGGCACTTTTACCGTTTTCGACACATCCTCGAACTTCACAAAATCTTTGGTGAAGTGGGCGCCGAAGTCCTTCAGCCGATAACGGTCGTAATAGATAAGCCAGCCAGATTTACTATTTGACAATTTACCATTTACTGTTTTATCGTCAAGTTTCAGTACCGTAGGACCTTCCATCATCTTGCCAGTAAACGGTTCGGAAGCCTTTGACCATGGTCCGTAGGGCGAATTGCTATAAGCTACCTTGATGTCGCGTTCAGGACGCGTATTATCCTTCAGAACCATCACATAGTCCTTCTTGCCCCGCTTGACCAGTGTGGCATCGATGCACGAGAACCCTGGGTCAATCATCAGTTTTGTGGGCGCAAAGGTCTTGAAGTCTTTCGTCGTAGTATAGTACAGTCGGTGGTTGTTCTTGTGCTCTTCCTGTCCGTCGGGGAACTTGCCTGGTATGCATGATGCCCAGATGATGATGGCCTGCTGCTTGACGTCGTCCCAGAAAAGTTCGGGTGCCCAGACATTGACCGTAGTGGTGTCGCTCATCACCTCGATGAAACGCTCCTCGCTCCAGTGCTTCAGGTCTTTCGAACAGGCATAGCCGAAGCCTCTGTCGCCACGCCACGATGAGGTCCATACCAAATGGAATGTGCCGTCAGGTGTCCGGATGATACTGGGGTCGCGCATCACTTTCTGCTTGCCAACCTCCGGTTTCAACCAGGTGCCGGGAATGGCCTCCCAATGCCATCCGTCGTAGCTGTAGATGAACCTCAAACCCTCTGTAGCGGGTTCGTGGAACGAGGTGGACACATAGACTTCACGCTGGGCGAAAGCCGTTATCGCAACTGCCATGAATAGGCAAATGATACAAAAACGTTGTTTCATGTTACATTTATTATTTATTATTAGACGAAAGATTTGGCTGTTTGTAACTAAAAGACTAATTTTGTACACTCCAAGCGATAAACCATCAAACAAAAATATGAAACGACTAACAATTATCACGCTGTGCATGGGAATGGCACTGACCATGTCTGCTAAAAAAGAACAAGTGCGTACCAATGGCTATCCTATCAGCCAAGTTCCATTTACTGCTGTCAAGGTAACACCTAACACCTTCTGGGGCGACCGAATCCATGCTGCCCGTGAGGTGACTATTCCCTTGGCATTTCAGAAATGCGAGGAGACACACCGTTATGAGAACTTCAAGATGGCAGCCTTTACCTTGCAGCACCCGGGTCATGAGGGACTGCAGACTGCCAAGTGGAATGTAGCCAAGTTCATGGGCTTCTCCTTCGACGATACGGATGTCTACAAGACCATTGAGGGAGCCTCTTATGTGTTGCAGACCTATCCCGATGCCAAACTGAAACAGTATATCGACTCGGTGCTGGATATCGTGGCAGCTGCTCAGGAACCCGACGGCTATCTCTATACCGCCCGTACCATCAATCCCGAGCATCCTCACGGATGGGCTGCCCACAAGCGCTGGGCTGCAGAGGAACATGCCAGTCACGAGCTCTATAACCTAGGTCACATGGTGGATGCCGCCTGTGCCCATTATCAGGCTACGGGTTCGGAGAAGTTCCTGAACATCGCTAAGCGCTATGCCGACTGCGTTATCCGCGAGGTGGGCGACAAAGACGGACAGGCACTCGTGGTTCCTGGTCATCAGATTGCCGAGATGGCACTGGCTCGTCTCTATGTCCTGACGGGCGAGAAGAAATACCTGGATGAGGCTAAGTTCCTGCTCGACTATCGTGGCAAGACAACGGTGAAGAACGTTTATTCGCAGAGCGACAAACCCGTTGTTGACCAGACAGAGGCTTGGGGACATGCCGTTCGTGCCGGTTATATGTATGCCGGAATGGCTGATGTGGCTGCTCTGACAGGCGACGAGGCTTATCTGAAAGCTATTGATGCCATCTACAACAATATCGTTTCAAAGAAGTATTACATCACGGGTGGTGTCGGAGCGCGTCATCAGGGAGAGGCTTTCGGTGCTGATTATGAATTGCCCAATCTGACTTCCTATAACGAGACGTGTGCTGCAATCTCGATGGTCTATCTGTTCCATCGTATGTTCCTCCTGCATGGTGACGCTAAGTACATCGACTGCTTGGAACGTACCCTGTATAATGGTGTCATCAGTGGTATGAGTGTCGACGGAGGCCGTTTTTTCTATCCCAACCCGTTGGCTGCTGACGGCAAATATGCCTTCAATGCCGACAATACCAAAGAGCGCCAGCCTTGGTTCGGATGTGCCTGCTGTCCCTCTAACCTCTGCCGTTTCATCCCATCGTTCCCTGGCTATATGTATGCTGTCAAGGACCGTCAGCTCTATGTCAACCTGTATGCAGGCAACACGGCAACGATGCAGGTTGAAGGCAAGGATGTCGTATTGGAGCAGCAGACCAACTATCCTTGGGATGGTGATGTGACCATTAAGGTATTGAAGAATAAGGCTAAGAACTTCCGTATGATGATTCGCATTCCTGAGTGGGTGAACAAACAACCCGTTCCCAGCGACCTCTACCGCTTCAGCGACGACGTGCTGGGCAGCTATCAGGTGAAGGTCAACGGACAGGAGGTCAAGGGTGAACTGGAGAATGGCTACCTGAAGATTGAGCGTGCGTGGAAGAAAGGCGATGTGGTGACGTTGCACATGGATATGCCTGTCCGCACGGTGAAGGCTAATCCTGCTGTCAAGGACGATCGCGGACGCATTGCTGTCGAGCGTGGCCCTCTGGTATATTGTGCTGAGGGTGTCGACAATGCCGACTTCAGCATCTTCAACTTCCTGATGCCTCGTCAGCCTCGCTTTACGGTGACTGACAAGAAGATAGAAGGTACTCGCAACGTGACCTTCGACGTGAAAGCTATTCAGGTTGACGGTCAGGCAGTGGACACGGATTCAAAGGGAACGCTGACCACCAAGGCTGCCCAGCTGACCATGATTCCTTATTATGCCTGGAACCATCGTGGCATCGGTCTGATGGAGGTGTGGATGCCTCAGAGCATCAGCGCGCTGGGTAACTATTGATGAAATCCAACACGGTGCGATTGAACTCCTTCGGTCGCTCCATGTTCAGCATATGGCCGCAGTCGGGAATAACGACATAGCGGCCATTTTTCAGATACCTCAGTTCGCGTGGCTCGCCTTTCTTTCCCTTCAACTCGTTCTCGCCTCTGATGCATAGGGTGGGGACGTCGTTCTCCTGCTCCTGTAGCCGTTGCCAGGCTTCCTTGCCGTAATACAGGCGCACCTCTACATGGGTGGCTTGCCAGGCTGTCCACGCTTGAATCATGCGGGTGAGGGGCTTGCGCATCCGCTCGCGTTGCGTTCCGCCTGAGGCCATCAACTGCTCCGTCCATTGGCGTTTCATGTTGTCGACGCCTTGCTGATACACCTCGCTAATCTTGCGAAGGCGCTCAGCGCGTTCCGCAGGACTGACAGGTGTGTGTGGACCTTCTGATGAGCGAATGCCGCCTGATGCCATTGTGCAAGTGATGAGTCGTTCGGGATACATCGCTAGCAGGTCGCCGGCTACGAAGGCTCCCATCGACAGTCCTACCACATGTGCTTTACGGATGCCTAGCGAATCCATCAGGGTGATCACGTCGTCAGCGTGCGTCATCGGCAGGTCCTCACGCTGTTCGGAAGAGCGCCCGTAGCCGCGAAAGTCCAGCCGTATCGTGCGATGATGCTTGGCGAAAGCCTTGAACTGCTCGTCCCACATCCTGCGGTCCAGCGAGTGACCATGAAGGAGTAGTATGGGTTCGCCTTTACCACGCTCTTCGTAGTATATTCGACCGTTCCCCGTCGTGCTGACGAGGCCTTTGTGAGTGGTGGTGCAACTGGTGCACACCGCCATGAGAAGTATCCAGTAAAACCATTTCATGCGTGCAAAGATAGTCATTTTCCAATTTTTTTGCTACCTTTGCAGCCGAAAAAGAATCGTAACACATTATTTTATACTACAATGAAGAAGATACTGATAGCTTTGATGCTGATGGGCGCTATGTCAGTCCAGGCAGACGATGTGATGAGGAAAGAGAAGGACGGCACCTATGTCGTTAACACCACCACCCTGGCTCAGGACGTGGAGGGCTACAACGGTCCTACGCCCGTAGAAGTTTATATCAAGAAGAACAAGATTGTCAAGGTAGTGCCGTTGAAGACGATGGACGGTGCGAAATATGTGGCCAAGGTGAAGAAGGGAATGTTGCCCAAGTACGAAGGTGCCAAAATCAAGAAAGGTGTTGTACCCGAGGTGGATGGCGTCACGGGGGCTACTTTTACGTCTGATGCCATGAAAGAGAACATACGCCGTGCCGTGGACTACTATTTCAAGCACAAATAGTCTGTGGCTACTGACGGGATTTTCAGGCAGTTAACGTGCATTTTTGGATAATAATCGCCTAAGACGCAACTTTTTCTTAAAAATGTTTGCATTTTCCAAAATAATGTTTTATATTTGCAAATGCATAACTGCTTAGATGGTTTTAGTTCACAATAATTATTCATTAAAAAAATTAAGATTATGAAGAAGATTATTATGTTGGCAGTTGCCATGTGTATGGCTGTTTCGATTAGTGCTCAGCATCGTGTGGGTTCCATTTCGATTATTCCGAAGGTAGGTTTCAACCTGGCTAATCTTGCTGGCGACGTGAATGGCAATAGCATCAAGTTCGGTATGGCCGGTGGTGCTGATGCAATGTATCAATTGAGTGATCTCGTAGGTCTGTCGGGTGGACTTATGCTGTCAATGCAGGGTTGCGAGCTCGAAGGGGACAACTCTTTCTCGCTGTTGGAAATCAATATTCCTTTGCTGGCTAACTTCTATGTTACGAAGAATTTTGCTCTGAAGGTTGGTCTCCAGCCTGGTATCATCGCTTCTGCCAAATCGCATTCGGGCAACAATACCGCAACGGTGACAAGTTCGTGCCAGACCATAGAACTGTCTCTTCCTATTGGCGCTTCGTACGAGTACAAGGATTTCGTCTTTGACGCTCGTTACAACCTGGGTTTGAGCAAGACGAATAAGGGCAACGGCAGTCAGCGCAACAGCGTATTCCAGATAACCGTCGGCTACAAGTTCGATATTTAAACGAATAGTACGATTTTTTTCTGCCCTGCTTCTCTCTCCTGAGGAGTGGGGCTTATTTATTCAATGTCAGCTTTTATGTGCGCTCTGGAATTGACATAAATTAAGAATGTGTGCGCGCACACAACATTTTTTTTAAAAAATCATTGTCAATTCAAAAATAATGTTTATATTTGCGGCGTGAACAATTAAACAGGTGGAAACACCTTATTTATTATTAAAGAAGAAAAGATTATGAAAAAGATTATGATGATTGCTGCCCTGATGGTAGCTACGTTGAGTGCAAGCGCTCAGAACGAGGTTGGTCAGTTCACGCTGAAACCAATGGTTGGTATAAACCTTTCTAATATTACCAACTACAATGGTAAGATTAGGGTAGGTCTTGCTGCTGGTGTTGAGGCAGAGTACGGTATCACCGAGACTTTCGGCGTTTCTGGTGGTGTTCTTTATTCTATGGAAGGTTGCAAGAACAAGGACAATTCTGATTTCAAGACAAACCTTGACTATATCAACGTACCCATCCTGGCCAATGCTTATCTGTTCAAGGGCTTTGCCGTAAAGGTTGGTGTTCAGCCTGGTTTCCTGGTAAAAGCTAAGGAGAAGTTTACTAATGGCGGTAACTCAGTAGATAATGACATCAAGGATGCTTGCAACAAGGTCCAGCTGTCAATTCCCATCGGTCTTTCTTACGAGTATGCTGACTTCGTGTTCGACGCTCGTTACAACTGGGGTTTGACAAACACATTTAAGAATGACAATAGTGACAAGAAGAGCCACAACAGTGTGTTCATGTTCACTCTGGGTTACAAGTTCGCTCTCTAATCTCCGCGAATTTAATTTAATCAATATAAGCTGCGCTCCCACATCGGGGCGCAGTTTTTTTTGTACAATAAGCGGTGTTATCTTGACTTATGTTAAGAATGTGTACGCACACATAACATTTTTTTAGAAAAAGTTCGGCTCTTGTTGGAATAGTCAGTACCTTTGCACCGTCAAAACGAAAAATGCTGTTTTTAGGCATTGACAAATGAATTAAGAAAAAAGATTGTTTTTTTAAAAAAGGAAAAAGATTATGAAGAAGATTATGATGATTGCTGCCCTGATGGTAGCTACATTGAGCGCAAGTGCTCAGAACGAGGTTGGTCAGTTCACACTGAAACCCATGGTAGGTATGAATATCGCTTCTATGACCAAGGCTGAGAATTCAAAGGTCCGCGTAGGTCTTGCTGCTGGTGTTGAGGGCGAGTATGGTGTTGCTGAGAACTTCAGCGTATCTGCTGGTCTGCTCTACTCTATGCAGGGTGTTAAGGAGAATGGTTCTCTGACTGCTTCTGTGCCCGCTATTGGCACAGTTCAATATAATGGTGACCGCAAGTTGAAGCTTGACTTCCTGAACATCCCCATCTTGGCTAACTACTACATCGTCAAGGGTCTTGCTGTTAAGGCCGGTGTACAGCCTGGTTTCTGCGTTTCAAAGAAACAGGCGCTGAACGGAGTAGGTGCTGTTAACGGACAATCTTACAATATTGACGTTGACGAGAAAATCGAGAATGGTGTGAAGACATTCCAGCTTGCCATCCCCGTTGGTCTGTCTTACGAGTACGAGAGCTTCGTTCTGGACGCTCGTTACAACATCGGTGTGACCAAGGCTCTGGAAGGTTCTGACAGCCGCCACAATGTATTCTCAGTAACCCTGGGTTACAAGTTCGCTCTCTAATCTCCGCGAATTAGCAAACAATACAAGCTGCGCTCCCACATCGGGGGCGCTTTTTTTTGCGTTTAGGGCAGGGGTGGGTGGTGTGGAATTGAGTGACGGGTGGTGCGGAATTAGGTGACGGACAGTGCGGAATTAAGTGCTGGATAGTGCGGAATTCATGATTTGTGGGCGGAAAGTTTGGATATTTGCGCGCTATTTTTTTATCTTTGCACCGCATTCAACTTATAATTTGATAGCAATGGATTTCGGATTGATTGCAATGAAACGCAGGTTTGATTGCAATGGAATGCTGAACTGATTGCAATGAAATGCAGAACTGTCTGCAATGGACGTTTGCATCGGTCGCAGTGAATTGACGAACTTGACATATTGATACGACAAGGCTATGGCAAAGATGAAACTGAAAGTGGTGCGGATTAAGCACGTGAATCCGTCCGGCGCGCGGGCTGCAGCAGGCCGTGGGCGGTGCCACGCTCCGGTGGGTGCGCGGCGTGGCGGAATCAGAAGAGTAGCGCCAGTCCTGCTACGGCGCAGTATAGAATCATGCGGATGGGGTTGACCTTGACAAACTTAACGCCCACGAAGGCGGCAAGGAAGAGGAAGCAGCTGATGCTGAACTGCCAGGGGTCGGCAGACGGGGTGGAGAAGTTGTCGGGCGTCATCAGCAACAGGGTGGCGGCGGCCAGCAGTCCGACAACGGCGGGTCGCAGACCGCGGAATACGGACTCGACCGCGTGGTGGTGCATGTACTTCATGAACATCTTGCTGATGAGTATCATCAGGATTAACGAGGGCAACACCAGGGCGAAGGTGGCTGTGGCGGAGCCCAGAACGGCTAGGGGCATCGAGTAGCCCGCGTTCTTCACGGCGGTATAGCCGGCATAGGTGGCCGAGTTGATGCCGATAGGACCGGGTGTCATCTGCGAGATGGCTACGATATCGGTGAATTCGGCCGACGTCATCCAGTGCCAGTGCTCAACGGTCTCATGCTGTATGAGCGACAGCATACCGTAGCCGCCTCCGAACCCGAAGAGGCCTATCATGAAGAATGTGTAGAATAGACTGATGAAAATCATATTTTCTTAACTCTTAACTCTTCCCCAAATGTATCCGCCTACTCCTGCCACGATGATAATCCAGATGGGTGACACGCCCAGCAGCCAGATGGCCAGCGCCGACACGATGGGAATCCAGATGGTGAACTTGTTCAGCTCGGCACGCTTGCCCAGATTGAAAGTGGGAACGGCAATCAGTGCCACCACGGCAGGACGGATGCCCCGGAACAGGGCGGCCACCACGGCGTTGTCCTCGAACTGATGGAAGAACATGGCGATGATGAGGATGATGAGAAACGAGGGTAGCGCGGTGCCCAGCGTGGTGGCAAGGGCTCCGCGCACCTTGTTTAGCTTATAGCCGATGAAGATGGCGATGTTGATGGCGAACACACCGGGGCAGCTCTGCGCAATGGCTATCAGGTCGAGCATCTCTTCCTTCTCGACCCAGCGGTGGCGGTTCACCACTTCTTCCTCTATAAGCGGAATCATGGCATATCCACCGCCGAGGGTGAATATGCCAATCTTAAAGAAGGTCTTGAATGACTCCCAGTACATGTTATTGCTTTTCAATCCACTTGCGGGCATTGACGAAGGCTTCAATCCACGGGGTTACCTCGTCCATGCGGCGGTTCTCAGGATACCAGGCGCACTGCCAGGGGAACACGGCGCGCTCCAGGTGCGGCATCATGCACAGGTGGCGACCGTCGGCCGAGCAGATGCCTGCCACGTTATAGTCGGAGCCGTTGGGATTGGCGGGATAGCCGGCATAGTTGTACTTGGCAATCACGTTATACGCGCTCTCAGCCTCGGGCAACTGGAACTTGCCCTCGCCGTGGGCTACCCACAGGCCGAGCTTGTTGCCGCTCAGCGAGCCGAACATCACTGAGTTGTTCTGGGGAATGCTCAGCGAGATGAACTCACTCTCGAACTTATGGCTGTCGTTGTGCAGCATCTTTGCGCCTGCTGCGCCTGTCAGGCCAAGCTCCACCATCAGCTGGCAGCCGTTGCAGATGCCCAGCGACAGGGTGTCCTTGCGGGCATAGAACTTGTCGAGTGCCTCCTTGGCCTTCGGGTTGAAGAGGAAGGCGCCTGCCCAGCCCTTGGCCGAACCGAGCACGTCGCTGTTGGAGAAACCACCGCAGAACACGATCATGTTGATGTCCTCCAATGTCTCGCGGCCGCTGATGAGGTCGGTCATCATGACGTCCTTCACGTCGAAACCTGCCAGATACAGGCAGTAGGCCATCTCGCGCTCGCCATTGGTACCCTTCTCGCGGATGATGGCGGCCTTGATGCCTGAACGGCCCTTGCGGTCGGCAGTCAGTCCGTATTGTGCCAGCGTGCCGGTGAAGTCGTTGTTGAACTTCATCTCCAGCGGTTGCTGCTTGTAGTTCTCGTAGCGCTCCTTGGCCTTGCCGTTGAAGCTCTGCTCGCAATCCAGCTCGTAGGACGTCTTGTACCACACGTCGCGCAGGGCGTCGATGTCGAAGGTCAGTTCTTGGTCGCCTGCCTTAACGACAAGGCTGCGGCCCTCTTCTACGGGGTAGCCTATCTTGGCGAAGCCCACGCCTTGCTCTTCCATGAACTTGGCGAACTCCTGCTTGTGCTCGTCGCTGATTTCAACGACAACACCGGGATTCTCGGCAAATAGCGCCTTCACCACGTCGCCGTCTTGGCACAGGTCGTGCAGGTTGATGTGCATACCGCCCTTCGTGTTGGCAAAGCACATCTCCAGCAATGTGGTAATCAGACCACCGGCGGAGATGTCGTGACCTGCCATAATCCAGCCCTTCTCAATCATCTGCTGGACGGCCATGAAGGCATCTGCGAAGTATTCGGCATTCTTCACCGTGGGCACGTCGCTGCCCACCTTGCCTAAGCTCTGGGCAAAGGCTGAGCCACCCAGGCGCTGCTCGTCGAACGAGAAGTCGATATGATACAGCGAGGCGTGCTTGTCGTTGACAACAACGGGACTTACCACCTTGCGGATGTCTGACACCTCGCCGCCTGCGGAGACGATGACGGTGCCCGGAGAGATAATCTTCTCGCCATTGGGATATTGCTGGGTCAGCGACAGCGAGTCTTTACCCGTAGGCACGTTGATGTGCAGGTCGCAGCAGAAGTCTGACAGGGCCTTCACTCCGGCATACAGACGGGCATCCTCGCCTTCCTGTGAGCGGCAGGGCCACATCCAGTTGGCACTCAGCGACAGCGAGTCCATGCCATCAGCCAGCGGAGCCCATACAATATTGGTCAGCGCCTCGGCAACGGAAAGTACCGAACCTGCCTCGGGGGATGCTAGGCCGGCCTGGGGAGCATGGCCCAGTGCGGTGGCTATACCCTTGCGACCACGATAGTCGAGGGCTACCACACCACAGTCGCTCAAAGGCAGCTGTATCTCACCCTGGCACTGCTGACGGGCTATCTTACCCGTCACCGAGCGGTCTACCTTGTTGGTCAGCCAGTCTTTGCAGGCCACGGCCTCCAACTGCAGCACGCGCCGCAGATATTCGTTAATCTTCTCCTGGGCCTCATTAGCCCCATTGGTCTCATTAGCCCCATTAGCCCCATAATACTCCACATCAGCATAAGTGCGCTTCACGGTATTGTCGCGCATGATGGTCTTGGGCGAATGACCGAACATCTGGGCGACATCCAGGTCGAAGGGCTTCACACCGTCGCCTTGCTTGAAGGAGAAGTGGGCATCGCCCGTGGTCTCGCCGACGACATACATCGGAGCGCGCTCGCGCTCGGCAATCTTCTGCACGTGCTCGATATGCTTCTCGTCAATGAGCAGACCCATGCGCTCCTGACTCTCGTTGGCTATAATCTCCTTCGACGAGAGTGTCTTGTCGCCGATAGGCAGCTTGGTCATGTCTATCTCACCGCCACACTCCTCAACAAGTTCGGAAAGGCAGTTCAGATGACCTGCTGAACCGTGGTCGTGGATGCTGACAACGGGGTTGGTGTCTTCCTCGCACAAGGCGCGCACCAGGTTGTAGGCTCGCTTCTGCATCTCGGGGTTGGCACGCTGGATGGCATTCAGCTCGATGCCGTTGCTGTAACGACCGGTGTCAACGGATGAAACGGAACCGCCACCCAGTCCGATACGGTAGTTGTCACCACCAACCACAACGACCTTGTTGCCCTTCTGCGGCTCTTTCTTCAGACAGTCGCGCTTGGTGCCGTAGCCCACACCGCCTGCCAGCATGATGACTTTGTCGTAGGCATACTTGGTGTCCTGCGAGTCATTGTCGCCACTGTTCTTCTCTTGGTGCTCAAAGGTCAGCACTGAACCGCAAATCAGTGGCTGGCCGAACTTGTTGCCAAAGTCGCTGGCACCGTTGGAAGCCTTGATAAGTATCTGCTTTGGCGTCTGGTACAGCCACTTGCGCGCAGGCATGATGTCCTCCCAGTCTCTTTCGCCTAATCTGGGATAGGCTGTCATATAAACAGCTGTACCGGCAATAGGCCATGAGCCGACACCACCGCCCATACGGTCACGAATCTCACCGCCAGTTCCTGTGGCTGCTCCATTGAAGGGCTCCACCGTAGTGGGGAAGTTGTGGGTCTCGGCTTTCAGCGAGATGACACTCTCTATCTCCTTGACGCGGAAATAGTCGCTCGTAGACTGGTCGGCAGGGGCAAACTGCTCAACAACAGGACCTTGTGCAAAGGCTACATTGTCCTTATAGGCTGAGAGAATCTTGTTGGGATTCTCCTGCGTGGTCTTCTTAATCATCGCAAAGAGGCTTGACTCCATCTCCTTGCCGTCGATGATGAACGTACCACCGAATATCTTGTGACGGCAGTGCTCTGAGTTGATCTGGGCAAAACCAAAAATCTCGGAATCGGTCAGCGGACGGCCGTTCTCTTTCTCTATCTTGTGCAAATATTCTATCTCCTCAGGCGACAGGGCAAGGCCTTCCTGCTCGTTGTACTCCTCCAGGTTGTCCACATACTTGATGGGCTCTGGCTGGATGTTCACCGTGAAGATGTCCTGCGTAAGACCGTTGTACATGCGCTGAAGCATTGGATCGTGGTCGGCATCCGATGATGATACAGGGAAGTACTCCTCTATACGCAAAATGCCGTTAAGACCCATGTTCTGAGTAATCTCAACGGCATTCGTAGACCACGGAGTGACCATCTCACGACGCGGACCGACATAGTAGCCATTCAGCGTCTCGTCACCCAGCAGCACGGCATCGCCGTAGAGCCAGCACAGTTCTTTTACTTCGTCTTCCTTGAGTTGATGGTCCACTTGCGTAGCGATTATGCTCTGCTGTGGAGTCTTAAAAAAGAGTATCATATCCTTCTTTACCTTATTAATATAATGATTTTGGTTGCAAAGGTACGAATTAGTGAGCGAAAAGCCAAATTAATTTCTTGCTTTTTGCAAGCGAACAAAGTTCGAAAGGGGGTTTTCCGAACGAAAGTTCCTTCGACGGCATCAAAGTTTACTTAAAAATATCTAAATAGATGCAACTTTCGATGGAAATATGCGTCTAATCATTAACTTTGCACCGTCAAAGCGACAAAAAATAATTAATTAATCATTTGGAAAAAGATGAAAAAGACCGTATTTATGATTTCACTGGTAGCAGGTATGCTGCTGACCAGCTGTGCTTCAAAGAAGGAACTTCAGGCTTGCCAGGAAGATAATAAAGCATTACAGGCTAATTATCAGGATACAAAGGAGCAGCTCGCTGCTGCCAATACCCGTGTGGCTAGTCTACAGGAACAGCTTGCTGCTGTACAGAAAACCAATGAGACATTGCAGAACTCGCTCGACAAGAGTCTGACAAATGCCAGCCAGAACAATATCAGCATTGAGAAACTGGTTGACCAGATTAACGAGTCGAACCAGTACATCCGCCACTTGGTTGAGGTGAAGTCTAAGAGTGACTCACTGAACATGGTGCTGACCAATAACCTCACTCGCTCACTCTCGAAGGAAGAGTTGAAGGAGGTCGACGTACAGGTGCTCAAGGGCGTTGTCTACATCTCACTGGCTGACAACATGCTGTATGAGAGCGGTACCTACAAGATTAACAAGCGCGCTGCTGAGACCTTGTCGAAGATTGCCAAGATCATCAAGGACTACAAGGACTATGACGTACTCGTAGAGGGTAACACCGACGATGTGCCCATCTCACGCGAGAACATCCGTAACAACTGGGACCTCTCTTGTCTGCGTGCCAGCAGTGTCGTACAGGCTCTGCAGAACGACTATGGTGTTGACCCCAAGCGCCTGACAGCAGGTGGTCGTGGTGAGTACAATCCTCTCCAGCCCAACACTTCGGAGGTTGGAAAGATGCGCAACCGTCGTACGCAGATCATCATCACGCCGAAACTCGACGAGTTCATGGATCTCATCGGACAGGCTCCTGAGGAAAAGAAGTAATCTCCTTATATAATATAATAAGGTGTAATATGGTTTCGGAACTTGATTTATGTCAAGTTCCGAAATTTTTTCGCATAAAATTAAAATTTTTCTTGGAAAAAGTTTGTTGGTTCGAAAAAAAGTCGTACCTTTGCATCCGCTTTCAGGAAATGACCTGCGAGCAAGCGAAGAAAAGAGTTCTTTGAAAGATTTACATAAAACAGAAGAAGTAGTAGTACAAGAAGCGAGAGGCAGAAGCCTCTTGGGTAATTGAACGAACCGTCAATAACTTGACTTCAATAGATACTACCGGATATGAGAGCGTTCTGTGACAGAGCATCAACTTATAGTTGAAAAAGATATTTTTACAGTGAAGAGTTTGATCCTGGCTCAGGATGAACGCTAGCTACAGGCTTAACACATGCAAGTCGAGGGGCAGCGAGAAGAAAGCTTGCTTTCTTTGTCGGCGACCGGCGCACGGGTGAGTAACGCGTATCCAACCTTC
>NZ_FNRE01000004.1 GCF_900107705.1 Prevotella sp. tc2-28
AAACGATAAGGCTTTTATTGATTGGGGACATACATTCGTCCTTGACACAGTAAACGGCATTATCATTAAGAACGTCTTTCCGTGTACTATTGACGAAAAGCAGGTAGTATGCCATTCTATTAATCCTAACTATCCTGATTTTAATGTCTTTAAAGTTGATATAAGGGGGTGGTATAAGGTGCTTGCAGTTATTGCTCTAAAATAGAGAATTTTCTAATAAACTTGCAAATTTCTCTCAGTGTTAGATTTTATGTTTTTGTAAATAACTGAAGATGATATAATTACATTCTATACTGTACATTTGCAAAAAAAATGTGCAGTATTTTGTTTGATATGTGAAAAAAAACAATAATGTGGAAAAAACAACCAATATGCTCAAAAATAATCCATGTTTTATTTTGTTATTTGCTTGAATATTAGTACCTTTGCACCCGATTTCGTAAAAAACAGTTGATGAAGAACGACAAAATGAAGAATCAGTACCGCGTCAACGAACAGATTCGTGTACGCGAAGTACGTATAGTAGGAGAGGACGGTTCTACCGTAGTCCCCACTCGTGAGGCTCTGGACATGGCGCGCGACCAAGGCGTTGACTTGGTAGAGATTTCGCCCAATGCCAATCCTCCCGTTTGCCGTTTGATAGACTATTCGAAATTCCTCTATCAGCAGAAAAAGCGCCAGAAGGAAATGAAGGCGAAACAAGTGAAGGTAGAGGTCAAGGAGATTCGTTTCGGACCTCAGACCGACGAGCATGACTATCAGTTTAAGTTGAAGCATGCTAAGGAGTTCCTAGAGGAAGGCAACAAGGTTCGCGCCTATGTGTTCTTCCGCGGACGCTCCATCCTCTTCAAAGAGCAAGGTGAGGTCCTGCTGCTCCGTTTTGCCAATGATCTGGAGGAGTGCGGTAAAGTAGAGGGCATGCCATCGCTGGAAGGCAAGAAAATGTTCCTCTATCTCGCTCCGAAGAAAGCAGGCGTCGCCAAGAAGAGCCAGCAGGCACGCGACCGTGAGGCATCAGAGGCAGAGGCCAAGGAGAATGCCAAGCAGCAGTCAGCAGCTGAGAAGCCTTCGAACGGCGGACTTTTCGCCAATGCCAAAATCAGTGCCGATGCGCTGAAGAAGTTGACAGAGAACGAGGACGAATAAAAAGGAAGAAAGAAAAGGTGGCGCGCCCGGTATATGCGTAGTCGCCGATTTATTAATAACAATTTAAATTTTATAAAACAATGCCAAAAGTAAAGACAAATTCCGGTGCCAAGAAGAGATTCTCATTCACCGGTACAGGTAAGATCAAGAGACATCATGCTTACCACAGTCACATTCTGACTAAGAAGACCAAGAAGCAGAAGCGTAACTTGGTAGGTTCAACCATCGTTGACGTATCAAACATGAAGCAGGTTCGTGACCTGTTGTGTCTCCGTTAATTCACCTATTGTCAAACATTAAAAAGTAAAGAAAACTATGCCAAGATCAGTCAATCACGTTGCATCAAAAGCAAAACGTAAAAGAATTCTGAAACTCACTCGCGGTTACTTTGGTGCCCGCAAGAATGTTTGGACAGTAGCCAAGAACACTTGGGAGAAGGGTCTTACCTACGCTTATCGCGATCGTAAGAACAAGAAGCGCACTTTCCGTGCACTGTGGATTCAGCGTATCAACGCTGCCGCTCGTCAGGAAGGTATGAGCTATTCTGCCCTAATGGGAGCGCTCTCAAAGGCTGGTATCGAGATCAACCGCAAGGTGCTCGCTGACCTCGCCCTCAACAATCCTGAGGCTTTCAAGGCTATCGTAGCTAAGGTAAAGTAAGCGAAATCGTTTATAAGCGAGATAAAAAAGAGCTGCATCAGTAATGATTGCGGCTCTTTTTTTTGCACTATTGAAAAATAAATTGTATCTTTGCACGACTAAACAGTTAATAATCATCACAAATATAAGGAATATGAAGAAGTTGTTATTAGGAGACGAGGCCATTGCTCAGGGAGCGCTCGACGCTGGACTGAGTGGTGTCTATGCCTATCCTGGCACTCCATCTACGGAGATTACGGAGTATATCCAACAGTCGCCGTTAGCCAAAGAACGTGGCGTTCATAGTCGTTGGTCAACCAATGAGAAAACGGCCATGGAAGCAGCGCTGGGTATGTCGTATATGGGTAAGCGCGCACTGGTGTGCATGAAGCACGTCGGACTGAATGTCTGTGCCGACCCGTTTGTCAACTCAGCCATGACGGGAACCAATGGCGGTATCGTCGTGCTAGTGGCCGATGATCCCTCTATGCACTCCTCACAGGACGAGCAGGACTCTCGTTTCTATGGTAAGTTTGCCATGATTCCGACACTGGAACCCAGCAGTCAGCAGGAGGCATACGACATGATGTCGAAGGCTTATGAGATGTCTGAGCAGTTGCAGTTGCCCATCCTTATGCGTGTCACAACCCGCATGGCACATTCGCGCGCTGTCGTCACGGTTGCCGATAGTCCACGTGAGCAAAATGCACTGAATTATAATGCTAAGGCCAGCAACTGGGTGTTGCTGCCTGCCTTTGCCCGCAAGCGCAACGATATCGTTACCGCCCAACAGCCACTGTTGGAGCAGATGTCCGTCGACAGCCAGTACAACCAGTATGTTGACGGCAAAGACCAGCAGCTGGGTATTATAGCCAGCGGTATTGCCTATAACTACCTGATGGAATGCTTCCCCAACGGATGTCCCTATCCGGTATTGAAGATTTCGCAGTATCCTATTCCTAAGAAGTTGATTCGTCGTATGACTGACGATTGCGAGTTTGTGCTGATTGCCGAAGAAGGTCAGCCCTTTATCGAGGATCAGGTTCGTGGTGTCATGCCGGGAAATGCTGTCATCAAGGGACGACTGACCGGTGAACTGCCCCGTACGGGTGAACTTAATCCCGATGTCATCAAGAAGGCGTTAGGAATGGAAATCGGCGAGAACTATGCACCATGCGAGGATGTGGCTCCACGTCCGCCAGCACTCTGTCAGGGTTGTGGTCACCGTGATGTCTATGCTGCGTTGAACGAGGTGCTGCTCAATTATCCCAATGCTCGCGTTTTTGGTGATATCGGTTGTTATACGTTGGGTTTCCTACCTCCCTATAAGGCTATTCACTCGTGCGTGGATATGGGTGCTTCCATTACGATGGCTAAAGGCGCATCGGATGCTGGCCAGTGGCCTGCTATCGCTATTATTGGCGATTCTACGTTCACCCATTCAGGAATGACGGGTCTGCTGGATGCTGTCAACGAGAATGCTGACATCACCGTGATTATTTCAGATAACCTGACAACTGCTATGACGGGCGGACAGGACTCGGCAGGTACCAATAAGTTTGAGGCTATTTGTCGTGGACTGGGTGTCAGCGATGATCACCTGAAGGTGGTTGTTCCCCTGCCCAAAAACATGGAGGAAATCAAAAAGACCATTGATGCTGAAATCAACTACCACGGTGTCAGTGTCATCATTCCTCGTCGCGAGTGTATGCAAACATTACAACGTCATCTTAAACAAAAGAAAGCAGCAAAATGAAGACAGATATTATATTATGTGGCGTAGGTGGACAGGGTATTCTCTCTATTGCCACTATTATTGGCGAAGCTGCCATGAAAGAAAACCTGTATATCAAGCAGGCAGAGGTGCACGGCATGTCACAGCGTGGAGGTGACGTGCAGTCGAATCTGCGCATCAGCAGCGACCCTATTCAGAGTGACCTGATTCCTAAGGGCGGGGCAGATGTCATCATCTCAATGGAACCTATGGAGGCACTTCGCTACCTGCCGTTCCTCTCGAAAGATGGCTGGATTATCACGTCAAGTACTCCTTTTGTAAATATACCTAACTATCCTGAGATTGAGGTAATTAAGGGTGACTTAGAGAAACTTCCTAATGTTATTATGCTCGACATCGAACAGGCTGCTAAGGATGCTGGTGTCCCCCGTTCTGCCAACGTGATTTTGCTGGGCGCAGCCCAGAAAGCATTGGGTATTGAGTATGAAAAGTTGGAAGATGCCATCCGTCGTGTCTTTGGTCGAAAGGGTGATGCTATCGTTGAAGCCAATATCAAGGCACTGGCCATAGGAAAACAAGCACAGCGATGAAAGAGACTCCTATTAAAAAAGAATTAGTGGATGGGCTGATTGCCGAACTTGGCATCAATGATTTTGCAAAAGCCACTATCCGCGAGGTGAAGCAAGTGGCTGCAAAAGCTGAGAAGGCGAGTGGGGTGGAGTTCATTAAGATGGAAATGGGCATTCCTGGTCTGCCTGCTGCCCAAGTGGGTGTCGATGCTCAAGTAAAAGCATTGCAAGACGGTATTGCCCATAGTTATCCTGATATCCAGGGGCTGCCGGCTCTGAAACAAGAGGCCTCCCGCTTTGTCAAAGCCTTTATCGGTCTGGATGTGGCTCCCGAAGGCTGCGTTCCTGTGACGGGTTCCATGCAAGGTACTTTTGCTTCGTTCCTCACCTGTTCGCAAGCTCAGAAATCGAAGGATACTGTGTTGTTTATTGACCCAGGATTCCCTGTGCAGAAGATGCAGTTGCAGGTGATGGGTGTGAAGTACGAGACCTTTGACGTCTATGACTTCCGTGGCGAGAAACTCGGTCCTAAGGTGGAGAGCTATCTGGAGAAGGGTAACATTTGCGCCATCGTCTATTCCAATCCGAACAATCCTGCTTGGATCTGTCTGAATGAGGACGAGCTGAAAACTATTGGTACGCTAGCAACAAAATACGACACTATCGTGATGGAAGACCTTGCCTACTTCGCCATGGACTTCCGACAGAACCTCAGCGTGCCCTTCCAACCTCCTTATCAAGCATCGGTAGGCCGGTATACGGATAATTACATGCTGTTGATTTCCGGTTCCAAGGCATTCAGTTATGCCGGCGAACGTATCGGTGTCACCTGTATCTCCAATAAATTGTTCCATCGTCATTTTGCCGATCTTGCTGCCCGTTACGAGGGACTTCCCTTCGGCTTAGTCTTCTCGACACGTATGCTGTATGCCCTCTCGTCGGGTACCAGTCACTCGGCACAGTATGCAATGGCTGCCATGTTGAAGGCTGCTACTGACGGGGAGTATGACTTCCGTAAGGAGGTAAGCGTCTATGGCGAGCGAGCTCATAAACTGAAAGAAATATTCTGTCGCCACGGATTCCATATTGTCTATGACAAGGACTTAGACCAACCTGTTGCTGACGGATTCTATTTCACCATAGGATATCCTGGAATGACCAGCGGCGAGTTGGCAAAGGAACTGATGTATTATGGGGTGTCGGCCATCTGTCTGATTACAACCGGTTCGCATCAGGAAGGATTGCGCGTCTGCACTTCATTCATCGAGGATCATCAGTACGACCAATTGGAAGAACGGATGACCATCTTTGAAGAGAACAATAAAAAAGCCTGACCACAACGGTCAGGCTTTTATCTTTGTCTTAGTTGGCTTATTTAATCAAGTCAACGGAACGTTTCAGGAATTTATCCAGCGCTTCACCCTTCAACATGCCGTTTTGCAACAATGCCAGGTCGATGAGCTGGTGAACGATGTCGTTCTTGGCGGCAAAGTTGTTCAGCACATCTTGTTTCTTCTGTTTCTGCTCCTCAACAGCTTTCTCCGTCTCGGCCTTCATGTCCTTGTCGTCCTGTGTCAGCTCCTCGGGTTTCTTCTTATCTTGTTGCTGACGGATTGCTGCTAGACGGGCCTCCTGTCCCTTCAACTCGGCCTCGATAGGCTTCAGTGCCTCCTCGGTGTTCTGCTTGCAGTCGTCAAGCACACGCTTTACTAACGGATGGTCGCTGTTCAGCACAAGGTTCAGCGAGTCGGGCATCTGGGCATAAAAGTTCATGCCCTGCTGGAATCTGCTCATCTCCTTCATACGACGCATCCACTCGTTCTGTGTGATGACAACGGGACGTTGCTGGTCGCCAAGGCTCTGTACCTCAACCACAAACTCCGTCTTTTCTATCTTAGGCATCTGTGAACGGAAGACTTGTGACAAATTGGCAGACTCGTCCTCTGACAGGTTTGACTTCGGTGCGTCGTCCTTGACAATGAGGCGGTCAATGATGTCGCTGTCCACACGTGTAAAGCGTGACTTCTCGAACTTCTGCTCCAACATCTGGATGGCAGGCACGTCCAACTGTCCGTCCAGCAACAGCACGCTGTAACCCTTGTCCTTGGCAGCCTGGATGTATGAGTACTGCTCGTCCTTGTCGGTGGCATATAGGTAGATGAGGTTACCGTCCTTGTCTTTCTGGGCACTCTCGATGAGGGTCTTGTATTCGTCGAAGGTAAAGTATTTATCCTCGGTGTCCTTCAACAGGGCAAAGTCCTTTGCCTTGTCGTAGAAAGACTCTTCGCTGAGCATACCATAGTTGATGAACAGTTTCAAGTCATCCCATTTCTCCTCGTAACCCTTGCGGTCTTCCTTGAAGATCGCCTGCAGACGGTCGGCCACTTTCTTGGTAATATAGGTGGAAATCTTCTTTACCTCACGGTCGCTCTGTAGATAGCTACGGCTTACGTTCAGTGGAATGTCAGGTGAGTCGATGACACCATGCAGCAGCGTCAGGAATTCAGGTACGATGCCCTCCACCTGATCGGTGACGAACACCTGGTTGCAGTACAGCTGGATTTTGTTGCGCTGCAAGTCGATATTCGACTTGATACGGGGGAAGTAGAGAATACCCGTAAGATTGAACGGATAGTCCACATTCAGATGAATCCAGAACATCGGTTCATCGTGCATAGGATAGAGCGTGCGGTAGAACGACTTGTAATCCTCGTCCTTCAATGTTGACGGGGCTTTAGTCCATAACGGCTCCACATCGTTGATGACGTTATCCTTGTCGGTGTCAACCATCTCCTTCTTCTCGCTCGACCATTCCTGTTTCTTGCCGAAGGCAACGGGAACAGCCATGAACTTGCAGTATTTGTTCAGCAACTGCTGGATCTTTTCCTTTTCCAGGAATTCCTTGCAGTCGTCGTCGATATAGAGGATGATGTCCGAACCGCGGTCTTCTTTCTCTGCCTCGTCAATCTCATAGGCGGGCGAACCGTCGCAGCTCCACTTGACAGCCTTGGCACCATCCTTGTATGATTTGGTAATGATTTCCACTTTCTTCGATACCATGAATGAAGAGTAGAATCCCAGTCCGAAATGGCCGATGATGTTGTTGGCATTGTCCTTATATTTCTCTAGGAAATCATTGACGCCCGAGAAAGCTATCTGGTTGATGTACTTGTCAATCTCCTCCTCGGTCATTCCGATACCGCGGTCGGAGATGGTGATGGTGCCCTTATCCTTGTCAAGGCTGACATGAACGGTAAGGTCGCCTTCTTCGCCTTTGAACTCACCCTGCTGAGCCAGCGTTTTCAGTTTCTGTGTGGCATCGACGGCATTTGATACCATCTCGCGCAGGAAAATCTCGTGATCTGAGTAGAGAAACTTTTTGATGACGGGGAAAATGTTCTCGGTTGTAACCCCGATGTTACCTTTTTGCATATACTTTTCTGTTTAATTATAATCTTCTGCCGATATATTTGCAAATATCGTGCCAAAATTGTACCTTTGCACTCAAATTGAGAAAAGCTATGGTAAAAAGAAGATGGCATTGCAAACCGGGGGAACAGCCCTCGGAACTAGATAAGCACATCATGTACTTGGAAAACAAAGGAGCACTGGTTCCTACACGCGACTTAATCAGAACTCCGGAACAGATAGAAGGCATCCGTCGTTCGGGTGTCGTCAATACCGGCGTGTTGGATGCAGTCGGTGAGACGATACATGCCGGTATGTCAACGCTGGAGATTGATCAGATATGTCGCGACTATTGCGAAAAGCACGGAGCCATTCCTGCCTGTCTGAATTATGAGGGATTCCCCATGTCGGTATGTACGAGTATCAACGAAGTAGTATGTCACGGCATTCCCAAAGCTGACGATATCTTGGAGGAAGGTGATATCATCAACGTTGATTTTACCACCATTCTTGACGGTTACTATGCTGACGCATCACGTATGTTCATTATTGGTAAGACAACCCCCGAGAAGGAACAGCTGGTTAAGGTGACCAAAGAATGTCTGGAAATTGGCATGGAGGCGGCAAAGCCTTGGCACGGAGTGAATGAGATAGGCCGCGCCATCGAGAAACATGCCAAGAAATACCACTACGGCGTAGTACGCGACCTGTGTGGTCACGGCGTTGGGGTGAAGTTCCATGACGAACCGGAGGTGTGCCATTTCTCCCAGCGTGGCGACGGTATGCTGCTGGTTCCTGGTATGGTGTTCACTATCGAACCTATGATTAACATGGGCACATGGAAGGTGTTCGTTGATGCTGACGACCCGTACGGATGGGAGGTTATCTCGGAGGACGAGTTGCCTTCGGCTCAGTGGGAACATACCCTGCTGATGACCGAACACGGCGTTGAAGTGTTGAGTCATTAATCATTGAAGGTCATGAATACACAGAAAGATGTATATATATTAGGTATAGAGTCGTCATGTGACGACACGTCGGCTGCCGTTTTAAAAAACGGTGTGCTGTTGTCGAACGTGACGGCATCACAAGCCGTACATGAGTCATATGGCGGTGTAGTGCCCGAATTGGCAAGTCGTGCTCACCAGCAGAATGTGGTGCCTGTGGTACATGAAGCCATCAAGCGTGCCGGCATTCTAAAGGAACAGTTGTCTGCGGTTGCATTCACCCGCGGTCCAGGTCTGATGGGTTCGTTGCTGGTGGGTGTCAACTTCGCAAAAGGCTTTGCTCGTTCGTTGGGCATTCCCTTGATTGACGTTAACCACCTGCAAGGACATGTAATGGCGCATTTCATCAAGGAAAGTGACGACGATCAAAGTCAGCCACCATTGCCCTTTATATGTTTGCTCGTTTCGGGAGGTAACTCACAGATAGTACTAGTGCGTGCCTATAACGATATGGAGGTGCTAGGCCAGACCATTGACGATGCTGCAGGTGAGGCAATCGACAAGTGTTCGAAGGTAATGGGACTTGGTTATCCAGGTGGCCCTATTATCGACCGACTGGCTCGCCAGGGAAATCCTAAGGCATACCAGTTTGCCGAGCCTCACATCCCTGGACTAGACTACAGTTTCTCCGGACTGAAGACCTCGTTCCTCTATAACCTGCGCAAATGGGTGGAGGAAGATCCGGATTTCATAGAACATCACAAGGAAGACATTGCGGCGTCGCTGGAATGGACCATCGTGGATATCTTGATGAAAAAACTCAAGTTGGCCGTCAAGCAGACAGGTATCAAACATGTTGCCGTGGCCGGAGGCGTGAGTGCTAACAATGGATTGCGTAATGCTTTCCACGACCATGCAAAACGCTTCGGATGGACGGTTTATATTCCTAAGTTTAGTTATACCACCGACAACGCCGCGATGATTGGTATCGTGGGTTATTTTAAATACCTGGATCAGGAGTTCTGTCCGATTGATGCTCCTGCATTCTCAAAAGTCACGTTTAAATAAGAAATAGTCTAATTAAAATTCAATCATATGGATTTTGAAAGCAAAATTATCAGCAGAGAAATCAGTCAACTGCTGTGGGAAATGGAAAAGACGGTAGGTACTGCCGAAAGTTGTACAGGCGGTCGTATCGCAGAAGCAATCATCTCTGTGCCTGGCGCTTCGAAGTACTTCAAAGGCGGTGTTATCTCTTATGTCGACGAAATTAAGATGTCGTTGCTGAACGTTGACCCGCAAGTACTGGAAGAGCAGACTGCTGTTTGCGAGGAAGTCGCGCGACAGATGGTAAAGGGAGCATGTAGGACCCTGAATACAGACTATGCCATCGCATCAACCGGTTTTGCAGGACCTACGGGTGGCACGAAAGAAATCCCCGTAGGTACTATATGGCTGGCTTGCGGAACACCAGAAAAACAAGTATCTGTCAAAGTGGAAGAAGACCACGGACGTGACATCAATTTGGCTATTGCAACGAATACGGTCATGCAATTGTTCCTTGATTTCCTCAAAAGTGAGAATGAAAACGAAGAAGGATAGCTAAAAAATGTTAAGATTGCGATTTTTCTTATTGCTCGGTTCTCGTTTCTCATTAAAAATAAGTACCTTTGCACCCTGTTTGGAATAAGTTATAATTAAGGAACAAATAAAAAGTAGATAGAAATGTCGAAAGTTTGTCAGATTACGGGAAAGAAGGCACAGATTGGTAATAATGTGTCTCACTCAAAGCATCGCACAAAGCGCAGCTTTGACGTTAACCTGTTCAGCAAGAAGTTTTACTATGTAGAGGAGGCTTGCTGGATTCAGTTGAAGATCAGTGCTGCTGGTCTGCGTATGATTAATAAGGTAGGTCTAGACGCTGCCCTGAAGCAGGCTGTTGCCAAGGGTTATGTTGATTGGAAGGACATTAAAGTAATAGGAGACTAACAACTATGGCAGGAAAGAAAGCTAAGGGTAACCGAGTTCAGGTGATTCTGGAATGCACGGAGATGAAGGAGAGTGGACTCCCCGGAACAAGCCGTTACATCACCACGAAGAACCGTAAGAACACACCAGAGAGAATGGAATTGAAGAAGTATAACCCCATCCTGAAGCGCATGACTGTGCATAAGGAGATTAAATAATCTATATAAAGCATGGCAAAGAAAACCGTCGCTACCCTCCATGAAGGTTCAAAGGATGGTCGCGCATACACAAAGGTCATCAAGATGGTAAAGAGCCCCAAGACGGGTGCTTACATCTTTGACGAGCAGATGGTTCCTAACGAGGCTGTTAAGGACTTCTTTAAGAATTAATATAAAAAATCTCGATAGAAAAAGCTGAAACTGAAGGTGGTTTCAGCTTTTTTTTGTATCTTTGCGCTGAAATTGTAATATTATGGGTATTTTCGGTTTTTTTAATAAGGAAAAAAAGGAAACGTTGGACAAAGGCCTGGAGAAGACCAAGACTAGCGTGTTCGACAAACTAGCGCGTGCCGTGGCAGGTAAGTCGAAAGTGGATGACGATGTGCTGGATAATCTGGAAGAGGTTCTTATCACGTCGGATGTCGGTGTGGAAACAACGCTGAAGATCATCGAACGTATTGAAGAGCGTGTTGCGCGCGACAAATACGTGTCAACCAGTGAATTGAATGCTATCCTACGCGATGAGATTGCTTCGCTGCTGGCGGAAAACAATTCGGACGATAACGATAATTGGGAACTGCCCAACGATCATAAACCCTACGTCATCTTGGTGGTAGGAGTCAATGGAGTTGGAAAAACCACTACTATTGGCAAGTTGGCCTGGCAGTTTAAGCAGGCCGGAAAGAAAGTCTATCTGGGTGCTGCTGACACTTTCCGCGCTGCTGCCGTTGAGCAGTTGTGCATCTGGGGCGAGCGAGTCGGCGTGCCAGTAGTGAAACAGCAGATGGGTTCAGATCCTGCTTCTGTAGCCTTCGACACCTTGCAGAGTGCCAAAGCCAACGGTGCTGACGTCGTGCTGATAGACACGGCAGGTCGTCTGCACAACAAAGTCGGTCTGATGAATGAGTTGAAGAAAATCAAGGACGTGATGAAAAAAGTGCTGCCAGAAGCTCCAGACGAGGTGATGCTAGTCCTTGATGGGTCTACTGGACAGAACGCCTTCGAGCAAGCCAAACAGTTTGCCGCTGTTACCCAGATTACCAGTCTGGCTATCACGAAACTCGATGGAACAGCCAAAGGTGGTGTCGTTATCGGTATCTCAGATCAACTAAAGGTCCCCGTGAAATATATCGGATTGGGCGAGGGGATGAAAGATCTGCAACTCTTCAATAAGCGTCAGTTCGTAGATTCACTTTTTAAGCATGAATAAAAAGCCCACGATAGACATCATCACACTGGGGTGCTCGAAGAACCTAGTTGATTCGGAGACTTTGATGGGGCTCTTCGAATCGCGTGGCTATCATGTTACCCACGATGCGGAGAATCCGCAGGGCGAGATAGCCATTGTCAATACCTGTGGATTTATAGAGGATGCCAAGCAGGAGAGTATTGATACTATTTTGGAACTGGTACAGGCCAAGGAGGAGGGCCGACTGGAACGAATCTATGTGATGGGATGCTTATCGGAGCGCTATTTGGCAGACTTGGAAACTGAGATTCCAGAGGTTGACGGATGGTATGGGAAGTTTAACTATCGGGGAATCTTAGATGAGTTGGATCATTCGCAAGTTCAAGATCAAATAGAACATCTTCATCGTCATATTACCACGCCACGCCACTATGCCTATCTTAAGATAGCCGAGGGGTGTGACCGCCATTGCGCCTATTGTGCCATTCCCATTATTACTGGGAAACATCAGAGTAGACCGATGCAGGAGATTCTTGATGAAGTTCGTTACTTGGTCAGTCAGGGAACGAAAGAGTTTCAGGTCATCGCACAGGAACTGACATACTATGGGATAGACATTGATGGCAAACAGCATATTGCCGATCTGATAGAGCGGATGGCTGATATAGAAGGTGTGGAGTGGATCAGACTACACTATGCCTATCCAGCTCATTTCCCATGGGACCTCCTACGCGTTATGCGCGAGAAGAAAAATGTGTGTAACTATCTTGACATTGCTTTGCAGCATATCTCCGACCATATGTTGGAACGAATGCAGCGACATGTAACCAAGGAGCAAACCTACGATTTAATCAGAAGGATGCGACGGGAAGTACCCGGTATCCATATTCGTACAACGCTCATGGTGGGATTCCCTGGTGAGACCGATGAAGATTTTCGCGAACTGATTGAGTTTACCAAGTGGGCTCGCTTTGAACGTATGGGTGCTTTTGCCTATTCTGAAGAGGACGGCACCTACTCAGCACAGCACTATAAGGATGATGTGCCGACGGAAGTGAAGCAGTCACGACTGGATAAACTGATGCGCGTACAACAAAATATCAGTGCCGAGATAGAAGGTGAGAAGGTTGGAAAGAACTTACGTGTCATTATTGACAGGAAAGAGGGAGACTACTGGATTGGACGCACAGAATTCTGTTCACCTGAGGTAGACCCTGAGGTACTTATTCCTGCCGAAGAACACTTACAGATAGGTGCTTTCTATGATGCCTATATCACTGATGCAGAAGAATTTGACTTATACGCAACAACGAGAATATGAACAACAAGGAATTTATTGCCGAACTGGCGGAACGCACCGGTTATTCGACGAAAGATGCCCAACGAATGGTCAACTTCTTGGTTGACGCCATGGGTGACGCTTTCCAGGAAGGCGATTCGGTACTCGTGCCAAACTTTGGACTGTTTGAAACCAAGAAAAAGATGGAGCGCATCATGGTCAATCCATCTACAGGTCAGCGTATGCTGGTACCACCGAAACTAGTGTTGAACTTTAAACCCAACCAAACGTGGAAGGATAAATTAAAGGGAGGACAATAGGAATGGGAAAGTTGACGTTACAAGATCTTGCTAAGAGTCTAGCAGGGAAAAGTGGACTTGTGCAGCGTGACGCAAGTCTGTTTGCCTCTGAGGTATTTGCAGTCATCTTACAAGGGCTGGAAAAAGACGGACAAGTTAAGGTTAAAGGACTTGGAACATTTAAGATTATCTCTGTTGAGGCGCGTGAGAGTATTAGTGTACGCACGGGTGAACGTGTCGTGATAGAAGGTCACGAGAAAGTCTCTTTTACCCCCGATAGTGTGATGAAAGAACTGGTTAATAAACCTTTCTCACAGTTTGAAACCGTTGTCTTGAACGAGGGTGTGGAGTTTGAAGACCTCAATGACGATGCTGCGGAAGAAGAACCGGTAAAGGCTGATGAGGAAATAGATGAGGTGGCTGCAGTGGAAGAGCAACCTGTAGAGGCTTCCGTACTTGAGTTCTCACAATCCGAATCGGCCCCCCAAATTGAGACCGACCAAAAACCTGAGACAGATGTTGAACCCAAGACTATTTCTAAGTCAGTTGCCGAACCTGAACTGGAATCCGAATCAGAACCCGAACCAGAGTCTGAACCCGAACCAGAACCAGAAGTGGAGCCAATCCTTCAATCGTTTGTGGACGAAGAGGAGGAATCAGTACGGTGGTGGAAATGGCCATTAATCATTCTTGTTGTACTGGCTTTGATGGGACTTTCAGCCTTTGGCGGTTATCGTTATGCGATGTATAAAGTGGCCTCAGAACAGGAAAAGACTGCTGCGAAGGAACCGGTGGCTGAAAAGCTTGTTACCATCGATAGCGTAGTTGTTCAGAATGATTCTGTTCTTGCAGAACCAGTAGAGGCTGTTCCTGTAGAAGAGCCCAAGGTAGAGCAAAAATCAGAATCCATGGTAGAACCTAAACCAGAGCCTAAACCAGAGGTGGACCCCTATGCTGCCAAGGATGAGCGTGTTCGCCTAGGTGCTTATCGCATCGTTGGAACTGAAAAAGAAATCAAAATAGCAGAAGGACAGACTTTCTATAGCATATGCCGAGCCCATCTAGGACCAGACATGGAATGCTATGTGGAAGTCTTTAATGACTTGCCTCGCAACCCGAAACTCAAGACGGGACAAATAATCAAGATTCCCAAGTTGGAATCCAAGAAAAAACGCCGTCGATGAAGCGTATATTCAAAAGTTTCTTAAAATGTAAGTTTTAGGAAACTTTTTTAATATTATTTAGGTATGCAAGTGTCCATTATCAGAAGGGAAATGACTACTTTTGCAAATCAAAAAGAAATAACGTATAAAATAGAATTTATATTATGGCAGAAGCTATTGACATTCGCGAATTGAATATGCGGATAGAACAACAAAGTGGATTCGTTACTAATCTGGTGACGGGAATGGATCGCGTAATCGTAGGACAGAAGCATCTGGTGGACTCGTTGCTCATTGGCTTGCTAAGTGACGGTAACATTCTTCTTGAAGGTGTTCCCGGTTTGGCAAAGACACTGGCTATTAAGACACTGGCACAATTGATAGATGCTTCATACAGTCGTATTCAGTTTACCCCCGACCTGTTGCCTGCCGACGTAACAGGTACGATGATTTATTCGCAGAAAGAGGAAAAGTTCCAAGTAAAGCAAGGTCCGGTGTTTGCTAATTTCGTGTTGGCAGACGAAATCAACCGTGCCCCTGCCAAGGTTCAGAGCGCCTTGCTTGAAGCCATGCAGGAAAAACAGGTGACTATTGGAAGTGAGACTTTCAATCTTCCGAATCCGTTCTTAGTAATGGCTACACAGAATCCTATAGAACAGGAAGGTACCTATCCTCTGCCTGAGGCTCAGATGGACCGTTTCATGCTGAAAGTGGTCATTGGCTATCCCACCATTGATGAAGAGAAGAAAATCATTCGTGAGAATATTGCTGGTTCGTTGCCTCAGGTGACACCCGTGACCACCGCCGACGAGATAGTAAATGCCCGTTCTGTAGTACGTGAAGTCTATATTGACGAGAAGATAGAACAGTATATTGCAGATATTGTATTTGCTACTCGCTATCCCGACCGTTATGGTCTGAAAGACATGAAGGATATGATATCCTTCGGTGGCTCTCCCCGTGCATCTATTAATTTAGCAAAAGCTGCCCGTGCATATGCCTTCATCAAACGCCGTGGATACGTTGTTCCTGAAGATGTGCGTGCTGTGGCTCACGATGTGCTGCGACATCGCATCGGCTTGACTTACGAGGCAGAAGCCTCTAACATGACCAGTGAGGAAATCGTTTCCAAAATAATTAATAAGGTGGAAGTTCCCTGATGGAAACATCTGAGATCATAAAGAAAGTCCGGAAAATAGAGATCAAAGCACGTGGTTTGAGCTCGAACGTCTTTGCTGGTCAGTATCATTCTGCCTTCAAGGGTAGGGGTATGGCCTTCTCCGAAGTGCGCGAGTATCAGTATGGTGACGACGTGCGCGACATCGACTGGAATGTGACTGCTCGTTTTCATCGACCTTATGTCAAGGTATTTGAAGAAGAGCGTGAACTTACCGTGATGTTGTTAGTCGATGTCAGCGGTTCACTTGATTTCGGAACACAACGTCAGATGAAGCGTGATATGGTGACGGAGATTGCTGCTACCATTGCCTTCTCGGCTATCCAGAATAACGATAAGATCGGTGTTGTATTCTTCTCAGACCATGTGGAGAAGTACATTCCCCCTAAGAAAGGTCGCAAACATATTCTCTATATCATCCGTGAGATGCTCGACTTTAAACCCGAATCACGTCGTACGGATGTGAAACAGGCTTTGGAGTTCTTGACTAGCGTAGCCAAGCACCGCTGCACGGCTTTCGTGCTTAGTGACTTCTATGTTCGTCAGGACTTCCTGCAGACTTTACAGATATGTAATCGCAAGCATGATGTGGTGGCTCTGCAGGTATATGATGTGCTGGCTCGGCAATTGCCTGACGTGGGATTAATGCGCGTTGTTGATGCAGAAACTGGTCATGAGCAGTATATTGATACCAGTAGTCGTAGCTTGCGTCAAGCTCATGAAAAGTATTGGAAGAATCGTCAACAGCACTTGCGTGAGACGATGAATAAAAGTAATGTCGACCTGGTGAGCATAGCCACTAATGAGGACTATGTTAAGGCACTGCTGATGCTGTTTAAAAGTAGAAGTTGATGAGAAGAGTGTTATTATTTATTATCTTGATAGCCTGTACGTTACTGGGTTTTGCTCAGTCAGGAGTTGAAGTCAAGATAGAGCCGATAGAAATGATGATTGGCGAGCAGGCGCAAGTCACAGTGACGGTGCAGGCTCCAGAGGGTGCTAGGGTTGAAATGCCAACCTTCCAGCCCCGTCAGCAAATCGTTGCCGGTGTGGAAGTAATCGCCACCCAGCGTACCGATGACCGCACTTTGCTGCTGACGCTGACCTCTTTTGACGGCAACTTGTATTATCTGCCTCCTTTCAAGGTGAAGGTCAATGGCAAGACTGTCGAGAGCAAGAGCTTGGCTCTCAAAGTCGTTGAGGTCGAGGTGGACACGACGAAGCTAGACAAGTTCTTTGGTCCCAAGGACGTACAGGATAATCCCTTCCAATGGAGCGACTGGAAGCTGTCGTTCTGGTTGAGTATTCTGATTCTCGTACTATGGGCTGTCGCCTATTATCTGTATCTCCGTCTCCGTGACAACAAACCTATTATTGCGCGGATTAAAATAGTGAAGCGTCTGCTGCCTCATCAGAAGGCGATGAAAGAGATAGAACAAATAAAGGCAGACAAGATGGTTGCATCCGAAGACCAGAAGGAATACTACACAAAATTGACTGATACACTACGTAAGTATATTGAGGAACGTTACGGCTTCTCTGCTATGGAGATGACCAGTTCCGAGATTATCGCTCGACTCACCTCCTCGGGTGACCAACAGAGTTTGGATGAGTTGCGTCGCCTCTTTATGACGGCAGACTTGGTAAAATTTGCCAAGTATTCGACTATGATTAATGAGAATGACGCTAATTTGGTTAATGCTATTGATTTCATCAACCAGACGAAGCAGGAAAACCAACCTACCGAGGAAGTCATTAAGCCGCAGTTGTCAGAGGAAGACCAGCGGTCGCAGAAAACCCGGCGTGTTCTGAAATGCATTATCTGGACAGTCTGCACCATTTCGATATTGCTGTTTTGTCTGGTTGTCTATAGTGTTTACCAACTGTTGAACTAAAGAGAAAAACATGGAATTTGCCAATAAAGAATATCTGTTGCTGCTACTGCTCATCATACCTTATCTAATATGGTATCTGATGTACAGAAAAAAGAGCGAGCCGACGATGCGCATGAGTGACACATATGCATACCGTTTTGCGCCACGCTCGTGGAAGGTACGTCTTATGCCACTTCAGTTGTTGCTGCGGCTAGCGGTGTTCGTCTTGCTGGTACTTGTGTTGGCGCGTCCACAGACACAGAATTCATGGAAGAACAAAACCATGGAAGGTATCGACATCATGCTGGCAATGGACGTGTCGACATCAATGCTTGCAGAAGACCTGAAGCCCAACCGTATGGAAGCTGCTAAGCAGGTCGCCGCCGATTTCATCATCGGTCGCCCGAATGACAACATTGGGCTGAGTATCTTTGCTGGTGAGGCCTTCACTCAATGTCCGATGACTACCGATCATGCCTCGCTTCTTAATCTTTTGCAGAATGTTCGTACGGATATCGCCCAACGTGGACTGATAGAAGACGGAACGGCTATTGGTATGGGACTGGCTAATGCTGTCAGTCGATTGAAGGACTCGAAAGCCAAGAGTAAGGTTGTCATTCTCCTGACTGACGGTAGTAACAATCGTGGTGACTTGTCGCCAATGACAGCTGCTGAGATTGCCAAGAGTTTCGGTATTCGTGTCTATACGATCGGTGTGGGAACTAACAAAGTGGCTCCTTATCCCATGTCTGTGGCTGGAGGCATACAATATATCAATGTACCTGTAGAGATTGATACGAAGACGCTGAGTGAGATTGCAGCTGCTACAGATGGCGATTTCTACCGCGCCACCAATAATCGTGAGTTGCAGCAAATATACAAGGAGATAGACAAGTTGGAGAAATCAAAACTTAATGTCAAGAAGTTCAGCAAACGCTATGAGGCCTACCAGCCCTATGCGTTGGCAGCAGCCATTCTGTTGTTGCTGGAGATGTTGCTGCGCATTACCGTATTCAGAAAACTACCATAATAGATTGAAAGAAGATGTTTCGATTTGAAGATCCTATATACTTATACGCTTTGGTGCTGATACCCCTGTTGGCTGTCATTCGTTTGTGGATGGTCAGCCGACAGAAGAAACGTCTGCGCAAATTCGGCGATCGAGATTTGGTACGCCAGTTAATGCCTGATGTTTCACGTTTTCGTCCGCTAGTCAAGTTTGTGTTGCTGCTGACAGCACTTGCATTGATTATTTTGATGATTGCCCGTCCGCAGTTTGGTACGAAAATCAATCGTGAGAAACGTACTGGTATAGAGACCATCATTGCAATGGATATCAGTAACTCGATGTTGGCAGAGGACGTCACACCAAGTCGTTTGGACCGTTCGAAGATGATGGTTGAGAATCTGGTTGACCATTTCACCAACGACAAGATTGGACTTATCGTCTTTGCTGGCGATGCCTTTATCCAATTGCCCATCACTAGCGACTATGTATCAGCCAAGATGTTCTTGTCAAGTATCACACCATCGATGATTGCCACACAGGGAACTGATATAGCCAAAGCTATTACGATGTCAACCAACAGCTTTACACAACAGGAAGGAGTCGGTAAGGCTATCATTGTTATTACCGATGGTGAAGACCACGAAGGTGGAGCGCTGGAGGCAGCAAAAGAAGCACAGAACAAGGGGATGCGTGTCTATGTGCTGGGTGTCGGTTCTCCGAAAGGTGCACCAATCCCTACAGGAAATGGTGACTACATGAAGGACAATATGGGTCAAACTGTGATGACCGGACTGAATGAGGAGATGTGTCGACAGATAGCCCAGGCTGGCGGTGGGGCATATATCCATGTTGAGAACAACAGTAATGCGCAGGACCAGTTAGACCATGAGTTAGACAAGTTAGCAAAGAAAGAAATAGAGAGCACTATCTATAGTGACTATGACGAACAATTTCAAGCGGTGTGCATTATAGTGCTCCTATTGCTCATTATCGAGGTCTGCATCCTCGACATCAAGAACCCGATGCTTAAGAATGTGTCACTCTTCAAACGTAACAAGAAGGCTGTTGTTGCAGTGCTTTTCCTGCTAGTTGCAACTAGTGTCCAGGCTCAAGGTGACAGGCTGTTGGTGCGTCAGGGTAACAAGCAGTTCCGTGCAGGTAACTATGCTGAGGCAGAAGTTTCCTATCGCAAGGCTGTGGAGAAAAATCCACGAAATGCTCAGGCTCACTATAACCTGGGAAACGCTCTGTTGGGACAACGCAAGGACTCTGCAGCCGTTGTGCAGTTTGAGAATGCAGCAAAGCAGGAAACCAATCCGATGCGAAAGGCGCAGTCATATCATAACATCGGTGTGATTTGTCAGGGACAGAAACAGTATGCACAGGCTATCGAGGCTTACAAAGAAGCGTTACGTAACAACCCCACAGATGATGAGACTCGGTATAATCTGGAACTTTGCAAGCGTCAGCAACAACAGCAACAGAATCAGCAAAATCAGCAAAATAAAGATAACAAAGACAATAAAGATAAAAAAGACCAGAAAGACAAGCAGGATCAGCAAAAGCAGCAAGACAAAAAAGAGCAGAAACAGGACCAGCAACAACAGCAGAAGCAACAGATGAGTCGTGAGAATGCTGAACAGATGTTGAATGCTGCCATTCAGGAGGAGAAGCAGACGCAGGAACGCATGAAGAAAGCACAGCAGCAGCCTAACCGTCGTCGGCTGGAAAAGAACTGGTAAGTGAAGGAAATACAACTATGAGTTACGATAAAGTTAAATATGGAGCAGTATGGATAGTGGTGTTCACTATTCAACTTTCACTATTCGTTAGTCAGGCAAGGGCGCAGCAGTTGACTGGACGTGCCCCGTCCCAAGTGGCCATAGGTGAACAGTTTCGCCTCTCTTATACCGTGAATACGGATGACGTGAAAGGTTTCCGTGCAGGCAACATCCCTGATGCATTCGATGTGTTGATGGGACCTAGTACGTCAACCCAGTCAAGTTATCAACTGGTCAATGGTCATATGTCCAGTTCGTCATCGGTAACTTACACCTATATCCTCTCGGCCACTAAAAATGGTTCGTTCACTATACCTGCAGCACAGGCTCAGGTGGGTAGTAAAACCATTCATAGTAACGAGATACACATCAAGGTTAGCGGTCAGGCTCAAAGCAACGGTCAGCAAGGTCGTCAGCAGAGTCGAGCAGGTGAAGAGGTGCGTCCGGCAGGCAGTGCGATATCCGGCAGCGACTTGTTTATTAAAGTGACAGCCTCGAAACAACGCGTTCGTGAGCAAGAGCCTATTTTGCTTACCTATAAGGTATATACGCTGGTCGGATTGACGCAACTTAACGGTAAGATGGCCGACCTGAAGAGTTTTTATACCCGTGAAGTCCCGTTGCCACAGGAGAAGACCTTCAAGGTTGAGTCTTTCAACGGACGCCAGTATCGCACGGTGACCTGGCAACAGTACGTCATGTTCCCGCAGGCTACGGGTAAGTTGGAAATTCCCAGTATCACCTATGAAGGACTTGTTGTACAGCAGAATCGCAATGTTGATCCGTTCGAAGCCTTCTTTAATGGTGGCTCCGGTTATATCGAGGTCAAGAAGCAAATCAAAGCTCCTGGCATTTCTATTCAGGTTGACCCGCTTCCTCAGCGTCCAACTGGTTTCTCGGGCGGTGTCGGTCAGTTTAATATCTCAGCCACTCTCGACCATGCGCAAGTAAAGGCCAATAATCCTGTGAAGTTACGCGTAGTAGTGAACGGCGTTGGTAACATGAAACTGCTCAAACAACCCGTTGTCAAGTTCCCTAAGGATTTTGACAGCTACGATGCAAAGGTTACCGACCAGACAAAACTGACCACGCAGGGCTTAGAAGGCTCTATTATCTACGATTTTTTGGCCGTTCCGCGCCATCAGGGAGAATTTGACATTCCTGCCGTCGAATATACCTATTTTGATACACAGGCAAATACTTATAAGACGGTCAAGACAGAGCCCTTTCATCTAAGTGTTGCCAAGGGAGATGGTTCTGGAACAGTAGCTACTTTCAATGGTCAGGAAGATGTGAAATTGCTTAATAGTGATATCCACTATATCAAGACTGGTAGCACGCGTCAACATGCCATAGGCGACTATTTCTTTGGCTCAACGGCATATTGGGTGACATTGGCGGTATTATTGTTAGGATTTGTGTCGTTGTTCGTCATCTTCCGTCGTCGTGCTATTGAGAATGCCAATGTTGTTAAACAGCGAGCCGGCAAGGCCAACAAGGTGGCTGCTAAGCGACTGAAGAAGGCTGCTCGATTGATGAAGAATGGGCAACAGGGTGATTTCTACGATGAAGTACTTCGTGCACTTTGGGGATATGTTGGCGACAAGCTCTCAATGCCTGTCGAGCAGTTGTCGCGTGAGAATATCAGTCAACAGTTGGAAGTTTGCGGTGTACCTGCCGAGACTATCCAACAGTTCATCGGAGCACTTGACGAATGCGAGTTCGCGCGCTATGCTCCTGGTGATGCAAAGGGAAATATGAATAAAGTATATGATGCGGCTATGACTGCTATCACACAAATTGCAACCACCATGAAGAAAGGTCATTCGAGCAGGATTTCAGCTGTCCTTTGGCTGTTAATGCTCGTGCCGATGGCTGTTGGTGCACAGACTAAGGCCGATGCCGACAGCGCTTATGTCCATGAGCATTATCAGCAGGCTGCTCAGTTGTATGAACAGTTATTGAAGAAGGGTGTTTCCCCGGACCTGTATTACAATCTGGGCAATAGCTACTATCGTATGGACAACTTTACGAAAGCCGTCCTCAACTACGAACGCGCCCTGTTGTTGTCACCTGGTGATAAGGACATTCGTTTCAATTTGCAGATGGCTCGTTCAAAGACGATTGACAAGATTGTTCCTGAGTCAGAGATGTTCTTCGTGACCTGGTACCGTTCGCTGGTCAACTTGCAGAGCGTTGATGCCTGGGCTCAGATGGCGTTGATAGCCCTTGCTATAGCTATCGTGTTGGCTTTGGCCTATCTCTTTGGCAATGCCGTTTGGCTACGCAAGATCGGTTTCTTTGGTGGACTGCTGTTTGTTGTTCTCTTCTTGGCCAGCAATCTGTTTGCCTGGCAACAGAAACGGGCCATCATGAACCGTACAGGTGCCGTTATCATTCACTCGGCAGTTACCGTGAAGAGTACCCCATCTAAGAATGGTACCGACCTTTTCATCCTGCATGAAGGAACAAAGGTTAATATTACTGACGGCTCAATGCGCAGTTGGAAGAAGGTGCGTGTTGCTGATGGTAAGGAAGGATGGTTGGAAACCAATCAGATAGAAATTATTTAGAGAGCGCATGAAACTATGGAAGAACTGATTCAATTTGACAAACATCTGCTGTTGATGCTGAATGGCAGCGAGTCGCTGTTTATTGACTATCTTGTGATGACGCTGACAAATGCCAAGACGTGGATACCGCTCTATATCTCCCTGTTCTATGTGGTGATGAAGAGCAATAATACTGTGCGCGACATTTTGTTGGTTGTCGGGGCTGCAGGCCTGTGCGTATTGTTTGCAGGTGCTGTCGACGACATGATTGTAAAACCAATGGTAGCCCGTTGGCGCCCCACTCATGACCCAGAGATTGGAATGCTTATTGATACCGTCGACGGCTATCGTGGTGGTAACTATGGCTTCTTCTCCGCTCATGCTGCCAACACGTTTTCCATCGCCATGTTCTTCTCGCTGCTGATGCGTCGGCGCGCATTTGTCATCGCTATGATAGCCTATTCGCTCATCAACTGCTGGACGCGACTTTACCTGGGTGTTCATTATCCCGGAGACATCACTGTTGGTCTGCTGTGGGGTGCATTGGTGGGTTATTCCATCTATCGCTTGCACCGCCACTTTGCCACACCGGTAGACTATCAATCCAAGCTTTGTGACATTCCTATCGCCGTTCTTCTACTGACGATTATCTATGCCCTTTGTCGGGCATACTGGATAGCCTTCCTATAAGAAGAAAAAAGCGGGATTGTTAAAGTCCCGCTTTTATTAGTTCTATGTCCATTTGTTGTTGTAACTCTTGGGCTTTCTGAGCTGCTACTTTGGCAAAGTCTTCACCATTGGAGGCGTAGATAATGCCTCGTGAGGAATTGACAAGCAGTCCGCAATCCTTATTCATGCCGTATTTGCAGACTTCTTCAAGACTACCGCCCTGTGCTCCGACGCCGGGAACCAGTAGGAAGTGGTTGGGTACAATCTTGCGGATATCCTCGAACATCTGTCCCTGAGTAGCTCCTACAACATACATCATGTTCTCATCGTTGCCCCACTGCTGACTTTGTTTCAATACCTTCTCGAAAAGGCGCTCACCATCCTTGTCTTCCGTCAGTTGGAAATCGTGAGAACCTTTGTTCGACGTGAGTGCCAACAGGATAACCCACTTGTCGTCGTAGCCCAAGAAGGGGGTAACGCTGTCTTCACCCATATAAGGAGCAACGGTCAGTGCGTCGACGTCGTACTGCTCAAAGAATGTCTTGGCGTACATCTTCGACGTGTTGCCGATATCACCACGCTTAGCATCTGCAATGATGAAGTGGTTGGGGTATTCTTCTTTCAGATAGTAAATGGTAGCTTCGAAGGCAAGGATGCCGTCCATGCCGTAAGCCTCGTAGAAAGCCAAGTTGGGCTTGTAGGCTACGCAGTAGGGGGCTGTGGCATCGATGATGAGGGCATTAAACTCGCAGAGGGCGCGGAAGACGTAGTCCTCGCCATCCTTGGCCTTCGCTTCGTTGATGATGCACTGGGGTATCTTGTTGAGGTCGGTATCGAGACCGACACAGAGAAACGAGCGTTTCTCGCGAATCTGTTCTATTAATTCTGTTCTTGTCATGAAATGCTTTTCTTTATTAATGTTAGGATAAATCTTGATAGGAAGAAGACGATTAACCATACCAGCCAATAAAGCCAAAAGCCATGCTCCCGGAACTCTCCGGCAATTGCTACGGCAATGAATATTGCCAGAAAGTCAGACCATTGCTTCTTGATGCTAGACCATGTCCATTCTTTTTTAATTTCTTTCCAAAATCCCATATTTCAATTTTTTTGTATTATAATTCCGTTTCTTTCATACGTTCTGCGTTCTCAGCCACGGTCAGGGCGTCAATCATAGGCTGGATGTCGCCTCCGAGGAAGCCCTGCAGGTCGTGAGTGGTATAGCCGATACGATGGTCGGTTACGCGTCCCTGCGGGAAGTTGTAGGTGCGGATCTTGGCTGAACGGTCGCCCGTAGAGACGAGACTCTTACGACGCGAGGCAATATCGTCCATATATTTCTGGTGCTCCTTATCGTAGATAAAGGTATAGAGGCGAGAGAGGGCACGCTCCTTGTTCTTGGGTTGGTCGCGCGTCTCCGTACATTCGATGAGAATCTCTTCGGTCTCACCCGTATTGGGGTTCTTCCACATATAGCGCAGACGCACACCCGATTCCACCTTGTTCACATTCTGTCCACCGGCACCCGAACTGCGGAAGGTATCCCACTTGATTTCTCCCTCGTTTACATGTACCTCAAACTTATCAGCCTCTGGCAGTACGGCAACGGTAGCGGCAGAGGTGTGCATACGTCCCTGTGTCTCTGTAGCGGGAACGCGCTGTACGCGATGCACGCCCGATTCATATTTCAGCGTGCCATAGACATCGGCACCCGAGACGGCAAAGTCTATCTCTTTGTAGCCACCCACAGCACCCTCACTGACGCTGGTGATGGAGAGTTGCCAACCCTTCGAATCGCAGTAGCTCTTGTACATCTTGAACAAATCACCGGCAAAGAGGGCAGCCTCGTCACCACCCGTTCCTGCACGGATTTCCATCTGTACGTTCTTGGCATCCTCAGGATCCTTAGGGATAAGGGCAATCTTGATTTCCTCTTCCAGCTTGGGTTGCAAAGCCTCGTTTTCTGCCAATTCTTCGCGCGCCATTTCCTTCATTTCGGGATCCGTTTCGTTGGCGAGAATGTCCTTGGCCTCGCGGATGCTGTTCAGACAGGCGATGTATCGCTTGCGGGCATCCATGATGTCGCCCAAGTCCTTATACTCCTTGGTCAGTTTCACAAATCGGTTCTGGTCGCCAATCACATCAGGGTCGGTAATCAGCGTTGACACCTCCTCGAAGCGAGCTTCCAGTCCGTCCAGTTTCTGCAAAATACTATTATTCTCCATATCGGATGCAAAGGTACGATTAAGTGAGCAGAAAACCAAAAGAATTTTGAGTTTTCTCGAACGAGAGTACCTTCGCCACGAAGTGGCAATCCCCTCATTTGTTACTATTAATGGTAGCAATTGTAAGTATTAATCTCCGCAATTGTAAGTATTAATAGTTGCAAATGTAAGTATTAGGAGTTGTAATTGCAAATCCATTCAGACGAATGACAGTATCCAGGAACCTATTATACTTAAAACGAGTTTACGGATCGTCGCCAACGAGATTTCGTCTCACCCTTGACGAGATTGAGAAGTTAGGCTATAACCTCTTAAACTAAAAAATTCTTGCTAATTTTGCAAAAACTTGCAAGAATTGGCAAGGATTTGAAATAATATTAGTATCTTTGTGGCAGAATTTTTTAAATAGGGTTTTATGATAGAACTGCCACCAAAAATTGACAGGAAAACGCTTGTAAATGTCTTGCTAAAAGGTATTGACCCTAATATCATGCCAGTTGTAGATAAAATCAATGCCGACTATGAATATTGGGACAAAGCGAAATACAAGAAACTGCCAGAAGGTTTCACCCCACAGATGTTATGGGCGAATGTCAAAGCATCACGTCTGAGGAGTATGATTTCTGTCTGGAATAAATATGATATCAATCTGTGTGTCACCAGCCAGATGCAACGCTTATGTCATGAGTTCGATATGAAGTTCGGCAGTTTTTGGGAAGTGGAGGGCGATACTCAATCTGCAGAAAAGAAATACTATCTGTCGAGTTCTTTGATGGAAGAGGCCATCTACTCCAGTAAGATGGAAGGTGCCTCTACTACGAGAATCGTAGCTAAGGACATGCTGAGAAAGAAAAAGTCTCCACAGAACAAGTCTCAACAGATGATAGTCAACAACTATAATACCATCCAGTATATTGTTGAACATAAGGACGAGCCATTGACAGAAGAATTGCTGCTTACGATTCATCGGCTGATGACGGAAAAGACATTGGATATTCTGGAGGATGCAGGTCGTTTCAGAACTAACGATAAGGTTGTTGTGGCTGATATGGTAGAGGGTGATATCATTTATACCCCGCCTTCATTTCAAGAGATCCCAGAGTTTGTTGAGTCTCTTTGCGATTTCTTCAACAACGACAATCCACGCACTTTCATCCATCCTATTATACGGGGCATCATTGTGCATTTTATGTTGGCATTCATGCATCCGTTTGTTGATGGAAATGGGCGTACAGCACGTGCTTTGTTCTATTGGTATATGCTTAAAGAAGGCTACAAACTGACGGAGTATATGTCTATTTCGAGAGTTATTGCAAAATCCAAGTCAAATTATGAGAAAGCCTTCCGTTATGTAGAGAATGACGGAAATGATATGGGTTATTTTGTTGCTTACAATCTGGGAGCATTGGAAAAATCCTTCCAGCAATTACGTGATTATATCCAGCGGAAGCAACGGGAGAAGAGGGCAGCCAGTTCCTTTATGATGGCAGGAAATATCAATCAGCGCCAGGCGCTGGTTCTTCAGCGGCTTAAGGAAGAACCCGACACCATCTTTACAGTAAAAGATGTGCAAGAACAGTTCTCCGTTTCCTCTATGACAGCAAGAAAAGACCTGTCAGACTTGGTTCAGCAAGGCTATATGACAGAAATTGCGCTAAACAAGGTTACTCGTGGTTACATTAAAGTGCAGGAGGGGTAAATCATTATACAAACGTTTAGGCGACAATAAGACGAACCGTTGCAACCCCATACATCTTTATGAGATTCTTGCGTCCTTTCTGTAGCAAGCGAGCAGAGCTCGAGCGACGGTTCGTCGTCAACGAGATTACGGCTCACTCTCGACGAGATTACGGCTCGTCAGCAACGAGATTACGTCTCGTATTTCTTGACAAAATCGGGAGAATACCACCAGTTCGGAGTGCCTCCTGTCGAAGCTGAAACTAAATCACTCAAAATAATGATTTAACCTCGTCACTTTGTCTGGTAGGGCAAGTAAGACAAGAGATTCTGGCTTCTATCGAATGATTGAACGCATGGTGTTATAATTGGTTAAAAGAGCCCCCTAGTAGTTAATATATTAAAAATCCTGTATAGATTTCGTCCAAAACTTACGATTATATATTGTGTAATCAACTTAGTATATATATGGAAGAAGTAAAATTGTCTGTGCAGCAGAAACACTACAAGGAGTGGCTTACAAATCATGGAAAACAGGTAAGTCATTATGTCATCATTGATGATGAAAGCGGAATGCTGCCTGAGCAGCAACAACACTTTGTGCAGACTAATCCGCAGTTTGGGATAACGAAGAGAGACGTAGAAAGAACTATAACTATTTTACAATAAATATATGAAGGAGAGAGATTCGTTTAGAGGTACGTCAATAGACGATACTTTTGCTGATTCGTTTAAAAAGAGCAGATTTTATAAAGACATCTATTTTAAGCATAAGGAGGAGGTCTTAATAGGAGTGCGTGACGGCTTTATAAACATGTATTATAATTTGGATAACATAGCAAAGATTGAGGTTAGTAATCCCAATATCTGCAAAATAGACCGATATTATACAGATGGAGAGAAATGCCGTTTGAAAGAAGATGAGATAGTACGCTATTTTGACAAGATAAAGGGAAAAAGCTGTGCAAGGAATAAACAGGAAAAACAAGCTCAGCAAAGACTTTTCATAGACAACAACAATAATTCTTCCTCTAAATGGTTTTGCGTAGACGTGGAATATACGAAATCGTTTAAAGGTAGAGAACATGCTGAAGATTGGCGGTTCGATATTATTGCAATTAGCAAGATAAAACCATTCCGAGTTGCACTTATAGAATTAAAATATGGTAGTCATGCTATTGGTGGTAATAGCGGTATCACAGAACATATTAAAGACTATTATAAATTCCATAAGGATAACTCGTTTGAAATTCTCAAACCAGAATTGATAAGTATACTAAATGCTCTGGTTAAACTTGGAGTTGAGGTTCCCGAATCTTTACATAACGTAGAAATAGGCGATTTCGCAAAGATTCCAGAATACTACTTTGTCACTTTGAACAATAACAAGGAAGCGGGTCGAGACACATTACCGATGGAGACTATGGCGGAATACCTGTTTACAAAACCAAATGGTGATTGGAAAGCATCCAAAAACTCGAAAAAAGCAGCTGAAAAAGGATATTATACTATTGTCGGAGATGACAAGTCATTCAAGCCCGTGTTTCTCTTTTCAGAAGCAACATTGCCAAAACTGGGAATATCTGATATCCTTGATGAATCAAACTACGTTAAAAAAATAATTGAATAGACAAATGAAGAATACAACCTATAAGAAGAAGCAAGGAGAAAGACAGGTTCAGTTAATAGAACAGGGGGCAGAAATCTTCTCTGGTGCAATGAATAGAGGCCTTGCGTCCTGGAAAGAAATTGATGGTCGTATAAAGCAAGCAGAGAGCCGAGTGGTATTGAGAGGCGAAGATAGGGAGAAAAACTTGTATGGACCTATTCGTGAAGATGTTATTCAATATGTAAACAAATCGCATATTAGTTGGTGGCACATGGCAGGTGAGAGTAATAAAGAAGTTACCGCGCATACCCTGTCCTCACAAGTGTGCTGCTTTAATCATTTATTTATGATAAGAAACGATGAAGAGGCCATTAAAGCTATCCTTAGAAATGCTGCGGGTATCACCTTCGACGAGATTCTTCCTTCATTTATTGAAGACAATACCTTAATATCGTTTGAGTTCGTGTTTGATAACAAGCGGCTATTAAATGAAAGACATGAAACACGTGGCGAGAAGTGCACTTCTGTCGATGCCCTTGTTTATGCACAAAAAGATTCTGAAAAATGGCTAGTTCCTATTGAATGGAAATACACAGAGGCCTACGAAAAAAAAGACGCTCCGAGCTATCACCGATATGAAAATCTGGTCTCAGTAGATTCACGTCTTCCTTTATGGCTGTCCCTCTACCATCAGGATCCATATTATGAGTTAGCCCGACAGACACTTCTCATGGAAAAAATTATCGAGAAACATCCCGATATTGCAAAAAAATTCTGTCATATCGTTATCGTCCCTAAAGAAAATACGGAGATGAAAGTTGATGCAGAAAAGTTTGGCTTTTCCCTGAAGCAAGAATTCATCAACGGCTATAAGATAATAGATCCTTCAGATTTTCTACTGCCTGTAAAGGACTTGTATCCTGAGCTTATTGAGTATCTTGAATCCCGTTATTGGTAACTTCCGCATTTGTTCCCATTAGGGATTGCAAAGGTACCCAACCATCTGCCCTAAGCCGTCTGAAAACGAATGCAAAGTTCTCCAAATGACTCCAGAGACCTGTCACATCATGCTGCAAGCTCTTTGACAAGTTTTTGATAGGAAAGTTTGGAAGTACAGACGTCAGTTCGGGATAAGAAAGTTGCATAAAAAGTTGGTAATCTGAGATATTTTTTGTACCTTTATATCTGAATTCCAATCACTTATGTCAAGGACAAAGGAAATCTCGTACACTCCAGACATAGGTCTGTCAACAATTTCCTGATGAACCTTATCGCTGCACTTGGAGCATATTGTTTCTTCGATAACAAACCTGAGGCTATTCAGGGGTATTGTATTGAGGACACGAATCAACTCTCATTGTTCTAATCTTATCCCGAACTGGCGCATAAATGAAAAAGCCCTGGGAATCCATAAAGGTTTTCTGCCTTTTTCTTTTCAGTTTCAAAAACTTTTCTTATCTTTGCCCCGTCTTTACTCCTGAAGCCAAAAGCCACAAGCCGAAGCGGGATGGGGTGGGGACCTAATTTATAGGAAAGCGTTATCTTACGCTTTGTCTTTTGACTCCAAGGAATCTGGCAGTTCCAAACAACTAGTCAAAAACAAAGCAACGGGTGATGCTCATTGGATGTGTAATACCCTACAAGGTATCTGCATATTGCGTGGGCTTCGGCGTTGCTCGTCACTGACTAGTTGGGCGATGCCAGAGCCTCTTGGAGTGGGACGAGTAACAGATTGACTCCCACGCTTTTTTGTATATTAGCCAAAACATCTATTAATGACAATATCTTAAGGGAGTTCAGGATATAGTAAGTTTAAGGTATGAAACAAAAGAAGTTATAAAAGTGTGAACCGATTTTCATTCTTACATTCACGGGGATTACAGAACCTTCCGACTAAGGATGTTTAGAAGGATCATATTCTTTAATATAGAAAATGGAAGAAGCCGAAAATCCTAGATAAAGTAGGCAATAATTAATAAACAATTATTATGAATACAGAAGAATTTAGATTAAAGGCTCAATGTACTTATGTTTGGGTAAAGGCAGAGTTGTGTGGTGTGGTAATTCCTAGATCAAAAACAAGTGAGAACTCTTATATGTCAAACAGACTTAATTATGAAGGATATGTAGAGATTCCATACGATAATGAAACTTTTAGTAAATTTACTGAAACGCAGAAAGTTGCTATTTGTCAAGCAACTATGGTTAAGTTTGGTTTATGTTATAGCATTATTGAAATTGATTGCGATTCTTTTTATAGATAATCTAGTCTTGCTCAATTTATTATTGTGAACCATATATTGAATAAGTGATATTTATACTTTAATTCTAACGATAAAAGATATTAGTATGAAAAGGTCTTTAAAAAACGTTGTTTTGTTATTTTGTGCTCTATGTGTTGGGAGTCATGACTTGTTTGCAGAAAATGATAGTGACGATTTGAATAAATTGGAAGGTCATAGATATGTTGATTTAGGTTTGCCATCAGGAACCCTTTGGGCAGATTGTAATGTTGGTGCAAAAGATGTATATGATGCAGGCTTTTTTATATCTTGGGGTGAGACCAAACCCAAAGATACCCGTAATTATTTGCCTACTTCATACAAATACTATAAAGAAACTACAATTACTCATCAAGTTAAACAAACTGTATTTAAGTTGTTAAAATACAATAATGATACAAGATATGGTGTTGTTGATAATAAGAAGGAACTTGACGATGTCGATGATGCTGCTACATTAAACTGGGGTAAAGCATGGTGTACTCCGACGAAAGAACAAATGCGTGAACTCAGAGACCAATGCCGTTGGCAAAGTTTATTTCTTAATGGAAAAAACTATCTTAAAATAATAGGTAAAAATGGAAATTATATTTTGCTTCCTGTTTGGGGATATTATGTTGAAAATATGGTTTCCGCTGGTTCCCAAAATCCACATTATTCATTTCTTGATACAAGAGAAATCATTGCATATTACTGGGCTCGCCAGGCAGGTATAGGCCCTATGAGCTTTGTTATGAAAGTTGGAACACATTTTGGTATCACTTCATTAAATAGGCATTATGGGGCAAATGTTAGGGCGGTTGTTTCAAGTAATGGACAGAATGCAATTCAAAATAATCAAGTAGGTGAAAAGGGTTATCGTTCCAATACAATAATACCGCGTGACATATATGTATCAGTCAATGGGCAATCTGTTCCATTATATACTCTTTCTGCAATACAAATTGATTCCATAGCAGATTCGCCAGATCTTGACATTTTTAAATATGAGCGTAGGGAAATAGCCCAAGAGCCATCTCAGACTACTCCTGAGAGAACAACTCAATCACACAAAGTCCCAACAAATAGTGGATCACAAAACAAGAAGGCTATACAGATTTCGGAAGAAGTCCCATGGAGAGATTGGAGTATCGGAAAAGAAGACGTCTATTATTTGTATTTTCAATATGGGAAGGTTGGCAATGTTTATTACTTGATGCGTGAAGGGAATAACAATAACTCCAATGTGTGTGGATCTGTTCGTTTTGTTAATGCTGCAAAAGGGGCGATAAGTTTACATGCTAATCCTCAGAAATTGACTTCAAATGTCTACATTGATCATGAGTTAATTCGCCCAGTATGGCGTGGAACATGGAAAGATAATCATGGGAAAATATGGAGCTTCAAAGATGATAATATAACAATTGAATACGTTCAACATGTTGATTTCAAGGCTACACCCCCCGATTATGTTTTGAGACAGCACGGAGTAGAACATATCATAGGCGACATAAAATATTATTCAGGTGGCCCTTGGGTCGCTGCCGGAAACTTATTCTTCTTATATGCTCCAGATTATATTCAGAAGATTAGATGTACTTCACACAAAAAACCTGATGGGTGGATAAAGGACAAATTATATTCAAAAAGTATAGGTACTGATAACCATCACTGCGTATGCGAGATTATGAGCGCCACAAATAATAAGATTGTTTTAAAATCCATGTGGCCTTCAGACGCGAATTATGAGATAATTCTCACACGTATTAAATAACTAAATAGTAAAATGAAAAAAGTCTTTATTATTGCAGTAGCTGCGATAGCAGTATCCTGCGGAAACAAGCAATCTTCTCAGCAGTCTCAAGTACCTGAAGATTCTGTATCTAATGCTTCCTTTATTGCTGTAGTGCCTGCTATTGAAGGTGCGACACAAGAAGCGATTGTAAATTCTATAGCAGAAGCTAACACAGCTAGATTCACTATTGCAAAAGACAATGAAGAATTCTCTGTCAGTTTGGAACCAGGCAATAAGGCCACAGCACTTTTGCATTCTTCAGAGATCAGAAACCAATTGTTCCAAGGAAAATGGGAAATAAAAGATAATCAATATGTTGTGAGCCTCAGTATGGGAGACACAGACGGTTCGGACATAATTGTTACAATTCCCAATACGATGGAATCAGCAAAAGTCAAAGCTGTCGCAACAGGAAAAGATGATGATTACAAATTAGATAATCTCTTTTACTTTAAAATAGAGAAAGAGACCTCATCAAAAGATAATGATGCTTTGGCAATTGAAAAAATAAATGAGTTCTATAAGAATTATGTCTTTGCAGAAAGAGGTGCGGGCGAAGACGTTATTAAAAAGTATTGCACAAAGAAACTTGCCAAAAAACTTGCGGATGATTATGAGTATGAAGGTGGTGGATATGCCATTTGGGACTTCCGTAGTGGGTATCAGGATGGAGAAAGTGATATTCAAACCGTTGAGAAGATAGAAACTCTGGGTGATGGTAAATACAAGGTGTTCTATAATGATTGGGGTACCAAAGGATACTGCATCATTTCTGTTGTTAGCGAAGGCGATAACATCCTTTTTGATGAAATTGAGAATTCGATAAAATAGTGATTCGGCAAGGATACTATCAAGTGTGTCATTATCACAGTTCACAGTATCACAGTTTTCTAATAGAAGAGGGTGGGGATTCAAGTTTCCACTCTCTTTGCTCACAGGGGGACAGGCTCAGAAAAAGGTACATCATTGAGTGCATTAACCATTTGCTCAAGGACAAAGGAAATCTCGTACACTCCAGACATAGGTCTGTCAACAATTTCCTGATGAACCTTATCGCTGCACTTGGAGCATATTGTTTCTTCGATAACAAACCTGAGGCTATTCAGGGGTATTGTATTGAGGACACGAATCAACTCTCATTGTTCTAATCTTATCCCGAACTGGCGCTATTGTTGTCTCGATACGTTCGCTATGGTGAAAATCTGGGAGAAACTTAAAGACACAGCGAAAGAAATGCCATAGATAAGAGGTGAGAGACTCTTGACTTGAGCTTCTCCGGAAGTAATTATAATTACTCCGAATAGAAATTTTATTTCTCCGAAAGTAATTTTCGTTACTTTCGGAGTATTGCTTCTGAATGACATTTTTTTTACACGTATAAATGCTTGTTAGCTCAGGGGGTAATTTGAGTTAACTCAAAAAATCAAATGAGTTAACTCAAACAATCAATCGAGTTAACTCACCTGAAAACGGCCCGTTTTGGGCTTATGAAAATATTTACGTGTTTGGGCGTCCTTCTGCTTAGAGGTTCAGAATCTCCTAATAGTCGAAAGTGCCAAACTCACTCATAATAGTCAGGCTCTTCTTGCCTTCCTCGATATGGCCAACCACCTGGGCGTCAATATTGAATGAACGGGAGATGCTGATGACCTGTTCTGCAACCTCAGGACGGACGTAAATCTCCATGCGATGCCCCATGTTGAACACCTGGTACATCTCCTTCCAGTCGGTGCCTGAGCACTCATGAATGGCGCGGAAGAGTGGGGGAACAGGGAACATGTTGTCCTTCACCACGCGGCAGTTATCGCTGACGAAGTGTAGCACCTTGGTCTGAGCCCCACCTGTACAATGCACCATACCGTGAATCTCGGAGCGCAGCTCGTCGAGCAGCTTCTTAATCACCGGTGCATAGGTTCTTGTGGGCGATAATACCAACTGTCCTGCATTGACGGGTGAACCCTCAACAGCATCGGTCAGCTTATATTTGCCGCTGTAAACCAAGTCGTCGGGTACGGCATGATCGTAGCTCTCGGGATAGTTCTCGGCCAGATACTTGGCAAAGACATCATGACGGGCTGAGGTCAGACCGTTAGAGCCCATGCCTCCGTTGTAGCGTTTCTCGTAGGTAGCCTGTCCGGTGGATGACAAACCTACAATCACATCACCAGGACGAATATTCGCATTATCGATGACATCAGCACGTTTCATGCGACAGGTGACGGTAGAGTCGACGATGATGGTACGCACCAAGTCGCCTACATCAGCTGTTTCGCCCCCTGTGGGATAAATGCCGATGCCCATCTCACGGAGCTCAGCCAACAGTTCGTCGGTACCGTTGATGATGGCCGAGATAACCTCACCGGGAACGAGCATCTTATTGCGCCCGATGGTACTCGAAACAAGGATGTTATCGACAGCACCCACACAAAGCAGGTCATCGGTATTCATGACGATTGCATCCTGAGCAATGCCCTTCCATACGGAGAGGTCACCCGTCTCCTTCCAGTACATGTAGGCGAGGCTGGACTTGGTGCCTGCACCGTCCGCATGCATGATGTTGCAATACTCGGGATTGCCTCCGAGAATGTCGGGGATGATTTTGCAGAAAGCCTGTGGGAAGATACCCTTGTCGATGTTCTTGATGGCGTTATGTACGTCCTCTTTAGCTGCACTCACGCCACGCTGCATATATCGGTTGTTCATTTCCTGAAGTTTAGAATTTTACTTGAGGGGCTTTCTCTGCACCGGCTTCAGCCTCGAACTTGGTCATCTGCTGGAATCCGAACATGCCGGCGAGGATGTTCTTGGGGAATGATCGGATAACGACATTATACTGCTGAACGGTCTCGTTATACTTGTTGCGAGCCTCGTTGATGCGGTTTTCGGTACCTTCCAACTGTACCTGCAGGTCGCGGAAGTTTTCGTTGGCCTTGAGGTCGGGATAGTTCTCTTGGATAGCAATCAGACGGCCGAGAGCACTGCCCAACTCACCCTGTGCTTGCTGGAACTCTTTTAACTTCTCGGGTGTCATGTTCGACGGGTCGAGGTTGATGGATGTAGCCTTCGAACGGGCAGCAACGACATCCTCCAGTGTCTGCTTTTCGTGAGCGGCATAGCCCTTGACGGTTTCCACCAGATTGGGGATGAGGTCGGCACGGCGCTGGTAGGTAGACTGTACGTTAGCCAGTGCGGTGGTAGTGGTCTCCTGCACCTGTACCATTGAGTTGTAAGCACTTGCTGCCCATCCTCCAATGATGACGACGGCTGCGATAACTGCGATAAGGGTTTTGTTCAATTTCATAATCGTTATATTTTTATTATTATGGGTCTTATGGGACTTATGGGACTTATGGGTCTTATGGGACTTATGGGTCTTATGGGTTACCAGCGGGAAGTAGCACCTCCTCCGCCAAAGGAGCCTCCGCCGAATGAGCCTCCGCCTCCACCGCTGAAACCGCCTCCACCGCCTCCGAAGCCTCCGCCGAAGCCGCCTCCGAAGCCTCCTCCGGAACGACTTCCCGTGCTGACGTAGAAGGGGTTTGATAAAAGCGATACGGCACCCAGTGTGGCCAGCCATTCGTATTTGCGGTTCAGAGCCAGATAGAAAATGCACCAGACGATGATGAAGAGGAATGTCAGACCGATGGCTTCTGCCATCTCGCTGTCAGACTCTTCGTCGCTTATGAGTTTCGACATTTGGGGCAATTCCTTCTTTTGTAGTGTGGCATAGACGGCCTCCGTCAGGTAAATCATGGCTGAGTCAGGCATGTTGGCGCGCATGGCCGGTACAGCATATTGCTGTTCCAGCCGGTGACATTCTGCATCTGTCAAGTCGGCTTCCAACTTCTTGCCTGGCGAAATGTTGAGGCTGTGGTCTTCGTAGCCGCAAACGATGACGAGTCCCATATCCTGAAAGCCCACGCCATAGTGGTTGCCGATGTCTTGTGCCATACGGAAGGGATCATCGTTCGATATGTGGTTCACCACCACGACTACCGACTGTATCTTCAACTCGTTCTCGAGCTTTTTTAGCGTGATGTTCATGCGGTCGACGGTCGGCTGCTGCAGTACATGGTCTGGATTAGATACGTATTGCGTAGAGTCCTGCAGATAAGGAATGGGAATGTTGTCGGCATTCCAGTAAGTGACCTCGGCGGCATTGTCGTTAAGTACGGAACTGGTTGTCGCAGACGATGCGTATTCCTCGTTGTAGGGTACTGCCGTTCCACAACAAATCATAGCAGACAAGATGCCGATATAGAACAGCCAACCTAGCCACTTGCGACGTGTGGCCCATTCCGGGTGTGTCAGCTTGTATGAACGCGACAATTGGCGGCGCTTGTCCAGGTATTCGTGCAACAGCGTATCGTAACGCTGGGAATACTGATAGCGCAAGCCGTTAGACGACTCCATCCATGTGAGTAGGCTCTTCTCTTGTCGGAAGGAGTCCTCCAAGGCGCGAATCGCCTCATTGTACTGAAGCGTCAACGTGTTGATATGGTCTCTATAGGTTCCCATCTGATTATTTCTCATGCCAGAACTCCCACGAGGCAAAGGCTTGCAGAAGCAACATTTCCAGTCCGTTCTTCACCTGTGCGCCATATTGGGCACCTCGCTTCATGAACAGCGTCTCGTCGGGATTGTATATCAGGTCGTAGAGGATGGTATGCGAGTCCATTGCCTCGTAGGGCAGTAAGGGACACTCCTCCGTCTTGGGGTACATACCCAAGGGTGTGCAGTTGATAATGACGTTGTATTCCTCTACATCCTCAGGCGTTATTCGCTCATACTGAATGGTTCCCGGACGCTCGTAACGGCTCACGAATACCGTTTCCAGTCCGAGGTTACGAAGTCCGTAGTCAATGGCTTTCGATGCGCCGCCGGTACCAAGGATAAGTGCTTTTTTGTGCCATTTCTTGTCAAGCATGGGAGCAATGCTCTTGGTAAATCCGATGACATCGCTGTTGTAGCCCTTCAGTTTGATATTGTTGCCGTCGTGAATGACGCGAATCACGTTGACGGCTCCGATGGCGCGCGCCTCGGGCGATATCGTGTCGAGATACTGCATCACCTTTTCTTTATAAGGGATGGTGACGTTCAGTCCACGCAGGTTAGGGTTTGAACCGAGCACCTCTTCCAGGGAATCAATGGTGGGAATCTCAAAGTTCTCATACACTGCGTCAATGTCTTCGTCCTCGAACTTCTGGTTGAAGTAGCTTACTGAGAACGAATGCCCGAGCGGGTAGCCTATCAATCCGTACTTATCCATAATGCTTGTCTAATTAGTTGATTATTTGGTTGCAAAATACATGGTGCAGATACCAAAGGTGAGTCGTTTGAAAGAGGCTTCCGAGAAACCGGCTTTCTGTAGTATCTCAACCATCCGCTCGCCTTGCGGAAAAGCCTCGATGGTCTTGGTCAGGTAGGAGTAGGCGCTTTGGTCTTTCGAGATAAGTCGTCCATAGACAGGTAGCACCGTATGAGCGTAGATCTGGAACAGTTGGCGCATGGGGAATGAGACAGGGGTGGTCAGTTCGACGATGCTCAGATGACCGCCAGGCTTCAGTACGCGACACATCTCGCTCAATCCCTTGTCCAGGTCGGCAAAGTTGCGGATGCCGAAAGCTGCTGTGACAGCGTCGAACGAGGCGTCAGGGTAGGAGAGTCGGGTGCAGTCCTCTTTTTCGAAAGAGATGATGTGCTGCATGCCTTTTTCCTGAACCTTGTGGCGTCCTATCTGCATCATACCTTCTGATATGTCGGCACCGATGAGACGTTGGGGCTTCAGCATCTCAGCTGCCAGGATGGCAAAGTCGCCAGTTCCGGTGGCGATGTCGAGTATTGCCTGCGGGTGGAATGGGGCCAACTGTCGGATGGCCTTGCGTCGCCATCCTCTGTCAATGTTCCATGAGAGACGATGGTTCAGCGTGTCGTAGGCGGGAGCGATGTTGTCGAACATCTGCTCCACCTGCGCAGCCTTGTCGCCCTCATGATAGGGCTTTATCGTCTCTTGTCGGTAGGACATGTTTAGAAGCCTCTTGATTTCAGATATGAGTTGACATTCTCCTCAATGCGTTTGGCGATATCGTCGCTGTCGGCAGCTTTCTCAAAGCGCTCGCCGATGATGTGCTCATAAAGCTCGATATAGCGGTCGCTGACGCTCATCGCATATTCGTCGGTAATCTCGGGCATTACCTGTCCGGGTTCGTTCATGAAGTTATGCTCGATGAGCCATTGGCGAACGAATTCTTTGGAAAGCTGTTTCTGGGGCTCGCCCTTGGCTAACTTCTCCTCGTAGCCGTCAGCATAGAAGTAGCGGCTGGAGTCTGGGGTGTGAATCTCGTCAATGAGGTATACCTTACCATCGCGCTTGCCGAACTCATATTTAGTGTCTACGAGAATCAGTCCTTGCTTCTCGGCAATCATCTGTCCGCGTGCGAACAGCTTACGGGTGTATTCCTCCATCACTTTGTAGTCCTCTTCCGACACGATGCCTTGGGCGATAATCTCCTCGCGCGAGATGTTCATGTCGTGACCCTCGTCAGCCTTTGTGGTTGGCGTGATGATGGGCTCGGGGAAGCGCTCGTTCTCTTTCATGCCATCAGGCAACTTGACACCACATAGTTCACGGCAACCGTTCTTGTACTCGCGCCAGGCAGAACCTGTCAGGATGGAGCGGATAATCATCTCCACGCGGAATCCCTCGCACTTCAGACCAACGGTCACCATAGGGTCAGGAGTAGACAGTTTCCAGTTCGGGCAGATGTCGCAGGTAGCATCGAGGAACTTGGCGGCAATCTGGTTCAGTACCTGTCCTTTGTAGGGAATACCCTTCGGTAGGATGACGTCGAAGGCTGAAATGCGGTCGGTAGCCACCATGACCATCAGGTCGTCGTTGATATTGTACACGTCGCGTACCTTTCCGTGATACACGCTTTTCTGTCCATTGAAATGGAACTCAGTCTTTGTTAATGCTTTCATTGCTATTGTTGTTTTTGTCAAATCTCTCATATGCGTTGACGATGCGAGTCACCAGTTTGTGGCGCACGATGTCCTTGCGGTTCAGCTCTACTATACCGATGCCTTCCACACCGCTGAGTATCTGTAGGGCTTCCACCAGTCCCGATTTCTGCGTGCGAGGCAGGTCTATCTGCGTCATGTCGCCCGTGATGATCATCTTCGTGTTCCAACCCATGCGCGTCAGGAACATCCTGATTTGCTGGGGAGTCGTGTTTTGTGCCTCGTCCAGGATAACCACCGCGTCACTTAGTGTGCGTCCGCGCATGAAGGCCAGCGGCGCTATCTGAATCACGTGCTTGTCCATCATGTCCTGTAACTTTACCTGTGGAAGCATATCCTCCAAAGCGTCGTATAGCGGTTGCAAGTACGGGTCTATCTTGTCCTTCATATCGCCGGGCAGGAATCCCAGTTTCTCGCCTGCCTCTACAGCCGGTCTCGACAGGATAATGCGCTTGGCGGTCTTCTCTTTCAGAGCCTTTACGGCCAGTGCTATCGACAGGTATGTCTTGCCCGTTCCTGCGGGTCCTACGGCAAATACCATATCGTTTTCCGCATAGGCATCAATCAGTCGCTGTTGGTTCTCTGAACGGGCCTTGATGGCGCGTCCAGACATGGAGTAGCAGACCACTCCTTCTGGTACCTCGTCCTTGGTGCGATGCCCTTTCACGATGTCTAGGATGTCCTCTTCGCGCAGTGCGTTAAACCGCAGAACATGTTGGCGCATGCGTTCAGTTGCCTCTTCGAACGAAGCCATCTGTTCCTCGTCACCCAACACGCGGATGACATTGTCACGAGCAACGATGCGCAGTTTCGGATATAATGCCCGCATCATCTGCAGGTGCTGATTTCCTATGCCGTAGAACATCACAGGGTCGATGTCCTCTAAAACAATATGCTTCTCTATCAATACTAACGTTTTTTTAATTTACGTGCAAAGGTACAAATTAGCAAGCTAAATCCAAAATAAATTGGGATTTATTTTTTTACACTACACATCTAGACGAATATAGGTGCGGTCGTCGAAGGAGTTGAAGTCGGGGTGGAAAGCTTTGGTGGCTTGGAATTCGGGACTGATGTTCAGCGGATCAGTGGCGCGTTGATGCTGGAGTCGTTGTTCGCTTTCTGCCAGTGTGGGGCAAAGGAAAGGGTATCCGTCGGAGGCTAACACAATTTGCCAGGGACGGAAGTCGAGGGTGATGATGCGGACGTGCTCGCGAGGAATGTGGAAGCCGTCGATGACGCTGTAGGTTACGTTCTGTTGGCGCATAGTGTCAATCATCTGGGCAATAATTACCTGGCGCGCTGTGTCGTTGCGTAACAGTTCGTCGATGGTCTTGCCTTCTGCCAGTTGTCGTTTGGCTTCCTCAGCGCGCAGGGCAGCCAGTTGGGCCTCGTAGGGCTTGGGGTTGTCGTAATATTCGCCACCGACAAGACATTGACAGTCGCCTACCATCCAAATCTCTCGACAGACGCGGCTGAAGATGATAGCCGAGCAGGTAAGCCGGTCTTCGGGATGGTCGGTAAGCCGTTGGAGCATGGATTTCTTGTAGTGCTTGCGGATATAGGCCGTTACACCCGTCAAAAATTGTTCGCACGTGGTGGTCTTGGGCATGTGACTGATATAGCGGGCAGTGAGTTGCATGGCATAGCGGCCGTTGGAGCGCAACAGGCTATGCCGATAGTTGGTCTTCGAAGTGCTGCCGTCAATGACGGCGACGAAGTCATTTGTGACGACGATTCCGTCCTCGCTTTTCTTCTTTGGGTTCTTGGGTACGAGGTTTTGCTCGATGATTTCCATTCTTGCTGTCTTTGTACCAGAAGAAATAGTCGCGCTGAGCTAGTTTCTCCTGTTGTGTGTGAGCCGTATAAACGGGTTCGAGGGTATAGGGGTCGTAGCCTGTATAGAACATCTCGGTAGAGACGGTCATTGGGGTGGGTGTGAAGTCCTGTACTTGTTCCAGTCGATAGCCCATCTTGCGTGTGAGGGCGGCCAGTTCTGCCATGTCTGCCTCTGTGCATCCTGGGTGGCTGGAGATGAAGTACGGAATAATTTGCTGGCGCAGTCCCTCCTCACGGTTGATACGGTCGAATATGCGCTTGAACTCGTAGAACTGCTGGAACGACGGCTTGCGCATCAGATGGAGCACACGGTCGCTGGTATGTTCAGGAGCCACTTTTAGTCTTCCGCTGACGTGTTTGGTAATTAATTCACGCGTATAGGCTGTTGCTGCCTTGTTGGCAGTCTCGTCTTTGCTACGATATAGAAGCAGGTCGTATCGTACACCGCTGCCGATAAAACTTTTCTTAACCTCGGGCAGTGCGTCAACGGCATGATAGATGTCTAGCAATTTACTGTGGTCGGTATTCAGGTTGGGACATATCTGTGGTTGGATACAGCTGGGACGCTTGCATTTCTCACAGATGTTCAAGTTGCGTCCGTGCATACCGTACATATTAGCTGAAGGTCCGCCGAGGTCGGAAAGATAGCCTTTGAAGTCATCCATCTGTACCACCTGCTTGACCTCCTTGAGAATACTCTCCTTGGAACGGCAGGAGATGAATTTGCCCTGGTGGGCAGAAATGGTGCAGAAAGCACAGCCGCCAAAACAACCTCTGTGGATGTTGACCGAATGCTTGATCATCTCATAGGCGGGAATACGCTTGCCTTTGTATTTGGGATGTGGCAGACGGGTGTATGGCAGGTCGAATGAGGCATCGAGTTCTGCAGTTGTCATCGGAGGATAAGGTGGGTTGACAACGACTGTCTGCCGTCCTGTCTGTTGTAGTAACCGGTGGGCGTGCATCATGTTGGACTGTTCCTCGATGTGTCTGAAATTCTCGGCTTGCGACCGTTTGTCGCGCAGGCATTCCTCGTAGCTGTGCAACACGATGTCATCATCGCTAGGCGAGATGCGGTCGGTCAGGTAGACTGTCTGGGGAATGTCGTGAGGAATATCCGCAATGGAACTGCCGACAACCGCCAGTCGGTTGGCCAGTTCGATGATAGGTTTTTCGCCCATGCCGTAGATGATGAGGTCGGCCTGTGCATCACAAAGGATGCTAGGGCGTAATTTGTCTTGCCAGTAGTCGTAGTGTGTCAGTCGGCGGAGTGATGCCTCGATGCCGCCTAGGATGATGGGAACGTCAGGGTACAGTTCGCGTAGGATTTTGGAATAGACGATGGTGGGATACTCCGGACGCAAGTCGTGACGCCCGTCGGGACTATAGGCATCCTCAGAGCGCAGACGACGGTTGGCCGTGTATTTGTTGACCATCGAGTCCATGCAACCAGGAGCAATGCCAAAAAAGAGTCGTGGGCGTCCCAGTTTCTTGAAATCACGGTAGTCACCATGCCAGTCGGGTTGTGGCACGATGGCCACGCGATAGCCCGCTGCCTCTAAGGTGCGCCCGATGACTGCTGCGCCGAAGGATGGATGGTCAATGTATGCGTCTGCCGAGAAGAGGATGATGTCCACCTCTTCCCAGCCACGCAACTCGAGTTCCTTCTTTGTTGTTGGCAGAAAATCTGTCAGCCTATACTCCATGGTCTAATCTCTTACCTCTCACCTCTAATTAAATGGTGTTCCTTGTAGTGCGCGGGTTGTCATGCCCAGGTCGTTGCTTCCGCGGTTTTTCCAGTTGATAAATAACAACACCAACTGTTGCAGTCCGAAAGCTTTCATGTTAGCATGATAGATGACGTCCAGGCACAGATCCAACAGCCGTTTGTCCTTGCCCGCCTCGGAACCTAATAGTGAGCGGATATTCAGTTTGAGTTTGTCGAGCACTTGCTCGTCAACATACCCATTGGAGTCAATCAAGTCACGGAAGAGCTGATAGTCTTCAATGGTTTGCAGGTGATCTTCGCTGATGTCGATACTACGCGTACCGCTTGAGTTAGTTTGAATCTTGTACATAGTTTGTAGTTTTATTTTAATAGAAAGTTAAGTATTCCGTTCATAATGGCAGCACGTTTCTGTTCGCCCTTGATGCACTCGAAGGGAATGCCCATGACGAAGGAACGGTAGTCGCTGCCTTGGTATGCAACACCGGCACCATAGCCGTCAGCATATTGTAAGGCGGTGTAAGCCGGCTTGACAGGTTGCAGAATGTCAGACGAAGTGGCTGCATAATGCTCCTCATTCAATTGTCTCCAATAGGGTATGGTGGTACCCATGCCGTTCAGATAATCGGCGGATATCATGTTACGTCCGGCATATTCGCATTTCAGCGTGTTAGCAAGGAACTTGTTGTCGCTGCTGTTCATGTTGTCGCGTCCGATATAGGCACCGCTAACCATGAGAGCACCGCCATGAGTCGTGAAGTTTTTAAGCACGCGCTGCATCGACGGATTGAATGTTTTATAGAAGTTCAGGCTGTGTCCATCGTAATATTCCAGTCCCAGTACAAGGTCGATGGCAGCACATTTGCGCAGGCTCGCATTACCCGTTTCCAATGCCTCGCTCGAACAACTAACGATATTGTACTGGCCTACGGAAGCAATGGCTTCAGCGTGTGTCTTGACGTAGTTGAAGTCGTTACCGGCAATGAGCATACCTGTCAGTTCCTCACCGGTATAACCCAATCCGCCGTCCTCGATGCCCATCTTTGTGGTGTCGAAGTTGATTTGTCGCCCAGACCATCCATAGGTGGGACCATAGGTAATGCCAGGATCCTCGTCGAGGTCAAAGCCTTGTTCCTCCGCTGAGTTGCGTACGGCAGGAGAAGCCAGACGGTGGAACCCGTTGACAATCATTATCGTTTTTTTTGCGCGAGGCTGATAGTAAGCTGAAAGGACCTCCGTGGGGAAACTTCGACCGCCACGATTGACGGCTGCCACCTTGAAGTGATACAGCAGTCCAGGTTCCAGTTTCATGGTGTGCGAGTTCTTCGCACGGATATAGGTTCCATTGTCGAAGTCTGCCTCTCCGATAGCCGTATAGAGAATATATCCCGTAGGTTTTGCTGTTGGCTCTTGTGGGTCGTTCACCGCGTCCCAACTAAGCTTTACCTCGTCATCATTCTTAAACTCCACCTGGAAATGGTCAGGAGTCAGTGGAGCCACTATAAAGGGGCGTCCATGCTGGTCGTTGACGTATCGTAGAATGGTTTTGTAGATGGAACGTGCTAATGTGAATCGGAAGTTGGGATCCTGTCCGAAACGCATGTCGGGAAAGTTCTGGTGTGACATTGTCTCGAGGATAGCACTCGGAACCTCTGGTAGTCTTGTTTCCGAGTAGTTACGGTCGAAAAGCTCGCGACGATTCCATTTGCCGTATTTGTATTTGATGTCCAGAAGTTCGTTGCTCAGCAGGGCATCGGCAAAGTCACGCGATGCCATACGAGAGATGCCGGCATTCAGTTTCCCGTCGTTAAACTTGGTGGTGCAGATGCTCAGCGAACCAATCAGTCCCTGACCGTCCTTGGCATAGCCAGCGTCGCTGTGTACTGCCAGTGAAAGTTCGAAAGGTACCTTGCGTCCTTCCATGTTAGGCATGTAACACGAACCACCTCCCAATAGGTTGAGGGTATACGAACGAACATTGATGTCGTCCGCATAGTCGTCGGCACCATTCTTGCTGCTATATACGGAGTAGGGCATACCCGCCCATTGTGCCGAGTAGCGAGCACCTTCCAGCGCTCGCGGCAAACCGCTAACCGTTCCGAAACGTTCGATGTTGCCCATGCCGCCTCCAAAGCGCACTGCATCCGTTGTAATCACACCATCCTGACTGCTCTGGTTCGATACCGTTATACGGTTGAACTCGCTGTAGCCTGCGTCAAAATCGAAGGTGCCGAGATAAACCCACGTGCTACCACCCATCTTCTGGTTGACATGAAACTGGGTGCGCTCACCACGGTGCCATACTGTGTACAGCACGTCGTCGACGCTATTGGGCAATGTCTGGTAACTCACATAGACGGCATAGCGACCAGCCTTGCGGAAATCTGGCTGATAGGTCGCCAGTGAATAGCGCGACTTGCTGCTAGTGGTTCTTACCATGCGGGCGGTACCGGCTTCAAAGGGATTCTCCTGGTCGTGGTAGGCTCCTGCGTGCCAAGCAAAGCCTCGTTGGTTTGTGCTCATCCATTTGCTATGTGAGGTCACCTCGATATAGTTACGTTTCGAACCGTCGTTGTCTACGATGACTTCCTCCTTCTGCCAGTCACGTTCTCTGGGTGAGAATACGACGGCACCAGACTGTTCTAGCATGGGGATGAGGTAGGGGATGACAATGGTCTGTGTAAACAAGTCCTCGGTGGTACCGAAGAGCTTCGGGCGCTGCCAGCGCCAGTAACCTCTTGACTGGTCGTAGTAGCGTCCGTGACTGGCCCATAGCACGAGGTGTCGGTTCTGCAGTCCATGAGTGTATTTGACGGGGTGGGAGATGTCCTTTACCCAAGGTTCACCGTCGTAGTCTATGTCGCTCCATAGACGGGATTTGTCAGCATTCTGTGAGAGCCGGTTGGGTATCAGTTCGCTGATTTCCATACCGTTGGTGATGATGGTCACCTGATAGTCGCGATATGGCTTAGGTAGTTCACCCTTTACCTTTTTATATATATGGGCAGTCACCTCTGGGGTAAATTCCTGAGCGGCAAAAAACTCGTCAGCGGTAATTGTCAGTGTCTTGGCGTCGTTGTCCAACTGGTAGTCCACCATGTGTGGAGCCTGCGTTAGCTTGGTGCCTTTTGGCTTGTACTTCCTGAAATAATCTTGTAGCCTTTCTGTCAGTTTTGCTTCGTCCTTAGCGGTTTGTGCACATAAGGATGTAAGCGTGAAAAGGTAGAAAAGTAAGATAACAATCTTTTTCATGTTTAAATTTCTCCTATCGTGAAGTTCTCCGGGTGTTTACCCTTGAACCCCTTGAAATACAATTTAATTTCCCGCATCTGACTGTCGATGTCGCCATTGGGAATAATGGTCTTTGTGCACTGGATGTGTCGTTTTTCGTAATCCACTCCGTAGAGCAGAATGGGTAGTTCGGCTTTTTGTGCGATATAATAGAACCCCTTTTTCCATTCAGGGTTCAGCGAGCGAGTTCCCTCAGGTGTAATACACAGATGGAACGTGCGTTCCTGACGTGCCGTTGCCGCCAGGTTGTCCGTCATACTGGTTTTCTTGGAGCGCCAAACGGGAATGCCTCCCATCTTGCGGAAGATGGGCCCCAGGGGCCAGAAAAACCACTCCTTCTTCATCAGGAAATTGCTCTTCATGCCTTGCGCACCGATATACAACTGGCCTATCAGGAAGTCCCAGTTGCTGGTATGCGGAGCCAAGCAGATAATGTATTTGTCCGGATGCTCCTCAGTAATGTCGGCTGTCCATCCCATTCTCTTGTATAGCAGCCAGTTGCAGAATGATTGCCACATAGTCTTCTTTTAGTTGTTGATTTGGTCTACGATATCACAGATCTGAGCAACTAAGTCTTCTCTCAGCTTCTTGTAATACTTGGCAGCCGGCATGCCAGGCTCTGGATGTGAGATGCGTCGGATGAAGTCGTCCTGCATCTTCACGGTGCTGTAGATGAGCGAGTTTGCCGTGTCGTGCTTATTGCCGTAAAGTGATGCTGCAATACATTCAGCAATCAGTTCTTCGCATACCAGGTTAATGTTTCTTTTCAGTTCTCTTTTGTTTGCCATTTCTAATCCTCCTTATTTTTATAATAATATCGTTTCGAACGTCAAAGATACGCAAAATATTCGATATATCTCAACTTTCTGCACAAAAAAATATTAAAATGCGTATTTTCTTTCCGTTTTTCAGAGAAAAAGCGTATTTTTGCAATTCGAAAATTCAATTATTCATCATTTTATAATATTAAAGAAAATGGAAAAAAGTGCATTGCAGAAAGCAAGAGCCGCTTACCAGCCGAAACTGCCAAAGGCGCTTCAGGGTGCGGTAAAAGTAAAGTTAGGTGCTCCGACACAGAGTGTAGGAAATCAGGAGGAGATCAAGAAACTCTTCCCTAACACTTACGGTATGCCTATCGTTGAGTTTGAGCCTGCTACGGAGGCTAACACCACAAAGATGAACGTAGGTATCATCCTTAGTGGTGGTCAGGCTCCTGGTGGTCACAACGTGATTACCGGTCTCTTCGACCAGATTAAGAAACTTAACCCAGAGAACCGTCTTTTCGGTTTTATCCTTGGTCCTGGTGGTCTCGTAGACCATAACTATATGGAACTGACCAAGGACATCATTGATGAGTATCGCAACACTGGTGGCTTCGACATGATTGGCTCGGGCCGTACTAAGCTGGAGAAGGTTGAGCAGTTCGAGAAGGGACTGGAGATTATCCGTCAGTTGGATATCAAGGCTATTGTCATCATTGGTGGTGACGATTCAAACACCAATGCCTGCGTGCTTGCTGAATACTATGCAGCCAAGAACTATGGCGTACAGGTTATCGGTTGTCCGAAAACCATTGATGGTGACCTTAAGAACGACCAGATTGAGACCTCGTTTGGCTTCGATACTGCTTGTAAGACATACTCAGAACTGATTGGTAACATCGAGCGCGACTGTAACTCAGCGCGTAAATACTGGCACTTCATCAAGGTGATGGGCCGTTCGGCTTCACACATAGCTCTGGAGTGTGCCCTGCAGACCCAGCCCAACATCTGTCTCGTCAGCGAGGAAGTGGAAGCTAAGGAGCAGAGCCTTGACGATATTGTTACCTACATCGCCAACGCCGTCTGTGTACGTGCTGCCGAGGGTAATAACTTCGGTACCGTGATTATTCCTGAAGGTCTGATTGAATTCATTCCTGCCATCAAGAAGCTCATTGCCCAGCTGAACGACGTACTCGCTTTGCCTGAGGCTAAGGGACTGAACAGCGAGGAGCAGATTGCCTTCGTGAAGGCGCACATCTCTGCAGAGAACCTGGCTGTCTTCAACTCTCTTCCCGAGGGTGTTGCCCGTCAGCTTGCCCTCGACCGCGATCCTCACGGAAACGTACAGGTATCACTCATCGAGACCGAGAAGTTGCTGAGTTCTATGGTAGCTGTCAAGCTCGACGAATGGAAGAAGGCTGGCAAGTTCACCGGTAAGTTCTCTGCTCAGCATCACTTCTTCGGATACGAAGGACGTTGCGCAGCTCCTTCAAACTTCGATGCCGACTACTGTTACGCATTGGGTACCAGTGCTGCTCAGCTCATTGCCAACGGCAAGACGGGCTATATGGCTATCGTGAAGAATACAACCGCTCCTGCCGAGCAGTGGATTGCGGGTGGTGTGCCCATCACGATGATGATGAACATGGAAAAGCGTAATGGTGAGATGAAGCCTGTTATCCGCAAGGCCCTCGTTGAGTTGGACGGTGCACCTTTCAAAACGTTTGCCGCTCAGCGTGACAAGTGGGCAAAGGATACCTGCTATGTATATCCCGGTCCTATCCAGTATTGGGGACCGACGGAGGTATGTGACCAGCCTACTAAGACGTTGGCTCTTGAGAAGGCTTAATTATTAACATGCCTTCTAAGAAGACACAACATAGAAAATCGACATCCGGGCGCCGAATGAGTCCTGTGGCTCATAAGCGTCCGAGTGTCTTTGTTCGTCTTCTGCAATACATGCCAGGATGGGCAGTGTGGATAGGCGTAGCAGCCATTGTGGCTGTCTACGTCTATTTCTTCTATTATATGTTCGTGAGTCCTTATGGGTTTCGTTGGCGCGCTCTCTATGGTGATGTCAGCTATCCTGAGGGCTACGAGATTCATGGTATCGACATCAGTCACCACCAGGGTGATATCGACTGGACGGAGCTTCGCGACAAAGGTGTTATCAACAAGTCGCCAATCCGTTTTATCATGATCAAGGCGACGGAGGGCTCTACACAGATTGACGAGAACTTCATCGACAATTTCTATCAGGCCCGTGAGTACGGCTTTACGCGTGGGGCCTACCATTTTTATAGTGTCCACACGTCGGCACGCCAACAGGCAGCCTTCTTCATCAAGAACGTCAAGCTAGAAAATGGCGACCTTCCACCAGTGCTCGACGTGGAGCACAAACCGAAGAATCAGAGTGATGCCGATTTCAAGGCCAGCGTGCTGGCTTGGCTCGACATCGTGGAGCGCCATTATGGTGTGAAGCCCATTATCTACACCTATTATAAGTTCAAGATGAGATACCTGAGCGACCCCGTGTTCAATCAGTATCCTTATTGGATAGCCCATTATTATGTGGACAAGGTGGAGTATAAGGGTGAATGGAAGTTCTGGCAACATACCGATGTGGGCAAGCTGCCCGGCATCAAAGGCAATGTCGATTTTAATATATACAATGGTTCCTACTACGATCTGCGCAAGCTCACCATCGGTGGTGTTGAGCAGATTGGCGAGGATGCGTATGCTGAGTGACTGAATCCGGAATCTAAACTAAATTATTATCCTAACTATGATAAGAAACATTTTAATATCTTTACTTATCGCCTCGTCGGCTGTTCCTGCATGGGCAGGCAAACAGGATGCCGAGTGGAGGAATCCTGAGAAGAATCAGGAGAACCGTGAGGCTCGTCGTGCTAACTTTTTTGCTTTCGAGAGTGAATCGCTGGCTCGTGCCGGTGAGAAGGCGAAGTCTTCCTGCTACCTCTCTATGGAAGGAATGTGGCGTTTCCGCTTTGTGAAGAATCACCAAGAGGCACCACAACGGTTCTACGAAATCGATTTTGATGACTCCCAATGGGAGGATTTTCCCGTTCCTGGACTCTTTGAGCTTAATGGACACGGTGACCCTATCTATAAGAATATTGGTTATTCGTGGGCAACCACATTCGACACGAATCCACCGTATATCGGAGAGACGGAAAATTATACGGGCAGCTATCGCCGTACCTTCGTTCTGCCTGAGTCATGGGCTGGTCAGCAGGTCTTGTTCCATGTGGGTTCTGCCACCAGTAACCTGAAAGTATGGGTTAATGGACGATATGTCGGCTATAGTGAAGACTCAAAGGTAGCTGCTGAGTTCAATATTACAAAATATCTAAAGAAAGGTCGCAACCTCATCGCCATGCAGGTGATGCGTTGGTGCGACGGCTCCTATCTCGAAGATCAGGACTTCTGGCGTCTGACGGGTATCGCACGCGAGGTCTACCTCTATGCCCGTCCTTCCGACCATGTGAAAGACCTTGTTGTCACACAAGATTATGCCAACGGCAACGGTTTACTCTCCGTCGACGTCCAGGCTCCCAAGAGTCTTGAGGTAGAGGCGCGTCTTGAGGATGCTGAAGGCAACGTGGTGGGCACTGGTCTTCAACAGACCGTTCCGCAGGTTAAGGCTTGGACTGCCGAGACCCCTTATCTCTACACTTTGTTCGTCAATGTCAAGAAGAACGGTCGTGTGGTACAGTCTATCCGCCAACACGTCGGTTTCCGTCATGTGGAGATTAAGGACGGACAACTGCTCGTCAACGGACAGCCCATTCTCATTAAGGGCGTCGACCGTCATGAGCTCGACCCTGATGGAGGCTATATCGTCAGTATGGAGCGCATGCGTCAGGATATACGTATCATGAAACAGCTCAATATCAATGCCGTGCGCACTTCCCACTATCCTGACGATCCTCGTTGGTATGAACTATGCGACTCGGCAGGTCTCTATCTGGTAGCCGAGGCTAACCTCGAGAGTCACGGCATGGGCTATGGTGAGGGAACACTTGCTAAGCGCAAGGACTTCCGGCAAATGCACCTGGAGCGCAATCAGGGAAATGTGCTCACCTTGCGCAACCACCCCAGTATCATCATATGGAGTATGGGCAACGAGGCAGGCTACGGACCAAATTTTGAGGCTGTCTACGACTGGATTAAATCGGTAGATACCTCGCGCCCCGTTCAGTATGAGCAGGCGGGTAACTGGGGGAAGACCGATATCTTCTGTCCGATGTACTTCTATTATCGTGACTGCGAGAAGTATGCCCAGACGGATAATCCCCGTCCGCTCATCCAGTGTGAGTATGCCCACGCAATGGGCAACTCGATGGGTGGCTTCAAGGAGTATTGGGACCTCATTCGCAAGTATCCGAAATATCAGGGTGGCTTTATCTGGGACTTTGTCGATCAGGGACTGCGCGATAAGAGCAAGGTTACAGGCAAGGAGATTTTTACCTATGGTGGTGATTACGGACGCTATCCCGCTTCCGACAACAACTTCAACTGCAACGGCATTATCGCTCCTGACCGCCGTCTGAATCCGCATGCCTATGAGGTAGGTTATTATTATCAGAACGTCTGGATAACCGATCAAGACCTAAAGGATGGTAAGTTTGAGGTTTATAACGAGCATTTCTTCAAGTCGTTGGATGGTTGCCAACTGGAGTGGAAGGTCAAGAAGCACGGTGGCGTGATTGACCTTGCTGGCATTGCTCCACAACAACGCAAGACTTTCGAAAGTGCTGAGCTGAAGCTGGTGCTGGCGCGTGTGCTTTCTCATCACGCCGACGATGAGGTTGTCGTGAACTTTACTTGCAAACAGGACGGGCAGGTGGTTAGCCGTCAGCAGTTTGTCGTCCAGTCTTACAAGTTCCCCGAATTGAAAGCCCAGCAAGCTTCTGTCGTCAAGGAGGAGACGAAGAGCTATATCAAACTCATGGCAGCAGGTACCACGATGACTGTTGGCAAGTGGTCGGGCATGATTGACTATCTCGATGTAGATGGACAACCTATGCTCATTGATCGTCAGAGTATTTCGCCCGAGTTCTGGCGTGCTCCTACCGACAACGATTATGGTGCCAGACTGCAACAGAAGTTTAGTGCTTGGAAGCATCCGCAGATGAAGGTCACCTCATGTTCTGTCGTTGACAACAGTGTGATTGCCAACCTCGACCTTCCGATGGCTACGCTCACCATGACTTATACCCTTATGGCAGATGGATCCGTCATCGTCCGTCAGCAGATGGAGCCCAAGGCCGACCAGAAGGAGACCTGGATGTTCCGCTACGGCATGCAGCTGCAGATGCCCAAGCAGTATGATAGGGTAGAGTACTACGGCCGTGGTCCTCACGAGAACTATTGCGACCGTAACAGCAGCGAGTTCATAGGCCGCTATAAGAATAAGGTGGCTGACGAATACTTCCCCTATGTGCGTCCCCAGGAGAGTGGCAACCACACCGATGTCCGCTGGTTCATCGTCTCTGACGGTCAGCGTGGCTTGAAGTTTGAGAGTACAGCACCTATGGAGTGTTCTGCGCTTCCTTATCTGACTGAAGACCTCGATGGTGGTGTTAGCAAGGATGCACACCACATGCACAGCGGCGACCTCGTGGAACGCCCGTTGACACAGGTGCATATCCAACAGCGTCAGATGGGACTGGGGTGTGTCAACTCGTGGGGCGCTTGGCCTGAGGAAGTTTATCGCATCCCGTTGGAAGCCTACGACTTCCAGTTCCGCATCACGCCAGTTCGCTAAGCATAAAGAACCCCAAGATTTATCTCTTGGGGTCTTTTTTTAGTCTTAGCGTCTTAGGCAACTTTTGCCATTTTCCTTTGTTGGGAACCTTGATCGTGCTGCCGGCGCCTTGCTTTAACTCGTATGTCGAGTCGTTCAGCCAGGTGAGGGTAGCGGTGAGGTCCTCGCTTCCGAAGTCGTTGATGAGCTGCATCTCGGCATGTTGCTCGTCTTTCACTTCACAAGCCGTGATGACCCAGCAGAACGAGTTGTGTAACTTGCCCAGGTATCCCGGCAACTTGCCATACAGGTCCTGTCCGGGTACGCTGATGTCCTGATCGTAGAAGTTGATGCGCAAATACACGTTATATTCATTATTATAAAGGTACGCGCGAAAGTTCTTTTGTGCCTGTATGCCTGTCGTCAGCATGACCAGACAGGCTACGAGTATGATTTTCTTTGCCATAGTCGTCCTGTTTTTGTCGTCAAAGGTAATCAATCTAAGTCAATAAAATATCGTTTACGTAGAAAAATATAATGAAACGATGCAAGATTTTATTTTTTTTAATTATCTTTGCAGCCGTATACATGTATAAATGATAATGGGAAAGACAAAAATTACGCCTGATTACATCTTTGAGTCCAGTTGGGAGGTATGTAACAAGGTAGGTGGCATCTACACTGTTCTCTCATCGCGCGCAAAGACCCTTCAGGATGAAATGAAAGACAGGATAATCTTTATTGGTCCTGATTTTTGGAAGGAGAGTGAAAGTCCCTATTTTAAGGAAGATATGGCGCTTTTTGCCGAATGGCAATGGGTTGCCAAGGAGCAAGGCCTCAAGGTGAGGGTAGGTCGTTGGACCGTTCCTGGCGAGCCGATTGCTATCCTAGTAGACTTTCAACCCTATTTCGAGCAAAAGAACGAAATCTATGGATGGCTTTGGGAGAACTACCAGGTTGACTCACTCCACGCCTATGGTGACTACGACGAGGCTTCTATGTTCTCGTATGCTGCAGCCCTGGTTGTTGAGAGCTTCTACAACTGGTTGGCTAACCCGTCGTTGAAAGTTATCTATCACGCCAACGAGTGGATGTGTGGTCTGGGTGCCCTTTACATCAATGCCCATCTGCCTCAGATTGGTACGGTGTTCACCACTCATGCCACCAGTATCGGTCGTTCTATTGCTGGTAATCAGAAGCCCCTCTACGACTATCTCTTCGCTTATAATGGCGACCAGATGGCCGGTGAACTGAACATGCAGTCGAAGCACTCTATTGAGAAGCAGACCGCACTGCATGTAGACTGCTTTACGACGGTTAGCGACATCACAGCCAATGAGTGTAAGGAACTGCTCGATAAGCCTGTTGATGTAGTATTACCCAACGGCTTCGATAATAGTTTCGTGCCCAAGGGTGCCGTGTTTAACAGTAAGCGCAGGGCCGCCCGTAAGCGTTTGCTCGACGTAGCCAATGCCCTGTTGGGTGAGCAACTGGACGACGACACACTGATTGTTTCTACCAGCGGCCGCTATGAGTTCCGCAACAAAGGTATCGACGTCTTCGTGGAAGCCATGAACCGTCTGTTGCGCGACCGCGACCTGAAGAAGAAGGTGTTAGCCTTCATCGAGGTACCCGGTTGGGTAGGAGAGCCTCGCAAGGACTTGCAGGAGCGTTTGCAGAAGGGTGGTCAATTCGATACACCCCTTGAAGTCCCCCAGGTCACCCACTGGCTTCATAACATGAGTCACGACAACGTGCTCAGCATGATGAAATACTACGACATGCACAACCGCAAGGACGACCATGTAAAGGTCATCTTCCTGCCTTGCTATCTCGACGGCAAGGACGGCATTGTCAACATGTCGTACTATGATGTCGTACTGGGTAACGACCTTTGTGTTTATCCATCTTATTATGAGCCCTGGGGATACACGCCGCTGGAGGCAATAGCCTTTAAAGTGCCTTGTATCACCACCGACCTGGCTGGTTTCGGCCTTTGGGCTAACACTGAGTTTGGCGGTCGCTATGGCGAGATTATGGATGGTGTTAAGGTCATCCATCGCACCGACTATAACTATTCCGAGGTGGCTGATGCCATCAAGGATACGGTGGCCGATTTCTCTGCGATGTCTCAGAAGGAAATAGATGCTTGCCGTAAAGCCGCAGACACCTTGTCCAAGAAAGCCCTGTGGAGTCAGTTTATCAAGTACTACCACGAGGCCTATGACATAGCGTTGCGCAAAGCAGAGGAAAGAATGGCTCATCAATCCAATTGACAAATAAATTGTAAATAGTAAATATCATTACATTATGAAAATTAAAGCTGATTATGCAAATGCTCCCCAGTGGAAAGAACTGGTTGTAAAGTCAAGTCTTCCCGAGGAATTGCAGTGTTTGGATGAGATTGCCCACAACATGTGGTGGGTGTGGAACTACGAGGCACGCGACCTGTATCGCGACCTTGACCCTGAACTGTATCACGAGGTAAAGCACAATCCTGTGATGTTGCTCGAGCGTCTGACCTTCGCCCGTAAGGAAGCCATTGTCAAGGATAAGGCCCTCATGAAGCGCATCAAGGCCGTCTATGCTCAGTTCCGTGAGTATATGGATGTTAAGCCCGATAGCAAGCGTCCCTCAGTAGCCTATTTCTGCATGGAGTATGGTATCCATTCTGCTTTGAAGATATATTCTGGCGGTCTGGGAATGCTCGCCGGTGACTATGTGAAGGAAGCATCCGACTCCAATGTCGACATGTGCGCCGTAGGTTTCCTCTATCGCTTTGGTTACTTCACCCAGAGCCTGTCCATCGACGGACAGCAGATTGCCAACTACGAGTCGCAGAACTTCGCCTCGCTGCCCATCGAGCGTCAGCTCGACAAGGACGGTAACCCTCTGGTTATCGATGTTCCCTACACCAACTATCAGGTTCACGCCTATGTATGGCGCGTCAACGTCGGTCGTGTGAAACTCTACCTGCTCGATACCGACAACGAGATGAACTCCGACTTCGACAAGCCCATCACCCACTCACTCTACGGTGGCGACTGGGAGAATCGTCTGAAGCAGGAGATTCTGCTGGGTATTGGTGGTATGCTGCTGCTTAAGAAGCTCGGCATCAAGAAGGATATCTACCACTGCAACGAAGGTCATGCAGCACTCTGCAACCTGCAGCGCCTCTGCGACTACATCGAGGAGGACGGTCTGAACTTCAATCAGGCACTCGAACTGGTTCGCGCCAGCGGTCTGTATACCGTTCACACCCCCGTTCCTGCTGGTCACGACTACTTCGACGAAGGCCTGTTCGGCAAGTACATGGGCGCCTATCCCCAGAAGCTCGGCATCTCTTGGGACGAGTTCATCGGCATGGGTCGTACCAATCCTGAAAACCACGACGAGAAGTTCTGTATGTCTACCTTCGCCTGCAACACCTGTCAGGAGGTTAATGGTGTGTCTATGCTCCATGGCTGGGTAAGCCAGAAGATGTTCGCTCCTATCTGGCAGGGGTACTATCCTGAGGAGAACCACGTGGGCTATGTCACCAATGGCGTTCACTTCCCCACATGGTGTGCTACCGAGTGGCGTCGCGTCTATGCTAAGTACTTCGATGCCAAGCACATGAGCGACCAGTCTAACGAGGAAATCTGGCACGGCATCTACGACTGTCCCGATGAAGAGGTATGGGCTACCCGCAAGGCATTGAAGGCAAAGCTCTTCGACTATATCGCCGTTCAGTTCAAAGAGACCTGGCTGAAGAATCAGGGTGATCCCGCGCGCGTTGTGAAACTTGTTGAACGCTTCAACCCCAACGCACTCGTTATCGGCTTCTGTCGTCGTTTTGCTACCTACAAGCGTGCCCACCTACTGTTCACCGATTTGGAGCGTCTCTCACGTATCGTCAACGATCCTGAGCGCCCCGTAGTCTTCCTCTTCGCTGGTAAGGCTCACCCCGCCGATGGTGCTGGTCAGGGACTTATCAAGAAGATCTTCGACATTAGCCAGATGCCTGAGTTCCAGGGTAAGATTATCTTCCTTGAGGACTACGACTTCCTATTGGCTCGTCGTCTTGTTTCTGGTGTTGATATCTGGATGAACACGCCGACACGTCCGCTCGAGGCTTCCGGAACATCAGGCGAGAAGGCTGAGATGAACGGTGTTGTCAACCTCTCCGTCAAGGACGGTTGGTGGCTTGAGGGCTATCGCGAGGGTGCGGGATGGGCACTTACCGAGAAACGCACCTATCAGAACCAGGGCTATCAGGACCAGCTCGACGCAGCTACCATCTATAGCCTGCTTGAGAACGAGATAGTACCCCTCTACTATGCCAAGGACAAGAAGACGGGCATCTCTAAGGGATGGATCAAGGTCGTTAAGAACTCTATCGCCCAGATTGCACCTCACTACACCATGAAGCGTCAGCTTGACGATTACTATAGTAAGTTCTACGAGAAGCAGGCTAAGCGCTTCAAGGAGATTTCTAAGGACAATTTCCGTCTGGCCAAGGATATCGCCCAGTGGAAGGAAACCGTTGCTGAGCGTTGGGATGCCATCAACGTTGTTTCTTGCGAGTGGGACTATCCTTCAACTGGCATCAGCACATCTGAGAAGTATACGCTGAAGTATGTTATCAACGAGCAAGGTCTCGACGATGCAGTAGCACTTGAGAAGGTCAACGTCTTCATCAACAAGGACGGCGAGGAGCGCATTTTCTCTGTTGAACCGCTGAAAATGGTTGGTCACGAAGGCAACAACTACACCTTTGAGGCTACATTGGCTCCTCAGCAGGCTGGTAGCTACAAGTCTGCCATTCGTATGTATCCTAAGAATAAGAACCTGCCTCATCGTCAGGATTTCTGCTACGTGAAGTGGCTCGAACTGCCTCAGCTCTAAGCATTGTGTAAACAACAAATGATAGAAAGGGCTCCCAGTCTCCAATTTGACTGAGAGCCCTTTTTTATTACCGTGTCTGCTTATTCCAGAGGAATCTCTGGATGTTGGACGGCCAGCGGGAGGTCTTTCTGCGATAGATAGAACATATAGAGGATGACGGGTTTCGTGCCTCTGTTCTCGCCGTGGTGGATGGTATTTACCATTTCTACAACAGCCTCGCCTTCATGCACGGTCTTCTCCTTTCCGTCTTGTCCGATGATGGTCAGCTCACCCTGTACCAAGATACCGTAGTTCATCACAGGATGGTGGTGCCATCCCAGTTTCTTTCCTGCAGGGAACACATACTTTACTGCCACCAGTTCCGGACGTCCCTGCAGGTAGTCAGGCAGTTCTACACCGTCCCAGCTCTGATTGGTACGAATCAGCTCCGTCGACACCACCTGGTCTGCCGGGTTATCGTTCTGTGCATTTGCATTGTTGCAAGCTACTAAGCCGCAAACAAGAGTGGCGGCAATCACCCATACTTTCATTTCTTTCATATTCGTTTCTTTTTAGTTTTTATACGATGCGGCAAAGGTACGATTAAGTGAGCAGAAAACCAAAAAGATTTTGAGTTTTCTCGAACGGAAGTACCTTCGACACGAAGTGGCAGAGTACGAATTACTGAGAAGAAAGCCAAAAGAATTTTGAATTATCCGTATTTTTAAGGGCGTCCGCCACCACTTGATGATGTATAGTTGCTCAGCGATACATTGGTGCCGCTGGTGACGGTGCCGTTGATGTTCACCATGCCGTTGAGTATGGACGATCCATTGCTGACGGTGATACCCGACTTCAGCGTAGGTGTTGACGAGGTGAAGACGATGAGCTTCAGTGAACTGCTGCCGCCACCCCACGGACCGCCGCCACCTCCACTCGTACTCGATACTGCAGGCGTCTTGAAGACACCAGCCAGGTTGTTATCGTTATACAAGGCATACCAGCTGTCTCTGGTCCATGAAGATGTGTACTTACAGGTGCCGTTTGATATTTGTGCACCTCCCTCCAGATCACCAATGGCTATCAGTGTGCCGCCGCTGACGTAAAGCTTCTTGCCTTGTTCGGTATTAGCATCTAGCGACTTCTCTGGATTTCCTGTTCCTACGGCATAGACGAAGCCTCCCTTGACATAGAAATTGCCGTTAGCATCCATTGCGTCGTTGCCCGATGAAATAACGTATAGGTATCCCCCACTGACCGTTAGGTCGCCTGAACCGTTGGTCGTGGTATTGTACGAGGCATTGATGCCGTCGTCAGATGAGCTGACGTAGGTCTGTCCGCCGTTGAAAGTGATGCTGGTCTTCGATTCGATACCTTCGCCGCCAGCACCCGAAGTGGTGACGTTGATGATGCCGTCGTTGATTTGAATGGCGCCGTCAACTTTGATACCCTTAGGCGAAGACTTGTAGTCGCTATCGTAGCGGTCTAACTGTTGTGAATTGGTGATGATCGTCAGCGTACCATTAGATGATGCACCTACGGCATTGCCAGAGGTCTTGATGGTTGTTGTACCACCATTTACTGTGAAGTTGCCGTCGGCATTAATGCCCTTGCCGCCAGCACCTGTGCTGGTTAGTGTAAGTGTGCCCCCACTGATGGTCACATTGCCGTCGGCACCTAAGCAGGCTGCAGCTTTGGTCTTGCTTTTGTCGCTGTCCCATGTGCCGCCTCCGCTGGTGGTGATCGTGATGGCTCCGTCGCTGATTCTCATGTCACCCTCTGACTTGATGCCTTTGGCAGCATCGGCAGTGACGGCAATGTTGATGGTACCACCCTCCAGATAGATATTGCCTGTGTCTTCATCTTCATGACCGTCCAACTCGCCCGTAGAGGAGTCACCGTCCAAATCGCACTGAATACCGTCGTCTCCCGTACCACTGATGTTCAGTTCACCACTCTCCATCAGGAAATACTCGTTGCACGACACTCCGTCCTTGGTAGCTGCCAGGATGTTTACCGTACAGTTTTTCAGTTCCGTATAGTCACCGCTCTTGATGCCATGTGCCGCACTGCCGTAGGCATAGATATTCAGCACGCCCTTGCCCTTCAGTTCCAGATGGCCTTTGCAGTAGAGACAGGCTTTGGCGGAACTTTCCGTACCGTCTTTCAGCGTATTAGTGCTGCCCTTCTTCACGCTGAAGTCAACACGTTTGCCGTTGGTGATGTTGATGGGTGCACCATTGGGATTGGTCAACTCCAGCCCGTTGACGGCAACCGTACACTTTGCACTGCCGTCCAGCGTCAACGAACCGTCTGTGCTAGCTCCGCTGAGGTTGTATGTTATCTCTGAAAACGTGCCGTCGTTAATGAGGTCGTTGGTAATATCAGCACTCTGAGTAATACTGACGTGGGCACCACTGACCGATACCGTCACGTATTGGGCAATGTTACCAGCCACGTAGACAAGTGCGGCGTTGCCGTCATACACCACGTTTACCTCGTTATCCTCGACCTGAGTCTCGTCAGTCCACATCTTCGTAATGTCACTTACATTGTAGTTCTTACCTAAGATGGACATCACACTACCACCTATAAAAGTCATCTCACCTGTCTGAGAGGCAGGGTATTGGTCGGTCACGCTGCCAACGCTGACGTTCATGGTCTGTGCCTTTGCCATCATCCCGATTAACATGAAGACGATAATATAGAGATTCTTTTTCATTTTACAAACACTTTAATGGTTCTACCGCTGGTTTTGATAATGTACGTGCCTTTAGGCAGTTGTGAGTCGAGTGGCATCATGCGGCCTTGCAAGTCGTAGATGGCTTTAATGTCGTCCTCACTAAATGTCGACAAGGTGCTGATACCGGTCGTGCTGCTTTCCGAGAAACGCATCTTCTGTAGCGTAATAAGAGGGATTGTAGCCAGCGTCTCGTTGGCTGTTGTGGCTACGAGGTTGCCGTCAGTGAACGTGATGTTGAGGCCTGTTGCGACGATGGCTTGTTCGCTACCATCGTTCAATGTAAACACTAGATAGTTGAAATCGGCTGCCCTTGCTCCCATAAAAAGGGTACATAGCATGGTAAGGACCATTATTCTTTTCATGTTTCTGTTTGTTTTATATATCGTAATAAACTTTTTGTTGGTGCAAAGATATATGGAAAGGAGTAGTTTGCAAAAACTATTCAGCGAACAGCCTCATTTCTTCAGCGAAATCTTACGTCGTTGAGTAATTCTCTTTGTCAACAAGTTGGTGAATTCCTTTGCTTTGTCCAAGGGAACTCCTACATCTGGGCAAAAAAGAAACAAGTTTCTTTTGTTTTGCTCTTGACTTTTCGTAACTTTGCACACAGATATGGGAAAGATTATCGTAGCGGGCATAGGTCCTGGCAGTAAGGATGATATCACGCCAGCTGTGCTGAAGGCAGTGGGAGAGGCGGATGTTGTTGTTGGATATAAGTATTATTTCCAGTTTGTTGAACCATTCGTCAAAGACAGGTGTGAGTGCATCGACACGGGTATGAAGCATGAGCGCGAGCGTGCTGAACAAGCCTTCCAACTGGCAGAGCAAGGCAAGACCGTGGTGGTTATCTCCTCTGGCGATGCTGGCATCTATGGCATGACACCACTCATTTATGAGATGCAACGTGAGAGGAATAGCAATGTCGTCGTGGAATCCCTGCCAGGCATCTCGGCATTCCAAAAAGCAGCATCCCTGCTTGGGGCTCCAGTGGGCCATGACTTCTGTGTTATCTCCTTGAGCGACTTGATGACGCCATGGGAGATGATAGAGCTGCGCATCAAGGCGGCTGCGGTGGGTGACTTCGTCACAGCAGTCTATAATCCTAAGTCGGATGGAAGATATTGGCAACTTTATCGTCTGCATGAAATCTTCTTGCAAGAACGTGCCGCCAACACTCCCGTAGGCTATGTGCGGCAAGCAGGGCGTGCTGAACAGGAGGTGACGTTGACCACACTCGGCGAATTTGATCCAGAAGCCGTCGACATGTTCACGGTGGTACTCATCGGCAACTCGCAGTCCTATCTATGGAACGACAAGATGATCACACCACGAGGCTACTACCGCGAGGCACATGAAGGCGATGAGAAGAAGGGTCAGCTGATAATGATGGAGTCGTTCCGCACCATTGAAGGCGAATTGAAGCACAAGGACTATCCCCTTGACCACAAATGGGCCTTGCTCCATGCAATTCACACCACTGCCGACTTTGATATGGAGGACCTTCTTCATACTGACGACGGGGCTGTTGTCACATTATTTAATAAGGTGAAGAATGGTGAGCTGCCCTACATCATTACCGACGTCACCATGGTGACCAGCGGCATCCGCAAAGGTGCATTGCAGCGTCTGGGGGTTGAGGTCAAATGCTATCTAAGCGATCCACGTGTAGCAACGATGGCAAGCGAGAAGGGCATCACACGGACTCAGGCCGGCATTCGCCTCGCCGTTGAGGAACATCCCGATGCTCTCTTCGCCTTCGGCAATGCACCCACCGCTCTGATGGAACTCTGTGACCTAATACGCAAAGGCAAGGCACACCCAGCAGGCATCATTGCTGCCCCTGTGGGATTCGTGCATGTGAAAGAGTCGAAGCACATGGTGAAACCTTTCAAGGACATCCCCAAAATTATTGTCGAGGGACGCAAGGGGGGCTCCAACCTAGCTGCGACACTATGCAACGCCATCCTCACTTTCGATGATGCGGCGCAATTGAAACCAGGTAGGGATTTGTAAAGGAGTTAAAGCAGTGAAATTCTACGTTATTGGCATTAGTGATAACCCTCTGCCTTTTTTCCCTCCCGAAGTCTTGGAGGTGATAAGGAACGGGAATGTGTTCTCTGGAGGCAAGCGCCACCACGAGATAGTGAAGTCTTTGCTTCCTAAGGATGCAGAGTGGATTGACATCACTGTGCCTCTCGATGCTGTCTTTGAGCAGTACCACAACGAGGTAGTGGTCTTTGCCAGCGGCGACCCGCTGTTCTTCGGCTTTGCCAATACCATACGGCGGAAGATGCCTGATGCAGAAATCGTGATTTATCCGACGTTCAATTCTTTGCAGTTGCTGGCCAACCGGTTGGTGATGCCCTATCACGATATGCGAGTCGTTTCTCTAACAGGCCGACCTTGGCCTGAGTTTGACAGGGCACTCATTGAGCGAGTAGGGAAGATAGGCGTACTAACAGACAAGGAACACACCCCTGCTTCCATTGCCCAAAGGATGATAGATTATGGCTACACCAACTATCAGATGCATGTGGGTGAGCATCTGGGAAACCCTGAACTCGAAAAGGTCACCACACTGTCGCTTGAAAAGGCATCCCAACGTGACTACACGATGCCGAATTGTGTCATTCTTGACTTTGTCAGACATCAGACACTAGCCATCGCTACAAAGCCTTTCGGAATTCCCGACTCCGAGTTCACCCATTTAGACGGTCGTGAGAAGATGATCACCAAGATGCCGATTCGCCTGTTGACATTACAGGCACTTGTCCTACCTGAAAAGAAAGTTTTTTGGGACATCGGTTCCTGTACGGGCAGCATTTCGATAGAGGCGCGCTTACAGTTCCCGCATCTTCATATCGATGCTTTCGAGATCCGTCCTGAATGTGAGGCTATTATTAACGAGAATGCCCGGCGCTTTGGTGCACCAGGCATCACCGTACACATGGGTGACTTCCTCAAAACGGACATCGCTTCATTACCTCGTCCTGATGCCGTCTTTATCGGTGGACATGGTGGAAAACTGAAGGAAATCATGAAGAAAGTGTTGGCTGTAATGGCTGATGGCGGAGTTATTGTCTTCAATAGTGTTGTTGCGCCAAAAGTACAGACAGACAGCCAGAAACTGTGGGATGAAGCCTGTGAGGAACTTGGCCTGAAACAGGACGCTCCTATTCATATTCAATTAAATGATAATCACCCAATAACGATATTGAAATGCAGAAGAATGCGATTAAGCGAGAGCAGAGTCATGATAACTTGAACTCTGCAGAGCGTGAGCTATCTCGACCAAAGGTCAAGATAGCCATCATACAAATTAGCAAGGAAGGCAGACATGTTGCCTATTTCATCCAGCAAGAATTGGGAGCCCAACTCATCGAGCGTACAGCAGTAGGAGCTCATTGGCAAGACTTTGATGCCTTTGTGTTTATTGGTGCTATGGGTATCTGTGTGCGCACTATTGCCCCCTATGTTGAAGACAAACACACCGACCCTGCCGTTGTCTGTGTAGATTCTTTTGGCAACCATGTTATTTCTGTCCTCTCTGGTCACGTAGGAGGGGCTAATGAGTTAACCAAACAGATTGCCGGCGCTTTAGGCGTTGATCCTGTCATCACTACTCAGAGCGACAATGCTGGACTGTGGGCACTTGATACGATCTATGAAAACTATGATTGGCACATGAGTTATGTGGGAAACCTCAATAACGCGGTAGGGAAGTTTGTAAATAGGGAGCCTGTGGCTCTTCTTCTTGATATTCGTGATGAGGGCACAGATTATCTTGAACGCACTTGTCCCCAACATGTGACCATAGTTCATTCTGTTGATGAAATTATGGAGGGAAACTATACTTTAGCCATTATAGTGTCTCCTTTCATCTATTCCAATTTACCGTCTGATTTATTAGTTGTTCAATATACCCCACAAGTGTTGGATTTGGGTATCGGACTGGCCCATCAGGCACCTGTAGATACTTATGAGGATATCCAACTGTTGCTTGGTGAACACCATATTTGTCTGTGGTCTGAATGCATCCGCAAGATCTGTACTATAGATATCAAGGCAGAGGAACCAGTTATCCAAAAGTTCCAAGCAGAACGATATGGACTTGAACTCAAACTTTATACTGCCGATGAACTGGCTAAGGTAGATGTTCCCACTCCCAGCGAGACGGTAGAAAAGCACGTCGGGACTCCCAGTGTCTGCGAGGCAGCAGCCCTGTTGGCTTCCAATTATGGAAAACTGTTGTTGCCGAAAGTGAAGGGAAAGAACTTTACGATTGCCGTAGCCATCGATCATAAGTATCTGCGTGAGGGCCATATCGAGATTGTCGGTGCTGGTCCTGGCGATCCAGACTTGGTGAGTGTCCGTGGCCGCAAGATGCTGGAGCGGGCAGACCTGATTCTCTATGCTGGCTCACTCGTTCCCAAAGCATTGACGGAATGCCACAAGCCTGGCGCCGTCGTCCGAAGTTCTGCCGATATGAATCTCGAAGAGCAATGCGCGCTGATGAAGCAGTTCTATGACCGAGGTAAGTATATTGTCCGTCTGCACACAGGCGACCCCTGCATTTTCGGCGCCATTCAGGAGCAGATGGCCTTCTTTGACCGTGAGGGAATGTCGTATCACATCACGCCCGGCATCTCCTCCTTCCTCGCCGCTGCTGCTGAGTTGCACAGCCAATTTACCATACCTGAGCGATGCCAGACCATTATCCTCACTCGGGGTGAAGGGCGCACGCCTATGCCGGAAAAGGAACAACTGCACAAACTGGCCCGTAGCCAGTCGACGATGTGCATCTTTCTCTCGGCATCTATTGTTGACGATGTGCAACGTGAACTCTTGCAAGAATATCCTGAGGATACCCCTGTTGCTGCCTGCTACCATCTGACGTGGCCCGACCAGCGCATCTATCGCGGCGTGCTACGCGATCTGGCGAAGATAGTCCATGAAAACCATCTCACCCTCACTACAATGCTCGTCGTCGGTGAGGCCATCGACAACCGCCGTGGCCTGTCTGCCCTCTACGACAAGCACTTTACCCACCTCTTCAGACAAGGAGACGCATGATACTGGTATTTGGAGGAACGACGGAAGGACGACAAGCGGCGCAGGTGCTTGAAGAGGCAGGCAATGTCTATTATTATAGCACGAAAAGAGGGGAGCAGCAACTGACGCTTCATCACGGCATGCATGTTGACGGGGCGATGGATGAGGAGACGATGACGGCCTTCGTCAACGAGCACGGCATCCGCCTCATTGTCGATGCCGCACACCCCTTTGCCAGCCAACTACACCAGACGATTGCCTCAGTTGCCTCCAAACTAACGATTCCCGTCATTCGCTACGAGCGAATCTATCCTCCACGTGACCCAGACATCACATGGATAGATGAATACGGACAGGTTCCCACGGACATACATACGCTATTGGCCACTACGGGTGTGCAGAGCATCAGCCGTCTGAAGTGGCTGGAGGCGAAAGGAGTGAAGGTCATCTATCGCATTCTGAACCGCGAGAGCAGTATTTTGCTGGCACATCAGCAAGGAATCAGCGACGAACAGCTATGCTACTATCCAGAGACACCCGAAGCTGATGCCATGCTGATGAAAGAGAGCGGGCTTTCGGGCGGATTTGCAGAGAAAGTGGAGGAAGCGCGCCAACATGGCATGAAAATCATCGTGATCAAGCGCCCGCTGCTACATTTTAAGCATTGCGTCAACGGGCCTCACGGTCTGCGCCGTGACGTAGAGAGACTTCTGCCGGAGTTCTTCCCCCTGCACAGCGGACTGACCACCGGCACCTGTGCCACGGCGGCGGCCATTGCGGCAACGACAAGACTGACGACAGGAGAAATGCCCAGCGAAGTACACGTGGTCCTGCCCGACGGGGAGACAATCAGTGTGGCTGTGGGTTATGCCGACGATTACGCCTATTGTATCAAGGAGGCCGGCGATGATCCCGATGTGACTGATGGCATTGAAGTGAGGGCGAAGGTGGAAAAAGCGTCTCAATTTGAGATATGTGGCGGTGTGGGAGTGGGGCGTTTCACCCTTCCAGGTTTTGACTACCCCGTCGGCGAGCCTGCCATCAACAAGGCTCCACGACAAATGATGAGGGAGAACATTACAGAAGATGTGCGCGTCACTATCAGCGTTCCCCAAGGTGAGACGATAGCCCGTAAGACTTTCAATCCGCGTCTTGGCATCCGTGGCGGCATCAGCATCATTGGTGTTTCTGGCGTCGTGAAGCCCTTCAGTGAAGAAGCGTTCATTGAGAGTATCCGCAAGTGCATGGAGGTAGCTAAAGCCAGCGGTACTGACCGCGTCGTCATCAACAGCGGAGCCAAGAGCGAACGCTTCGTCAAGGCGATGTATGCTAAACTGCCCCAACAGGCGTTTGTGCAGTATGGCAACTATATTGGTGAGACGCTAACGATGGCCAACCATCTCGGTATCAAGCATGTGACGCTGGGTGTGATGCTCGGTAAGGCGGTGAAGTTGGCGGCTGGCCATTTGGACACGCATAGCAGGAAGACAGTAATGGACATGGCGTTTGTTCAACAAATGTTGAACGAATCGGGCATCAGCATCAACATCAGCGACATGACGCAGGCGCGAGAACTATGGGAGCGTATTGCCGAGGAAGGAAAAACAGTTTTTGCCCGTACCGTCATTAGGCATTGCTATGAACATTGTGCCCCGCTGCTGCCTAATGGAGAACTATTGATTCTATTGATTGACGATAAAGGAAAGATATATGAAGGATAAGAACCTGTTTGTTGTTTTTGGTTCCTTATTCTCCAATTGTATCCCTCCTCCTGCGGAAGAGAACGGTGATGATGATGGGAGCTCCGACGAGAGCCGTAACGCTGTTGATGGGCAGGGCACCCTCGAAACCCGGCATGCGAGCGATGAGGTTGCACAACAGGGCAAGAGCTGCTCCGCAGAGGGCCGTGGCTGGCATGAGGATGCGGTGGTCGCTACTGCGGAAAAGAGAACGAGCGAGATGGGGGACAGCTAGGCCGATGAACATGATGGGTCCGCAGAAGGCCGTGACGATGGCGACGAGTATGCCGCTGGATACGATAACCATCATGCGGGTGCGACGGATATTCAGTCCGAGGTTGGCGGCATAGCGATCGCCGAGTAGCATTAGGTTCATGGGTTTCACCATGAGGCAGGCCAGGGGAAGCAGCACGCACATCAGTTGTACGAAAAGCATCATGTTGTCGCCCGAGACACGTGAAAACGAGCCGAGGCCCCATACCACGAACGTCTTCACATCTTCCTCAGGCGATAGGAACTTCAGCACACCGATGATTGCTGTTGCTAAGTATCCAATCATCACACCGATTATGAGTAGCGTGACGTTGCCCTTTACTCGCTGCGATACCCATAGAATGAGCAACAGCACGGCTAAGGCACCCACAATGGCGGCTACGCTGACGGCGGCATCGCCAAGATAACCGAGATGGCTTAGTGCTACACCGCCGAGACGTCCTGACAGCAACACGACAAATGCCACCCCTAGAGCGGCACCATTACTGATGCCCAGCACCGAGGGACCTGCCAGCGGGTTGCGGAACACGGTCTGCATTTGCAGACCGCTGACGGCGAGTCCGGCGCCTGCAAAGACGGCGGTCAGTGCTTGCGGCAAGCGTGCTTGATAGATGATGTTGGTGAAAATCTCGTTGTCATCGGTACCACAAAGTATACGGCACACTTCCAGTATGGGAATCTCCACCGTACCAAGTAGCAGGTTAACCACCAGCAGTATGGAGATGCATACTAACAGCACAAGGAATATAGAAACTCTCACTTCAACAATCGGTAATATTTCGGTTGATAGTCGGCTTCAACCAGTTCGGGGTGGAAGATAGCAACGAAGTCCTTGAGCAGGATGTCGGGCTCTACAGGCATTATCTCATAGTAGGGCTGCTTCTTCATGTTACTGTAGATAACCTTCTTGTCCTTGAAGGCCTTGAAGAGTGTGTTGCGTGGCTCGGAGGCTCGAAGGGCATCGTAGGTAAAATCACCCTGGAAACTGTTCAGGATGCGCCAGTAGTCAGCGTTGGCAGCCAAGTCGTACATCTTCTCAAACTCCAGGTCTTCACCCGCTGTCTCTTCATCTTCAATGACATAGACGGCTCCGGCATCGCGGAATATCTGTGCCAGATAGTTCTTGCCACCCACGGCGTGCCAGTTGCCGTAGTGCATCTCGCCGGAAAAGACGGTGGGCATAGACTCACATCCAGCCACCTTTTCTTTCAGGTCATTATAGCGCTGTTCTATTCCATTGAACAGTTCATTGGCCACTTTCTCCTTCCCGATGAACATACCCACAAGCTTAATCCACTCTGCTTGTCCTAACGGGTCAAGTTCCTGATAACCGAGGTGTGGGACAAGCGTGATGCCCGTCTGCTTGATGGCATCATAGCCACCACGCTTCGAGGGTGAGATAAAGATAACGTCGGGTTTAGCGGCAAGCACCAGCTCAGTATCGAACTCGCCCTCCATGCCTATTTTCACTATCTTTCCATCGTCTACCCGTTGCAGTATGTCGCGGTTGAAGAGGTTCTTTGTGCCCGTGATGCCCTTCACCACGTCGTGGGCGTTGAGGATGGTGAAGTTCGACAGTTGTAGCGCCGTCATGCAGATGGTGCTGCTGATGGGCACATGTATCTTCGTGTAGCCTTCGGGCACCTGCGTATCAAGGCTGTGTACGAGTGCAAAGCGGTCTGTCTTGCCAATGTTGACCAGCCGACAGCCAGCGCTGTCGCTGACGGTGAAGCCTGTGGCATACTTTACTTCGATGGGAACGATGCTATCGTCACCCGTTGTCTCACTATTGCCCTGCGCCTTTCCACCCTGTCCCAGACAGGAGCAGAGCAGCACGGTTGCTATCAACAGTTGAAAAGCTGATTTTTTCATGTTCTTGCTATTTATCTAAAATTATGTTTGCAAAAGTACAAAATAAATATGTGATTATTCATGTAAAAACGAAAAATTATGCAGACCATCACCAAATACTTTTGATGACAAGGAAGGCTGCCACTAGCAGCACCATCCATATCTCCGCCGTCCGGTTCACTCGTACCGCTTTTTTCATGTCGTCGGTAGTCAGCAGCCTGTCATACTCTCCTATATAGGGCTTGTCAAAGAGTTGGCCAAAGTAATAGTGCGGGCCTCCGAAACGGCAGTTGAGGATGCCTGCGAGTGCAGCTTCAGGGTAGCCGCTGTTGGGCGAGGCATGGTTGCGACCATTCTTCCACACGAAATGCATGAGCAACGGTCTTCCAGCTGCTAGCACCATGAGCATAGCCGTCAGACGAGCGGGGAGGTAGTTGGCCACGTCGTCGATATGTGCCGCCCAGCAACCAAAATCTTTATAACGTTCCGTCTTGTAGCCTATCATTGAGTCAAGCGTGTTCACCATCTTGTAGGCCAGCATACCAGGCACGCCCCCAAGCATATACCAGAAGAGGGGAGCGATGACGCCGTCGCTCAGGTTCTCGGCCAGCGTCTCCAATGCGGCGGTGCGCACCTCCTGAGCCGATAGTTCATGTGTGTCGCGGCCTACGATGCGAGCCACCTGTGTCCTGCCTTCTTCCAACGAGCGGTCGAGGGCGAGAAATACTTGTCGTACTTCGCGAATGAGTGTCGTTCCGGCGAGGCAGAAAAAAATGATAATAACATCCAAGCCCATCACCAGCACTGTTCCATACGAAGGGATCTGACAGATCGTACGGCGCAGAAGCCATGTGAAGCAAAAGACGGTGGCGACGAGCGTAACAGCCATCACAGCGCCTTTGATGATGCGATGGCTGCCCTTGTTAAGCCGATGTTCGCCATGGGAAATTACCTTTCCAAACCATACGATGGGATGCGGCAGGCGGACGGGGTCGCCTAGCAACTGGTCGAGCATCCATCCTAAGGCCAAGGGCAATAGGACAATGAATCTGCTTGACCAAAGGCCGCTGTCAAAGAAAGAACTATCCATTTCTTGATTCTATAAAGTTTCTTATGGCTGCCACGAGGGCATCGTTCTCTACTGGTGTTTGGGCGGCCACGCGGAAATGTTGGGGCGTGAGACCATGGAAATTCGAGGCATCGCGGATGAGCATACCGTGATGACGGACCAGATATTTCTTCAAGGCACCGGCGTCGTGCTCTTTCATGCGGCAGAGCATGAAATTGGTCTGTGTGGGCATCACATCAATACCGATAGCCAAAAGTTGCTGTCGCAGTCGCTGTGCCTCAACGAGGTCAGGACGACAGACGAACTCGTCATGACGGAGCAAAAACTTACCAGCCTCAATGGCCAACGATGACACACTCCAAGGACGGAGATGGCTGCGAATCGCTGCCGTCAGTCTTTCGTTCGCAGTGATATAGCCCAACCGGAGTCCAGGCACGGCATAGTCTTTCGTAAACGAGTGAATTTGAATGATGTGCTTGCTTTCGCATCCTTCCCGAACGGACATCATCTGGCCGTTGGTATAGTGCTCGTAGGACTGGTCGATAACCAACAAGTCGTATGCCGCCTCCATGCGCTTAATAAACGCCAAATCGTAAATCCTGCCGTCGGGGTTGTTCGGATTGCATAGCCAAAGTGTTGTCTTGTCTTCTTTCTGCTCAAACGAGGAATAGGCATCTTCGTATTCGCTGAAGGTGGGCGCTGGAATGACGGACTTATAACGGAACGTCTCTGCAATGAGATAGATGGCATCAGTGGCCCCATTGGTGACGATGATACAATTTTCGTTCACATCGTGCAATGCAGCAAGCATAGCTTCCAGCGACCATGCCTCGGGCTCAGGATAATGGCTGAGCAATTGCTGACATGAGGCCAGGTGCCTCATTACTGGCTGATGGCTGGTCGTGGCGCAAATGTTCGATGAGAAGTCGCTCACGATGCCCTCGTATTGGTAGATATCGTCGCCGTGGCCTTTAATCATTGTCTGAGAGTATTTGGTAGATGCGGTCGATGTCGACATATCTGCGGACATGGGCTGCCAACTTGTCGTATTGCTCTTCCTTGAAGTCGGCAAGGCTTTGCGCAGGGGTCGCCCCCTTGTCCTTGAGTAGGAAGTTGATAACTGGGATATTGTCGAGGAAGCCGTGAATATAGGTGCCTATGCAGCGATCGGTCTGGACAATGGGTTCATTGGTGTCGCTGATACCTTGGTGAATCTCGTAACCATGACATTCCTGTCCCTCGAACATGAAAGTCACTTGCTGCGTTGTCTTGGTGGAAGACATCGTCGTGTGGATGGGCAGCAGACCTAGGCCCGGGAGACTGGCAATGTCACCCTCAACTTGATCGGGGTCTGCGACGGACACCCCCAACATCTGGTAGCCGCCGCAGATGCCCACTACCGTTTTGCCGTCACGATGGGCACGCTGAATAGCCTGCGCACAACCGTTTCGTCGCAGTTCCAACAGGTCGTCCAATGTGGCCTTCGTACCTGGCAGGATAATGATGTCTGCCCGCTGAATGTCTGACACATTATTGGTATAGAAGAGGTTGACGCGGGGGGCTCGTTCCAACGTGTCGAAATCAGTAAAGTTCGAGATATGTCGCAACAGCACCACGGCCACGTTCACCTTCCCCTCGGCCCATTTGCGTCGTTTCTGCTCAAGGCTGACGCTATCTTCCTCGTCAATATAGATGTCTTTATAGTAAGGAATGACACCGAGGACGGGAATACCGCAGATATCTTCCAGCATCTTGCGTCCCTTGTCAAAGAGACGCATGTCGCCACGGAACTTGTTGATGATGATACCCTTGATAAGTTTTCTCTCCTCTGGTGTTTGCAACATGATGCTGCCGTAGACGGAGGCGAAGACACCACCTCGGTCAATGTCGCCAACCAGTATCACGTCGGCATTGGCGTGCCTGGCCATCGACATATTGACAAGGTCGCGGTCTTTTAGGTTGATTTCCGCTATGCTGCCAGCCCCCTCCATCACGATGGGATTGTACTTGATGGCCAGACGGTCGAAGGCGGCACATACCTCCTGCTGGAAATCAATTCTCTTACCTCCCGTTTCTTGCCCCATGCCTCTCCAGTAGTCATACGCATCCTTGTTGCCGATGGGCTTGCCGTTGAGCACCACTTGGCTGGTGTGGTCGGAACTGGGCTTTAACAGCAACGGGTTCATGTCGGTGTGGCAAGGAATACCTGCGGCCTCAGCCTGCACGGCTTGTGCACGGCCTATCTCCAAGCCCTCAGGAGTGGCATAGCTGTTGAGCGCCATGTTCTGAGCCTTGAAGGGAGCCGGACTGTAGCCGTCCTGACGGAATATGCGACAAAGGGCTGCAGCGATGACGCTCTTACCGACGTCGCTGCCTGTGCCTGCCAACATGATGGGATGAAGTCGTTTCATAGCTGATAGAGATGCGTATAGCTCGCCAGCACGTTCTTATACTTGAATACGGGGGTATCCGCAGGCTCTCCCTTGGCATGATATACCTGGGTGACAGACGGTGGCTGCTCGCCTAGGAATTGTGTATAATGGAACTCATGGCCGCGGTATTCCCTGCCGTCGAGTTCGAAACGGCGATAGCCTAATGTGAGTTTCCTGTCTGCCTGACGGGCTGTGATACGATAGGGCAGCACGCCACACATCGGATACTCGCCCTCATCTGTCACAATGGCCTCGCAGAGATACATCATGCCGCCACACTCGGCAACCACTCGACCTCCCCGTTCGGCATAGTCCTTGATGGCTTTGCGGCAAGCCTCATTGGCCACCAGTGCCTCCAAATGCTTCTCGGGATAGCCTCCAGGCAGATAGAGCACATCAATACCGTCAAAACAAGGCACCTCACTCTCTGGGTCAAAAAAGCGGGTCGATGCAAAAGCATCCATTCTTTCCTGATAGAGAAAGGCAAAGGAGTCGCTGTTACGGGCTATCACGGCATTCAATCCATTGCAATCGATTTGCAAATCCATTGCAATCGATTTGTCAATCCATTGCAATCGAACTCTTAATTGGGTTAGGGCATGCCAGTCGATATGTGACTGCAATAGATTAACGAGCTCGCGGCTCTCAGCCTCTTTGGAATAGTCAAGGCCAAGATAGCGCGAGCCCTGCTCCAGTGCAGCTTGCTTGGGCAGACAGCCAAAGCATGTGATACCCAGGTCGTCGCATACCTGAAGAAGCATCTGATAGTGGCGCTCGCTGCCTATCTTATTGAATATGACACCAGCGATATGCACATCCTTGCGGAAATTGACAAAGCCCTGCAACAGCGGAGCCATCGAATAGGCTGCCGACTTAGCATCGACCACCAATACCACAGGAAGTCCTAACACGCTGGCTATCTCGGCAGACGAACCCTTGTCGCGGTCGTAACCGTCGAACAGTCCCATCATACCTTCAACGATACAGATATCGGCATCGGCGCCGTAATGTGCGAACAATTCACGCACATGTTCCGGCGTAGCCATAAAGGTATCGAGGTTGACGCTGGGCCTGCCACAAACCGCCTCATGGAATTTCGTGTCGATATAGTCAGGACCGCACTTAAAGGGCTGCACCTTATATCCCTTGGCTGTGAACAACGCCATCAGCCCTCGCGAGACGGTCGTCTTACCTGAGCCACTCGTAGGTGCTGCAATTAAGAAAGCGTTGTTCATAGCTGTGAGGTTGTGAAAATTAGTCTTCGAAGAGTCGAATCTGGTCAAAGTAATAACCAGCGGCAATCGACACACCCTTCGTCACTGTGCCTGCTGCCAGGTCATAGATGTAAATGCACTGTTCGTCAGCGGTATTCACACCAAAGTAAGCCTTCTTCTCATTAGCGTTGAATACTGAACGCTGCGAGAAGCTGCCGCTGCTATAAGGAATCTCAGTGCCATTGTAGGACAGCCGGGTGCTTGTCTTGCTATTCACATCAATAATTGAATAGTAGTAGGCCACGTCGCCAATGCTTGTGCCAACGGCGTTGTCACCAGAATATGCCAAGACCTTGCCATTGCCCAAATACTGAATGGTCAGCAGCTTACCTTTGGCCTCAGGGAAGGCATTGTAACCTTCTTCGAAGTCGAAAGCCCCATTCTTGATACGCAACAGTTTGCCTATATTCTTCTTGCTGACCGAACTAAAAGCAGAAAGATACAGATTGTCTGCTTCGTCGAAGAATACAGTCTGCTGCAATAGTTCACCATAGGCCGAACCTGTCATCTGGGCGGCTTCCTTGTTAACAATCTCCTGCTCGACAACCATCGTTTGGGGATTGATAACAGCAATACGGAAGAAAGGCTCGTTTGTCGTCTTGCTACTTCCGCTGGTCTCCTTTTTGTTGTAATAGAAGTAGAACAACTTATTGTCGCTCTTACGGTAGGCTAGAATACCGCTGGTGGTGAGCACATTATAGTCATCGGCCACCTTGATAGACAATGTGCCCTCGCCAGTAATAGTCATGTCCGTCGTATTTAACTTCGTCCATATTACATTCTTATGCTCACCGTCTGTCGACATGATTACCAGCGTATTGTCGCCCATCCAAGCATGGGTGTAGTTGCGAGCCTTGTAGGTGTTCTCCTTGAACTTCTGTTCTTGAACAACAGTCATCTTGTTGCCCTTAAACTGCAATTTAGAGAAGCGGTCACTTGACACAGGCACCTGATAGTAATACTTTCCGTCAGTGATGCTCTCCATCGTGTAGTTAGTGATTTCAGCTCCTTTTCCTTCAAAACTGATGGGCTGCTGGGTAGCATCACTCAACGAGGCAACACTCAGTGTGATGTGCGACTTATCCTTGCTCATACCACCATGATTGCCTGCAACCACAGTCAGGTCGTAGTGATAGGTAACAACAGGATCTGGAGGATTCGAATTGTTCTTGTCATCGTCTTTCGAACACGAAGTAAATGTGGTGCCGAGCATTAGTGCTGCCACCAGCGAATAGAACATGCTTAATTTTTTCATTGCTTTTTTCTTTTTGATGATTAATACTTTATAATAACTGATGATATGAATACGAATTATTGCAATAGCAGTCGGAACTTTAGGAATATTGAACGACCAGGCTTCTGGAGCTTGTAATTGTCGTATACTGTCTCGTCAAACAGATTCTTGCAGTCAAATGACACACTGTATCGCTCCTTTTGCCATGAATAGGTAATATTGGCACCAAAGATATTCTTCTCAGGGATGCGCGCCTTCGTGTCCTCAGCGCCGTAGGCCTCCCACGAAAGGTAGAACCAGTGCACCCACTGATAGTCTGCGCCCAAAGTCAAACGATCGTTTTTCTGCATCAGGTCATGAAACGCATAGTGGGCTTCTGCCGAAGCAAACAGCCACGGGCGGTTGGGCATACGGTTGTTATACGTCACCGATTCTTTACCGTCATCCATATAGCGGTTGCGGTTGCGGGCATCTTGCCAACTGATGTTACCCAGCACCTGAAGCCGATGGTTCCAGTCGTAACGCACCTCACCCTCAAGGCCTTTGATATGCACTGCAGGCTCATTGCTATATTGCATGGTTCCTTCCTTCTCAGTAATCTGAGGCTGAATATAGTTATCAACAAATCTTAAGAACCCATTGGCCTCATAATAGAACGTATGTTGGTCAAAACGAAAAGTACCAAAGAATCCCAAGTTGACATTATCGCTCTTCTCGGGTTTTAAAGCCAGATTGGCATAGATGGAACTGCCATTGCCCAACATCTCGCGAGCCAACGGCAGACGCACCGTATGTTCGTAGCTGGCCTTTACAGATAACTGTGGAACTATCTCCAATTTCGTACCGAATCCCCCTCCCATACTGTTCTTTGTATTCTTGGAAGCCACCTCATCGGAGAACGTCACAAACGAAAGGTCCGTTTGTTCTACACTCAGATAATTGATGTAGTCTTTCAAAAAAAAGGTATTGCTCATTCTATTATTCATCAACACCTGATTATATGAAAGCCCAATGATGTGCTTTGCCAATACATCATTGGCAGGCATAAAGTCTGCCTCTACATCGTCCCAACGATTGTTTCCCGTACGATTCAGCGCATAGCTTAGATTGAGCAGATGACAATCGTTGAAGGCATATTTCAAATCGGCCCTGACAATGGTCAATGGTCGCTTAAAATGACGCCGTGAGAAGGCACGGCCATTAATCTCATTGCGTGAACTCCTAATGTAGTCGCCGTTCCAGTCGTACTGCCTATGAGCCGTATCTGTCGTAATAGAGTGATCCCAAGTATGCGAAAACGAAATGTTGGCACTCAACTGTTTTATCAAGAATTCCCGTTTCATATAGCGGGCACCAATGCTCCAGGCATTACTCGAACGGTCTGCCTTACCAATGACGCGTGTCTGAACCTGACCCGTCTGCAGTTCTTTATTAACCAAATTATAGGAGAGGAACACAAAGAATTCGTCGGTCCACGACTTCTCTCTCACGCCTACCTCCAATTGCCCGAAGAATGACAGGTAAGCGTCGTGGAAACGGCGCCGATTCTGAGGCACATATTTGCGGATACTCTCATCCCACACCTCAACATCTTTCATCATATAGTCATTCTTTGAATAGTTAACACCCAAGGTTGGACGTAGTGTCACCCCATTCTTTAAGACATACTGTGCGTTAAGGTCAGCTTTATGAGTGTGGTACGAACCTAGTCCATACGACATATCCAGAAAGTTCTTACGTTTACGATTGGTCACTATATTCACCGCTCCTCCCAGAACGTCACTATTCAACCATGTAGGCACTACACCTTTATATATTTCCACATGGTCTATCAAACTAACCGGCAGATTTGACAAAGTGAGTCCAGTACCTTTCGCATCCATCGGTACACCATCTATGAAGTAACGAACCGAATTACCTGACATTCCACTAATACTCAAATCGAAATCTGAACCCACACCACCTTCTTCACGAATCTTAACGCCTGCCGTATGGTCGACTACGTCATTCAATGAGTGAATGGAGCCAATGAAGGAGTTGATGTCAATAGCATTGACTGACAAAGCACCCTCACGCAATCGTTGTGTCTTTGATTTGCCAAAAACAGTAACATTACGAAGTGCTACTGAATCTTCCATATGACTATGCTGCAGTTTATTGTTCTGGGCATAAGAACATAGTGCCATAAGACACAGAGGCAACCACAGAAGCCTGCTCATCTGTTTATTCTTCATTAATTGATTTTCATCTGCTTAGTCCTACTCCCGGGACTTTCGCTTCATTTCGTTTGATATGGCAGGTTTCCTGGCTCTCTCCGAAAAGTCCGCCTTCCCAAGTATGCTCAGTGGCTTGATATGAACTTTCCATAAAGGAGATGACAGTAGCGGGTACTGCTCAGGATTTACACCTGATTCCCTTTTATGCACATGGTGGAACACCAAGTACATCACCAAATCGGGTGCAAAGTTAATACAAATTTTCGATTTAGCGAAAGGAAAGCGAATAAATTCTATCTGTTATTTCGTTTTCATCTGTTTGTGACCACCTTTTTAACTTTCTAGCTCCTCCCATCTCAGCACCAGCTTGGCATATACATCGTCGTTGAATTTCGTGGCGATGTATAGACACTCGGTCTTGGATAGTTTCTTATGAAATCTATTTACATTTTAACACTTTTCAAGAGGGAAAGTTTTCTATTCTGAAAACGACTAAAAAATGGTGAGTTAACTCAATGAATCGAGTGAGTTAACTCGTTGGATGATTTGAGTTAACTCAAAAGGACCAGGGGTAAATGTTAAATTTCATTATCAGAATACAGGGTTTTCGTGTTTCTTGACAAATTACGTGACCGTTTTGGTCACGGAGGGTTTCATTTGATTTTGTATCTTTGCAGGCAGAATCAGAAATTTAAATTTTGTCAATAAAATGGAATATTTTTACAACAAGTGTCTTTATGGAAACGGACGGCCAACGGAGTCCTGTATCTTTTTTAAAATTCATTGCCCCTATATAGGGGGCAATAATTTATTTTTTAATTTAATTATTTTAAACGTGCGCGCGAGAGAACGTTATCGTGGAAATTTTTATGGAAATCGCAGGCTATGTTGGAAATAATGTGTATCTTTGTAGCCGCAATCATTCGAATAACATCAATTGCTTATCAATGGAACAACTAGACGCTTTTTTTGCCGAACTTAGTGCATTGCTGTGGGGATGGCCGATGATTATCCTCTTGTTCGGTACCCACCTGTTCCTAACGTTCAGGTTGCGTATTCCTCAGCGGAAGATATTCACTGGTATCCGCTTATCGGTAACCAAGGAGCCTGGAGCCAAAGGCGATGTCAGCCAGTTTGGCGCATTGACAACGGCGTTGGCAGGAACGATAGGTACGGGTAACATCGTTGGTGTGGCAACGGCTGTCGCACTGGGCGGACCGGGTGCCGTGCTGTGGTGCTGGATGTCTGGTTTCTTCGGCATTGCCACGAAATATGCCGAGGGACTGCTGGCTGTGAAATACCGCGTGACCTCACCTGACGGACTACACTATGGTGGTCCGATGTATGCCCTGGAGCGAGGTCTGGACATGAAATGGCTCGCCGTTCTCTTTGCCGTCTTTACCGTGCTCGCTTCGTTTGGCATCGGTGGTGCGGTGCAGGCTAACTCGATGGCGCTGCTTGCCAGTGCCACCTGGGAGATTCCAGGCTGGTGTGTGGGTGTGGTCGCATGTATCATGGCCGGACTGGTCATCATTGGCGGTATCAAGACCATCGCCCGTGTTTGTTCATTTCTGGTGCCTATCATGGCGGTGTTATATATGCTGGGGTGTTTTGCCATCCTGGTAATCAACCACGAATACGTATGGCCAGCCATCAAGCTGATAGTCGAGTCGGCATTCCATCCTGCTGCTGCAGGAGGCGGTCTTGCAGGAGCTACTGTGATGATGGCAGCCCGCTATGGTATTGCCCGAGGACTTTTTTCGAACGAGAGCGGTATGGGTTCGGCACCTATCGTGGCTGCTGCAGCACAGACGCGCAACCCCGTGCGACAGGCATTGGTGTCGAGTACGGGTACGTTCTGGGATACCGTGGTGATTTGTGCCACAACAGGTATCGTGCTCGTCTCGAGTATTCTGGCACATCCTGACATTGGCTACGAAAACGGTGGAACGTTGACGAGAGAAGCTTTTTCAAAGATACCTTATATCGGAGCTCCCCTGCTCAGCTTCGGTATCCTCACCTTTGCCTTCACCACCATTCTGGGATGGGCCTACTATGGCGAGAGTTGCATCAAATACCTGAGTGGCGGAAAGGCCAAACGGCTGTACCAGTTCCTGTATGTCGGGTCGGTATTCGTGGGCAGTGTTGTCAGCCTTGACGTCATCTGGAACTTTGCCGACAGCATGAATGCCTTGATGGCTATACCGAACCTTGTAGCCTTACTGCTGCTCAGTAAGGTGGTTGTAAGGGACACGGAGAGATACTTGTGGAACAAGCAACTGGACGAGTGGGAAAGCGAAGAGGAGGAAAGTGAACCCCCCATTACAGGGTAAACACCATACATGCCCAGTCACCATCGGTCTTGGTAGACTGGAGCGACAGACCTAACTGCTGTGCCTTGCTTTCGAGCAGGGCACAGTCGCTTTCATAGAACCCGCTGAGCATTAGGGTGGCACCGGGAGCCATCACGCTGACGAAACGCGGCATATCCTGCAAGAGAATGTTGCGGTTGATGTTGGCGAGGACAAGGTCGAAACGCTGGTCGAGGGAGTCGAGTAGGGTAGCGTCGCCACAGAGTGATGCCAGTCGGTCGTCCACACCGTTGATGACGGCATTATGGCGCGTGTTGTCGGTGCTCCACTCGTCAATGTCGTAGGCAACCACCGAGCCTGCTCCCAGTTTCAAAGCACAGATGCCCAGGATGCCGGTGCCGGAGCCGCAGTCAAGGACGTGCTTGTCGCGAAGGTCCATTGCCATGAGGTTGGCGCAGATCATGCGGGTGGTCTCGTGCGTACCCGTTCCGAAGGCCTGATGAGCATCGATTTCAATTGTAAATAGTAAATGGTCAAATTGTAAATTACCTAGGTGTCGTCCGTCGTGGATGATGATACCTCTTCCATCTTCCTTCTGACTTCTTACCTCTATCGGTTCGAAGCCCTCCTGTTCCCATTGCTCGTTCCAGTCACGATCTTCCGCTTCGCGTACATTATATATTATTTTAGTGCCCTCGATGGGGAAGGTGCTGATGGCAGCGTCGAGCACCTCCTGGTCGAAGAGTGATTGCTGGGCATAGGCGAGGAGACCGGTGGCGGTTTCCTCGAACGATTCGAAGCCTGCTTCGGCAGAGAGCGCCGAGAGCAAGTCCTGTGCATCCTGCGTACAGGGCGTGATGGTAAGTTCTACTTCGTAGTATTTCATGACTATTGTGTTAAATTTGAGCGCAAAATTACAAAAAATAGGGAAAAACCTACGCTGTCTTAGGGTTTTTCCCTAATTTTGCATTAAAATTAGTTGTAATTTTGCAACGTGAACAAATATAAAAACGGAAAAAGCAAATGAAAAAGTTAATCCTCATGACAGTTGTTGCGGCCTTGCCAATCGGGCTGATGGCACAGGACGACGATATGTACTTTGTTCCGACAAAGGAGAACGTGGCGAAGGAAGCCAAGACCTATGGCATGCCTCGCGACACCTACTATGCAGGCAGTCAGCGTAGCGTTGACGAATATAACCGTAGGGCGTGGTCGAGCGTGACACCGATAGACTCTGCCGGCAACGACATCATCGACTTCTCTGCTGTGCGTGGTGTCTATCCTGACTCTGCCCACAGCAAGGTGACGGCAGATGATTATAAGTACACGCGCCGGATGAGTCGTTTCGACGGATATACCTCCTCATCAGAGGCCTACTGGGACGGCTATCGTGACGGACGCTGGTCATCGCCCTGGTATTACTCCAGCTATTACAGCTGGTACGACCCTTGGTACGATCCCTGGTATGATCCCTGGTACTACGGACGCTACGGCTATTACGGCTATTATGGCTGGTATTCTCCCTGGTATTACGGCGGCTACTATCGTCCCTACCGCTATTGGGGTTGGTATGGTCCGAGATACTACGCCCGTACATACTATCGTCCGAGTGGTTCTGGCCGTTTCCACACCAGTCGTCCGGCATCAGCAGGAGCTCGCAGCTACGGTCGTTTCAACAACAGCAGTCGCTATAGCAACGGCACGTTCGGCAACGGTTCGTATATGAGCCGTGGTTCATCAACCCGCTCGTCAGGCTTCGGTGGTGGCGGTTCCTTCGGCGGCACTCGCGGAGGTGGCTCCTTCGGTGGTGGAGGCGGTTCCTTCGGTGGTGGCGGTCGCTCAAGTGGCGGCACGTTCAGTCGCGGAAGATAAATTTGATACTTGAATCTTGAAACTTGAAACCAACTAAGTATGAAAAAGATATTAGTATATGCTGCCATGATGGCTGTATCAATGCCCATGTCAGCGCAGGAAACTTACGAGAATGCAAAGATTGCGCAGGAAGACCTGAACGGTACAGCGCGCTATGTGGGAATGGGTGGCGCGATGGAAGCACTGGGGGCTGACATCTCGACCATCGGAACCAACCCCGCCGGTATCGGACTCTTCCGCAGGTCGAACGTCAGCGTGTCGTTCGGTTTGGTATCGCAGGCCGGTGTGAATAGTGTGATGGGTGGCAACAAGACCAATGCGTCGTTCGACCAGGTGGGCTTCGTCTACTCCAACCGTACTGCCAAGAGTTCGTTTCTGAACCTTGCCTTCAACTTCCACAAAAGCCGTAACTTCGACCAAATTCTGTCAGCGGCTGCCTCATTGCAGAATGCGTCGCTCAACAAGTTGACGTATAATAAGGGTGTCAACCTGTTGGTATTCCCGCAAAAGGCAGGTGTGGACCTGTATAGAAGGGATGACGCAGGCAAGATTATCGGATACAACCACAAACCCGATTTCAACAAGTATCCCTATAGCACCTGCAACCAATTGGACGACATGTTGGCACAAGGCTATAACATGCTGTACGCCCATGATGATGAAGGCAAGGTGATTGACGAGGAATGGTGCTACGACAATGCCAGCCGCTACCAGTTCGACCGCTCGCACACGGGTTATATCGGTGAGTACGACTTCAACATCTCGGGAAACATCAACAACCGTGTGTACCTTGGCTTGACGGTGGGCATCCACGATGTGCACTACAAGCATAACAGCGAGTATACCGACTTCATGGTTACTGAACGCCCTTACACGCTGACCGTTGCTGACTCTCGTGAGATTACCGGTACGGGATTTGACGTGAAGGCTGGTATCATCTTCCGTCCCGTCGAGACATCCCCTTTCCGTATCGGTCTGTCGGTAGCCACACCGACATTCTATGAGCTGCGCTCCAAGAACAGCACCACCATCTTCGACTCAGACGGAAATGTGATGAATTCGCGTGGCATCAACGACGCCAACAACGGACGCACCAGCTACAAGTTCAAGATGTACACTCCGTGGAAGTTCGGACTGAGTCTTGGACATACCCTTGGAACACAGGTGGCATTGGGTGCCAGCTACGAATATGCTGATTATGGTTCCATGGACACCCGTACCATCACTGGTGAATACTACGACACATGGTCTGGACGTTATAGCACCGAGTCAAGAAGCGACACGGAGATGAACAACCACACACAGCGCACACTGAAAGGTGTTCACACAATGAAGGTGGGAGCAGAATACAAACCCGTAAAGGATGTCGCCCTGCGCATTGGTTATAACTATGTCAGTCCGATGTTCAAGAAGGATGCCTTCAAGGATGGTTCACTGGACTCACCAGGTACCTACACTGCTTCGGCTACCGACTTCACCAACTGGGAGGACACTCACCGCTTCACCCTGGGTGCTGGCTATACCTACGAGGGCTTCAACGTGTCACTGGCCTATCAGTATAGCACGACGAAGGGTACCTTCTATCCCTTTATGAGCTACAGCGACAATAACGTGGCTGCTGACGATAATATCGTTGAAGGCGTTAAGGTGGACAACAACCGACACCAACTGCTACTGACGTTGGGATATACGTTCTAAGGCGCGTTGCGCCAAATGAGGAATGAGAAATGTGAAATGAGGAATTAAAATGAAGAAATGAGGAAATGACATTGCGCCACCCTCATTTCTTCATTTATCATTTAGGGCCTAAGCCCGTCATTTCTCATTTCACATTTCTCATTTATCATTTGGAGCTTGCTCCATTTAGTAGCTTCGTGCGATGATGACACGGTATTTAGCAGGCTTGCCGGTAACCATATCGACACCGGGAGTCTGTTCGTAGGCGAAAGGTACGCAACGAATAGTAGCCTGTGTCTCCTCCTTGATGCGAGCCTCTGTCTCTGCAGTACCGTCCCAGTGGCAGAGGAAGAAACCGCCGTCCTTCACACGCTCCTTGAACTCCTCGTAGTTCTCGCACTCGTAGACGTGTTCGTCACGATATTTGCGAGCCTTCTCGAAGATGTTCTTCTGGATGTCCTCCAACAGCTGTTCCACATACTGGGCAATACCCTCGATAGAGCGAGTCTCTTTTTCCAGCGTGTCACGGCGCATCACCTCAATGGTGCCGTTCTCTAAGTCGCGGGCACCCAGTACAAGGCGAACGGGAACACCCTTCAACTCATAGTCAGCAAACTTGAAACCAGGACGCTTGTTGTCAGCGTCGTCGAACTTCACGCTGATGCCCTTGGAGCGCAACTCGTCGATGATAGGCTGTACTTCCTTGTTGACCAGTTCCATCTGCTCAGGTTTTGTTGCGATGGGGATGATGACCACCTGGATAGGAGCCAGGCGCGGAGGCAGTACCAGACCGTTGTCGTCGGAGTGTGTCATAATCAGGGCACCAATCAGACGCGTGCTGACACCCCAAGAAGTAGCCCATACATACTCGGGCTTGTTCTCCTTATTAAGGTAGGTTACTTCGAAGGCCTTGGCGAAGTTCTGTCCCAGGAAGTGTGAGGTACCGCTCTGCAGCGCCTTTCCGTCCTGCATCATAGCCTCGATGGTGTAGGTGTCCAACGCACCAGCGAAGCGCTCAGTTTCGCTCTTCACACCCTGCAGTACAGGAACTGCCATCCACTCCTCAGCAAACTGGGCATAAACTTTCAGCATCTTCTGTGCCTCAGCTTCAGCCTCCTCACGGGTAGCGTGAGCCGTGTGACCTTCCTGCCACAGGAACTCGGAAGTGCGGAGGAACGGACGCGTGCGCATCTCCCAGCGCATCACGTTACACCATTGGTTGCACATCAGGGGCAGGTCGCGCCAAGAGTGAATCCAGTTCTTATACGTGTTCCAAATAATCGTCTCAGACGTGGGGCGTACAATCAACTCTTCTTCCAGCTTGGCAGCGGGGTCTACAACGACACCGCTCTTGTCTTCGGTAGCCTTCAGACGGTAGTGGGTAACCACGGCGCACTCCTTGGCGAAACCCTCGACGTGCTCTGCCTCGCGAGAGAGGAACGACTTGGGAATGAGCAGGGGGAAATAGGCGTTCTGAGCACCTGTTTCCTTGAACATTTTGTCCAGTTGCTGCTGCATCTTCTCCCAGATGGCATAGCCATAGGGCTTGATAACCATACAACCACGTACAGCCGACTGTTCAGCAAGGTCGGCTTTTACGACGAGGTCGTTATACCACTGGCTGTAATTATCAGCCCGTTTTGTTAAATCCTTCAGTTCTTTTGCCATAATTTTTTTTAATAAATTTCAATTTGGGCACAAAATTACAAAATATTTATCAATTATCAGTTGTCAATTATCAATTATTTTATATCTTTGCAGTCAGAAATGATATGTTTCACTTAAAAACGAAAAAAGTATGAAGACAAAAATTATTTCTTTGCTGCTCTGTATGGGCTTGATCGTTGCTTGTAACAATACCCAGAAGGGTGCAGGTATCGGTGCCGGCGGTGGTGCACTGCTGGGTGGTATCATTGGTGCTATTGCCGGTAACACAGCAGTAGGTGCTGCAGTTGGCGGTGCCGTAGGTGCTGGCGCTGGTGCCATCATCGGTAAGAAGATGGACAAGGCTAAGGCTGAGGCCCAGAAGGTGCAGAACGCACAGGTAGAAACCGTGAAGGACGCCAACGGCCTGCAGGCTGTCAAGGTTACCTTCGATTCTGGTATCCTCTTCGCTACCGGCAAGGCTGATCTTTCACAGAGTGCCAAGAACTCACTGGTTCAGTTTGCCAAGGTGCTGAACAACAACAAGGATTGCGATATTGCCATCATCGGACACACTGACTCTACAGGCTCTGATGCTGTCAACCAGCCCTTGTCTGTTAGCCGTGCTAATAGCGTGAACAGCTACCTGAAGTCATGTGGCGTCAGCGCTACTCAGATTAAGAGCGTAGAAGGTCAGGGTTCTACCAACCCCGTTGCCGACAACTCAACAGAAGCAGGCCGTAAGCAGAACCGTCGCGTGGAGGTGTACATGTATGCTTCACAGGAGATGATTCAGAAGGCTGAGGCTGGTAAGCTGCAGTAATGAAGAAGCTGATTCAGAAAATCAAGCAGACAATTAAATGGATAGTGGTGGCTTTCTTTGCCTCCACTATCCTTTCTGTTGTAGCCCTGCGCTGGCTGCCCGTCTATTTTACACCGCTGATGTTCATCCGGTTAGGACAACAAGCGAAGGCTGGAGAACACTTGACGCTACACCACCACTGGGTATCGCTGGACAAGATATCTCCCTCGCTATCCACAGCAGTAATGGCTTCGGAAGACGCTAGGTTCCTCGAACATCACGGATTCGACTACGAAGCCATCGAGAAGGCTGCTATGCGTAACCTGAAACATCCAGAGAAACGTCGCCATGGGGCTTCTACCATCTCGCAACAGACCGCCAAGAACGTGTTTCTGTGGCCTGGTCGCTCATGGGTTCGCAAAGGCTTTGAAGTCTATTTTACCACCCTAATAGAGTTGATGTGGTCGAAGGAACGTATCATGGAAGTCTATCTGAACTCTATTGAGATGGGCAATGGCATCTATGGTGCCGACGCGGTAGCAGAGTATCATTTCAACACCACTGCCGACAAGTTGACCAAGGCTCAGTGCGCCCTGATAGCTGTCTCGTTGCCTAACCCACGACGTTTCAACTCTGCCAGTCCGAGTGCCTATATGCTAAAACGACAAACCCGCATACTCCGTGAGATGCGCTTTGTAAAACCCCTGTAATACTTTCTCTATGAAGATAAAGAGTCGTTCGTTTGCCTCAAGACTGTCACGATGGGTGCTGTTGGTTCTGTTTATCATGATGTGTGCATTGGCATTCTTTATGTATTCGATTACCAAGGTTCTCGTTGTGGAAATCGGTGCCAACACCGTAGAAGGCAGCATGCACGCCACCGAAGAGCAAATCAAGGGTGTCCTGTCGGAAACCAGTGTGGCAGTGAAAAACAATATCTTCTACATTGAGCAAAACCTAAGCGACCCCGATGAGATGCAAGCCACCGTAGAACGCATCGTGAGAGAGAATGACTTCATACGCAGTTGCGGCATCAGTTTCGTGAAGAACTACTATCCACAGAAAGGACCTGGATACTGTCCCTATGCATGGCGTACGGACAGTATGCAGGTCAAGACCCACCAACTGACCGACCTCAACTTCGACTATCTGCATAGCGAATGGTTCACAAAGGCTATCAAGGAAGATTCTGCCTACTGGGGAGACCCTTTTGTAGACGGACACGACAGCAAGACACCATTGATTGCCTATCTGCACCCCTTACACGACAAACAAGGAAGACTGGCAGCCATTTTGGGAGCTGACATCTCACTGGACTTCATGGCGACTATTCTGGACAAACAGGACAGTGTCTTCCAAGAAGAGCTGTGGGTGTGGGAAGGAGATCATGATGCCAGTCTCTCAAGGAAAGCCTCAGAGAGTTATATCCTCTCACGCGACGGAATATTCCTGACTCACCCTGAGTCGTGGCGTATTATGAAAGGTAACTTCTATCGCCATCTGAAGGACTGCGACGAGAAGAAACTTGCCGAGCAGAGCATCAAGAATATGAAGGAGGGCAAGCACAGCTCGAATGAGATATACGAAGACTTGAAGATTAATGCCACACATAGTTTCCTTTTCTATTCTCCAGTGGAAGGCACCAATTGGAACTTGGCTGTGGTGGTGCCTCGTATAGCACTCGACCTGCTTGGGTTGACAATGGGTGTCGTGTTGTTGTTTATCATCGTCATCATCCTGATGGTTACCAACTTCGTTTGCCGATTGGGTATTAGGCGTACGACAAAACCGTTGATGAACTTGGCTGAAACTGCTGATAAAGTGGCTCAGGGACAATTCGATACGGCACTGCCTACCATCAAGCACCAAGATGAGATACACCAGTTGCGAGACTCGTTTGAAAACATGCAGCACTCACTGGCAAGATATGTGGAAGACTTGAAAACCACTACAGCGGCAAAAGCCTCGATAGAAAACGAACTGGAGATAGCACACGGTATACAGATGAGTATGCTGCCTAAGAAATATCCGGCATTCCCAGACAGGACGGATGTAGATGTCTACGGACAGGTTACACCGGCAAAGGCCGTTGGTGGCGACTTGTACGACTTCTTCATTCACGACGAGAAACTGTTTTTCTGCATCGGTGACGTGTCAGGAAAGGGTATTCCCGCCTCATTGGTAATGGCGGTGACTTGTTCGCTGTTCCGTAATATTGCAGCCCACACCACCAAACCGGAAATCATTGTGACAGGACTGAACGAAGCGTTGTGTACGAACAACGAGACAAATATGTTTGTTACCGTCTTTGCCGGTGTGCTGGACCTGAAAACAGGACATCTCAGTTATTCGAATGCAGGACACGACATGCCGCTATTGCTCGACGACCAGGGAGTGACCATCCTGTCGTGCGACCCGAATGTGCCCGTCGGCGTGTGTGATGACTGGACATTTACCTGTCAGCAGCTCGACCTCAAGGAGGGCGCAACGCTGTTCCTCTATACCGACGGACTGAATGAGGCTGAGGATGTCCGACACAACCAATTTGGAATGAAGCGTATGCTGGACGTCGCCAACGGGGCTTCGAGCCGTCCGGAAGAACTGGTTAACACCATGAAACAGGCTGTGGAACAGTTTGTTGGCGGTGCCGACCAAAGCGACGACCTCACGATGTTTGCTATTCAGTACGTTAAGTCATCAATCTCCCAACAATTAAACGATTAGCAAGATGCAAAATGACTTACTTATCTATAGTGATTTGTTCATGGTGACGGCAATAGTCATCGTCTTCCTGGTTTCCTTCGCGATACCTTCTTATGGCTACCGACGTAAACGATGGAAGGGATTCTTTATCGGTATTCTGGTACAATTTGCCGTTTTCATTTTTGGGGGGGTCGTCATAGGATTCGGCAGTATGCTGTATGTTCACTATACCGTCAAAAAAGAACTGGACGGAGCGATGGTTACCGTGCGAGGTACTGATGTTGCCAGACACCGTAACGATACGCTGGTATGGTCGCTGACACCCGATGAGGTGTGTCTGGTAGGCAACAATAATGTAAATGTTAGAAAACGCATCTATTATGATTTCATTCGCCTCAGTCCTGTAAGTGTGGGTGTAGAGGACAGAATCGTCGTAAAATTCGATGTAAAGCGTAAGAAGGTGACGGCAACGGATATGGACAAGCCGATGGAAGTTGTACAAGTAGACTGGGAAAAGGTGAACCACTATCTCAACAAGTAATACCATCATCATTTGTAGGTATTTTTGTGGGATATCGTTGAATAAGTAGAAATTATTTGCTAATTTTGCGAGCAAATATTATAAAATATGATTCTATCAGAACTGAGAACAGGCGAGAAAGCCTATATTGTCAAGGTAAAAGGTCACGGAGGCTTTCGCAAGCGCATCGTGGAGATGGGCTTTATCAAAGGCCAACAAGTGGAGGTAATGCTCAATGCTCCCTTGCAAGACCCCGTAAAATACAAGGTGATGGGGTATGAGGTCAGTCTGCGCAGACAAGAAGCGGAGATGATAGAGGTGAGCACAGACGAACTGGATGCAGAAACCGTCAGTGAACCTCAGAATGTGGCGGTAACGGCACATTATGCCAGTCATTCGGCACGTCGCAACATCAATGTCGCACTGGTGGGTAATCCCAACTGCGGTAAGACCTCACTTTTTAATTTCGCCTCGGGGGCTCACGAACGGGTAGGTAACTACAGCGGTGTCACCGTGGATGCCAAGGAAGGCTTCGCCGAGTTTGAAGGATACCGGATGAAACTGGTCGACTTGCCTGGAACGTATTCGCTGTCAGCCTATTCGCCTGAGGAACTATATGTCCGTAAGCAACTGGTGGAGGATACGCCGGATGTCATCATCAACGTCCTTGACGCATCCAATATCGAGCGTAACCTGTATCTGACAACGCAGCTGATGGATATGCACCTGAGGGTGGTCTGTGCGTTGAATATGTTTGATGAGACAGAGCGACGCGGTGACCAGTTGAACATCGACACGTTGAGTGGACTGATGGGTATTCCGATGGTTCCGACATCGTTCAGGACGGGTAGGGGACTGCCCGAACTGATGCGTGAGGTTATTCATATCTTCGAGAGTCAGGAAGGCCATGATAACTACTACCGACATATCCATATCAATCATGGACACGAGATAGAAAATGGTATTGCGAATATTCAGAAGTTCTTGAAGGGTAATGACTTACTTCGTCTGCGCTATAGTACAAGATGGCTGGCGCTGAAACTGTTGGAGAAAGACAGTGAGGCAGAACGTGTTATCCGTGAGTTGCCCGAGGCAGAACAGATTATCGAGGTGCGTGACGTAGCGATTCACCGTGTGAAAGAGGAGACGGGAACGGACTCGGAAACCGCCATCATGGATGCAAAATACGGCTTCATCAGAGGTGCCTTACAGGAAGCTGGTTACGAGATGGGCACGAAGGAAAACACTTATAAGGTGACGCATAAGTTGGATGCACTGATCACTAACCGATGGTTAGGTTTCCCCATCTTCTTCTTCCTGCTCTACCTGATGTTTGAGGCAACCTTCACCTTAGGTCAGTATCCGATGGACTGGATAGAAGCAGGCGTTGAGTGGCTGGGCGATTTCGTTAGTCAGAATATGTCGGAAGGACCACTTAAGGCTATGCTGGTTGACGGTATCATCGGGGGTGTGGGAGCTGTCATTGTGTTCCTGCCACAGATATTGATTCTCTATACCTTCATATCGTTTATGGAGGACTCTGGCTATATGTCGCGTGCAGCTTTCATCATGGATAAGTTGATGCATGGGATGGGACTTCATGGGAAGTCGTTTATTCCGTTGATTATGGGTTTCGGATGCAACGTGCCTGCAGTGATGGCAACACGTACGATAGAGAGTCGTCGTTCGCGACTAATTACGATGCTGGTGCTGCCTATGATGTCCTGTTCAGCTCGTCTACCGATCTATATCATGATAACAGGTGCTTTCTTTTCCGTACGCTATCAGAGTCTGGTGATGATGTCACTCTATGTCATAGGCATTGTGCTTTCAGTCATCATAGCCCGCGTGCTCAGTACGTGGGTTATCAAGGGTGAGGACACTCCGTTTGTGATGGAGTTGCCCCCTTACCGCTTCCCCACGGCAAAGGCTATTTTCCGCCATACCTGGGAAAAAGGCAAGCAATACCTGAAGAAGATGGGAGGTGTCATCCTGGTGGCTAGCATCATCGTATGGGCCTTGGGCTATTTTGGTACAATGGGTGTTGCCCCGTCGTTGGAAGAGAGCTTTATCGGTTTGATGGGTAAGGCTATTGAACCGCTTTTCCTGGCACAAGGTTTCGACTGGCGCCTGGATGTCAGTTTGTTGGCTGGCGTGGGTGCTAAAGAGATTGTCGCCTCTACCATTGGCGTGCTGTATGGTGACGCCGGGTATAACTTCTCACCTTTGACGGCTTATGCCTTTCTGCTTTTCGTGCTCATCTACTTCCCCTGTATAGCCACGATTGCAGCCATCAAGAATGAGAGCGGATCGTGGCGATGGGCCATCTTTGCAGCCTGCTACACGACGCTTCTGGCTTGGGTGGTGAGTGCCGTCGTCTATCAGGTAGGTCTCCTTGTGGCGTAGATGGTTAAATTAAAATCCGCAAGATTCTGAATTTCAGTTTCTTGCGGATTTTTCTATTTACACAATGCACCACATTTGCACCACCAAATAAAGCCCACTAATCAACAATTTTAATGTCTAATAGCACTTCCCAATATCCATTTTTATCCTCACCCACACGTCTAATAGCGCCTATTTCCTTTAAAACAGCAATATTGCGTCTAATAGTAGTTCTATCCACTCCAATGGTTCGAGCCAAATCCTCATAGGTTGCTCTATTATCCTTCAGCAAAACTTTTATTATAGCTGATTGCGTTTTATTCAGTTTTACAGGTGCATTTACAGGTGCATTTACAGGTGCATTTGCAGGTGCGCCATCACTTGCGAAACTTTAGTATCTTATCTAAAGAGAGGCTATTCAGTTCGTAACACAGCAAAGCTAACCTGTAAAGGGATAAGCACTGTTCAACGGATTAAAACAGAGTTTGCTCTATAAGGCAGTACATTTCATACAGTCAGCTAGATATTTTATACAAATTTGCAAAAATATCTGCTTGATTTCTTGCTTTTATCAGAACTAATCGCTATATTTGCAGATGAGTTTCAAGTACTCTTTCGTGAAGGGGTGCGTTTTAATGGCTCAAACTTAGTAAAAAAGAGCGATTGACTTTTATCCTGTCATAGAATCTGGACAATTCTTAGCTACAAGGGTAATGGCAATATGCTCACATCGTTAGGATTATTGTACCTTTACTGGCATGATATATTCTAAGGTGTGGGCTATTGTTCATTGTTTGTAGCAGGTAGTCCAGAACCTTATGACGATAATGGCAATAGTCCCACGCTTCTTTAACAATAATCCGCTGACTTCATGGGATTGGTTGGCTTTTATAAAAATGAATGTCTAACTAAAAACGTACGATTATGAAAAAATTATTATCACTTTTAGCAGTAATGCTTATCGCTATTTCGGCTGATGCACAGGCTCCGTTTACCTATTACAGACCACTACAGCCTTCTACTGGTGGGGGAAGTAATTCACAACCATCATATAATTATGGAAATGGTTACGGAAATAGCTACGGTAACAGTTATGGTAACAGTTATGGTAATTCATACTATAATAGTGCACCAAGAAGTACCCAACAAGAAGAACCCCAAGTGCTATCAACACGTGGCTACTACGTTAAAGATAATCAGTGGAACACTGTCTTGTTGAGAGTGAAGGTTGTTGGTAATAATGTTTATGTTGTTGGAATTAAGAGAAGTTCAACAGGATGGTCTCAACAGTCAACGAAAGCATCCACAACAGATTTCTTACAAAAAGAAATCAAAGATGTTTTCGATTATTACATCGGTGATTATGTCTATGGAAGAATATTTTTCTAGCAATTCTTAAATTATAGAAAACAATGGGAAAGAAGATATTAACACTACTTTTATTTTTAGCATCATTAAGCATATCAGCCCAGATAAGGGTCTGTGCATATTATGATGGATATTGGGGAGAATGGGAAGATGGTGCTGTCGGAGGATTCCTTTTTGGAATGCCTGATACATACGGGAATTTGCCATATTTTAAAATTTATGGAAATTATTCTGGATTTTGCATATATTATAGTGATTCTCATCCCTCTGATTATACTTTCAAATTTCAAGCAAATAATTATGTTACTCCAGACAAAAAAACTAAAAAGGCTCATCTCAAAAATAATATATGGTATGAATATAATGGTACGGTAGAATACTATGTTGATGACGATCGACCAACCATTAGGGATATTCTTAAGAACAGTGGATTTGTTCACTTCCCTGCTCTAAAACCATCTATAAAAAATGCAAGAAAACGGTCAGCAAATGCAACAATAAAAATCGCACCATACAAAGACCATCCAAAGATTTATAATATATGGTTTGAAGAAGTTGGTGTAGGAATAGACCTAGGAACAATATACTTTCGAGAGTAAAAAACCTCATTTTTCGTTGAAACGCTATTATTTCCTATACCCAACCACCCATTTCGTACAAAAAACATCGTGAGTGGTTGGGCTTTTTTAGGGCTATAGAAATTACATAATGACAAAGCATTTATGAGTGATGGATTGCAATTGTTCATAGTAATCATAATCTTTATTGTAGGTTACTTGTTAAGTGATGTGAGTAAATAAGAAGTTGGAAAACATTAATTCTGATTTCGTACATTAATATCTATATTTCGTACAAGGGCACAAGATTCACGTTTCTCAATTCATTATTATTTTCTACATTTGCACCATAAAACATTAAGCAGTGAGCAACAAGGTACTAATCATATCGAATGCAAACGAACTCGTCAGGGTAAAACCTGAACGAGTCGTTTATGTGAAGTCAGATGGCAACTACTCCACAATGGTGCTGCATGACAAAACGGAACAGGTGTTTACCATGAACCTTGCTCAATGTCAGCAACTGATGGAGGAACAGTTGGGTAAGGAAGCTATGACCTTCATTCGTCTGGGGAAGCAGTTGATAGTAAACAGGGCATACATCTTTAAGATTAATCCAAACAAACAGCAGTTATACATGTCTAATTCAGAGGTGAACATTGCTTTTGAACTACAGGCTTCCAAAGAGGCACTGAAACAGTTGAAAGCTCTCATTGAATCAGAAACAGGAAAGGAGGGTAAGCTATGAATAACGATGAACTACAGGTACTGGGTACTCCAGAAAAGAAAAGCAAGTTAACCTTGTTGGTTATCGCAGTGATTGTAGTCGTTGCGATTATGATAGGTGCAGGGCTATATATAATCAATTCGTCTCATCAGCCTGAAAAAATAAAGACTGGTAAGAAGATGGGGGAACCCACTATCGTACCAGAACTGCAAACCGCTGTAGATACTATTTTGCTTGCAGAAATGGAAATGCTTGATATGTTACAAGGTCAAGCTATTGTAATGGAAGTTCAGACAGGTGAGATACTGGCAATGGTAGGACTAGAGCGTAATTATGAAGGCAAATTCCAATCCTGTAAGAACTTTGCCTATCAGCAGGAACTTGGAGCGCTGATGCATACAGTTTCCCTTTTAGCTGTACTGGAGACCGGTAAGGCAAGGTTGAGCGATGTTGTTCATACAGGTTGTGGTGTTTGGCCTGTAGAAGATGGCTACGAAATGAAGGATCACAACTGGCAACGTGGAGGATATGGTAGCATTACACTAGATAGAGCATTGGAAGTTAGTTCAAATGTTGGAATTAGCTTAGCTGTAAACAAAACTTTTGGCAATAATAATCAGGCATTTTTTGACCTCTTGGATAAAATGAGTTTTGGTCAGCCATACAATATAGAAGGAATAGATGGTTTGAATCGTACGAGCTATAGCTCTCCAAAAGATGGAGATTGGGCTAAATGGAAACTCTGGTGGAGTGCAATAGGCTATGAACGGAAAATTGCACCCATTCAAATGCTGACCTTCTACAATGCTATTGCAAATAATGGTAAGATGGTGAAGCCTACGCTAAAAACAGGAGAAATAGAGATTATTAATCCTCAAATTGCCAGCAAAGCAAACATAGATAGCATGCAAATGGTATTGGAGCATGTGGTTAGTCAAGGATTAGGAAGAAAAGCAGGAACTCCGATTGTTCGTGTTGCAGGAAAGACTGGTACGTCACAAGTAGAAGAATATGATTATTACAATGAAGTTGGCACGCCATTAGCTAATTATCAGGTTGCTTTCTGTGGCTATTTCCCTGCTGACGCGCCCAAATACAGCATTATTGTTAGCATGAACAAGTTGGGACTTCCAGCAAGTGGCGGTGGAATGGCTGGTGTTGTGTTCCATAATATCGTGGAATGGATGATTGCTCACGGCATGCCTCCTGTACTCTTTTTAGATGAGGAAACAAACGATACGGTTAGAGTCACCTCTAATAATGTGGATTCAATTATGGAATCAATAAACAAGTAGGATTATGGAAGTTTACAGACGTACAATAGATGGTGTCTCACTCTCAGAGGAGGACATCTATAACTTGGAAATGTGGAACTGGGCATTAGGACAGAATGGTAATGAATCTGTTTCTGAGTTTGCCAGCCGTTTTGGTGAAAAGTACGACTCAGAATGGAGAGAACAAAGCTATGACCCTTGTCTGCATGCTATCACTGCATTTTATAGTGATAACACATTAGAAGAGAACTCTTTGAATAGTGAGTTATCAGAAGCCTTCACCACTAAGATATTTCGTCTTGGCAGGCCAATGAATGAAGCTGTTGATGAGGCACGTTTGATATTTAATGAGAAAATCAAAAATTTTAAATTAGCAGGAACTATCAAAGAGTCATACGATACAGAATGGCTGTTTAGGGCTTATATGGGAATCTTTGTTTGGGAGATTTCTCAGATTAGATTGGAACGACTGGAAGAGCTACGTGACAGCGACTTCTATAAGGATGGAATCTTTAGTAAATACCATATTACTGCACTGGGTTATGCCGATAACATGAGTCTACAAGACTTTGAATCTCAAAGAGAATACGATGAGTTTGACATTGAAGCGATGCTAGTGCGTGTTGGCATTTACGATGAAGATACATGGATGTTTGTTGCAGACAAGATGAAGCTATATGATAAAGTGAAGTCTATTGTTACAAAGAATCCAGACCTGCCTTTGAAAGATGCAAAATTGCAAGTAGAGGAACTAGCAAAGGCAGATAAGCATATCAAATGCGACCTCGCATACCTTTATGCGTGCGCTGTGATTGAATGGTATTTGAAGCATCACTAAACATTCATATAATAGAACGAAAGAAACTAAAAAGATAGGTCTATTATGAAGCATAAAACAAAATGGACTCTTGCCTTAATTCTAATACTCATTGTATCAGCCCTTATGTTTGGTTTGTACTGGGGATGGAAATACTATGGACTGCCTGAATGGCCAGATGATAGGGCATTTGAAATAGTAGAGCAGCGAGCAGACGTGGCACAGGCTTTTGCAAAGCAACACAATATGAACGAGCACTATGCATTGTTCGTGAACTATAGCATGCCATCAGGAACACCTCGTTTGTTTGTCTGGGACTTTCAGGAAAAAAAGATAGTGGCGAGTACCTACGTGATGCATGGACCAGGAAAGGGTAGTACCGATAAGCGCCCTGTGTTCAGCAATGAGCCTGGAAGTGAGTGTTCTGCTTTGGGGCGTTTTCTTGTTACCAAAGAGCATGGTGTCACTCTTAGGCGAAGTTTTCGATTAAAGGGGATGGATGGTGACAATAAGACGGCCTATTCGAGAGTACTTATGATTCACGGATCTACTTTTTTGGATGGTCATGTCTGGATGCGATATATTCCCCTTCATCGTGCAAGTTGTCAGGGGTGTGTTACCGTCACTACAAGAGGCATGGATTATATATGGGAGTTGGTGAACGATGAAGAGAAGCCACTGTTGTTGTGGTCGTATTACGAGGAATAAAAAGATGAGCTTCTCTGTAAGAAAATATAAATTCTCCGAATAGAAATATAAATACTCCGAGAGTAAAATTACTTATTCATGATGATAGGGCTCGCCTTTGATAATGGTGCAGGCTCGGTAAATCTGCTCGGTAAAGGTGAGGCGTATCATCTGGTGGGAAAAAGTCATCTTGGAAAGTGATACTTGTTCGTTGGCCCGTGCATAGACGTCTTTTGAAAAGCCATAAGGCCCTCCGATAACGAACAGAAGTCGACGGGCGGTGTTACGTTTCTGCTCTAACCAGCGGGCAAACTCTATGCTACGATATTCACTGCCGTGCTCGTCAAGCAGGACAACGGTATCGGAAGACTGCAACTGTTTCAGAATCAGTTCGCCTTCGGCTTGTTTCTGCTGTTCCTCCGTTAGGTTTTTCGTATTCTTCAACTCAGGAATCGTGATGACTTCGAATGGCATGTAATGGTTGATGCGCTCTACGTAGTCGTTGATGCCTGCAATGAAATGCTTGTTGGTTGTCTTACCGACTTGAATCAGAATGGTCTTCATCTTCTATAGCGTAAATGCTCTTGCCGTGATGGACGGGGCATAGCGTCTCGTTCTTGTCAATAGGCGGATATTCGCTGCGTCTTTTGGGATTCATGGGAAACCATCCTTTCTGTACACGCTTTTTCTGGGCAAATAACTCTCCGATTCCCCAGAGTGCTGAGGCTCCGAAGACGCCGACGACAGATGAAAGAATGGCATTCTCAATGAAGAAGGCGGCCCCGATACAAGCTACACCGATAATGAGATATACCCACCAAGGACGGGTTCCCCAGTGATATTCGGTCTTGATAACGATGGGATGCCAGATGCCTATAGTTAGAAAAGTGCAAACGGCAATGATGACTCCTGTGAAATACATGATTGAATGACGAATAAAAAAAGTTGCTAACGGGTTGCGTGGAATCCTTCCAGGTTCTGATAACGGCGTCGCATCATCCGCTGATAGATATTTCGCATCCATAGGGGTTCGGTGACGGTGAATGCTAAACCTACTATGATCATTATCCAGAAAGCTGTCGTACTATCGAAGAAAGACTCGATAACCATAACGACAACAACAGGCAGGAACATAGCAGTCATCGATAAGATGCCTTGCCATTTGTTCTCCATCTGGTTCTTGCCGGTAATCTTCTCATTGAGTGGAAGGGAGTCTTTGTTGATGACTGCCAACTGGAACAACATGCAGTAGACGGGACCAGTAGCCGTCAAGAGGTAAGCCAGTATCATCAGGATGGAGAACTGACCCATGAAAACGGGTACCAACTGGATGAGCAGCGGTAATAGTAGGATGGCGCTATAGTAATAGTACTTGGCACGGAGTAGTGTCAGAATGTTCTCCTTGTGAACCATCAGCAGATCAATATAATTACCTTCCGGACACATCACTTTCGTCAGGTTGGTGGCTCCAAAGTAGATGAAGGCATAGAGACAAAGGAAGTTACGTGCAAAATTGCTTTGGTAGATATCCAGGAAAGCAATGGCAACCGAGAAGAAGGTGATGAAGCAGAGTCCTGAGATGAAACGGGCACGAATAGCTTTGTTACGCATCGTACTCTTAATCTCCAGTTTTAGGTATTCTCCTATCTGTCCGAAGCGGTTCAGATCATTGAACTCCGAGACGTGCTTCATCTTGGTGTTCTCCTTCTTCGACACTTCGTCGTAGACCAGTGTCATCTGCAGACGACGGTTGATGCAGAAAAGAATGCAGAACAAACCGGCAAACAAGGCAAAGAGCAACCATAGCGAGCCGTGATGTTCCACGAAATCAGCGATGAAACCGGTATATTGGTCGATGATGTCATCAGGCAGGAAGAAGAACGGACCTATCAGCAAACCATAGAAAACGATAGGCAGTGTCCACCACAAGAAGTGATGATTGGTCAACGTGCGTACTAACAGGTACCACTGGCTATTGACGACAATCATCAGGTGGAGCATGAAAAGCATTCCCAATGCAGCCCAACCCGTAATGCCACCACACCAAACCACAAAGACGTAGGGTAGGAAGACGGTCATCCATATAAAGTTGCCTCCGTCGAAGATTTGTGAAATGAGGAAGCACTCAATGGCAGAATACTTACTGATAGGAGTCAAAAGATACGGTTTCACCAGCATCAGCGGGGTCTGCTGGGTAGCAAAGCGTCCACCGAAGTCCATGATGAGCAGAAAAGGCATCACATAGAAAATCATCTCCGCGGTGTCTTCTTTGGCAGCAAGCCAACCGAAGAAGGTACCGAGGGCAATGAACTCGATGGCCATGATGCCCACGAAGAGATAGCCGAAGAACTTGCCATACTGGTTGGCCTCGAACATCGGGTGGCGTTTCTCGCTCAGTTTGGTGTTTTTACGGAGCAGAAAGAATAGTTGTATTTTGTTCATCGTTTATCTAAGGTCTATGACTTCAGCCTGAGGATAGTCTTTTGAGTTGAAGCGGAACAGGTTGTCAGACTGCGCCGTTGCCTTGAACTGGCTAATGTCTATCGTCGTCCATCCCTTGGACTGCTTCATGCGAATCTGTGTGGGAATATAGCCTTTCTGGAGTACGGTAATGTACATTTCCTGAATGTTTTTCTTCTTGTCTGTAGCCGTCAGATGTACGATGTAGTTGTTACGTCCCTTCTCCATCTTATACGTGTATCCGTTTTTGTACAGGTAGATGAAGTTATAGGGATTGATGGCAGCCAACTGCGACTCGGTAGGGTTCGATACGTTCACCTCGTCGTTTTTCTTCATATAGGTCCACATCGTCTTTCCGTCAAACCACATGGTGGCTTGTGGGGTGGTGGCATGAAACTTACGGCCTTTGACGGCAAAGGTACCACTGGTCTGCATCTGCGCACCTTTTATACTAAAGTTAGCCTGTACGCCGTTTTTGTCGGAAACGACAGCCGCAGTCTTGTCTAATACCTGCTTGGCTGTCTGTCCTTGTGCTACTACAGAAAAGAGCAGCATCATGATGATTATTCTTAACTTCTCCATTGTGCTAATAGATTTTCGAGACTCATCTCGTCCATGATTAATACTTCACGAGGCTTGGAACCGTGAGCAGCACCTACGATGCCTGCCTTTTCCAGCTGGTCCATCAGACGACCGGCACGGTTGTAGCCAATAGCAAACTTACGCTGAATAAGTGATGTAGAACCACTCTGTTCGCGAACAATCAGACGGGCTGCATCCTCGAACATCGGGTCAAGATGCTGCATGTCCACATCGCGACTCTCGCCACCTTCACCCTCGTCGGTATCAGGCTCGGGCAATTCGAATGCTGAGATATAACCTTGTTGCTGGGCAATGAATTGGTTGATGCGCTCTACTTCGGGTGTGTCAACGAAGGCACACTGTACACGTACAGGTTCACCTCCGTTGAGGTAAAGCATATCACCACGTCCAATCAGCTGCTGAGCTCCCGGACGGTCCAAGATGGTGCGTGAGTCAATCATCGCACCTACACGGAATGCAATACGACTTGGGAAGTTAGCCTTGATGGTACCAGTGATGATGTTTGTCGTAGGACGCTGGGTGGCGATGATCATGTGGATACCGACGGCACGTGCCAACTGCGCAATACGTGCAATAGGCAATTCCACTTCCTTGCCGGCTGTCATTATCAAATCACCGAATTCATCGATAACTACGACGATATAGGGCATATAGCGGTGACCGTGCTCCGGATTCAACTGGCGGTCAATGAATTTCTTGTTGTATTCCTTGATGTTACGTGCCTGTGCCACCTTCAGCAGGTCGTAGCGGGTATCCATCTCCTTACAAAGGGAGTTCAGCGTGCGGATAACCTTTGTGACATCGGTGATGATAGGCTCTTCACCATCATCGGGTACCTTTGCCAGGAAATGCTTCTCAATGCTGGAGTAAACACTGAACTCCACCTTCTTCGGGTCAACGAGCACGATTTTCAGTTCGGCAGGGTGTTTCTTATATAATAAGGAGGTGATGATGGCGTTCAGTCCTACTGACTTACCTTGTCCTGTAGCACCGGCAACCAGCAGATGCGGAGCTTTTGCCAAGTCAAACATAAAGACCTCGTTGGTAATCGTCTTACCGACGGCACAAGGCAGCTCCATCGTGGATTCCTGGAACTTCTTTGAGTTCAGGATACTCTCCATAGATACCGTGCTGGGTTTGGCATTAGGAACTTCAATACCGATGGTGCCCTTTCCGGGAATAGGTGCGATGATACGAATGCCAAGTGCTGAAAGGCTCAGGGCAATATCGTCTTCCAGGTTACGAATCTTCGAGATGCGGACACCTGGTGCGGGAGTTATCTCGTAAAGGGTGATGGTAGGACCGACGGTAGCCTTGATACTTGAAATCTCCACACCGAAGTTGCGCAATACGTCGACGATACGGTTCTTGTTAGCTGTCTGCTCAGCCATATCGATATAAGGCTTGCCGTCGTCTTCGTATTTCTTCAGCAGGTCGAGCGTCGGATAGTGATAGTTTTCCAGGTCACGTTTGGGATCGTAGGGAGTGCTGATGTCACCATAGTTGCCTGCCAGCTCTTTACCTTTGGCTGCCTCTTCTTCCTCTCCCGTGTCCACCGTCATCTCTACATCGTTAGTAGGATCAGCGGGGTCTTTGGGTGAAATAGGAATTATCGGTTCATTGTCCACCGGTGTGTCAACAATGACGGGCTCTACTTCATCATCCATCGAGAAGGATATCTCCTCTGCTTGTGGGTCGTCAAAGACCTCTGGGTCTTCCAGTGTGTTAATCATAGCCTGATTAGTTTCAGGCTCACTGCCTCCCACATGAATGGTCATAGGTATCTTCTTGAGATAACGTAACGGATTGAAAACCTTACGGATAAAGATAACAGTCTCCATACTCAGGTAGGTTAAGAAGGCTACTGCCGTCAAGGCAAGAACAGCTATCAGGCCTGGGGTGCCTATCAGACCTTCTATTTGCTGACAGACGGCCAGACCATGGTCACCACCAGGATTGTAGCAGGCATCCTCGAACAATGGTGAAAGGAATTTGGCTATTGCAACGGAGGTCCATATCATCACGATGGTCAGACACATGAACCATTTCAGAAGCTTGACCTTATAGGCGCGCATCAACGTGACCGAAATCATCAGCGTGAAGATGGGAATGATGAATGCCGACAGACCGAAACAGCGTTTGATGAAGAACCAGGAGAGATATGCTCCGATGGAGCCACACGCATTTTGGAATTCCTGCTCTTGGTTCAGCAGTTCACCGGGCTTTGGCGCTTCTATCATGCTCTGGTCAGCAGATCCTGTAAAAAGGAACGATACGAAAGCCCACGCCATATAACCTGCAAAGAAAAGCAGGAAGAAACCAATGACGAAAAGGATGCGCTCGTTGCTGAAAGGATTACCCATACCGACTGCTTCTGCGAACGAAGTAGACTTCACGGAGGACTTAGTTGTTTTCTTCTTAGCCATACCTTATTATAATTTAAGGTGCAAAATTAATAATAAAAACTTAGATTTCATCATAAATCTTCCGTTTTTTGTTTTTTTTGCATTACCTTTGTACGCCAAATGAAGAAAACAATCTTAAATAAGTACGACAAGAAAAAAATTTCAGAATTGCCAAGGGTCCTTTTCGAAGGCCGTATCGTGGTGATACTGAATGAATCAGAGGCGCAGAGAGCCGTTGACTATCTGTTGTCACAGCCTGTTTTAGGCGTTGATACCGAGACGCGTCCGTCCTTTAAGAAAGGACACATGAATAAGGTAGCCTTGTTGCAGGTGGCCAGTCATGAGATTTGTTTCCTGTTCAGACTCAACCTTTTGGGTAAATCGCCCTCTGTCAAGCGTCTTCTGGAGGACACTACGGTACCTAAGATTGGACTCTCGTGGCATGATGACCTGACTATGTTGCATAAGTCGGGTGACTTTAAGGCAGGCCTTTTCATCGACTTGCAAACCCGTGTCCGTGAGATTGGTGTGGAAGACCTGAGTCTTCAGAAACTATATGCCAACTTTTTTGGTCAGAAGATTTCCAAACGTGAACGGCTCACGAATTGGGAGGCTGACATACTGAATGAAAGACAGAAACAGTATGCGGCAACGGATGCGTGGGCCTGCATTATGCTCTATGAAGAGCTGATGCGACTGGAGAAGACTGGTGATTATGAACTTATCAAAATAGCAGACGATGTACAAGCAGATTCAGTTACGGAAAGGGAAGGATGAGAGCCTACGACGCTTTCATCCCTGGGTGTTCTCTGGTGCCATCCTACGGATGGACGAGGATATTGAGGAAGGTGAAATCGTTCGTGTGGTAACCAATACGGGTGATTTCATCGCTGTCGGCCATTACCAACAGGGGTCTATTGCCGTTCGTGTCCTTTCGTTTTCTGATGTGCAGATTGACGATGAATTCTGGCATTCCCGTCTTTTGTCGGCTTTGACCATGCGTCAGGCTATTGGTATAGCCGATAATGCAGATAATAACACCTACCGACTGGTTCATGGCGAGGGTGACAATCTTCCCGGTCTGATTATCGACGTGTATGGACAGACGGCTGTCATGCAAGCCCATTCCATCGGCATGCACTTATGTCGTAAGCAGATAGCTCGTGCGTTGGTTGATGTGATGGATTCGCGCATTTCACATATTTATTATAAGAGCGAGACGACGCTTCCCTTCATGACTGCCGACGACATGAATGGTTTCCTGTATGGCAACAGCGACGATAATATTGCCACGGAAAACGGTTTGAAGTTCCGCGTAGACTGGCTGAAAGGACAGAAAACGGGCTTCTTCGTAGATCAGCGTGAGAACCGCTCTTTGTTGGAGCATTATGCCAAAGGAAAGCGAGTGCTGAACATGTTCTGCTATACGGGTGGTTTCTCGTTTTATGCGATGCGTGGTGGAGCAATGCTCGTACATAGTGTGGACAGTTCGGCAAAAGCCATCGAACTCACCAAGCAGAACGTAGAACTGAATTTCCCGGGTGATGCCCGTCATGAAGCATACTGTGAAGATGCTTTTAAGTATCTGGAGCAGGCTGGCTCGAATTACAACCTCATCATTCTTGACCCTCCCGCCTTTGCCAAGCATCGTGGTGCCCTGCATAATGCGCTGAAGGGCTATACGCGCTTGAACCAAAAGGCATTCGAGAAGATAGAGAAGGGTGGTATCCTCTTTACATTTTCTTGTTCGCAAGTGGTTACGAAAGACCATTTCCGTAATGCCGTTTTTACAGCAGCAGCACTTGCCAAGCGTAAGGTTCGCATCCTGCATCAGTTGCATCAGCCTGCTGATCATCCCATCAATATCTATCATCCAGAGGGTGAATACCTGAAGGGCTTGGTGCTCTATGTGGAGTAAAGTAGGAGATTATATCAAGAAACATAAGCTGCTTAATGTCAATGATTTATATCTAGTTGCTTTAAGCGGTGGTGCAGATAGCGTGGCTTTGCTCTTGCTGTTGAAAGAGGCCGGCTATAACGTGCATGCGGCGCATTGTAATTTCCATCTGCGTGGTGCTGAGTCGGATAGGGACGAGGCGTTTTGTGTGGAGCATTGTCAACAGCTCGGAGTAGAGCTCCATCGTGCTCATTTTGATACGCGTGAATATGCCGAATTGCATAAGGTGAGTATAGAGATGGCAGCCCGTGAGCTGCGCTATAAGTGGTTTGATCAGCTGCGTCAGGATATGGGTGCTGCTGGTATCTGCGTGGCCCACCACCGTGATGACTCGGTGGAGACGGTACTTTTGAACCTTGTTAGAGGTACGGGGTTGCGTGGCTTGACGGGTATTCAACCACGAAATGGCTTTATTTTGCGCCCGTTTTTGTGCGTTTCGAGGGCAGAAATCGAGGCGTTTTTGTCGGGAAGAGGGCAAAAATACGTGACAGATAGCACCAATTTGGAGGCTGACGCGCTGCGAAACAAGGTGCGTTTGCAGGTGCTGCCCTTGCTTTGTGAACTCAATCCTGCCGTGTCTGAGAATATCCAGCGGACGGCTGAAAATTTGGTGGAAGCACAAAAAATACTGGATGCGATATCGGATAATTATAAAGACAGTAACATCCTTGAACTAAGTGAATTAGAGAAATACGGTTCAAGTGAATATGTGGTATTCGAATGGCTCAAAAACTATGGTTTTAATGGCAGTCAAGTACACCAGATTTTAGATGCCGATAGCGGTGGAATCGTTAGTTCCGCATCAGGGTATGATGTCTTGAAAGATCGTACCCGTCTTATCGTTGAAAAAACGGATGTTACGTATCAAGCCCATCGAAACGTAATATCGATGACTTCGAAACGTATTGTCGTGCCTGAGGAAGGAACGTATATTTTGGACGAAAACAGTAAGGTTAAGGTGCGAAAATGTGCTGTTTACGTATCGAAAAATCCCAAAATTGCTACGCTTGATGCCGACAAAGTGGTGTTTCCGCTGACCATCCGCAGGGTGGAGGAGGGCGACTGGATGGTGCCCTACGGAATGAAAGGCCGCAAGCTGTTGAGCGACCTGATGACCGGCCTGAAGATGAATGTTTTCGAGAAGCGTCGCCAGCTTGTAGTTGTTGATGCTCAGGGAGTTATCGTGTGGGTTGTTGGTCTACGTACAGACCATCGTGTGGCCGTCGGTGACCAGACTAAGACCGTTTTGGAGATCAGTTTCGTCACATTGTAACTTTGTAACAATGTAACAATAAGGATTTTCTATTTATGCCAGTTTATTACTTTAAAATATATAATAATATATTATTATATTTTTTAACTGATAAATTACGCACTTCGGAATGAGCTTAATGTTACAAAGTTACATTGTTACAAAGTTACATATTGCCGTTTGGTTATATTTTGTAAAGAGATGCCTAATTGCGAGGTAAAAAATTTGGTGGTTCGAAAAAAAATGCTTACTTTTGCACGTCATTAGGAAATATGTAAGAAAATATCGATATTTATGAGTAAGAGATTTGCCGAACACAAAGGCTTGAATTTGGTGCAGACGAACGATGACGTGCTGCAGACGTGGAAGGAGAAAAACGTCTTCTGGCGCTCCGTGACGGAGAGGGAAGGTTGTCCACAATTCGTATTCTTCGAGGGTCCTCCATCGGCCAATGGTCACCCTGGAATCCATCACGTGCTGGCGCGCAGCATCAAGGACACCTTCAACCGCTACAAGACCATGCAGGGTTATCAGGTGAAGCGTAAGGCAGGTTGGGACACCCACGGACTGCCCGTAGAGTTGGGCGTTGAGAAGGAACTGGGCATCACCAAGGCCGACATCGACAACAAGGAGAGCGACAAGTACATCTCTACCGAGGACTACAACAAGAAGTGTCGCGAGAACGTGATGATGTATACCCAGGAGTGGCGTGAACTGACGGAGAAGATGGGCTATTTTGTGGACCTGGACAATCCCTACATCACCTACGACAACAAGTATATCGAGACCCTTTGGTGGCTGCTGAAGCAGTTCTACAACAAAGGCCTGCTCTACAAAGGATACACCATCCAGCCTTATTCGCCCGCTGCAGGAACAGGACTTTCCTCGCACGAACTGAACCAGCCTGGATGCTACCGTGACGTGAAGGATACCACCTGTACGGCTCAGTTCAAGATGAAGAATCCGAAACCTGAGATGACAAAGTGGGGCACACCGTACTTCTTGGCTTGGACCACCACACCGTGGACGCTGGCTGCCAACTCAGCCCTCTGCGTAGGTCCGAAGATTGACTATGTGGCCGTGCAGACCTATAACCCCTATACAGCAGAGAAGATTACCGTTGTTCTGGCAGAAGCCCGTCTGAACGCCTATTTGCCTGCCGAGGGTGCCATTACCGATGGTGAGGAGATGCCCGCCTATGAAAAGGGCGCCAAGTTGATTCCATACCGAATCGTAGCACGCTATAAGGGTACAGACCTCGTTGGAATGGAGTACGAGCAGCTGATGCCTGCCATTAAGCCGATGGGTGATGCCTTCAAGGTGATTCCTGGTGACTATGTAACCACCGACGATGGTGCTGGTATCGTACATATTGCCCCGAACTTCGGTGCCGACGATGCCTTTGTGGCCAAGAAAGCAGGTATCTGTCCTATCGTGCTGATTGACAAGAAAGGTGCTGAGCGTCCTGTTGTTGACCTTCAGGGAAAGTACTTTGTGATAGAGGATCTTGACGAAGACTTTGTGAAGAACTACGTCAACACAGCCGAGTGGAATAAATTTGCGGGACGTTATGTGAAGAACGCCTACGACGACACGCTGACAGATAAGGACGAGACGCTGGATATCTCCATTTGTATGGACCTGAAGGCCCAGAACAAAGTTTTCAAGATAGAAAAGCACGTCCATAACTATCCTCACTGCTGGCGTACCGACAAGCCCGTGCTCTATTATCCGCTGGATAGCTGGTTTATCAAGAGCACAGCCAAGAAGGAACGCATGTCAGAGCTGAACAAGACCATCAATTGGCAACCCGAGTCAACGGGTACGGGTCGTTTTGGCAACTGGCTCGACAACCTGAATGACTGGAACCTCTCACGTTCGCGCTTCTGGGGTACACCACTGCCTATCTGGCGTTCAGAGGATGGTGAGGAAATCTGTATCGGCAGCGTTGAGGAACTCTATAACGAGATAGAGAAGGCCGTCAAAGCGGGCTTCATGAAGAGCAACCCGCTGAAGGACCAGGGCTTCGTTCCTGGCAATATGTCTAAAGAGAACTATGACAAGATAGACTTGCACCGTCCTTATGTCGACTATATCTTCCTAGTCAGTGCCACAGGCAAGAAGATGAAGCGTGAGAGTGACCTGATTGACGTGTGGTTCGACTCAGGTTCTATGCCTTACGCACAGATTCACTATCCGTTTGAGAATGCTGAACTAATCGATAAGAAACAGGCTTTCCCCGCCGATTTCATCAACGAGGGTGTCGACCAGACGCGTGGCTGGTTCTTTACCCTGCATGCTATTGCTACGATGATCTTCGACAGCGTTGCTTTCAAGAACGTTATTTCCAGTGGTCTTGTGCTTGATGCCAAGGGCAACAAAATGTCCAAGCATGTCGGCAATGTGGTGAATCCGTTCGATATGATTGGCAAGTATGGCTCTGATGCCGTGCGCCTTTACATGATGACCAACTCAGAGCCTTGGGACAACCTGAAGTTTGACCCAGAGGGTGTTGCTGAGATCAGCCGTAAGTTCTTTGGCACCTTATATAATACGTACTCACTCTTTGCGATGTATGCCAACGTGGATAACTTCGACCCGCAGACACCTCAGATTCCTGTCAGCGAGCGTCCAGAGTTTGACCGTTGGATACTCTCATGCCTGAATTCATTGGTTCAGGGTGTTGAGCAGGAGATGGACGGATACGATCCCACACGTGCCGGACGACTCATCGACCAGTTTGTGGATGAAGACCTCTCCAACTGGTATGTCCGCCTGAACAAGAAACGTTTCTGGGGCAAGGAGATGGACAACGACAAACTGGCAGCCTATCAGACACTGTATGAGTGCTTGATGACCGTTTCGAAACTGCTGGCACCTTTTGCTCCGTTCTTTGCCGATCAGTTGTATAAAGACCTCGGAGGTCAGCTGGATAGTGTCCACTTGGATAAATTCCCCGAATTCAACGCAACACTTGTCGACAAGGACTTGGAGGAACGCATGGCTATTGCCCAGCGTATAACCACTATCGTACTCGCCCTGCGTCGTAAGGAGAGTATCAAAGTGAAGCAGCCTCTGCAGACGCTGATGATTCCTCCCGTTGACCAGGCTCAGCGTGAGGCTATCGAGAGTGTGAAGCAGATCTTCCTGCAAGAGGTGAACGTGAAGGAAGTGAAGTTCGTTGAGGGTGCTGGCATCCTGGTGAAGAAAGTGAAATGTAACTTCCGTACAATGGGTAAGAAGTTCGGTAAGGACATGAAAGCCGTAGCTGCTGCAGTTGCTGAGATGTCACAGGAACAGATTGCCGAGCTTGAGACCAACGGACGCCTGATGTTGGGCAACTATGAGATTCTTGCTGAGGACGTAGAGATTATCAGTGAGGATATCCCTGGATGGCTGGTAGGCAACGAAGGCAACCTGACAGTAGCCCTTGATATCACCCAGACTGATGAGTTGCGTGCCGAGGGTATGGCCCGTGAGTTAGTAAACCGCATCCAGAATATCCGTAAGAAGAGTGGTCTGGAGATTACAGACCACATCCGTGTCAGCATTGAGCCTAACGAGGCTTCCACTAAGGCTGTTGAGGCTTTTGGAAACTATATTGCCCGTCAGGTGTTGGCTGATGACTTGAAACTCGAGGCCAACGACGGTCAGAACGTTGAATTTGACGACTTTAAACTGAATATTAAAATAACTAAATCTTAATGTATTATGGCTGAGAAAACACGTTACACGGACGAAGAACTGGAAGAGTTCCGTGCGATTATCAATGAGAAGCTGGCGCTGGCCAAACGTGACTACGACCAGATGATGCGCGTGCTGATGAATCAAGACTCTAATGACGTCGATGATACATCACCTACGTATAAAGCATTGGAGGAGGGTAGTGCTACCCAGTCTAAGGAAGAACTTATCTCGCTGGCTTCCCGTCAGCAGAAGTTCATTCAGGGATTGAAGGCTGCACTGACACGTATTGAGAATAAGACATACGGCATTGACCGTATTACGGGAAAACTTATTCCTAAGGAGCGCCTGCGTGCTGTTCCTCACGCAACACTGAGCGTGGAGTCAAAGTTGGCAGGCAAAAAGTAAATGGCTAACAGGGAAACAGTAAAACGAGGATGGCTGGCTGCACTTATTGTGCTGGCCGTCCTTCTTATCGACCAAGTCATCAAGATTTGGGTGAAGACGCATATGACGCTTCATGAGCAGATAGAAATCTTCTCATGGTTCAAGATTGTGTTCATAGAAAACAACGGGATGGCATACGGAATGGAGATAGGTTCCAAACTGGTGCTTAGCATCTTCCGTATTGTTGCCGTTGGAGTTTTAGGATATTACATCGCACAGCAAGTCCGGAAACATGCCCGGTGGGGTTACATTATTTGCATTTCTATGGTGATGGCAGGTGCTGCGGGAAATATCTTTGACTCTATGTTCTACGGACTCATCTTCAACGCCAGTTCTGAGTTCTACACCAGTTATCTGGTGCCCTTCGGCACTGGCTATGCCCCTTTCCTGATGGGAAAGGTGGTCGACATGTTCTATTTCCCGCTGATTGTGACCACTTGGCCAGACTGGGTTCCTGTAGTGGGTGGTGAGCCCTATGTTTTCTTCAGTCCGATTTTTAACTTTGCCGACTCCGCCATCTCGGTAGGCGTTGTACTGCTGTTGCTGTTCTATCGCAAGGAGATAGGAGAGTTGTCTTTAAAGAAAAAAGCAGAAGAAACAGATGAAGCATAGCGTCACATACCTGTTTGTCCTGATGTTGGTGTTGGCATGTAAGCCAACGGTACCTTCGGAATATATTCAGCCTGATGAAATGGAGGAAATCCTCTATGATTACCATATCGCTCAGGCAATGTCAAGGACTTCGGTAGGAAGTGAGGCTGATTTGAACAAGCAGGTGTATCTTGATGCTGTGCTGAAAAAATATGGTATCAGCGAGGCTGACTTTGACTCATCCTTGGTCTATTACTATTCCCGTGCAGATCGCTTTAAGGAAATTTATTCACATGTCAGCGAACGACTGAACGACGAGGCAAAGGCATTGGGTGCCGGAGTGGGGGAACTTAATCGATATTCTCAGTATAGCACGACTGGCGACACTGCCAATATCTGGACCAATACCTCTGAGGTGCTTCTCATTCCACGTCCTACCCAGAACCGTTTTGATTTTACGGTCAAGGTGGATACGACATTCCATCTAGGCGACTCGTTTATGTTTCAGTTTATGTCAGAGTTTCTCTACCAGACAGGTTCCAAAGATGCCGTCGTCTGCGTGCTGACAAAATATGAAGGTGATAGCATCATCCAAACAGCTAACCACGTTTCGATAGCTGGTCTTTCGCAAATTCGTGTGCCTGCCAATAAAGATAAGAAACTTAAGGAGATGTCGGGTTATATCTATCTGAGTGATGGAGGCGATCTCTCTGATACGCGTAAACTGATGTATGTCAGTCAGATGCAACTGATACGATTCCATGATAAGTCAATCAATAAAACCGATGGAACAAACAAGAAAGACTCCGTACAGACGGATAGCCTGCAACGAATTGATAACCCCGGAAGGGCAGTGCCTGATACGCTACGTCGTCGAATTGTCGGAAGACGGCCAGGTGGAACGCCACTACGCCCTGACCCAGGAGTTGGCCCGCACCGAGTGGCACCAAGGCCGGTTGAACTTAAGAAAGTGCAATGACGGGGTGGTTCGTTTGTTTGATAAAGATAAACCAATAACATAAAATAAAGACGACTATGGATCTGAAAGTACGATTAGCGGTAATGAACTTCATCGAGTTCGCCGTGTGGGGTGCCTACCTCACGTGCATGGGAAACTATCTCGGCGTTGCCGGATTAGGTGAAGAGATTTCTTGGTTTTATGCTATTCAAGGCATTGTGAGTATCTTCATGCCCACACTGATGGGTATTGTTGCTGATAAATATATCCAACCTCAGCGACTGCTAGGCCTATGCCATTTATTGGCAGGCGGCTTCATGCTGGGTTGCTGGTGGTTGGGACAGGATGCAGGATATGGTGAAGAGTTGACCAACAAATCTCTTTTCATCGCACTCTATACGTTGAGTGTTGCATTCTTCATGCCGACCATCGCCTTGTCCAACACGGTGGCATTCACCATCCTCAAGAAGAATGGATTTGACACGGTGAAAGACTTCCCGCCAATCCGCGTGCTTGGTACAGTAGGATTCATCGCTACCATGTGGGTGGTGAACTGTGCCTATCTTGACGAGACGGGTTTCGGTTTCACATTGGCCGAAAACGACTATAAGTTCCAGTATACCTATATGCAGTTCTTCGTGTCAGGTTTACTGAGCATCTTGTTGTTCGTCTATTGTTTCTCGTTGCCGGATTGTCCGTTAGTCAAGAAGGAGGGTAATGTGTCTCTCTCCGAGAGTCTAGGACTTAATGCCTTCAGGTTGTTCAAACGTCGTCAGATGGCCCTGTTTTTTATCTTCTCTGCCTTGTTAGGCATGTGCCTGCAAGTTACTAATGGCTTTGCAGGTCCTTTTATTACCAGTTTTAAGGGAGTTCCTGAGTTCGCTGATACATTTGCAGCCAATAATGCCACGCTGCTTACCTCCATATCACAAATTAGTGAGGCCTTGTGCATCCTGATGATCCCCTTCTTCCAGAAGCGGTTCGGTATTAAGGTTGTTATGCTGATGTCGATGTTTGCATGGGTGTTCCGCTTTGGCTTCTTTGGCATTGGCAATCCAGCTATGCCAGGTGTCATCTTCTTTATTCTTTCTTGTATCGTCTATGGTGTAGCTTTCGACTTCTTCAACGTTTCGGGAGGTATCTTCGTTGATCAGGAGTGCGAGCCTAACATCAAGGCTTCTGCTCAGGGATTGTTTATGATGATGACTAACGGACTTGGAGCTACCATCGGTACATTGGCAGCTGGTGAGATTGTCAATACCTATTGTCAGTGGGAGAATGGTTTCTTGAACGGTGACTGGCAGACCTGTTGGTTTGTTTTTGCCAGTTTCGCATTGGTTGTAGGCATTTGTTTCGCTTTGGTCTTTAAACCAGAGCAAAAACCGATTAAGGAAATCAAGCATTAAATGAATAGATGAAAGAGGTCAGGTTTTTCTACGTGCCGGATGCTGCCAACTGCACCGAGTTGCCAGAAGAAGAGGCGACACATGCCCTGCGCGTGCTTCGGTTGAAGGCTGGCGACGAGATGATGCTGATGGACGGAAAGGGTAACTACTACCGTGCAGAAGTGACCTTGGCGCACACTCATCATTGCTGTTATGCCATCAAGGATGTGTTGCCTCAGGAGCGTCAGTGGAAGGGTAGTGTACATCTAGCTATAGCACCCACGAAGATGATGGATCGCATCGAGTGGATGGTGGAGAAAGCCGTAGAAATCGGTGTCGACGAATTGTCTTTCCTCGATTGTCAGTTCTCTGAGCGTCGTATTGTCAAACTTCCGCGTATCGAGAAAATCGTTATTTCTGCCGTTAAACAGAGCAGAAAGGCATGGATGCCCCAAGTGAATGAAATCAAGTCCTTCGACGACTTCATCAATACGATTTCGACGGAGCACAAGTATATTGCCCATTGTTACGACGAAATACCACGTACCTATCTGTTTGATGAGTTACGTCTGTCTTCTGACACTTGTGATGCTGTGGTGATGATAGGTCCTGAAGGAGACTTTTCTATCGACGAGGTGCGACGTGCGATGGACAAAGGATTCAAGTCCGTCCATCTGGGCACGAGTCGTCTGCGCACTGAGACGGCAGGACTCTCGGCAGTGATGATGATGCAACTAGCAAATGAATAATCAATATAAACTGATAAGATATGACCGATGAAAAAATCATGGCTACCATTAAGCCCGATGGCGAGTACTGGCAGCCGGAAATTGAGAAAATGCCTCGTGAACAGCTTCAGCAGCTGCAAGTTAAGAAACTCAAGGATACCATCAATGTCTGTCTCCAGTCGCCTTTCTACAAAAAGCGTCTGGGAGAGTTAGGCATCACGGCTGATTCTATCAACAGTCTTGAAGACCTACGTAAGATTCCTTTCACCACGAAGCAAGATCTGCGCGACAACTATCCTTTCGGACTCGTTGGTGCAAATATGGACGAAGCCGTTCGTATACATTCTACCAGTGGAACAACGGGTAATCCCTGTGTCGTCGTCTATTCTGAACACGATATCTGTTCGTGGGCTAACATGGTTGCACGCAACTTGTATATGGTTGGATGCCGTAAGAGCGATGTATTCCAGAACTCCAGTGGTTACGGTATGTTCACTGGTGGCCTTGGTTTCCAGTATGGTGCCGAGTGGCTTGGAGCAATGACGGTGCCTGCTGCTGCTGGTAATTCGAAGCGCCAGATTAAGTTTATCAAAGATTTCGGAACTACTTGTCTGCATGCCATTCCTTCCTATGCCATCCGCCTGGCAGAAGTTTTCCAGGAAGAAGGCATAGATCCTCGTAGCACTAAGCTACGTACCTTATGTATAGGTGCAGAACCTCATACTGAAGAGCAGCGTCGTCGTATCGAGCGTATGCTGGGTGTCAAGGCGTATAACTCGTTTGGTATGACTGAGATGAATGGTCCCGGTGTTGCCTTTGAATGTAAGGAACAGTGTGGAATGCACTTGTGGGAAGATAACTATATCATTGAGATTGTCGATCCTGACACCTTCGAACCGGTGCCCGACGGAGAGATTGGCGAGATGGTACTCACCACGCTCGACCGCACCATGATGCCTATCCTGCGTTACCGTACCCGCGACTTGACGCGCATTATCCCCGGTGAGTGTAAGTGTGGACGTACCCATCGTCGTATAGACCGAATCAAGGGACGCACCGATGATATGTTTATCATCAAAGGTGTCAACGTGTTCCCCATGCAGGTTGAGAAGATCCTTGTTCAGTATCCGGGATTGGGTAGCAACTACTTGATTACCCTCGATACTGAGGATGATAACGATATCATGACTGTAGAGGTAGAACTAGACGGACTGAATACCGATGTCTATCCAGAACTCCAGAAGATGACGCGCGACATCCAGCGTGCATTGAAGGATGAGATTCTGCTGACACCGCGAGTTAAATTGGTGAAGAAAGGCTCACTGCCTGTCTCCGAAGGTAAGGCCGTGCGTGTTAAAGACCTCCGTCCAGGCAGAGGATAATTATCGGTTGCGGCATATGAGAAGACTGTTTATTGCCCTATCCCTTCTACTGACACTTGGCTCATCGGCACAAACCATGAGTCAGGTGTTTAAGCAGATGCCTGTCAATATCGTACCGTATCTTTCCGAGAACAATCGCCTCGATATGATTGATTTCATCGATTCGAAGATGAAGGCAGAGGTACGCAACTTGTACGAGGGAAAGAGTGAGATGTTGAGAATGTCCGACGACTATGCCCGTCTGGCACTCAGTGAAGGTTCGCTGATGGAAATGCGCCTGCTCGATGTCAGCCAGCCTGTGGATAGTATGAAGAAAATCCTCTGCGTGGTTAGAACCTATGGTGCTGTGTTCAAAGACAGTCAGGTGGAATTCTATTCCTTGAAGTGGCGTAAGTTGAATACAAAACAGTATGTTACTTTGCCCGACTGGATGTTCACGGCTTCCTTGGACGAGCATGAACCCACATTGACACTGACCAGTTCGTCGCTACTTGACAAACCTGCCTCAGAAGAACAAAAAGAGGTGGATAAAAAGTTAATGATGCTTAAATGGGAGAATTATAGGTTTAAGTAATGTTAATATTTCTCTTTTTTAGAAATAAATTGGTGCAAAAATTAAAAACTATTGCTATATTTGCAATGTGTTTTTCATGGTATTAGATTATTAAGGTTAATTTTAAAGATTGGTTGTCGTGAGACAATCAATTTTTTTTGTTCTCGATTTGAGGGCAAGAAGAAAGGGAACTCTCATCGAGCTCCCTTCTTTGTTTGGAATAAATTATGTTTTTGTTCTCTTAGGCCTGTGCTTCAGGTATTACTGAAACATAGCTCTTGTCACGCTTGCCTTTGTGGAACTGTACTGTTCCGTCAACGAGAGCATACAGGGTATCATCTTTACCCATAGCTACGTTCTCGCCGGCATTGTGCTTAGAACCACGCTGGCGAACGATGATGTTGCCTGCGATGACCTTCTGACCGCCAAAAATCTTCACGCCCAGTCGCTGAGCTGCTGACTCACGGCCGTTCTTAGAACTACCTACACCTTTCTTATGTGCCATTTCTTGTTCCTCCTAATTTTAAGCGATTACTGATTTAACTTCTACCTGGGTGTATTGCTGACGGTGACCGTTGCGCTTGCGAGAGTCCTTACGACGCTTCATCTTGAAAACGATAACCTTCTCACCCTTTACGAGTGGATTAACCACTTCGCATACTACCTTAGCACCGCTTACGGTGGGTGCGCCTACCTGTACTGAGCCTTCTTTGTCGACAAGCAGTACCTTGTCGAATTCAACAGTTTTACCGGCTTCCACGTCCTTCATGTGGTTTACGAAGAGTTTCTTGCCCTCCTCAACCTTAAACTGCTGACCGTTGATTTCTACAATTGCGTACATTATTTATTAATTGTTTAACGGGTTTTCTGCGTGGCGTGTCGCGTCGTGCAACAACTTCTTTGAGCCACAACAGACCAAATCGGCTGCAAAATTACTAAAAATCCACGAAACTACCAAGAAAATCATCAAAAAAATAAAGCGATGACCCTCACAGGCAATCGCTCCATTATCTTCAATAGGTATTAGTCCTTTTTCTTAAGGTAAAAAGATTGTTTTCAGGATAACGGATGCAAAAGTACTATTTTTTTTCGTTCCGCCAAAACTTTTATAAAGGAATTTTATTAAAAAAACGCTGTGTGGGCGCACAGTCGTAAACGATTGCTCACGAATATTTCATTTTTATAATCTACGAAACTTTTTAAGCAAATATTTTGCAGTTACAGAAAAAAGTATTACCTTTGCACCGCTTTTGAGCAAGAGATCATTGAAAAGTTGCCGATATGGCTCAGTTGGTAGAGCAACGCATTCGTAATGCGTGGGTCGCCGGTTCGAGTCCGGCTATCGGCTCTCTCAATCTCCAAGAATAGAGTCAGGACCTTCCAGTTCTGACTTTTTTTCTTCTCCTGACGCCCTTTATGGGGGTTATGCGGAATTAGCTCAGTTGGTAGAGCATTGGCTTCCCAAGCCGAGGGTCGCGGGTTCGAGTCCCGTATTCCGCTCAGGAAAAAGAGAAAAATGAGGGAACACGAAAAAAAAGTAGCGAAAAAATTTGCAAGGTTGAAAAAATAGTCGTACCTTTGCACCCGCAATCAAGGAGATAACCCCACGGTTTCTGACTCCTAAGTCCTTTGGAAGGATGGGTGAGTGGCTGAAACCAGCAGTTTGCTAAACTGCCGTACGGGTTCCCGTACCGGGGGTTCGAATCCCCCTCCTTCCGCAGCCGGTGGGATTTTCTCTGAGAGTGCACCTAACGTTGGTCGATTCATCTAATGGTTAGGATACAAGATTCTCAATCTTGGCATAGGGGTTCGATTCCCCTATCGACTACAAAAAGAAGACGTTGAATTTCAGCGTCTTCTTTTTATATCCGATTGTTCCGTTGTTCTTTATCTCTTAATGGTCTTTTTCCAGTCACTCCATGAGGTCTGGTAACGCTTGGCAGCTGTTGCGTCAATCGTTTCGCGCTCGTTGGCTTTTAGGAAGGCGTATACTTCATTCGTGTACTGACGGCCTTTGTTCTCACCCTGATTGTCGTTTACGGCACACGATGTAAAGTTGAGGGTACCACCTATTACGAATACCGCCGTCAATAGCCCCTTTGTCCAACTATTTTTCTTATTAGTATTCATTGCGTTCATTGTTTATGATGTCATATATTTCATCCGTTACAGGCTCACACCACTCATTTGAAGCAACTTCTCGTCCATATCGTTATCAGCAGTTTGTTTGTTACTTGATAGTTCAAACCTCTCAGCCGAGAGCGGTGCTACTCCAAATTCACCAACTCATACTTCTTGGATCCAAGGCCAATCTGGGCTGCATGGTCGATAGTGTGTGTGCCATGCTGCTTGTCGATGCGCTTCAGCAAATCGGTAGGGTCGTTCTTGGTTGTCACCTTCTGTTGGTTGATGATGTCGATGCAGGCCTGGTCGAGCGCTACAGGGTCAGTAGAGGCGAGGATGCCATAGTCCTCCAGTTTTACGGGTTCGGGATGATCCACGCAGTCGCAGTCTATTGACATGTTGTTCATGACACTGATGTAGATGATGCCCTGCTTCTTGTTGAAGTAGTTCACCACAGCTTGCGCGGCAGCTGCCATACTTTCGAGGAATCCGTCCTGATTACCGATGAACTCTGGTGTCCACAACTTGCCCATATCCAGTTTCTCCATCTTGCCGGCAGAGTGGATGTAAGCCTTGCCGTTCTGACTGGCACAGCCGATGGAGAGATTTTTTAACGCACCACCATAGCCACCCATAGGATGCCCCTTGAAGTGATTGAGGGCAATCATGAAGTCGTAGTTGGCCATGTGTCCGCCTACGATGTCGTACTTGATGTGTGACTGGTCTTTCACGGGAATGCGTATCTCGTCGTATTCGTCCATGATATCTACAGGGAAATACTTTGTGAAGCCGTGACGCTTGATCACCTTCCAATGGTTGGCTGAAGAGTTGCGGTCATCCTGCTCGTTTCCTGCACCACTGCTGTAGGCGGTGTTACATTCTACGATGGTGCCGTCCACCTCCCATATCAGGTTTTTCACCAGTTCAGGTTTCAGGTAGTTGGGATTGCTGCCTTCGCCTGTTGACATTTTCACTGCCACACGACCCTTGGCTTCAACGCCAAGTGCCTTGTAGATTTTTACCAACGACTCTGGTGAAATCTCCCTTGTGAGATACACCTTTGATGCCTGCTGAGCCAGCGCCCCAGCTGACGCCATCAACATGGCTGCTGCCAAAATAAAGCTTACTTTTCTCATAGATACAATAAAATATGTCCGCAAAGTTACTTATTTTTGCCGCAAAACAACTATTTTTGCTGTAAATATTATAATAGTTTAGGAAAAATGCCTTCGCCTTAGGAAACGATATCCTCCTTTCTATCCGTAATTCTTAATCAAGTACTTCACAAACTGCGGGTCACCGAAATTTCTGGTTCCTGCATCGTGCAGGTTCATCTTGGCAATCTGAGCCATATCGTCATCGCTCAGCGAGAAGTTGAAGATGTCGATATTCTGCGCCATGCGCTCTTTATGGCTCGACTTAGGAATAGCCACGATGCCGCGCTGGGTGAGCCAGCGGAGGGCTACCTGAGCAGCGGTCTTGTTGTACTTGGCACCAATAGAAGCCAGTAATTCGCTCTTTACGATGCCGTCAGTGCCTTGTCCGCCGAGTGGATACCAAGCCATCATCTTGGTGCCAAACTCGCCATGAATCGGCTCAATGCCCGTCTGCTGAGAGAGGGTGTTGCATTCCAATTGGTTCACCATCGGTTTCACATCTACATAGTGGGCAAAGTCGAAGAAACGGCCAGCCTGGAAGTTGCTGACACCGATGGCACGCACCTTGCCAGCACGATAAGCCTTCTCCATAGCCCTCCAAGTACCGAACACATCGCCGTAGGCTTGATGGATGAGCAGCAGGTCGATATACTCCGTCTGCAACTTGCGCAGACTCTCGTCGATGCTCTTAGCAGCTTTTTCCTCGCCAGCATTGGATATCCATACCTTTGTTACAAGGAACAAGTCTTCGCGCTTCAGTCCACTCTTGCGCCAGGCATTGCCAACACCTTCCTCATTCTGGTAGGCCTGTGCCGTATCAATCAGGCGATAACCCACACTCAAAGCATCGCTCACACAACGCTCACACTCTTCAGGACTTACCAAAAATACACCGTAGCCCAATCTCGGCATCTTGACACCGTTTGATAATGTAATGTATTCCATATTATTGATTTACAATTTGACGATTTACCATTTACAATTGATTTAATGATTTGGCTATTTACTCCCCTCGCCATTCGGAAGGGGGATGAGGGTGAGGCTTCTCAGCCATTTCTCAACCTTTTTCTTCTCCGTGCGCACTTCGTGACCGTAGATGCTGAAGCCCTTTGTGACATTTGCACCAGGGAATGCATCCTTCACATCCTCTACACAGTTGGCCAGTCCGCTGCCCTCGTGAGTGGTGAAAGGAATAACGGTCTTACCCTTCAGGTCGTTAGCATGCTTCTTGAAGAACGTGAACATTACTTGTGGATAGGTGCCCCACCAGACGGGGCCACCGATGAAAACAACGTCATACTTGTTCATATCCACGTCGCCCTCATACTCAGGCAGTTCACCCTTCCTGGCCTCTTCCTTTGCCAGCTGAATGAGTGGGTTATAAGCCATTCCGTCATACTTGTGGGTCACGATTTCAAACTGCTCTGCACCCGTCAACTCTGTGATGTAGTCTGCCACAATCTTTGTGTTGCCCACCTCAATGTTTCCTACTGCGTAGTTGTCTCCCGCATGCGAGAAGAACACTACCAATGCTTTTCCGTCCTTATTCATAACTTTCTCCTGTTTTGCGCCGCCGCTGCAAGCCGTGGATACAAGCAATGCTATTGCGGCTATAAAAATACTCTTAATATTCATTTTATATACTCTTTATAAACTTTGCAGGATTGCCGCCAACAATGGTGTTGGGAGCTACATCTTTTGTAACTACTGCGCCAGCAGCCACTATGGCATTTTCGCCGATGGTCACACCCGGACATATCGTAACATTCATGCCTATCCAGGCATTCTTTTTGATGGTCACCTTGCCGTAGGTGTACTTAGTGTGACGCTCATTGAAGTCGTGGTTGATAGTTGCTATTCTGACTCCCGGAGCAACCTGTACACCATCCTCGAACTCTATGCCGCCTGATGCACTGAGAATTGCCGAGTGGTTGATAAACACACCTTTACCCATCTTCACCCTATTGCCGAAGTCACAGATGAAAGGTGTGAGGATTCTCACATCGTCCAGCTTGCGTCCAAACAGCTCTTCCAAGTCTTCTACGTAAGTGGGGTCATCGGGCATCTTGGCATTAGCTTTTGCACACAGCACACGTGCACGCATCATCTCGTCTATGGCCTCCATGAAATATGGCTCCCTGACATCAGTAGGGCCGCCTTTCGCCATCAATTCAAAAACATAACCTTTTGGATATTCCATAACTTTTCAATTTTCAACTATCAACTATCCCAAAGCCTGATTTGTTGACCACTCAAAATGCTGCTCACGCTCACTAATCCACCAGCGGCCGTCAATCTTCTCATATTTATCGTAATAACGTACTGCATGAGTTGTCAATACATCTTTGCCGTCCTGCTCTGTCACCAGTGTTGCCAGCGCGTAGCAAGTACCTGTGGCATGTGTATCGTCAATGAAGTCCACGCTTTGTTGTCCGTTCATGTGAAAAGACACCTTGGCGGCACCGAAAGCCTTGTACTGACGAATCATGTCATGTACATCATTAGCGCTCATACCAAGTTTGCCACCGAAATACACGTTCAACTTGATGTCAGGACGGAAAATCTCTACATAGCAGTCCTGATTGTTCTTGTCACTCTCTGTTGCATAGAAATCTACTAAAGCCTTCAACTCCATGCGGTCTTGCATTCTGAAATCCATATCGTTATTGTTGATTATAATTTTCGACTGCAAAGGTACGACGATTTTCCAGTACTTTGGTTTCACAAATCACTTCACGATTTTCACTTTTTGCCTAAATCGTTCGTTTGTTTATGAATTATTGTGTAATTTTGCAGACGATTAACTTACAATCTTAAAGGCAAAGATTATGACAGAGAAGTGGAACCAGTTTGTGTATGATTTGTGTGATGCTCAACAGCGAGATGTGGACGAGAATGAATATCATCGTTTGATTGAAACTCAATTCCAACTGCTTGGATGGGCAAAATATAGAGGGGAGATATGCCACAAACCGAATATACCAATAGGGAACAACAATTTCATCCAGCCAGATATATTGATGAAAAGGGATGGAGAGGAGCTGTTTGTTATCGAAGTGAAGCGGCCAATTCATTCTATCAGCCAAAGAGAGATACAACAATTGGAATCATATATGCGTCAGCGAAAAATAAAGTTTGGCGTATATATCGGTGAGCACATTGAGCTGTTCTATGACAAGCCAGAGAGTACTGAGGCTGTTTCTGTTCTAATAATTCCGCTAGAACTAAACAACAAGTTTGGCGAACTGTTTGTAGAGTTGTTTGGAAAGGACAGCTTTTCATCTAATTCACTTACCGAGTTCTGTGAGAAGCGGATATCAGAAAAGCAGCAGGAGTTGAAGAAAATTGAGGCTCAGAAGTATCTTGTTGCCAATGGAGAGGCAATTGTGGCTGACAAGCTGAAACAATATCTGAAGAATGACTGCAAGGACTCTTTTTCAGAAGAAGAAATTGAGGAGATTATGTCAGGTCTTACTATTTCCGTCTTGCCAAAGACGGTCTTGAAAGGTGCTCCTCTTCCCTCAGTTTCGTCAATTCGTGACATGAGTCTTTCGACTATATCAATAAATGTAAGCAAGAAGCCTGCTGGTAAGCCAGCAAAATATTCATTAAACGGCAGTCCTTTTCTTGCTGCAAACAGGTTTGTGTTTGAGGTAGTCAAGGCGTATGTTAGTCAGCATCCTGAGATGACATTCTCCGAATTGGAACGCGTCTTCGATCCATTACTGCAAGGTTCATGCGGTGTGATACGGTCTTTAGATTATTTGAGACAGAAGAATTATAAAGGACAGCGATTCTTTGATGATACTTCTTCCATTCTTCGTTCTGGCGACGGTGTTGAGTTTGCCGTCTGCACGCAATGGAGTTACCATAACACCCCCCGACTTTGCGGCACATGCAAGAAAGCATGGTTTTTCTGTAGAGACGACATAAAGCCAAGTGGAAGCGTCTTGCCTGTCGCTTATGTATAAATGATTGTGTATCTTTATCAGCCATGAAAGCAGATTTTCAATATTCCACAGACTTCTACGGGATGAATGCCCGTGAGTTGAGCCACACCTGCATGCACCTGCTTTGCTTGGCAGGTGAGGCAAGTTTTGTGTTCAACGAGCATTGCTACCACATTATCAAAAACGACATGGTGGTGATACCGATGCCTGATCGTATCAGCAATCTGGCGGCACATGATGACTTGCAGGTGGAGTGGTTTGCTGCCGATTACAAGTTCCTACAGAACCTGCTGCCATCGAACAACTACAGCATCGGTGGCAGTATCTCCCTGAATCAAGACCCCGTTATCAAACTGACAAATGAACAAGCACGACATCTGCTTGATGACTTCCATCGTCTTCGTGACCGCATGGACGACAGCCATTTGCAGTTCTATCGCGAACTGATGGGCAGTCTCTGTCTGACGATGATGTACGACATCTTCGAGGCCCATGCCCAACGTGATGCAACAGACACCCATACCGACCGCACAGCCTACATCGTGAAACAACTGATGGCTCTGCTGGCTACGGGCATCAGCCGAACGGAGCGTGATGTGAGCTACTATGCCGAACGGCTGAACGTAACGCCCAAATATCTTTCTGCCACCATCAAACGTGTGACAGGACACAGTGTCACCTCATACATCGACCGACACACCGTACCTATATTGAAAGACTATCTGAATGATGAACGCCTGTCCCTCACCCAAATAGCCGACCTGATGAACTTCACGTCGCTCTCTTACTTCAGCCGCTATTGCACCAAGCACCTCGGTCAATCCCCCAGCGAATACCGCCTGAGTCTGCAGCCGAAGTAAAACATCATTTGTTACAGCAATTATTATTCAGTGCATCATATGTAGCATCATCTACTGGCTCACACCACTCGTTTGAAGCACCTTCTTGAACATCCTTATGATAGGTAAGGTGCTGGAACCATGAGTCTTTCTGTGCTCCGTGCCAGTGCTTCACCTCGGCAGGGATGGCGATGACGGTGCCGGGAGTCATTTCGACGGCTTCCTTGCCCCATTCCTGATACCAGCCGCGACCTGCAACGCAAATCAACACCTGCACTTGCTTGTGATGGATGTGCCAGTTGTTACGGCAACCCGGTTCGAAAGTAACGTTCATCACGCCACCACCAACATCAGCCAGATAGCTCTGGCCTATGAAGTACTTGCCGTAAGGATTAGGATCGCCTTTGGGCCATTTTGTGCTTAGGGTGTAGCCCTCTTTGCAGAGCCATGCGCAGAGTTCATCCACTAGTTGCTGCGAGTTACCCATATTTACGGCACCCTGCTTGTGGGCGGCGAGTTGTGGGGCAACGCCTTCCAAACCGCTCAGAGCAGCAACGGTAACTATCTCGCGATCGGCAGCAGAGAGCTGGTCGCCAGCGAAGATGTCACCAAAGAGGTGGGACTTCAGGTAGTAGTCATCCTGCGGACAGAACTCGTAGTTGAAGGGCTTTCCTGAGAGCTGCGTCTGGTTCTTGGTACCCAGTTCGTAGGCCTTCTTGGCATCGTCCCATTCTGCGGGGCGTGTCCAAGGCTTGCCCTCCTGCCAGACCCCCTCCAAACCTCCCCGAGGGGAGGCTTCCAATACCTTACTCAGCACTCCAAGTGCATTCAGCGAACGCGGAAAACCCGTGTAGGCATAGAGTTGTGAGAAAGCCTCCTTCAGCTCGTTGACGGTTACACCATTGTCGAGTGCCATGCGTACGGCAGTCTCCAAACGGTTCATATCACCCTGTGCCATCAGGCAGGCACATGCTGCCAATCCCCGCTGACGCTCGGTCAGCGTCTGACCGTTTGCTGTTACCATAGTCATCATGATTAATATAGCAAAAAATAATCTTCTCATATTACTTCAAATTCTTCGTAAAGAACTCTGCCAATGTGTCCCAAGGAATCATGTTCTTGGACTGCCCTTGTCCTGCCTTTTCTTCGTAGCCGCCATCGTAGAGGTCGCAGTGAGAGGCATCTGGTATGATGAGCAGCTGCTTGTTCTCGGGATTGGGATTTGGCTCACCAACAAACTTGTAACCCTCAGCTTTGCCATCCACCATATAGTGATAGGCAGCCTCGCCAAAGTAGCGTGAGTGGGCGTCAGCACCGTGCATCACGAGAACGGCCGATCGGATCTCGTTGATGTAGTAGAGGAATCGGCTGTTGGCATAGGCCTGCGTACCGATGACACGCCAGCCGTCGTTAGAGTTGCCCGAGCGCTTGTGATAGCCACGTGGGGTCTTATAGTAGTCGTAGTAGTCGTGCACGAAACGGGGTGCCTGTGGTGGCACGGTGTCCAGCACACCGCCTGCCATCGCGTTAGGGTCGGTGAGGCGTTGTTTTGAAAGGTTCTCACGGTTTCTGTGGCGCCACTGTTCGTTATCGAAAGCATCGTTGTAGTCGTTGCCGCTGACACGCGTCATATCATACATCGTTGAGGCTACGGTTGCCTTGATGCGAGTATCGGTAGCGGCAGCATTAAGTGCTATGCCACCCCATCCGCAGATACCGATGATGCCAATCTTCTCGGCATCCACATTGTCTTGCTTCGACAGGAAATCGACAGCAGCCATAAAGTCCTCGGTATTGATGTCGGGTGAAGCCGTGCGACGCGGTTCACCGCTACTTTCACCCGTATAAGAAGGGTCGAAAGCCAGTGCCACGAAACCACGCTCTGCCATCTTCATGGCATAGAGTCCACTGCACTGCTCCTTGACGGCTCCGAAAGGACCAGAGACGGCGATGGCTGCCATCTTACCTTTGCTATCCTTCGGAATATAAAGGTCGGCAGCTAAAGTCAGCCCATACTGTGTCTTAAACGTCACCTTTTGGTGGTTCACCTTTTCGCTCAGCGGGAACACCTTGTCCCACTCCTGAGTCAATTCCAGTTCATGTTTCATATTGTTATTAGTAGTTTGTTTGTTGTTGCACGCCACGAGCATCCCGCCCAGCAGCATTGCGATGAATATTTTTCTCATAATATAACTTTTTTACCATTCTTGACATATATCCCTTTTGAAGGGTTCTCCACTTTCACGCCATTCAGAGAATAATATTCTCCATTTTCCAAACGATTACCATTGACGCTCTTGATGGCGGTCGTACCTGAAGTAAGCGAAAGTGTCACACTGATGTTGTTTTGGCCTGCTTTGAGAAAAGTGCGTAGTTCACTCTCTGACAGTCCGTCGATATGTCCTAAACGAGTATAGCTCCAAGAGTTTGAATCATAGAAGATACAGATGTTGCTGCCGTTATAAAGCACGATGTCTCCGGGTAGGGCTGTCATCTGCTCATTTTTCGTTGTCAGCGATCTGCCCAAAGCCCCCCAAATCTCGAAATTGTTGTCGTTGAGCGTTACCGTGATGGGCGCGCTCTGTAGTGCAGCAACCAACTCGCGCGTTGCGTCATTATCGACCAGTGTCACGCTTTGCGTCTGTCCGCCGATAGTGATATACATCTTATCCATAGTAGTTTGTGCTTTATCGAAATTAAGCGTCTTGAGCCAGTCTTCAATCAGCGAGGCACGATTCCCGTGGTTGCTGGCGTTAATCCACAAAGCTTCACCCATCCACGTGACATGAGGCAATAACCTCTCGGCATCACTTACCACATCGCTGATGCCGCTGCTGGCACTCGACACAATCATGCCGACGTGTTTCCCTGCCATCTGAGAGGCTCTCTGAAACAGGTAAGACTGCATGATGGCAGCCATCTGACTCCACCACAACGGGGTGACAATGATGACGTTCTGGTAGTCGCTGAGCGATGTCGTTACAGGGTCGATAGCTGGGTAACTGCTGGCATTGTTGGGATTAGCCTTGATGGCATTCAGCAACTGAGTACCAAGGGCATAATTGTTTGCCTCGTACCTTAGTCCCTTTTCAGCAGGCTGAATCTCCAGCACGTCAGCCTCTATCTGACTGGTCAGCGTATTTACTATCTCACGGCAGTTACCTGTATAGCTGTAATATACCACAAGCGTCTTGGCTGTTGCGTCTGTGCTCAGCAATGAAAGCATGGCGCTAAGGAATAAAATCAATCTTTTCATCGTTATCATTATTTTTTTGTTTTAAGTTTCTGGGTGCAAAGGTACGCATATAATTTAATATTGGTGTTACACAAATTAGCTGATGATATACCAATTTTGCAGATAGTGCTTAAAAAATCTTGATTGCCGATGTTGGTGTACTTTATACTCTTTTATAATTGCCTGGCGTCATGCCGGTGAGGCGACGGAAGTATTTTGAGAAGAATGAGGGATTGGCAAAATGCATCTCATCGGCAATCTGTGCTGCAGGTTTATCCGTGTGGCGCAGTTCTATTTTTATACGCGTGATGAGGGCACGGTCTATCCAGTCTTTGGCTGTGGTGCCGCTGGTTTGGCGGATGACGGTAGTCAGGTAGCGCTCGGTGAGACACATGCGCTCGGCGTAATAGCCTATCTGATGATGCTCGGTGCAATGCTGGGTGACCAGTTGAAGGAAGCGATCGAAGATGGTCTGCTCGGTCGAACGACTGCTGGCCTGTTGGTCGACCTGCTGCTGGAACAGCTGGTTGTAGTGGTGCATCTGGGCTGCCACGAGGGCTGTGACGGTGGGACGGTGATAGTCTGCGGTGGCATGAACCACCTGCCAGATGGTGTCCATAATATGTATGGCTGTAGCAATATCTTCTTCACTGGCGGGTATTTGGAAATCACGCACCTGACCATTGAAGGCCGACGGCATCTGTCCCTGCGCAAAGGGCATGGGGAAGTTAGAAAAAAGTCCCATTCCGAAGATGCGGAAGTCGGGCGACAGACGCTTGGGATGGATGATGGTGCCAGGACCGATATAGACGAGTGTGCCGCTCGTAAGGTGGCGGTCTTGTAGGTTAATGTTGATGTCAGCCTCGCCGTTCATGATGATGCCCAAACGGTGATCATTGATGGTAAAAGGTGGCTTTTGGCGTATCAGCAGACTGAACACCGTGCTGTCGCCGCGAACCATTGCCAGTTCGCTATTCATGAATACATGCTCTCGGATCTGCGAGAGGTGTGGTGTGAGGATGTCGCGCATTCGTGTGGCATCCATCAGTTGCGGTTGTCTGTTCATAATACGTCCTTTTTTGTTGGCAAAGATAATCATTTTCCGCGAAACAATGCTCTGTTTATGTATAAATCGAACAAAAAGGACATTTTTTCATCCCTGTGGATAACGCATATATGAAAATAACGATGTAGTTTTGCATACGGAATTCAATGACAAAATTGCTATGAAAAAGTTAATGTTAGTTTTGATGATGCTGCCGATGCTGGCGTCGGGACAGACGCTGGAAGAATGTCAGCAGGCAGCAGAGAGCAATTATCCGCTGATACAACAGTACGGACTCATCGAGAAGACCACTCAGTTGACGGTATCCAACATCCAAAAGGGATGGCTACCGCAAGTATCGGCATCAGCACAGGCAACGTATCAGAGCGATGTGATGGCATGGCCTGATGGTATGAAATCGATGTTAAGTGGTATGGGCGTCGATGTTAAGGGACTGAAGAAAGACCAGTACCGTGTGGGTATCGATTTACAGCAGACCATCTATGATGGTGGTGTTATAGGCAGTCAGAAGCGCATTGCTCGTGAACAGGGCAAGGTGCAGACAGCACAGAACGAAGTGAATATTTATAATGTTCGCAGGCGTGTCAACGAGATGTATTTCGGATTGCTGTTGCTTGAAGAACAGATAAAGTTGAACAATGACCTACAGACATTGTTGGCAGGCAACGAACGCAAACTGGAGTCGATGACCAAACGGGGCACAGCAGCCGAGAGCGACCTGCAGAATGTGAAGGCAGAGCGTCTTAACGCGATACAGAAAGCCACCGAACTGGCATCGCAGAAGCAGATGTTACAGCGCATGCTGAGTACATTCTGCGGCATAGAGGTCAAGGGCGTTCAGAAACCAAACATTAACGGGAACGCTAACGGGAACGAGAACCGTCGTCCGGAACTGAAGGCGCTGGATGCACAGATCAGCGTGCTGAATGCTCAGGAGAAAGCACTCAACGCAGCGCTGATGCCGAAGGTAGGCGTGTTTGCTCAGGGCTTCTACGGTTATCCGGGCCTGAATATGTTTGAGGATATGATGCGCCACAAATGGAGCTTGAACGGCATCGTCGGTGCACGGGTAACGTGGAACATCGGTGCCCTCTATACTCGCAAGAACGACAAGGCAAAACTGCAGTTGCAGCGTGATATGACAGAAAACAACCGGGAGGTATTCCTCTTCAATAACAACCTGGAACAGATTCAGCAGCACGAGAACATTGCACGCTATCAGAAGCTGATGGCTCAAGACGGAGATATTATCTCGCTGCGACAGTCTGTGAGAAAAGCGGCAGAGTCGAAGCTGGCACACGGCATCATCGACGTGAACGACCTGGTGCGCGAAATCAATCAGGAGCATGCTGCTTGCGTGCAACAGTCTGTACATGAGATTGAAATGCTGAAAGAGATATATGATAATAAATACACGACTAATAATTAAGACTATGCAAAAGATATATGTATTGGCAGGTTTGGCGCTGATGATGGCATCCTGCGGAGGTAATGAGAAAGACTACGATGCAACAGGTACGTTTGAGGCTACCGAAACAACCGTGTTTGCTGAACAGAGTGGGGCATTGCTGTCATTCGATTTGGAAGAGGGCGACAAGATGGAGGCTAATCGCCAGGTGGGACTTATTGATACCACACAGATTTGGCTCAAGATTAAGCAGACTGATGCTACCAAGGCTGTGTACCAGAGCCAGAAACCTGATATGGAGCGCCAGATTGCAGCCACTCGCCAGCAGTTGGCTAAGGCTCAGCAAGATGAGGAGCGCTACAGAGAACTCGTTGCTGATGGAGCTGCTCCATCAAAGATGTTTGATGATGCCACGAGTAAGGTGAAGGTGCTTCAGAAGCAGTTGGATGCTCAGGTATCATCATTGAGCACCAGCATCCAGTCTCTCAACAAGCAGACAGCAGCTGCTGATGTGCAGAAAGCACAGTTGCTGGATATGTTGCGCAAGTGTCACATCATGACACCTACCAAGGGAACCATACTTGATAAGTATGTGGAGCAGGGTGAGTTTGTGAGTGTTGGCAAACCTCTGTTTAAGATTGCCAATACTGAGCAGATGAAACTGCGTGCTTATGTCACCTCAGTCCAGTTGCAGAACATCAAGATAGGGCAGAAGGTAAAGGTGTTTGCCGACTATGGTGATAGTCAGCGCAAAGAGTATGCAGGCACCATCAGTTGGATATCTTCTCGTTCTGAGTTTACGCCTAAGACCATCCTTACCGATGACGAGCGTGCCGACCTGGTATATGCCGTTAAGGTGGCTATCAAGAATGATGGCTTCGTAAAGATTGGTATGTATGGCGAAGTGAAACTTTAGTTGATAATAATGGATGCAATAGTAGTTAATAATGTGTCGAAGTCATACGGACAGGTGCAGGCACTCAGCGATGTGTCGTTCTCTGTCGGCAAGGGCGAGGTCTTCGGACTTATTGGCCCTGATGGTGCAGGTAAGACGTCGATGTTTCGCATCCTCTGTTCGCTGTTGCTGCCTGATAAGGGTAGTGCAACGGTAGATGGCTTTGATGTGGTGAAGCAGATGTGCCGACCTGGTATATGCCGTTAAGGTGGCTATCAAGAATGATGGCTTCGTAAAGATTGGTATGTATGGCGAAGTGAAACTTTAGTTGATAATAATGGATGCAATAGTAGTTAATAATGTGTCGAAGTCATACGGACAGGTGCAGGCACTCAGCGATGTGTCGTTCTCTGTCGGCAAGGGCGAGGTCTTCGGACTTATTGGCCCTGATGGTGCAGGTAAGACGTCGATGTTTCGCATCCTCTGTTCGCTGTTGCTGCCTGATAAGGGTAGTGCAACGGTAGATGGCTTTGATGTGGTGAAGCAGATGCACGATGTGCGTAGCAGGGTGGGCTATATGCCTGGCAAATTCTCGCTCTATCAGGACCTCACCATCGAGGAAAACCTGAAATTCTTTGCCACCCTTTTTGGCACCACCGTTGATGAAGGCTACGACTGCATCAAGGCTATCTATTCGCAAATAGAGCGTTTCAAAGACCGTAAGGCTGGTGCTCTCTCAGGAGGTATGAAACAGAAACTGGCGCTCTCATGTGCCCTGGTTCATCAGCCCAGTGTCCTCTTCCTCGACGAGCCTACTACAGGTGTTGATCCCGTGAGTCGTAAGGAGTTGTGGGAGATGTTGCTGTCGCTGAAGGAAAGTGGTATCACCATTGTTGCCTCAACGCCGTATCTCGATGAAGTACGCTGCTGCGAACGCGTAGCTTTTCTGGACCAGGGAAAGGTGCGCGGCATAGGCACTCCTGATGATATCCTCACCCAGTTTGCCAGTATCTTCAATCCCCCAGGCATCGATAAAAGTGAAGAGTTCTTTGCAGAGCAAAGCGGCGAAGCCGAGCGAAGAGTGAAGAGTGAAGAGTTGGAAAATGTCATCGAGGTGGAACACTTGGTAAAAGCCTTTGGCTCGTTCCATGCCGTTGACGACATCTCGTTCAGCGTTAAGAAAGGCGAGATATTCGGATTCTTGGGTGCTAATGGTGCTGGCAAGACGACAGCGATGCACATGCTGACAGGTCTGAATCAACCCACCAGTGGAACGGGTAGGGTGGTAGGTTTCGACATTCGTACGGAATATGAACAAATCAAGAAGCACATAGGCTATATGTCGCAGCGCTTCTCGCTTTATGAAGACCTGACTGTTGCCGAGAATATCCGTCTCTTTGCAGGTATCTATGGCATGAAAAGTGAAGAGATAAGAGTGAAGAGTGAAGAATTGCTGCGCCGTCTTAACTTTACTGACCATGCAAACGATTTGGTGGGTTCTTTACCATTAGGTTGGAAGCAGAAGCTGGCCTTCTCTGTCTCGATATTCCACGACCCAGGTGTGGTGTTCCTCGACGAACCCACGGGTGGTGTCGATCCTGCCACACGTCGTCAGTTCTGGGAACTTATCTATGACGCTGCCCGTCGTGGCATCACCGTTTTTGTAACCACACACTATATGGACGAGGCGGAATATTGTGACCGTATCTCTATCATGGTGGACGGCAAAATCAGCGCTCTCGGCACACCCGATGAACTGAAACAGCGTCTCCACCAGCCTGATATGGACCACGTATTTACCTATCTGGCCCGCCAGGCCACGAGGTCGTCAGACTAATGGTCAATGTTCAATGGTCAATGTTCAATGAAATGAAACAGTTTATAGCATTTGTAATCAAGGAAACCAAGCACATCCTGCGCGACAAGCGTACGATGCTGATACTCTTCGGCATGCCTGTGGTGATGATGCTGCTCTTCGGCTTTGCCATCAGCACTGATGTGAAGAATGTGCGCACGGTGGTGGTCACCTCTGAAATGTCGCCTCGCACGCAGCAGGCTGTAGAACGATTGGCACAATCGGAATATTTTATTATCACGCAGACGGTGAACACACCACAGGAAGCCGAACTGCTCATCCGTAGTCAGAAGGCCGATATGAGCCTCACCCCCAGCCCCTCTCCGATTGGCGAGGGGAGTAGTAACCTTCAGTGGCAAATCATGGTTGACGGTAGCGACCCCAATATGGCTCAGCAATGGACCACATACGCCCAAAGCATACTGTCTCAGCCAGTTGACGGCAAACACTATTCACTCCCCTCGCCCTTTGGAGAGGGGCTGGGGGTGAGGCTCCTCTACAATCCCCAGATGCGCTCCGCCTACAACTTCGTGCCAGCTATCATGGGTATGCTATTGATGCTCATTTGTGCTATGATGACCTCAATATCGATTGTCCGCGAAAAGGAGAAAGGTACAATGGAGGTGCTGTTAGTATCGCCCGTTAAACCCTTGATGGTTATCATGGCTAAGGCAGTGCCCTATCTGGTGCTGGCCTTTGGCATCCTCATCACCATCTTGCTGATGGCGCGTTTCGTGCTGGGAGTGCCCTTAGCAGGTTCGCTGTTCTGGATATTAGCCGTGAGTACTCTCTATATTCTGTTGGCACTTTCGTTAGGGCTACTCATCTCTAACATAGCACAAACGCAACTTGTAGCCCTGCTGCTCTCGGCTATGGTACTGCTCATGCCTGTGGTGATGCTGTCGGGTATGTTGTTCCCTGTAGAGTCGATGCCAACTATCCTGCAATGGATATCGGCCATCGTGCCGCCTCGCTATTATATCGAGGCTATGCGCAAGCTGATGATTATGGGCGTGGGTATAGGTGAAGTGGCTCGCGAGGTGATTGTGCTGGCAATTATGACGGTAGTGCTGCTCGCCATCGCCCTGAAGAAGTTCAAGCAGCGCCTGGAGTGATATTAACTCTTAACTCTTAATTCTTAACTATGATAAAATATCTCATACAAAAAGAGTTCCTGCAGATACGCCGTAATGCGTTTCTGCCAAGGCTCATCGTCATATTCCCCATCGTCATCATGTGTGTGATGCCATGGGTAATGCAGATGGAAGTTAAGAATGTCGTGGTAGATGTGGTTGACATAGACCATACCATGGAGTCGCAGCGCTTGGTACAGCAGGTTGCTGCTTCCAACTATTTCATCTTTGGTGGACAAAAAGCCACCTATGCCGAGGCGATGAAAGACATAGAGAAGGGTAAGGCAGACGTTATTCTTGAGATACGCGACGGCAAGTATCTCATTGCTGCCAATGCCGTCAATGGTACCAAGGGAGCGATGGGTAGTGCCTATCTGAGTCAGATAATAAGACCCACCCCCCAGCCCCTCCCTGTAATGGAGGGGAGTAGCAATTCTCAAGGGCAAAAGATATCTGCTCCCTCCCTCACAGGGAGGGTTGGGGGTGGGTCTCTTCTTCTCTATAACAAAGGTCAGGACTACAAACTCTTCATGATTCCCGCTCTGTTTGCCATTGTGATGATGCTGATGACGGGCTTCCTGCCCACACTCAATATCGTTGGTGAGAAGGAGGCTGGTACCATCGAACAGATCAACGTTACACCTGTCTCTAAGTGGTCGTTCATCCTCGCGAAACTCATCCCTTACTGGCTTATCGCGCTATTTATCATTACCGTGTGCCTGCTGTTAGCGTGGATTGTCTATGGCATTACACCTGCTGGCCCAGTGTGGCTCATCTATGTGCTTGCCATGCTGCTGGCGCTGTTCTTCTCGTCATTCGGACTCATCGTGTCCAACTATTCCGACACCATGCAGCAGGCGATGTTCGTGATGTGGTTCTTTGTGGTGAACATCATGCTGCTCTCGGGACTGTTCACCCCCACGCGCTCTATGCCCCAGTGGGCGTATCTGACCACCTATATCAACCCCATGCACTACTTTATCGAAGCCATCCGCACCGTCTTTATCCGTGGTGGCGGACTGCACGAAACAGCCCACCAGGTCTTAGCCCTTGCGGGCATCGGTACGCTGATGGGCTGTTGGGCCGTACAGAGCTACAAAAAGAATAGTTAATCTAAGGCCGGAGCTGGCAGCCTGACATATCGTCCGAGGGTGTCCAGCTCAGCAGTGACATCATACTATCTCTGTTTTTTGAATATCAGTTTCATGGTCTCGGGGTCGAGTGGCTTCATGGTGGGCAGTTTCAGGTCTTTCACCATGTGAAGCGTGCCCTGCTTGTACTTCTGGAAGTGCTCTGTCTTCAGATGTTGCTGATAAGTTTCATCAGAGGCGTAGATTTCAAGAATGCGAATCTTTGTAGAGTCTTCGGCACTCTGCATGGGGAACAGGCAGACGACACCAGGCTCGCGCTCTATACTCAGGCGATCTACCTCGTTGGCAAAAGCTAAGTATTCCTGCAAATACTGTGGATAGACCTCAATCTCAGCAATGCGGACAAGAGGAGACCCTCCCCCTTGCCCCTCCCTGTGATGGAGGGGAGTAGATAGTGATTGGGTGAGGCTTTGGGCATTCTTCCATAGAATCATCTCCTTGAACGGTGCGAGGTCTGGCTCTTTCGATAGATAGTCCTTCATCCTCGCCAGACTCTGCGTGAACACCTGCGGAGCGACGTATGGATAGTCGGAACCGTAGAGCAGGTGGTCGGGCGTGGTGATGGTGAGCAACATGCGGATTACCTCAGGTGAGTGTGCACCAGCAAGGTCGTAATAGAGGGTGCGGAGGTTGGCTTCATAGTCAATCTCGCCCACCATCTTGTTTGTCTGCATCACAGGCGTCAACGACTTCATGCGTGGGATAGCCAACGGCAGATAGGCACCGCAATGGGGCACCACCACCTTTATATGATTATAGCGAGCCAACACATTGCGTGAAATCATGTTCGACACGGCACGGGTGGTTTCCGAGAGATATTCCTGCATAGCGAGTGGTGTCTGTTGCATCACCTGCTTATTTACGGGTTCTGGGCAATGGGGATGCAGAATCACCACGGCCTTACGCTCATTCAACACAGAGAAAAGCGTGTCAAGTTCGGGTGCACCAAGATACTGTCCGCCAACATTCGTTGCCAACTTAATGCCGTCAGCCTTCAGTACGTCGAGCGCATACTTCACCTCCTCAATGGCTTTCGAGACATCGGGCAGCGGTAGGGCAGCACAGAACAGGAATCGTCCTGGGTGCTCCTTCTTGATGCGAGCGGCAGCCTCATTGGTCTGTCTCACCACCTCTGCAGACGAAGGTTGTGGAGCCGCCAATGTCAACACCGATGTCTCGACACCAGCCTCGTCCATCCATTTCAGATGATTCTCCACATTGTACTTTGGCAAGGGGAATCCCTCGTCCATCACACGTCCCTCTGTTTCCAGAGCCGACACAAACTCAGGAGTGATGATGTGGCTGTGCACATCAATCACGCCCTGAGCGAATCCGTTTGCTGCTATCATAAGACCCAGCAATAATGCTTTGGTTTTCAATTTTAAAGACTGTCTTTGAGTACCTTGACTACTTCGTCACGATTTAGGATGTAGTAACCACCCTGGCAGATAGGACAAGCATCGGCCATTCCTTCAATCAGTTCTGGCTTGGCACCACAGTCGGTGATATTCATTGCAAGACCCAGTTCGCGCATCCACTGTTCCATTGTCTCCAGACCTTCCATCGCAACCTGTTCGTCAGTTTTACCATCAGCAGAAACGTTCCATACATTCATTGCCAGACGCTTGAACTTCTGCACGGCATCGGGCGACTTGCTGATGAGCAGACGGTAATAGGCTCCGCTGACGGCTGCGAGTGTATGACCATGAGTGGCATCAGTAAATGCAGCCACTGCCTGTCCCAGCATGTGCACCATCCAGTCGGTAGCCTTGGCACGGTCGATGAGGGTGTTGAGTGCCCAAGTGGCAGTCCACATGATGTTTGAACGAGCCTCGTAGTCCTCGGGGTTGACAATCGCCTTGCGTGAACTGACGATGAGTGAGCGCATCAGACCTTCGGCAATGTAGTCGCTGGTGTTGTCGTCAGTACCAGAGAGATATTGCTCCAGGATGTGACTCATAATATCATAGATGCCTGCCACCATCTGATACTTGGGAACAGTAAAGGTGAAACGAGGATTGAGGATGGAGAAGTCGGGGTTGCGGAAGTTATAGAAAAGTTTGCGGTTCTCCGTATGGCTGGAGATCACCGAACAACTGTCCATCTCAGAGCCAGTGCCAGCCATTGTCAGCACACAACCCACAGGAATCCAACGGCAAGTCATAGGCTGCCAGTTTTTGAAGTAGTACTCCCAAGGATCACCATCGTACCAAGCACTTCCGGCTACGGCCTTACAATAGTCAACGGTAGAGCCACCACCTACACCAAGGATGAAATCCACATTCTCCTTGCGCGCCATGTGAGCACCCTCCAACACCTTTTCTATAGTAGGATTAGGCATCACACCTGCAATCTCAATGACGTCGCATCCGGCTTTCTGCAACTCAGCCATCACCTGGTCGTAGATGCCGTTGCGCTTGATGCTGCCGCCGCCATAGCAGAGCATAATTTTCTTGCCATAGTTCTTCAGTTCTTCACTCAGTTTGCTTAAAGAATCCTCACCGAAGTGCAACTTCGTAGGATTGTGGAATGTAAAATTGCCTAACATGTTTTTTATCGTTTTAAAGTTTCTGGGTGCAAAGGTACGCACATTATTTTATATAGGTATTACACAAATTGGCTGACAATATACCAATTTCGCAGAGAGTGCTTTAAAAAGAAAAAAAATATACCATTATTAGACTATTTTCCGCATCTTGTAGAAGCAATAGCAGCCTTGACTTGAGCCATGTTACTACGCGAGACAGGGAGGGATTCGTGGCATTGTCTGATAAGCAACTGGGTGGAGCCGGAATGTGAGACGATTTGCTCGACCTGACCAAGGTTGACCAGGAAGGCGCGATGGCAGCGAACAATCATCGGATAGTCCTGTAGCGTTTCCTCCATCTGTTTCATCGTGGTGCGAAGCATATCAGAACGCACTTGCCCGTCGTGCAGATGATTAACCTTGACATAGTTGCCCACGGCCTCAATATATAGTAGGTGGGAAATCTGGAGCGTCACCGATTCGTTGGTCGAGCCAGTGAGGGTAAGCTCCTGGAGGCGGGGTTCCTGCATTTCCTTCAACTCTTTGTTCAGCTGTCTCAGCTCTTCCAGTTCCATCGCCAGATACTTGTTTCGGAACTTAAAACGCCAGTATAGGCCGATGGCAAAGGATAGAAAAGCAATGATTGCCAGCGTCTCTATATAGTTGCTCAGCGAGAGCCGATTGCTCTCAACCAGACTGCTCATTACAAAGTGGCGATACAGACAGATTAATAGTGCCACCAAAAGTGTGTTGATGAACTGAAAGCGCAAATTGCGACTAATGATATAGTTGATGCCGCGATCGTAGGAGCGAGGCATACGTACAATGTGTCGCAGAATGACCTCTGTGATAAAACAGCTGAACAAGCCTAACACAAAAAGGCCCAGCAGATGCAGAAAGGTCTGCCATCGTTCTGCATCAAGTCCGAAGGGCTTGAAGATCGCAATCGCCAGTATGATGAAAGCGGTACTGATGAATCGGATGCTGATGGTTTCTTTGTGACTTTTGTTCATACGGCGGCAAAGTTACGAAATAAAACTGACATTCGTCACATTTCCATGCCGTTTATCCCACAAATTTGGAATACACTGCAACTATTCATACCTTTGCAACGTCGAAATAATAAAAATATTCGGAAGATATGAAAACAATGAGATTATTGGCAGTATTGGCCATTGCTTTTATGAGTGTAACGAGCATGAAGGCTCAGAGTCAGCGAATGATGGAGTTCCAGAATGAGTTTAGCAAGTATCAGACACAATATCGTGAGCTGATGCATAGTGGAAAGCACAAGGAGGCGATGGCTCCGCTGGCAAGTTGTATCGCAATGCTCGACACCACCACGATTTTCAAGATATCGCCCATCCCCGAGGCTGCCATCAAGGAGCAGAAGGGACTGCTGTACTACGACTATGCGTGCTGCTATGCACTGGTGGGGCAGAAGACGAAGGCGCTTGCGGCACTGGAGAAGTCAGTCCTGCTGGGCTACAAGGATTACAATAATATAGTGAACGACAATGACCTCCGCTCGCTGCGCAAGGACAAGAAATATCAGGCGCTGCTGGCTCAGGTGAACGACCGTCATCCCCTCAGTGTGCTGAAAAAATCGGCTCCATACGCTAAGGCCCAGCAAGACATTCTGTTCCGTTATCAACCTAAAGAGTCGAAGAACCTACGCATGGTTCGCGACTATTTCAAGCTTGACTCTGTAGTCGGGCAGGGCGACGAACTCTCGAAGATTATCAATCTGCTGCACTTTGCCCACGACAACATCCGCCACGACGGAGGTAACCAGGCGTTTGCAGAGTTGGATGCCATCGACCTTTATAACTATTACAAGACTACCGGTAAGGGCGTGAACTGTCGCCAGCTGGCCATATCGCTCTGCGAGATGTACCTGTCGATGGGCATCCCGGCCCGCTATGTGACCTGCATGCCAGCCGATTCGCTCGACTATGAGTGCCATGTGATTAACACCGTGTGGTCGGAGCAGTTGCAGAAATGGCTTTACATCGACCCCACGATGGATGCCTGGGTGACAGACGAGAACGGCACGATGCTCAGCATCGCCGAGGTGCGAGAGCGGCTCATCAACGACCAACCCTTGGTGCTCTGCGAGACTGCTAACTGGAACCACGAGTCGCAACAGACAAAGGAATACTATTTGGAGACCTACATGGCAAAGAACCTGTACTACTTCGTTTGCAAGAAGCTGAACCGCTTTAATCCTGAGAGCCTCTATCGCAACAACGACCCTGCAGATGACGTCAGGCTCATACCCGTTGGTTTCGTCAACAACAACTGGAAGTGCGACACCACTACTGACTCAGAGGTGTTCTGGGCAAAACCAAAGAAAGAACAATGAATATCCGTTTGTACGGAGGCGCTACAGTTGATGTTAGACCATATCTGACAAACGACTGACATCAAATCGCTCATCAGTACCAAGGTGAGAACAGACCAATTAGAGTATTAAGATTAGAACTTAACAAATAAAGATATGATGGATAAGAAATTATGTCAGAGTTGCGGCATGCCGCTAACCGAAGATGTTCTCGGCACGAATGCCGACGGCAGTAAGAATGAAGATTACTGCATGTACTGCTATAAGGATGGAAAATTCTTGCAGGAATGTACGATGGAAGAGATGATTGAGCATTGTGCTCAATTTGTGAATGCCGTTAATGAAGGGTTGGAAAAAACCATCACCAAAGAGGAATATATTGGCATGATGAAAACGTATTTCCCCCAATTGAAGCGTTGGCGCCAAACGTTGGATGTTAGTAACGATGAAGTCATGAATGTCAACCCCGCTTTGGCAGGTGTTAAAGAACTCATTGCACAGATGGCAGACAAACTGCCCATCGCTTACATCTCATCAGTAGACCAAGAAGGTTTTCCATGGACCAAAGCCATGTTGAAACCACGCAAGTGTGAGGGTATCAAAACCTTCTACTTTACAACCAACACATTCTCAATACGTGTGGCTCATTACAAGGCTAATCCCAAGGCAAGCATCTATTTCTGCGATGCCAAAGGCTTCAAGGGCATGATGCTGCGGGGCACGATGGAGGTACTGACGGATGCCGCCTCGAAAGAGATGATCTGGCACAATGGGGACGAGCAGTACTATCCCGGTGGTGTAACCGACCCAAACTACTGCGTCTTGAAGTTCACCGCAACTGACGGCCGTTTCTACAGTGATTTCTATCCACGTAGTTTCGTGATTGAGTAATGTTCTAACAGGGAAAGAGACACGTAGTAACAGGGAGGGAAGCGGTATTTTCCACAGGCGCAGATGGTAATTATCTGTGAGATTGCGTGCCGTTTGTCGCAAAAACATACGGAATGTTCCAGAAATTTGGAGTATTCCGCAACAATTCGTAACTTTGCAGTCGAAAACAGATAAATAATGAAACAAGAAATCAATCCCAAAGAGACAAATCGGGCTATCGCCTTCGAGCTGTGGATGAAATCGCCTATGCCGATGGTGACGGTTACCAAGACTTTCGACGTGACGCGACTTTGTAAGGTTAGTCGGCGACGCGGGCTGAAATTCAACATGCTGCTCTGCTGGTGCATCGGCAAGGCTGCATCAGGGATAGAAGAGTTTTACATGTTGCCCCAGTATGGGAAGGTGTACAAATATGACTGTATGGCCATCAATGTGATAGTGGATAATATAAAGGGTGGACTCAGTTTCTGCGACGTTGCTGTCTGCGCTGATCTGGAAGCGTTTAATGCCAATTACCTGCATCTGACAGAGACCGTCAGGCAGACCTGTCAGGACATATTAGGCGATGAAGCCGTGTCAGTCGGTACGTCGGCAGTGATTGTCACGGAACTTGACAGCATTGTCAACCAGTACAGCGGCATCTACACGAATCCCTTCCTGGCATGGGGTCGATACCACAGGGGATGGCTGAAGACGACGCTTCCCATCTCTTTCCAGTTCCATCACGCCCAGATGGACGGCTCACACGCCGCCCGATTCTTGGAAGAATTGCAAAAGACAATCAATTTAATATGAATCTTTGCCACCGATATGCGGAATATTTTAAAGGTTGAAACTCCTAACGACTACGCCCGTTTTGTGGATGCACCCGTATTGCACCCATTGATCAGTATTATCCATTATGACGAGTTGGCGCCCTTCCGTCATAGTCTGAACAACTATGGCGTGTATGGGTTGTTCATTCAGCGACAGTTCCCCTTCAACCTTTCTTATGGCATGAGGAAATTGCAGGTGAGTGATGGCTCCATCATTGCTGTGGAACCCGGACAGATAGGAGGTTTGGAAGATAACGGCGAGCGCATCTCGTTGTGTGGCTGGGTGCTATTGTGGTCGCCCGAACTGTTGCACGGCTCCGAGCTGGAACGCCAGATTGGCCACTATCAGTTCTTTTCGTATTTCTTCGATGGTTCGCTGCGCATGGAGCCCGACGAATGGCTCTGCATCACGCAGTTGGTGACTCAGATGCGACAAGAATTGCAGACACACGAGGATTCGCCGTCCTTAAGAAAAGTGCTGCTGGCTTATCTGCGACTGATACTGGAATACTGCAACCGCATCTACCAGCGTCAATTGTCGGAAGAGGATAGGGGAGAAACCGACCTGCTGAAGCGCTTTCACAACCTGCTGCAAACCTATTTCCGCGAGAACCACCAACTGTCGCAAGGCTTGCCAACCGTCACCTGGTGCGCTTCCCAATTAGCTTATTCGCCCCGTTATTTTGGTGACATAGTCCACAAAGCCACGGGCGGCACAGCTATTGGCTACATCCACAACTATGTCATCAACCAGGCAAAGAGTCTGCTGATGCAGGGACACAATATCAGCGAGACCTCCCGCCTGTTGGGTTTTGACTTTCCCCATCATTTCACCCGCCTTTTTAAGCGCATCACGGGAATTACTCCCAGCGAGTTTGTAAGGAAATAGAGATTACTCCGAAAGAAAATCTGATTACTCCGAAAGAAAATCCGATTACTCCGAAAGTAGCAACACTGGCCTGGCACGAGTTGAAGTAAGAAACCATACTGTGATATAAAGTGAAAAAACAACTTTCACAAGATTAAGTGGGAGGTGGGTAGAAATTAATAAATTGATACTGTTTTGCGTAAAAAAGTGGCGAATTGTTTGTGTGTTTCGGCAAAAATATGTAATTTTGCAGTCGAATTAAGAAAATGGAGAAGAAAATGAAACAGCTTAACCTGATTAGCAACCTGATTATTATTCGACTGCGTGGCGTGGCCGGAAGTGATAAGGTATGCATATAATAATATAGGTAGAGCTATAAATGATATGAGCCTTTCTCACTTCCGGGTGTGAAAGGCTCGTTTGCAATATTAAGAATCAAGTAACACAAAAATAGAGATTATTATGAGTGACAGATTGTTTATTTTCGACACGACGCTTCGCGACGGCGAACAGGTACCAGGATGCCAGTTGAACACGGTAGAGAAAATCCAGGTTGCCAAGGCGCTGGAACAGTTGGGCGTTGACGTGATTGAGGCAGGATTCCCCATCTCGTCGCCAGGTGATTTCAACTCGGTGATAGAAATATCTAAGGCTGTGACATGGCCTACCATTTGTGCGCTGACACGAGCCGTGCAGAAGGATATCGACGTGGCTGCCGATGCGCTGCAATATGCCAAGCGAAAGCGCATCCACACGGGTATTGGTACGAGCGACTCGCACATCAAGTATAAATTCAACTCAAACCGCGAGGAGATTATCGAGCGCGGCGTGGCTGCCGTGAAGTATGCCAAGAAATTCGTGGAGGACGTGGAGTTCTACTGCGAGGACGCCGGCCGCACGGAGAACGAGTACCTGGCCCGCGTGGTAGAAGCTGTGATTGCTGCCGGAGCTACGGTGGTGAACATTCCCGATACGACGGGCTACTGTCTGCCTCAGGAGTACTTCGAGAAAATCAAGTATCTGAAGGAGCACGTGTCGAACATCGACAAGGCCATCATATCCACCCACTGCCACAACGACCTGGGCATGGCAACAGCTAACACGTTTAACGGTGTGATGGGCGGTGCCCGACAGGTGGAGGTGACCATCAATGGTATTGGTGAGCGTGCCGGCAACACCTCGTTAGAGGAGATAGCCATGATACTGAAATGTCATAAGGGACTAGGCATCGACACGAATATCAACACGACGAAGATTTATCCGACGAGTCGTATGGTGTCGAGTCTGATGAACATGCCCGTTCAGCCTAACAAGGCTATTGTGGGTCGTAATGCCTTTGCACACTCCAGCGGCATCCACCAGGACGGTGTGCTGAAGAACGTGCAGACCTACGAGATTATGAATCCAAAGGATGTGGGCATCGACGACAACAGTATCGTACTGACTGCCCGTAGCGGACGTGCCGCACTGAAGCATCGCCTGAGTGTGAACGGTGTGGAAGTGGACGAGCAGAAGCTGGACAAGATATACGAGAAGTTCCTGCAGTTGGCTGACCAGAAGAAGGAAGTGAACGACGCCGACGTGCTGATGTTGGCTGGTGCCGACACAGCCGAGGCACATGCTGTGAAGCTCGACTTCCTGCAGGTGACCACCGGCAAGGGCGTGAAGAGTGTCGCTTCCATCGGTCTGGACATCTCAGGACAGAAGTTCGAGGCTGCAGCTTCGGGTAACGGTCCTGTTGACGCCGCCATCAAGGCCCTGAAGAAGATTATCATGAAGCAGATGACGCTGAAGGAATTCACCATCCAAGCCATCTCGAAAGGCTCGGACGATGTGGGTAAGGTACACATGCAGGTGGAGTACGACGGCAGCATCTACTACGGTTTCGGTGCCAACACTGACATTGTGACCGCTTCCGTTGAGGCATATATCGACTGTATTAACAAGTTTAAGAGATAAAAGACCCTCCCGATGAATACGTTATTTGACAAAATATGGGACAAGCACGTGGTGCAAGTCGTAGAAGACGGTCCCACCCAGTTGTATATCGACAGACTGTACTGTCATGAGGTCACCTCACCCCAGGCTTTCGACGGCATGCGTGCCCGCGGACTGAAATGCTTCCGTCCCGACCATATCTACTGCATGCCGGATCATAACACACCGACACACGACCAGGATAAACCGATTGAAGACCCCGTAAGTGCCAAGCAAGTTTCGACGCTGGCACAGAACGCCAAGGATTTCGGACTGACACACTACGGCATGATGGACAAGTCGAACGGTATTATCCACGTAGTAGGTCCGGAGAAGGGGCTGTCACTGCCCGGTATGACCATCGTCTGCGGTGACTCGCACACATCGACACATGGTGCAATGGGAGCCGTAGCCTTCGGTATCGGCACCTCTGAAGTAGAGATGGTTATGGCTTCACAATGTATCCTGCAGCAGAAACCAAAGTCGATGCGCATCAACATCAACGGAAAGCTGCAGGCAGGCGTTACTGCCAAGGACGTTGCCCTCTATTTGATGGCTCAATTGACGACATCAGGTGCTACAGGCTATTTCGTTGAGTACAGCGGTGACGTGGTGAAGAACCTGACGATGGAAGGTCGACTGACGCTCTGCAACCTCTCTATCGAAATGGGTGCGCGCGGAGGTTTCGTGGCTCCCGACGAGGTGACCTTCGAATACCTGAAAGATAAGGAATTCGCACCCAAGGGTGACGAGTGGGACAAGGCTGTGGCTTACTGGAAGACACTGAAGAGCGGCGATGATGCTGTGTTCGATAAGGAGCTGACTTTCGATGCCAAAGATATAGAGCCCCGCATCACCTACGGCACCAACCCCGGCATGGGCATAGGTATTACCGAGGCAATTCCTCAGACCGCCCAGGAGGCTAAGTCGCCCGAGCAGGGATTCCAGAAGGCGCTGAACTATATGGGCTTCAAGGCTGGTGAGAAACTGCTGGGTAAGAAGATTGATTACGTATTCCTGGGTGCCTGCACCAACGGGCGCATCGAGGACTTCCGCGCTTTTGCCAGCATCGTCAAAGGTCGCAAGAAGTCTGATAGCGTGGTGGCATGGCTCGTGCCAGGTTCGTGGGCTGTCGACCGTCAGATTCGTGAGGAAGGATTGGATAAGGTACTGGAGGCTGTCGGGTTCGAGATTCGTCAGCCAGGCTGTTCGGCCTGTTTGGCCATGAACGACGATAAGGTACCTGCCGGCAAGTATGCCGTATCCACTTCGAACCGTAACTTTGAAGGCCGTCAGGGACCCGGTTCACGAACCATCCTCTGTTCGCCCTTAGTAGCTGCCGCTGCAGCTGTCACTGGAGTAATAACCGACCCAAGAACATTATTATGAAACAGAAATTCAATGTTATCACATCAACGTGTGTACCCCTCCAGTTGGAGAACGTAGACACCGACCAGATTATACCTGCCCGTTTTCTCAAAGCTACTACCCGCGAGGAGAAATTCTTTGGCGACAACCTGTTTCGCGACTGGCGATATAATGCCGACGGCACACTGAACAAGAACTTTGTGCTCAACGACCCGACCTACGGCGGATGTATCCTCGTTGCAGGCAAGAACTTCGGCAATGGCTCTAGTCGTGAGCATGCCGCATGGGCTATTGCCGGCTATGGATTCCGCGTGGTCATCTCGTCGTTCTTCGCAGATATCCACAAGAACAACGAACTGAACAACTTCGTGCTGCCTGTAGTGGTTTCGGAGGAATTCCTGGCAGAGCTGTTCGACAGTATCAAGCAGAACCCAAAGATGGAAGTGGAAGTGGATCTGCCCAACCAGATCGTAACCAACAAAGCCACGGGCAGACAGGAGAAGTTTGAAATCAACGGATATAAGAAACATTGTCTGATGAACGGACTCGACGATATCGACTTCCTCGTGGAGAACAAAGACAAAATAGAAGCGTGGGAACAGCACAACAAGTAAACGCCTATCAGCGTATAGCTCCTTTCGTCGAGATTATGGACTCGACGCTTCGTGACGGTGAACAGACCAACGGCGTCAGTTTCCTGCCCCACGAGAAACTCGTGATGGCGCGCAAGCTGTTGCACGACGTCAATGTAGACCGTATCGAAGTCGCCTCGGCACGTGTGTCGGAAGGCGAGAAGGAGGCAGTGACGAAAATCTGCCGCGCTGCTGAACAGGTGGGGCGTCTGGAACGCGTTGAGGTATTGGGATTCGTCGATGGCGGCAAGTCTGTTGACTGGATCAGCGAGTGCGGTGGACGAGTCATCAACCTCTTGGCAAAGGGCTCGCTAAAGCACTGTACGCATCAGTTGCATAAGTCGCCCGAGGAGCATATTGCCGACATCCGTCAAGAGGTAGCCTATGCTCATGAGAAGGGGATGAAGGTTAACCTGTATCTGGAGGACTGGTCGAACGGCATGAAGGACTCGCCCGACTATGTGTATCAGATAATGGACGCACTGTCGGCTGATACACAAGAGCCAATAGCCCGTTTCATGTTGCCCGACACGCTGGGTGTTATGAATCCGTTGCAGGTCATTGAGTATTTCCGCAAGATGATGAAACGGTATCCGGAAGTACACTTTGACTTCCATGCCCATAACGACTACGATCTGGCTGTCAGCAATTCACTGGCTGCTGTGTTGAGCGGTGCCAAAGGACTACACGTTACCGTGAATGGGTTAGGGGAGCGTTGTGGCAATGCACCACTGGCCTCCGTACAAGCCATCTTGAAGGACCAGTTCCACGCAAAGACGAACATTGTGGAAAGTCAGTTGAACGACATCTCGCGCATGGTGGAGAGTTTCAGCGGCATTGCTGTCGCTCCCAACCAGCCTATCGTTGGTGAGAATGTGTTTACGCAGGTGGCTGGTGTGCATGCTGATGGAGACTCGAAAGACAAACTCTATTATAACGAACTGATTCCTGAGCGTTTCGGACGCAAGCGTGAATATGCTTTGGGTAAGAACTCAGGCAAAGCCAACATTGCCAAGAATCTGGAGAAACTGGGACTTGAACTGACTCCAGAACAGACACGCCGTGTGACGCAGCGCATTACCGAACTCGGTGACAAGAAGGAGATTGTGACACAGGAAGACCTGCCGTATATTGTCAGCGATGTGCTGAAGCATGATGGGTCGGACGATAAGGTGAAACTGATCAGTTATGTGGTGAACACATCGTATGGACTGAAACCTGGTGCCAATATCCGTGTGGAGATTAACGGCAAACAGTATGAGGCCGGATCGACCGGTGACGGACAATATGACGCCTTCGTGAAAGCGCTGCGCTACATCTACAAGAAATACTTGGACCGTACGTTCCCCATCCTTGCCAATTATCAGGTGAGCATCCCGCCGGGCGGACGTACCGACGCTTTGGTGCAGACTGTCATTACATGGCATTACAAGGATGGTTTCCTGCGTACCCGCGGATTGGACGCTGACCAGACGGAAGCAGCTATTAAAGCGACGTTTAAGATGCTGAACATCGTGGAGAATGAATTAACGAAATAACGAATAATAAATAATAAAAGGAATATGAAACTGAAAATTGCCGTTCTGCCGGGCGATGGTATCGGACCGGAGATTATGAAACAAGGCGTAGCCGTCATGGACGCTATCGCCCAGAAGTTTGGACACGAGTTTGAATATGAGGAAGCCCTTGTTGGCGCTACTGCTATCGATGCGGTAGGCGATCCTTATCCTGAGGCAACCCACCAGGTGTGCATGAATGCTGATGCCGTACTGTTTGCTGCTGTCGGAGACTTGAAATACGACAACAACCCCACGGCCAAGGTGCGCCCAGAACAGGGACTGTTAGCCATGCGCAAGAAGTTAGGTCTCTTTGCCAACGTGCGTCCAGTAGCTACGTTCGACTGCCTGTTACACAAGTCGCCGCTGAAAGACGAATTGTTGCGTGGCGCAGACTTCGTCGTTATCCGTGAGTTGACCGGTGGTATGTATTTCGGAGAGAAATACCAAGACAACGACAAGGCTTACGACACCGATATCTATACGCGTCCGGAGATAGAGCGCATTCTGAAGGTAGCTTTTGAGATGGCGATGACCCGTAATAAGCACCTGACGGTTGTCGATAAGGCAAATGTGCTGGCTTCAAGCCGTTTGTGGCGCCAGATTGCCAAGGAGATGGAGCCCCAGTATCCCGAGGTGAATACCGACTATATGTTCATTGATAATGCCTCAATGCGTGTGCTGACGGAGCCCACCTTCTTCGATGTGGTAGTGACCGAGAATACCTTTGGCGACATTCTTACTGACGAGACTTCTTGCATCACCGGTTCTATGGGTCTGCAGCCTTCTTCTTCGCTGGGTGAACACACACCGTTGTTCGAACCTGTTCACGGTTCATGGCCTCAGGCTAAGGGACAGAACCTCGCCAACCCGTTGGCACAGATTCTCTCTGCTGCCATGTTGTTGGAGCACTTCGGACTGACCACCGAGGGCAAACTGATTCGTGAGGCTGTCAACGCATCACTGGATGCCAACGTTCGCACACCGGAAATCCAGGTTGAAGGTGGTGAAAAATATGGTACCAAGGAGGTCGGTGCATGGATAGTAGACTATATCGTAAAGGCCTGATAGCGCTGCTTGTTGCGATTTTGTCACTGCATTCTGTACAAGTGCAGTCCCAGCAACAGGACAGCCAGCGTTGGCGCGATTCGTTGACGGTGCTCAACCAAGCCATTGCAACCCAGCCATGGTCGACAGATTTGCACTTGCGTAAGGCGGCTGCCAACCTGGAACTGAAGCAGTGGCAGTATTCCATTGACGAGTATAATCTTGTCCTGCAGAAAGAGCCTCGCAATGCAGCAGCCATGTTCTATCGCGCCTATGCCAACACTCATCTGCGTCGTTTCGACTTGGCACGTAATGACCTCAACGACTTGCTGGTGTATTATCCTCGTCATTTCGAAGGTCGACTCTCGTTGGCTGTCATCCTGCAGCATACAGGGAAACGTCAGGATGCACTGGATCAGTTGAATCAGACTATTCAACTATATCCCGACTCGGCTGTGGCTTATGCCGCACGAGCCAATGTAGAACGTGACATGAAGCAGGATGAGGCAGCGCTCTACGATTGGCAGAAGGCTGAGCAACTGGATGAACGCAACCCGCTATATGTTGTGTCTCATGTAGACTTGCTGCTGGTATTGGAACGTAGAACGGAAGTGCGTAAGGTGTTGGATGATGCTGTGAAGCGCGGCATTCCGCGCGGGATGTTGTTGGAATGGTACGAAAAGTGTAAAAGGAAATGAAGAAGAATACATTCAAGATACCATCTAAGCACCAGTATGTCGTTGGCTTCTTTGTTGTTGTCGCCCTGTTGGCTGTGGGCAAACACCTGCTGTCAGACGGAGATGCATCAGAGGTACCTCAGGCAGTTGAACAGCAGGCGAGTTTCAAACCGCATCGTATCTGGAGTGTGCCTAGTTACAAAAACGCATTTCCCGATGGACAGGATGTACAAATTCTGGCTGCTGAGAAAAACGGAGTACGCCCGGTACAGAATAGAGAGAATGCAGAGAAACGCATGAAGGAGCTGGTCTATGTGGCTGCCAACCCGTATTTCCATGTGGATAAGCTGAAGAGTTCAATTCCTTACCTGGTGCCCCGTGCTGCTGTTTTGCTACAGGACATTGGACAGTCGTTCTACGACAGCCTTTATATGAAGGGCGTTCCCTTGAACCAGTTAATAGTGACCAGTGTTTTACGTTCGATGGAAGACGTACAACGTTTGCAACGCCACAACCAGAATGCTACGGAACGTTCTTGTCATCTTTTTGGCACCACTTTCGATATTTGTTACAACCGCTATCATCCAATTGTCAAACCCGTGCGGGATGATACACTGAAGTGGGTGCTCAGTGAAGTGTTGCGTGACAAACGTGAAGAAGGACGATGCTATGTGAAATACGAAGTGAAGCAAGGTTGCTTCCATATCACGGTAAGATAATAAAAAGAGGTAAGATTTCATTCTTACCTCTTTTTATTTTGTTCTTTATTCTGCTCCGAAATATTCTTGGAGTTCGGCCGTAGCGGAGCCTTCAACATTGGACAAGTCGCGGATAATCTGTCCGTGTTCCAGCAGGGCAATACGCGTTGAGATATCCACCGTGTGTTGAAGGTTATGACTGGAAATGATCACGGTGGCATGCGTCTCACGGGCATAGTCGCTGATGAGGTGTTTTAGCACCAATTGACTCGTTGGGTCGAGGAAGTTGAAAGGCTCGTCGAGAATCACCGTCTGTGGCTTGCGCAACAAGGCGGAGATAATACCGACCTTTTGCTTGTTACCTGCCGAGAGGTTACGGATGAGCTTCTTCTGTCCGAAAATCTCGCCACCAGCAAAGCGTTCGAAGTCTTCAAGACGATGGTTGACGTCGGTCTGTGTCATGCCCGATATCTTACCCAGGAAAGAAAAATACTCTTCGGGGGTAAGGAAGTCGATGAGGAAGCCTTCGTCGATATGAGCCCCGACGTTATTTTTCCATTCCTCGCTTTCTGCAGGATTAATGTCATCAATGGTGACACTTCCCTCGTCGGCCTTGAGTAGGTCGAGCAATAGGCGGAAGAGTGTTGTCTTGCCCGCTCCGTTGTTTCCTACCAGTCCTAGGATGTTGCCGTTGTTGATGGTAAACGACGGTATATCACAGGCACAGGTGTCGCCAAAGTGCTTCTTCAGTCCTTCTATCTTAATCATACGAGTCCCCTTCCGTGACAATTCTTGAATTTCTTACCCGATCCACAAGGACATGGATCGTTGCGTCCAGGCATTTTATCCTTGATGATAGGTGTGCGAGGCTGCTGAGCACGTGTGTCTTGAGCAGCAGCGGCAGCCTGATTAGGATCCGTCATCTGTTCCTGTGTCAGGTTCTGCTTTGACTCGGTATACTGCTGGCGCTGGGTGTGCTCCTCAGGAGCGGCTTCCTGCACCTGTTGCATCTCAGGAATCTGAGCACGCATCAGAATGCTGACAGATCGGTTGTTCATGGTGTTCACCATGTTGTCGAACAGTTTGACAGACTCGAGTTTGAAGATGAGCAACGGGTCTTTTTGTTCGTAGGAGGCGTTCTGAACGGAATGTTTCAACTCATCCAGTTCACGGAGGTTCTCCTTCCATGCGTCGTCAATGATGTGGAGCAGGATTTGCTTCTCAAACTCCTTGACAACCGACTTACACTCAGTATCGTAAGCCTCTTTGAGGTTACACGGAATATTGTACATGCGGCGTCCATCAGTTAGGGGAACTACGATGCGTTCGTACATCTGACCCTGTGTCTCGTAGACCTGCTTGATGACAGGCATGGCAACCTCCTGAACATGTTCCATCTTACGCTTGAAATTACCCATAGCCACCTGGAAAGTCTCTTCTGCCAGGTCTTCATGGTTCTTGTTGATGAACTCATCGCTGGAGAATGGACACTCCATAGCGAATATCTTGATGAACTGTTCTTTGCAGCCTTCGTAGTCATTGTTCTCGATGATGCTGGCGACACGGTCCCAGATGGTATTTGAGATGTCCATACCGATGCGCTCGCCCATCAAGGCGTGGCGACGCTTCGAATACACAACGGTACGCTGCTTGTTCATCACATCGTCGTACTCCAGCAAACGCTTACGGATACCGAAGTTGTTCTCCTCAACTTTCTTTTGGGCACGTTCCACCTGTTTGGTAATCATTGAACTTTCGAGAACCTCGCCCTCTTTGAAGCCCAGACGGTCCATTACAGAGGCAATACGCTCCGAACCGAACAGACGCATCAGCTTGTCTTCCAGTGAGATGAAGAACAGCGAAGACCCCGGGTCACCTTGACGACCGGCACGACCGCGCAACTGTCGGTCTACACGACGTGACTCATGGCGCTCTGTACCAATGATGGCCAAACCACCGGCAGCCTTAACCTCAGGCGACAGCTTGATATCAGTACCACGACCTGCCATGTTGGTGGCGATAGTTACGGCACCCTTACCATTGGTGCTCTGTCCGGCCAGTGCCACGATGTCAGCCTCTTTCTGGTGCAGTTTTGCGTTCAGTACCTGATGAGGGATACCCTCGCGCTTGCCAGTCTCGGAATTAACATACATATCGAGCATGCGGCTTAGCAACTCTGATATCTCTACCGATGTGGTACCAATCAGTGTCGGACGGCCAGCATTACGCATTCTTACAACCTCGTCGATAACAGCCTTATACTTCTCGCGTGCCGTCTTGTAGATACGGTCGTCCATATCATCTCGGATAACGGGTTTGTTGGTGGGAATCTCGACAACGTCCAACTTGTAGATATCCCAGAACTCACCGGCCTCGGTAGAAGCGGTACCCGTCATACCTGCCAACTTATGATACATACGGAAGTAGTTCTGCAGTGTGATAGTTGCAAAGGTCTGCGTGGCAGCCTCAACCTTTACGTGCTCCTTGGCCTCTACGGCCTGATGCAGTCCGTCTGACCAGCGTCGGCCCTCCATGATACGGCCTGTCTGTTCGTCAACAATCTTGACTTCGCCGTCAATAACCACATATTCGTCGTCCTTGTTGAACATGCAGTAAGCCTTCAGCAACTGCTGTAAGGTGTGAACACGCTCAGACTGTACGGCATAGTGCTGCAAGAGTTCGTCCTTCTTGTTGACACGTTCTTCGTCAGTCAGCGAGGCATCGCCTTCCAATGCAGACAGCTGGGCGGTGATGTCAGGCAGTACGAACAGTTCGGCATCGTTTACCTGGTTAGCCAGCCAGGCAGTACCCTTATCCGTCAGGTCGCAGGAGTTCAGTTTCTCGTCAACGACGAAATACAACGGTTCGGTGACCTCTGGCATACGACGGTTGTTGTTCTCCATGTAGATGCCCTCGGTCTTGAGCATTCCGCTCTTGATACCGTCCTCAGAGAGGTATTTGATAAGGGGTTTGTTCTTAGGCATCGATTTGTGTGAACGATATAGCGCCAGGAAGCCTTCGTCCTGTAGCTTCTGGTCGTTTTTCTCACGACCTTCGGAAATTTTTTGCTTGGCCTCGGCCAGATACTGGGTAGCCAGCTGACGCTGTACACCAACAAGTTTCTCTACCAGTGGCTGGTATTCCTCAAACATCTGGTCATCGCCCTTAGGTACGGGACCAGAGATGATAAGCGGCGTGCGGGCATCGTCAATCAGCACGGAGTCAACCTCGTCGACGATAGCATAGTTATGGGCGCGTTGTACGAGGTCGGCAGGTGAGATGGCCATATTGTCGCGCAGATAGTCGAAGCCGAACTCATTGTTTGTACCGAAGGTGATATCAGCTTGGTAGGCACGGCGACGTTCCTCGGAGTTGGGACGGTGCTTGTCGATGCAGTCGACGCTGAGTCCGTGGAACATGTATAATGGTCCCATCCACTCAGAGTCACGCTTGGCCAGATAATCGTTCACGGTAACTACGTGGACACCATTTCCCGTAAGGGCATTGAGGAAGACTGGCAGCGTGGCTACCAGCGTCTTTCCTTCACCAGTTGCCATCTCGGCAATCTTACCTTGGTGCAGTACGACACCACCGAATAGCTGTACGTCGTAGTGTACCATTTCCCATTTTAGATCGTTGCCACCGGCAGTCCAGTGGTTATGGTAGATAGCCAGATTACCGTCGATAGTAATGAAGTCTTTATTGGGGTCGGCTGCCAGTTCTCGGTCGAAGTCGGTAGCTGTTACGACGGTCTCCTCATTCTCGGCAAAGCGACGGGCTGTCTCCTTGACGATAGAGAACACCTCGGGCATCACCTCATCGAGAGCCTTCTCATAAATATCTAGAACTTCCTTCTCCAGTTTGTCGATCTGAGCGAAAATGTCGGCACGTTCGTCAATGGGCGTGTCCTCAATGGTTGCCTTTAGTTTCTCAATCTCTTCTTTCTGCTTGGCGGCGGAGTCCTGGACTTGGCGTTGAATGTCCTTGGTGCGTTGACGCAGTTGGTCGTTGTTCAGTTTCTGTATTTCGGGGTAGACGGTTTTCACCTTCTCCACCAGAGGCTGGATGAGCTTCATGTCACGCGAAGACTTGTCGCCGAACAATGAGCGTAAAATCTTGTTGAAATTCATATCTATTTTATTATCGTTTATTCCTATATTATTACATACGGGGTGCAAAAGTACTAAAAAAATCGCAAATCCGCAATAAAAACACGCATCTTCTTTCTTATTTCTGCACTTTTAACTTCCAGTTGGCATATGATTGCAGTAACAAACATAGTGCCAAGAAATAAATCCCCTCTGCATAATGCTGAAAAAACATGCCAACGAGGAATAAAACAGCCAAAATGGCAGTTATCTGCCAATAGCGGGTATTCCGATGCCTGATAACAGGCCAAAGATAGAACAGGGGTAGGGGATTAAACAGAATAATTTGCAGGTTCAGGCTGACCGTAGGGTGTTGTGAGAATAACATCAGTGTCAGTACGATGCCGATGATGCTCGTCAGAAGCATCAGCATCACGTCCCACCATACGAAAACCCGTTTCTGACGGTATTCTATTAAGAAGATAACCACACTGACGGCCAAGAGTATAAGACTGCAGGCGAGGGGAGTGATCGGAAAATCCTCCTGTATCATCTGCACCCCGGCAGGAACGGCAATGCGGCGCTCTTTAACCAACGGACGATAGTTGCCGTTAGTATAGATTTGAGCGTGGTCGAAGTCGTAGAGCAGGTTATCAGGAAGAAATTCTTGCTGCATTCTGGTTGTCCGAAAATCTGCTTTAATACCAAGCAGGATGTCGTTACCGAAACGTGACCACGGATTATTCTGAGTCATGCTGTGAATCATTTCGCGGTAAGATGGTGCATATTCTTCACGCTCAGTGTATTCCAATTTTCCGCTAATGCTTTTCTCAATAATGTCTCGAGCCTTTGTCGTACAGTTATTATAAAAATAGTTATAGCGATAGATGCGGTTCTCCGGTCGTAAATTTTCATCGAGTAATTCCTTCAATTTTGCCTTTTCCTGTGAGGTAAGGTCCAACACCTGTTCCGTCACCATACTGCCAAAACGTCGGTACTCTTCCTGGAAATAACGATAAGGTATGCCCCCCAGTTCATAGTCCGTCAGTCCGAAGACGAAACGGATGACAAAGAAAGGAGCCTTGAAATTGAAAATTCCCCAGTTAAAGGCGATGTCTGATTCTGTCTCCTGATGCACGTCGTGCCACCTGAGTGCGGTGTGCCCATAGAGACTGTACACTTCATCATGAGGCTGACAAGTGAGCAAAGAAACCTCTACCGAGTCAAAATACTCCACCCGGTAGTCCTTGTTTGCAAACGCCTTTTGAGTTGTTAAAACGACTGCTGAAAGCAGTAAAAATGTTCTAAAAATGATTTTTAAATGTTTCACGATGCAAAATTAACCTATATTTTCCACTTAACGTGCGTTTATTTCGTTTTTTTTCAATAATTTTGCAACCCGAAATCGAATAGTATAAAAAAGAATCAATGAAAAAACGAATATTTTCAGGCTTGCTGCTGGCAGTTGTGTCTCTCTCTTCTGTGGCACAGGTAAGTACGACACTCTCACCGTACAGTCAGTTCGGACTGGGTGTGTTGGCTGACCAGTCGCAAGGATTTAACCGCGGTATGAATGGCTTGGCTTTGGGTATGCGCAGTGGTAAAATTGTTAATGTGCAGAATCCTGCTTCCTATTCAGCCGTTGATTCACTGACCATGATATTCGATGTGGGTGTGTCAGGTCAGATTACCAATTTCAAGGAGAACGGACGTCGTTTGAACTCCAAGACAGCCAACTTCGACTATGCCGTTGCAGCCTTTCGCCTGTTGCCTAAGGTTGGTTTTAGCTTTGGCGTTATGCCTTATTCCAATGTGGGATATGACTTCTATTCTGCCAAATACACCAATTGGGACCGTCAGTATGCTTCAGAGAGCTACTATAATGTGCGTTACAATGGTGACGGTGGTTTCAGTCAGGTCTTCGTCGGTATGGGTTGGGAAGTTTTGAAAGGACTCTCCGTTGGTGCAAATGTGTCCTATTTCTGGGGCAAGTACACCAAGGATATCATGATATACAGCAGCGATACCTACGTCAATACGCAGACCAAGACGTATTCTACTTCTATCAGCAGCTATAAGCTGGACTTCGGCTTACAGTATCAGCAGGCATTGGATAAGAAGAACTTGTTGACGGTAGGCGCAACAGTCGGTTTGGGACATAACCTTGGTGGACAGGCCAGCATGTCGATGGTCAGTACCAACAACCAGACTTCCGTGTCGCAGACTACACGCGACAGCATACCTGATGCCTTTAAGCTGCCTCTCACGCTGGGCATTGGTGCATCGGTACGACACAACAACCGTCTGACGGTAGGTGCCGACTATACGTTCCAGAAATGGGGTTCGATAGACTATCCGATGCAGACAAGTAATGTCACTGCTGATCATAAACTGGGCTACCAGCTGGTCGGTAATCAGTTGCGTGACCGTCATAAGGTGACGGTAGGTGCCGACTGGATTCCCAACCCTACAGGTCGAAAATTCCTTGGACATGTCCATTACCGTTTTGGTGCCTCCTATGCTACACCTTATTATAATGTAGGTGATGTGAAAGGACCTCGTGAACTGAGTATCAGTGCCGGTTTCGGTATTCCCCTCGTCAATACATGGAACAACCGCTCTACGCTGAACATCAGTGCACAGTGGGTCAACAGGTCAGCTGACAACCTGATTCGCGAGAATTCATTCCGCCTGAATATCGGTCTGACGTTCAACGAGCGTTGGTTTGCTAAATGGAAGGTCGACTAATTCCTATATTCCTCGTATCCGTAGTATGCTGGCTCGGCTCCTGTACGGAGCAGCAGTCACATACGGCACCGGCTGTTCATGATCGTGACTCTGCCTCGATGATGACCAGCTATGGAGTGAATACGCTTATTAGCGACTCGGGAGTCATCAAATACCGAATCGTGACAGAGCGTTGGGATGTCAACACCGTAAAGAACCCACCGAGGTGGACTTTTGAGAAGGGAATCTTCATGGAACAGTTTGACGAGAAGTTCCATATCGAAGGCTACATACAGGCCGACAGTGCCTGGTATTACGACCAGCAGAAACTATGGGAACTGCGCGGGCGCGTTCATATCCGCAATGTCAACGGACTGGTGTTCCGTAGCGAGGAACTGTTTTGGGACGGTATCAAACACGAGTTCTATTCATATAAGTTCTCGCGTGTCGTTACCCCTGAGCGAACAATGGAAGGTACATTTTTCCGTAGTGACGAACACATGACACATTACGAGGTAACCAATTCTGTAGGTTCGTTCCTGACAAGTGACATGGAAGGAGAGCAAGATAACGGCCAACAACAGCCGGCAACCAACGGTCAGAAACCTGCTACTGCCGACACCGCCAAGGTGGAAGTTCCCGTTCGTCAGGCCGCTACGCGCCATCGTGCCACTCAACACACCAACAACTTCAAGCCATGACGAATCTGATTATAGGACTCATCATCACCATGATATTCTCCGCCTTCTTTTCCGGGATGGAGATAGCCTTTGTGTCAAGTAACCGGCTTAGGGCAGAGATGGATCGTGAGAAAAACGGACTGGCCCAGCAGGCAATAGACGTGTTCTACCGCCATCCTAATAACTTCGTCTCGACGATGCTGGTGGGCAATAATATAGCACTGGTTATCTACGGTATACTTTTTGCGCGTATCTTCGATGCCACCTTGTTCTATTCACTCAGCGACGGGGCCCGTGTGACGGCAGATACGTTACTGTCTACCGCTGTGGTGCTGTTCACTGGTGAGTTTCTGCCAAAGACGGTGTTTAAGTCTAGTCCGAACACCATGCTGACCATCTTTGCTGTACCGGCATATATCTGTTATGTGGTGCTGTGGCCTGTCTCCCGTTTCGCCACGTTGTTGTCGCGCGGCTTGCTCCGACTGATTGGTGTGAAGATGCCCAAGGAGACCGAGGACAAGGAGTTTACGAAAGTCGACCTCGACTATCTGGTGCAGTCGAGCATTGACAATGCCAAGGACGATGCCGAGATAGAGGAAGAGGTAAAAATCTTCCATAATGCCCTGGACTTTTCCGACACGAAGGTACGCGACTGTATGGTTCCCCGTACGGAAATAGTGGCTGTCGACATAGACGAATGCACCATCGACGAACTGAAACGTAAGTTTATTGAGAGCGGACACTCCAAGGTGGTGGTCTATCGCGAGGATATCGACCATATCATCGGTTATGTGCACTCCTCTGAGCTTTTCAAGCCGTTTACCGACATTTCCAAGCATATCCAGACGATGCCTTATGTCCCTGAGACGATGGCGGCTCAGAAGATGATGCAGACATTCATGCAGCAGAAGAAGTCGTTGGGTGTTGTCGTTGATGAATTTGGCGGTACCAGCGGACTGGTGTCTTTGGAGGATATTGTCGAGGAGATATTCGGTGATATCGAGGATGAGCACGATAATACGAAATATGTTGCCAAGCAGTTGGATGAGCATGAATATATGCTGTCAGCCCGTTTGGAGATAGAGAAGGTTAACGAGCTTTTTGACCTCGACTTGCCAGAGAGTGACGACTATATGACAGTCGGAGGCCTCATCCTCCATGAGTACCAGTCGTTCCCGAAGCTGAACGAGGTGGTGAAAATAGGGTGTTTTGAGTTTAAGATAGTCAAGAATACACAGACGAAAATAGAACTTGTAAGGCTGAAAATAGCGGATAATCACGAAAGATAATTCGTTAAAACATTAATTTTCGCAAAAACATGGTGTGTTTTGAGCGGAATTTTGTAATTTTGCAGGCTGAAATTGAAAATAATAACAAAATAAAAATTAATAGCTAAAAATGGCAGCAATTGGAAAAATCAGAAGCTGGGGACCAGTACTCGCTACGGTGATTGGTCTGGCCCTCTTTGCATTCATCGCTGAAGAGATGTTCCGTTCTTGTGAGGCTACGAGCAATGAGCGCCGTCAGCAAGTAGGCGAAGTGTTAGGAAAGAAAATTTCAGTACAGGAGTTCCAGTCAATGGTTGACGAGTACCAGGAGGTCATCAAGATGACTCAAGGTCGCGACAATCTGTCTGAGGATGAGCTCAATCAGGTAAAGGATCAGGTTTGGCAGCAGTTTGTCAACAATACCATCCTCGAGGCTGAGGCTGAGAAGGTAGGTCTTACCGTCACCGATCAGGAGATGCAGAACCTCTTGAAGGCTGGTACCAATCCGATGTTGATGCAGACTCCGTTCGTTAACCAGCAGACTGGTCGTTTTGAGGTCAGCCAGCTCACCAAGTTCCTTGACGACTACAAGAAGATGAAGTCACAGGACAACGCACAGATGATGGAGCAGTACGAGCGCATCTATCAGTACTGGAAGTTTATGGAGAAGACCATCCGTCAGCAGGTGCTGGCAGGCAAGTATCAGCAGCTGTTGGCTCAGTGCTTGCTCTCCAACCCCGTATCAGCCAAGATGGCTTTCGACGCTCAGAACACCGAGAGCGATGTGATGCTGGCAGCTCTTCCCTACAGCAGCATCAAGGATACTGAGGTTCAGGTCAGCGATGCTGATATCAAGGATAAGTACAATGCCCAGAAGGAGATGTTCAAGCAGTATGTTGAGTCACGTGACATCAAGTATGTTGACTTCCAGGTTGTTGCCTCTAAGGGCGACCGCGACGCACTGATGAAGACGATGAAGGAGGCTCAGCAGCAGCTCTCTGCCGGTGTTGCTCCTGCAGAGGCCGTTCGCAAGGCTCAGTCTCAGGTTGCCTACACTGGCATCTTCGCTACCCGCAATGCTTTCCCCTCAGACATCGCAGCTAAGATTGATTCAATGGCTGTCGGTCAGGTTACCTCTCCTTTCGAGACTGCATATGACAACACCTATAACGTAGTGAAGCTCGTCAACAAGACCATGCTTCCCGACTCTGTTGAATACCGTCAGATTCAGGTTGGTGGTGAGACCGCTGAGGCAGCTCGCAAGACTGCCGACAGTATCTACACCGCTTTGCAGGGTGGTGCTGACTTCGAGGCTATTGCTAAGAAATATGGTCAGACAGGTGCCAAGCAGTGGATGACATCAGCCATGTATGAGCGTGCTCAGACCATTGATGCCGATACGAAGAATTATATCCAGACATTGAACAACCTGGAGGCTGGTCAGCTGAAGAACCTCGAGTTCTCACAGGGCAATATCGTCATGCAGGTTACTGCTCGCAAGGCCTTCGTTGCCAAGTACGACGTAGCAGTTGTCAAGCACACCATTGACTTCTCAAAGTCTACATACTCTGAAGCTTACAACAAGTTCAGCCAGTTTGTCAGCGAGAACAACACCATTGAAGGTCTGGAGAAGAACGCCCAGAAATTCGGTTTCCGTGTTCAGGAGCGTCAGGACCTCTACAACTCAGAGCATAATGTAGTAGGTGTCCGTTCTACCCGCGAGGCTATGAAGTGGATTTTTGAGGCTAAGGCCGGTCAGGTATCACCGCTCTACGAGTGTGGCAACAACGACCACCTGTTGGTTATCGGTCTTACCAACATTCATCCTGTTGGCTATCGCGACATGGAGAGTGTGAAGGAGCAGTTGAAGCAGGAAGTTATCCGCGACAAGAAGTTTGACAAGGCTGCTGAGAAGCTGGCTGGTGTGAAGGATATTGCAGGTGCCAAGGCTAAGGGTGCCGTTGTCGATACCGTTCGTCAGATCACATTCTCTGCTCCTGTCTTCGTTCAATCTGCCGGTGCCAGCGAGCCCGCTCTGAGTGGTGCTGTTTCCGCTTTGAAGCAGGGTCAGTTCAGCGCAGCTCCCGTCAAGGGTAACGGTGCAGCATACCTGTTCCAGGTTATCGCCCAGAAGCAGCGTCAGGGTGCTAAGTTCGACGAGAAACAGCAGTCACAGCAGCAACGCCAGATGGCTATGCAGGCCGCCAGCCGTTTCATGAACGAGCTTTACCTGAAGGCTAACGTGGTAGACAACCGCTATCTGTTCTTCTAATAGAGAAAGAATAATCCAAATAAAAAAGAGAGGTTCGCGCCTCTCTTTTTTTATTTCTTCATCCCCTTCATGCTGAGTGATATTCGTTGTCTGCGCAGGTCTATGCCTATCACGCGGACCCTGACATGTTGGTGTAGCCGTACTACCTGGGTGGGGTCGCTGACGAAGCGGTCAGCCAGTTGCGATACATGTACCAGTCCGTCCTGATGGACGCCGATGTCTACGAAGGCACCGAAGTTGGTGATGTTGGTCACGATGCCTGGCAATTCCATGCCTTCGCGCAGGTCGTCGATGGTCTGCACGCTGGCGTCGAACTCAAACTCCTCTATTTGCTCGCGGGGGTCACGTCCGGGCTTTTCCAGCTCTTTCATGATGTCGGTGAGGGTAGGCAGTCCGATATCGTCCGTCACATAATGTTTGATGTCTATTTGTGCCCGTTTTTCGGGATGGCTGATAAGGTCGCTGACGGTGCAGTGGCAGTCTTGAGCCATCTTTTCGACGACGCTGTAGCTCTCCGGGTGTACGGCTGAGTTGTCTAACGGGTTCTTGGCATTGGGAATGCGTAGGAAACCGGCACATTGCTGGTAGGCTGCAGGTCCCAGTCGCGGAACCTTCTTCAGTTGTGCGCGCGAGGTGAATGCACCATTCTCACGACGGTAGTCAACGATGTTCTGTGCCAGTACAGGTCCCAGTCCGCTGACATAGGTCAGCAGTTGTTGCGAGGCCGTGTTCAGGTTGACACCTACCAAGTTGACACAGCTCTCTACGGTATGGTCGAGCGAGTGTTTGAGCTTCGTCTGGTCCACATCGTGCTGGTACTGTCCTACACCGATGCTCTTGGGGTCTATCTTCACCAGTTCGGCAAGCGGGTCCATCAGTCGGCGCCCGATGCTCACGGCACCACGTACGGTGACATCCTCGTCCGGAAACTCGTCGCGTGCCACTTTCGAGGCGGAGTATACCGATGCTCCGTCTTCGCTGACGACGTAGACAGCAATGTCTTTCGTGACATCACTGACAAACTCCTTGGTCTCCCTGCTGGCTGTTCCGTTGCCGATGGCAATGGCCTCAATCTGGTATTTCTTAATCATCTCCTGCATGTGGACAGAAGCCTGCATGCGGTGGTTCACAGGCGGGTGGGGGAAGATAGCCTCATGGTGCAGCAAGTTGCCTTGTGCATCCAGACACACCACCTTGCAACCCGTTCGGAAGCCAGGGTCCACACCCATGACACGTTTCTGGCCGAGTGGGGCAGAGAGCAGTAGCTGGCGCAGGTTCTCAGCAAACACACGGATGGCTTCCTCGTCGGCCTTCTCCTTGCTCATATTGGTGAACTCCGTCTCTATCGAAGGCAGCAACAACCGCTTGTATCCGTCCTCTACCGCCTCGCCAACCAGTCGTTGGCAGGATCCGTTTCCTCGCACAAAGTTGTGTTGTAAACGTTGAATGGCCTCTTCGTCGTCAATGGTCAGACTGATACGCAGGATTCCCTCGCTCTGACCACGCAACATCGCCAGCATGCGATGACTGGAACAGCGCTTCAGCGGTTCTTCCCATTCAAAGTAGTCGCTATATTTCTGTGCCTCGTCAGTGTCTTTCTTCGCCTTGACCACCTTCGACTCGATGAATGCCTCGCGTCGGAAAGCAGAACGTACCTGGTTGCGGGACCGCTCATCTTCGCTGACCTGTTCGGCAATGATGTCCTGAGCACCTTTGATAGCATCTGTTGCAGTGGCGATGTCGCCCTTGACGAAGCGTTTGGCAACCTGTTCCGGGTTGGCTTCACGCTGCATCATCAGGAGGGTGGCTAGCGGTTCCAGTCCTTGTTCTCTGGCTACCTGTGCCCTTGTGCGTCGTTTGGGCTTGTAGGGCAGGTAGATATCTTCGAGGGTGGTCATCTCCCAGCAGTCGTCAATGCGTTTCTGCAACTCAGGCGTCATCTTCTGCTGTTCGGAAATGGTCTTGATAATGGTCTCCTTGCGCTTGGCAATCTCTTGCAGTCGTTCCTTACGGTCACTGATGGCTGTTATCTGTACCTCGTCCAGTCCGCCGGTGCGCTCTTTGCGGTAGCGTGATATAAATGGTATCGTACAGCCTTCGTCCAGCAGTTTCAGCGTGTTCTCCACCGCATGCTCCGACAGATGCAGTTCGCCGGCTATCAGTCGTGTGAATATCTTGATGTTTTCCATCCTGTTGCTTGTTATTGGTAAATGGTTTCGGTCAGCAGTTGGCAGACGGCTTCCAGTCCTTCCTGGTCAGTGGCGTCGAAGGTGCCGAGCTTCTCGCTGTCAATATCCAAGACGGCAACGACCTCGTGTTCCTTATTATATATAGGGACGACAATCTCGCTCTTCGATTCGGAGCTGCAGGCGATGTGTCCTGGAAACTGCTCCACATCAGTCACAACCTGGGTTCGGCGCTCAGCCCATGCTGTTCCGCAGACACCCCTTCCGTGGGCAATATGATAACAGGCTACAGGTCCCTGGAATGCTCCTAACAGCAGTTCACCATTCACCACGCGGTAGAAACCAGTCCACCAGAAGTGGAAGGTCTGGTGAATCAGTGCAGCTGTGTTGGCCATCACGCTAGTCTCGTCCGTTTCTCCCTGTATGAGTCCGCTCAGTTGGAGCAGTAACTCACGGTATTGTTCTTTCTTGTCCATCTTGCTTTAATATAAACTGTCCCGCTTGATACTGTGAATGTGTAGCACGATACCCAGTAGGATACAAACCAGTCCTGTGAGCAACATTCCGTTGTGATGGGAAAGATGCCCGAAACGAGTTGCCGCAAGTACCAAAGTACCTAAGACAATCAGAATCAGACCGATGTTTTTGCCGATTTTCTTCATGAAAACGTTAAATTTTAGGCAAAAGTACGAAATTATTATGAATTATACATTAAGAATTGCAAATTATTTCGTACCTTTGCAGCCGCAAATTGCAAAAATAACATTTTTTTATTTAATTAAAGTAGTATGAATCAATACGAAACCGTTTTCATTTTGACTCCCGTTTTGTCTGATGAACAGATGAAGGAAACGGTCGCTAAATTCAAGAAGGTTCTGACCGATAAGGGTGCAGAGATTCTGAACGAAGAGGCCTGGGGACTGAAGAAGATGGCTTATGCTATCCAGAAGAAATCCACTGGCTTCTACTGCCTGATGGAATTCAAGGCTGAGCCAGAAGTGATTAAAGTTTTGGAGACTGCCTTCCGTCGTGACGAGAAGATTATCCGTTTCCAAACAGTTAAGCTTGACAAGTATGCCATCGAGTATGCTGAGAAGCGTCGTAACAAACTTGGTAAAAAAGAGGAGGCTTAAATTATGGCACAAGAATCAGAAATCCGTTATCTGAACGCTCCTTCTATCGACACGAAGAAGAAGAAGTACTGCCGCTTCAAGAAGAGTGGTATCAAGTACATTGACTACAAGGATCCCGAGTTCCTGAAGAAGTTCCTGAACGAGCAGGGTAAGATTCTGCCCCGTCGTATCACCGGTACCTCTTTGAAGTATCAGCGCCGCGTGGCTCAGGCTGTTAAGCGTGCACGCCAGATCGCTCTGCTGCCTTATGTAACTGACATGATGAAATAATTAAGGAGGAGGACGAATATGGAAATTATACTGAAAGAAGATATTATCGGACTGGGATATAAGAACGATATCGTAAACGTTAAGTCCGGCTATGGTCGTAACTACCTGATTCCTCAGGGTAAGGGTGTTATTGCTTCTCCTATGGCTAAGAAGATTCTCGCTGAGAACCTGAAGCAGCAGGCTCACAAGCTGGCTGCCCTGAAGGCTGATGCAGAGAAGAAGGCAGAGTCACTCAGTGGTGTTGCTCTGTGCATTGCCGCCAAGGTTAGCGCTACCGGTCAGCTCTATGGTTCTGTAGGTGCCAATCAGGTTGCTGAGGAACTGAAGAAGCTTGGCAAGGAGGTTGATCGTAAGATCATCACCATGAAGGATGCTAAGACCGTTGGTGATTTCGTAGCACTTGTACACTTCCACAAGGAGGTTACTGTTGAAATCCCCGTTAAGGTTGTTGCCGAGGGTGCTCCCGTTGAGGAGAAGAAGGCAGAGGCTCCCGTTGCTGAAGCAGAGGCTCCCGTTGTTGAGGAGGCTGCTCCCGTAGAGGAATAATCCGCTGTAAAGCAAATCATAGTTATTATACAAAAGAAAGAGGCTTCTCGCAATGAGAAGCCTCTTTCTTTGTTCCTTTCCTTCTTACTTAACGATCAGTTTGTTGCCGTTATGGATGTATAGGCCTTTCTGTGTCGGCTTGCCCACGATGCGACGACCGCTGAGGTCGTAGTATATGTTGCTGTCAGTACCTTCGGCAACCTTCACGGAGCTTACCGCCGTTGTACCATTATACATATAGATTGTCGGATCGTTATAGGTCACCATGACAATATCATCATCCAGTACACCCACACTGAGCTTGTACATGATGCCCTCCTTCAGATTCTTGAAGCCGAAATTGCCAGAGGGACTGTCTCCCCCCTTGGCGTCATGGCCTAATATATATAGGTTCTGATGTAATCCATCACCTCTTGCTTCACATCGGCCGGACAATAGGCTGGGTCATTGATCTTGGGGCTATGGACACCTATAGGGTTGATGATCATCTTGGCGTTGGGGCCTATCTTTTCAGGCTTACCAGCCGACCATGGGTCGTCTTGTGAATAGTAGAAAAGAAGGGGTACGGTGGAGTTGACAAAGAAGTTCTTGGACATATCGGTACGGACGCTGTTGTCGTAGTACTTCACCAGCCAGCGGTCTTCACTGTGCAACTCGGACGGCAGCACATTCTCTGGCTTGAAACTGGTGCCCTCCAACAGATCGGCGAAGTAGTCGTAGCCTACGTTGGGGAAACCTTGTTCCTTTGCACAATCCACGAAGTAGGTATAGAGGTCTTTGTTTCTGAAACCAGCAATATTATTGCAAATCGCCGCTACTAATGAGCTCTCTGTCTCGATGATAGACTCTATACCCTTTTTCTGCTTGCTGGGGAGCGTGTACTGAAACAATGTGAAGAAGGTGTCGAAGGTATTATAAACATATTCGGCAAACGACGGAACGGGTAGTTCCTTTTTCTTAAACTCCTCGCAGGCTTTCTTATAGAATCCCTCTTCACCATCCTTAAGAGCGATGCGAATACTCTCTTTCATGATGTCGCGCAGTTCTTTGGTGCTTACCTCGTTAAAGAGATATTCTCCGTAGCGTTTGTCGTCAAGACTTAAGTTGAAAGGTGAACAGAAGGCTGCGGCCAAATCCATATCGCCTGGATAATAATAGGCATAATCTATTGAGGACTCGCCACTCTTGCTGGTGCCAAAGCTCATCCACTTCCCCTTGAAGATAGGCTTCAGGGCCAGATAGACGGCGTGGAGGTCGGCTGAGGCCTGGGCGCTCGTTTCAAACTCCCACTTCCCTCTGTCCTGATTGAAGGATTCGCCGAAGTTGCGATGCTCCACGTGCACCATGTTTGCTTTCAGGTTGATTCCAATATCTTCAGCATCATGGAATTGTTTCCAAATATAACCCTCCGTCACCAGGATGGTGGGGCGGTCGAACCCTCGGAACAGGATGCTCACCTTCTGCTTGAATTTGTCAGCGTCGGGCTGGTTGTGGTTTACAGGCTGTTCAATAAACATACTGTATTGCGAGAGGTAATCCAGTTCACCCTTCTTCTTCCTCTCCATCGCCTCCTTGTCTGGATTCTCCTTGATGTCCGAGAAGAGGTGAGTGTTGGCCAGCGCCTCCTCGAGGGTTGTGTTAACAACAGGGTTGTCGCTATTGTCAGTACACGACGCGATGCTCAGGGCTATCACCAGAAGCATCCAAAGTTTTAAAGTATTCTTCATTGCCTAAACTATAGTTTACTGCAAAGATACATATTTTTTTAGAACAGACAAGGTGATAGCCGTTTTTTTGAAAATCTTTGTCAGAATAAATGGTGGTGACAAAGCCGGTAACCGTACAAATGGACAGTGATATTAGTTTTAATTTCATAAAAAATGGTTTGGATGTTCAGAATAATTGTGTATCTTTGCACCTGACAATCAAATTTTGCTAGTATTTAGATAGACAATATGAAAAAGTCTCTGCTCGCGATAACCCTTGCAATATGTGTGTGCTCCCTCCCGCTCATGGCTGTCGTGAGTGGCCGTTCGTTGACGAATACGCTAAAAGACCTTTGCGCGGAACTGCAAGCTGCCTACCAACAGCGCTCAGCTGCACAGCAGCGTTTCAATGAGGATTTTGAAGGCCAGCACAAGAAGATGATTGACGTCATTACCGAGTCAAACGAACTGTCGATCCTGCTCTACACGCAGGAACAGGAGATGACGTTCGACCTTGCCTACGCTTTGAAGAAGGTGACTGCCGACTACAAAGACTTCAACGCGAACCGCAGACCCTATGATCACATTGTCAGCAATCTGAACTATGAGATAGACCGCAATGCCCGACTCATCGAGGCTCTGCGCCGACTGCCACCGATGAAGAAGGAGATAGAGGTGGAAATCGTGCCCGACAGCCTGTTGTATCGCAACGACTCATTGGACGTCCACCTGACAGACTCGCTCTCATCATTGGAAAAGGAGGTTATCAGGATTGCCTTTAAGGATTCGCTATCGGCTCCCTTTGTTCTCGACTCAATTGGTGAGACACTGCGTGACTCCTGCATCTTCTTCGTTTCTGAAATCCTGAAGATGAATGCCAAAAACCGCGCTACCGTAATAGCCGACAGCACACACTATCAAGAGGCATATCTGCGTTTGAAGGAAACCTACGACTATGCCGTTACACGCTATCGGGAACTAGAACGTTATATCTTTGTGGATGGGCAGACACCATTCTTGGAAATTATGGCTAATCCCGGTTACTATTGGGAGAAAGCCAAGGTCGACTTGCGTGGACAGTATAGCCTCAAGGAATTAGACAGGTGTCTCGATGAAAGCGACCGTGATAAATCTGCTGCTGAGAAAGATGATGATGATGCCACTTTCTTCCAGCATCTATCCAGCAAGGCTGAGAATACGTTGTTGTTGATTATCTGTGTCTTTCAGGTTGTCGTTTTGGCTTTCTTCTGGCTGCTGATGCTGCTGGTGCTCTGGCTGCTATACCGCTATACCCGGCTGAAACGCTATGTCCCCAAGAAGAAGTTGTCCATCATTTCGATACTGACGGGTACCATCATCTACTTCCTGGTGTTTGGCTTCTCCTTGTATGGCGACGAATACATTAATCTGGGCGTAGAGCACGTCAATACCTTCCTGTGGCTACTCATAGCCATCTCAGCATCACTGCTGCTACGCGTCAAGCCCGACCAGTTCCGACAAGGTTTCCTGCTCTATTCTGCCACATTCCTGGTGGTTCTGATCATCATTTCCTGTCGCATCACCTTCGTGCCTGACAAGCTAATGGTCATCCTGTTTCCACCTATCCTGGCGCTCGTCGTCATTTGGCAGTTATGCTGCTGTATTTGGGTCAGCGGGAAAGCTACATCCATCGACCGCACGTTGGGGTGGGGTGCATTAGCCGTCTATCTGGTCGCTTTCGTATTTGCCTTCCTGGGCTATACCTTTGTGTCATTGCTCATTCTGGTGTGGTGGTATTTCCTGTTGGCTGCCTGGCTGACAGTCGTCTGCATCCAGGACCTGTTAAACCGATACAAAGAACGCTGGCTGGACAAGCGGGTTGACAGCATGCGCAAACGCATCACCTACGTGTCGGGCGAAGACCGCGAGTCGTTGCTCTTTGGCGCCACCTGGTTCTACGACCTCATCCGTCAGGTGGTCATCCCAGCCCTCGTGCTGTTCTCCCTGCCGTTGTGCGTGCGCCTGTCGTTAAGCATCTTCGACTTTGACGACCTGTTCGTCAAGTTTTACGAGAATCCCTTTGTCCATCTCTCCGACGCCAATGGGATTGAGACATTAAGAGTCTCTGCGCGGAGCATTGTCTATCTGTTGGCATTCTTCTTTGTCCTGCGTTATGTCAGTCGCGCTGTTCACGCCACATGGCAATATGCCCGCTACTTTACCTTCATGCACAAGCATAACCGCACCTCCATACGTCCCAATGAGATCAACCTGTCGTTGGGCAACAGTATTATCAGCGTACTCATCTGGATGCTATTTGCGATGGTTGTCATTTCCGTATGGCAGATTCCTACTGGCTCACTCGGCTTGATTGCGGGAGGTTTGTCGGCAGGTATCGGTCTTGCACTGAAAGACGTTATCAACAACTTCATCTACGGCATCCAGCTGATGGGTGGACGCCTGCGAGTAGGCGACTGGATTGAGTGCGACGGCATTCGTGGCAAGGTGACAGCCATCAACTATCAGTGCGTACAGGCTGAGACCATCGAAGGCACGGAAATGTCATTCCTCAACTCGTCGCTCTTCGGCAAGAACTTCAATAATCTCACTCGCAACAATTCGTATGAACTTACCACCATCACCGTAGGCGTGGCCTATGGTACCGATATCAAACATGTGCGCCAAGTGTTGATAGACGGTATGCAGAAAATGCGTACCAAGGATCATTACGGCCGTGAGATAGTCGATCCCAAGTACGGCATCAATGTAGTCGTCGGCCAGATGAGCGATAGCGCTGTGGATATCAATGTGAAGCAATATGTGCTGGTGGCAGAGCGTATCGGCTATGCGGACCGTGCCAAGGAAGTGATTTACGAAACCCTCACTGACGCAGGCATCTCCATCCCCTTCCCGCAGTGTGAAGTACATCTAGTCTCTGACGCAAAGGAATAACAAGACCTGAATATACGGAAAATGGGGCTGTCCACACAAGGGCAGCCCCATTTCTCTTTTTTGTCACCACCGTCCGCTTAGAGCAGTGCCAGTGGTCCGTGACCCATGCACGTTTAGAGCCCCTTGGTAAGGGGCGGCTATAATGCGGGGTTATAGCCTATACACGATACTGTCCCAAATGCCGTCAGCGCAGCCGTCAGAATACTGACAATGAACTGCAAAATCGTCTTCCAAGTCTCTTTCTTCATAGATTAAATATTAATTCTTCAATTCTTCAATTCTTCAATTTTTCAATTCTTCACTTACCCTTCGTCCACGCCGTCTACGATGCTACCGCTGTCACCACCACCCTGGTTCCCGTTCCCGTTATCGTTATCGTTCCCGTTCCCGTTATCGTTCCCGTTCTCCGGATCCTCCACGTCGCCGCTGTCGTCGGAGGTCACGCGCTTCAGCACGTTGCCGTCCTCGTCCAGGCAGGTAATCTGGATGGAAGTGTTCTTCAGCTCGTCCTTCAGCTCCACGTTAGGCGTGAAGATGATGCGGCGCACGCTGATGAGGCTGGTCTTTACGTCCTCGAGGTCGGCAACGGCCTTCGAGCGGACGCCGAAGCGCATGGTTCCCAGTCCGGGCAGAGGGATGGAGTGACCTTCGGTCGCCCACGTACGGATTACTTCACCTGCAGCATCCCAAGCCGCCTTGATCACACCTGCAGAGATTCCGCTGTGGGTGCTGGCCTCCGCGAACACCTTCTTCTCCTGGATGGGGATGTAGAGGTCGGGACGCATCACGAACTTCTTGCCAGGATTCTTACCCAATTTCACTTCACGTCGTTGTGCAATTACTTTAATAGCCATAATTTTTAATAATAAGTTAGTTAGACATTTGTAAATAATTTTGTTAATACTCTCGTTATCGCCTTGTTTCGCTTCCAGAAGGCGCTGTTAAGGAAAACAATTGCTTAGGCAGGACTCCGACTTTAACTGTTGAATCAATCGGTATCAGTAAAGAATCACATAAGGGCGATATAGCAAATAATCTAGTTACAAAACAGAGAGATAGAAGTATTAATAATGCTCTTTTTCGTTTCATTTCAGAATGAGAATTTATCACTTTGATGACTATTATTCAACTTACTTTGCAAAAATACAAAAAAAGAGTGGCAAAATTGACTTAGTAATTTTTTTTTTGAGGAAAAGAACGTTATTTTTCAATTTATTCATTGAATTTTGCTTGAAAAATGCTATCTTTGCCGTATAAAAATTGTATTTGATATGGTAACTAAAGATCTGAACCGTTTGTAAATTAGTATGTCTAAGCATTCAGAATACACGTCTGATTGTCACGCTTGGTTATTGATAAGTCTTGAAAATCAGCAGTTTATATATCTTTTTGATAATGCGTAAGTCTTATTTTAGTAGTTCCACTTTTGGATATGATTACCATTTTTGGAAATAAAATTGGCGCAAAATGTTTTAGATAAAATATACAAGTCGATTTCTTGGTATTTTGTAATGATGTAATTACTTAAGAATCAGATGCTTGCAACTGGTTTCCATCTAAAGATTCTTAATTTGATTTTGCGCCAATTTTGCGCCAATATTTCCTGTTTTAACACATAATCGTTGGAATTTAAGTTAAAATTAAGTTAACATCTTAATTTAAGGATAAAAAGGAAAACCTTGTAAGTTGTTGACCTACAAGGTTTTGTGAGGGTGCCCGGACGGACTCGAACCGTCGACATTCAGAACCACAAGCACTGATGCCGATTCTCTCGGACTCCCTTTGTACAGTGCAAAAACACGATAGTCTCAAAACAGCGTTTGCGGCTATTTTGCGGCTATCGTTATTTCGGGATTGAAATTTGCAATTTGGCACTTTTGTTTCTTTAACTTAAATTGTTAAATTTCATTACTACTTCGAAGTAAGGTCATCAAGATGCTTTCTCAATGCTTTTTCAAGCTCATTTTTGCTACCTTTCTCCAGCTCCAGTAAGGAAAGAATCCTGTCGGTTTCTTCCTGTGCTTTGGTCAAATGTTGCTGTGCATTGGACAAATGTTGTTGCTCATTAGCTATCAACTGATGAGCGAATCCAATTTGTTTTGCAAGCTCGGCCATGGTCTTACCGTTAGTAAACATCTGGTCGATGAGTTTATCAAGTGACGATGGACTAGCGGAAAAAGATGATGGTGCGTCCTCGTCTTCTGTTTGAACACTTTCCTTGCCAAACAATCCCTGCCTTGTATTGCGAGGCTCGCAGATCATCTCACCATCACCTGTTTTGAACCACGTTTCATCGATGTCGTTGTAGATGGCAAGGATTCTCTGGACGGCCTTTTTGGAAAGGTCACGTCCTTCACTTCTTGATTTTCCAATCATCCCTATTGAAAATCCAAGGTCTTTAGTTGCACGATTGTCGTTCAGATGCTTGAACGTCATGTACTCGTCGAATCTGTCGATAATTCTCATATTTCAGTGAAAATATTTAAATTTCTGTTAATCTGTCTTTATAAACATAGAATATTTAGCGTTTTACTTTGAAGAATTAGAAGTTTTAACGTACCTTTGCGGCCGATTTCAAAATTCTCCGAACAGGATAACGCAAATTCTGCTGCAAAGATAAACAAAATTTTTAAATTTCAAAACAAAAAGACGAAAAAATGTTGAACTTAGGTACAAAATTTCAGCAAATGAGGCAAAAAAGGATAGAAGATTTCTGCCGTGATTATATCACGTTTGCTCCTGAAATAAAGGCAAAGCAGGTTTCTGCATGGAAAGTTGTCTGCCAAATTGCAGAAAAGTATGAAGTTGCGCCAAATACCGTCTTTACTGCTTTGAGAAATAAGAAGTTTTATTGTGGCAAACAGAATCCCGTCTGTCAGGAGGCGATGGATAAGTACATCAAAAATTTATAGAAAATATGGAAATTTCACTCTCAGATTTGAAACGTATCATCACCACTGCTGCTGAAATTGGCGTGGAAAACTATATGAAAGTTAGAGATCCAGAGTCAGATATGATGAAGCAGGCTGATGCCAAACGCTATCTCTCGAAACTCGGAATCCAGCCGGTCATGCTTCACAAGTGGGCAGACCAAAAGCTACTTACCCCCGTCAAGACAGGGGATGCCCAAAATTCGCCTGTCATGTACTCTCTTGCTGAGATTAAGCAGGTGATATTCAGTTTGCAGACATTTCAGTTGATACGATAGCTCCGAATTATCATGGACCAGATTGATCTCATCTTAGACAAGACCAACGGAGGATTAAAAGTCTTCCAGGAATATCTCGGTAAAACCGTTGCTCCTGGAGTGAAGTTTAAGAATCCGTTCTACGATGATACCAGAGCCAGCTGCAACTTGTATTATGGCAAGAAATGCGGCAGGTATTTCCTCGTAGATTTCGGCGACAGTACTCTTCGAGGTGACTGTTTCTGGTTTGTCGCCAGATGGGAGAATCTGGATGCCAAGAATGATTTTGATGAAATACTTCGTTTGATTGACAGGAAGCTATGCCTGAACATTTTCGACGATAGAAAACCGATCCTTGCGTCAAATAACAGTAAGCCTGTGGTTGTGCTTGCCAATGACCATCAGAACGTTCCCAGTAAGGAACTGCCTTTTGAGATTGTGACAAATGCGTCACTGTCACAACTTGATTTACAGTACTGGGGGCAGTATGGCATCGACAGCGCAACGTTAGCTAAATTCTCGGTCGTTAGTGTGAAAGCATTCCATTCCCGTCGGTCGGACGGAACCCCATATAGTATTTGCGATGATGGTCATCCGTTCTTTGGCTACTTCTTTAACGAGGGAAAGGGTGTGAAGATATACAGGCCAGGACAGCAGATGCGCTTTGTCTATGCCGGTCACCTCCCCCATCCCTACGTCTTCGGACTGAACCAGCTGCCTCCAACGGGCGATGTGCTTTACATCACTGGCGGCGAGAAGGATGTTCTCAGTCTCTCTTCACATGGTTTTCATACGATTTGTTTAAATAGCGAGACGGCGAAGGTTCCTGAGAATCTTTTGCCGTCTCTTCGCGAGCGGTTCAGCCACATCGCCATTCTCTACGACATGGACGATACTGGGCGCAAGGAGTCGGCAAACCGTATGAATGAGCTGAAAGAACATGACTGTCCGAGTGTCCTTAATATCGAGTTGCCTCTCTGCGGCAGCAAACAGGAGAAGGACATCTCGGATTTCTTCCGCCTTGGGCATACTGTCGATGAATTGAAAGACTTAACGGAAGAGGCCATTACAAAACAATGTCAAAGCTACCATAGAATGCGATGAGTACTGAAAACGGCGAGTTAAGAAGGCGGCTTGGACTAAAACATGCTGTCAAGGTACGTAAGAATGATAGATTCAGCAAAAGTGATCGTGCTTTGCTGAAAGATTACAATCTTGACGAGAAAGAGGTGTCAAAATACTGTTCAAGCGTTGATTTCGAGTGTATGAACCGCTGCTTTCACGGCATTGGCATCAGGAATCTGCACAATGGTCTGGAGTTTTTCAACGATGATGAGTTTGTCACGCCTAAGACCATTGGCGTTTCAGGTCTTATTGTTATAGTAAACACCATGTCTCAGCCGAAACGTTCATGCCTGATGTTCATGGACTTCAAGGATTTGCTGGCCTATCTTACGCTGAGGAAGCACTATCCAGCGGTAGCGATGACCAGAGTACCCAAGAAGTCTGACTATATCGTTCTAAACGAGATTGAGAACTGGCAGTACCTGTTTGCAAGAATTGGTGAATACGACACAATATATTGTTTCTTTCCCAATACGGATTTCGGAGGCACGCTAACCAAGACCATCGATTCGCTTCATGAGGGAAAGACAGTAGATTACTCGACCCTCTACCCCGGCTGCAAATCACTTACAGACTATCTCCAGTTACAAAAAGGACGCATATAAATAGACATTCTTGGCTATCCAAAGCAGTTATAATAAAAGTTAAATTATGGTCTATACTCTGCGGAATCTTTAAATTTTTGCCACTTTCCGCAGAGTATAAGCATATTTTTTGTATCTTTGCAGTCACAAAACGTATCTGAACATGCTGATAGGTAGAAAAAAGGAACAAGAGCAGCTTCTCAGCGCAATGCGTGAGGAAGATTCGATGTTTGTGGCTGTGTATGGTCGCAGACGTGTTGGCAAGACATATCTTGTCAGAGAAACATTCGCCAACAATTTTACTTTCTATCATACGGGATTGGCAAAATCGCCGATGAAAAAGCAACTGGCTGCCTGGAAATTGTCACTTCGTGAGTACGGCATGAAGAAACCCGCAATGCCAAAGACCTGGCTTGAAGCTTTTGATATGTTGAAAGACATTATCCGGCAATCCGAAGAACCCAAGAAAATCATTTTCATTGATGAAATGCCTTGGATGGATACCCAACGCTCAGGGTTCATTCCTGCATTGGAGAATTTCTGGAACGGGTGGGCCTCGGCCAGAAAAGACATTATCCTCATCATCTGTGGTTCGGCAACCTCTTGGATTATCAACAAAGTAATCAAAGATCATGGCGGGCTACACAATCGGGTAAACACGAAGATTCACTTGCAACCCTTCACCATGAATGAATGCGAGAAATACGCCATTCACAGGAAACTGGGCATGAATCGCCGCCAATTGATGGAGTGCTATATGGTGATGGGAGGCATTCCATTCTATTGGTCGAAACTTGAACGAGGCTTAAGCCTTGCCCAGAACATCGACAACCTTTTTTTCAACCCAGACGGCGAACTTGTCAACGAGTTTAACGAGCTTTATGCCTCACTATTCAAGAATCCTGCGCCATACATCAAAGTCGTCAATACCCTTGGAACCAAGCGCATAGGAATGACGCGCGAGGAACTTATCACCGAAGGCCGTCTGTCGGATAACGGAAAGTTGTCCGAGATACTTGAAGACCTCGAAGCCTGTGGCTTTATCCGCAGATACAAAGCCTTTGGTCAGAGATTGAAAGGCGCGATGTTCCAGCTTATCGACTCATATACATTATTTTATTATAGGTTCATCAAGCAGAACAGACAGGACGATGAACACTTCTGGTCATCCCAGGCGGGCACCCCCATCTATTACAACTGGTGCGGTTTGGCCTTTGAGCGCATCTGCCTGCTCCATGTCTCTCAGATCAAGAAAGCCCTTGGCATATATGGAACCATCAGCACCGTCTGCTCTTGGCGTTCATGCAATAGTGCCGCAGGTCAGAAGGGAGCGCAGATAGACTTGTTGATAGACCGTAGCGACAATGTGATTGACATCTGCGAGATGAAGTTTACAAAAGAGCCGTATGAGATGGATGCTACTGAGGATGCCAAGATACAAAACCGTCGTTCTCGATTCATAGAAGAATCTGGAACGGACAAAGCCATCCATCTTGTTCTGGTATCAGCTGCAGGAGTAAAGCGCAACAGCTATTCTGACGAATTCCAGTCAGTAATCACTGCTGAATCATTGTTTGATGCATAAAAAAATAGCCTATACTCTGCGGAAAGTGCCAAAATTTGATAGATTCCGCAGAGTATAGGCGTGTTTTTTCGAGTATGTGAAGAGATTGAGTCCACAAAACACTTTCTTATGAGGCATAAGGCTGATACATCTTATGTATCACACCTATTGCCATCATCAGAAATTGAGAAGTTTGTTTGTTCTACTTGCAGAGTGTCTGTAAGTCAATATCGACATTTTGCTTGTTAGCAATTGCCAAAAGGTTCTGCAGATGGTGCACATATAGCACCTCGACTTCACGGAAATGAGGTTCTCCGTCAAAAACGACCTTATTGCTGTCGCCAAGCAAAGGATGAATGTACGTGATGGGATTGGTTAAGGTTTTTACCCATCCGTTCTTCTCCAGCAATTCTGCAGTCAGAGGCACAGGATCCAGCCCGTCAGGAATCAGCGTCACCACATCCTCTGGCGACGGGTCATCAGCACAAAACAAATTCCCTTCAACGTGTATGCCATCCTCTTCTTTGTAAAGGGCCGTCACTTGCGCTATGTCCTTACTGCTTCTTACCCATGCCCCTATTGTCAGTTCTTTACTATTTACCATCTTATATATTTTGTGTTATTTTTGTAATCAGAATTGATTTCTGCAGGTATTAACCTACATTTCCGTATACCTATGGGTACAGGAACAATCAAATAATACCAAATATGTAATACGAACTACCCTCAAAGGTATGTCAGAACTATGCATACCTCATGTATGGAAGCCATCTCACATGAGCCAAGAACTGTGGCTTCCATCCCTTCTGATTTGTAAACCCGGAATACTTTGTTATCCTTACCATATAAACTTTTTTACTTGTCTTCACGGAAATTCCGTACAGAACTGTATTGCGGGTGCAAAAGTAATGATTTTCATTGAATATATAGTAATAATTTGGATAAGTTTAAACCTTTTAACTTATATTATGCAATCACCTCTTAATATTCATTGTATTCAAAATAATTTTATGCTAAATCAGGAACGTATTTCTAACATCAATCTCCAAAATGTCTGTATTCACCCTCCAAAATGTTAAAATTTCAATTTTTTCTAATAATTCCTGCTTGATTTCTAAAATTGTAGTTCCTTTGCAGCCGAAAAGATTAATTATTTAAAGGATAACAGAAAAATGAGCGCATTCGCAATTTTTGCAGTTGTACTGACTTTCGCCTACGCGATATATTATGCGGTGGTGATTTTCATGGACATGACCCGCAACGAAGGTCAGAAAAGTGAAATGGAAGACATTGACATTCCTGGCATGGCATCAAAGGTTCCTGACGAGCCTCCTACAGAAGTTGTCGAGACTGAGGATGGCCGTTATGCCATTCCCAAGTCTGGTGAGGGAGCTAATGCCGATAATGCCGGAGAATCCAAAACGAAAACTAGCCAGAAGCAGCCCGATCAGCAGCCGACTTCAACTGGTTCTACTTCTGCTGACAAGCCAGCAGCACCGGCCACATCAGGCAATACTGCCGATAAAGTGATTCAGAAGCTGGAGAATGAGATGCATCCCGTTCCTGTGGAGTCAGAAGCAGAGTTCTTCACGGATGAGATGCTTGGCATCCTGGCCAGCGGTGGTGTTACACCTGCCGGACAGCAGATTGATGCAAAACAGATGACCTATTAACTATTGTACGGCTATGGCATCAAGAGGAGTAAGAATCATCATCACCTTATTATATATAATATGTGTGACGGCACCAGTATCGGCACAGTCCCTTGTTGACGGTGGTGCAGTGGACTATAACATGGGAGCCGAGGGACTATATAACATGACGGAGTTCCTATTGGTAATGATGCATTACGTAACCCTTGTGGTCTTTTGCATAGGTGCTCTTACTGCCCTCGTTGATGCCTTTCAGATCTATGTCAAGATGAACAATCAGGAAGGTGACGTATCCAAGAGCATTTTGAAACTCTTTGGGGCCTGCGTGTTCCTGCTGATAGCCACCTACGTCCTGCCTGGATTCTTCGGCATAGTACGGTCAGACAATGTGATGTTCAGTTGGTAAGAACCACTCCTTCGGGAGTCCCTATATTCGTTTTTTAATCTATAAGTTTTTTCGTTTTTTAATCTATCGGTTTTTTATAAACTTCATTAAATTACAAAAAACAAATGGTTATTAAAAATTTCGTGAATTGTGTAAAAAGAGGTGTTAAATCAGGATTTAACAAGGTGATGGACAGCCGTCCTGTACGTTGCTGTGTAGGTGTCGCTCTTGGCTTGTTCGCCAGTACGTGCAAGGCATTGGCAGACAGTGGCGCAGGCTACGAGGCTGGTAAGAACGCCATCAGCCAGGCATCTGAGCAGATTGCCCAGTACGTCCCCATCGCCACCAAGCTCTGCTATGCCATTGCTGGTGTCGTGGCCATCGTCGGTGCCATCTCTGTTTACGTGAAGATGAACAACGAGGAGCAGGATGTCAAGAAGTCGATTATGATGATCATCGGTGCTTGTGTGTTCCTGATTGCAGCAGCTCAGGCTCTGCCTCTGTTCTTCGGTATTGAAGATGGTGTAATCACAGGCTTCTAATGAATCAATTCGCAAACAACGATTATCCGGAATACCCAGTATTCAAGGGGCTGCAAAGGCCCCTTGAATTCATGGGGCTCCGAGGTCGCTACATCTACTGGGCAGCCAGCACAGCAGGAGCGGCCATCTTGTCGTTCATCATCATCTATTCGCTCATGGGCTTCGTCATCGGCCTTATTGTGCTGACGGTCATCTGTGCCATTGGTATCTCGATGATTATCTTCAAGCAGATGAAGGGGCTTCACACGAAGAAGGTGTATCACGGAATCCTCGTCTATAAGCGGGATTCGGAAATATAGGAATATTCGTAGCAATACGGAAATATATCAATAAGGTAATACAGTAATATTTCAATATAAGAATACGCTATGACCGTTTATGTCGTTTTGGTTTTCCTCTCCGTCCTTTGCGGAATGGCCGTGTCTGTCAAGGTTTTCGGCACGGGAGGCAAACGCTCTAAGGTCTTCGAGGATATCTACTTCTCCGTCGAGAATGTTGATGGTGTCGGCATCATCTACACCAAGACTGGCGACTACTCCGCACTGATGGAGATACGCAATCCCGTGCAGAAATACTCTGCCGATACAGACAGTTATTATGAGTACTCCCAGCTCTTCACGAAGATCTGCCAGTCACTCGGCGAGGGCTATATCATCCAGAAACAGGATATCTTCATCCGCAAGAGTTTCGATGCGAAAGGCTTTATGAAAGGCAGTGCATCCTTCTTGTCACAGGCTTATTTCCGCTATTTCAATGGCAGGAAATACACGGATGTCAAGACAGTCCTCTGCATCACGCAGGAAAACAAGAAAAGCCGTCTCTTCACCTATGACAGCAAGAAATGGAATGAGTTCCTTGACAAACTAAGCAAGGTTCATGACCAGTTCCATGATGCCGGTATGAAGGCTCAGTTCCTCAATGTGGAGAAATGCCGTGACTATGTTGACCGCTATTTCGCCATGAACTTCCGCGATCCTGATTACTCGATGAGTAACTTCAAGGTTGATGGCGAAGACATCTGGATGGGTGACAGGCAATGCCGTGTGTTCAGTCTGGTGGACGTTGACAACATCAACCTGCCCACAGTCATTCGTCCTTATTCGCTGATGACGGTCAATAACAGTGAGATGCCTGTTGACCTGTTGGCAGGTATCGACAATATCCCCGGCATTGAGTCAGCCGTCTATAACCAGGTTATCTTCATGCCTAACCAGAAGCGGGAACTGGGAATGCTCGACAAGAAAAAGAACCGTCACAGCTCTATTCCCTCTCCCAGCAACCAGCTTGCCGTTGAGGATATCAAGAATGTGCAGAACATCATTGCCCGCGAGAACAAGCAGTTGGTCTATGCCCACTTCAACCTTGTCGTTACCGTTTCAAGGGATTCCAGCATGGCCAGGGTCACGAACTATCTGGAGAACTTCTTCAGTAAGATGAATATCCAGATTTCCAAGCGTGCTTACAACCAGCTTGAACTGTTCGTTTCCAGTTTCCCCGGCAACTGTAGCCAGCTCAGTCCCGATTATGACCGTTTCCTGACGCTCAGCGATGCAGCCCTCTGCATGATGTATAAGGAGTGTCAGCAGAAAAGTGAGATGACTCCCCTGAAGTTCTGGTACACAGACCGTCAGGGTGTTCCCATATGTATGGACTTCACGGGCAAGGAAGGTGCTGAGAAGATGACCGACAACTGTAACTACTTCGTCCTTGGCCCCAGTGGAAGCGGTAAGAGCTTCTTCATGAATACTGTCATGCGCCAGTTCTTCGAGCAGCTGACGGATGTAGTCATTGTTGATGTCGGTAACAGTTATCAGGTGCTCTGTCAGGTTGCAGGAGGCATCTATATCTCCTATACCAAGGAACATCCTATCTCCATGAATCCCTTCAAGGTCACGAAAGAGGAATATGACAAGAACTTCGATGAGAAGAAGAACTTCATCAAGAGCCTGATTTTCCTCATTTACAAAGGTCAGGAGGAATACACCAAGGTACAGGAAACGGTCTTGAACAAGGTCGTCTTCGAATACTACGAGGAATACTTCCATCCCTTCGATGGCTATAGCAAGGAAGAGCGCGAGGAGCTGCGCGAACGTCTGCGTCTGGCCGACAAGACCAGCGGAGCCTATGAGAAGTTCGTCAAGGAACAAAACGAGAAGTTCCGCCAGGAGCAGGAGGCCAAGGCTGCCGAGACCGACACCAAGACTGATGCCGAGGACGATTCAATGAGAGACCGCACGATGGAGAAAATTGAGAAGCTGCGCAACCTGGCCAACGACCCTGCCGCTGCCGAGGGTGAGGTCATTGCTGCCAACCGCCAGATTCAGCGTCTCATGCCAGAGACCATGAAGGATCGTTATCTGATGGAGCTTGACCATCGCATCGACGAGATGGAGGAACGCCGGAAGGAACTGCGTGTTGAAAACCTTAGTTTCAACACCTTCTATGAGTTCTCCCTTCAGCGCATCCCCCAGCTTCTGGAGGAGATGAATCTGGATGCCTCCAAGTTCGACATCCATGACTATGCAGCCGTGCTCTCCACCTTCTACAAGGGCGGCGAGTATGAGGAAACCCTCAATAGCGATATGGAAACCTCCCTCTTCGATGAGCGCTTCATCGTCTTCGAGTTAGACCAGATTAAGGATAATCCCGTACTGGCTCCTATCGTGCTGCTTATCATCATGGACGTTTTCACCCAGAAGATGCGTATCAAGAAATGCCGTAAGACGCTGGTGATTGAAGAGGCATGGAAAGCCATTGCCACCCCGTCGATGGCCGAATATATCCAGTACCTCTACAAGACTGCCCGTAAGCACTGGGCTTCCGTCGGTGTGGTCACTCAGGATATTCAGGACATCACGGGCAATAAGATTGTCAAGGATGCCATCATCAGCAACTCAGGCGTGTTTGTCCTGCTCGACCAGAGCAAGTTCAAGGAGAAGTTCGCGCCTATTGCCGATACCTTGGCCCTGACAGAGACCGACAAGAAAAAGATCTTCACCATCAACCGTCTGGAGAACAAGGAAGGTCGCGGACAGTTCAAGGAGGTCTTCATCAAGCGTGGTAATGTCAGCTTTGTCATCGGCGTGGAAGAGCCTCGCGAGTGCTATATGGCCTATACGACGGAGAAGATCGAGAAGGAAGGCCTGATGCTCTATCATGACCAGCTTCATTGTGACTTCGGAGAGGCCATCCGTGCCTATTGTCAGGATTGGGAGCGCAGTGGCATCCAGAAACCTATCGAGTTTGCCCAGAAGGTAAAGGCGGAGGGAAGAGTTCTGAACCTTCCCCCGAAGAAATTTGCAGCTTAATATTTGTCAGTCATGAAGATTCGTTTATATATCCTGTTAGCTTGCGTCCTCCTCTCCCATCGTGTGATGGCTGTTTATTACAGCATCAACATCGACTACAAGACAGCCGCTGCCATGATGGCTGCCTATAATGCGGAAGCTGCTGTTGAGCTGATGGGTGACGAGAGTGTCAGGGAGATGCTGAAGCATTACAAGAATGCAGAGATTGCTACGGCAGGCATCTTCCTGACCAAGTATATGGATTATAAGCATCTTCGTGACGCTGGCAAGTTCAGCGATGCACAGGAGAATGCTTATTACAAGCGTATCTACCGTCTTGTCAGCCAGAATATCATCCCGAAGACCTGGGATGTGGCCAAGCTGATGATAAAGTACCCTGACAGTGCGCCTTACTGGGTTCCCTTCCTGATCAAGACCTGCGAGGACACCAAGAGCCTCTGTATGCAGTTCGAGAGTGTTGTCACCAATAACAAGCTCTCATTCGGCAGTATTCCGTTCCTCACCGTCAATCAGGATGTAAAGGAAATATTCGATATGTCCAAGCTCGGCGGTATGGACTGGGAGACCACCTTTGACAACCTTTCCACGATGGCAGACAGTATCACTGTGGATGACTTGAAGATGGATATGGAGGATATTGCGGCTATGGGTGCTGCCTTGGCCAGTGCCGGTGGCGTTAATGAGCGGTTCTTCCAGAACAGCCGTGTCGGTCGTCTCTTCAATGGTGCTCCCCAGACCATCTATTCACTTTATACGACGGCTGGCCAGTTTATGGATAACATATCAAGGGCTACGGCAGAAGGTGATATTCTGGGGCTGCTCGGAACTAACGACTCTATTGCCTTGATTCATCTGTTTAATGTCGGCGAATACGATATTGACCAGTTTATCTCAGACTACGAGGCAAACGCCAACAACAGCTATTATACGCAGAGATACTATATCTACAGTCAGGACTCAGGAAGCGAGACCCTGTGCCGCTATGAACCGCCGACGGACGACAACAGTGTGATTCACGGCTCAGAGTGGACGCGCTTTGACACCACCGATCCAAACTTCTATCCGAATGCCTCACAGCGTGAACTGGCCCTTTCCAACTCAGAGAACTATGCCGGTTGGTCACGCAGCCGTGTGAACCAGATGAACCAGTCAAATGACGGAAATCAGTATAACATCAGCTATTACCAGCATGCCTATATCATCAGCAGGAATGGCAATCAGAGGCAGAAGTCATACGCTTACTCTATCATGGTGACGAAGAGCTGGAACCATAAGGAAGAGGTCTATGAGGATGTCTATGACAGCTATAGTATGGATCTGAATGCCTTTCTTTCTACGATGAATGCCAAACTGGACTACTATAACAAGCTGCATGAGGATGACGGTTCAGGCATCCGCTATTATCTGGGTATGGATAGCAAGAAATACTACCAGGCTACCGATGCTGCCCACATCAAAGGCGTGTCATCGGTCATCTATACCGTTCATTGTACCGATGGCCAGAAACTTGGCGAAGGAAGCACCTCTTGGAAGGAAAACGGCAATCAGGGAAAGTCCCTGAGTGAGGCCAGTAAGCGCTTCGCGATGGAAACCAGTCTCTCGGATGACGATGATCCTGTTGGGGAACTGGATGAAAAGCTTAGAGACAAGCAGAAGGTTATTGATGACCTCGAAAGTCAGATATCCGTTCTGGAAACGGAAAAGAACAATATATCCACCCAACTCCGTGACCTCGGCTATGATGCAGATTTGATGGCCAAGTTCCGTGAGTTGGAGAGTCAGATTGATACCCTTGAAAAGCAGCTGAAGACTGCAAAGGATGAATATAAGCAGATCGAAGAGATACGCGACGAAGCCCTGAATGACTATGCCGACGTGGAAGATGAGAAGACCCGCATTCCCGCCATCATGCATGATGTCCAGGCAGCCTACCATATCACTTGGGATGGTGAAGGCTACTGGAGCGGCTATGAATATATCAGGAAGGGAAAGATGAGCGGTATGGAGAGTATCGTTACCTTCCGTGCCAAGCTCAGTCTCGCACGTAAGCCCAGCTATTTCCTTGGCATCCGCTATCACCGTGCCATCCTCCAGATTGACTGGGAGCTGACTACCGAATACAGCTATTCGGATGTTGTGGATATGATGGAGCTGGATATGGATATTACCGATGAGGAACGTGCGCAGATTGTCAATCAGCGACTGTCAGAGCTGGCACAGGATTATCCGTCTTGTACTGTTGAAGCAGACTACAGGAAAGGCAAACAGATAGATGCCGAGGAAGAGGATGGGATGCCCCATTTGCTTTGGGCCAGTGACCGTCTGGCCATTGCCCGTGACATCGAATCGCGTCTTGTCAGCATCTATGCCAAGCTCGCCATGCTGGAGAGATATATCATGACTAGCAGAAGCCTGAAGAGTATGGTCATGAATACCATTCTCAACGGCATCGACCACAGCAAGCGCCGTTCAATCGGCATTGAAGCCCTGAACAGATGGAAGGAAAGTGCCGGACAGGCTATGCTGCCCAGAAACAGAAGAGAGGAAGGAGAATATGCGGAAGATTAGTAATGCCGTTTCAGCAGCCATTAGAAAGTGGACTGGCCGTTGGTTTGACGAAGACAACCAGCGTCTTGTCTGGTGTTTCTTCTATGTCTGCTATAGTGCCCTGCTGATGCTTCTCGGTTCGCTTCTGTTTATGATTCTGATAGACATTATGGAGGATTATAGCAAATGAAAAGGAGAAAGACAAACATTTTAGGAAAGTGGCTTACCATTCTTGTCCTGGCGGTTGCCATGCCGCAGAACCTGATGGCTCAGTATAACTTTGACTTTGAGACTGTCGAGGCACTTATCCGTGACCACAAGCGCATCCGTTCGGTGCTGATGGTCAGGGACGGTATCGAGCATGCCAATGAGGTGCTTCACCAGTATAGTAAGAAGTCCGTGGAGAATCACTATGAGGTCAATGTTGATCTCGATGAGTTCACACGGCTCTTCGATGTCCTTGATCTGATGGCCAGCAGTGCTACGACGGTCATCAATGCCGTTGATACCTATTCCGATGTGAAAAAACGTATCAACGACTACAAGACGCTGCTCAACGAATATAACGAGAAAATGTTGCTTCGGGGGAATATCATGCCTGGCGACACGATGATTATCAGCACAGGGACAAAGGCCGTCGAGCGGATCTATGAGGATGGCAAGAATATCTATACCTCGATGACCGCCATTGTCGCCTACGGCACAGGAAAGGTTCCCTGTAATACTGCCACGCTTCTGAGTATCGTCCAGCAGATTGACGAGTCCTTTGATGACATCCGTAAGACCCTGAACACGGCCTATATGATCACATGGAGATACATTCAGCTTCGTCTGGCCTATTACAAGGCAGAGGTCTATAACAAGAGAAGTGTCCGCGAGGTCAGTACGGAAGCCTTGGAGCGATGGAAGGCATCCTCCAAAGATGCCCTGAGAAGAAGGAGATAAAGCAATACGGAAATATATCAATACGGTAATATATGAATATGAAAAGACAAACATTGATGATGGCCTTGCTATTCGCTGTATCGGCAGGAATCAAGGCGCAGAGTGTCACCTACAACCATGATGAGAGTGTTCAGAATCAGGTGACTATTCAGGAAACAGGCGCAGGTAGTTTCACGCCGGATCTCTATTATGATGCGTTTCACAAGAGCTACCGCAACTGGGCACCAGAGCAGAACAAACTGTCCTTCCGCACACTGACTGTGGCCGCGATGAAACTGCAGGAACCCTATGCAGAGAAGATTGACTCCAATCTGACCAAGCGAATGAGGGTTGAAGCGGAAAACCTCCTTGACCGAGAGGTGGACGCTGCATGGCTGGTAGAGAAAGGTAAGGTCAACAGTGCCCTTTCCACCTTCAGGGAGCATGTTGAGAGCATCACCCTCAATGGTGGCAACTACAAGACCTATGAAGACTGGAAAGAGACCTATGACATGGTTGTTTTCGGCATCCAGTGTATTCAGGACGGCTATATGCCAAACTCAGAAAGGGAGCAACAGTATATGCAGGCCTATAAGGATGTCCGTGCCAAGGATGTGAAGTTGGTCAAGCTGCTTTCCTTATTGAAGTCCAGCCACCATCACTACTGGAGTTCCCATACGCTGCAACGCAAGGAGAATGTGGTGCGCAACAGCGGACTGAACAGCCTGACCCGATGGAAGGATGCCGCTGTTCAGGCCATGCAGAGAAAGTAACATTGTCTAATCAATAAAAGAAACAAGATATGCCAGATATTGGAGATGTGGAGCCGATGGTTGACCAAGCCTTTGAGTTCATGGGTGTCGGCCTCTTAGAAGATGAGATAGACGATGTTATTTTCCAGACAAACCAGTTCCTGCTGAATTCGGATTTTATTGGCTCAAACGGGCCTTTTTGGTGGATTCTCCAGATGAGTATGTGCCTAGCAGCCCTGTTCTCAATCATCATGGCTGCAGGAATAACCTATAAGATGCAGGTCAGGCATGAGCCTCTTGATGTCCTGAAGATCCTGAAGGTGCTGGGTGTGTCTTTCATTATGATGTTCTGGTACCCGCCAACGACAACCGGCATCGGTCCCCAGAACGTGGACGGCAGCTTTTTGAGTCTGCTCTCATATATTCCCAACTGTATCGGTAGCTACACGAATGCTCTCTACGAGACCGAGGCAGCACAGGTACAGCAGAAGTATGATGAGGTAGTGCCATATATCAAGCAGCTCAATGACAGTGTGACAGCCAAGAGAGAGGAATACACCTTCCTGCTCGATAAGCTGAAGAATACCGATGACTCTGCCCTTGACATGGGAACTGCCGATGATATGAGACAGCAGGAAAAGGAGATTACGGCACAGTATGCCAAGGTTGTGACGGCTGGAACCATCGTGTTCCTCGACAAACTCCTGATGTTCCTCGCCCTGATTATCTACCGTATCGGCTGGTGGGCGACGATGTACGTCCAGCAGATCCTGTTGGGTATGCTGACTATCTTCGGCCCGATACAATGGGCGTTCTCCCTCCTTCCCAAGTGGGAAAGCTCCTGGGCGAAGTGGACTACACGATACCTGACAGTCCATTTCTACGGAGCCATGCTCTATTTCGTCGGCTTCTATGTCCTGCTGCTCTTTGACATTGTGCTCAGCGTACAGTTCGAGGACTTGAAAGCCGCTACGGATGTAGGCACGTCCGTTACGGAGTATATGGGTGATGCTTTCTTCTCAGCGGGTTATATGCTCGTGGCCAGTATCGTTGCCCTGAAATGTCTGAACCTCGTTCCAGACCTTGCCGCATGGATGATTCCAGAGGGTGACACAGCCTTCTCCACACGAAACTTCGGTGAGGGTGTTGCAGCACAGGCCAAGGCTAGTGCCACTGGTGTAATCGGATCAATAACAAGATAAAAAAATAAAGATATGGTATTAAAGAATGTAGAGAACAAGATTAAGCTTGTGACGATTGTCTGCTCCATTTTCCTTGCAGGATGTATCGTTATCAGCCTTGGAGCCGTCTTTACGGCCAGGCAGATGGTCAATGATGCCCACAAGCAGATTTACGTGTTGGACAGCAATGTGCCTATCCTCGTCAAGCAGACCCCGCAGGAAATGACGCTGGATATAGAGGCCAAGGCAGACATTGACATGTTCCATCACCTGTTTTTCACCCTTGCCCCTGATGACAAGTATATCCGCTATACCATTGACAAGGCCATGTATCTTGTCGATGAGACGGGACTTGCCCAGTACAATGCCCTGAAGGAGAAAGGCTTCTACAGTCACATCATGGGAACGAACATGCTGTTCAGCATCTTCTGCGACAGTATCAAGTTCAACCGTGACTCACTCACCTTCACCTATTATGGCCGTCAGCGTATCGAGCGACGCTCCACCATCCTCTGGCGACAGCTAATAACAGCCGGACAGCTGAAACGTGTGCCGAGGACGGAGAACAACCCATACGGACTCTTGATCATCAACTGGAGAACCCTTCTTAACAAGGATCTCGAAGAGCGCAAGAAGAGTGACTACTAAATGATTGTCGATTTTTAAACTATAGAAAAATGAGCGTATTAAAGTTATTAAAGTCCAAGCCGATGCCCGACAAGAACGCCCCGGAATATAAGGAGCGTTATGAGCGTGAAGTGGCATACGGTCGTAAGTTCGCCGATGTGTCAGGCATCAGCTGGGCAGCCCGGAAGCTTCAGGTGTTCGCCAACAACCATCGCGCGGCTTTCCTGATCATTGTCTTTGGCATTGTCATTCTCTGTTTCCTGACCAATCTCAGCCGTCTGGTCATCAGTTACCGTGCGGCAGAAGGTAAGAAGGCCGTTGCCGTACAGCGTGTAGACTCTGCCCTTGAAAAGAAGAAGATTCATGAGATGAAGGAGCGTTTGTATTATCTGGAAAAACAGGATAGACATGATGAAGAAGATTAATTTCAAGCAGTCGAAGTACGTGCTTCCGCTTATTTTGTACCCCCTAATTCTTGGAACAGGCTATTTCATTATCGGCATGTTCACGACCGAGGTGAAGTCCGTTGACAAGAACCTCATGGCCACGAACTATCTTAATTCCGAACTGCCTGAAGCCAAGATTGATGAAGAGCTTGGCAGCAAGCGCGAGAATATGGTCAATGCCTTTGGCGATGCCAAGGACTATACGGCTGTGGAGAATGCCGAGAGGGATTCCGTCAAGGGTAAGGAAGAATACCAGTCAAGATATAACCACGGCGAGGCCGCTGCCATCGTCCGTCATGATGAGGAACTGGATAATCTGCGGCAGCTACAAAGACGCAAGCAGGAGAATGCGGCTCGTGGTATGGGAAAGGATGACTTTGTTGTTCCTCTCAGTGATGAAGATCGCAGGAATGCCCGTCGCCTACGTGGTCGTGAAGGCCGTGAAGAGACAGAAGACCTGTTAGCTCAGGCTCGTGCCCAAGGGCGTGGTGTTATGGGTTCTGCATCTGCTTCATTCGATGATGACGATGAAGAGAGTCCCCGCAAGAAAGGCCGTAGCAAGGAAGATGCTGGTACTGTAGCCGATGGCGAGGAAAAGGCAGAGACTGTCGTGAAGGTTATGAAGACCGAATCGGAGTATTTCAATACCGTTTCCCAGAATGCCCCTGGCTCCAGTCTCATCACCGCCATCATTGACGAGAACATCAAGGCTGTTGACGGCTCCCGTGTCCGCCTGCGCCTGTTGGATGATGTGGAGATTGGCGGTCTGTTCGTTCCGAAGGGAACCTATCTGTATGCCACCATGTCCGGCTTCGGAAAGCAGCGCGTCAAGGGAAAGGTTGCCAGTGTCTTTGTCGGCGATGAGATTAAGACCATCAACCTCTCCATCTATGATACCGATGGTATGGAAGGCCTTTATGTTCCTTCCAGCACTTTCCGCGAGACAGCCAAGGATATTGGTAGCTCAGCCATGCAGCAGAGCATGTCCATTGACGGCTCCAGTTCGAATAACAGCGTGTCACAGTGGGCGCAGCAGACCGTACAGCAGGCCTACCAGCGTACCTCACAAGCTATCAGCAAGGCCATCCGCAAGAATAAGGTGAAGCTGAAATATGGTACTCGTGTGTACCTGATCAATGGTCAGCAACTCAAATCAGACAAGAGAAAATAAGAAATACAATCAAAATGAAAAAGAACATCGTTTTTTTAGCGGCATCACTGTTATTTGCCGCATCAGTCCATGCCCAGCAGACCTATCAGGAGCTGGAGCAGATTACCGTTAATGAGCAGGTCACAACGCTTGTGACAGCATCAGAACCAATCCTCTTTGTAGATGTTTCAACAGACAAGGTGGCTGGTGACAAGCCCATCGAGAATACCGTCCGCTTCAAGCCAAAGGATGGTGAACATGCCGACGGGGAGGTGCTTGCCATTGCTACCGTCGTTACCGAACGCTACCGAACGCAGTATGCTCTGGTCTATACCACGAAGATGGAGGAAGCCGTGACGGATAAGGAAATCGCCCCACAGGAGCGGACACCTTATCACAATCCCGCTGTCTCACTCTCGACGGCAGACATGACCCATTTTGCCCGTCGTGTCTGGAGCAGCCCTGCCAAGATACATAATGTCAAGGCCAGAAGCAACCGCATGGAGATGCGTCTGAACAACATCTATGCCATCGGTGAGTATTTCTTCCTGGACTTCTCTGTAGATAACAAGACCAATATCCGCTTCGACATCGATGAGCTGCGTGTGAAGCTGACGGATAAGAAGGTCCAGAAAGCAACCAACAATCAAAGCATTGAGCTGCCCCTTGCCTTGGTTCTCGATCACGGGAAGAGTTTCCTGCATGGTTACAGGAATGTCATAGTCATCAAGAAGATGACCTTCCCCAATGATAAGGTTGTTACTATCGAACTGTCAGAGAAGCAGATCAGCGGGCGTACCATCAGTATCTCCGTTGACTATGAGGATGTGCTGAGTGCGGATGCTTTCGATGCCGTGTTGCTTCAGGAAGAATAAGGAGGTAAGGATATGAAGAAGATTATCTTATCGTTAGCAGTCTGCCTGTTGCCGCTGCATGGTCTCTTTGCCCAGGGAAGCAGTAATGTCAATCATCTGAACCTGTGTGTCGGAGCCTTGTATGAACGGGGCTTCGATGCAACGCTCTCTTATGAGCATGAGACTAAGTATCATCATTCTTGGGAGTATTTTGCCAATGCCTATATCCAGTATGACACCGATTCTGAGGCAGGCCATATCACCAAGGAAAGCTTCTGGAACAACTATTTCACCTATAACCTCGGTATAGCCTATAAGCCATGTGTCCTCAGAGGCCGTAACCATCATGGCAATCTGCGTATTGGAGCCAGCCTTGGCAGTGACACAAGGAAAGTCATCGGAGCAGGACACATCGGCTTTGAGCACAGCTATGATTTCCGTCGTGGCTGGAGCCTGTTCTGGCAGGTCAAGGAAGATGTTGTCCTTCGCGGTGAGGACCTTTTCCGCACGGGTGTTACCGTTGGTATCAAGGTTCCATTGTAAGTAAATACCGCTATTCGTAAATACAAATGCAAATGAATATGACAATACATAAATATATCAATACGGGCATAAGGACAGGATTACGCCTGTTGCTTCTGACTATGCCGATGGTCATTGCCTCTTGTGATGACCATGAGCATCTGGACACGGCTATCCATATCGGTCATGTGGTATGTTCCGATGGACGAACCATGTCCGTTGAAGAGTGTGAGAAGATGCAGAAAGAGCCTGTCGCTGTTGTGTTCTACGTCTCTGCCGACGGTAAGGATGGTGACGGACTGGCCATCGGTCTGCAGGAGCTGGCACCTGTCGAGTTCTCGGACACCCTCGGCGTAGCCCAGGGAACATCTGCCAGTACGGATGAGAAGGACGGCAATGCCAATACCTACTCACTGTACTCCAACAACAAGGCAGGTTCTCCTTTGGCAGATGCCGTCTTCTCTGTCTGGCGCTATGGTCAGAGCGCCTATATCCCAAGTGTTGCAGAAATGCGTCTGCTCAATGCCTCTCTTCCCGCTGTCAATTCGGTACTGCGCCGATGTGGTGGCGATGCCATTTCAGAAGATGCTGGCGGTTGCTGGTATTGGACCAGTACGGAAGTCAGCGGTCAGGCCGGTGCCAAGGCGTGGCTGTATTCCCTCGGTACTGGAGCCATCCAAGAGACACCGAAGACAGAGGCACACCCGGCGAGGATTATCATCACATTACGCAAATAATAAAAACAAGAATTATGGGATGGACTAATTTTATCAAAACAGCAGGAAAAGGAGCCACAAGGCTTCTTGAAGGTACTGGAAAGGAAGTCGGAACGGCTGCCAAGGGTATTGGTGAAGGTATGGGCGCAACGGCCAAGGGTCTGGGTGGCTGGAAAGGAGTCGTCGGAACTGGTGCTGTTGTCACCGCTGTCAATTCCGATCATGGCCTGACAGGTGTTGCCAGTGATGTCATGTTCGGTCAGGGAGGTTCTGAGAAGGTTCAGGAACACGGTGTGGCAGGTGAAGCCCTGAACCTCGCCATTGGTGAGAAGGGCAAACAGGCTGTCAGTGAGGCTACCGATGCCGTCTCTCAACAGGTCTCGAATCTCAGCCAATCATCCTATGCACCGTCTGCCCCTGCATATGCTGATATGCAGCAGATGCCCGTACAGCAGGACGGCTTCGGAAGTTTCATGAGTCAGGCAACGACCAGCCCCTTTGATATGGGCGGAAACTTCCTGAATAATCTGATGAGCGGCAATGTCAGCACCATGTCAATGGCTGCCATGATTGCCAGCAGTTTCCTTGTATTCGGGCGTTTCGGCCTGTTGACCAAGGCACTTGGTGCTTTGTTGGGAATCCACACGATTGGCCGTAACAGTCAGCCAGTGTATGCCCAGCGTCCCCAGACAGTCTATGCCCCTCGTCAGGTATCGCCTGTTGCTGCCATCCCGCAAATGGAAACAGAAGTTGTTGAACGAAACAGAGGAATCGGAAGATGAAAAGATATTCTAAGGAAATGTTCCTTCTGTCAGATAGCGGCTATTGCATGCCGTATTCTTCAGAAGAGTGTGACCCCCAGCCATTGCTGGGCTATGGAGAGCAGTCGGATCCGCAGACGGGTAAGAAGTTCTTCCATCATGGCCTGGACCTGACAGCCAATGGAACCAAGCTGTTAGCGATGGCTACGGGAAAAGTGTCCGGGCTGGGTAATGATCCCGTCCATCAGGGTTATTTAAAGGTGCGCTATGGCAACTATGAAGTGGAGTATGGCCATGTTGAAGAGGTCTATGTCAGCTTCGGTACGCCAGTGACGGCAGGACAGCCGATAGCGTTAAGCAGTCAGATGCTCCATATCGGTGTACGTTTCAATGGGGAGGAATTGAACCCTGTTGAGTTTCTGAACATGATATACAGTAATGCGATGTCATCCTCGATGGTCGGTGACGATGCCCCTGCAGGGATGAAAGTACAGACGGAATACGATAAGGATCTTGAAGAGATTGGAAAGCTGATGACCCGTTATCTGCCCATGTATATGGACGAGCTCCGCACGGGAACCTATAAGCCCTCTGCCCAGACAGAGGAGGCATTAAGGAATGCCATTGTGCAGGGTGCCAGGAAGAATTACTATTTCGAGTGTCTGCCGTCTGTGACCAATCCGTTAGGGCTGAGTGACAGGAGCAGTCTGCTGGTGGGTATCGTCCAGAACCTGCTGATAGGAGATTTCCTCAATTACCTTGCTATCCGTCATACCGTCTTTCTCTCCTCGTGGGATGAAAGTCAAAAAAAAAAGGTGCTCCAGACAGCCGATGACAGCAGCGGATTCATAGACCCTCTTCAGGATTTGAGAATCTATGTCAGGAGTTTCGATGTACCAAGAGTAGCCAGTGTCTATCCTGACAACGCAGGAATCCGCTGGTGGACGAAGGCTTGGTTCAACAATCGGGAGAAAGGCGAGGATGTGATAGAGATCTCGCGTGAGATGGCCATCAAGTTCATTCAGGGCGAAATCAGCAAGGATGCCTGGCTGGAACGCTATTACCCCAAGCAGATGAGCATCTATCACAATGCCATAGAAATGACGAGAAAACAATTATTAGGACTGTAGAAATGACAAATAAGAAAGAACGTCAGGAAATTGCACAACTGGAGTATTTCTTCGGGAAATACTTTGATGCCCATATAGCCCCTGTAGCAGATAAGGCTGTCAAGGATGCGGATGCGACCTTCCTGAAGGAGTATGATAAGATGGTGAAGGATAGCGGTGTCCTTGGAGGTCTTAACCTCGGAGGCACCATGTCATCAACAACCATTGGAAAGATGCATACGCTGGACTCCTACCAGAATTATTGGAGCAACATACAGAAGAGCTTTCAGAAACGCTTCGATGCCTCACCTGAGTTCAGGAATGATCTCGGCAATCTGATAAATGCTTATCAGAAGACCATGATTTCCTGTATGGGAAAGGAGAAGTATCAGGCAGAAAGCAAGAAATACGGTCAGGATTTTGCTACGTGGTATGTCAATAACAAGCTGCTGGAGAAATCCCTGAACCGCATGGCCTCCCATGGTGCGCCAAAGGATGCTGTGGAATACCTCTTTCAGAAAGGTACTCAGCTTTCCCTTTTAGGACTTGGCCAGCCCTCAGACTGGGAAGGTATGCGGATGTTGCAGGAAAAACAATATCAGCCGTCAAAGACGGAAAAGGCGGCTGCCTACGGTGTGGCAGGCCTGATGGACTTTGCCATTATGCCCGTCGGCGGCATGAAGACCGCTGTTGTCGCAACCGCTGCCAGCGCAGGGGTGGATGTTGTGTTCTCGAATAACGGAAGTCAGGAGTCTGTTGACACGATGGCCAGCAAGTCCCTTTTCGGCAACGGCTATATGCTTTCAGAAACCCGGAAGACGATTGTGGACGCAAACGAAAGTCCTTTCCTTGCTGGTCTTAACAATGGTATGAGGAAAAAGGTCAAGATGGTAAGCCCGTCACCTCTGATCAAGGAGGCTTTGAAGGGGAATGAATACCATTGGAATGAGTCATTAGTATCACGGTTTGTTGACAGGGATGATGACATTCCTTCTGTCGTAGCACCAGGAAAGGAAGAGGCATATAAGAAAGAGCAGGAAAACCTGAAAAAGAAACCCGCAGCAAAGACAAGAGAAAGTCACGAGCAGCCAGTTCAGCCACAACCATCAGAGACGGCATCCTACCAATCTTCATCAGCGGCATATAGCCAGCAGATGAATGGAGCGTATGAGCAACCGTATCGTAATAATATGGCTGTCAATAGTGGTTGGGGCGGTTTTCTGGATCAATTCGGTCTTACTGGATTCAGCGATGTATTCAAGAACCTCGGCTATGTGCTGGCCATGCTGCCCGATATGATTATCGGTATGTTCACAGGAAAGAGCAAGTCATTGTCTATTCAGAACAACCTCATGCCGATAGCAGCCATCGTTATGGGTATGTTTGTCAGGAATCCCTTGCTGAAGATGCTGTTGATCGGTCTTGGAGGAGCCAATCTCTTGAATAAGGCTACCCATGAGGTGTTAGGTGAACCTGTCAGCAGCAAGCAGCCCCAATACAGACGTTATGCTGACGAGGCATTGAATCCCCGTCTCTCGCATCCACAGCTGAACGGCAATCTGCTTGTCGTGACCATCGACGGCGTACCCAGTACCGTGACACTCCAGAATCATGTCGTTGATGCCTATCAGAAAGGAGCCTTACCCATGAACACACTGGCCAATGCCGTTCTTGCTAGATACGACGAGCAGCGTCAACAGGTGGAACAGCTCTATGACCGCCAGCAGGCACAGACGGAAGACCAGAACCAGCAACTTGTCATCAAATAGCCTGATGAAAGCGAAATCACCTATAGTAAAAGTTGACTGGACTGGCAGGATGGAGGTCTATTCTTCATCCGACTACCTTCCTATACGCGCCTTGGCTCACCGCCTGAAGGATGGTGACAAGGACGGCATTACCAAGGCTGCAGCAATCATGGCAGACTTGGTGAAGGAAGTGCCGGATTATCAGCATAGCGTCCTTGTCCCGATGCCAGGAAGAAAAGGCTCAGCGGGATATACCAAGGCCCTGGCTGATGAGATTGCAGGACTGTTGGGACTGGAGGTGAGTGATATGCTCACCGTTAAGCCTCACAAGCCACTTTATGACAGGAAGGCAAAGAAAGGCATCGACGGCCTGAAACCCTTCAAGTTCATCGTCAATGGTCAGATACCGGAGAAGCCTATCCTTATTGACAATGTGTTGGACACGGGCACTACGGCCATGTCAGCCTTTCGTGCTTTGGATGGCCGTGCAAGCCTTGTCGTGCTTGGGAGTACAGTCAATTACAGACAGTTCAATTATCCCATCACAGTGAACATGAAGGAAGCGGAGAAACCCGATCCCAGAACGCTGGAAGAACTGAAAGATGAAGTCAAGAAGGCTATCTGCGATGCCCTTTTTGTAAAAGGCAGCGGATTGTATGATGCTGGTGACATCAAGGCCGTTCAGTATGCCCATGACAAAACCCTGTCTGGGAAACTGAAAACACCTGTACCCATCAGCGATGGCCAGTCTGTTGTGAGGATAGGACTTACCAGACAGGGATTCTCCAAGAAAGATATGCCCATCCTATATACACAGGATGGAGGCATCCTTGTCGAGCAGATGACCAACCGCCAGGATCTTGATGCCGTTCTTCATGAATTGAGGAATACGTATTACAATGAATACGGTAATATACTCTCCACCTTTGGCCGACATACTTTCAAGGAAGGCGAATCCTTCCAGATGAAAGGTGCCAACTATAAGGTCCTGGAAACAGGAACCTTCATGTCACTGATGAAGCCCTTTGGCGGCGAAGGTGTCAAGGTGGCTGATGACATGGGAAAGACCAAGGTGTTAATGGCCAGTTCCCATCTGTCAACCGTTATCTACGTCCAGCCACACAGCCAGAGACTGCATGATGCCATGATGCAGCGTTACGGACAGGACATCAGGGAGCCTATAAAAGAAGCATTGGAGAAAGCATTAAAAACAGATAAAGTACAACAAGAATCAGTTCAAAAAAACAAAGAAATGATTAAAGAGAAGAATTCACAGGAGCAGGCTGCCAGAGAGGAGCAGAAGAAAAAGGATGAAATCCGTCGGCAGGAAGCTCAGAAGGAAAAAGACAGGAAACTGCAGGAGAAGAGAAAGCAGGAAGAGCAAAAGCTGGTCGCCAAGAAAGAACCGCATCTGAAAGTTCCGGGTGCGGTGGCTCAGGCACTGTTGTTGTCTGCTGTGTTGGAAACGGCGAAGGCTAATGGCGGTGTGTGGCTCAATGCCTCCCAGAAGAAAGCCCCAGGCATCTTCAAGGAAACCACCCAGCTCTCGCCCTATAATGTGATGCTTCTCAGCGCACATTCCGATGTCAACGGATTCAAGACCAGCCAGTATCTGTCCTTTGACAAGGCCAGGACTCAGGGCCTGCCAGTCATGCAAGGTCAGGAAGGTGTGCCTCTGAGCTGGACGAAATGGGATTTGTATGTCAACAAGTACGACAAGACCGACGTAAAGAACCATGAGGCCTACCTACAAGTTCCTGCTGAGGAGCGTCCCAACTATCAGGCTGTACCCAAGAAGGAGTACCGCTATATGTTCAATGTTGAGCAGACCGTGTTCCCTTCCAAGTCTGCAAAGGACTTCGAGAAGCTTGTTGACAGCTACGGCTCTCAGGATGGTGCAAAGGTGATAGACATGAACCAGAAGGAGGATAGCAGCATTGCTTCCACCTATAACTCGCTGAAGGCAAAGCATCCCGATGCCATTCTGCTTTTCAGGAATAACGATTCCTATAACACTTACAATCAGGATGCAGAAACATCCTCTTCAAAGTTGGATATCACCCTGACTTCTCCAAAGGACATGAAGGGGATTGACCATCTGGCATCCTTTCCCCATCATCAGCTGGACGTGTATCTGCCGAAACTCGTCCGTGCCGGTCTTCGTGTGGCCATCGTTGACGAGCCGATGAAGAACGATATCAAGACCTCGAAGATGCAGGAGTCCAAACAGGAGAAAGAGGCAGCGGACAGGATGAAGGTTCTCGTCGAGCAGTTGAACAAGCGGCTTGTTCCCGTCAAGGCAGCATCCTCGTTGGAGCGGACACATTATGATGCCACCAGAGACGCTGTGCTTGTTGCACCCCAGGAGAGCTATGACAACTACACCGATTATGCACATGATATGGCTGTTGCACTGGTAGCGGCTACTGGCAGCGAAAGCCGTCTTAACCGTCAGGTACGTTCGGCCATTCAGCCAGAGAATGCGGAGAAATATGAACGACTTGTTCAGGAGCTGTCAGCTGGAGCCATCGTGTCAGGCCTTGGATTGCAGGCCAGACTGTCACCTGAGAACATGAACCACGTCGATTACTGGTCCCGTGAACTGAAAGAAGACACAAAGCTCATGGGCAAACTGGAACGTGACGTGAATAGTGTTCTGGAGAGTATCGACAAGCTGACCAAGGGAGAGACAGTTGACTTCGCTCCGTTACGAGGTGAGAAGCCGATGGAGATAGAGATGCCGATGAACTACAGCATATCGAGAGAACTGGCAAAACTGCCAAGTGCTGAGAGAAAAGAGTTTGTTGTCATCACTGACAAGTCAGCCAAGTCAGCAGAGGTTATCCTTCCTGCGGGTGCGTCGATGAAGGTCAACAATGAGATACCAGGCATGAACAAGAGCCGTATTGCAACAGCCTTGAAGAAGGAAGGTGTCGATGGTGACAGTATCACCTTCTATAATGCGGGTGGTGCCTTGGGCCTTCATCAGCCCAATGGCCACTTCGAGGGTAAGGACATCATGGTTGACCGCCTGAAGCAGTACAACCTGATACCTGTCACCCGTCTGGATGTGTCAACCCTCGTTGCCCAGAAAGCAGAGATTGAGAAGGTTAACCTCTTCCCTGATAAAGATAACAACTATGCCATCTTCATCAAGCCCAAGGGAGAGCAGGCTATCACCATGTATCCCGCCAAGGAGGATGTTACGACGTTCTTCAAGTCACTCAAAGAGCCGAAAGGCGATGCGATACGTGGTGACTTGGGACAGAAATACTATCAGCTGTCCCACGAACACCCAGAGTTGAAGAAAGACCTTCTTACCATTGATACGGGCGATGTGGACTTATCCAGAATCTCCAATGTGAATCTCTACAAGTCCGATACGAAAGCTGGTATCTTCATGACCGCAACGATTGACGGTAAGAAACAGGAGTCAAGGGAAGTGTCAAAGGCAGACTGGAACCGTTTCTGGCTTGTGGAAGACCAGAATCAGTTCAAGACACAGCTTGCCACAAAAATCTACGATAACGTCCTGCATGAGACACGAAAAGAAGAAGCCGAGCCGGAGGTCCGACAGGCAAACGTGTTTCGCATGTAATACGGACATGAACGGAAACTACCTTGCTCCAAGGTTCAATGAGAATATCGGAAACAATTAAATAGACATAAGATGAGCGAATATAAGGCTGAGTTTTTCGAGAAATATGCTGCGGCAGCCATTGAAGAGCAGAAGCGCTACGGCATACCAGCCAGTGTCACGCTGGCGCAGATGGCCGTGGAGAGCGGTTACGGCGAGAGTAATCTTGCCAGACAGGACAACAACTACTTCGGCATCAAGGCCAGTGACAAGTGGATCAAGGCAGGAAAGCCGTGGAGTTATCACCACGATGACCACTTTAATGACAAGTTCTGTACCTTTGCCAGTCCTCTTGACAGCCTCGAATACCACTCCAAGGTGTTGATGGCAGACCGTTACAAGGCCTGTCGCCAATATGCTTCTGATGACCATACCCACTGGATTGAGGGTATCAAGAAAGGAGGCTATGCCACCGATCCGAGATATGTTGGAACCATCGAGGGTGTCATCAAGAAATACGGCCTTGATAAGTATGACAGGCAGGCAATCAGCGAAGCACAGGCACAAGGCATTACCATTGGCTATATGAGAGGTCAGAAAACGCCTGCCCAGAGTACAACTATTGCCAGTCCTGTTCAGAATGGTCATTACGCCTTTCCTCTGGAGCGGGATGCCAATGCCGGAGTGATTACCATCACATCACCGTTCGGTTCCCGTACTGCACCAAAGGCTGGTGCTTCCACCAATCACATGGGATTGGATATGCGGGCCAATTACGAGAAGGTGCTGGCTACCGAGGACTATGGCCATGTCCTGTCTGCCAAGAATGAAGGAAAGGGCGGCAATGTCGTTAGGGTAGAGTATTCGAGGGCTGACGGCGAGAAATACCAGGTCGCCTATATGCATCTGAGCCAGTTCAATGTCAGGGAAGGTGACGTTGTGATGGCCGGTCAGCAAGTCGGCGTGTCTGGCAACACAGGAAACAGCACAGGCCCACACCTTCATTTCTCCGTCAAGAAGATAGATGGCGACGGCAACAGTACCATGATAGATCCTTCCGTCTATCTGGCCGACATTGCCGTGCGTGGCCATATCAACACACGGGTTGAGTATCAGGGTAATGACCTCTTGGCTTCCTATAAGTCAGCAGTCAGAGAAGAGCAGCCAGTCCAGGGTCAGGATATGTACTTATCACAGCTGACACAATCCGATGATCCAAAGGACTGGCTTTCGTTTCTGATGAACGGCAATGAGTCGGCCATCAGCCAATCGGCAGACCCTATGGCAGCATTGATCGGTTCTGTGTTCAGCGGCCTGTTTATGCTGGCAGCCCAGTTGGATATGGATAGTGAAAGCCTTGTCAAAGATGACAATGTAGCTCTTAGTACCAGGGAACAGTCGGATGTCGCTCAGGTTATCACTCGTGAAAGGACTGGAGAAAGCCATGATTACAGTCGGATTCTCCAGTCATCCGCTGCCTATTACGAGGCTGGTATGCAGCAGGAACAGTCAACTGACAATAATGTAGCAATCAAGTAATATTCATTAAATTAAGATTTCATTATGATTAAATGTAAGGTAACGCTGGCAGGCGTTGTAAATAAAGCTGCCACTACACATGCAGGAAAGGATAACAAGCCTTTCGTTTCGTTTGGTGTCACCCTCCCCCTTGGTGACAAGAACGGCAATGTCCGTGAGTTTGAGGTCGGGGTATCTGCCGATCCTTCGCTGATTACTGCAGGACTTGTCAGCATCGGCAAGAGAGTTCAGGTTGTGGGAACCTTGTATTTCCGCAAACGCGATGATGTCATCTACATGAACATGTATGCTGACAGCGTAACAATAGATGTCAGCGAGGTTGACAGACTGGAGGGAGAAATGGAATTCAAAGGTCGTACAGGTAACAAGGAAATCTACCTCCTTTCAGATAAGAGAAAGAAGCAGTTCCAGGCTTTCTCTGCTTATTCAAAGGAGGCATCCGTTGAGAATGCGACCTTCATCTGGGTTCATTTCCTGAATTTCAGTCCCGACAAGGCTGCGTGGCTGAAACCTGCCACCAGTATCTCTGTTCGCGGCACCCTTGACCTGAAGCTCTATAATAACAACCTCGATCTCGGCTGTCAGGTGAAGGAAATCTCAGAATGGAAGTTCGAGGATAAGAAGTCTGAGGAGGTGACACAGCAGTAGCTATGGGATATAACAGGAAACAATACCATTGGACTGGCGAGGATGGAAAGAGTGCGGAAGACCGTGCTCTTGACACCTTCGCAGAGCTGATGATGGAGCGTATCAAGGCGATTGACAAGGACTGGCAGAAGCCTTGGATAGAGAAAGGGAACTTTGTGATGCCCCGTAACCTGAGCGGCAGGGCATATAACGGTATCAACACCTTCCTGCTTCTTTTGTTCAGTGCCAAGCGAAAGTTCGACATGCCGGTATTTGTCACACACAACCAGATAGCCTACGACCTGAACAACAAGAGTAAGCTGAAGGAGGATAAGACTGAGAAACCAGCCGTTGACTTGAACCCTGCAGAGGGTGAGAATCCCGGTTTTGTTCACGTTCTGAAGGGTGAGAAGGCCTTTCCCGTGTTCCTTACCATCCCCATGATCAAGGATAAGGAAACCAACAAGCCCATCACGCTTAGCGAGTACAACGATATGACGAAGGAAGAGCAGGATAAATACTATGTCCGTTCCTATACCCATGTCTATAATGTGTACAATCTCCAGCAGACTAATCTGAAGGAAGCCCGTCCGGAACTCTATGCCAAGATTGAGGCGAAGTTCAAGGAACTCGACAAGAGCGGCATTGTCCCTATGGAGGAAGGCCAGATGTTCAAGTTCGATCCCCTCGATAGGATGGTAGCAGAAAACAAGTGGATTTGTCCTGTCCGTTTCGAGGAGAACAAAGGAGCCTACTATAGTCCTGCCAAGAATGAGATTGTCTTCCCGCCAAAGAAGAACTTCATCGATGGTGAGTCCTTCTATGGAAACCTTCTTCATGAGATGACCCACTCAACGGGCAGCAAGGAACTCTTTGGCCGTCTGGAGAACAAGACCGATGACAGGAAGTTCGATTATGCCAGGGAGGAACTTGTTGCCGAGATGAGTGCTGCCGTAGTAGCCCATCAGTATGGCTTTGACAAGCATATCAAGGATGACAGTGCCGCATATCTAAAATCATGGCTGGGCAGTCTGAAACAAGACCCTTCCTTCCTGAAGACAACTCTTGATGATGTCAAACGAGCCTCCGGCTTCATTGCTGGCAAGATTGAGGAGGTACGCCTTGATGTCAGGGAAATCCAGACTGTTTCCGTCGATGTCAATGATGACGGTATTGCTGACCTCTCTATCTCCGATGCCATCCCAGACAAGAAGCAGGGCGAGGATGAGAAAGAGCCCATTCAGGAACTGGCCGCAAAGGATATACCCATGCATCGTGGCAGGTCATAATGAAGACTCGTTTTTGCACTATCAGATACTACAATTAAAAACAACGATTATGAAAAGAATTAAGAAATTTGTTTTAGCAATGGTAGCTGTCTTTGCTTTAAGTGCAGCTCCTCAGTCGGCAAGTGCCAAGGTCCATCGTGTTTTTTATGCGGTGGACCAGGACTTCTACATGCAATTCGCCTATGATGACGTGAGTGGAGTCTTTGCTATCAGGCTGATGGACTGGGATGGCGAATGCTACGGAGAATGGTATGTATAACCCCTCTATGTCATTTCCCCTGCTGCACATAGCTGAATCGGTTGTGTGCAGTTTTTGTTGGCTTATATGTCATATATCAAAAATTGCCAGCGTCTCGCGACGGTGGCAACCAAGGTTTATAAAGATAATTTTAAAATGAATAATTAAATCTTACTGGTTCCTAACAGTACCCACTGTAGTTATTGTCGTTATTGACATAAACTTTCCCACTTTTATTTTCACCGAAGACAACCCTCAACAAGTCAATATCCTCTTCTTCCTCAACTTTTATGACCTTGTCATCTTTGAGGATCAAGTTCATATACCGTTTTCGGTTCTCTCCATACATACACCATTCAATCCGACGAACATCCTCTTTCTTGAATGTCTGTCCCCCAATATTTAAGTAACCTGTTATGAGTATTTGCAGAAGACGCACGTACTTGCCATCCAGATGATAGTACTTTTCTTCCCATTTGTCTTTTTGGGCGTTCCTGTAAAACAGTTCCAGGCGACTGAAAATACTGAATTGGATTTCCCGCTCGCAGTTGTTGTTTTTAATATATTCCATTTCCCGAAGCAGGTTGTAAATCTCCTGGTCTTTGGACTTCAGATATTCTATATGTTCTTCGATATAGTTTTTCGCTTCAGCTTCTGTATTGAACAGCTTGACCGATCTTTCATCGACCTCGCTATATGCAGTACTTCCATCAAACGCATAGTGAGTGGCTTTGTTATCTTCTATATCATAAAGCGCATTAACCTTACCGTAGGTCAGATCACTGGAAACTGCCCACATTTCTTTTGAATCTTTCATTTCTGTTTTCCGTTAAGACCTACACATTACCGTTCTCAAAGGCTTCATTGAACATCTGCTGACGCATATCGACAAACTGTTCTGCACTTTCCTCATTCGGGCATAAATCCCTGTCTGAACAATAGTCCTCAAACTCCTTTGTCAGTTCCTTAGACTGATGCGTGACAAAGGTCAGAACAGTAATCTTTCCTGCATCAAGAAGTTCAATCAGTTCCTCTTCACTCTTATATCCTGAAATTTCCATAGCTCAATATGTATTCTCCTTAATATGTATTACCTTCAATACGTCAATACGTATTTACATCTTTAGTGATTCCTGCGCTGACTCTCTATTGCGCTTTCTGGCCTGTTCCATCTGCTCCCGTATCTCATCTGTATATTCCGATTCAGGGACATAGCGGCCAGACTTGCCATCCTCGCTGGCAATCCAAACACCATAGAGTCCGAAGTTATACTTCTCCTTGAAATCCTTCGCCTGACCAAGCCATTCATTCAAGTCTCCTACTGCGAATCTGATGCCCAAGTCTCTGCGAAGGTCAATGCCGAAGGTAAGCATCTGCACATCATCATTTGCCTCTTCATCCATCCATTCAACGGTCTGCGGTTCTCCCTGCTGAATGTTCTTGATTGATTCATAGTCAAGACCAAGCATATCTGACAGGACTCTGATATTCTCACCGACAGCAGAGGTTGGTACACTCAGAACCTGATTGGTGTCCTCGTCGTACTGGATGAAATACTTGCCAGTGTTCTCATTGTTTCTCAGGTCTTTTGGACGCTGGCCGATAATCGTCTTTCCCTGCTTCAGCAACTCTTGCTGTTCAGGAGAATAGAGGCCGATGCTTGAAGACTCGATCTTCGGCTTCATAACCACTTTGACACCATTATTGGTAGTTGTCAGTGAAATACGCGAAAGGTACTGCCATTCTCCCATATCCGTCTTCATCGTAATAGGAAGAAGAGGTGTGTACTCGCCATGAAGGAGTTTGTTCATTACACTCTGCGGAAGGTCGTCAATCATTTCATGAGTGAGGCCATGCTTTTCCAAAATCTCGTAGGGAATATCCCTTTCAGTTAAATTCTCTCTATACATAATTATTAATTTTAAAATGTTTCTTTGTGGGCGCAAAATTACTCTATTTCAAAATCTTCAATCACTTTTTGCAGTAAAAAATGAAGTATTTAACAAATCGACAAAATTGATATGTTAAAATATAGAATTATTTGAATTTTGTGTTGTCTGTTTCAAAAAATAAGAGTACTTTTGCACCCCGAAAATAGGATAATAAAGTTAAGGTAAAAAGATTCATGTTTCAGTGTAACCGTCTGTTCCTAGTCATTTCATTGATTGTTCAGACACTATGTTGTCAAGGGCAAAAAGATAGGGATTACTGGATAGAGCGCTATCTCAGTGTTTCCTACCCCTTGCAACATATTAAAGTAACATCCCATTACGGAAACAGGAAAGATCCTTTCACGGGTAAGACGGCCTTTCACAGCGGTCTTGACCTGAAAGCCAGGAATGAAGAAGTCCTCTCTATGTTTGACGGTTATGTCGAGCAGATTGGTGAGGATGGACGTTCCGGGCGTTATGTTGTTCTAAGGCATGGGGATTATCAGGTCAGCTATTGCCACCTCTCCAAAGTGACGGCCTATGAAGGTGAGGAGATTCTTGCCGGTGATGCCGTCGGCATTACAGGGAATACTGGCAGATCGACAGGTGAGCATTTGCATATTACTTTAAGGTATAAAGGTGAACGTCAGAATCCCTATCTTCTCCTGACACGAATCCAAAAAGTCAGGAAAGAATGTGCCGATGCACTCAGACAGGACGGACTGACAGACTCCTCACAGGTGGCATTCATTGAGACCTATGCACCTGCAGCCATTGAGCAGCAGCGCAAGTACGGTATTCCTGCCAGTGTAACGTTAGCACAGATGGCACTGGAAAGTCGTTGGGGAACTAGCAGGCTTGCCATGCTCGACAACAACTACTTCGGCATCAAGGCCAGCACTCGTTGGCTCTCTGATGGCAGACCATACAACACCTATGATGATGACAAAAAGGATGAGAAGTTCTGCGTGTTCTCCGATGCTCTGGAGAGTATGGAATACCATTCGGCAGTCCTTATGGGCGAGCGTTACAGACGTTGCCGTGCCTTTGCACCAGATGACTGGCAGAACTGGCTTGTAGGCATCAAGGAAGCAGGCTATGCGACCAGTAATGCCTATGTGCGGGAATGCTCAAAGATCATCGTCTCACATCAATTGCATCGATTTGATGCAGTAGCCATGACTGATTAATAATAACAACATAAAAACGAATATCAAATGAAACCAATTTGGAATCCCGGCAAGACTGCCATTACTATCAATAAGAAAGAGTTGATAGACTTAGTTTCCTGTATCGATTATCTGCCATCTGCAGGTTTCCTTCCTGTCTATCCCATCTATTTCGCGGCTTCTACAGATGACAAAGTTATAGAAGGAATGGCAGGATTAGACAAAGAAGAAAATCAGGTTCTCTACGTGAAAGGGAAACTTGTCAACAAACAAGATCCCGACGAAATGAAATATGAACAGATATCCAAGATGATGACTGATTATTTTAATCTGAATGATGATTCCGTTATATATCTACTGGAAGGAAGTTTTACGGGTAAGTTCATTCGCCCCAATCATAGTATTCCGGTTACGGATGTTTTGGGGAACCCCGTCATTACAGAAGAAGATTGATTATTTTTTCATTTTAAATTTTTAGAAGAAAGATGGGGCTTCGTAATGAGGCTCCATCTTTCACTTTATTGGAATAAGTTCCCGATACTTCTGTCCCGCTCTCGTAGCCTTTCGACATCAAAGCAGTCTATCAGGCTCTGAATCTCGCTGACGGAGGAGAAGGCGAACTCTCCTCCGCTGCATCGTTCAACCTCTACGCTGGTTCCAATGGCCATGCTACCACCTTTGACGGTGTACTCCAGCTTACTGGTACTCCAAGTGACACGGCTCTTGCCATTGACATCAACAGAGAAGTATGGAATCAGGAACTCCCACTGTTTGTTCATGTCAAACGTGCTTCTTGGCGGTCTGTTCCCTACATAGAAGATGCACCAGATACCGCCTTTGGATTTCAGCTCTACTGGCATCTTCTTGGAATAGCCAGTGACATGGTTAGCCTTGGCGATACTGTCCCATTCAGCGTATTTGTCCCTTACCTTCTTCAGGAACTCCAGGAACCTTGGAGTCTCGTCTGCATCGAATGACAGCCTGACCTTGGCGTTAGGAGTCTTTGTATATGGGAAGATGGTACAGCCCGTATAACGGACAAAGCGGCCATTCTCAAACTTCGCCGACACACTACAGGAGAAAGTGCTGTCAGCCCTTGAACTGAGTGCCGACATGTAGAATCCGTTCTGCCTTGCAGAAACGGATGATGACCATAGGATGGTAAGTGCTATAAGAATTTTCTTCATTTTCATACTATTGTGTTTTTAAATCCATTGCAAAAGTACACATTATTTCCCAAATATGGAAATGATTCTCAAAAATAATTCCAAATATTCAATAATTTCTATCACACTTACCGTTTAAAGAACTGCTGGAGGTCTTTCACCATCTGATTGACATCCTCTGTCACCTGGTTAAAGTTGGCATAAAGGATGCGCTCCCGTTCGTCTCTGGACTTAAAGTTGTAGAACTTCGGCAGCTCCTGGTACTCCGATTCCTCCTGCTTGATCTTATCCATGTCAAAGTCCGTCTTGCAGAAGAACTTAGAGGTCTTGAACTCCTCTGCTTTCTGAATGTTCATCGAGTCACCACGTCCTACAGCCGTTTCCACGAAGTCCCTTGCCGACTGTCCGCATATCCAGCCAGTAGGCAGGTCTGATATCTTAGAGGCAGGCACGAGGTTATCCATGTTCTCATTCAGGTTGATGGAAGTACGGTCACGGTCAATGGTGACACCCTTCTTCATCTGTACCACCTTTCCGAAGATGTCGTTTGACAGCCATTCCAGCGTTTCCTTGGAACGTGCAGAGCCACTGACGACGTTACCAACCGTCGTGATAATCTTCTGCATACCCACCTTGCCGTAGTCAGCTTCCAGCTGTGGCAGCTCCTGAAAACCCAGTGTCACGGCCACCTTGTTTGAACGAGCCGTACCTATCAGACGGTCTATCTTATGGAAGTATAGTGTGGGCAGCTCATCGACGATGATTGATACAGGCACGTTATGGCCATGTCCGCTGTTGACACGGGTGACGAGACGATTCAGGATAAGGGCGTTCAGAGCACCGATGATACTCTCCATTTCCGGGTCATTGGCAATAAGCAGATAACTCGGATGGGCTGGGTCTGACACTTTAAGATCGAAGTCATCACCGTCACGATGGAATATCCAGTAGGATTCCTTGGTGGCCAGACGAGACGTGTTTACACGCAGTGTACCAATCATACCTTCCAGCTGTTCCATAGCGCGGTTCTTCAGAGCTGTGGCGAACGGGCCAAGCAGAGGAGCCACCTCACGGTCTGTTTCCAGCACCTGAAAGATCAGTTTATAGTCCAGGTTCAGGAATGAGAGGATATGCGGCATATCCGAGTATTTGCCCAGCCAGTAGGCAGGTTCTACACGGTGCGCCTTGGTAGCATCGGTAAACACACGGCCTGTAGGTTTCATCTGTGTGGTCTCAGGGTCTTGAATCCTTTCTGCATAGAGCTGCTTGCCGTTCTCATCATACGGCTGCTTCTCATAGTTCACGAAGAAGTAGATACAGGCAGCGAGGAAGTTCACGGCAGAAGTCTGGAAGAACTGGTCAGAACCGCCACCACCTTCCTTTTTGCCCTTCTGCAGGGACTCAATCAGGGTCTCAGCCGTTTCCTGTGCTGCTGCCAGATTGTTGATATACTTCTGCTGGATAGGATTCACGCGACGCGAATACTCCACGTTCACGAAGTTGATGATGTTGAACGAACAGTTCTCAGGAATCCTGTTCAGTGCCTTGTTCTTCTTGTAGTGGTAGTAGAGCTTGGTGGCCAGTGCCGGAAACTTATAGTCATAGACCACCATAGCAAAGCCCTTTGCAGAATGCTGTTTGATGAACGGCTCGATGATGGAGAATGTCTTACCAGATCCAGGCGTACCGACAACCCATGTGCCACGGAAGGGATTGATGATGTTCACCCAGCCCTTGCGGAACTTCCCCTTATAGTAATATCTCATGGGGATATTCACCGAATACTTGTTCTGCTGAAGCTCCTCGTTCTGCTCAAACGATTCGTTCTCCAGATTGAAACGGTCATCGAGAAGCCCTGTCTTCAGATGCTTCGATGCGTTGTCGAGAGCCGTATGTATAAACAGCGTTCCGAATACGGATGCCAGCATATATACCCAGATGTTTGCACGGACAGCATACAGACGGATCGACATATCCCAGCCGTATATCAGGACAGAGAAAATCAGCAGTACCAGTCCAGTCACCAAGGGGATGAATATCATCTTCTGCGCGTCGAACTCAATCTTCTTCTTATTACGAGTGCCGATGCAAGTGATTATAACCATTACCAGCGTGACCAGCTTACTGTATATCAGGTTCCCGTGCTTGTAGATAGCGAACTGAGAAAGCCTGTCGTGGAAATCAAGGCAGAGTGTTCCCAGTGATGCCAGCGTCTGGTAAGGCATGGCATAGACGAAGAACTCTATCAGCAGCGTAACATAAATCAGTGTACGGAATATCTTGTACACATTCTGTAATTCTTTGGTTTCTTCCATTTTGTCGTTATTTGTGTTTTGTATTCTTAGCGTTCTTGGCACTGCTCATCCAGTCCTGATGGCATCGGATGGCCACGTCCTTCTTGGATGTTGGTGTGTAGTGCCGACCTGTTATCTCACGCCACAGGTCGTTGATGGAGGTATAGCGGATGTACTTACAGAGAATCTTGATCTCTTTATCCAGTTGTCTCAGTTTGGGCCTGATGGCACCCAGTATCTTCATCCGTTGTGCCTCGGTAGCCTTTCCCTTGGTACTCATCAGGAACTGACGGATATCCATTGCCACGTCCACACCAGACTTCATCACCTTCATATAGATGTTGTTCTTCCTTGTGGAAAGGGCGACGGCAAAGGCATTCTCAGGATGGTTGTCGATCTCCCTGCCCAGCCACTGGAGCGTGTTGGCCAGACTATTGACATCATAGTAGATGCCGTAAATCTCAGCAGCATAGGTCAGCAGGTTATTGAATGTGCTGACATAATCATTGAACTCCTTCTGAAAGTCCGTCACGGCATCCACTTCCTGACGTACCCACAGATGGCCAGTTGACTGTAGCATCTGCACCTTATATTGGGCGTTCAGTGCTTTCTTCTCCAGTTCCGATGCCACATCGATGGCAGCAGCTCTGGCAGGATCGATGAGTGCCAGGACTTCCGTAGGACGGAATACTGATGCCAAGAATAGAATGAGGATTGCTATCTTTCTCATAAGCCTATCTTCTGATTTCCATTGATACCTTGGCAGCCCTTCTCCATCTGTCAAGAGCCTGTCCTGCCACTTCTCCCAACCCCCGCCTGGTCAGCCCAGCCGTAGCGTTGTTCCATACATCCGTAAGGTTATAGTAGGAGATGCTGATGATGAGAGACCTGAGCTTTCGGTTCAGGTAAGCCAGCTCATCGTTGGCAGTCCAGAGCATCTGTGTGCGCTCTGCACCGTTGAGCATGTTCTTCGTGCCACCCTGTGCGATGGTCTTGTTGAGAAGGTTATACACCTTCAGGAACTCAGATGCCGTTTCCAGATACAGGTTGTTCATCGAGAATGTGGCAAAAGCCCCTTCAGGGTTACGTCCGATAGCTTTCCTGATTTCCCAAAGATACCTCAGTGTCCTGACACCCTCAGAGTAGATGGCCATAGAAGCCTTCAGTGAAGTGCCATAGCCCTGTGCTGTCTTCAGGTACGAGTTATATTTGCTCTCCCAGTTCTTCATCATCGTGTATTCTGCACCGATGGCGTTCTGGAGTACTGCCATCTCAGCCTGATTGCGTGTCTGTCCCTTTTCACCCTTCTGGATGACGGCATATCCTTCAGCGATGGCAGCGATACATAGAGGGTTAGTTTCCACTATACCCGCAAAGGCAGAAGCGGCACATGCGGAAAGAACCGCACATGCCATCATCCGTCTGACTCTGTTAGAAACGATTTGTAATCTCATAAATTCCTCTTCTTTTCTTGTTGTATTCGACTCTGATCCTAATATGCTCAATGATTCTCGAACTCCCTCTGATGCCTCTGAGTGTCAGCTTCGGCAGGGAGCGGTCACCAGAGAGCAATGTGACATTCTTCAGTCCTGTTATCTGCTGCATCGGGCTACGGTTCTCCTGATAGTCCACAACCCTGTATAGTTCCATATAGTCTGAGGAATGGAACAGAACGCCATGCTTAAACACCAGCTGTTCCCCTGTAACGATATACTCGATACGCCAGAAATCAAGGGCCTGATATGTCAGATAGGCCAGCAAAGCAGTGGCGGCATAAAGAAGAAACTCCCTATACGGCAGCGTCTCATCCCCGGCAAACAGGAAACCGCCACAACAGATGACCAGCCAAGGCAATTGGTCTATGACATATTGGATCCAGTGCGGTTTCAGTCTGAAAGTCGTGAAGGAAGTCTGTGATTCTATTTTATCCATACGCTATCTCCCCATGCCTAATGACTCCTGCGGTGCTGGCTGTCTGCCTGCCGACTCACTCTCGAACTGTGCGGCGGCGATGGTGGCAGCATCAATCACTCCTGGTTTATGAAAGACGGCATTTGCCTCATACCTGTCAACGTAAACCTCTGGTGCCGGGCGAGGCCTGGCGATGGCCGTAGCAACACCAGTGCCGACTGTCAAGGCCGCAAGTATGGCAGCACCGACATTCACGCCATTGCCGTTACCCTTCATCTCGACCTCCGGGAACACCTTTGAGAACAGCTTCATGCGATGGTAGTCATCAACGGCCATGAACTTATCATACTGTTTCTGGGTAATCTCATGGCTCACGCGCTGTCCGTCGATGATGGCAGTCATGCGGTACTTACCTGTGCTCTGGAGGTCAGGCTCTACGGTGATGGCACCGACGGACACCTCACGTCCATGTGTCTCTTCACGATACCAGCCCTTTGTGTCCTTCAGGCGGTTCAGCTCCCTGCCGTCCACGACACCAACCTTATGCTCTGCGTCCAGTGTACCCGACAGGTCATCATTACGTCTCTGCATCCGCTGCTGTTCAGGGAATACCTCTTTTGGCCTCTGGATATGTAGGATCTCCGCTTCTGCCTCCGGCTTCAGTCTGATGTCCACCAGATTCCTGCTGTTGAGCATATCCATCGTTACCTTTCCTGCGAAGTCAGCCGCAATGACCTTGTTGATGATGTCCAGACGCGCATCCATCGACACACCATCCTTACTATTGACCTTGTTATTTGTCAGCTTGGCATATTCCTCATCCGTCAGATGATAGCGGATGTCCTTGGGGACCTCTGAGGATTGGATGGTCAGCGTCTTTTCCTTCTCATCGATGACGATGCCATGAGAGCGAAGCACCTCCTGAAGAGCCTTGTTGTTGAAATAGACAGGTGAGGTGATACTCTCCTTGTAGGGTATCGCCTGACCGTTGACACGCTCGACGGGTTTCACATCAAGGTTTCCGAGGTTGGCCAGCACATCAGCCTGCATCTTGCTTTGCTGTCCTTTGAAGTAGAAGCCATAGCCACCAGACTGTAGCTCACCTGGTTTCATGACACCTCCCGGACGCTCAGGCACCATGAGCGGTGCGGCGGGATAAACTTTTCCGTCAATCCTTCTGAGCGGATAGCCCATCGGTGCAGGCCTTGCACCTCTGACCAGTGGCGGTGTAGCCAGTGACGGCCTTCCCGTTGGTTGGAAATCCGCCCGATAGCCGTTCAGTCCCATGTTCACATGACTGCCCACGTTCTTGGCATGGACGTAGTTGTTAGGAACATAGAAATCATTCCTGACGATTGATACGAACGTATTATATGCTTTCTTGTCTGACGCATGGGAACCACCGTTCATCATCTTCAGTGCGTCGGCCTTACTGACGGTGTAGGTCATCTGCGGTGAGTCGTGGCTCATCACCAGCAGTTGATAACTGTCACCGACTTCCCTAAGATGAGCCTCCATGCCGTTCTTTTTCAGAGTCTCGTCCAGATTCCTTGCAATATCCCCTGTGGGATTATACTCTTTTCTGATTGTAGACATAATGAAAACTTCTTTGGTGTTAAACGATGAAGGAACTTGCATGCGCGAGGCAATACAAGTTCCAGTTAAAATTATGGCAAATTGTGGTATAGCATGACCCTTGTGTATCGGTTGATCTCCTCCGGCTTGAACCTGCTGATGCCACCGAGGCCTTCCAGAACCATCTGTTCTTTCGGTACGCCTCTCTTCTCCAGCTGTGCCGCTATGTAAGCCGCTCTTGCCTCCGAGAGTTTCTTGTTTCTCTCTTCCGTTCCCGTAGCCTTGTCTGCCGCTCCGACAATACGGACATAGAGATTGTGCTTCTTGGCCACCTTCGCTATCTCTGCGATGTTCAGATGCTGCGCCTTACTTGTCAGCTCAGCGGTATTCAGTTTGAAGAAGAAGTTCACTGGCACACCGATATATTCATTCTGTGTGGAGTCCGTCGGATTCGGCTGTGCTGGCTGACTGTCAGTCAATGCCAGGGTGCTTCCTTTCATCCTCGCCCTTAGTGCGTTCAGTCCGCTGTAGTTGTTCTTCGGATAGGAGCTTCGATTTTCCAGAGAATCAATGTCAGCTTCCAACAGTCCTTTGATCTTCAGGATTTTCTTCATCTCGTTCATGGCTGCTTTATCCTTGGCCAGCTTATGCTCCAATACCTCGTTCTGATCCTTTAACTGATACACATATCCCTGAAGCCAGTCGTTCTGATAGACATACGGCATCGGATCGATGATACGTTTCCATCCGGGTTTGCCGATGATGACTGTCAGGCCGAGAGAGCCACGAAGCAGATGGTCGCCGAGTCTGCGGCTGTCACCTACACCGTCGAAATCCTGAAATGTCGTCGTGGCCCCAATCTCACCGGACAATAACAGTCGGTGTGTCATACGATACTGGCAGATGAAGCCGTAAGAGAGCGTACAGGGATTCTTCCGGGCATAAGAGTTGTTGATGATACCGACACCCGCAAAAGGTATCAGTCCCCATCTTCCCAGCCCGTCCTTGTCATGCTTATAGCCGTTGAGCACGTTATACATCAGGTCAACGTGAAGATTCTGGTACGACCTTGACGTAAGGCTATAATCCTTGAACTTGAAGCCGTCGAATGCCAGCCTTGCCCCGAAATGAGGCGTGAACCACTTACCAAGTGCGATGGTCAGCAATGGCTTCGTCCTTCCGAAGAAGTCACTGCATCCGAGAGGCTTTCCCATGAATGCCGCTTCACCACCTTGAACGGACAGGAACCAGTTCGACCAGAAAGACAGTCCACCGACTGCATCATCCAGATAGGTGGGAGTCAGCGGCTCTGACGAATGAAACCGACAGGATGAGATGCTGATGCTGTCATCCTGAAACACTTTTGCCTCTGCGTACATGCTTCCTGCGAGAAGCAGAGAGGCTGCAAAATACAATCTTATACTTTTCATTTCTAACTTTAATTTTTGATTATCCTGGAAAGTGCTGCAAAGGAACAGCTAAAAAACGACTCATGCAGGATTTTGCAGAAAACCTTTTTGTTTTTAACACTTATCTCGACCTGCCACGACTCTTGCCCGACATGAGCCGTGCCGCCTCTGCCAGACAACGCCTTGCCCATTTGCGGTCATCCTCACCGTCTTTCTTACCCCAGTCGCTGTCAGGACTGCCGCCACCGCCATGCGTCTGTGCGAACTCCGTTGCCTGATCCACATAGCCGAGGAAGAGAGCTGCAGCAACTGTCATGATAGCCTGACCATGCTCAGCCATATCCATCAATAGCGTACCCTCGAAGTAGTCAAGCGTGGTGGCATCCAACTGTGACAGTCTGGAGAACTGCACCTTCGTGTCGTCAATCATCATCTGAGACAGCTGCGCCTGTACGTCACGCATAGCCCGCTCCTGTGCAAGAGGAACGACCTTGTTAATCTCTCCCTGAAGATGCTCATACTCCTCGTACAGTTCACGGTGCTGGTTGCCAAGCTCGCGGAGCTGGCCGTTAGCAGTATTCAGCTTCTCCTGCTTGTCCTCAATCTTCTTTTCGATGTTCTGGAGCTGTTGCTGGAGAATAAACAGCCGTGCTTCCTTCTCGCGTGTTGTCTCTTCACCTGATGCTTTGAGGTCGGCAATCTGCCGCTCGATACTCGTCTTGTCATTTTCAAGGTTGGAGATCATGGTTGTAAGACCCTTCACACGCTTCTCTGCCTTCTTGATTTCATCTTCGAGGCTACGCTTCGTATTCTGATAGATGATAATCTCAGCCTGTAGGGAGCTGCATTTCTGCTCCAGCTGTTCACGCTGCTGATCCAGCCAACGATAGTATTCTTCCGTTGTCCTGTGCCGTGCGCCAGTGTCAGCGATATGAGTGCCGCGTTGCAGGTTGTACTTCTGTGTGATGACCGCCAACTCATCATGTAGCTCCATGAACTTCTTGCTGAGTTTTAGCTTCTTCTCACCACCGAATATCTCCTTGAACTTAAATTCCCCCTTCTCGTTGATAGGCATGAGCGTACAGTGAGCGTGAGGGTTTTTCTCGTCCAGATGAACGACGAAGGCAAGGATGTTGTCCTCCCCATATTTCTTGGCCAAGAATTGATACATATCCTTTGCCCAGTTCTCGATGTCCTCCTTACGTGTCAGATGCGAGTTGTCAGCCCCCAAGTTATCGTTAAGTTCCTGGTCACCGAAAGCCAGCCGTCTCATCTGGGTACGTGAACCGCCAAGAATCAGGTTGACGATGGTGCGGAACTGAGGTTCTTCCAGCCCCTCGTTCTTGTCCCGTATACCACGACGGCCAAGATTAGCCACCATCCGCTTTGGGATGCTGTGCTTTTTGTCCACCTCGGAGATTACCCCGCCTTTCGTCACCTCGAAGTTCAGATGCTCACGCGTAAAATCATAGTTGCCTTTCCGCTTAGCAAACTTCAGGGCCCCTTTGGTGTTTCTCCTCAGATGCTCGGCACTCTCCGCTTCGGTCATGCCTTTCTGTGTCTTGATGTCAAGAACCTGATAAGCCATAATTGTCTTCTTTTACATTTTTTTTGATTCTGTCATCCATGTCCGGAAACCTTGAAAAACAAAGGCCAGAGCTTGCTCTTTCCAAGGCCGCCACCTCCCTAAAATGAACTTTTAGGGGAATTAGGCTTCCCAACAAAAAAAATTGAGCAGGCAGGGCAAGCCCACTTTGGCCAGTCACGACAGCCTGCCGATTTTTTGCAGTTGACCTCTCTGCCGCTGCCATGAGCCACCTTTGGCAGCTCAGGCAGCGGTGCTTCATGAGGTCTGAATCAACGTTCAGCTGAACAGGAATCGCCATTGTTTTCACTTGTTTTTGCGTCCTTACGAAAGATGTTAAGCACGCGGATAAGAGTGCCGTTCTGGCATTGCTTTACCTCAATAGCGCCATCATTTTCGAGCGTTCTGAGGAACGAAAAGACGGTGTTTCTGCTCCAGTTCCAGCGTTTGGAAAGGTCACTGACCTTAGCAAGAAACGGTATGCGGACACCACCGTCAAAGTCCTGATCCACTTTCACTTTCTGTTTGGCGACGAGGTATTGAAACGCCTCGAAACGTGATGTCCTATTAGGTAGAGACTTACCCAGAAAGCGGATAAGACAGTCACTGATTGCTATATAAAAACCATTTGAATCCATAACGCAGATTGCAGTTAAATCCAAGAATCAGTTGACTATGCGGCCTTCTTCAGCTGCTTCTCTTCCGTCTGAAGAGGTATCGGTTTGCGTCCTTTCGGGTTGGGTTCCGCCATCATATCCGGGTACATGATCATGGCGATGAGGATGATGAAACCGACATCAGCCAACAGCATGAACGGCGAGAAAACCAGAATGATTTCGCAGGTAGCGAAGCCACCGAAAGCGTTCCGGCTTCTGTTGTAGGTAGAATACAACCGGTCAGCGAACTTATAACCTCTGCCAAACGGGAACAACATAAGTGTCAATATCCAGCAGAGGAAGAACTGAGCCGTCGGGAACATGTAGAAGTCGAAATAATAGTGGTAGTCCGTCAGCAGGGTATAGTCTATGAACTGGATGGAAATGAGGCACACCTCAATGATAAACATGAAGTATTTCCGTGCATTGATAGAAGTCTTCATGCGCTCGTGGAAATTGTGGAAACGCTGCTTTGCAGCCCTTATCTTCCTGCCGATATAGCCATAGCCATGAGGCCTTGTAGCCAAGAATGTGATGATGGCTACTGCCAGGAAGAATAGCAGTCTTATTGATACTAAGAATTTCTCCATATGAAAGAATATTAGTGAAAGTCCTTGATAAGTTGAATAGGATTAACCGACTCCAGGATGACCACATCCTGCTCGTTCTGGAGCCGTTCAAGCCGCTTATGAAGCGCCTCGTACATGATCTCAGCCGAGTCATATACGTTGATGAAGAACGATTCCAGACAGCCATGCATAGAAGAATAGAGATGCACGACAGCCATGTTTCCCAGTGTCGGCTTCGTATATGCGACACACTCCATGCTGCTGTTATCCTTCGACTTGACAGCAAGCAGGACAGTCAAAGACAGCAGTTCCTGAATCTGCTGGATGACATCATCAATCATCATCTGCCGGTCCAGGGAATAGCTGATGACTGAGCATTCAACTGCCTTCTCAACAGCTTTAGACTCCTGACAGGCATTCATGAAAATGGTCAGTCTCTTACAAATCTCATTGATGTTAAAGTCCATGACGGATAGCCCAGACTGGGCATACTTTGCCTCTGTAGAGAGGCTTGGATTAATCTTGATATTTTCCATTATATGATGTTTTTGATATGAGTTTTCAGAAGATATACCGATATCTTATCGAGGAACTGCAGTTCATCGTTATTGACCTTGGACGGACACTTATCCAGTTTTATGTAGAGTTCCGGCATGTCCTGGGCAATGTCCAGCATGAGCTGCTGCTGACCGGAAGAGAGCGCAGCCATAGATATTTCATCAATGGTAAAATACGGCTGCATGAGCATCCATCGGTAGTTCCTTGCGATGACCGGATTTATCTTCAAACCGTTCATGATCTGGTCTCTGCACACCTCTGCATTCTGTAAGATACGTCGGTTATAGCGCATGGTCATATACGTTGCTATCTCATCGATGGAGGCAAAGGAATCCTTGCCGGTACCATAGAATGTATTGCAGATCCTTGCTGTCTGGTCGGTCAGTTCCTGAAGCTTTTGCTGGGGAACCATAGGCAGGAACTGGAGCATGGAACGGAAGCATATATCCTCCTTCTTCAGGAAATCCCTGAATATTTCACGGCTTTCAATATGCATATAGTTAGGGTCAGACAAGATACGGTCATACTCCTGAAGAGTCTTGTCGAGATCCTTGTATGTCGCGTTGTTATCCAGCTTCGCAAAGAACCTGTCAGCCTGTTTCTGTGATTTCTCATCGATGAACTTCTTCGCTCCGTTAGTCGTGTTCGTCTTGATGAACACCACATCAGCCAGTGAACGCGGCTTCGAGAAAGCCAGTCTGAGAATCTCCGTTCTGAGAGAATCGCTGACGTTTAAAACCTCGTCCTGCATCTTCTGGTTGGCTGCATAAGCCGTATCACGCATAGAGAAAGAGATGATGGAATCCTCCATCTGCTCTGTCAGGTTGATATACTCCACCAGCTCGTCTATCGATGCAGAACTCTTCGACTGGAGTACAGTCAGCTCCGACTTGCATACCGCCAGAGCACCATTCACATCCTTCACACGGACACCCTTCTTCTGGCATCCCGATAACATGGTGATGACAGCCAGAGCCATCAGACCCATGTACGTTTTCAAACAAAATTTCTTGATCATAACTGAGTTTTTTGAATTAAAAAGCGGATGTGCAAGTGCCAATCACACCATACACACCCGCAACTAATGACACAGATTTATAAAACTATTACTCACTATCCTTTGACCCGCCATGAGCCTCCGACGCTGCCGGTTTCTCTGTTACGGGCTTCTCAACTATTCCTCCTTTCTCCAATGTCTTGATGATTTTCAACTTCGTTTCCTTTAACAATTTCGATAGTTCGTTAAAGAGCTCGATGTCCACACCCTTGCACTCCTCCATACCGAAAAGAACCGAAGTCTGCTTGTCGTCGAGCTTGATCTGGAAATTAAATACTGCTTTCATTTTTCTAAAATTTTAAGTGAAATCCTGAAATAAATGGTGCAAAGGAACAGCTAAAAAACGACTCATTCAGGATTTTGCAGAAAACCTTTTCAAATTTAACATTTGCCCATTAGCATCAGGACACGACAATAGCTGTCGCCCAAGAATTAGAAGGGTGACAACCAGAAAAGACACCAGAACAGGCTCTGTTCAGCGGTCTCTGTAATGGCTATCCTTAGACCATCCCACGAGGATTGCCTTGGTGAAACGCCACAGTATATAGAGCACTATCAGTTGCATAGTCATCTTCAATTATATCGTTTATTGGCAGCCCTGGTCGCCCATCAGCCGCCGTTATTACACACTTGCCTCACACTCACTTGTCGGAATGCAATATTTATCGGATCTCCTGGAAGTTAGACTTTCTCTTTTTTGAGAACCCCACTTCGGAGAAGCTTTTTTTTCATCGGCATATCCTATCAGTTATAGACTTTTCTTTGTGCCAAGAACAAGAGAGGTTAGTTGATGAAAGGGCAAGGAATTTCGGCAGGAAGTTCATTCATTAACTTGCTCCCGAAATAGCCTGCGGTACTTGCATATTCATCAAGCCTCTCTACCTTTGCACAGGGGAAAGTCGTCAATAACTGATAGCAGTTTTGCCGTCTGAAAGGCGACGGAGAAGTCCCAAAGGGTATAAGAAAACAGTACGGGGCGGGTGGTCGGGAGTTGATATAATAAAGAGTTTAGGCAGACATCCGGTGCACTTTTCCTTTGGCATAAAGGATATGTGCGCGTCTGCCCCGTGCTCAGAATAGGCTGTTGCACTTCGTGAGGCAGGTGTCCTGCTCCATGAAATGCAAGAGCTTTTTATGAGCACAAAACCAGCAGCGTCGATATTAGCCATCCACCTCGCAGCAGCCATGACAGTTCAAGCCGCTGCCATCATCAAGCCTTTCTGGAAGTATCTTTCAAATGGCGTTGAAGACTGTCATTTGAGAAATACAGGAGGAAAGGTTCGACGATAGCAGCAAGCCATCAGAAACGTAGGCTGCCGTGAAATGGATAGCGTTTTCAAGCGGAAACATGGGCTGGGTGGCCGGGAAATGATAGCACAGAGAAAAGCAAAGTGTAGCGGAGCCATAGAGATAAGTGCAGGCAGACATCAGGCGGTCTTTTCCTTTGACCCTTCAAAGGATATGTCCGCGTCTGCCCAGTGCTCATAGCAGGCTGTTGTTCTTCTCATAACGTACCTGTTACGAGAGATACAAGAGCTTACTATGAGCACGAAAAATTGAAAAACATAGACCCAAGAAATGCCTATATATAAATAAGAAATGTGTAGATAGCCCAGGGTGAAAGCACATAGAAAAGAATACAATCCTCAGATAATAAAACAGATTGATGCCCCTGTCCGAAAACAGAGGCACCTGGCAGAAAAGGGAGAAGGCCGTTATTTCTTAGCCTTCATTTTCTTCTCCTCCTTTGGCTGTTCAGCCGGGGTCTCGTCGCTCTTATCTTCGTCCTTCATCTCGAAGAACTTGGTGGCCACGAGTTTTATAGTGTTGTGGTTAACGTTATCTTTATCCGTCCACTCTTCGGGCTTGAAGTAACCCTCGACCGTCACGCGAGTACCCTTGGTCAGGATGTTGAAGCTGTCAGAAGCCTCGTTGCTCTTCCATGCCTCGATGTTGAGGATTGCGGAAACCTTTTTCTCTGTGCCATCGATCTTCTCCGTGCGGCGAACTGAGAGGCCGAAGCGGGCGATTGATGCGGTTGCGAACTGGTTGATGGTAGCGTTGTTTACTACAAAACCTGAAATCTGAAAGTTGTTCATTGTCTTCATAACTTTAATTTTTTTAGATGTTAATATTTAAATTTTACGCTGCTTAGAATAGCAAGACAGGAGAAGGTGCCATAAGACAAGGGAATGCCGACAAAAAATAAACCCTTGCGGCTCTGAACAAATTTGGATTAAGGAAAGCCTTCCCCAAATTTATTTTGATTTTTTTCGAGCAAAACAGGATGTGCGCCCTTGACGAGCGCCGCTGTCGCTAACTTTGCAACGGAAAATTGTATATGACATCGCCCGAAAAAATGATGTGAAGACGTAGAACGACCGATGCCAGGTTATACCGAAATGAATAACGAGAGTCAACCAGCCCGTGACCGTATCTGCCCAGATAAGCGCATCAAAGACGCATGGAGAAGGCACAGCAAGGAGAGCCGTGCAATCCTCTGAGGCAAAGGAAAAGTATCAAGGCTACATGCCAGAACTATTGACAAAGGGTGTCGTGATGGTCGAAGGGTTACGCCCGCAGAGTGTACCAATAAAGACCGTCCACAACACGAAACTTGTAGCCACTAAGCATCAGAAATGTCCAGAAGATAAGGGTAACAAGACCCGAATACCAAGAATAGAGATAAAGAGAAAACGAATAAGAAATAGGCCTCTCCTTTGCCAGATACCCTGTTCGGACAGGGGCATCTATAAAGTGAGAAAACAAGCGAAGCCATAGGCCATAGACCATATACAACCAGCAAGGTATAAAAGAAAAGAGCCGCTGCCTTGGGTTGGCGGGTGGGTCGAAGGAATAGAGAAGAGAATTACAACAAAAAAAACACCCCTTGGCCGGTTGCCCGACGTTCGGGGTGCGTGAACAAAACAGATTAATCTTCCTTGAAATAGTGGTTGACGTACTCCCTTACTGACTTGTTGCAGATCTCACCAAGTTTCTTAGGCTTGAAGTACATGTCGCGCTCCACTTTCAGCCCACAGACGTTCAGTTCAGACAACTGGGAGAGAGAGAAGTACCCCATTTCTGCGCTGGTGTCCGTACCGACTACCAATCCGAAGAAAAGATAGTCATCATCCTCCCTGCGTCCTTCGGTGACGTACCATGTGAGGGCGGTTAACGGGAAGAAATACTTGGCCACCACTACGGCATCAGCTTTCTTGCCGTCCTGACTGTAAAGCGGATATTTTTCAAGAGATTCCGCCAACTCCTTGCTCATAAGTCTCATCATAGCTATTAAAAATGATAATCAATAATTCCACCGACATAGAGGCGTTCGCCTATTCTGAGCTTGCAGACCATCCGCATCAGCTCTGCCGACTCCTCGCCATACGTCTGGGTAGTGTCCTCAGACAAATAGAAATGCGAGTCAGTCCCAAGAGGGTTGTTGATAACCTTCTGCAGTTGGTAGGCTGCACCTATCCAATGCGTCACGTTCATGACGTTGACATCCTCTGATTTCTTGTGGATGGTTTGTACCCATTGGTGAATCCATTCAGGTGTACCGCCCCTAAAAACGAGTTCATCGCTGCCAATGAGGGTGAACATACCTTTTGGGAGAATTTGGTTGACTAAGGTGTCAATCGATTCCGCCCTCTCTTCTTCGGAGATTTCGGAACAATAGTCATAATCGCTGCTATCTCCCTGTGTCAGAGTGTTCTCGTTGAGGTAGTTCTCTTTGTCCACTCTGTGCTTTGTGATTTGATAAACCTTTGCGTGCATAATGCTTGTTGTTTTATTGTGAAACTTGTCTTTTTATCGGACTCCCAGGAGGGGGAGACTTTTCTTTTTAAGTCCATCTCCTGCGAAGGAGCTTTTTTTTATCATCGGCATTCCCTATCGGGTTTAGACTTTTCTTTGTGCGTAAAAAAGCAAGCCCAAGCAATGACTACGGCAAGGAATTTCAGCAGAAAATTCGCGGGGCATCCGTTAGAACTTTCTCCTGAAATAGCAAAGCGGTACTTTCCATGTCATAAGGGCTTGCTACCTTTGCACAGAGAAAATCGTAAAGAACACGATAGTGAAGCCAACGTATGAAAGGCGACATAGCGGGATGGAGATGGATATAGAAAAAGATATATGAAAATCCTATAGCAGATTAAGCACATTGAGAGCCGGGGCGCTTTGCCTCGGCTCTCAAAGTAGATAGAGGATTAGGATGCATCAGAACGTATATCCGTTCACGCTGTCCCAATCGGGATCGGCGGTGAGGCGGAAGGTGCCGTCGGAGGTCTGGCCGCTGCCGCCGCTACCGAAAAAACTGCCTGTGTAGCGGGTAATCTGGTTGCGGGTGACAGGAACGTTCTCAAAGATGCGCTCCTTCACGGTGTTGTCGTTGGCATCAAGGGCAGTGACGGTGAGCTTCGTCAATACATCTTCCTCGGTATGAGGCAGGGTGAAGATGTCGAAAGTGGTTACACCGTCGGCAACTGTGCGGATTTCCGTCTGTTTTGAATTGACGCAGCCATAGCCTGCCGATGGCGAGAATGTCGAAGAACCGCCCGTGTAGTAGAACTTGAACTTTGTCACCGTGGACGGGATTTCATCGTCGGTCAGCACCAAGCGGAACATGGCGACGGCACGGGTCAGCGTGAGGTCGTAGGACTGCACCTCGGAGGTCACAACCAGGTCACCATAGTAATAGAAGGTGTCGGTCACTTTATTGTTCGGGAACGTCACCTTCTCAGTCGAGGTAATCGTGGCCGAGCCTTCGCCGTTGTGGGCAATGACCACAAGCTGGTACGTTCCGGCAGCAAGCGTCAGGGCGACAGTGCCAAACGAGGCATCGCCCTCTTTCTGCGTTACGGTCTTGACCTTCGTGCCTTCAGCGTCGAAAATGGCGATGTTCAGGCGACTGCATAACTCCGTGATGTCGGTGGCGGCACGGGTAGCCACACGGTTTCCATTATTGCCAAACGCCTCTTGCTCATACTGCGTCATGTGGAGGATGACGTTGGCCTCGTTCATTGATACGACATCCTCGTCGAGGATGGGCTTCTCGCACGCTGCTACCAGCAGGGCGAGAGCAATAAACATATACTTCTTCATAGCGGTTTATTCTTTAGTGATAGAAACGATGGCGACAGGACGGAGGTTGATGCCTGTGATATAATTGGCAGAGCCGGTAGCGCCAGTGGCCAGATTGTACTGATAATATACACCGTTGTTATTCTTATAGAGGTAGATTCCGGCTGCAGGTGCTGGAGTCACGTCGTTCCGTGCAGCTGCAAAGGCATCCACCTGCGCTTTGGTCGGCACCGTCCAATCGCTGATGCCGTCCACACCCAGACTGGCAAGAGCTGACTCTGCATCACTGGCACTCGTCACCGCCCGTTCGTTGGGCGAAAGCAGCACCACCTCAGCCGACTGCCCATCATCTTCCACCGTCACGGCAAGCACGCAGCATCCTTGGTACGTGTCGCCAACCGATGGGAAGTCCTGTGTATCACCACCATTATCCCCACCGTTATTGTCATTCCCCGACGTACTACTGCCATCCTCGTCGAACGTAAAGCTAATCGTCCTTTCCCCAAGCCACGTCGCGCCCGTGATAGTTCCAGTCAGGTTCACGCCCACGGCCTCGGTATAGGTTCCGTCAATATTGATTTTATATCCCGCCTCCAGTTCGTCGCTGGTGTTGTATGTATAGGTTTTCGTTGTGCCGCCCACGGTGATGTTCACGCTCACGCTGGCGGGCTGACTGCTTGGTGGCAGCAGATAGGCACTGCCGTTGTTCTTCCACGTCCTCCCGTCCTCCTGCTTCGTCAACGTAATGGTGCTACTGCCGTTCGTCGAGCTGTACGTCCCGCCAATGGTCAGGCTATGCCATAGCGGGGCAATCGTCACCGTGACAGCCGTAGCCGCCGAGGGCACCTTCTTGATGGTCACATCATGAATCAGCATCGTCTTCCTCGCCATGCCCAGCGTGACGGTATTCGTCCCACCGTCCACCAGCGTCACCGTAGCCGAAGCCGCCATCAGATCAGTCAGTTTCTTTCCCTCTTGTAGTGCTATCGCCGATGTCGTCAAAGCATTCGACACCGTAGGCAGAACATAGTCCGATGCCGACACACCGCCCACGGCATACACCGAATACGTCCCTTCCGTCAGTGCGATGTTCAGTGTCTGCCCCTCGTCGCCGATGGCCTGTGATGTCTTGCACTCGTCACCTTGGAACACATACACCGCAACAGGGTACGCCACCGTTGCCCCGTCGCCCGTTGCTCCACGTGTCCGTACCTGCAACACCGAGTTTTTCATCTGCCCCGTCGAGGTCTTATCCTCCCCAACGTCAAGCGTTCTCTCACACGCCGTCAGCCCCAGCACTGCCAGGGCTGACGCAAACAATGTTTTTGTTTTCATTTCATACAATTTTGTAGGTTTTGGGAATATTCCCAAACAACAAAACTACAAAACCGTACAAAGTTGTATGCTGTATGTATAAACTTTAACTAAGAATAAGAATATGTAAGGTATCTGAAATAGTCTCTTAGCGTTTCTTCACCCTCTCATACACCGCGAGCATTTCCTCTTTCAGCAGTTTCGGGTCCATGCCGTCAATAAGTGAGTCCTGGAAGGCGCGACCGTAGAAGAGGCTCATCATGATCTTGGCCAGAATGGTGGGCTGCACGTCATTTTGCAGTTCGCCGCTCTCCACGCCCCGGCCTATTACCTCTATCCACAGCCTTTCCTCCTTCGCCATCGCGTTCAGAAATGTCTTGTGTATTTCGGGAAGCAATACTGACATTTGCGACATCATGTTCAGATACGCACGGCTGCAGTCCCTCATCGGCACGTCCATGCCCACAATTTCGTGCAGTGCCTCCATCGTCCGCTCAACGCCCTTTGCGTATGTGTCGATAAACTGCCGTAGCGTGCAGTCATCAGCGACCTGAATCTTCCTCTCAATGTCCTGTCGCTCCAGCACATAGTATTCCACCACCTGACGGAACAGGTCCAGCTTCGTGTCGGCATAGTGGAAGATGGTGCCGCGCGTAAAACCCGTCGCCTTTTCAATATCGGGGATGCTCACCCCGTCGAACGATTTCAGGATGAACATCTTAAATGCCACGCGGAACAGTTCGCGTTTATGGCTCTTTCTTGACATGTCTTGCATAAGCCCATATTTTTGCGTGCAAAGTTACACATTTTTCCCCGTAATCCTGTCATTCCTCTGCTAATTCTCCTTGAAAAGAGTTAAAACCGTACCTGTTTGTACGGATATTCAATCAAATTCACTACCTTTGCCAGCAAATTCTCAGACGATGGAACAGAAATTCGGGAAAAATAGCATTGACATCAAGGCGCTGCGCGAGTTTTGCGAGCGCGAGGGCAAGATGGTGGAGTACCGCAAGGGCGAACAGCTGGAGCGCGAGGGCGACCCCGCACGGTGGTTCGGCTTCGTCACCGAGGGGTGCTTCAAGTACGTGACATACGGCATCAGCGACGACAAGGAACACATCACATGGTTCTCGTTCGAGGGCGAGTTTGCTGGCGACTATCCCGCCTGCCTCGACGGTGGCCCGGCACTGACCACGATCGAGGCGATGGTGCCCACCCGCATCATCCGTGTCAGCGGCGAACAGCTGGTGAAGCGGTTCAGTCTGGACAAGAAGTCGATGGATCTGCGCTGCCTCGTTGCCGAGCACCTGCTCAGTCAGGCCCGCGCCCGCTACACCGACCTCCACCGCGCCACGCCCCTCGAACGCTACGAGTTGCTGCTCCGCCGCTGCCCGGGCATCGCCCGCCATCTCCCCCTGAACGCCATCGCCTCGTTCCTCTGCGTCACTCCCCAACAGTTGTCACGCATTCGCAAGGCCGTCACGTTTGGAAGTATCAACAGACTCTGAATCTACCACCCAATCATATTTCTTCACCCACCTCCAAACTGTGACGCGGGAAAGATTCGTCATGTTCTGAATTTGGGGCTTTGAAAGGCCAATACGTATAAGGTAGCAGACTTGCATCTGTTGTTCTGTAAATGTGCCTAACTCTTTCAAAAGTTTGTCCTTGAATGTTGGGTAAAGTTCGTCAACAGCCTGATAGAGTTGTTTCCAATCCGCCGCTTTCATGTTCTTCTTTCCCTCCGATGACTGGCGGATGGCCTCGATGACATCCTCAGCCTTGCCCTCCAACTCCGACTGATGCAGCAGATTGAGGAAGGTCTGGTTCTGCTGCATCTTTTCCGTCAGCCGTTGCTCCTTCTCGCGCAGTTCTATGTCGTAGCCTGTAAGTTCGGTGCTCACCTTGTCCAGTTGTGCCTTCACCTTGCCCAGTTCATCATCCTGTTTCTCCAGTTGATACTTTGCTTCGGACAGTTTTCTTTCCCGCAGGTCTATCTCCTGCCGCAGCCGCTGCTCGTCGTCGGCCTTGCCTTGCAGTTCCTGAGACAGTGCCGTTATCTGTTCAAGATGCCTGTTCCTGCGACGGACATACACTGCATAGCCAAGACACAGCAGAAGCAGGGCGACGGCGCAGACGACAGCCACCGCCAGTTTGTAATGCTCCTTTGCATCGCGCAGTTGCTGCTCCTTCTTCTGATCCAGGTGATACTGATACTCGTTGCCCACCGTAGCGGCCAACTGCTGACGCTTTCCGAAATCCAGCGAGTCGCTCAGTTGCATATATATCCGTGCATAGTGGAGGGCTTTCGGCTGATTACCCTGTGCGTCGTACATCTGATAGAGCATCTTGGCCGCATCGTACATATTATTGATGTCCGTACCGTCGTCAATCACCCGGTTCAGACAGACGCTTGCGGAATCAGTCTGTCCCGTCATCTGGTAGTACATGGCCAAGACTATACACGGAAATGCCGCGAAGTTATTTATAGGGTCGCCGTCTATCAGTATTCGGCATCGTTCGGCATTCTGTCGCTCACCCAACACAACATAGTGGCACAGCAGGTTATAGAGGTTGCCCTGCTGATGGGCTATCTTATTTGAACTTTCAATCGCTTGGAGGGCTTCGTCAAGATAAGCCTTGGCCTGCCGTGTGCTGTCCGTTGCCATCAGTGCCCCGCCTAAGTGGAGCAGCGGCACCACCTTGTCGCGTCCTAACGCCCGGCATACCTCCAGTTCTTTTCGTCCCGTCGCAACAGCCTCCTGATAGTTCTGTACTCCATAATAGAGGTAGTTCAGATTAGAATAGGTGTTTTGTAGCATCACCGAGTCGCAATCCTCCGCATCTTCAGCATATTCTATCGAGCGGAAGAAATATTCCAGGGCGCGGGGCGTATCTTGCAAGTCACGATAGACGCTGCCGGCATAGTAGCACACCTCCTGCTTGTCCTGCACCGTACCCTCCCGTTCAAAGTAGCCCAACAAACTCTTGATGACGATATCCGATGTCGCCGTCTTGTCGGCCTTGTCGTTCAGTCGGATTCTCAGCAGGTCGTACTTGTTCCTTGTGTATTCCGACTCTGCCCGCATCTCTATTTCCAGAGAGTCGAGCATTGCAAGAGCCGTCGCAGGGTCACTGTCGCCCACATGCTTTATCTGGTCGAGCCTGTCCATCACTCCACCCTCCTTGCAGGAAACAAGGAACAAAACAAGCAGAAACCGAGTGCATAGTCTAACGTATCTGTTCATCGCCTTATTGTTTCAATTCGGGTGCAAAGATACGCAAAAATCACGGTATTACAAAGATTTTCAGACAATCTTTGTGTTTCACTGTGTTTCTCGGAAACACAATGAAACAGCCATTTCTTGATTCTCTCCCGACTTATGCCTACCTTTGCACCCAGAAATAAAATAAGTAACAACAGAAATGAGTGTGAAACAATTAAGATTTGCGTCAGTTCTTCTCGCTGCCATCGTATCAATAGCGGCAGAAGCACAGGGTAACATCACGGGGCGAGTGATTGACGAACAATCCCATCCATTGCCGTTTGCCAATGTCGTAGGTACTGTCCCCACGGCTACGAGGACTTTCTGTAACTTTGTGGCTCGGAATGACAAATAAAACGAAAATGAATATGAACAAAATGAAACACTACAGACGATTCCTGCTCCTGCTGGCCATGCTGCCTGTTGGGACATTTGCCAAAGACAATTTTAAGATGACGGGTAAGATTGATGGTGTAGGGAACGATACTCTCTGCATTGAGTATGTCATACTACAGCCACAAAAACAGATTGTCAAACGCAAAATAGTTGTAAAGAATGGAGAATTTTCATTCTCTGCAAAACTACACGATGCCTATATGGGATTGATGCATCTCAAATCAAAACCCCAAGAGACGCTTTATACCTATTTCGTGCCCGATGAGGAGGCGATTTTCAGTGGCCGTCTGAATTCTGTAGAAGAGCATTGGAGTGGCAGCACTTTTTATCAGCAGTATGAACGAGTCACAAATTTACAGCGTCCTTTTAACATTGAATTTGCTGCTGCCAGAAACGAGCCAGACAGCATTCGAGAACTAAAGAATATCGATATCAATAATCGTTCACATTCCGTTAACATGAAATATATCGAGGAGCATCCTGACGAGGACGCAACGGCGACATTGGTGATAAATGTGCGTTACGACCAAGCACTTACAGCTATTGGGAAACTGACTCCTGAGGTGAGGAACGGTAGGATGAAAAGCGAACTGGATCAGAATGAAAGGATGTTTACTCTCGTTATGAAAGAGGTGGCTGCACGCAATGCAGTTAAGAACGACACTGTGACCATAGGCGGTCAAGTGCCTGAACTTGGACTGAAGGACCTTGATGGCAATGTGCTGGAGTTGAAGTCTCTGCGTGGTAAATATGTGGTGCTCGACTTCTGGGGCTCGTGGTGTACTTGGTGCATCAAGGGATTTCCCAAATTGAAAGAATACTATGCGAAATACAAGGACCGTCTTGAGATTGTGGGAATCGATTGTAACGATACAGCCGAGAAATGGGCCGCTGCCGTCAAGAAACACAAAGTACCCTGGTTGCACGTCAGAAGTGAGGATGGCATAATAGAGCAGAAATTCAGAGTGACAGGCTATCCATATAAAGTGCTGATATCACCTGATGGCATAGTGCTCAATGCATTTCTTGGAGAGACAGATGATTTTTATAAATACTTAGACACTACACTCTAACTAGTAGAAAAGAATATGCGCTCGATAAAAAGTCGCTTGCTACTGAAAGGATACAAGAACAAGCAATCCATCATCACCATCCTTCTTGCTCTCGTCGTAATGGCGGGGCAGGCACAACAGACAATGACTGTCAAGGACAGCATCACCAATGAGCCAATACCGTTTGTGAGTGTCTATTTCGGGAATGACACTGGTGGCTACACAGACGAAAAAGGGGCGATTGCCATTCCAAACGAAGCAGAACAGATATGGTTGTCTCATATCTGCTACGAGACAAAGAGCATCTCTAAGATAACAGCCGACTCACAAACGATCATTCTTGTTCCGAAGAGCATCAATCTTGATGAAGTCGCCATTAGCGCAAGGATTCCCAAACGAATAAAGACCACAGAAGTGGGATCGATGAAAGCGAAGACGCAGACCAAACACAAAGGAGCCAATGGATTTGAGATGGCCTTGTTTATTCCTTACGACAACACTTGGGCTGAGACGCCATACATCCACTCCATATTGGCAAGTCTCGATTACTCCACCCACTGGCTGGTGTTCACGGAAATCAAGACACCCATCTATGCCACTCTCCGCTTTGACCTACGACTGCCAGATGCCAAGATTGGTGCTCCCAAAGACAAGTCCCTCATTAATGGCGGCATCATACTCCCTTCCGGTCAGAGACTCAGCAAGAATGGCATCAGCCTTTCCCGTCCTATACCTTTTCCACGGTCAGGCGTTTTCGTCGTGATAGAATGGATAACCACTGCACAGGTATCAGAATCCAGTAATCTCATTCCTTCGCTCAACATGACCTTGAATGAGGAGGAAAACTGCACATGGAATAAGAAAACCTTTCGCGGTATGGACTGGATGCGAGAAGAAGACGAACCCATATACAAAGACGTGGCGACGCAAGAATATTACAAAAGACGGACACCATCTGCCAAACTCGGTTTGAAAATATCAAAATAAGAAACATGAGACAACTGAAACATTACAGACGACTTCTAATCTTGCTGGCCATGCTTTCGGCAGTGATATTTGCATCGGCACAAGATAATCATGCGCAACAACTGAAAATCGTAGAAGGAATAACTCATTCTTTTGTTCCCAAGAAAACTTCGCCAAAAGTTGCTTCATTGAAGGGAGGAAAACAGATGGGAGTGCAATCGATGTTTGGTGGAGTTTATCGTGATTCTCTCACAAGATATTTTGATAAGATTGAAGAGTACAATCGTCAGACGGGAAACTCTATTCGCTTTCGCTACTATAGGGCCATATTTGGTAAAGATACACTTTGCTACGAAGAAAGGAAAGAGGTCGTGATTGATTCTGTTATGGGGAAAAGGATGCTTGAAGTGGAGAGTCAGAAGGCTCCTTATCAGAGGTTTGAAGTCGAGATTAGCGGGCTGAAAGAATCGGAGATAATAGCATTGATTGATTCTATGCGACAGATGAAAACAGCAGATATATTGATGAATAACGGGCAGACCTGTATCTTCTATGCCTTGAATCTTCTGTTGGACTTTCATGGCATCAACCCTGCACCGATTATCACACGTAATACTACATTTACCGATGAGGATCAACTCAATGCATTCTTCGACCATATTCTCACACAAAAAGGCAACTATCCCTGCAAATATAGTGTTCTGAAGAAAGCCGATCTGCCAGATAATTGTGTGCTTGTATTCCAAAACGCCTATAAGAAATTTATTCATGCTGTTTTTTATAGGAAAGATACAGGTAAGTATTACACTAAAAATGGATGGTGGCCTCCAATCATCTTAAATAATATCCACCCTGTTACAGAGGCATACGGAAGATATGATACTAAAGAGGAATTAAGCGAATATGGCCTTGACTTGCAGGCCGACACCATATTGGTATATTGTATAAAAGAAGATGAAAAATAGGCACTGTCAGGCAAATGTCAGACAAATGTCAGGAAGAAAAATCGTTTGTTAGGCATAAATGACAGTATCTTTGCACTCGCGAATGTTAAAAGTTGAACGGTTTGCTTCGTTGTGTGTATACAATGATGATAACCCAAACAAAAGAACGATGAAAAGACTGATTCTATTTTCAATGGTTTGCCTGATGGCCACAGCAACGCAGGCTCAGAACGACAGCATTAAAAACGAGACACTGCCGGAGGTGGTGGTGAACGCCGACGGACAGATAGAGATGGCCGACAAAACTGTACTGCTACCGACGACGCTGGAGAAGAAACACTCAGCCAACGGCTTCGACCTGCTGAGCGTGATGCAGACTGCGGAACTGGACGTGTCGCCACATACAAGGAACATCACGACGCACAGCGGTGGTGAAGTGGTGATTTGTATTAATGGCATGGAGGCACTGGCTGAGGACGTAGCGACACTACGAGCCAAGAACATCCGCAGCATCGAGTACATCCGCACACCGAGCGGCAAGTATGCGGGTAAGGCGGGACTGGTGAATTTCATCACTTACAAACTGGAATATGGTGGCAACGTCTATCTGTCGGCTACTGAAGGACTGGCCTACAAGTCGGGTGACTATCTGGCCTTTACCGACTTCACCAGGAAGGGACTTACGCTGTCACTGACGGCATCGGGTGATTGGGCTCACGACCATAGTTATTCGGAAGGGCACGAGGACTTTACCTTTTCCGACCGTTCGACGCTGACACGGGACTTTACAAGCGAGACATCCCTCCGCAAGACGAACAACCAGGCCGTACGCCTGAAACTGACATCGACGGGCAACAGCCACCGACTGAACGCCTACATCAGTCTGACCCGTCAGGCCGTGCCCAGTGTGGAGGCGGCGATGAAGGCTCTCTACACGGGACGCTATGACGGCACAACCCAACGGCTCACCTCGTCGGACAGTCGCGGACTCGCCCCTGCCGTCTATGCCAATTATACGCTCTGGCTGCCCAAAGATCAGACGCTCGACTTCACCGCGTCGGCCTCGTTCGGCCACAACCGATACAACAGCCGCTACACGGAGACCGCTCAGAGCGCGATGACCTCCGATGTAACCGAGGACAACAACACCATTCGTGGCAACGCCCGCTACTACAAGTCATGGAAGAATGGCCTCACACTCTCCGGCTCACTGACACACGACCACAACCACTACAAGGACACCTACACAGGAACCTCGGCGGGCAATCAGCGGCTGACCACCGACGTGACGATGGGACTGGTTCAACTCAGCGGCTCAGCGCAGAAGTATTACTACTACGTGTCGGCTGGCGTGTCGAACTCTGCCGTCAAACTCAACGACAGTCACTACAATTATTGCAGTCCTGTGGCCTTCTACGGCGGCAACTACGCCCTGAACCAAAAGCATTCTCTCGCGCTCAACGGCCTTTTCACCCACACGCTCTTCGACCCGTCGAACAAGAACGACATGACCGTACCCACCTCGTTCTTCGAGGCTGTCAAGGGCAATCCCGACCTCGCCCCGCTGAAAGTGCTGGACAATACGCTGTCGTACAACGGACAGATTGGCAAGTCGAAGATTTCCATATCCTACGACAACAGCATCTACTTCGACAACATCCTGCACCGCTACGATGCAGACCTTCAGACCATCTACGACAGTCGCACGAACGACGGCAACTACTACGGCAACATGCTCACGGCCACTTATGCCTACAGCGTCTTTGCTGATAAGCTGCGCCTCAGTGTGACCGCCATCGAGGAATACAACATGCTGCGTGGCGACACCTACGACCTGTCACGCAATATCTTCCGCATGAAAGCCTCCGTCACCTACCTCACGGGCGACTGGATGCTGCGCTTCAACTACCACACACCTTACACAGCACTCGACATCCGCGAGCCGTACCTCATCAGCCGCCGTCCCGTCTATGAGTGGCTCGTCAGTTGGAATCACAAGAACTGGGCTGTCAAAGCACTGGTGCGCAATCCTTTCAGCCGCTATACGAAGCAGCACATAACGATGGACTACGGATGCTACCGCCGCGACATCTGGAACTACGGCGAGGCCGACGGCAGGAACATCAACCTGACTGTGACCTACAGCCTCGGATACGGCAAGAAGTCTGAGCGTGGCGATACCGACATCGACAAGCACATCAACAGTGCCATTATGAAAACATACTAAGCAATGAGAAAGGCTATCTTCATATTCATTGCAATCATCCTCGTGGCTGCGAGCATCGACTGGATCCGTTCGTGTAGCGGTTTGAAGTCGCACAAGGAGGTCTTCGGGCGGGAAATCACTTATGCAGATATGTTCGAGTACAAGGATACCGATTATGATTACGTTGTCCGCGTCCCCTCGTTCTTCACCGCCCAAGCAGATTCCCTTCAAGAGGAAAAAGGCCGCATGCGCTTCGAGTATGGCGACCAGTGGATCACCGTAGTCATCGAGAGCCATGTGATGCACAATAACGGCCAGTCGCTAAAGGACGGTATGGACTCATTGGCACAGGTGCTTCAAGCGACAGACCGCAGACTCGGCAGCGATTATTTCATCCTCTCTGGCCCGCAGTACGAAAACGGTAGTCTTATCGACGGCTACAGTTATTACTCGAAGGTCATGGCCAATCACAAACTCTGGTTTGTCTATACGATGATCTATCCCGACAATTATAAAGACGTCCTTACTCGTCTCTTCAAAGAGATAGACGACTGGCAAATCTGGGAACGCCCGCATCTACAACTAAAGCAAGGCGAGTCACAAACGCCAAAGGCGGTATCGGAATAACAGAATTATAACGAAAAAGTATAGCCAGAATTCCAAATATTCACTAAACCCCTGAACATTTGTTCAGACTTTCACCCCCGACAGCATTTTTTCGGTCTTGTCGGGGGTGTATTCGCAGAGAATGCCGTAACTTTGTGACTCAAATAACAATTCGTGACCCAATCACTTTATGTCTAACTTTCAAAAATGCAACAAAATCGCCGCTCAAAAAACAATTTCCCATCAAAAAGTTTGGTCGATTCAATAAAAAGCACTACCTTTGCACCCACGAGAACCCGCCAAGCCTCTTCACAATGCTTAAATCGGCAGGTCGTTTTATTTCAAAAGCAACAAAATCGACGCTCAAATATCAATTTCCCATCAAAAAGTTTGGTCGATTCAATAAAAAGCACTACCTTTGCACCCACCAGAACCCGCCAAGCCTCTCAACGATGCTCAAATGTGCGGGTCGTTTTATTTTTATACGATGAGCAACAGAATCCCATTCCAGAAACCATACGCCAGTGCGCACGACCTGGTCAGCCTGCTACAGTCGCGCGGCCTGACGATAGCCGACACTGCCAAGGCTGAGCGATACCTCGAGTTCATAGGCTACTACCGTTTGTCGGCCTATATGTATCCCCTCCTGCAAATGCCCAAGGAGCAGCACCGCTACAAGCCGAACACTACGTTCGACCAAGTGATGATGCTCTACCGCTTCGACAAGAAACTACGCTTGCTCATCTTCAACGAGATTGAGAAAATTGAGGTGGCCGTGCGCAGCGCCATCGTCAACATCGGCAGCGACATGACAGGCAATCCCTTCTGGATGACCGACGGCAGCAATTTCATCGATGCCGCAAAGTTCCGTCACACGATGGACTTGATAGACGCAGAGCTTCACCGTTCACGCGAAGACTTCATCGTCCACTTCAAGCAGACCTATTCCAATGCCTATCCGCCCGCTTGGATATTGGCCGAAGTGCTACCCTTCGGTGTCATCACCAACATCTTCAGCAACATCAAGACCCCGCGCATCAAGAAGAGCATTGCCCGCAAGTTCGGCCTGCAAGTAGCCCCCTTCGAGTCGTGGCTCACCATCGTCACCCTAACGCGCAACTCCTGCTGCCACCATGCCCGTGTATGGAACAAGCAGAACACCATCCGTCCGATGCTCCCCAACCGCATGACGGGCAGTTGGATCACCTTGCCGACGGACACGCTTCGCATTTACTTTGACCTTTGCATCATCAAGTATTTCCTCAACATCATTTCGCCCAACAACGACATGAAGGCGAAGGTCGATGCCCTGCTCTCCGCTTACCCGTCCATCGACATCACCGCCATGGGCTTCCCTCGCGGATGGGAGAGCGAACCTTTGTGGCAATAACCGCCGTTTCGTAACCCTTCTCTTCCAAATATTCACTAAACCCCTGAACATTTGTTCAGACTTTCACCTCGGCAGACACTTTTTAGGTCTCGCTATGAACGCTTTCGTGGGAAATTTAGTAATTTTGCAGCCAAACAACCACTGACGATGGAACAGAAATTCGGGAAAAACAGTATTGATATTGAGGCGCTGCGCGAATTTTGCGAGCGCGAGGGCAAGGAGGTGACTTACCGCAAGGGCGACCAGTTGGAGCGCGAGGGCGACCAGTTGGAGCGCGAGGGCGACCCCGCACGTTGGTTCGGCTTCGTCACCGAAGGGTGCTTCAAGTATGTAACGTATGGCATCAGCGACGATAGGGAGCATATCACATGGTTCTCGTTCGAGGGTGAGTTTGCTGGCGACTATCCCAATTGCCTCGACGGTCGTCCATCGCAGACTACGATCAAGGCGATGATGCCCAGCCGCATGCTCCGTGTGAGCGGCGAGCAGCTGATGGACTTTTTCCGTCAAGACGCTGAAAAGATGGAGTTGCGCAGTGTCATAGCTGAGCACTTACTCTGTCAGGCCCGCGCCTGCTACCTCGACCTCCACCGCGCCACAGCCCGCGAACGCTACGAGTTGCTGCTGCAACGCTGTCCCGGCATTGTGGAGTTTCTTGACTTACAAGACATCGCCTCGTTCTTGAACGTCCATCCAAATACTGTCAGCAAAATACGGCGTGACATTACGTTTGGCGGCAAATAATAGCCTATAACAGGTAGAAACTCTCAACCTAAGTTGAGACATTAGCCCTTGGCATTTCTTTTTCAGATTTAGCCAAGGGCCTATTTTTATGCCTTTTTGTAACTTTGTGGCTCGGAATATCAATAAAACGAAAAGATTATGAACAAGAAAACCATCATCACCGCATTGATTACCCTTTTCATTCTTGTCTCGTGCAGCGACGATGAAGAACCGATTCGGGAACAACCAACGGAGCAGACAGTCATTTTCTTCATGCCGTGGTCAACGAACATGACACCGTATTTCGAACAGAACATTGCAGACTTCGAGACCGCCATCAAGGGTGGATTACTGAAGAACGAGCGTGTCATCGTCTGTATTTCTTCGACAACGAGCCGAGCCAACGTGATAGAACTCAAACAAGAAAAAGGTCAGTGCATCCGTGACACGCTGATGTTTTACAACCAGCCCGACTTCAAGCAGCGTGAGAACATCTCGAGGATGCTCAATGATGTGCGGGCCATTGCCCCAGCCCGCCGTTACTCACTCATCGTAGGCTGTCATGGTATGGGCTGGCTCCCCGTCAGCACAAGTCGGGCACGGAGCCAATACCACTTCGAGCGCGATGATGTGCCTCAGACGCGGTGGTTCGGCGGCTGGACGAGCGAATATCAGATTGAAACCACGACACTGGCCGACGCCATCGGCGACGCGGGGATGCGGATGGAGTACATCATGTTCGATGACTGCTTCATGTCATCCGTCGAAGCCGCCTACGACCTCAAAGATGTGACCGACTACCTCATCGGCTGTCCGACGGAAATCATGATTTACGGCTTCCCCTATCACCTCTGCACCCGCCACCTCGTCGGCACCGTCGATTACGCCGCCCTCTGCCAGACCTTCCTCGATTTCTACAGCCATTACACTACGCCCTGTGGTACCATCGCCGTGACCGACTGCCGCGAACTCGACGCGCTGGCCGCGATCGTGAGGGGCATCCACCAGACGCAGGAATTTGACTACGCTCTGTTGTCCGACGTGCAAAGGATGGACGGCTATAACCCCCCGTTGTTCTACGACCTCGGTGACTACATCGCCCACCTCTGCACCGACCAGAACCTGCTCGATGACTTCAACCGCCAACTGGACGTGACCGTTCCCTATAAGGCGCACACCGCCCAATACTATTCCGCCAGCAACGGCTTCAATGACATCCGTGCCTATTCTGGCATAACAACTTCCGCTCCAAGTCACAATACGCGCTCCGTCGGGCTGAAGAAAACGAAATGGTATCAGGCGACGCACTAATAGGTCTGCTGCTTAGAAGAATTTGCACGATTTAAGAAGATAAAATAAAACGAAATGAATATGAACAAGAAAACCATCATCACCATCCTGCTCGCCCTCGTCGCAATGACGGGACTGGCGCAAAAGCATCTGCCTGCGTTTCTGTATTCGAAGGAACCTGCGGTGTTAAGCGGACAGATTATAGGAAACAACCAGCAGATAACGGAAAGTGTACATGTCCGCTATGTCTTGAAGTACACATCGGGAACTGGAGATGCCCTCAGACAAGCAAGTGCTGCCGTGGATGCCGACGGAAGATTCAGTCTGAACCTGCCTACGGGTACAACGGTGGACTGCCATGTGGCGGTGGGGGAATGTCGCTTCATCTGCTACGTAGTGCCTGGGCAGACGGTTACGTTTACGCTCGACCTTAATAAGTTGAAAACGCAGGGGCTGGCCAATGCGCTGATGTTCGGCGGGCAGTTGGCCGACTTCAATCACGATTTGGTCTATGCCACAGAACAGGGCATCGATCCAGAGACCATCTATCGCGACATAGAAGCGAAACGCAACATGGGGCAACTGGCAAACGAATTGCCCGAGAAGAGCGAGCAGGGGTACTTCCATTATCTGGACTCTACTTACCAACGTGTTAATGAACTGATAGACAACGACAGGGAAATAGGTCAAGCGTATCGTGAGTTTGCAAAGGCCGTCAACCGCTATGAATGTGGAGCGATGATGCCCTTCTGTGGCCAGTCCATCCAATATGCGGGCATTGATACGGACGAGGCGTATGATGCTTTCGAAGCACGACTGAAACAGCGTTTGGAGGTTTATATGAAGGATGACCCTTGGGCCAATCCCGTGCTCTGCTATGTTATGTGGAGTATGCCCGACACTTTCGTTGATTCGTATGTCAGTCAGCCCGTAAAGCTACCGGCAGAGTACCAGCAGTGTCGTCTGGCCTCAAAGTTCCTGGAACAAATGGGAGCGCAGAGATTTCTGCTTACTGAGGCACAGAAAGACAGCGTGCTGACATTCTTGCCAGAACTGGCTCAGGATGTGTTGGACTATAACGAGCGGATGGAGCGGGAACTCTCGTTCGTCAGCGAGCAGGGGATGTCCCGCGTTTGTACCTTGTCTGACAATGCAGATGATATTCTTGCCACTATTCTGAAACCTTATAATGGGAAGCCCGTATTGTTGGACCTCTGGGAAACCACCTGTGGCCCGTGCCGATTAGCCTTCAAGGATATGCACGATAAAAAGAAAGAACTTGCCGACCGCATCCACTTCGTCAACATCGCCAGCGAAAACTCAGACCTCTCCACCTGGCAGCGTCTTATTCCCAACTACATCGGCGACCACTACCGCCTGACCAAGCAGCAACTTCAGTCTCTGCACAGCCAACTTCCATGTAATACAAGCGGCGTACCCATTTGGGTGCTCATCAATGCCGATGGCACCATCCACCACACTTTCACAGGCTGGAGGAATGTTGACGACATGATGAAGGAAATCAATCAAGTGTTGCAATAAAAACAATAATGCGGACAAACCGAAATGAACATGAACAAGATAACCATCATCACCATTCTGTTCGCCCTCGTCGCAATGGCGGGGCAGGCAAAGACATTCAAGACCATCAAGAACCCCGTGGCAATGGCCTGCGTAAATGTGTCGAGCGGCGAACTGAAAGCCCGTGAGGTTATATTCAGGGATACGGCGACAACCGTACATTTCACAATGGAGTACTCCAAGGGACAGAGTTTCCAATTTGTCTCATCATCCTATCTCATGGACGAGGACGGCAACCGCTACCCGTTGCGCTCTGCCGAGGGACTGAAACTCAACACATGGGTGCAGTCACCAGAGAGTGGAATCACCGAGTTTACCATGCATTTCGCGCCTTTGCCGAAGAAGATGCAGATATTCGACTTCATCGAGGGAGACGGAAACAGAGCATTCAAGCTGTTAGGCATCCACGATAAGAAGACAAAACTGAAAGTACCTACGGTGCAGGAATTCGCCGATGCTAATCCGTGGACAGTGCCCGATGACTGGTTCAAGACCGACACCATCACGGTGAAAGGCCGCATTGAAGGCTACAATGCCGAGCAGTTCGGATTCACGTCGATGGAATGTTACTTCGAGGATGTTTTCGAGAAGGACGATGCGACGCTGGTGCTCGACATCGCTGACGACGGTACGTTCTGCAAGAAGTTCCAGGCCAGCTACCCCGTTTGCCAAACGTTCTATACGATGGAGTCGAAGGTTGGTTTCAGTGAAATGCCATTTTATGCACGTCCCGGCGAGACCATCGACATCACCGTGCGCAAGGATGATAATGGCAGGTACGTCTGTGTCTATAACAACGGTAGCAGTCGCGACGTTGAAAGGTGGCTCCGCACCAGCGGTTCGATTACCGATGTCCTTATCCCCTTGAGCCGTTGCAAAGGCAAGTTCGACGAGGCAAACACTCTGTCCGACAAAGTTTGGCAGAACGCGATGTACTGTCTGCAAACCGTGAGCCGACGTGAGCACTACACGCCGATGGAGATACAGTTGGCTTTGGCCGACGTACAGACAAGTTTTGCAGAGAGCTACATGTCCTACGCTACGAACCGCGAGTTTGCCCTGATGAAACAGGAGGTGCGCGATGGCGCGTACCATACTGAAATTCTCGATAGCGTGGAGTGGCAGAAGCTTTTCGACTACAAGAACTACTACCAGCTGCGGCGCATCGACTTTGACAATCCCCTGCTCTTTGTCAGCAGCGACTATTCCCATCTGCTCAACCGCATGCAGTTCGCACAGCCCGTTCGCATCGGCAAATACAAAGACATTGAGGACGAAAATGGCGGTGTTGTGGCTAATGTCGAAAACGAGAAGAAAGAGCTTGCTGGAGGTTACACTGCATTGAAAGAACTCATGGGTAGCGAACACGACAATCTGATGGCACAACTTTGCGCATACAAAGATATGCTAAGCGGTTTCAATTACTGGCGCAACAACGAGGATGTCATTCCCCGCATCCTCGCCGACACGACAAAAACGGTTGCAGAACGAGAGGAAAGCGTAGCCAGCATGAGGACACCCAGCAATATGATGCCTCTCTATCTTTCCACATTTGCCCACCCCTACGTCCACCAGAAGGCTGAGCAGTTCTATGCCCACAAGATGGCGCAGACCGAGCTCTCATCGCCTCTGCCCGATGGCCTGATGGCCGACCTTATCCGACATCTCTGCGAAAAGTATCCCGGCAAGTATCTCCTTATCGACTTTTGGGGGATGGGCTGCGGTCCTTGCCGTTCGGCCATACAGAGCAGCAAGGACAAGCGGGCTGAGATTGCCAAGCGCGATGATGTAAAGCTCATCTTCATTGCCGAGGAGCGCACCGCCGAGGGTAGCGAAGCTTACCACAAATATATCGATGAGTGGCTGGCCGACGAGGTGAACATCTGCCTCACCTACGACGGCTTTGCCCGTATGCAGGAACTTTTCCACTTCAACGGCATCCCCCACTACGAAACCATCACCCCCGACTGCCGCCGTGTCCGCGACGATCTGCAATTGCAAGGCTTCTACAACTTCGACTACGAATTGACGAGACTGAAGGAAAGGCTGAAATAAAACCGAAATGAATATGAAGCAAACCATCATTACCATCCTGCTCGCCGTCGTTGCAATGACAGGGCAGGGGCAAGTCACAGACACCCTTACCGTAGGAATGGAACTGAGAGTGCAGGATGTTATAGGTACTAATAAGTTTATGTATGAATGCGAGACCCCGACTGAAGAATTCAAAGGGCTGCCAGCGGACACTGCTTCGTTTCGTCTCTACGAGCAAAAAGACATCGTGTGTATATTAGCTCGTGACGGTAATCAAAAGGATGTCTATTACTGCGCGTTTGACATGAACAAAGACCGCGACTTTTCGAACGACTATCATTATTACCTCACCCGCAAGCAGATAGATGACGCCCGAACGTTTACTCCGCAACGATATGCAGACATCTGGATTGCCCCCGAAATCCATCTGAATGGAGTCGCAGGCCATGGTGGAATGGTAACCAGCCGATTGGCTTTCGATGAGTTCGTCCCCATGCTGCACGTCCATGATTTCTTCGTCGGCAATTTCGACTATCAAGGTAAAAACTATTATGTCTGCTCAGCGTATGACAAAAATGAGTACGCCGTCACGGACTCCATCCCCACAAATAACGATGATTTCGCACGAAAACTGCTGCAAAATAATCTGTTGCGGGAAGTACAATTCCCCATCATACATGACAGTCTAATAATCAGATTACTCGACATGGATTTTAGCCGCCAGCAATGCCGTATCAGCGTCACTCCACTCACCGATGCGACCTTGCCGACCATTCCATACGAAGGATTCCGTGCCCCAGCCATTTCCGCTAAGGACATCAAGGGCAAGGCGCTTTCTCTCGGAAATGGTTATACACTGCTCGATTTCTGGGGAACGTGGTGCAAGCCTTGCATCGCCATCATTCCCGAACTCGTGGATATTCACAAGCATTATCCCGCACTGAATCTCGTCAGCATAGCCGTTGAGGGAAGCATGAAAGAACTGCCAAAGCTGAAGAAGCTAACCAAGGAACTCAATATGGACTGGACGCATGTTTACCAACTGGGCAGCGACACCGCCAGCATATCTAGCAGTTTCAACATCTCTGCTTTTCCGACAACCATCATCATCGACCCCGCCGGAAGGATAGTCTATCGTGGTTCTGGCAGCAACAGCACTGATAAACTGAAAGCGAAACTCGAAGAGATTTTCCCGGACAACAAATAAATTGAAATAAACATGAATAAGCAAACCATCATCACCATCCTGCTAGCCCTCGCCGCAATGGCGGGGCAGGCGCAAGAAATCAAAAGAGTAGAAGCCACACCCGAAGACTTCATGGAGCACATGGCCTTGTGTGGCTACGAGGTTTACACCTATGACATTTCCTCTCTGCGCGACTCCGTGTCGGGCTTCACCATCGTCATCCGCGAGTATAACCAGCAGGGAATGATTGACGAGAAGAAACTGTACGGCTTCAGGACAAAGACCATGATTTCTGACTTCAACGAGAAAGACCAGCAAAATATTTATGCGGAGAACGATGCCGATGACATGGAGCGCGGCATCTATCGCCTGGCCAAGACCCTCGCCGTCGGGTTCTCTCCCGTTCAGTCGGACTCTATCGAGACCATCACCCTGCAATCTTCTCGCAATGATGCAGCGCCTTGGAAACTGACGCTGAAGCCTATCACCGAAGCGTCTCCAACCGTTTACCGTTATCAGAGAGTGCCATACCAGCCCACTTCGTTCTCCCTTGACACCTTCATTCCCCTTGTCTTCTACGGCTCTTTCTGGTGGGACGAGCAAGCAAAAGGAATCCGTTTCTGTGGAGACACTGAACTGACAGAAGAGAAAGCAAAGACCAGCGAATACTTCAAATTTTGCCCATACTATTATATTATTGGCGTAGTATTCCACAAATAAAACGAAATGAATATGAAGCAAACCATCACCACCATCCTGCTCGCCCTTGTCGCAATGGCGGCACATGCGCAGACATTCACTTGGAGAATAGAAGGGACGGTGGCAAACGCTGCACCGACAGATACGCTGACTGTCATCGATGCCGAGAAGCAAAGGATGATAACAACGCTGCAAGTCAAAGACGGGAACATCGTCCCTGCAAGCGGAACGCTTGACGAACCTGCCGTCTGCTGCATCGCCAAGCAGGGCAGGCGCGGATGGATAAGAATGTTTGTTCTGGAAAGCGGAACCGTAAATCTCACGGTTGACTTGGACTTGGTTTACCTCATACGCATTGGAGGTACGCCGATGAACGACGAACTGATGGGCGTGCTTGCGGTACAGAACACGGACATGGATATGGACACATACGTCAAGAAGATGTGTGAAGTGGTCAGCCGTATCGTCAGCAACCATCCAGGCCATCCACTGTCTCCATTTCTTATCGGGCAATCCAAGTCATTATTCACGTCAACCGAATCAATTGGACTTATAGAGAAGCTGTCCCCCGACTTACAGGCAAGTCCTAAGATGGACAGGCTGAAGGAAAGTCTTTTGCTGGTGCAGGAAACCGAGGAGGGCAAGATGTTCAAGGAACTCACGGGCGTTTCTCCTGATGGCAAGCCGACCGCCATTTCCGACTTTGTGGGGCGGGGCAACTATGTGCTTGCCGACTTCTGGGCCTCGTGGTGCGGGCCTTGCACGGCTGACATGCCCCATGTCATTGCCTTGTACGAGAAATACAAGGACAAAGGGCTGAAGGTAATCGGAATCACCGTCAGCGACACCCTAGAGAAATCCGACAGCGTCGTGCAGAAATTGGGCATCCCGTTTCCCCAGATTTACGAATCCAAGCCCATGAGCATCTATGGAGTGACCGGGATTCCCCACAAGATTCTCTTCGCCCCCGATGGCACCATCATCGCACGAGGGTTACGAGGGGAATTCATCGACAAGAAACTCGAAGAGATATTCAACGATAACAAATAAACTCAAAAAACTCTCGTGACCCATTCACTTTATGTCAAACTTTCAAAAAAACAGTAAGGATTATGGAGAACCCGACATTACCTACCAACTGGCTGGCTGCGCTGAGCAACGCCAACCACGACGGCACGACACAGCAGATTGACGATGCCGTCGGAAACTTTGAGACCGAGAACCAGGTGTTCCTGCAGAAGGCACAGGCCGTACACCAGGCCCGCGTGCAGGAGGACGACGTGTGGCAGAAGTCGCAGGTGGACCCCGTGGTGAAGCAGCTGGAGGCCGCCGACAAGCAGCAGGATGCCTACATGACCGCCTTCCGCTACATCAACGACGGCTATGCCGCGCTGCCCGACGGCGAGGCACAAAAGGCGGACGCGCTGGTGGTGCAGCGCACGTTCAAGGACTTCAAGTTCCGCGTCAACGACGGCTACGGCGCCGAGGCGGACAAGATTCTGCAGATGGGCCAGAACCTGCAGACGAAGCAGGAGTTCCTGACCCAGATTGGCGCTTGGCAGTGGTACGTCAAGGCCGCGCAGGCCGCACAGCAGGTGCGCTATCTGCTGGGCGAGCGTGCCAAGACGAAGGGCGAGTTCGTGAAGGGTGAGCTGAAGGCCGCCCGCCGCCAGACCGACCTGGCCATCGCCGACCTCTACCGCACCATCATCGCCATGATGGACCTCATGCCCAGCGACGCCCTCACCGCTCTCTACACCCAGCTGAAGGGCTTCGAGCGCTACGCCCGCGAGTACTACCTGCCCAAGGGCAAGGGCGAGGACGACCCCGAACCCGAGCCGCAGCCCGAACCCGACGTGACGCCCGTGGAGCCGGAGGCATAGTCCGCAGTGGTCGCAAAGCTCAAAATCCCCGTAGTTTTATGGTCGCTACGCTCAAAATTATAGAAAAATTGAATCAAAAAATTATCAGAACAATGCCTTTTTATAATTTTCAAAACAATTTTCTTATAATTTTGAGCGAAAGCGACCCCCAAAAAGAAAGAATATGGATGCAATAACGGAATATAACAAGAAGTACGAGTTCTTCAAGGACATCACTGGTGAGGCTATGCGCATCCACCGTAAGTGGCATTCGGGCCTGCTGGAGTCTGCTTACGAAGCCGCGCTGAAATACCTCTTGGAGCAGAAGGGCTACACCGTGGAGCGTCAGAAGTTCCTGCCCATCTATTGGGATGACGTGCGCCTCGACCAGGACTACCGTATGGACTTGGTCGTCAATGGCAATATCATCCTCGAACTGAAGGCCGTGAACTTCGTTGACAAGGAACACCGCCGCCAACTCTTCAACTACATGCATCTGACCCACACCGAGTATGGCATGGTCATCAACTTCGGTGGTGACAGCCTGTTTTCAGAGTGGTACCGCCGCGACCCCATCACTGGTGAAATCGAGAAAATCAAACTCTTATAGGCAAATGGTCGCTACGCTCAAAATTATAGAAAAATTGAAACAAAAAATTATCAGAGCGATGTGTTTTTATAATTTTCAAAACAATTTTCTTATAATTTTGAGCGAAAGCGACCCAAGTATGCTCGGATTTCAGGAATCGGCAATGAAACTGGAAGATTCTATCTCGGATTTCAGGAAAATTTTGAGTCTTGCGACCAATACGACCTCGGATTTCAGGAATCCAGACAGGAAGCGGGCGCGGCGAGGACGGATTGCAGCAATCTGCACTTTCACCGCCCCCGTCGCAGCCCGTTTTTCTGGAATCCGGCGCCTCTCATGCAGAATTATATGATTAAATCGGTAAAAATGACTAAAAAAAGCATCCTCCGTGACCAATTTTCATGGAAAGTTCGTACCTTTGCACAAAATTTGTGCGAGAACGGGCTGCACCTCGGCAAAGAGCGAGCTCTCTGCACTCGGTTTGCACCGTCCTTGTCACACGCATTTCGAAAGGGATGCAGATCTTTTTGTTGCTCATTCATCGTCCGAACTACCACCTCGAAAGAAGAAAGAGCGATATTATATCTCGATGGAGTGTGCGCACAAGCGCAGACTTCGCATAGAGATATAGGGCTGTGGTAGGCCTTGGACGATGTATGTGGGGGCCTGCGCTTTCTTTATGCCTTTGAGTTAGTGCTTTCCCCACAGATTTGAGAGACGAAAGTAATAACAAAATAAGTAACCATAACAAAAAGACAATTAAAAATGAGAGTTATGATCAGGATTAAACGAACATTCAATCTCATCCTCACCCTCACCGCGATGCTAACGATGGCGCAAACGGCGATGGCAGCAATAACGGGTAGCGGAACTGCCGACGACCCTTATCTTATCAGTTCGACGGAGGACTGGAACACATTCGCCAACAACGTGAACAACGGCACGTCGTACAGCGGACAGACAGTGAAACTGAATGCCGACATCAGCGTTACGACGATGGTGGGCAGCTGGGACAATCCATTCAATGGCACGTTCGACGGTGGCGGCCACACGCTGAGCGTCACGCTGAACAATGACAGCCAATATGGAGATGAGGATGCTTATTATGGCGTGGCTCCCTTCCGTTTTACCAACGGGGCCACCTTCCAGTTCCTGGTCGTTACGGGCATCGTTACCACCTCTACGCGAAAGTATGCCGCTGGTCTTATTGGAATGACAAAGGGTGGCACAAACACGATTCTGAACTGTATATCCAGTGTTGAAATCTACAGCACCATCAACAACAAGTGGGGCGACAACGACGGCACACATGGCGGTTTCATTGGCAAGGCAAGCGGCACGGTCATCATCAACAACTGCCTGTTTAACGGACAGCTGACCACTACAAGCGATAATCCCACTATCAATTGCGGCGGCTTTGTTGGATGGAGAGACGGTAATAGTACGCTCAGCATTTCCAACAGCCTCTATGCACCGAACACCACCATCCCCAGCGGTAAGACTGCCGTTAACGTTGGTGCAACTTTCTCGCGCAACGACGTAACACCTACCAATAGCTATTATACGCAAACGTTGGGTACCGCTCAGGGTACGGCTGTCGGCTCAAAGACGGCTGCACAACTTGTCGCCGCTCTCGGCAGCGCTTGGAGGGTCAGCAGCGGCAGGGCTGTCCCTAAGCTCCTTCTGTCTTCTAAATCCTTTACCATAGCCAATGCGAGCAATCAGTACGACGGCGTAAGCGTAACCACTATCCTATACGGCGAGAATGCTTTTCTCGTTCCCACGAGTGATAGTGGTATGCAGACAAACAGGAAAGAGGGAAGCGTACTCACTTTGAGAAGTAGCGTCGGCGAGGAGGGCATAGTAAATCTATATCCTCGCATCAGCGGCAATGTAAAGTCCGTATTGTTCAGCAGAGCACAAGTTAATTATTCATCTACTGTTGGTGAGGGAAGTTACTTGAAAATCGGAAAGAACGGTGCCTGGACAAATTCCTATTCAGAGACTATGAGCAGTTACACCAGCATGCTCTTCTCCAGCGAGAACGGAATGCAACTTGCAAACGAGGACGACTATCTCGAAATAAGGATGAAGAACACCGATATCACCAGAAACGCCTCTTTCTTCATACAAGGCACACTTACCATTACTTACGAGCCGACAGAGGCCACGGAAACGCACAGGCACAACTTTACATTCAGCAAGAATGCAGAGGGCAACACGCTGACCGCCACCTGCGCCCACGACGACAACAAGAACTGCGAACTTGCAAGTTCTAACTATCAGATAACTACGACGCTGACTCCGCCGACTCACGCTACCTATTCGCAAGAAAAGTATCACCCTGCCACACTGTCGAATATTGCAAGTTTCTCGAATGCGACAAAAGCCAAGGCTGGCGACATCACCTATGTAAACAATACGACTGGCGCAAGCCTTGGCACCTCAATGCCCCATGACGTAGGAGCCTACACTGCCAGTGTCACCATCAATGCCGACAATTATCCCTACACACTAACGACAAGTTTCCGCGTTGGAACTTTCAGCGGCATTAACCTCAACTATCCGCAGTTCACTACTGACAAGGAAGGAAACTATGCCATTGACGGCGAGACGGTCACCCTCACCTTCACGTCGAAGTTTGGCGAGACATTGACAGGAGTGACCGCGACGGGCGCAACCTCTGGCAGTGACATCACGTTGACCCCGACAGGTTCCAACATCTACACGTTCACTATGCCCGCTGAGGGAGTCAACATCGGTGCAACGTTCTCAGCACCCGATGCCAGCCACTTCGAGCAGAACGGCGACACCTACACCATCAAGACCGCCAACGGCTGGGGCTGGTTCTGCTTTGCCACAAACTACGACTTGGCTCCCGACGGCTTCAGCGGCAAGGTTGTGAAACTCGCTGGAAATGTCAGTTCATCGGAGATGGCAGGCAAGAGCGGTCACCCGTTCAAGGGTACGTTTGACGGGCAGAACTACACGCTGACCTTCAACCGCACTGCCGCCGAGCACCTCAGCGCTCCATTCCACTACATCAATGGCGCCACCATCAGCAACCTCCACGTAGAGGGCACCATTACGGGCGGCACATACGAGAGCTTGGGCGGTCTGGTGGGCCATGCCGAGGGCAATATCACCATCAATAACTGCCACGTGAGCACCGAAATCAGCACCACAGTCAGCGGCAGCGCCCTTCACGGCGGTGTCATTGGCACGTGGAATGGCTCTTATGCCACCTGCACCGTCACGGGCTGCGTCTATGACGGACTGATTTACAACCCAGACGAGGCTGGCGTGACCACCTCCTGCCGCGGATTCATAGGATGGGACTATGGAAATAACGGGACCATCACGTTCACCGACTGCCTGTCCGCTCCCGCTGCATACGGCACGGGCAAATACGCGCTGGGCGGCAACTGCTTCACGTTCGTCTATCCAAACAGTGAGCCGACCTTGGACTACAACATGAAGAACTGCTACTACACCAGCATCCTCGGCAACAGGCAGGGCCGCCCCGCAGCCACGGCGACCACTGCGCCCGGCAACCTCGGTAATGCGATGACCGACCACGGAATGGTGGATGGCTACGAGAACGGCTTCCTCTACGACGGCAACTACTACACGCCGAAGTACGGCGACGCAGCGGTTGAATATCGCTTCAATGACTGGAATGAAAGGGCCGACGTGACCATCAACGGCACGGGCAACAACCTCGTGGGTGTGAACATCACGGAGGAGGTAGGCAATATCAAGAGCGTGACCTACAACCGCCCGTTCAACACAGCACAGGCCGCGACGGTGATACTGCCGTTCAGCTATATCTGCGACGGCAACGAGGGCAGCGAGGGCGGCAAGTTCTACGGCTTCAAGGAAGTGGCGTACGACTATAACCAGCATATATGGGTATGCACGATGCAGGAGCCGGGCAATACGGCTGCGACATCGCTGACGGCCAACACACCGTATCTGTTCATGCCGAATGCCACGACGATGACGTTCCCGAACATCTCGAGCATGACGGGCGGAGTCGTGACGCTGCAGACCACGACGGCCAACGATGGTCTCTATGGCGGCGATACGACGGATGCAGCCTGGAATTTCCACGGCTCGTACAAAGGGAAGACGTGGACATCAAGCGATTCTGATAAAGACTACGGCTTTGCAGCCCATGGCGGCACCGCTGTTCACGGTGAGGAAGTGGTGGCCGGGCAGTTCGTCCGCTTCACCACAGGTGCCTTCATCAAGCCCATGCGCTGCTATCTGTCGTATGTCGGCACGGAGGCCCCAGCGCCGGCACGCGGCTTGAACCGCGCAGCCGCCACCGACGACCTGCCCCAGAGCATCACCGTGCGTCTCGTCAGCCGCAACGGCGAGACTACCGCCATCGGCGAGATTGACACCAAGACGGGCGAAGTTTCCTTCGACAGCGAGGCATGGTACACGCTCGACGGTGTGCGCCTGAGCGGCAAGCCCAGCACCAAGGGCATCTATATTAACAATGGACGTAAGATTGTAATCAGGTAAGGAGATCACAGCAATGAAAAAGAAATATATGAAGCCATCATTCAGAGTAGTGGAACTGCAACACCACACCCATCTGCTACAAACCAGCGACCCCGAGCCACTGCGCAATGTCCCCTGGTGGGATGGCGAGGGCGATTGAATACTGCAAGGATTATTCATGAATCATCAAGAAGAGCAACAATTCTACAAACTCCTGCGCCTGTCATTAGGGCTGACGCAGGAGTTTCCTGTTGACGTGGATGCCGACGGATGGCGGGGATTGTATCAGACGGCAGTACGTCAGTCGCTCGTCGCTGTCTGCTATCAAGGCGTGTGCCTGTTGCCAGAGGGCAGCAAGCCGCCTGTAGAGATTGCCATGCAGTGGGCCAGCGAAGCAGAAAGCATCAAAGGGGTGAATGAACTGCTATATCAAGAGACAGCACGGAACAAAAAATAAAACGAAATGGTACAGCACTGAGATTATAATCTAAAATAGATGATTATGCGGATTATTTGAAAAAAAGTTGTTAAAAGGGGTTAGCTTTTGCGCCCCTTTTCCTGTCTATTATAGTAGATGAAAACAAACGAGATAGAAATACTTTTCCGCCAGCACTATAATCAGATGATACAGTTGGCAAGAATGATGCTCTACGACGACGAGGAATCGCGCGACGTGGTGAGCGAGGTGTTTGCCACGCTGGTAAAGACGGACATCATGCCGAGGAACGTTGAAAACTACTTGATGACAAGTGTCAGAAACAGATGTAGGAATCTGCTGGAGCATAAGGATGTGAGAGCAAAGTTTGAACAGCTTTATGTGACAGAGATGAAGCAAGGGAGTGTAGAGGAAGAAGATGATTTGTCACCAATGGCTGTTGAGCGTAAATATGAACAGGTCATTACCTATGCAAAGAAACAGCTGACGGGACAGACGTTGATGGTATTCGAGATGCGCCACCTGCAAGGCATGAAGTATCAGGAGATAGCTGACCAGCTGGGCATCAGCAAGGTGATGGTTTACAAACATCTGACGAAAGCGATGACAATAATCAGAGAGTATCAACAGAAAATAATATAAGGACTATGGAAAAGAACGAAAAGATTCAGATGCTGCTTGACATGCAGGAACATCCCGAGAACTACTCGGAGCAGGAATTGAAGACGATGCTGAAAGACCCCGAAGTGCGTGAACTCATGGAGGCAACGGCACTGTTGAAGCAAGCTATGATCTGGGAGAATTCGAGAAAGAACGCTGTGAATGTGGATGCTGAGTGGCAACGGTTTGCCGGACAGCATATCGCTGACAGCAAGCCCCGTCGCGGATGGATGAAGGTTGCCGCCGTATTCCTCGGTGCTTTGTTTGTGTCGGGTATCACCTTTGCGGCTATCCACATAGTTCGGATGGTCAATAGCCAAAAGTCTCAGACCGTTCAGACCGAACAGCCCATGACGGCCAAGGCATCTACGACGATACCTGCCGATACCGTCAAAACCGACACCATTGCACCAAAGATTATCCGTTACGACGAAGCCACGCTCCAGAAGATTCTCACCGACATGGGCGAATACTACCGCTTGCGCGTGGAGTTGAGAAACGAGGATGCAAAGACACTGCGCCTGTTCTTCCAGTGGAATCAGCGACAGGAAGCGTCTAAAGTGTTGGAACAGCTGAATACGTTTGAACGCATTCACTTGGTGTTGAACGACAGTACGATTATTGCCGAATGACCATGAAAAGACTGATTATTTTTTCTGGAAGATTGGTACTCACCATTGTCTTCAGCCTCGTTACCATGCTTGGCAATGCACAGAGCATCACCCGACAATATGATAATGTGTCGCTGTCGAAGGCTTTGATGGAACTCAACGACCTGCAACAGACGTACACCATCAACTTCATTTACGACGAACTGGAAGACTTCCGCGTGACTACCAGCATCAAGCACAAGACCGTCACAGAGGCTATCATGCAGATTGTCGGCTTCTATCCCGTCCGGGTCGTGAAGCGTGGCGAGAGCGAAATCTATGTGGAGTGTACCCATAAAACTGAGCGTCATCTGACGGGTACCATCATCGACGAAAACCGCCAGCCCGTGCCCTATGCCAATGTTTACCTGCTTCATCCATCAGACTCAACCGTCATCGGTGGAGGCGTGAGCAACGAGGCTGGCGTCTTCGTCATCCCCTACGAGCAGCCTACCGTCCTTGCCCGTATCTCATACGTGGGCTACAAGACTATATACAAACTATGCAGCAACGAGCAGGTGGGAACCATTCAGATGAAGCCCGAAACGATGACCATCAACGGTGTGGTGGTGAAAGGCAGTCGCCGCATCATCAAGAACGCCACAGACCGTTTGCAATATCTTGTGTCTGCTGACGAGTTCGCCAAAGGGTTAACGGCTTTGGAACTGATGAGTCGTGTACCTCTGCTGCAAGCATCTGAGGATGGTGTCAGCATCGTGGGCAAAGGCTCCACCCATTTCCTGCTGAACGGCCGTGAACTGCCCGATGACATGGTGAACGCCAAACTCCGCTCACTCAAGTCGGACGATATAGAGCGCGTCGAGGTCATCACCATTCCACCGTCAAAATACAAGGCCGAGCCGAATGCGGGCTATGTGAACATCGTGCTGCGTCGCGACCAGACGTTAGGCTTGCGCGGCGACCTGATGGGCGGGCTGCACTTCAAGGAGCACACCAACTGGGACGTGATGCCATCCGTCAACTACGCCACGAAGAAACTCGACGTATCCTTCTCGGCAGGCGTCAGCGATGTCAAGGGCAGCAACGACCATACGCAGACAACAACCTTCAGTGACCATGAAAAGCAGTCGGAATATGTGCGCAGTTTCGACTGGAAAACCTACAACGCCAATCTGCTGGCGAAGTATCAACTATCACAGAAAATCGACCTCGGTGTGCTCAGTAGTATATCCACAAATCAGATGGACATCAACCAGCACGACGTCACCCGTGAGTGGAACACCGAAACCGTGACCGATATGACCTCACCCAAGCCCAAGAACTTCAACCTTTCAGCCGAGTTGTTCCTCGACTGGATGTTAGACACGAAGGGCAAGATGATGACGCTGACCTACGACTACCTGAACAACTACGCCAAGCAGGACGAAAGGCTCACTTCCACTTTACAGAACATGCAGACCACAGGCTCCAGCCGTTATCGCATCGATGCCTACAAGATGGACTTCACGCTGCCACTGCCCATTGCCAATGTAGAGACGGGCCTGCACTATACACACATAGGCAACAGTTCCGACGTGAATATCTATAGTGATGCCACTGGCTCATGGCAAAAGGATTTGGGCCAGTCCAACGAATTCGACTATACCGAGCAGACTGCCGCTGCATACGTCTCTGCCTGGCGTCAGTTCAGCAAGAAGTTCTCGGCAAAGGTTGGCCTTCGATTGGAAAAGACGTGGATTGAGGGTCGCCAGATTACGACCAACGCCACCAACCGCGACCATTACCTCTATGTGTTCCCAACCGTCCACTTCAGTTGGAACCCGTCGGACAAGGCCCACTTTGGTGCAGCCTATTCAAAAGGCATAGCCCGTCCCGACTTCCAGAGCCTCAATCCTTTCCGCTACTACATGACTCCCACCAACTATTTCGCTGGCAATCCCTATCTGACACCTGGCCTTACAGACAACGTGGAGGTGAACTTCAGCAACGGGCGCGGACTCTATGCCGTGCTCTACGAGAGCCACCAGAAGGATGCCCTCGGCTCCCCGACCACCTTCACGCCCGACGGCATACAGAGCACGACCATGGAAAACTGCTTCTCGTCGGACAAGACGGGTCTTTACGTCTCGTGGCAGCGCAACTTCTTCCCGTGGTGGAACGTCAACCTTGGCGGCGAGGTATTCTATTCACAGAGCATCGCCAAGAGCGAGGCATCAGGACTGCGCAACCTCTATTCGTGGAGCGGCAAGGGCGAGGTGAGTTCCGACTGGTTTCTGAACCGTCAGCATACGTTGGTACTCAGTGCCAGTTACACCCACTATTTCCCATACGTCAGCATGACGGCCAAGTACGAAAGCATGGCCCTGCTATATGCCCAGTTGCGCTATTCGCTGCTCGACAACCGCCTGCGCCTGAACCTTAGCGTCAGTGATCCTTTCCGTCAGAACATCACGCGCTCCACCAGCCAATATGACGGCTACACCATCTACACCACCAACTATGTCCATCCACACAGCGTCAACCTCTCGGCCACCTGGTCGTTTGGCGGCAACAAGGTGCGTCGCTCCTATCGTCAGTCAAAGAACACCGAGGCTGGCCGTGCTTCAACACGATAGATTATCGTAACAGACACAGACCATCAACTACACAAAACAGGACTTGCATTTAAGGCAAATCCTGTTTTTTTATATGTGCTATTTCATTTTCTTTCTCAAAATGGTTAGCTTTTTTAATCCCTTCCTGTCTATTATTATAGAGTTAAGTCAGCGTACCGACGTGATGTCAGGCAAGGGCGACATCAGGCACACACTACAGACGCGAGTCAGCAAGCCTACACATGGCGTTGGCCAAAGGAATAGAAATGTTTACCTGCTTCATCAAAACAAAGATAGACATTGACCTGCGGAAACGCCATTTTCAAGTGACACCTTTTTTTATTTATTATATAATTAACAATTTAAAACGAAGTATGATGAAACAGGTACATTTGAAAATGCCTCTGAGGATGTTGGCCGCACTGTTCGGCTTGATTCTTTCAGCGAGTGCCCTGGGCCAGCAGATTACGGTCAAGGGGCATGTGGTGGATGCTACCGGAGAAGGAGTTATCGGTGCTACCGTCCGAGTCAATGGAACAGGCGGGACTGTGACCGACTTCGACGGAAACTTTACGTTACAGGCGAATCAGGGCGACAAGCTGACCGTCTCGTATGTGGGCTACAAGGATGCTACGGCTCTCGCTGCTCCCACGGTCACCATCCGCATGGAGGATGACACGGAAGCGCTGGAGGAAGTGGTGGTTATCGGCTATGGTCGTGTGAAGAAGAACGACCTGACGGGTAGCGTGACTGCCCTCGGTGCCGACAAACTGGTGAGGGGTGCCGTCACCTCGGCAACGGATATGCTCGTAGGTCAGGCGGCTGGTGTCAGTGTGATTACCGACGGCGGTGCGCCTGGCGGTGGCGCGACCATCCGTATCCGTGGCGGCTCGTCGATGTCGGCCTCTAACAATCCGCTGGTCGTGATTGACGGTGTTCCCGTTGACGATGGCGACATCAGCGGTATGCGTAACCCGCTGGCTACCGTCCATCCGAACGACATCGAGACGTTTACCATTCTGAAGGATGCCTCGGCCACGGCCATCTATGGTAGCCGTGCCTCGAACGGTGTGATCATCATCACCACCAAGAAGGGACAGGCAGGACGCGTGAAGGTGTCATACGCCGGAAACGTGAAGATCAGCACCCGCACCAAGGATGTGGATGTGATGTCGGCAGAGAGTTTCAAGCAGTTTGTCAATAAGAAATTCGGTGCCGGCAGTCCGCAGGCAGGCGCCATCGGCAGTTATGACACCGACTGGCAGAAGGAAATCTACCGCACAGCCGTAAGCACCGACAATAACGTCAGCCTCTCCGGCTCGCTGCCCAACATGCCTTACCGCGTGTCCGTAGGCTATACCAACGAGAACGGTATCATCAAGACCTCGAACATGGATCGTCTGACGGGTGCCGTCAACCTCAATCCACAACTCTTCGACAAGCATCTGAATATCCAGTTGAACGTGAAGGGCATCTATACCACGAACCGTTTCCCCGACATGGGAGCCGTAAACCTGGCGACACAGTTTGACCCGACACAGCCCGTTATGATGAGCGGCTCGGAGTACGGCAACGGCTACTTCATGTATCTGAATCCCGTCAATGGCCTGCCTATCGACATCGGTCTGACGAATCCCGTTTCGATGCTCGATTCGAAGAGCGACAAGTCAACGGTCTATCGTAGCATCGGCAATGCCCAGTTCGACTATAAGTTCCACTTCCTGCCCGAACTGCGTGCCAACCTGAATTTGGGTTACGACGTGTCGAAGGGCGAGGGCGATGTGATTATTACCGACAACTCGCCGATGACTTGGTGCGCTGGCAACTACAAGGCCGGATTCGGTGAGAACAGTAAGTATTGGCAGTTGAAGCGTAACACCCTGTTGGAGTTCTATCTGGACTATGCCAACACCTTCGGCGCACACAGCATTGACGTGATGGGAGGTTACTCCTGGCAGCACTTCTACAAGTCGGACTGGACAAAGTTCCCGTATTCAGAGAAATTCGCCAAGGAGAAGGGCACCGAGTTCTATAAGGATATGGAGGAGAACAAGACAGAGAACTACCTCGTCTCTTTCTTCGGTCGTCTGAACTATACGCTGCTCGACCGCTATCTCTTCACCTTTACACTGCGTGATGACGGCTCTTCACGTTTCAGCAAGGAAAACCGTTGGGGTCTCTTCCCGTCTGCTGCTTTTGCATGGCGCATCAACGATGAGCCGTTCCTTAGGAACGTGAAGGCCATCTCTGACTTGAAACTCCGTTTGGGCTATGGTGTCACTGGTCAGCAGAACCTGAACAATGGCGACTATCCCTATATGGCCCGTTATTCTTATTCCAAGGCTGGTGCCAACTACTATTTCGGCAACACAAAGTATCGCCTGATAGCCCCACAAGCCTACGACGAGAATCTGAAATGGGAGGAAACAACCACCTATAATGTAGGTCTGGACTTTGGCTTCCTGAACAACAAGATTACAGGAACGTTGGATTATTACTACCGCAAGACTGACAATCTGTTGAATACTGTGACTGCTCCTGCAGGTACGAACTTCAGCAACGAACTGTTGACGAATGTGGGTACGCTGGAGAACAAGGGTGTTGAACTGTCACTGACCGCCCATCCGGTAGATACGAAAGACTGGCACTGGACCATCAACTACAATGTATCCTACAACAAGAACGAGATTACTAAATTGACCTTCAACGATGATCCGTCGTACAAGGGTGTGATACATGGTGACATCGACGGTGCCACTGGCTATAAGATTCAGATCAATGCTGTGAACAATCCCTATAACTCTTTCTATGTGTTCGAACAGATGTACGACACTGACGGAAAGCCCATCGAGGGTGCATACGTGGACCAGAACGGTGACAACAAGATAGACGAGGAAGACCTGATAGCCTATAAGAAGTCGGCTCCCGACGTGTATATGGGTCTGAGCAACCAGATTTCCTATAAGAACTGGGATTTGTCGTTTGCCGTCCGTGCCAGTTTCGGCAACTATGTATATAATAATGTGCAGTCGAACCGCGAGGCTTGGGACGGCTCACAGATGTACGACCAGAGCGGCTTCCTGAAGAACCGTCTGGAATCTGCATGGGATCATGACTTCAAGGCAGGTCAATACCGTAGCAGTTACTATATCCAGAACGCTTCGTTCTTCCGTATGGATAACATCACGCTGGGCTACACCTTCCAGAAACTCTTCAATGACAAGCAGACCGCCCGCGTGTATTTCACCGTACAGAATCCGTTTGTAATCACGAAGTACAAGGGTCTTGACCCCGAAATCAGCGGTGAGGGTATCGACAAGGAACTCTATCCGCGTCCTCGCTCGTTTATGTTAGGCGTAAATCTTAATTTCTAAATCAAGCAAGAAAATGAAGACAATTAAATTCAAAAATATCCTGTCAGTTGCCCTCGTTGGTACAATGCTGGGCACGACATCATGCACGGGTGACCTCGACACCGTGCCCATCGACAAGGACGACTTGGTTTCAAGCGTCGTGTTCGGAAATGAGATAGGTGCCTATGAGGAAAGTCTGGCCAAGATTTATGCCGGACTGGTGATAGGCGGAAACAAAGGCGGTGACGACGAACAGGATGTGGTAGGTATTGATGGCGGTTCACAGGCTTCGTTCATCCGTGTATTATGGAACATGCAGGAACTGGCATCCGATATGGCGCACTGCTGCTGGAACGATCCCGGTATCCCTGATTTCAATCATATTTCATGGGCCGCCTCCTCTCCTTGGGTGAAAGGTAGTTACTATCGTCTGTTCTATCAGATCAACCTCTCCAATGCCTATCTGCGTGAGACCACCGAAGGCAAGTTATCAGAACGTGGTTGCTCTGAGCAGGTGAAGGCAAAGGTGGCTCAGTATCGCGCTGAGGCCCGTTTCATGAGAGCCCTGATGTACCAATATGCGCTCGACCTCTACCGCAACGTGCCGTTTGTCGATGAGAACAGCACCGTGGGTAGTGACCGTCCGAAGCAGATTCTGGCGGCAGACCTCTTCAAGTATATCGAGAGTGAGATGCTGGCCTGCGAAAGTGAACTTGCCGACCCGGTAATAGGATGGAGCGACAGTTATGGCCACGCCAACAAAGCCTGTATGTGGGCCGCACTCAGCCGCCTGTATCTGAATGCCGAGACCTACGTGGGCGAAAACCGTTACACCGACTGCATCACCTACTCGAAGAAAGTGATTGGCGCAGGCTATCAGTTGGAAGAGAACTACGGCGATATGTTCAAGGCTGACAACGACCACTCGAAGGAGATGATTATGCCCTGCCGCTATGAGGGTGAGGAAACGATGACATGGGGAGGCATGACAGCCCTGCTGTGCTGGGGGTCTTCAGAGTTCCAGGAAGAAACCAACGCCAAAGGTGCCTGGCAGGGCGTTCGTGCCAAGTCATCGCTCTACAACATCTTCACCCGTGAGAACGAGATGGACAAGGACAGCCGTAGGCAGATGCTCCGTACTGATGCCACGACGAGTTTCGAGATTACCAACGAGGCCAATTTCGTGAACAACGGCATCCCCGTGACTAAGTTCTACAATGTCTATAAGGATGGCTCAAAGCCCGCTTCCTCGGAGGCATGGACGGACTTCCCGCTGTTCCGTTTGGGTGAGATATACCTGAACTTAGCCGAGGCTGTGCTGCGTGGTGGTCAGGGTGCTACGAAGGCCGAGGCTCTTGGCTATCTGAACGACCTGCGCAAACGTGCCTATACGGATAAGTTGGCAGCACCGATCTCTGACAGTGAGTTTACGCTTGACTTTATGCTTGATGAGCGTGGACGTGAGATGTTCTATGAAGCCCAGCGCCGTACAGACCTTGTGCGTTTCGGCAAGTACACGGGTGATGAATACGTCTGGCCGTGGAAGGGTGGCGTGGCTGGAGGAAAGGCTGTCAGCAATTTCTATGCCGTCTATCCCATTCCCTCCGACGATATTGGCTCTAATGAGAATCTGAAACAGAATGAAGGGTATTGATAAATTAGAAATTAGGAATTAGAAATTATGATTACCAAAAGCATATATAAGAAAATAGGTGTGTTCTGTGCAGTCTGTGGTCTTTTAACCTCGTGCGCAGAGGACACCACCGAACCCGTGCTACAGTTGCGACAGGCGGCTACGCTGAATGCTGTCAGCCCTGCCGACATCACCATCACTAAGGACAACAGCACGGCACAGTTCCCTGAGATTACTTGGGAGAAAGCCAACTATGGCAATGGGGCAGTGGTCAACTATGAAGTGACGCTGACTAACAACAGTAACCAGAAGAGCGTTGTCATCGGTGAGACGGGCGACACGAAACTCTCGTTTACCAATGCTGAGATGAACAAGATTCTGGCCAGCATCGGTGCCTATCCCGGACAGGCTTACGACTTCACCGTATCGCTGAAGTCAACGGCTTTCGACGTGTATCAGAACGAGGCTACGAACACCGTGACGTTCAAGGCTACGCCCTACGACCCGAACGTGGATGATATTGACTGGCCATACGCCTACGTGGCCGTTGGCTATCCAAATTGGGACTATACGACGGCCTATCTGATTGGTGACCCCGACGGCGATGGTGTCTATCAGGGCTGGGTACAGTTTGACGATGCCACGACCTACGCCATCCTCGACGGTAATGACGTGACGAAGGTGCTGGCACAGGGCGAAGTGGACGATGAGAGCAAGGGCTTCGTGGAGGTGAAGATGGAGGCCGACGGAACACTGAGCCAGTCGTGGGCTTGCAACACATGGGGCGTCATCGGCGATGCCACCTCTGGCGGCTGGAGCGACGATACGAAGATGGAATACGACAAGAGCACGCGTCTCTGGACGGTGATTACCTCAATGACCGACAAGGAGTTTAAGTTCCGCGCCAACAGCGACTGGACGATTAACTACGGTGGTGACGGTGTGACGGAGAACGGACTGGCTCCGAGTGGCGATAACATCAAGGTGCCGAAGGAGAGCGCCTACATCATCACGCTTGACCTGACCAATGCTGGACGCTATACCTACGCGATGGAAGAGACGACCATCGAAATGAGTAGTGCCTTCATGACCCTGCCGGGCAGTTATCAGGGTTGGAGTCCTGAGGCTGAGAGTGCATACAAGGTGGTGTCTGAGGCCCGCGACTTCAAGTATTCGGGGGCTTACTACTTCGCTGCGGGTACGGAATTCAAGTTCTATGACAGTGGCTCGTGGATTGGCATCGTGGGCGACATCAGTTGGAACGAGACCCGCACAAAGGGCGACTTCGTGATTGGCGACGGTGCGAACATCGTCATTACCGAGGGGGCCTACTACAAGATTACGGCTGACACGAAGAAGATGGTGGCCTCGCTGGCAAAGACTGGCTGGGAGGTGATCGGCGACGCTACGGCTGGCGGCTGGGACAAGGGCCAAGTGATGGATTATGATCCTGAAAGCGAAACTTGGTCAACCACGATTACCGTCAGCGACGGCGACATCAAGTTCCGCTGGGATGCCTCGTGGACGATTAACCTCGGTGGCGACCTGAATGCCTTGACGCAGGACGGCCCGAATATCCACATCAATGCCGGAACCTATAAGATTGTGCTCGATGCGAATAACAACACAGCAACCATTACGGCAGTTTGATTCATACTTAGGTTAGTTAGAAATTAGTTTAGTAGAGGACTGCTGGACGTACAGGGCCGGCAGTCCTTTTCAAACTCCAAAATCATACGCTTATGAAAGTGAATAAATCCTTTTCCCTTTTCCTTTTATTAGGCCTGACGGCTTGCTATACGCAAAGGGAGGAGCCGTTGCAGCCGTTGGACGACGTGATGATGCAGGCGTTCTATTGGGATGTGCCTGTGGATGACCAGGCAAAGGATGGCACATGGTGGGATCACCTTTCTTCGTTGGCGCCGGAACTTAGGACTGCTGGCGTCAGCAGCCTGTGGACGCCCATTCCCGCAAAGGGTAACTGGGGCATCTATGACAGCGGCTACGGCATCTACGACCATTATGACCTCGGCAACTATGAGCAGAAAGGAACCATTGAGACGCGCTACGGCAGTCGTGCAGAACTGGAGCAGATGATTGCCACGATGCACAAAGCGGGCATCAATGTCTATTCCGACGTGGTGCTGAATCATCTCTATGGTGGCGATGAGAACTTCGAGGCTAACCCCGTCGTGACGGCATACGTTAAGGCGGGCCGTGGCGAGCCGTACCCTGAGAGCGACATCCAATGGAAGAACGATACGGCTTATACACGGACACATCTTTTCTTCCCGAAGCATACGGGCGATGGCGAACCAAACTATGAATGGCACTACCAGCATTTCCATCCATCATCGGCATCCGACTCATTGACAGACTTTACCGACGATGTGCTGCGTCCATGTACCAAGTTCTTCGGCAACGATCTCGACACTTATAACGAGGAAGTGCAGCAGCGGCTTTGCGATTGGGGCAAATGGCTGAAGGGCAAGATAGGCTTCGACGGGTTCCGTCTGGACTTTGTGCGTGGCCTGCAGCCGGAGTTTGTCAGCCGTTGGGTGAAAAGTTTGCCACTACAGGATGGTCATCAACCGTTTATCGTTGGTGAGTATTGGGCCGAGGACGGCCGGTATATCAAGGAATGGGTGGACAGCGTCGCCCAAGGCGGTGCCGATGTTCATGCCTTCGACTTTCCTTTGAAGTTCACACTTACTGAGATGTGCAACAAGTCGGGCGACGAATTCGATATGTCACGCTTGGCTCATGCGGGAATGATTCGTGGTTTCGGTTTGCCTGTTGACAACGTCGTGACCTTCGTAGATAACCACGACACAGGGAAGGAACATGACAAATGGATCGTCAAGGATTATGCGATGGCCTACGCCTATATCCTCACCCACGAGGGTACGCCATGCGTGTTCTATCCCCACTTCTATGCTGTCACCCAGCACGACGTGGATAATCCGTCGCTCGAAGTCACGGCACCTACAGACTTGCAGTTGGATCTCCGTCATTTGATTGACATTCGCCGCCAGTATCTCGGTGGCACATTAGCAGTCTTAACAGAATCAGACAAACATTTATACGTCGCACGCCGTCAGGGTAATGGAGTAAAGGACGGAGCCATCATCGTGCTCAACAACCACGACACCGACACCCTCAGCATCACCCTCAACGTTAATCCTGACGGCTTCACCGACTGGTCAGGCCAAACACTGGTTAATCTTCTTAATCCCAAAGAGACCATCACAGTCGGCAATGACGGCCAAGCTACGCTGTCAGCCCCCAATCGCGGCTACTCAATTTGGACCATCCAATAGAGACAAGAAGATGAAACAGAATCTGCCAGTCCGCTACGTTCTATTATCAAAATCGCCCAAAACTCTGAACATTTGTTCAGACTTTCACCCTCGGCATCCACTTTTCTGCCTGTGCCGAGGGCTTTTTTCCTCCCTTTTCCGTAACTTCGCAGCACGAAATAACAAATAAAACGAAATGAATATGAAAACAATGAAATTCTGGAGAAACATCCTCGTGATGACCGCTGCCATGCTCTCCCTCGCCTCTTGCAGCAGCGATGATGACAACGATGTCTACGAAGCAACAGAGCTTGGTGGCACATGGCAAAAGGTGTATGACGAAGGCGTGGCTGACGCTGGCACGGTGTAGTACACATTCCGTCCGCAGTCTGCCAATAACGGCACCGTTGATATATTCACCTCCGACTGGGCAGCAGGCGACACCACCGTTTATCGCATCTACACCGTAACGGATGCTGGGCATCTACAAATTTCGCCCAAGCCCGATGATACCTCAGTTGCTCTCACCGTGGATTGCGACATCCGCCGCCTCACCAGCACGCAGATGATTTGGAACAAGCCCGGCACCAGCGAAGAAATAGCTCGTTTTACAAAAGAGAAATAAACCCATCAAATCGGAATATATGAAGAAATCAATATTAGTAGGATTGCTTTTGCTACTACAAGGTATCGCTGAAGCACAAACCATCGATATTACATATCAGGACAACCACATTTATCTTCCTTGTCAGGTTAATGGTAAAGATGCAAACCTCGTCTTCGATACGGGAGCGGAACTCATCTATCTTGACAGCACCTTTATTGTCTCCAGCGGACTGACTTTCAAGCAGGTTGGTCAAGCGAATATAGGCGGAGCCGGACTTAAAGTCAAGAAGACAAAAATCATCTTCGGCGAAGTCGCTGTCGCTGTGGGAGGCAAGACCTATACCCCACAGTATGTTCCACTGATAAATTTAAGACCCATCCTTGGTGCTGATGCCGACGGGTTATTCGGATTAAAAGAGATTGGAGACAAGGTTATCTGTATTGATGTCCAAGACGGGAAGATGTCATTTGCCGACAGGGTGACTGCGGACATGACGGACGGCTTCACAAGGATTCCGATTGAGTATGCTTCAGGTCGGGTGCTGATTCCCTTTACGGTCATGGTCGGTGAAGGACAAACTATCTCGGGTAAGGCCTTGATGGATATGGGTTCAGGACAAGGTCTGGAATTTACAAGCAAAACAGCCGCCAAGTACCATCTGGAACAAATTGAGGACAAGATACCCTTTCACTATGCACACGGCGGTATCGGCGGCGAATCGTCTGGCTATGAATTTACCGTTACCACAAGTTTGAAGTTAGGCGATGTGGAAATTGTACCAGGAACCGTGAGGTATAGTTCCGATAAAACTGGAGCCATGGCAAGCGATGCGTATGCAGCCATTATCGGCAACAAGTTATGGTCGCAGTTTTTCGTGGTTTTGGACTTGAAGAACAAGAGCCTATATCTAAAGAAAATCCAGTGAATTTCAATTTAGACGACAAGCCCTGTTATGAAAAAGGTAATATCCATTCTGTTTGCACTGCTGTCATGTGACAGAAGGGACGCTCGAAGAGCCAGCATCCTTCGACTTGAAGTCAGTCACGGAGGGGGATGAAAAGCCAGACATCCAATCACCTGTGTTTATCATAGAGGACGGGACGATGCGCATACACTTTAATCAGAAGGCGGAAGAGTACAAGGCACCTGACTCTCCGCTCAACAGGGCTTTCACTGAGTTCGTGGGTGCCTTCTATCCCTTGCTGCATGGCGATTCCATCAGGCAGCAACGGCTCGACAGTCTGATGCGGAGCGAACTCTCCCGACACAATGACGATATATTGGGAATGCAAGCCCTGGCAATGGTCTACACCCATGTCAAGCCTACGACCGTGGCCTCATGGCTCGAACTGATGAGTCTGCGCGTGAAAGCAGGAGAAGCGTGGTACGGAATGACGATGGGACTCAAGGCAATGGGCGTTGACATGAAGTCGGAAAAGAAATCCTTCAGCCCTGCCGAGGGCGAGAAGTTCGTGGACTTCGCCGTCGAATACAATGGCAAAACCACCCGCCTCAGCGACTACGTGGGCCGTGGCAAGTACGTGCTCGTCGACTTCTGGGCTTCATGGTGCG
>NZ_FNRE01000015.1 GCF_900107705.1 Prevotella sp. tc2-28
CGGATTTGGTTTGACATCTGGAATGCCTTGTCTTCTACGCTCAGGCACTTTCCCGTCTGCAAAGGTACTAATCCATCTTCGAATTGTCCTACTACTAACACCAAAATCTGCACTTAGTTGCTCAGTTGGCACATGATTTAACAAATGGGCCTTGACTATCATGCGTATTTCAGCCAAAGACTTGTGCTTTTTGACGTTTTTGTGCTTTAGTGCGAGTTCCTGCAACTCCAACAAATCTGAATCTTCTGTTTTCTCCATTTTTAAACGTTGTTTTTGATTCAACGTTTTTCAGGGCAAGACAAACACCCTAAACTTGCTATGATTGAGAAAAAAGTAGCTACAATGGCATAACAAATCATTGTAGAGTCGAAACGGAAAAATGGTTCGACAAATTTTGAGGCACCCACAAAAAGGGGGGAGAACACATAAATTGCCAATGAGTTGCGTCCCAAATAACCGAGTAAGGACCTTCCTTGATTACCAATATATCTAACAGCAAACAGCAGGAAACAGATTATTAATAAGGTAATGAACAACCCTGGCAAAGTTCCTCTGAATAAATGATCTCTCGAAGAGAGTAATATGACCAGAGGAATTAATGCGAACCATGAGGCAGGAAAGACTTTAGTGAATGGTATTCCAGACAAACGAATCAGAACGCCTAAAAGGAAAAACAAGACGCTCTCCCATACAAAGCCACTACCTGCCATAATGGGTACTACCTCATAATGTCTGACAGAATAAGCGATGGCATAAACAATAGTACTCATCAACAAGAACTTTGATGAATTAGCCATTTGAAATGAAACACCAGGTAATAAACAATGCCACAGACTATCAACACCTGTAAATACCAATAAGCACCAACTGGGTATACTAGCAAGCGAATGGCTACATCCTTCAGTGTCAAGACATCCATCGAAAGCGTCGCATTAACCCCATCTCCGAACAAATGCAACAGCAGCATATAAACTGTCTCGCAAATGATATAAGGCACTATAAGCCGAAGTATGGATCTTCCATAATCCGCAGGATTCTTGTTAATATTAGTCAAATAACCGGATATAATTAAGAAAACCGAAACATGAAATGTGTAGACAGCCATACGTACCGTTGGATAGGCTATATCCAATGCTACTAAATGAAACATGACGACAAGTATAATCATCACTCCTTTAAGATAATCTATTTCTGCTATTCTTTGGTGCATGATTGACAATTCATTTTCGTAATTCCTATCTCTTTGACTATCCCAATGCCGCTGGGAAAGACCGAAAAGCGCATACTATAAAAGGATATAAGACAACCATTACTTTGGCCCAGTCTATCCAATTTATTCTACACTGATTTACCATTATGGTGCAAAAATAGGAAAATATATTGTGGGAACCAAACAAAAAACAAAATTTTTCCATGTAATAAAGAATCATCTCTCTAAAACACGTAAAAATCAGTTTTTATCACTATCTTTGCAGAAGAATTCAATATAAGGGAGATATCTTTTTATAATTTTGGAATGCAGTATGAGAATCATCTGTGATGCCCCAGGTCAGACATGCAACCGTCTATGGACTTATGTTGCAAGTGTCGCTCAGTGTGTTGCTGAGCGCAAGCGAATGGCTATTTTGTTCTTCGACTGGACCATCGAGGACTTTCCCAATCTGCTCCATGCTCCGTTCATATACTATCCACTATGGCACAAATGGTATTTGGAACGGGGTAACGGATGGAACAATTATAAGGGGTTGACATGGAAGGTGACTCACAACAAGACATGGGATAAAATCTTCCACTTCCTCGGCTTCACCAAAGGATGGAGTACAAGGACTGACACCCGCTATCTTCAACAGACATTGCCAGAGCTAAAGCGAATCTTCCGTCCCAAGGATGAGATTATGCAGAAAGCGGAGGGGATGATAGCCCAACTGAAGCAAGTATCTGACATAGTGGTTGGGGTACATATACGTCGCGGGGACTATGTCACATGGAATGACGGACGTTTTTTCTACGAATTAGAAGACTACCATCAATTCATGCTGAACGTAAAAGAGTTATACAAAGACAGAAAAGTATCATTTTTCATCAGCAGCAATGAAAATTTTTCATTGGACATATTCAATGGATGCCATTGTTGTCGCTTTGGACAAGAACCATCAGGAGCCATTCTTGATCTCTATACGCTTAGTCTCTGCGACCGCATCATCGGTCCCTTCAGCAGCTACTCCCGTTGGGCTTCATTTATTGGGGAAATTCCACTTTGTTTTCTAGAAGTGAAAAATCAACAGTTTTCAGAAAGTGACTTCTCCAAGATTGTCGACTATTTCCATTTCGAGAACGGTAAAGAAATATTAGACTGGTAATATGAAAATTGCGATATTGACCTCAGGCATACTTCCTATTCCTGCTGTTCAAGGAGGAGCAGTGGAAAATCTGACAGATTTTTACCTGGAATACAACAATCAGCATAGGCTACACGATATTACCATCTATAGTGTCTGGCACCCTGATGTGGAAAGACATCCTGCCTTACAATCTACTGTCAACCATTACGTATATATCAAGGTAACAGGATTATGGGCCAAGTTGAAAAAGAAATGGCATCAGCTTACACGTCACGAAGAGTACTACCACTATACGATAGAATTTTATCTGCAAGAAGCCATTAAGGATATAAGCAGACGCTCTTACGACATCATTTTGATAGAAAATCGCCCTGCTTATGCACTCAAGCTAAAAGAAGTTTCCAATGCCAAGTTAGTATATCATCTCCACAATGAGAAACTGGACAGCAAATCGGAAAAAGCACTAGACATTTACAATGCAGCTACTTGCATTATAACCGTTTCCGACTATATCAAGTCACGCGTACTGACCATCAATCATTATGACAAGAAGACAACAACCGTATACAATGGTATAGACTTGCATGCTTTTTCTTCTTGCAACCACAGTATCAACCGCAATAGTATCGGTCTTCAAGAGGATGATTTTGTGATGGTATTCAGCGGAAGAGTGACTGCAGAAAAAGGCATCATGCAATTGATAGAAGCGATGACTCTGCTTCAAGACTTACCCAGAATCAAACTTCTTGTGATAGGCAGTTCCTTTTATGGTAACGATGATAATGAAAACTCTTTTGCAAAAGCTTTGAGGGAAAAAGCCGCACATCTGTCTGACCGTATTATTTTCACAGGATTCATTCCTTATGCCCAGATGCCCAACTACTTACAAATAGCCGACATTGCCGTTATTCCTTCCGTATGGGACGACCCCTTCCCCACAACGGTTCTAGAGGCACTGGCTACGGGGCTTCCCATTATTTCTACTCGGCGAGGAGGAATACCAGAACAAGTAACAGAAGAATCGGCTATCCTCCTCGACACCGATGAATACTTTGTCGACAATTTGGCCACCGCTATCCGCAATCTCTACCAACATCCCGAGAAGCGGAAAGCTTTAGGTCAGGCTGGACTTTTGCACTCCAAATATTTCGATAAGGAACGTTTTGCAAAAGATTTCTTTAAAGCAATACAAACTATTTGAGGTAATCATATTAACTCAAATCATAGCAAAACATATGGTTTTACGATGTAAAACATATGGTTTTGTGACGCAAAATATATCATTTTACATCATCTTTTGTTAATCCAAATGCAATAATGAGTTGCAAAAATCGTTATTTGGAATAGGAATTTTATGAGATTACACAAAATCACCAAAGTAAACAATAACAAAAATGGATAAGACTATGGCGCTACAAATTAGAGTACAGAAAATGAAAAGAAAGGGGCAGCCAGACAAATGGTATGGGAAGGCTGTAAAGTGGCAAGACGTGTCATTAGCAACTATCGCAGAAAAGATCAGTATGGACAACTCTGTCACGGAAAGCGATGTGTATGCAGTATTAAAAGCTCTGGTCTATGAAATGAAAAAACAACTACAGATGGGAAACACGGTCAAACTTGACGGATTCGGCAGTTTTCATCTCACTGTGGAAAGTGAAACTGTAGACAACAAAGAAGACTACAAACTGGATGAACATGTCAAACGAGTTGTATGCAAATTCACTCCTACTGGCCATCGTAAAAGCGGTAAGCTCCACTACGATTTCTGTGAGGGTGTGAAATTAAGAAAGATAAAAAAATAAAGACTGTTACATCGTCTGGATTTACTTAAACAGCCAAGGCATATACCTGTTCATGCCTCTTGAAATATACATTCCTACGATGGCTACCGATAATATCTTTATGAGGGTAATCATATAGAACACAATGCCTTCAGTTGGAAAATGTAACATTGAATGAAACACTTGATGACAAATTCGTAAAAGAAACATCTGGGAACAAAAGATAACGAGAGAATGATGACCAAAATCAACTAAAAGCCCCCCCAACGGGGTTTTCTCTATCTTTATTGACAACCATAATAGGAAAACCGCCCCTAAAACACAACCTAAATAATAAAGTATAAAACTGCGACCATATTCACGAACAGATAGATTGTCGCCTCCATTGAATAAAATGACTAAGAAAAAAAATACCAATGTCAAAATATATGTATAATCCGACCGACTCAACAATGATTTATCGCTTCGTAATACAACTCCTGCATACATAAATGCAGCCACCAAACAGGCATTATCCAAGTTCCAAGGGAGCAGTATTGGAATATACTGACAGCCAAAAGTATAGATAGTAAAAAACATCAGAATCCAATTGGCCTTTTCCTGGTTTTTCATTAAGAAAAGAAACGGAATATAAGCTGACAACATGGAAGTCAGGAACCACAGAGGAGGATTACCTCCCCCCATCAAAAAAATGTTGTCTATAGTATGATATGGATAAAGGCAGTATCGGGAATAGAATACGCCAAGAATATCAAAGATTGAGAAACGTTGATAGAGCAAGAGCATTACAATGCTAAAAAAGAAATAAGGTTTCAGTAATCTAACTGCTCTTTTAGAAAATTGATGAAGATAAGATTCATCATGATATTTATATGTATATCCTGATGCAATAAAAAACAAAGGGACAAAAAAATCTCCCATATTTGACATCAACCATTCTTCTGCTCCAGAATGACTGAATATGACCATTAGGATACCAAGACCTTTCAGAATATCAATATAGTCTAGTCGTTGCTTATTCATAATTATTTTTCAGAGCGGTTGGAATGATTTTCAAATGCTTTGCGGCTTTAGTATAATATAGCGAGAAAGTTAGAAGTTCGAAAGGTCTTTCACTACAAAGGGGAGTAGGAATGTATCTTTTCACAATATGTGATTCTGGATGCAAATCGTAATAGACAGTACCGTTAGGACTGTGCAAATATAGCGCTATTACTTCATCATACTGTTTGCGTACCTCGCCAGAACGATAAACGAGCCAAGAGAAATGCACAACCAAGAGCAGTAGACAAGTATAAGAAAGGTTCGTGAGGAAATATCCATTTCGTTCTTTATAAGCAAAGACCTTTAAAAGTAAGATAAAAGAGAACAGCTCCGTACCCCATAGCACTCGGCCATTTCGATAGCCCACATAGAATAAGAAGAGCGACTGAAAAGCCAATGCTACCAATAGTAAACGATTCTGCTTTATAAAATCTGTACTTCTGGAGAAGACAACCCACGCCAAGAGGAATAACCAGAAGATTCTTAGTCGGGAAAAAGACAATAGATGATTATATAATGGCAATGCAGCATCTGTGCGATTGAAATTTCCCGGAGCTATACACAACAAGAAGGCTCCTGCAACAAAACAGATTGCCCAGATCAGCTTTTGAGTATTCAACCGATGACTATATATATCAAAGCACTGGTCAAAGAACAAGCCTGCTGCTATGCCAACGGCCAATCCCTCATGTGACCACCCTGCTCCAAAAGCGAAGACACAACCCATGCCAACTAACCAAGAGGATACGCGATGGTGACCTATGAAAAAATACAAATACAAGAATGATGCACAAATAGCAGAGCTCCACAGATAGTTCAAAGCATAAGTCATCAGGAAAAAACAGGTATTCGTCTCGGGCATTAACAACCAAAGTCCCGACAAAACCACAACCCACCATTTCCAGAATCGCTTTCGATGGTCTACTATCAGCAACGTTACCATCGTTATCATCAAAAAGAACACGAAGGCATTCAATACATTGAACACTGGTTTTCCTATCAGCGCACCAAATACCTGGCTCGTCATATGAGGGAAGAGACGACCATTGGCATTCATGTAATGATAATAGCTGGACTCAAGCAAATCTGGTATAGACTCGACTCGTTCATAACGCCCCAACTGTATGGTATCAGCTACTGCCGAGTTACTCATAGCTGCACCCAATGACGCATCCGCCTTCAAGGTATACACAACATCTTCCCACATCAACGGAGTACGTGAAGAAATCACATAAACAAAAAGCAGAGTCAGCAATGCGAATATCTTAATAAGGATATCTTTCATGAAACAGCAAATGAATAATCACATGCAAAAGTACACAAAAATTTTGATAGAAAGAAATTATTTCGTATTTTTGCAACGACATAAACATACTTGACGATGAATAAACTTGTTTCTATACTCATACCCTGCTATAACGAGGAAGCGTCTTTGCCGAAACTTTATGAGGAAGTCAATAAACTAATGGACAGCGAAACCAGCTACAACTGGGAATTACTCTTTGTAAATGACGGTAGTCAGGACAGGACGATTGACATCATTAAGGAACTATATGCCAAAGACAGCAGAATATCCTATATCGACCTTTCACGCAACTTTGGCAAAGAGAATGCCATGCTGGCAGGTTTTGACCACGTGAAAGGTGACTGCATGGTGATTATGGACGCAGACTTGCAAGACCCGCCTTCATTGATTCCCGAGATGCTGAAATACTGGGAAGAAGGGTATGATGATGTTTATGCCAAGCGAAACTCACGAGGGAAAGAAAGCTGGCTCAGACGTCAGTTCTCGCTGCTTTTTTATAATATTCTCGACCACTCAACGCGGTATGAGGTCCTTCGTAATGTGGGGGACTTCCGCCTATTAGACAGAAAATGTATTGACGCATTGAAACAATTGCGTGAAAGTGAGCGATATACGAAAGGGTTGTTCTGCTGGATTGGCTATCGCAAAAAAGAGATCATCTTCGATAGAGGTAACCGTGTGGCAGGACAGTCAAACTGGGGTTACCATGCTTTGTTCAACCTAGCTATTGAAGGAATCACAGGTTTCACCACTGCCCCACTTCGCTTTGCAACCTTCATCGGATTAATCATCGCCATCTGGGCTTTAGGATATATGGGATGGATCATTGCCAAAGTATTAATCTGGGGCGACCCCGTTCAAGGTTATCCCACCATCATGACCGTCATGCTTTTCTTAGGAGCAATGCAACTTATCGCCATCGGCATATTGGGTGAATACATTGCACGCATTTTCAACGAGGCCAAGAATCGTCCGACCTATTTAATTAACGAGTACAAGGGGAAACAAGCCTCTTAACGCTTGCCTATCAAAACAGAAGTAACTAGAGGCATCCACCGCTTCAACAAGTAATAGACAGCAATATACAAACATGTCTTTATCAATGGAGCAACAAGATATTGTAAGGCATGTGTCACCTCATGTGTTGTTGGGAATACTTTTCCTACCAATTGATCAACAAAAGACAAAAAAATCACATAGTGAACAGCAAACACGAAGAAAGAACCTTCTGCGAAAACGGGTGGCAAGGAAGATGAAGTATGCCGAACACCCCATTCAGCAAAACCCAAGAACACAAACATGCCTATCAACCGTAACAACGGGAATAACATTGATGCCGCTTCCGTTCCGTGTCTCCAAACCATTATACCCAACAACAAGACATACAACCATAAGGCTGGTTGGAAGAAACGATGGAAGAATGTTGCAAAATCTCTTTTAGTAATACTGAACCATGCTCCAAAACTATAGAAAAAGACACAACAAGAAGATAGACCTGGACTGTTTTGGAACAACCCGGAAAGGAATAAGACTGCAAGGAAGGATAACGCCCACCCCCGCCCTCGCCTAATAACAAAATATACTACGGGAGAACAGATAGAAACAACGATTAAGTCGCGAAGAAACCACAGAGGCAAATCAACAGGTGCTGTCAGATGGCTGACATTTCCAAACCAGTCAACACTACCACCACCTATCATGTAGAAAATCCAAAAGCAGGAGAAAATACCTTTTTCCATGTAGTGTGACACTACTTCATCCGCAGCAAGTCCCATATCTATTTGACGAACAAACCAGACACCCAGTGCTATCAGGTTCCAAATAATATAAGGTATCAATAGAGAAAAGAACCGATTCCTCATTTTTGTACGATAGAGTTGAAGGCTATAACCTTCCACCCGATAGAACATCAAGAAGCCAGAGATAAAGAAGAAAGTTGGAACGGCGGAATGAGCAATCATTCCAGATAACAATGTTCTCACCATTTCATAAAATCCCGAATGCAAAAGGGGAACATTGGTATCCTCTGCCGGAATGCCAAAACTGTGAATATAGACCACTAACAAAATCAACGGGAATCGCAACCTACTGACAATAGTTGACTGAGCATCTGCCGTTGAAGAAGGAATATTGTTTGCCATCCTTATACTAATTTCTCAAAAAGTTCCTGCCACATTTCCATTACCTTTACCTGCGTAAACTTCATCGCATGAGAACGGGCCTGTATTCCATACTGTTTCCGCTCCTCCGGATGACTAATCATCCAACAAATTGCATCAGCCAGTTTCTGGACGTTCCCATTTTCAATGAGCAGACCATCTTCTCCGTTCTTAATAATATCAGAAGGACCACAGGGGCAATCGAAAGATACAACTGGCAAGCCAGCAGCCATCGCCTCTACGAGCACCAAGCCGAAACCTTCATTCCGTGAAGACAATACGAACAAAGAGGATGATATATATTGGGTATCTATATCTGTAACAGGTCCATTACAATGTACAACATCCTTCATTCCCATTTTGTCAGCCATCTGTTGGTATTCCTCTCGATTTCCGGCTCCATAGATATCCAAATGCCATTCCAAGTGATATTGACAGACCTGTTTCCATGCCTCTATCAACAGGTCGAAACCTTTTACTCTATCATATCGCCCAACGGCGATAACCCGCTGACGGTTCCCATGAGATGCCTCTGCTGGAATATGAGTTATAAAATTAGGTATGACCTGCAGATTAGAAAGGGCTTTCCAATGTGCAGCGTCTTGATGAGTCAGTACCACAAAACTATCAAGGCGAGCGATTTGTTTCTGTAGCCTCTCCATCCACAATTGCGACAAATATCGATTAAGGCAAGCAGGTAGGATTGGTATATGTACATTCCGATAGTTTGATTTATTAAAATGAATCTCTCCTACCTTCTTACTACCATCCGGGATATCATTGATAAAATTAATCTCTCTCCTGACAGTGGACACCGTGATATCTGGGCGAACTTGCATCAGATAGTCAGTAAACATCTTCTTATATCTACGCTGTTTCTGCTGATAAAAGAACAGTTTTTTAAGAAATGGCATGGTATCCAACTCATCAAAGTTGATATCAAAATTCACCCAATGCACTTTCGGATTGATGGTATAATACCACTTCTGCCCAGCCTTTTCCGTGAGGATCATATATAGTTCATAGTCCGTATGCTCTGCCAAATAATTGATTTTAGCACTCAGCACCGAACTCATCCCATTAGGAGCAAGCAGACCACCCACGACATAGACTATCTTCATTGCTTCTTCATTTTTGAGACGAGATTGTCATCACTATCAACATAGTGAGTAGTCTTATGAAAAATACGCGTGATGCCCTTCATCTGAACCTTAACATGATTCAGGAAGCTCTTCCATAGTGATTCCTGCCCCATCGTTCCATAGCCAGTGATAGCGCGACAACGTGAATCGCGGACAAAGACTATCTTACCATATTTCTTCAGATTAAAGGCCATCGAACCATCTTCACCTCGGATAATGTCAACACGATAGGGTTCCTTCCGTCCATAATCAGCATTATAGGCAAAGACAAGACCACGGACAGACAGTTCTGGACGCTTAAAGTGCTGTATCCACAAAAACAGGTCGCGAGTCATCTCAAACATCTTCAAACCAAAGGCAGAATGATTAGCATCTGGGAAATAGCCCCAAGTGGCAGAAACACACGAGACTCCCGGTTTCAACAGATGGTCAATCATTACTTCGTAATACTGAGGAGGATAAAGTGTGTCACTGTCTACATCAAAATAGAAACGCCCTTTGGCATGTTGCAGACCACAACGACGAGCATAGCCACAAGAATGCTGGTATTCGGTATAAAATGGGATACCTGACTTTTCATAAATCTCAGCAGTACGATCTTTTGAGTCATTGTCAACACCGATAATCTCAACAGGATATTTGCATTGGATTTCACTAATAGCCCATAAACATGCCTGCAGATGTGTCTCTTCATTATAGCCAATAACTACGATAGATGCTAATGGTTCTGAACTCTGTAAACGCGCTAACCGTTCACGAGTCTCATCAATCACTTGCTGGGGCACCTCACTAAAAGGTTTCCCGTAAATGGTCATGTATTTATCGTACCAATTTGCCATTTTTTTAAATCTATTTTGCAAAAATAGCATTTTTTTTTTTGAAATATAAACTTTTCTCCGTAATTTTGCGAAAAAGAACAGAAAAAAGATGAAAGAACTCTCTATTATCATACCTGTCTACAACGTTGAGAATTTTATCGCAGAATGCCTCAATTCTATTATCAGCCAAACTTATGACAATTTTGAGTGCATTATAGTCGATGACTGCTCACCAGACAGGAGTGCAGATATCGCATCAGATATCATTAACCATTATCAGGGGAATATTGAGTTCAAGCTATTACATCACGATACCAACAAAGGGCCATCTGCTGCAAGAAATATAGGCATCCAACAGTCGACAACCGACTATGTATTCTTTCTTGACTCAGATGACCGTCTATACCCTAATTCCATTGAAACACTTGTCAATGAACTAAAGAGGCATCCTAATGCAGATATTATCGATGGAGAAGTTTTTATGGAAGGGGATGCATCTCCGCTGAGTGACTTACCATCAAGTATATGTGGAGAAAAAATGCTATACAAATATTTGATGGATTCCAAAATCATACCCCGTGTATGGAACCAACTTATCAAAAAAGAAATTATCATCAATCATCAAGTATTTTTCAAAGAAGGGATCCTCTTTGAAGATCTTCTTTGGTGCTATTATTTTTATCGATACGTCGAAGAATACTACCGCGTCAAACAATATACCTATTTTTATAGGACATCCAACAGCAACTCTATCATGAGAGAAGCCAGCAAAAAATTTGACAAGCCTGCAAGGAGCTTCATTATTGTCATGAAGGAAATTATCAAGGATATTGACTACTCACTCTATCCACAAAACATCGTTTTTATTCTCAGCAAGTTGATGCCTATAGTCTATAACGCCAATAAGATGGGGATTGAGGATGATACAAAAAAACTGCTGCATCAGTTAAAAAAAGAATTACTTGTAAGGCATCTGAAAGAATTCAGACCTTTGGAAGTTATCTATGAACTTCATCTGTTCCTTCCACTTAGCCATCTGCTTAATCTTGGGTATTATAGACACCAGGTTTTGTATAAATACTGTTCACTCATCAAATTGTACTATAAAATATTAGGAGCATTCTACGCATGAAGATTATATATATTTACACTGGTCTAGTCACTAAAGGCGGTGCAGACCGAATCTTAAGCGAAAAAGCAAACTATTTAGCAGAGCACGGCTATGAGGTTGCATTCATTACCGATACGCAATTAGGCAGGCCTCCTATCTACCCTCTTTCAGAGAAAGTTCGAATCATCGACCTTGCCATAGATTTCAGTCAGGAATACGGACATGGATTGTTAATGAGGGCTTATATGTACTTCAGACTCATGCGTCAATATAAGAAGAAACTTAAAGATACCCTTCTTCGTGAAAAGGCTGATATCGTCATTTCCACCCTAGGGCGAGACATGGATATACTGACCTCCATCCATGACGGTAGCATCAAAATAGCAGAGTCACACATTGCAAAGCCATTCGTACGCAATTTTCACCTCATGGAGCAACGCGGTTTTCCATATCGACAGATAGCTCACTATTGGCGACACAAGCATGAACGGAATGTCAGCCAACTGAAGGCGTTGGTCCTTCTGACTCAACGAGATGCTGAGGCTTGGAGTCCATTCGTGAAAACAGAGGTTATCCCTAACTCTTTGCCTTTTGAAGAAGAACATATCTGTACCTGTATGAACAAACAGGCTATCTGCGTGGGGCGGCTGAACGAACAAAAAGGGCTCGACTATCTGATAGATGCTTGGGAACTCGTTGCTCGGCAACACCCAGACTGGACTCTGAACATATACGGAGCTGGGGAATTGAAAGAAGAACTACAGCAACGTATTGATAGCAAGCATTTGCAGAGAAATATAATCATTAATGCCCCTACTACAGACATCAAAGAAAAATATTTGGAGAGTTCTATCTATCTGATGACTTCCCGTTTTGAGGGTTTTCCTATGGTTTTATTAGAAGCCATGGAATGTGGACTGCCTTGTGTGGCCTTCGACTGTCCAAATGGTCCTGCAGAAATCATCAGTCATGGAAGAAACGGCTATATTACTCCCTACAAGGATACTAATACATTCGCCACCTACGTATGCAAACTGATTGAGAATGAAAAGCTAAGATGCACTATGGGTCTTCAAGCAAAGAAAGATATAAAACGCTACAAGAGGGAGAACATCATGCGACAATGGGAATCCCTATTTTGTCATCTCATCAATCCCAAACTGACAACTTGCGCACAAGACGAACAATTTGATGATGATGATGACGGAAGAAGCGGAAGTATGTAAGCCTACTCCACGGATTAAATAGTATCATCAAATATAAGGCAAGGAGAAAATGACTTTTTGATAAGGCCCCTTTCATCAACCGTCTCTTCAGTTGCGTAAACTGCTGCCGAATTCCGTCCGAAAGTCTACTTTTATTCATCTTATCTTGAACTATCAACATAAAATACGCAATAAACAGACTACAATCTACATACAATTCTTTGTCAATATGCTCGATAGCATCCTCAAAAATATACATATAACTTTTTGCAGGAGTTTCAAAGTCCCTATCAGCTTGACGCATAATAGATTGAGGGTTATCCTCATACGAATAGGTAACCTCTGGGACAAAGGCATACGACGGTAAAATGCGAAACAGGCGGTAAGACCAATTCAAATCTTCAAACAACAGACCTTCTTTAAAGAAAAACCGATTCTGAAGAATAAAATCCTTGCGTATTAATTTGTTCCAGGCGGTAACAGGAAGGGAATGAGAATAAAATAATTTCCTAATCACATGATTGTCATAACTGCAAAGTGGAACTTCACCAACCTTGATTGTATTTGACAAATTATTCTGCGTATTACCTAATACCATTGTTATATCAGGATGTTGCTCCAATTGAAACGCAAGCTTTTCCAAACAACCTTCTACGATATAGTCATCAGAATCAACAAATAGTAGATAACTACCCCGAGATTGCATGATTCCCGTATTACGTGCAGCTGACAAACCTCTATTCTTTTCATGATTAATGACTCTAAAAGAAATATTTCCCCGATAACCATCAATGATACGCTTAACTATTGACATACTATTATCTGGAGTACAATCATTAACAAGAATACACTCAAATGGCTTCCCGTATGTCTGGTTCATCACTGAACAAAGACACCGCTCAATAAATTTCTCAACTTTATAAACGGGGATAATAACCGTTATGTCAAATTCTGCACTCTTCATCGCTGGTCGTTTTTGGGAGTTAAAACAATTCATTCAATACACGTTGCATCTGCATCTTCCACCTCAGATGCCCTACTGACTGTCGAATATCTATCGGCTGCATACTGAAGGAATCTACGAAATCTATGATAGACAGTATTGATATTGGAGACTCATCAGCCGGTGCTTTCAAAACGTATGACTGCGTATCGAAATCACTGTCTTGTTCACTATAGATAAATGGGATTCCTCGTGCGGCATACTCTCTGTTCTTCAATGGCTTGATATTTGTTATGCCACTACGATGACGAGCTAGTGAGCCAATAGCAAACTGACATTGATTAAAGACTTCGTCCAGTTGCTGTCCGAAGAGTTGTCCATGGAAAATCACCTTGTCTTTAATCTGGTATTTTTCCATCAGTTCAGCAAAACCGGGAGCGTGTGTGGAGTCATACATCTCGCTTGGTCCCACCCCACCAACGATATGGAAAAACACATCTCTCTTTCCTCCATTTTTATAGTATTCGCCAATACCGGCAATCAAACGGTCATAACCGTGCCAGTAGTGTACTTCCGCAACACCGATGAGATGAAGAGGGACCTCTCCCCCCGCCCTCTCTAAAGTGAGGGGGGACTGATGCAACGGAATACTATCGAAATCTACACCATTACTAATGTTTATAGTACGCTGGCCGAAAATTTCCTGAGCATCTGAAAAAGTAACAACAGCATCCATTTGAGCATAGAGCTGCCGACGGAACAACTGGTCTATCTTTAGGCCAAGGCGTGTTTCCTGCGGAAAGCCAACAAACTCGCTATCATAAGGATAGGTCGGTATCTCCGTCACAGAACGAATACCAGCTTGCTTTAATTTCTTGAAGAAATGAATCAGCCAGGGATTAGCATTCTGGAAACAACGGGCATATACAAACTGGATACCCTCTTGTATGCAATAGTTATATATGCAATCGTAGTCTAAACGTTGACGAATTCCTGCCCACTTGCCCTTACCATAGTCCATAATGACCTTATCATCAATATATCGACAACGATGACCATTTTCTGCAAAGCCATAGTAACACAGGCGCACATCATGTCCATTCTCTCGAAGTCCCTTCACTTGATAGTGAATTTTCTTGGAGATTCCACTGACCTCTGAAAATCCATGATAGACAAGAAATAATATAATCATGATGCACTTGGATTTAATGATTCAAAGACGCTTCTCCATTGTTCTGCAATATTCTCTATTTCAAAACGCTTAACATTCTTCAATCCAGCTTGAGCCATAGATTGTCGAAGAGTTTTCTCGTTCATCAACTTTAACATGCTTGAAGCCAATAAATCAAAACGACCATTCTCAACTAAGATACTATCCTCATCATCAGATAATATATAGCGAGGTCCCCAAGGGCAATCAAAAGACACGACGGGAAGGCCACAAGCCATAGCTTCTGTAAGAACCATGCCGAAACCTTCGAAACGAGAGCTCAAAACAAAGACACTACTATTACAATATTCTTTCTCCACATCATCAGTTCTTCCATGCAACTGACAAGATTTCCTATTAATCTTTAATTCCGAAATCAGCTGTTCATAAGGAGTTATATCCCCATCACCATATACATCTAATCTCCAATCTGAAATTTGCTTTTCAACGATAGACCATGCTTTTAACAACAAGTCTATTCCCTTTTCATGTGAATAACGGGCTATTGCAACGACACGTTTCTCAGTTAAAGGACTAATCGTTGTTGGAGATAAAGACAACGGATCAGGAATAGTAACTACATTATTCAATTCAACCCATGACTCACGATCACTATCTGTCAGAACAACCAACTTATCAAGACTTTGAAGATGATGCAAAAGATTTAAAAACCAGAACCTTGCAAATAGCTTCTTTAAAAGATTTGCCTTTTCAGTATTGAAATTTCTATAATTAGCCCGATTTATGTGCATTTCGCCGATTTTCCTGCTCCCATCCTTTATGTCATTCAAGAAATTAATTTCACGACGCAGCAGACTAATGGTTATGTCTGGGCGAAGATGCATCAGCTCTGCAGTAAGCAATCGTTTAAAACGATGTTGTTTCGATAAATAGACAAACACCTTCTTGGCAAATGAACAAGTCCAAAGTTTTTCAAATCCAATATCAAGATTGACAACTTTGATTTTATCCGACAAGGGATAAAACAAAGGTTTGTCCTTGCCCTCTGTTAGAATAATCGTAATATCATAACCAAAATGTTCCGCAAAATAGTTGGCCTTCAGTGTCAATACGCGCTCCACTCCTCCTGCCATATACAAAGCGGGGGTAACATATACAATTTTTAAAGGACGCTTATCCATACACATCTTGGTTGATGGCACAAAAGTACGACAAAAATTTGGAATAATCAAAATTTTATTGTATTTTTGTCCAATCTATCAAAAGAATCGAGACAAGTATGATTATCGGCATCGAAGCACAACGGATATTCCGTAAAAACAAACACGGCATGGACTATGTGGTACTGCAGGATATTAAAGAATTGCAGAAGCTAGACACAGAGAATGAATATTATGTGTTTGTTAAGCCGGGAGAGGACAGATGTGTCGAAAGCACAAAGAATATACACATCATTGAACTGAATTGTCCATCCTACCCACTTTGGGAACAGTGGGCTCTGCCACGTGCAGCGAAGAAACATGGGATTGAAATCCTTCACTGCACCAGCAATACCGCCCCCCTTTGGTGTGATATTCCACTAGTGCTGACTTTACATGACATTATCTTCCTTGAACCACGCGACAAACAAAACCACTCCTTATACCAGAACATGGGATGGCTTTATCGTAGACTTGATGTGCCCAGGATATTAAACAAGTGCCAGCGCATTATTACGGTGTCCAATTTCGAACTGGAAAATATTGTCGAAAAGCTAAAAATCCCTCGCGAACGGATGGCGATGATTTACAATGGCTATAACGAATGGTTCAAACAGATAAAGGACACAGAGAACATCTGTCAAAAATACATTTCTGAAAAAGGCTATTTTTTCTTCCTCGGCAATACCGACCCCAAGAAGAATACGGAACGGACGCTTGTGGCTTATTCTAACTACCTGAGACTATCAAATGTCAAACGAAAACTGCTGATGGCCGATTTGGATTCTGCCTACCTTAACAGCATCATTCAACGCAACCACATTGAAAATATCAGGGATAATATTGTAATGCCCGGTTATATTGTCAATAGCGACTTGCCCTACATCTACAATGGTGCCTTTGCCTTTCTCTACACCTCGCTACGTGAGAGTTTTGGCATTCCTCTGCTGGAAGCGATGGCTTGCGGAACGCCTGTCATTACGAGTAACACGTCATCCATGCCAGAGATTGCAGGCACTGATGCTATCCTCATTCATCCAGAAAACAGCGAAGAGATCACCCAGATGATGTTACGTTTGGAGACCGATGAGGTATTCTATAAGAAACAAGAACAAATAGGCTTGAATCGTGCCAAGCTCTTCTCATGGAAGAAAACGGCAGAGTGTCTTCTTCAAGTCTACAAAGAGGTGTACGACACATGTTATCAACGAAAGTGATAGTCTTATAATATGAAAAAAATTTGCTTCTTAATGGATTCCATCTTCTCATACGGAGGAGTGCAACGCGTGACAGCAGTCATTGCGAAGGAACTGGCAAAAGACTGTGACGTAACTATCGTTACGCTGGACGCGCCTTCGTTGGAGAATACTGCTCTCTATGGACTTCATGAAGCAAAGATTCACTATCGCTTTTTCTCTTATCCAGAGACTTCTCGATGGAAACTGCTTTTTTGCAAGGCATATAGTTATCTGTATAGGAAGTATATCCCTCAAAACCAATTTACTTCAAAGCTATACGGTCATAGTTCTTTTCCTTCCGAAAAGCGAAAAGCACTGACAGAAAAGCTAAAAGCGGGAGACTATGATGTCATCGTCGGAGTACATGCCCCTCTTGCAGTACGTTTGGCAGCATGTAAACAAGAGTTGAAAGGTGTCAAGCTGATTGGATGGATCCACAACTCATACAAAGCTTTGTTTGGAAAGTCTTCTCAATATATCGGTGACGAGGTTCAAAAGTTCTACGAAATCCAGTTGAAAAAATTGAATGAGACCATCGTTCTTAGTCATGATGACGCGAGTCAATATTCTTTCCCCGTGCAAGTGATATACAACCCCTTGACGCTTGAACCAGGGAAGTTGTCACAAGGGAACAGCAAAAGATTTCTAGCTGTTGGGCGTTTTTCCCGACTACATAAAGGTTTCGACTTGCTCATTGAAGCCTTTCACTTGTTTACCAAGAAAGACAAGGAATGGACGCTTGATATTGTCGGAGAAGGAGAAGAAGAGGCGTTATACAGAAAGATGATTGCAGAATACGGACTGCAAGAGCGAATACATATCCATCCATTTACAAACCACATCCAAACCTACTATTCTGAGGCACAGGTCTACGTGCTCAGTTCACGCTGGGAAGGATTTGGACTCGTCTTGGTTGAAGCGATGGCTCATGGACTACCTATCGTCTCGTCTGATCTCCCAACCAGTAAGGAAATCATGGGTGACTTCGGCATATATTTCACGAACGGAAATGTAGAACAACTGGCTCAACAATTGGAGTTTGCCACCCGAATAGATTGGACAAAAGCATCTGCAGAGGCTTTGCAAATAGCCCAGCGATTTGACATTTCACATATCATCGAACAATGGAAAGACATTATATATGAAAGATAAAGAAGGAATACGTGAAGGATTGAAAAACAGTCCCAGACTGAAGCGATGGCTAGACTACCTCATCATGAACCAACGTGATGCTCGTCCTAGATGGTATATTCGCTTACTGGCACCATTGTATCAGCATCGGGGAAGGGATTCGAAAATTTATTGGAGCGTCAGGATGGACACACCACCCTACCGTCGTTTTTTCCTCGGACGAAAGAGTGTCATTGAATCATATTGTTGTGTTAACAATGCTGTGGGCGATATCGTAATTGGTGACCACACACGCATCGGCATTCATAACACAATTATCGGTCCGGTATGTATCGGAAGTCACGTAAACCTGGCACAAGGTGTTACCATCACAGCCTTGAACCATCGTTTTGAGGACACGACGAAACGCATCGATGAGCAAGGCATCACCACCAAACCCGTCGTCATCGGAGATGACGTATGGATTGGAGCCAATGCAGTAGTTCTGCCAGGTGTAACAATCGGTAATCATTGTGTGGTAGCAGCAGGTGCCGTTGTCACGAAAGATGTGCCAGACAACAGCCTTGTGGGTGGTGTACCTGCCAAACTAATCAAACAGATTTAATGAAAGGTCCTGTTGGGTTTTCTCTTCTTTAGTTTCCTGTTGCTCCTCGCGAAACTGGAGTACCATTTGCTGTGCATCCGCAGAACCTGCCGTGTTCAGTCGGTAATAGCCGCGACGTCCGACATTTTCTATCAGTGACTGCGACGATTTACTGTTACGCAACAGATACTGCTGGATATAATTGCGTAATTCTTCGTAATCAGGAGTCGTGAAGAAGGTGTGGTTCATATTATAAACGTGCTTAGCAATAGCCTGTACGCTTATCCCCTGTTCACCTGCAACAGCCAGTATATGTAGTATCTGTTTGTCGTACGTCATGTTTTGATACGAAAAGAGACCGGTATGCCTTGTAGCTTACCGGCCCCTTTTTATTCTTCTTAATTGAAATTAAGCCAAAGTTACTTTGTCATCAGCGGTAGCGAGCTTACCCTCCTTGAAGAGCCAACCCAGACCCAGCAGAGTCTCCTCCTCGCTGATCTTAGCTGCCTTAGCAATCTCCTTAACGGTCATAGCCTTCTCTGCAGCTGCAAGAGCCTGATAAACATCACCAGCCTTGAAACCAGCATTCTCAGCGTTTACTGTAAACACTGCCTTCTTAGCAGCAACGGCCTTCTTTGCAGGGGCCTTCTTTGCGGGTGCCTTCTCAGCAACCTTCTTTGTAGTTTTCTTTTCTGCCATAATTTTGTAAATATTAATACACTATTGAATGGATATTCTATATTTTGCGTGCAAAATTAAGAACTTTTCAGAAAATTTATGCTCACTTACCGCTGAGTTTTTCTTATTTCTGCTTTATTCTTGATGTAAGTCAATCTTTAACTGCAGTTCTTCCAGCTGTTTAGGGTCAAGTTCACCCGGTGCATCCAACATGACATCACGACCACTGTTGTTCTTGGGGAAGGCGATGCAGTCACGGATACTATCAAGACCAGCCATGATACTTACGAAACGGTCAAGACCGAAGGCAAGACCTGCATGGGGAGGAGCACCATACTTAAAGGCATTGATGAGGAATCCGAACTGAGCCATTGCGCGCTCTGGCGTGAAGCCCAGAATCTGGAACATCTTCTCCTGCAACTTGCCATCATGAATACGTAGTGATCCGCCACCAACTTCGATACCATTGCAGACAAAGTCATAGGCAACAGCGCGAACCTTTTCAGGTGCTGTATCCAACAAGGGGATATCGTCCGGATTGGGCAGTGTGAACGGATGATGCGTAGCCATCAGACGCTGTTCCTCGTCACTCCACTCGAAGAGGGGAAAGTCAACAATCCACAAGCACTTGAAGGTATCTTTGTCACGCAGTCCCAGACGGTCACCCATCTCGAGGCGGAGCGTACAAAGCTGCGTACGGGTCTTATTCGGTTTGTCACCACTGAGAATCAGCACAAGGTCACCATCCTTGGCTTGTGTTTTCTCCTTCAGTTTAGCCCATACCTCTGGTGTATAGAACTTATCAATAGAGGTTTTCACTGTTCCATCTGTGTTGAACTTCACATAGACAAGTCCCTTGGCTCCTACCTGCGGGCGCTTCACAAAATCAGTCAGTTGATCGAGTTGTTTACGGGTGTAGTCAGCACAGCCAGGAACGACGATACCGCCGATATACTCTGCCTCGTCGAACACAGGGAAGGTTCCCGTACCCTTCAGCACGTCCATCAACTCTACGAATTCCATGCCAAAGCGAAGATCGGGTTTATCTGAACCGAAACGACGCATGGCTTCATGCCAAGTCATACGCTCCAACTTAGGGAGTTCCACACCTCGTACCTCTTTGAACAGATGACGAGCCAAATCCTCGAATATATTAAGTACGTCTTCCTGATCAGCAAAAGACATCTCACAGTCAATCTGCGTAAACTCAGGCTGACGGTCTGCACGCAAATCTTCATCACGGAAGCACTTGGCAATCTGGAAATAACGATCAAATCCACTGACCATCAGCAGCTGTTTCAAAGTCTGAGGTGATTGAGGAAGTGCATAGAACTGACCTGGATTCATACGTGAGGGAACCACGAAATCACGTGCGCCCTCTGGTGTTGAACCAATCAAGATAGGTGTTTCCACCTCGATAAAGTTCAGGTTATCAAGGAAATTACGAATCAGAATTGTCATACGGTGGCGCAACTCCAAATTCTTACGGACACAATTTCTACGCAGGTCCAGATAACGATATTTCATGCGAATGTCGTCACCACCATCGGTCTGGTCTTCAATGGTGAACGGAGGTGTCTGGCTCTCACTCAACACGTTCAGTTTATCCACCAAGATTTCGATATCACCCGTTGGCATCTTGCCATTTTTTGACTGACGCTCACTCACTTTACCAGTAGCTTGAATACACCACTCGCGTCCGAGTTTGTTAGCCTGTTCGCAGAGTGCAGCATCCTTAGATTCGTCAAACACCAACTGTGTAATGCCATAACGGTCACGTAGGTCGACAAAGGTCATGCCTCCCATCTTTCTCGTTCTCTGTACCCAGCCAGCAAGCGTTACCTCGCTGCCAACATCCGTGAGCCGGAGCTCACCACAAGTCTTTGTTCTATACATTATTATTTATTGTTTTTCTTTCGACCTGCAAAGGTATGAATTATTAATGAAACAGCAAAAAGATTTAAGGGAAAAAGATGGAACTATTGATGGAAATGGCGCGTTTGTGTTAAAATTGATAAAAATAGCGACCAAAATAAGAACTATATTAATTATTTAGTTTACTTTTGCGGCTGAATAACGTCTTATAATATGGACAATTAAAAAGAAAAAGTATGAAGAAATTTATATTTTCTACCTTATTGTTAGTGTGCGGTCTGACGATGGCAATGGCCCAGAAACCGGCTCAGATCAAGTTTGACAAGACCACTCACGACTTTGGTTCTTTCTCTGAGAAAAGCCCTAAAGTAACATGTACGTTTACCTATACCAATGTAGGCGAGCAGCCTTTGGTTGTTAACCAAGCTATTGCTTCGTGCGGATGCACAGTACCCGAGTACACAAAAACACCTGTCAAGCCAGGCGAGACAGGTGAAATTAAAGTAACTTACAATGGTGCTGGCAAGTTCCCCGGTCACTTCAAAAAATCAATTACAATTCGCACCAATGGTGCCGTAGAAATGACTCGTCTCTACATTGAGGGAGACATGACAGAAGCGAAATAATCTTTCCTCTTACCAGCTATAGCTCAGTCCTATGGAGCTCCACTCCTGGAATTGGAAGTAGCCCATGTCATTATCCCACGTTCCAGAATCGTCGAAACGTGGATAGAGAAACAGGTTGGCTGAAAGATATTTCGTAACCTTGAGTTCGAACTGGTTTTCCCATTCTACCAATGCGCGGTGATAAGACGTATTGGCATAGAAGCGTGTCTTCCATGAAAGCTGGTCAACAATCTGCCATTTCAAATCAGCCGTGAATTGTGAACCGAAATCCTCTGAAGTATGTCTTCCACTGGAGATGCCATTTTTCTCGGCCAACCCTAAGCGGTCAACGTAGACAAGGTTGAACGACAACGGAAGGAAGTTCAAACTTCCCGTAAGCCTCTTATCGAACGCTTCAACCTTGTATTCCATACCGACACCGACATTCAGATGAAAAGGTGACATAAAGTCAGAGTAGGTATTAACGTCATTTGCTTTAAGACCTTTGGCAAACTGCGTATAGGCCAGCACCTGCAAGGTATAGTACCAACGTTTATGTGCCTGTAGTCCCAGTTTACTGGTCAGACGCAACAGGTCGTTGTTAGTCTTGAACTTATGTACGGTATCCGACTGGGAAGTCTGGAAGCCCAATTTCATTTCCAACTTATTTTCGAAAGTAACTTTGTCCTTGTCGTTATAGTTCAACTCGAGCGTAGCAGCAGCAACAGCAGAATAATTGCTTTCACCACCTTTGTGCCAGTTATCTGACACGTAGTTCTGCAAGAACTGCAAATATCCATCACCCTTGAACTTCCAGAAATTAGGTTTCTGGATGAGCACTGCTACAGGAGCCGGAGCTGCTTGGGGCTCTTGAGGTATCGGAGCAGCCATCTCCACCAGTTCCACCTTCTGTGTCAGTTCCGTATTCACATCATCACGCAGGGAACCGACTTTCTTTAGCTGGCTTTCATCGTTTTTTACCAAATCCGGACGCCGCATATAAAGACTCATCAACGCAGCGTCAACGGCATCAGTCACCTCGTCTCCTATCTTGGGAGATAACGACAACTGTTTGTTAGCCCCAGAATGATAGAACGTGGTGGGGGCAAACAGACGCAGATAGCGCCCGTCACTCGATTCTGTTCGCAACTGACTGTTCACTTGCTGCAACGAATCAAGCTGACGACGAAGTACTGTCAACGAATCCATATAGTCTTTGACAACCTGAGCCGTATCGGGATTCGTTAGTATTTTTTTACGTCGTTGACCTGATGCATCAACAAATGCTATCAGGACTAAGCATAAAGCTAAAACATACTTGTATCTCATAATCGAGTGCAAAGATACAAAAAAGTTAAGAGTTAAGAGTTAAGAGTTAAGAATTATTTTGGTGTTCGGAGTTTTTTTTGTAATTTTGCACCTTGTAATTTTAATAATAGGTAAAAGATGAATAAAGATACCATTATCGGTTTCGTCCTCATTGCTGTAGTCTTGATAGGTTTCAGCTGGTACAACCAACCATCAGCAGAGGAGATTGAAGCCGCTCGTAAACAGGATTCAATTGAAACGGTTATGAAGGAGAAAGCTGTCAAGGAACAGCAGGTAGCAGCACAGGCCAAGCAGGCCGCTGTCGACTCTATGGCGCTCAATGACACCACAGCTCTCTTCCATCAGGCCATGAGTGGTACCTCACAGAAAGTCGTGCTCAAGAACGACAAACTGGAGCTGACGCTCGACACCAAAGGTGGTGTCGTTCGAAAGGCCGTTATCAAGAATTTCAAGAGCATTGACGGCAAGCAGGATGTGACACTGTTCGACGAGCAGGACCAGAACATGAATTTCATGCTTGCTGGTAAACAGGACAACATTGTTTCTGACGACTTATACTTCACACCCACAGAGCAGACAGACTCAACAGTCACGATGACGGCTCTGGCAGCAGGAGGCGGTTCCATTAGCCTTAGCTATCTACTCGGTCAGGACTATTTGTTGCACATGACCTTGCAAACCAAGGGACTATCCAAGTTCTTCTCCCCTTCCTACAAGGAGATGGAGATAGAATGGAACGACCACTGTCGCCAACAAGAGAAGGGTTTCTCTTTTGAAAGCCGTTACACCTCTTTATATTATAAGGAAACCAAAGGAGGCACCGACAAACTAAGCGAGTCGTCAGACAAGACGGAAACCGTTGAAGAGCGATTGGATTGGATTGCTTTCCGTAACCAGTTCTTCAGCGTAGCTCTCATCTCGAAAGATGACTTTGCAGCCAACGCCACACTTACTAGCACCCAGGACGAGAAAGGCTCTGGCTATCTCAAACATTTCAATGCCAAGATGAAGACATCCTTCGACCCAACAGGTGTCAAGCCCTCTGAATTTGAGATGTATATCGGTCCTAACAACTTCCGGCTGATTAAGGCTGTTGAGGAGCAGAGTCAGTTTGGCAAGGAACTAGACCTAGAGCAGCTTGTAGATCTGGGATGGTGGCTGCTGCGTTGGATCAACCGTTGGTTCACGCTTTATGTATTCGACTGGTTGACAGGCTTTGGACTGAATATGGGTATCGTGCTCATTCTGATTACCTTGTTGCTGAAAGCCATCACCTTCCCAATGGTCAAGAAGAGCTATATGTCTTCTGCCAAGATGCGCGTGCTGAAGCCTAAGTTCGAAGAGGCTACCAAGCAATACGACAAGCCGGAAGACCAGATGAAGAAACAACAGGAGATGATGTCGCTCTACTCCAAGTATGGTGTTTCTCCCCTCTCAGGATGTCTGCCTATGATTATCCAGATGCCTATTTGGCTGGCTATGTTCTTCTTCGTGCCCAACGCCATCCAATTGCGTGGTGAGTCGTTCCTGTGGATGAGCGACCTGTCAACCTATGATCCCATCGTCGAATGGGGTACAAACATCTGGGGTATTGGCGACCACCTGTCCCTAACCTGTATCCTGTTCTGTGCCGCCCAAATTATCTATACTTGGTTCTCAATGCAGCAACAGAAAGACCAGATGGTAGGTGCCCAAGCTGAACAGATGAAGATGATGCAATGGATGATGTACATCATGCCGCTCATGTTCTTCTTTATCTTCAACGACTACAGTTCTGGTTTGAATTTCTACTATTTCGTATCGTTATTCATGTCTGCAGCCATCATGTGGACCCTGCGTAAGACCACAGATGATGCCAAGCTGTTAGCCATTCTGGAAGCAAACTATCAGGCCAACAAGAACAACCCCAAGAAGCAGTCTGGTCTTGCCGCTCGCTTAGAAGCACTGCAAAAGCAGGCTGAAGAAATGCAAAAAGGAAAAAGAAGATGAAGATTGGATTTGATAACGAGAAGTATCTGAAGATACAATCAGAGCATATCCGCGAACGTATTGCTCAGTTCGACGGAAAGCTCTACCTCGAGTTAGGTGGTAAACTGTTTGACGACCATCACGCCTCTCGCGTGCTTCCCGGTTTCAAACCTGATTCAAAACTTAAAATGTTCGGACAGCTACGCGACCAGTTAGAGATTGTTATCGTGGTCAGTGCTGAGGACATTGAGAAAAACAAGATTCGAGCAGACCTCGGCATCACTTATGACGAGGATGTCCTGCGACTGCGCGATGAGTTCATGAAGCGTGACTTCATGGTAGGTTCTGTGGTTATCACCCATTACAACGGACAACGGGCTGCTGACCAGTTCCGTCATCGTCTGGAGCGCTTGGGTATCAAGTCTTACATTCATTACTTGATTGACGGATATCCTCACAACGTGGAACTCATCGCATCAGACGAAGGATTCGGAAAGAACGAATATGTAGAGACCTCACGTGAGTTGGTCATCGTCACTGCTCCAGGCCCTGGCTCTGGCAAGATGGCCGTTTGTCTGTCTCAGCTATATAACGAGAACAAGAGAGGCATTCGTGCCGGCTATGCCAAGTTTGAGACATTCCCTGTCTGGAACCTACCCCTTAAGCATCCTGTCAACATCGCCTATGAGGCTGCCACGGCCGACCTCAACGACGTGAACATGATTGACCCGTTCCACCTGGAGGCTTACGACAAAATTGCCATCAACTACAACCGCGACATTGAGATATTCCCCGTGCTGAATGCCTTGTTTGAAGGCATCTATGGTGACAACCCCTACAAATCGCCTACCGATATGGGGGTCAACATGGTGGGATTCTGCATCAGCGACGACGAGGTGTGCTGCAATGCCTCACGCGATGAGATTATCCGCAGATACTACAACGCCACCAACAAACTGGCCGATGGTGCTGACAATGACAACGAGGTTCATAAGATACAGTTGCTGTTCAATCAGGCCAAGATTAGCACAGCCTATCGACGCGTCACGGTTGCTGCAGCTGCCAAACAAGAACTGACGGGCCTTACTTCTGCCGCCATCGAGCTGGCTGACGGTACTCTCATCACAGCCAAGTCGAGCCCCCTGCTCGGGTGCTCTGCAGCACTATTGCTTAATGCCACCAAACACCTGGCAGGCATTGATCACGAGGCCAAGCTCATTCCACAGTCGATGATTGAACCCATTCAAAAGACTAAGATTGAATATCTAGGTGGTAAGAACCCACGACTGCATACCGACGAAGTATTGGTAGCCCTCAGCGTGCTCTCTGAGAACGACGATCTTTGCAGACGTGCCTTGGAGAAACTTCCTGAACTGCGCGACTGTCAGGTCCACTCTACTGTCATGCTCAGCGAGGTCGACCGTAAGATTTTCAAGAAGCTTGGATGTGGGCTTACCTGCGACCCGGTGAGAAAGAAATGAAGAAATAATGATGAGATATGAAAAGAATACTAACCTTAACGGTGCTGGCACTGATGGTGCTGGGCACAGCAACAGCTGAAAACGACGTGATAGGTAAACAACATATCAAGCTGAATAGTCGCATGATGACGCCTGAGGCTCTTTGGGCCATGGGACGCATTGGCACCGTAGAAGCTTCGCCAAACGGTCGCCAGGTGGTCTATCAAGTAGGCTATTATAGCGTAAAGCAGAACAAGAGTCATCAGGTTATCTGCATCATGGATGCCGACGGAAAGAACAACCGCCAGCTGACAACGAGCAGCAAGAGCGAAAGCGATCCCACATGGCTCGACGCCCAGACTATCGCCTTTCTGAGCAAGGGAGAAGTATGGACTATGCGTCCTGATGGTTCTGAGCGCAAGCAACTGTCTGAAACCGACGGAAAGGTTGAAGGATTCAAGTTCTCACCAGACCGTCAGAAGGTCATCATCCTCAAGTCAATACCTTTCAATGAGGTCATCCAAAAGAATCCAGACGACCTGCCTAAGGCCACAGGTCGACGCGTTACTGATCTTATGTATCGCCACTGGGACCATTATGTAGAGAGTATCCAACACCCCTTCCTCTGTTCAGTAAGTAGCGATAAGATTGCCACAGACATGACGGATATCCTCGAAGGTGAACCTTTCGAATGTCCTATGGAGCCTTTTGGCGGTATCGAACAATTGACATGGAGCCCTGACTCAAAGACAATCGCCTATACTTGTCGAAAGAAGAAAGGTATCGACTATGCCACTTCTACTGACGCTGACATTTATTTATATAATATAGGTACGCGCGAGACTCGGAACCTCTGCAAGCCTGAGGGTTACGTAGCTCCGAAGTACGACCCCAGCCACACCTTGGCTGACCAGGCTGTCAATCGCAACACACAGGAGAACAACCCTGGCTATGACCAGAACCCACAGTTCTCACCTGATGGTAAGTTCATCGCATGGCAGTCTATGGCTCGTGATGGTTACGAGGCAGACCTCAACCGTCTTTGCATTTACTCGTTGGAAGATGGCAGGAAACACTATATCAATTGGAAGAGCGACGTGGAATCTTTCTGCTGGGCTCCTCTGAATGACAAGCAAGCCAATCTCTATTTTATCAGTGTATGGCACGGTTGCGCTAACATGTATAGCTGTAATTGGAAAGGAGAAGTAAAGCAGTTGACAGAAGACTGGGCTGACTGGACTTCCCTGCAACTGGCTAACGACGGCAAGCGCATAGTGGCTACTCGTCAAAGCCTCAGCACTCCGACAGACATTTATATGGTGACACCGGGAAAGAATGTAGAGAAGACCAAGATTGAGCAGATTTCCTTTGAGAACAAGCATATCCTCGACCAACTGACGTTCGGTAAGATGCAGCAATACTGGGTACCAACTACTGATGGCAAGAAAGAACTTGTCTGGGTAATGCTACCGGCTAACTATGAAGAAGGCAAGAAATACCCCACCCTGCTTTTCTGTGAAGGAGGTCCTCAGTCTCCAGTCTCTCAGTTTTGGTCGTATCGCTGGAATTTCCAGATAATGGCTGCAAATGGCTATGTTGTCGTAGCACCTAACCGTCATGGTCTTCCGGGATTTGGACAAGAATGGAAAGAGGAGATTAGCGGTGATTGGACAGGCCAGTGCATGGACGACTACCTGTCTGCCATCGATTTCGCTGCAGACTCACTGCCTTTCGTTGATCGCAACAAACTGGGAGCTGTAGGTGCCTCCTTCGGTGGATTCTCCGTTTACTATCTTGCAGGTCATCACAACAAGCGTTTCAAGGCATTTATCGCCCACGACGGTGCCTTCAACCTGGAATCGATGTATACGGATACTGAGGAAGTATTCTTCTCCAACTGGGAGTACGACGATGCCTATTGGAATAAGAACCGCACCAGCCGTGCAGCAAAGACTTACGAGAATTCTCCCCATAAGTTTGTCGACAAATGGGACACCCCTATCCTCTGCATCCACGGAGAGAAAGACTATCGAATCGTCTATAACCAAGGTATGGGCGCCTTCAACGCTGCCCGCCTGAGAGGTATTCCTGCAGAGTTGCTGATATTCCCTGACGAGAACCACTGGGTACTGAAGCCCCAGAACGGCATACTCTGGCAGCGCACCTTCTTCAACTGGCTTGACCGCTGGTTGAAATAAGCAACCTTTTCAAATGTACAACAAGGGGGTATGACAATTGGTCATGCCCCTTTGTTTTGATAACGTATGGCTAGCAGAGTCAGATCATCACTTTGCTCAGCTCCTTCCGCAAAGTCATGAACGGCCTTCGTCACATGAGTCACCAAAGCCTCGCAACTGCCATTCTCCACGACGGTTTCCTGTACACGCTTCAAACCAAACTGTTCGCGTCGCACATTCATAGCTTCCGTCAGTCCATCGGTATAGAGGAACAACATCGTACCCGGTTCCAGCATCATCTCCTGCTGACTAAAACTGACATCATCAAATACGCCTAATGGCAGATGAGGATTGGCATCCAATTGTCCCTTGCCCACAATGACAGGTTTGTCATGACCTGCGTTACAATAAGACAGACGGCCTGTAGGCAGATCCAGCACGCCAATGAAGAAAGTAATGAACATATTCGACTTGTTGCGAAGACACAAAATCTCATTCAGCGCCTGCATGATATGGGCAGCGTTACTTTCCTTCGTCGAAGCCACACGGAACAGCGACTGTGCCTGTGCCATAATCATCGCAGAGGGAACTCCTTTTCCACTGACATCGCCAATACAGAAGAATAGTTTCTCATTGCGGATGAAGAAATCAAACAGGTCACCACCAACCTCACGGGCAGGCAACAACTGTCCATACACATCAATATCCGTACGGTCGGGGAAGGGTGGAAAATCCTTGGGCAGCATCGACTGCTGAATATTGCTCGCTATACGAAGCTCGTCGGCTATGCGTTTCTGCTCCATGTCCTTCTGGTTTAAAGTGATGATGTTTCTAATCATCCTATGTATAATAAAGCCTAACAGCAGGAAACCCGCCAGCATCAACAACATGCTATATTTCCGAATTTTATCTAGTCCACCATACACTTCACTGTCGTAGCATACCAACGCAACCGTCCAAAAAGGATCATGGTGCATTTGCAGATAGTAGATATAGGCCTTATCTTCTTTCTCATCGTCGTAGAACTCGATATACCTCACATTGTCAGCGTCAGCCAACAGATGGTCAACGGTAGAGTCGTTAATGAGCATGACTACCTGGTCACGACGTTTCTTGCTGACAATTTTCTCTGATGGACCTCCTACAAGTTGTCCTTTCGGTGTCAGGAAGAGTTCGAACGACGATGTTTTATGGTGATGAGCATTCAATGTGTCACCCAGCCATGACAACGACACATCGAGTCCATAGGCAGCTATCAGTCGATTATTCTTGTCCAACAACGGATAGGTATAGGTTGTCAGCGACTGTACACCCGATGTACTTTTGTATTCATAAGGATCACTCCAGAAAGGTTCGTGCTGCTTCATGATTCTAATGAACCCCGGATGTTCCAGATAATTGTGTCCCTCCAACTCACCAAGCTGCTCCGTCATGATTTTCCCATTCTTCTCGTAGACATAAGGTTCATAGAGTCGTCCCTTCTCTTTATAATAATAAGGTGTAAAAGCCAGAAATCCGCCCACAACCTTATCGTTTACTTTGACCACATGGCTCAGCGTATTAGTAATCGAATCGGGGGTTTCCAGACTTTTCCTAACATCCCAAATATGCTCTTTCAACGTCTGTTCGGCAGAGTTCAGCGTTGCTCTAAGGTCACGCACCTTCACACCGAGATCCATCAATACACGCTGTTCCATCTCACTCTCCAGCATTTGACGTGAGTAGTAATACTGAAGTGCAGACACCAACTCCAGCAGCAAGGCTGCGACGGCAACCACCGCCACATTGCGCCATCCCCCGCGATGAATCAACCTATAGGTCCAATTTATCTTCTCTTTCTTCATACTTTATCGGCAAAGGTACGAAAAGTCATCAGTAAAACAAAGAATCTAAGAACTTTTTTGTACCTTTGCAGTCAAAATCACAAAAAAAATAAAAATATAACAATAATTCAAATGGTTCAACAAATTCAAAAAACGTTGAGAGACTCAGCAGCGATGCGCTGGACTGCACTACTGCTTTTGGCCATGGCCATGTTCTGTAGCTATATCTTCATGGACATTCTCTCACCCATCAAGGATCTCATGCAGGAGACACGAGGATGGGACTCTACCGCCTTTGGCACCATGCAGGGTTCCGAGGTATTCCTTAACGTATTCGTATTCTTCCTTATTTTCGCAGGCATCATCCTCGACAAGATGGGTGTTCGCTTCACAGCGGTCCTTTCAGCTGCTGTCATGTTGGTAGGTGCTTGTGTCAAGTGGTATGCAATCAGCGACAGCTTCATTGGCAGCGGATTGGAGACGTGGTTTAACAACAACTTAAACTACATCCCGCTGTTCGACGAACTAGGGGTTTCACCCTTCTATGCCGGCATGCCTGCTTCTGCTAAGTTTGCTGCTTGCGGCTTTATGATTTTCGGTTGTGGTTGTGAAATGGCAGGCATTACCGTGTCCAGAGGTATCGTAAAGTGGTTCAAAGGTCGTGAGATGGCGCTGGCAATGGGTTCTGAGATGGCATTGGCCCGCCTGGGTGTTGCCACCTGTATGATCTTCTCGCCTTTCTTTGCCCGCCTGGGTGGTGAGGTCAGCGTTAGCCGCTCTGTTGCCTTTGGTGTCGTACTGATGTGTATTGCGCTCATCATGACCATCGTCTATTTCTTCATGGATCAGAAACTCGACGCACAGACCGGTGAGGCTGAAGAAAAAGACGATCCCTTCAAGGTCAGCGACATCGGTAAGATCCTCTCCGACAGCGGTTTCTGGATTGTTGCCTTGCTGTGTGTGCTCTACTATTCTGCCATATTCCCCTTCCAGAAGTATGCTGTCAACATGCTTCAGTGCAACCTGACACTGACATTGCCTGCAGCAGACTCTTTCTGGGCAAAACCCGACGTGACCATCATTCAGTACGTCATCATGCTTCTGGTGGCTGCAACCGGTTTTGCCTCTAACTTCCAGAAAAAGGCTAATATGAGATATGGGCTGTTGTGCATCTCTGTCCTTGCCCTGATTACCTACTGCTATATGGGCTTTATGCGTCAGTCTGCGGAGTCTATCTTTGCCGTATTCCCCTTGTTGGCAGTGCTCATCACTCCTATCCTAGGCAGTTATCTCGATCATCATGGCAAAGCAGCCACCATGCTGGTGCTGGGTTCATTGCTGCTCATTGGATGTCACCTGACATTCGCCTTTGTATTGCCCATGTTCAAGGGTAATGCGGTTGGAGGTATCATCATTGCCTATACCACCATTTTGGTCTTGGGAGCATCATTCTCCTTGGTACCCGCTTCGTTGTGGCCCTCTGTGCCCAAGCTCGTTGATGCCAAGGTAATTGGCTCTGCCTATGCCCTCATCTTCTGGATCCAGAACATCGGTCTCTGGCTATTTCCACTGCTCATCGGCAAGGTGCTTGATGCCACCAACCCTGGTGTCACCGACCCCACTCAGTTCGATTATACCGCGCCACTCGTCATGCTTGCCTCGCTGGGTGTAGCAGCCCTCTTGTTAGGCCTGTTGCTGAAGGTGGTTGACAAGAAGAAAGGTATCGGACTCGAGGAGCCGAATATCAAGGCATAATCACCAAATGCAAAACGAAAAAAGAGTCGCTATCATCCACTGGTAGCGATTCTTTTGTTTGGGCTCGTCAATAAGCGGGGGGTATTTTGCAATAACCCAGCCTTATTGTGAAATAACCCAGCCTTATTGTGAAATAACCCAGCCTTATTGATGAATAACCCTTCCTTATTCAAAAATACTTCCGGAGTATGCTAAAATACTCCGAAAGAAAAAAAATTTACTCCAAGAGAAATGAAAACTAGTGTAATGATGATTCGATTAAAAGTAATAGGTAAATCCAGCCTTCGTCTCAAATGTCTTAGCTTCCTTGTTTGAGTGTTCCTTATAACGTGTATTTCGATGATAATAGGAACCGGAAAGGGTAAGACTGCAACGTTTCCAGAGGTCGACCTCGAAGATGGGAGTAACCACAAACAGCCCTGCATTACCTTCATCGCCCTGCACATTGAGATAGCGCAGATCGTCTATCTTAAGCTCAGACTTCTTATAACCTACCCATGTAAAGATACGGAAATACTTGACATGCAGATCGAAACGCCCCCAATTGCCAAACTCCAGGTGCGTCTTCGTCTTAATACTGAATCCGCTGCCCATGTTGTAGTCACGCTCCAGCACATTAAAGTAGTCGCTTTTGGTACCACCTAGCAAGATAGCATCGAGAAAAAGGCGTTGTTCCCAACTGGAAATGAAACCTTTCTGGTGTTCGCCAGCAAAGATAAATCCAGGTCCCAAGGCTGCCGGTTCGCTGATACGATAGGGTGTCTGGTCCGATCCATCAATGACTGGACTCGAATCGTAGTAGTTGAAATGCTGGTAGATGCCAAACTCGCCCAGTTTTCCGTTCTTATCCAATATCGGAGTACTCCACAAACGTCCAACAATGTGCAGGTCGTTGATGAACGGCTGGTTAGAACTAAGACCAAAGGTAACGTCAACGTCGAAGAAATCAAAAGGAGTTGTATGCCGTTCGCCATCCACAGCATCCCCATAGACAAGGAACAGGTCGATGAAGGGATTGCTTTCACCACCCGTCAACTTGCCCTTGTCAGCCAGATATCGCCAACCTGCCGACATGGAGAATTTAACAGGGAAACGGTGGGCGTCGTGATACTTGTAATGTGTACTCTTGACCCTCCACGCATCGCCACGTGCCAGGCGGGCAATGCCCTTCATAGGATTAATAACGAAGGCTGCCGCCTCACGCAGGAAACGTCCGAAACCGCGCTGACGATCATCGAGAATGATGTCACTCACACGATGCGTTATCTCACCAAGAGCCATACCACCCATCGTTGTCGTGATAATATCGTTAACAGCTGGCGGGTCTTTCTCGCCAAAGAGTTCCCACATCAGCGAACCACCCAGTGCATAAGGTGCCGACTCCCAGAAATTCATACCGTTAGAACGGGCCACATTGAAGTATAGATTACCATGATAAGGATGGGCAAACATGTTCATGATGAATACGTCGTTGTCCCACACAAAACCTGTGTTTAGGTTGTCGCGGATGGTACGCATCGTTGTTTGGGCAAACTCCTCCTTTGTGACATAACGGTTGTAGAGTTGTACACTAGTGTTCAGTGCCGTTACAGCTGCTGCCGCTACCCACGGATGCTTCTTCTGCGGCTGAGCCATAATAGAGTCAGGGCAGATAGTCGAATCAGCCTTTTCCATCGGTGTCTGCTGAGCCATCGCTGCCAACGACATCAAGAGGAACAATACCGTATGTAGTAGCTTCATCATCACAAATGCTGCGGCAAATAAAATCAATTAATATTGAAAACGTACGACCAAAGGAAGATGATCGCTAAAACCACGCTGATATCGAAGACCATTGAAAGTACGGAAGGGTTTAACACCTCCATATTTTTTGTCTTCCTCCAAAAGGAAGGGGGCATCGTTGATATAGGCTGTTGACACATGGCCACTCAATGCAGCACTAACGAAAATATGGTCTATACTCTCCCAACGTCCTTGATAGCGATAGGTTCCCTCTGCCCCATGACTGCCTTGTGCTTCACGGCTGACATTCGTCAGTGCATGGTCTTCCAGAAAACGCAAGGCAGGGTCATTCGCTCCATCGTTGAAATCGCCAGCAATGACAACCTTAGCATGAGCAGATAAATGACTGATGGCTTCAACCAACTGGTCTGCTACCACCTGACGATTGGGACGTGTCTGCTTCTCGCCACCAAAGCGACTGGGCGCATGAACGACAAAGACATGAAGGGTATCGCCTGATATAATCTCCCCCTGCACATAGAGGATATCACGCGTAGGACGCATGCCTTCCAATGGAGTGACAGCAAGAAAATCATAACAGATAGGACGGAAGGAGAATGGCTGATAAAGCAAAGCCACATCAATGCCTCGGAGATCGGGCGACTCGGTCATCAAGAATTCATAACCGGCATGGCGGAGCAAGGAGCGACGGGTTAAGTCAAAGAGACAGGAGTCATTCTCCACCTCAACCATAGCGACGAGGTCCGGAATACCATTTTCCTGACACGACAAGATTTCTTGTCCTATATGGTTCACCTTACGCCAATAGCGGGCAGGAGTCCATTTACGCACTGAAGCAGGCAACCACTCGGTATCCTGCTTCAGTGAATCATGATGACAATCAAAGAGATTCTCGCAGTTCAGTTCCACGAGTGTCAGCCATGATGTCAGAAGAAGACTTAACATACCTTCTCTAGTCTCTTCATCATCGCAAACATAAAGACTGCAGCAACGAGACAGACACCGAGGAAGACGCTCCAGCATATCCACAGGGGTACAGCGCCCCACAGCAATCCACCAACCACAACGAGCTGGTTACCAATAGCTGTGGCCACAAACCAGCCACCCATCATCATACCCTTGTACTTGGGAGGAGCAACCTTCGATACAAAGGAGATACCCATCGGGGAAAGCAACAGCTCACCAAAGGTAAGCACAAGATATACCATGATGAGCAGGTTCGGGGTGACATCAGCTACATGGACAGCAACGGGATTGCCATCAGCACCCATCTCTGTCTGTGGCATAGGCAGTCCAAAGGAGCCAAAGGCCATCAGTGCATAGGCAACAGCAGCGACAATCATGCCATAGGCTATCTTACGAGGAGCTGAAGGCTCTTTGCCCTTCGCTGCCAGCGAACCGAAGATAGCCATAGAGACCGGTGTCAGTGCTACGACATAGAAGGGATTGAACTGCTGGAAGATAGGAGCAGAAACAGTGACAACACCCTCGCCATCATATTGCAGGAAAAGGAATGCCAAGGCTGCCAAAATGACGATTCCCGAAATCAGCTTGCCTTTGTCCGTCTTCGACTGGAAGAGTGAGAAGAGGGCATAGACAATGAAAATGACAGCCACCAAGTTCCACACATCGAAACACATAGCCTGCAAGCCTTGAGCTGACTGGGCCGTAAACTCATCGGCAAAATAGGTCAGCGAGAGTCCGTTCTGATGGAAGGCCATCCAGAAGAAGATGACCACAGCAAATACAAGGCATAGGGCTACAATGCGTTGCTTCGTTTCTTCCTTAGACAACTCCTCAACAGGAGCGCTTTCTGTTGATGAGCTCTTCTTGACGCCACCCTCAGTATGGCGGAAGGTAGAACGAAACAGGTAATAGATTGCTATACTCAGCACGAGCGAAGCACAGGCTACAGCGAATGAGAAGTGGTAAGCATCGTTACTGGAATAGCCCAGCGAAGTCTCTGCATACTCCTTAATCTTAATGGCTGCTGTAGGAGCAAACAGCGCTCCTATGTTGATGGCCATATAGAATATGGAGAAACCAGAGTCACGCTTGTCCTTATATTGTGGATCATTGTACAGGTCACCTACCATCACCTGCAGGTTACCCTTAAAGAGTCCCGTTCCAAAGCCAATGAGCAACAGGGCTGCCAGCATGACGACAAGCGCTACCGTGTCACCCCCCAAAGGAACTGACAGCAGCAGATAGCCTGCAAACATGATGATAATACCCGTTGTCACCATACGGCCAAAGCCAAACTTGTCAGCCATGATACCTCCGATGAGGGGGAAGAAATAAACTAACATGAGAAACGCACTATAGATGGTGCCGGCCAGTGCAGGTGACAATCCATAGTTAGCTCTCAAGAACAAAGCAAAGACAGCGAGCATGGTATAATAGCCAAATCGCTCACCCGTGTTGGCAAGAGCCAACGCAAACAGTCCTTTCGGTTGGTTTTCAAACATAATCTTTTCTATTTAATTTTATCGTTTTTAGTTCTGATGAGATCAAACAGGTAGGTAGCCTTGATGACAATCTGCCCGAAATTACTACGTCCGAAGAAGTCGGACTTAGAATTCTTATATATGTCACCCAGTCCATAGTAATAGCGTCCTTCCAAAATGAAGTGACCTACCTTGGGATGGGAAAACTCAATGCCACCACCCACCGCGATGCCATAGTCAAACTTCTTCTGGACAGCCATCGTGTCCTGTGCCTCTATCTTCGATGAGCGCTCTGTCAGTTTGCCTATACCTGGCTGCAGGTTACTGGTAGTCGACTCATCAAGGAAAAAGCCTATCTGTGGACCTAACTGAATGAATCCCTGCAGTCCTTTGCGCTCACGTCCCCACCCTAGACGCGCCATGATAGGCACCTGAACATATTTCATATGACGTTCATAGGACAAGGGATTGGCCTTTTCCTTGTCATTGACATAATAGACGGGTTGGTTGTCCATGTCCATGATATTCTCTTTCCATCCGGTCTGTACCAGGTTGACCTCTGCCACGATGGCACAGACGCTCTTGAAATATTTCTCACAGGTATAGCGGAAGGTGACTCCACCTGTCATTCCACCCAACTGTTTTTGGGGTACCTCAGGCACAAAACCTACCGAACTCAGCATATAACCTGCGCTGACACCAACGGCTAAGTCGTTACGATATTCTCCTACCTGAGCACGTGTGGCGAGCAACGAGCAATGAACTACGAGCAATAAAATCAAATACCGTTTCATCTTCAAGCTTTAAAAATTGATGGTTTCCACCTTATTGCCAGTAGTATAGTGAACAAAGAGGATGGCTTTGTTCTGCAGTCCGCCATTGCCCATCCGCTCGAAATGAAGGGGAGTCTGCAAGGGGGTATAACCTGCCATGCCGGAAGCACCCGTGAAGTGCTTTCCATAGAGGTGAAGACCCTTCAGCATGAAGAAGGCATGGTCAAATCCTGTCACTGCATAGCGCTGGTGGTAGTTCTGCATTTCCTGATGGAAGTTCCAGCGATACTTGCGCTTGATACGTTCTGAGCGTACGGACAGCGGATCCATATAATAGGTTGAAGGGATGTACACATCGAACTTATAGAAATTGTCCAGATACATACGGGTATACATCAGCCACTCGGTATAGCCAAACATGGTGATGAGGATGCCCGGGGTGGACGTTATCAGACCATTCAACTTGGCAAATGCCACATTCAATTCGGAAGACCTGCTAGTGTTTAGAATCACGACATTACGCTGGTTCATGTCGAAAGCCTTGCGGAACATGCTCTCGCTAGACCGTAGGTTTGTGATGGAATACTGGATGCCATCCTGTTCCAGTTTGCGACGCAAGGCTGCCGTAAAACCGCCTTTCGTACTGGTTGAGTCGTTGCAGTCGATGAGCACGGGGTGGCAGCCCTTGAAACGCTGACAGAAACGGTAGACATAGGCTTCGTTCAACACATGTCCGTTCTGGTAAGCCTGAAAGAGGTTACCATTATCGTAGACTTCCTGCGAACTGGTGGAGAATGGAATCAACACGCGAATGTCATGGGTCTGAGCAAAGTCACCCAATGCCTTAACCTGTTTGGTATAGAGTGGGCCAATAATCAGGTCGCGGTTAGCAGCCTTGGGGTCTTTGAGCACCTTGCTGATATCTGTATCTTCTGCCACATTCCATGCACAGACATCCACGGAGATGCCTTTGGTCTTCAGACTGTCACAAGCCATCAACACCCCCCGATAGTACTCCACCATGCGCTTGCCGTCACCATTCTGGTCGTGCAAGGGCAACATGACACCCAATCGGATAGCTCGTTGGCGTACATCGTCCTTGTCCATGGGCTTGGCAGCGCTTACAGAACTGGCGACAACGTTCTGACTCGTAGAACTAGCTGCACTGTTCTGGCTGTTCTGACTGTTCGAAGGGAATGGTATTCTGATGAAGGACCCCTTTTTCAACTCATAGCCTGGAGTGTTCATCTCGGGGTTCGCCTTGATGAGCTCCTCTATCGTGATATTGTTCTCACGGGCAATACCGAAAATGGTTTCCTTACGTTTTACTTCATGCAGTTCCTTGTAGCTCTGCACCTGTGCTGACACGGTCTCCGACATGGAGAGCGAGAGCACCAATGCGACAAAATATCGTGTTATTCTTTTCATCTTCTAGGTCTTTTTTTACGTTTTGCGCTACAAAATTACAAAAAAAGTAGCGTAAGTTCTACTTTTTTCAGTAATTTTGCAAAAATATTCGCATATCAACAATGATTTTAAAGAAAACAACCTGTCTTTTGGCTCTCCTGAGCATTTGTCTTGGGGGCTATGCTGACATCGTAGTAACGGCAACCTATACAGATAAGGAAGGAACGGAACAGACTGCTGAAAAGGAGATTCAAGACGTCAGTGCTCCCTTAAGGGTTCATTTCACCACCAATGCCCTAGACCTTTATGAAGGGGCTTCTCTGGAATGGCGCATCCGCCATCAGTCATCAGGTCCTCGTGTCACCCGATACGACCAGGAACTGGACTACACCTTCACAGAGGCGGGCATCAACCTGGTCACGCTACGTGTCATGCAGGAGGGCGAAGCCGTTGATTCCACATCGTTCAGCGTCACCATCAGCGAGAGTTGTCTGGAGATGCCCAATGCCTTCTCGCCTAATGGCGACGAACATAACGACATCTACCGTCCTAAACAGAGTAGCCTGAAGAGTATCGTGGAGTTTCATGCCTATATCTTCAACCGTCATGGCCAGAAGCTATTTGACTGGACTGACCCGACAAAGGGATGGGATGGCACCTACCGGGGCAATCCCGTGAAGGACGGTGTCTATTTTGTCTATGTCAAGGCTCGTGGAGCTGATGGCATCGAGTATAACATCCGACGTGACGTGAACCTGATTCGTAATTTTAACATCGTGACCAACAGCAATAATGAGTAACGACGAGAAGATAAACGTATGGGGAGCCCGGGTGCATAACCTGAAGAACATTGATGTGGAGATACCACGTCACTCACTCACGGTCATCACGGGGCTCAGTGGAAGTGGTAAGTCAAGTCTTGCCTTTGACACCATCTTCGCCGAGGGACAGCGCAGGTATATCGAGACGTTCTCTGCCTATGCCCGTAATTTCCTGGGAGGCATGGAACGTCCGGATGTAGACAAGATAACAGGACTGTCACCTGTCATCAGCATCGAACAGAAGACCACGAACAAGAACCCTCGTTCCACAGTAGGTACGACGACGGAGGTCTACGACTACATGCGACTGCTCTTTGCCCGTGCCGGTAAGGCATACAGCTATGCAACAGGCGAACCTATGGTGAAATATACCGAGGAGAAGGTCGTCGACATGATTACCCACCACTATGCTGGAAGAAAGATCCTCATCCTGGCACCACTGATACGCAGTCGTAAAGGTCACTATCGCGAACTCTTCGAAGGTCTGCGACGCAAAGGCTACCTCCATGTACGCATCGACGGTGAGGTTTCTGAGATTAGACAGGGCATGAAGGTTGACCGCTACAAGAACCACGACATCGAGGTAATCATCGACCGCCTGGCTGTCAAGGACAATGCCGACGAGCGTCTGAAGAAGAGCGTACAGATGGCGATGAAACAAGGTGAGGGGTTGGTCATGATTATCGATCATGAGAGCGGAGAGGTCAAGCACTTCTCCAAACGACTGATGTGCCCTACCACAGGCATTTCCTACAACGACCCTGCTCCTAACACGTTCTCTTTCAACTCTCCCCAAGGAGCCTGTCCACGATGCAAGGGACTGGGATATATCAATGAGATAGATCTCGGCAAGGTCATCCCCAACCGCAAGCATAGCATCTACGAAGGGGGCATCGTACCACTGGGGAAATACAAAAACCAGATGATCTTCTGGCAGATTGACGCCATCTTACATAAGTACGACTGTGACCTGAAGACCAAGATAGAGGATATTCCTGACGAGGCGCTCAACGAGATTCTTTATGGCTCTCTGGAGAGTGTCCGCATCGCCAAAGAACTGGTACACACGTCGAGCGACTACTTCGTCGACTTCGACGGTGTCGTGAAATACCTGCGCTCTGTGATGGAGAACGACGAGAGCTCGAGTGGTCAGAAATGGGCTGACCAGTTCCTGGCCGAGTGCGAGTGTCCGGAATGTCATGGACAGCGACTTACACGTGAGGCACTGAGTTATCGGATATGGGACAAGAACATCTCCGAACTGGCACGTATGGACTTGTCCGAACTGCGTCAGTGGCTTGACGAAGTGGAGAAGCATCTCGACAACCAGCAACAGCAGATTGCCGCAGAGATTCTGAAAGAAATAAGGACACGTCTGGACTTCCTCCTGGAGGTTGGCCTCGACTATCTGGCACTGAACCGCCAGGCAGCATCGCTCTCGGGAGGTGAGAGCCAACGCATCCGCCTAGCCACTCAGATTGGTTCACAGCTAGTCAACGTACTCTATATCCTTGACGAACCGAGCATCGGACTGCACCAGCGTGACAACGACCGCCTCATCAAGTCATTAAAGGAACTACGCGATCTAGGCAACACGGTCATTGTCGTTGAACATGACCGTGACATGATGCTAGCTGCTGACTACGTCGTTGACATTGGTCCCAAGGCTGGTCGCAAGGGGGGCGAGGTTGTCTTTCAAGGCACCGTCGACGAGATGCTGAAACAGAACACCATCACTGCCCAATACCTCAATGGACAACTGAAGATAGAACTGCCCAAGAAGCATCGTCCAGGCAATGATCATTCTCTCATACTCAGGGGATGCCGGGGTAACAACCTGAAAAATGTCGACGTGGAGTTCCCCTTGGGCAAGCTCATCGTAGTGACAGGAGTTTCCGGCTCTGGAAAGTCAACACTGGTAAATGAAACGCTCTACCCCATCCTCTCGCAACATTTCTACCGTTCCCTTCAGCAGCCCATGCCCTATGAGGCTATCGAAGGACTGGAACAGGTCGACAAAGTGGTGAACGTCGACCAGACTCCCATTGGCCGTACACCACGCTCCAACCCTGCCACCTATACAGGTGTCTTCAGTGATATCCGTTCGTTGTTCGTCAACCTGCCTGAAGCCCAGATTCGTGGTTACAAGCCGGGACGTTTCTCTTTTAATGTGAAGGGGGGACGCTGTGAGACGTGTGGGGGCAATGGCTATAAGACCATCGAAATGAACTTCCTCCCTGACATCCAGGTGCCCTGTGAAGAGTGTCATGGCAAGCGCTATAACCGCGAGACGCTGGAAGTACGCTACAAGGGCAAGTCGATTGCCGACGTGCTGGACATGACCATCAACCAGGCGGTGGAGTTCTTTGAGAATGTTCCCGACATCCTCCGTAAGATAAAGACCATCCAGGATGTCGGACTGGGCTATATCAAACTAGGACAGTCGTCTACAACACTCAGTGGTGGTGAAAGCCAACGTGTCAAACTGGCCACAGAACTGGCTAAGAAGGATACTGGAAAGACGGTCTATATTCTCGACGAACCGACCACAGGACTCCATTTTGAAGACATCCGCATCCTGATGGACGTCCTCAAACGCCTAGTGGACAGGGGCAATACCGTCATCATTATCGAGCATAACCTGGATGTCATCAAACTGGCCGACCATATCATCGATATGGGTCCTGAGGGTGGACGCAATGGCGGTACTGTCCTGACAACAGGCACCCCAGAGGAGGTGGCGAAGTCGAAAAAGGGCTTCACACCCAAGTTCCTCAAGGCTGAACTGAAGAACTCATCGCGCTAAGGTCACTCCCATCAGTCCGATGACCACATCATTCGAGAGGGTGCGCAACGTCAGACTGCGTACCTTTTTGTTGCGCTGCAGCGGCATACGGAGCATCTGGGCAGCACCACCGGGAATCTCTCGTCCATAGACGCCTTTTATAGCCAGCTCCTCACCAAGCTGACGACTGACTGTACCCGTTCCAAAGGCCACACGATAAGGCCGGGGCTCTGCTGTGCGGAAGGCCTGTCCGTCGACATAGTAGTCTTGCTCTATCGGACACCAGTTGTGAGGAGGTCTGAGACGCAGCGTATCAGTGGTATCATCCACATAGCGAACGGTCACCAATGCATTGTCTATGCCATACTGCATATGGTTCGTCGACCCTGCCATCAACAGCCAGAGGCTTTCTCCACGCCCTTGCAGGGGGATGGTGACACTGTCGGGATAGTTGTCCCATAGCGAGGTATAGATGATGTTACGTCCTGTGACAGGCGTACGGAAGGGAACTCCAGCCACCACAAACTGTCCATGGTGAATCATCGAACGGAACACGCTGTCATTGATATCAGGACGATAGTGTGGATGGCACCACTCCCCTATGCCTTGCAAGGGAATCTGTAACGTAGTATAGGGAGGACGAGGCGAACGATATTCCTGTTGGAAGATGTCCTTTACGGAAGCATTGAAATAACGCTCGATGCGCTGTGGACGGTATTTCATCCCTGCAACAGGCTCTGCAGTATCCGTATTTTTCGTTTCCGGGATGTATGCTAGACTGACAGCATCTTCCATATAATCTGCTCGTTCCACTTCTATGACCTGGTAGGTTGCTGTCGTACCCGTCACGTCACGATAGCGTCCTTGTCCCAGGTTCTGCCGCAGCACGATGCACAGTGGCTGACGGAAATGTTGGGTAATCTCATAACGTTCCTTGTTTCCTTTACGCACAAACCGATATTCTATATATGGCGTCTTCACATGTACACTGTCCCACTCTTTCGGAAATCCCGGACGCAGCAGACATTGTCCATACAAAGCCTGTGGAACGATACCGAAAAGACCTTGCAACAGTGTACGTGAGGAGATGCCGATGCAGTCGCCAAAATCGCGGTAGCACTCACCACGGGCGGCATCGTAATGACTAATCTGTCCAAAGTTAGCCGGCGACTGTCCATAATACATCTGATCCAGCACGTTGGCCTTCATCAATTGAAAACCTGCCTCACTGCGGCCTGCCTCGAAATAAGCCAGGGCGGTATGCATTACCTCTGCCGCAGCCACATTGTTGATACTCCACGAATAGGGCATCCATGTACTAGTGGCTATCGTGCTCAATCCTGTCTTCTCCACAGGAATATGTGGAATCTCCCGATCGACATATCGGGTAGCCTGATAGGCCTGTTCCTGTGTGCAGGCACCACAGTCAATGGGGGTATAGATGCTCCACACCGCCGCATGTTCATGAACGCGCTGTAACCCCATCAGGTCCTGGTATTCCGCCCAGTGTCCCTTGTCTGCCAGCCACAGCCTGCTATTCATCGCCTGTAGAATGGCGTCAGCCTCCTTGCGATAAGGGGTGGCATCTTCTCCCAGGAGTTCTGCAATACGGGCAGCCAGCAGATGCCCTCGGTAGTTATAGGCGGAGGAATGAGTGACGGCACCACCACTATAGTAAAGGGCATCCGACGCCCAGATACAACAGTAGGCATCATACAGGTGGTCTCCATCGGGATCGTAGTTTCGCTTCTCCCAAGCCAGATGACTGGTCAGCACCGCCCACATCTGTCGCATATACGTGGTATCTGCATCATATTGGAAATGCCACAGCAACTCATCGACATAGTTGAGGTTCATGTCATAGTGGTGCATCTGGTTGTTACGGTTCGGGTTACGACAGATATAGCCATTGCTATACATCTGCGTTCCCCACTTCTTCTCTGCTCTTGCCAGCTGCTGTTGGGGATCTTGGGTGGGATGTGGAAAGACTGGGGCGACGTCACGCACCTGACTATTGGCATAGGCATTGAAATGCTTCACAGCCCGCTCGTTCCATCCCAGCACATCACCAAGGTAACCTGCGCGCCAACCTGCCAGCGGCATGCGCCACCCGACACAGCCATGCAACCACGTCTCTCCGTCCCAGTCTCCGTCTGCTGCCATCACCAGTGCGGCTCCTAACGTGTTGATATAGGGGTCTGGCGTGTCAAACTGGATGCGCTGGGCCATCGTATGCCAGTGACTGAAAGCCTTGTCATACATCCTGACAGCCTCAGCATATGGCACATGGGCTATGGAGTCCAGTATCACCACGATAGTGGCAGCCTTGCGTCGTTCGTCTGCATACGCTGCCGTGCTAACCTGCAGTCCTTTTTCTTGTGGATCATGTTCAAAGACACCTGGCCGGTCAGCCCCGATGTCACCATTACGTTGCAGTTTGGGCTGTGCGATCTGACACACCTTCACCTGCACATCAAGTGCAGGGAAAACACCTGTCGTTGCCAACTGCCACACGGCACCCTCTTCGTCATACAGCGACACCACCTTCACACAGAGCGTTCCACTACCCCAGCGCTGGTCACGCAACACATAGGAACGCATGCCGTCTTCATAGGCAGCACGACAAAAGTCCGTAGCGTCCAGTGGCACACCATTGACCACCAGTCGGATGTTCCGGTGATGGTTCTTCTTGGCTACGGCAAACACCGGACGGTCAGAGGTCTCCAGCCGCCAGTCTGTGTGCGAGCCATAGAGGGCACGTGTGAAGCGGTTACTGCCATTCTCGCTGACAAAGGCTCGTCCCTCAGGACGGTATTGCAACGTACGGGCACTACCTGCCTTTCCGTCGTTATAGGACATCGACTCGATATAGTCTCCAATACGTTTGTTCTGTGCAGTGGCTTGTATAACGCCACACACTGCAAAAAGTGCGATTAGTTTTTTCATATCGCTTGCAAAGATACAAAAAAAAATCGACTGTCATCACGACAATCGATTCTAAAAACAAACTACTTAAAAACTAATCTACTAAAACAAATCAAAAAAATATCTTTTTTCTTATGAAGTCTTATACGATATTGCCTACGGTTTTCCGTTTGACGTTGCAAAGTTAGGAATATTCCTATCAAGAAACAAGCATTCGGGCAAAAAGTTGAGTACGATTTTGATTTAAATCAATACGGGTGCCCGACTTTTTTATCAGACACCCGTAATTTGACATATATAGTTTACAAAATCAGCACTTTACATCATGCCGCCCATTCCTGGGGCACCACCCATTGGCATGGCAGGTTCCTTCTCTGGTTTGTCAACGATGAGACATTCTGTGGTCAGGAACATACCGGCAATAGAAGCAGCATTCTCCAAAGCAACACGTGCTACCTTGGCAGGATCTACGATACCAGCCTTGCGCATATCCTCATAGGCATCGGTACGCGCATTGTAACCATAGTCGCCCTTGCCCTCGCGAACCTTCTGCACGACGACAGCGCCCTCGCCACCTGCGTTGTGGACAATCTGGCGAAGCGGCTCTTCGATGGCACGCTCTACGATATTAATACCGGTCTGCTCGTCAGCATTGACACCCTTGACATTCTTCAAGGCCTCAAGAGCACGGATGTAAGTGGTACCACCACCAGCTACAACACCCTCCTCGATAGCAGCACGAGTAGCACACAGGGCATCATCTACGCGGTCTTTCTTCTCCTTCATCTCAACCTCGCTGTTGGCACCGACGTAAAGCACTGCTACGCCACCAGCCAACTTAGCCAGACGCTCCTGTAACTTCTCCTTGTCATAAGAAGATGTGGTGAGTTCAATCTCTTTCTTGATCTGAGCAATACGATCCTGGATAGCCTGCTTGTCACCAGCACCATTGACAATCGTGGTGTTGTCCTTTGAGACAGTCACCTTGTCACAGGTACCCAACATCTCCAGGGTAGCCTGCTCCAATTTCAGACCTTTCTCTTCGCTGATAACGACACCACCCGTCAGGGTTGCGATATCCTCGAGCATAGCCTTACGACGATCACCAAAGCCAGGAGCTTTGACTGCACAGATCTTCAATCCGCCGCGTAAGCGGTTGACAACCAGTGTGGTAAGTGCTTCCGAATCAACATCTTCTGCAATAACCAACAAAGGACGACCACTCTCTGCGGCAGGCTGCAGGATAGGCAGGAAATCCTTGATGTTTGAGATCTTCTTATCATAGATGAGGATATACGGATTCTCCATCACGCACTCCATCTTCTCTGAGTCGGTTACGAAGTAGCCTGACAGGTAGCCACGGTCAAATTGCATACCTTCTACAACACCGATATGGGTATCGCGGCTCTTGCTCTCCTCGATGGTGATGACACCATCTTTTGATACCTTACGCATGGCGTCAGCCAGCAGCTTACCAATCTCCTCGTCGTTGTTGGCTGATACGGTAGCAACCTGCTCTATCTTGTCATAGTTGTCGTCTACCTGCTCAGCGTTCTCCTTGATGAAGTCCACAACGGCCTTGACAGCCTTGTCGATACCACGTTTCAAATCCATGGGGTTGGCACCGGCAGTGACGTTCTTCAGTCCTTCTGTGACAATGGCCTGTGTCAGGATGGTAGCTGTTGTCGTACCATCACCGGCATCGTCACCAGTCTTGGAGGCTACGCTCTTGACGAGCTGTGCACCGGTATTCTCGAACTTGTCTTCCAACTCAATCTCCTTGGCTACAGTCACACCGTCCTTGGTAATCTGGGGAGCACCGAATTTCTTCTCAATCACAACGTTACGACCCTTCGGGCCTAAGGTAACCTTCACTGCATTAGCCAACTGATCAACACCCTGCTTCAGCAGGTCGCGGGCTTCGATATTGAATTTAATGTCTTTTGCCATAGTTTTATTAATTTTTTGTCGTTATTACGTAATGACGTTATTCCGTTATAACGCCTTTTTACTTCTCAATAATTGCCAAGACGTCACTCTGACGCATCATCAGGAACTTCTCTCCCTCGAACTCCAGCTCTGTGCCGCTGTACTTGCCATACAGCACCTCATCGCCTTCCTTCAGGATCATAGCCTCGTCTTTGGTTCCCTGACCTACTGCCTTGATGGTTCCGTGCAAGGGTTTCTCCTTGGCTGTGTCAGGAATGATGATACCACCGATTTTCTCTTCTGCCGGTGCGGGCATTACCAGCACGCGGTCTGCTAATGGTTTAATGTTCATAATACTATAATTTTTAAATTAGACTTTAATTCTTCTGTCATGGACTATGCGAAAAGCGTGCCAACAGCGTGTCGACTGACACATTGGCAGATTTATGTCAGAAAACAAAAAAAACAGACGACAAAATAGGTCATATAAGAAAAAATGCCTATCTTTGCAACAGATTACGCATTAAATTTACAGAAAAGAATTATGAAGCAATTTCTGAAGTATGTACTGGCCACAGTGACAGGTATCGTCCTCGTCATGGTCATCATGGGTGTTCTGGGAGCCATCTCCCTGGTAGGCATGGCTGCCGCAAGTGCCGGCAACACCCAAGTGAATGAGAATTCCGTGTTTACCTTGTCGCTCTCGGGACAACTGGATGAGCGGGCCGCCAACAACCCCTTGTCTGAACTGACAGGACAGGTCAGCAAGAACCTGGGACTGGACGACATTCTGACAGCCATCAAGAAGGCCAAGGACAACGAGGACATCAAAGGTATCTATCTCGAGGCAGGTGCTTTCATGGCTGACACACCAGCCTCTGCACATGCCATCCGTGAGGCTTTGCTCGACTTCAAGAAGAGTGGCAAGTGGATTATCGCCTATGGTGACAGCTATACGCAGACCACCTATTATATCTGTAGCGTTGCCGACAAGCTGTTCCTCAACCCTGAGGGTATGGTCGACTGGCACGGTCTGTCTTCTTCGCCCTATTTCGTCAAGGACCTCCTGGCAAAGTTTGGCGTGAAGGTGCAGCTTTGCAAGGTGGGCAAATACAAGAGTGCCCCTGAGATGCTTACTGCAGACCAGATGAGCGAACCTAACCGTGAGCAGGTAACAGCCTATATGTCAGGTGTTTGGAAGGTTATGCTAAATGATGTATCCAAGAGTCGTAAGATCAGCGTTGACTCCTTGAACGCCTATGCTGACCAGTTCATTGCCCTTGCTGACCAGCAGCGTCTGGTCCAGACTAAGATGGTCGACAAACTGCTCTATACAGACGAGGTGAAGGGTGAGGTAAAGAAGATGCTCAAGATAGATGCTGATGACGATATTTCCCAGTTGACCTTGAGTGAGATGTCTGGTGTCAAGGGTAAGAAGAAAGAGGGCGAGCAGATTGCCGTCTACTATGCTTATGGCGAGATTGTCGACACAGGCACAGGCAGTGCCATGGACGACGAACACAGCATCGTGGCTAATACCGTATGCAAAGACCTCCATAAGCTGATGGAAGATGACGACGTGAAAGCAGTCGTGCTCCGCGTCAACTCTCCTGGTGGCTCTGCCTATGCCTCTGAACAGATATGGCACGCTGTCACTCAGCTGAAAGCCAAGAAGCCCGTAGTTGTCTCCATGGGTGGTTATGCAGCCAGTGGTGGCTATTACATCAGCTGTAATGCCAACTATATCTACACAGAACCGACAACGCTGACAGGTTCCATAGGCATCTTTGGCATGTTCCCCGACTTTAGCGGTCTGTTGAAAGACAAGCTGGGCGTGAAGTTCGACGAGGTGAAGACCAACAAGCACGCTGCCTTCGGTACCATAGCTCGTCCGTTCAACGACGAGGAAATGGCATTGCTCGGCAACTATATCGACCGGGGCTATAACTTGTTCCGCAAACGTGTAGCAGACGGTCGCAAGCTGAAAGTAGAACAGGTCGAGGAGATTGCACAGGGACGCGTATGGCTGGGCTGTGACGCTCTTCCCATCAAGTTGGTCGATGCCATCGGTTCTTTGGGTGATGCCGTGAAAAAGGCTGCAGAACTGGCTAAGCTCAAGGAGTACCACACCTCAGCATATCCTAACGAGCCCAGTTGGCTGGATGCCCTCTTGGACATAGCCGGCGACAAGAGCTACCTCGACGAACAGATGGAGGCTACCCTGGGTGAGTACTACGAGCCCTTCAAGTTGGTGAAGAGCCTCAACCGCCAGAGTGCTATCCAGGCTCGTCTGCCGTTCTATATGACGGTGAAATAGTGGTAAGAGGTAAGTGGTAAGAGGTAAGAATCCTATATAATATAATAAGGTGGAAGGCGATTTCATCAAGATCAACAAATGGCTGATGCCACTGAGCTGGCTCTACGGCTTAGGGGTGAAGATGCGAAACATGCTGTTCAACATCGGCATCCTCAAAAGTCGTGCCTTTAACACACCTGTCATCTCAGTGGGCAACATCACGGTAGGTGGTACAGGAAAGACGCCACATGTGGAATACCTCATCAACATATTGAGGAACCACTATAAGGTGGCAGTGCTCAGCCGTGGCTACAAGCGCAAGAGCAAGGGATTCGTCCTTGCCGACAGCAGCAGTACGGTGGCTGACATTGGCGACGAGCCTTACCAGATGAAGCAGAAATTCCCGCAGGTTACCGTCGCTGTCGACAAGGACCGCTGTCATGGCATCGAACAAATCGAACAGGGTGACAACAATATAGATGTCATCCTGTTGGACGACGCCTTCCAGCACCGCTATGTCAAGCCTGGCATCAACATCCTACTGGTCGACTACCACCGCCTGATCATCTACGACAAGCTGTTGCCTGCCGGACGCCTTCGTGAACCCCTGGAGGGTAAGGACCGGGCTGACATCGTCATTGTCACCAAGTGCCCTTCCGACCTGAAGCCTATGGCTTATCGCGTCATCACGAAGGCATTGAACCTCTTCCCCTACCAGCGACTGTTCTTCACGACGATAGCCTATGGGCAATTGCAGCCTGCCCTTCATCAAGGCACCGCAAGAGACTTACACGAATTGAAAGACGACAACGTGCTGCTGCTGTCAGGCATCGCCTCACCACGCCAGCTGTACCATGACCTCTCATCACATTGCAGTAACATCCAGACGCTCACCTTCCCTGACCATCATCGGTTCACCCCGAAGGATGTCCACCTCATCAACGAGACTTTCGCTGCCATGGAGGCGTCCAAATGTATCATTACCACTGAGAAGGACCTTACCCGCCTGAGGGATGTCGAAGGACTGAACGACGAGGTGACCGCCCACCTGTATGTACTACCTATCACCATCCAGTTCATGCACGAACAGGAGGATATGTTTAACCATTACATCATTGACTATGTACGAAAAAATTCAAGAAACGGCATCCTGGCTAAAGGAAAGGATGACCACCAGTCCCAAAACAGCAATCGTCCTGGGAACAGGACTCGGACAATTAGCTTCAGAAATAACTGACAAGCGGGAGTTTCCCTATTCGGACATCCCCAACTTTCCCGTATCTACCGTAGAAGGTCATTCTGGCAAGCTCATCTTCGGAAAACTGGGTGGCGTTGACATCCTCGCCATGCAGGGTCGTTTCCACTTCTACGAGGGCTACTCCATGAAGGAGGTGACGTTCCCCGTTCGTGTGATGTACGAACTGGGCATCAAGACGCTCTTCGTGTCCAATGCCGCTGGTGGCATGAACCCTGCCTTCAAGATTGGCGACCTGATGATCATCACCGACCATATCAACATGTTCCCTGAACACCCGCTGCGTGGAAAGAACTTCCCAACGGGTCCCCGCTTCCCTGACATGCACGAGACCTACGACATGGAACTCATCAAGGAGGCTACGGCCATTGCCCGCGAGAAGAAGATCCGCGTCACCTATGGTGTCTATGTCGGTGTACAGGGACCAACCTTCGAGACACCTGCCGAGTATAAGATGTACCGCATGATAGGTGGCGATGCCGTAGGCATGAGTACCGTTCCTGAAGTCATCGTAGCCCACCACTGTGGCATCCGCACCTTTGGCGTATCAGTCATCACTGACCTGGGAGGCTTCGACACCCCTGTAGAGGTTAGCCACGAGGAGGTACAGGAGGCTGCCAACAAGGCACAGCCGCTGATGACGGAGATCATGCGTGAGATGATATTCCGCTCAGAACATGTCCAGAGCACTGACATGGAAACGTTCAACACTGACCACCCGACAGAATCATGGAAATCGCAGAAATAGGAGAATTCGGGCTGATAGACCGTCTGACAAAGGATACGAAGTCCCAGAACATATCCACCAAGTACGGCATAGGCGATGACTGTGCCGTACTTCACTACCCCGACAGTGAGGTACTCGTCACCACTGACATGCTGATGGAGGGTGTCCACTTCGACCTGACCTACATCGACCTGCAACACCTCGGGTATAAGTCGGCCATGGTCAACATCAGCGACATCTTCGCCATGAATGGCACACCCCGCCAGCTCACCGTCTCACTGGCCATCAGCAAGCGTTTCTCTGTGGAGGACATCGAACAGTTCTACCTCGGACTGCACATGGCCTGCGACAAGTGGGGCGTTGACATCGTGGGTGGCGACACCACCTCCAGCTTCACAGGTCTTGCCATCAGCATCACCTGCATCGGGGAAGCCCGCAAGGAGGACATCGTCTATCGCAATGGCGCCAAGGAGACCGACCTCATCTGCGTCAGTGGCGACCTGGGGGCTGCCTATATGGGACTGCAACTGCTGGAACGTGAGAAGGCGGTCTATTACGCACAGGTGGACGAAGCCAAGAAGAAGGGTGACAAGAAGGCACTGGAAGAGCTATCCCATTTCCAACCTGACTTTGCCGGCAAGGAGTATCTCCTGCAACGCCAGCTGAAGACAGAGGCCCGTGGAGATATCATCCGTCGCCTCCGTGAGGCTGACATTCACCCTACTGCCATGATGGACATCTCCGATGGACTGAGCAGCGAACTGATGCATATCTGTACGCAGAGCCACGTGGGCTGTCGCATCTTCGAGAAACAGCTGCCCATCGACTACCAGACGGCAGTCATGGCTGAGGAACTGAACATGAACGTCACGACATGTGCCCTGAATGGTGGCGAGGACTACGAACTACTGTTCACCGTACCCATTGGTGACCATGAAAAGATACAGGACATGGAGGACATCCACCTCATCGGTCATATCACCAAACAAAGCCTGGGCCATGTACTCGTCACACGCGATGACCAGGAGTTTGAACTGAAAGCACAGGGGTGGAAATCACTTTTTTGAAAAATAATTCCCGAAAAGTTTGGAGGATTCATTTTTTTGTCGTACCTTTGCACCCGCAATCAAGAGGATTGCCTAGAAAAAACATAATGATGGTGCCTTAGCTCAGTTGGTAGAGCATCGGACTGAAAATCCGTGTGTCCCCGGTTCGATTCCTGGAGGTACCACTCCTCCTTTCATTATGAACCCCTGTCTTAGAGATTTCTCTAACCAGGGGTTTTTCTATTGAAAACAACTAACAATAAAACAAATTCAGCAAGATATATGAAACTGATTTCATGGAACGTCAATGGCCTGAGAGCATGTGAGTCTCATGGCTTTAGCACTATTTTCAAACAGTTGGATGCCGACTTCTTCTGTCTGCAGGAGACCAAGATGCAGGAGGGACAGCTCGACCTGCAGTTCGAGGGCTACCAGTCCTATTGGAACTATGCCGAGAAGAAGGGTTACTCCGGCACCGCCATCTTCACGCGTCACCAGCCGCTCAGTGTCACCTATGGGATAAGCATTGCAGAGCACGATCACGAGGGACGCGTCATCACGCTCGAGATGCCTGAGTTCTTCCTGGTCACCTGTTACACCCCTAACTCACAGGACGGCCTGAAGCGCCTTGACTATCGCATGCAGTGGGAGGACGACTTCCGTCAGTACCTTATGACACTCGACCGGCAGAAACCGGTCATCCTTTGTGGCGACCTCAACGTGGCCCATGAGGAGATAGACCTGAAGAATCCGAAGACGAACCGCATGAATGCAGGCTTCACCGACCAGGAGCGTGAGAAGTTCACCTTATTATTAAATAGTGGCTTCATCGACACCTTCCGCACGCTCTATCCCGACCAGGTCACCTATTCGTGGTGGTCATACCGCTTCCAGGCTCGTCAGAAGAATGCCGGATGGCGCATCGACTATTTCGTCACCTCCGAGCGTCTTCGTCCGCAAATCATCGATGCCACCATCCATACCGACATCACGGGGAGCGACCACTGTCCGGTTGAGTTATCGTTAAAAAGTTAAAAAATAAGAACAACGTAACGGAAAAAAGTGTATATTTGCCACCGTTTTAACAAACATGTTTAACTTTAACTGAAAAAAGGAGAAAGAAACAATGAAGAAATTCGTTTTAGCAGTGATGGCTGTTGCTGCCATCGGATTCACCGCATCATGTGGTAACAAGACTCAGCAGGGTGCAAGGATTGACACCGTAGCTGTTATCGATTCTATCGCTTCTGGTGCTGCCCAGGAGGACATCGATGCCATCAGTGGTATCCTGGCATCCAAGGATGCTGCCAAGTTACAGGAAGCCCTGGCTGCTGTCAAGGAGAAGATTGCCTCGTTCATCAAGGAGAACCCTGAGGTTGCTAAGGAGTATGTGACCAAGGTTCAGGAGTTCCTGAAGGAGAACGAAGAGCAGGTAAAGGCTGTCGTTGGCGACAATGCTGCTGTAGCTGCTGCAGTTAGTGCAGTGACCGAGATTGAGCCAGAGGCTATTGTCAGCGGTCTGCTCGAACAGGTGGGCGATGCAGCCACTGAGGTCAAGGATGCTGCTGTCGATGCTGCCAACCAGAAGGTGGAAGAGGCTAAGGATGCTGCCAACCAGAAGGTAGAGGAAGCCAAGGCTGCTGCTGACAAGAAGGTGGAGGACACCAAGAATGCTGCCAAGCAGAAGACCAACGAGGCTATCGACAACGCTGCTGCTTCTGCCAAGAAGAAGTTAGGCCTCTAATCCCAATTCGTTGAACAAACAAGCCGGTTTGCTGAAAGTTTTTTGCAGACCGGCTCTTTTTGTCTACTTTTGCCCCATCGAAAACAAACTCTAAAGGATAAAAGTATGAAAAAGACCTTGTTTATCACGATGCTCACAGCGACTTTCACGATGCTGACAGCATGCTCGTCGGACGATCCGTTTAGCGACGACTACAACAACTGGATGAATAACAACAATAACACCAGTGGAGGCAATATCTCCGACACCTCCGGAGGCAGCAGTTCTGGTGTGTATAGTGAGATGAGCAGCTTTACCGTCGCACTTGACAAGACGACGGAAGAGCCTGCCAGCAGCATCGCTGCAGCTTATCCTGAAGAAGGTGACGCCCCCGCCAGCCACACCTTTTCCAAGGTGGTAAATATTGATATGGCCAATCCTGTGGACCCCGTTGTGGAAGGTGTGACCATCACCATCGACGGTAATCATGTGACAGCTAGTCACGGAAGTACGGAGGGGGTCTGCTACGTGGTGACAGGAAAGACCGCTAACGGCTCGCTGACTATCGACGGAAAGACCGATTTCGAACTAAACCTGAACAATGCTGACATCACCAATCCCGCCAGTACGGCTATTGATATAGAGAGCAAGTTGAATGCCTATCTCGTACTGACAGGCAGCAACAAAGTCACTGACGGTACAACCGCTGACGACAGTCACAAGGGTGCGCTCTATGCCAAAGGAAAACTATTCATTGGCGGCAGTGGCTCTTTGGAGGTCTATGGCATCTATAACAATGGTATTCACGGCAAGAGCAACGTGGTCATTGACAAGGGCATCAACCTCTATGTCAAATCAACTGCCAATCACGGCATCAAGGCTGGGGCAGATATGTTTATCAACGGGGGCATCATCAACGTCGAGGTATCTGCCAACGGTGCCAAGGCCATCAACTGTGACACCAACGTGACCATCAACGGAGGACGCACCACAGCGATTGCCACAGGTAACGGCGAATGGGAAGTCGATGAAACACTGACCTACGGAGGTGACACGAAAGCAGCAGCTGGTATTGGCTGTGACGGCATCTTCTATATGAACGGAGGCGAACTGTACGCCAAAGCGACGGGCAGCGGTGGTAAGGGTATCAAGGCTGACCTGGAAGGCTACATCACCGGTGGTAAGATACGCATCATCACCGAGGGTGGTCTCTATTACAGCAATGGTACCACCGAGAGCCATAACTATACGGGAAATACTGACAACCTGCCTGCTGCTTACACCTCTTCACCCAAGGGCATGAAGATTGGCAATAAGGAAGAGAACGGCAGTACAACGACCACCTACGGCATCCTGAAAATCTCAGGCGGCGACATTATGGTACGCACCAAGGGTAACAACGCAGAAGGTATTGAAAGCAAGGGAACCTTCGACGTGACAGGTGGTACGATACTCATCTATGCGCACGATGATGCAATGAACTCCACAGACGACATGACCATCTCGGGTGGCACAATAGTGGCTGTAGCTACCAACAATGATGCCATCGACGCCAATGGTAACATGTATCTCAAGGGAGGCACCATCATCGCCTGCGGAGCCAATGGTGCCGAAGCTGGCATCGACATCAACGAACAGAAGAAGCTCTACATCACCGGTGGCAACATCTTCAGCATTGGCGGACGTGTCGATGGCAATCTGGGCAGTACCACACAGGGCATCATCAATGCTTCCGGTTCTCTTTCTGCCAACAGCACTGTCAGCGTCAGCAACAGCAGCAAGACACTCTGTTCCTTCACCATGCCTCCCGTTTCCTATACCGGAAACAACGTTATCATCATCAGTTCTCCGGAACTGACCAGCGGTTCTTCCTACACCCTCAAAGCTGGCAGCAGTTCTACCAGCGTGACGGCTTCCAACACCATCAGCGGTGGAATGGGTGGCGGCATACCTGGTGGTCGCTGGTAAACACAATAAATCGACGAGGATTCCGTTTATGAAGTGGATGCAGAAACAGTCGAAATATGAGAACATGGCCTACGTGGGACTGTGGGGACTACTCCTCGCAGCACCACTGCTGAGCCTGTATGTACGGACATCTAACGACAGCAGTCTGGAATTCAACTGGCAGGAAGTGTTCATCGTCTGGCGACATATCATAGTCTATCTGCTCGTCTTCCTCGTCCATAACTTCATACTGGCTCCACTGCTCATCTATCGCCACAAGCGCTGGCTCTATGGCATACTCACCCTGTGCATGATTGCCCTCTTCACCTTTTATCAGTGTCAGCAACGCCCCGACAACCCACGTCGTGAACGTTTCAGACACCGCATGGAACAGCGCTGGGAACATCGCGACCGTCCCCCACTCCCGGAAAGCCATGAGGCATTCCGCAGACATCATCGTGACCGTCCACCGGTATTCATGGGCGAGCGCGACATCATATCCATCGTCATCATCATCCTGATGTGTGGCATGAACTTGGGCATTAAGCTGTATTACAAGACCCGTGGCGACCAGAAGAAACTGTTACGCCTGGAGAAGCAGAACCTCGAGCAACAGCTGGAATACCTGAAATACCAGATCAACCCGCACTTCTTCATGAACACACTGAACAACATCCATGCCCTCGTCGACATCGATGCTGAGAAGGCGAAGTCCACCATCCTCGAACTGTCTAAGATGATGCGCTTCATCCTCTATGAAGGCGACAAGAAGGGCGTTCCGCTCTCCCGTGAGTTCGACTTCATACGCAACTACATCACGCTGATGCGCCTGCGCTATACCGACAAGGTACACATCAACGTCGACCTGCCTCAACAGGCTCCCGACCGCCAGCTGCCACCCCTGATGCTCATCACGTTCATCGAGAATGCTTTCAAACATGGCATCAGCTATCAGCACGATTCCTTCATCGATATCTCCGTCACCATCCATGACGAGCACCTCACCTTCTGCTGCCATAATACCAAGGCAGACACCCCTAACACAGAGAAAGGAGGCGTTGGACTGGCCAATGTCAAACAACGCCTTAACCTGCTCTACGACCATGACTACACCCTCGCCATCAACGACGAGGCAGACCATTACAATGTTGAACTCACCATTCCACTCCTATGATCAGATGCATCGCCATTGACGACGAGCCCTTAGCGCTCCAGCAGATTGCCGCCTACATCGGCAAAGTACCGTTCCTCGAACTGGCTGCCCAGTGTCAGAGTGCCTTGGAGGCACAGCGCTTCCTGCAGAGCGACACCGTCGACGCCATTTTCTGCGACATCAACATGCCCGACCTCAACGGCATGGACTTCATCAAGTCACTCGCAGTCCCTCCCCTCGTCGTCTTCACCACCGCCTATGCGGAATATGCCGTCGAAGGCTTTAAGGTCAATGCCGTCGACTACCTCCTCAAACCCTTCGGACTACAGGACTTCATGCGTGCTGCCAACCGCCTCCAGGAACGCCTAGTCTCTCCCCCTTCTCTCCGCTCGACCTTTGGTCGCTCGCAAGGCGAGACCTCTCACAACTCACCACTCACCTCTGAAAACGACAACGTCATTTTCCTCAAGACCGACTATCGCATCGTCAAAGTCACCATCTCCGACATCCGTTATGTCGAAGCCATGAGCGAATACCTGAAGGTATGGCTCGAGGGCGAGGCAAAGCCCCTCATCACCCTGCTCTCCATGAAGAAGATGGAAGAGCGCCTGCCAGCCACGTTCATGCGCATCCACCGTTCCTATATCATCAACCTCGACAAGATTCAGGAGGTCAACAAAAACCGTGTCATCATGGATGCTGATACCTATCTGCCCATAGGCGATTTGTATAAAGAAGCTTTCCAACAGTATGTCGACACGAAATTTTTGGGCAAATAATTTGCATTTCTCAGGATTATCGTGTATCTTTGTCGTCGATTAAATTTTTTTACTACTTAACTACTAAAAACATATTGTTATGAAAGACTTGAAAATGTACATTGACGGCCAGTTCTGCGAAGCGTCAGACGGGCAGTGGATTGATGTGTTAAACCCGTCGACAGAGGAGGTTATCTCCCGTCAGCCCAATGGCACCATTGCGGATGTCAACCGCGCCCTGGATGCTGCACGTGCTGCCCAGAAACAGTGGGGCAAGACGCCTGCCATCGAACGGGCTGCCTGGCTGAAGAAGTTGGCCAACGGCATTCGTGAGCGTCGTGAGGAGTTCATCGACATCATCATGCGCGAACAGGGAAAGACCATCACCTGGGCCACCATCGAGGTCGACGTCACAGCGGAATATTTCGACTACATGGCATCCTTCGCCCGCCATATCGAGGGTGAGATCATCCCCAGCGACCGTCCTAACGAGACCATCTTCCTCACCAAGAAACCCATTGGTGTCGTAGCTGGCATCCTGCCCTGGAACTTCCCCTTCTTCCTCATAGCCCGTAAGGCTGGTGCTGCCCTCATTGCCGGCTGTACCATCGTCATCAAGCCCTCTCAGCTCACCCCCGAGAACTGCACTGTCTTTGGTGAGGTTGTCGACAAGGTGGGACTCCCCAAGGGTGTCATCAATATCGTGACGGGTAAGGGTTCTGTCATTGGCAACGAGATGGCTGGCTCCCCGAAGATTGACATTGTCAGCGTCACCGGTTCGGTAGGTGCTGGCGAGAGCATCATGGCAGCAGCCTCGAAGAACATCACCAAGGTAAGCCTCGAACTGGGTGGCAAGGCTCCTGCCATTGTCTGCAAGGATGCCGACCTGGAGAAGGCAGCCCAGTGGATTGTCGACAGCCGTATTGGCAACAACGGCCAGATCTGCAACAATGCCGAGCGTGTCTATGTACAGAAGGAAGTAAAGGCCGAATTCACCAAGATCCTCGTCCAGAAGATGCAGGCAGTCAAGGTGGGTGATGTCTGTCAGGACCACACCGTCGACATGGGTCCGTTGGTAGAGGCCCGTGCCCTGGAGAGTGTCACCGAGAAGGTGGAGCGCGCCATCAAGCAGGGCGCCAAGCTGCTCTGTGGTGGTCATCGTGTAGGCACCAAGGGCTACTTCTATGCAGCCACCGTCCTCGACAACTGCACACAGCAGATGGACATCATCCATGAGGAGACCTTCGGTCCTGTCATCCCGCTCGTGGAGTTCGATACGATAGACCAGGTCATCCAGTGGGCCAACGACTGTGAATACGGTCTGGCTTCCAGCGTCTTCACCAAGGACATCGACACTGCAACGCGTGTTGCTCGTGAACTGGAGTTTGGTGAGACCTATATCAACCGTGAGCATTTCGAGGCTATGCAGGGCTTCCATGCCGGTGTCAAGAAGAGTGGCATAGGTGGTGCTGATGGCAAGCATGGCATAGAGGAATACCTCGTAACCCACGTCACATACCTCGATACGCACTACGAGTAATCACATTAAAAATCGCATCAGTCTTATGACTAATGCGATTTTTTTTTAAAACATTTGTTTATTGAGAAATAATTCGTACCTTTGCAGTCGGTATAGTGAAACTCTTCTATAGAGGCGCTCATGATGATGAACACGATAAAGAAACTGATTGAATGGTATTTTAGCAAGAATAGCCTCCCCTATTGGTGCATCCTGCTTTGTGATATTTTCATTATTTTCCTGTCTTCTATTTTCACCTATTGGGTATTTAGGAAGACACAATTGCTTCTCGACAACCATCTCGCAGTGTTCTGCACCGCCTTGTTCTATGGCGCTATCGGCCTAATCGGTGCTAGGATCTTCCACACCTATATGGGCATCATGCGCTACTCGTCGTTTGTTGACCTGGTAAATGTCGCCTATGCCAATATGCTGAGCATGGTGATCGCCATCGTACTGTCCGAAGTGCTGCAGTACAGTGGACATGCCACCATTGCAGCTCTCACGCAGACACAGACTGTGGTAGCCTTTATCTTCGCAGCCTTTGGCATGGGTGCGGTACGTGTCCTGGCCAAGACGCTCTATGATATCGCCTTCACTGACCGCAGAGCCAAGAATGTACTCATTTATGGTGCCCTATCAGGTGGTGTGGGCCTAGCCAAAAACATCAAGACACAGCGTCCTCGCAAGTTCCGCCTTTGTGGCTTTATCTCCCATGACAACCGTGCCAAGCACATCATGCTGATGGGTAAAAAGGTGTATAATGTGAACGACAATCTGCTCGCGATTATCCGCAAGGACCACATCGAGGCCATTCTCGTCTCTCCCCTCCGCATTGAAGAGTTCCGTCTCAACCAGAAGTTACAGGACGAGCTGATCAATGCCGGCTGTACCATCTTCATGGCACATTCCGCCCAGGAGGCAACCATCAAGAACGGCCAGCTCACCGACGAAGACATCCAGGGCATGCAGATCAAGGAGGTGTCTGTCGAAGACCTGCTGCCACGCGACGAGATAGAGATTGACATGCAGTCTGTCGGCAACCTGCTGCACGACACGACCATCCTCATCACAGGCTCAGCAGGTTCCATCGGTTCTGAGATGGTTCGCCAGATAGCAGCCTACCAGCCTAAGAAGATGATTCTCATCGACCAGGCAGAGACACCACAGCATGACATCCGCCTGATGATGAAGAACGAGTTCCCCGACATCGATGCCGACACCATTGTCACCAGCATCGACCATGTGACTCGTATGGACACCATCTTCCGTAAATACCATCCCGACTACGTGTTCCACGCTGCAGCCTATAAGCACGTCCCCATGATGGAAGACAACCCCTCAGAGGCCGTGCTCAACAACATCCACGGCACGAAGGTCATTGCCGACCTCTCTGTGAAATACGGTGTCAAGAAGTTCGTCATGGTGTCTACCGACAAGGCGGTGAACCCCACCAATGTCATGGGCTGCTCCAAGCGCATCTGCGAGATCTACGTCCAGAGCCTCAACCACGTCCAGGAGAACTGTCAGTTCGTCACCACCCGCTTTGGCAATGTGCTGGGCTCCAATGGCTCCGTCATCCCCCTCTTCCGTGAACAGATCAAGAACGGAGGACCCGTCACCGTCACTGACGAGCGCATCGTCCGCTTCTTCATGCTCATCCCCGAGGCCTGTAAGCTCGTCCTCGAGGCAGGCACCAAGGGCCATGGCGGTGAGATATTCGTCTTCGACATGGGTAAACCCGTCAAGATAGTAGACCTCGCCAAACGCATGATAGCCCTCTCAGGCGCCAAGAACGTGCAAATCAAATTCACGGGCCTCCGTGAAGGTGAGAAGCTCTACGAGGAAGTCCTCAACGAACTCGAAGGCACCAAACCCACCTTCAACAAGAAGATCCGCATCGCCCAAGTCCGTGAATACGACTACAACGAAGCCAGCCAGCAAATCGACGACCTCATAGCCATCGCCAAACAATACGACAACATGGCCACCGTCGCCAAGATGAAAGAAATCGTACCCGAATACAAGTCCAACAACTCCATCTACGAGGAACTTGATAAATAACCGATAGAGTGCCTTTCTCAGTTAAGGCTTACGTTAATAATATCACAAACTCTTTTGCACATAACGAAGCACAAAAATTACGAAAAGCACCCATACAGTAGGCTGAATCTGCCGAATGCCCTTCATCCCAATCCCTGCCTTCATCAACACATACATGATAATACCCAACATGATACCATCACTGATACTATAACTCAGCGGCATCAGCAACATCATGATAAACGCAGGAATCGCCTCAGTATAATCCTCCCATTGCACCCGGATGGTATTAGTACACATCATCACACCCACAATGACCAGCGCGGGCCCAGTGGCAGCAGCAGGAATGGAAAGAAACAGTGGACCTAGGAATAGTGCTAATGCGAAACAAAGCGATACGACAAGCGCTGTAAGCCCCGTACGACCACCTACAGCCACACCCGTTGCACTCTCCACATATGTCGTTGTCGTCGAAGTCCCCAGACAAGCCCCAGCAGTGGTAGCAACAGCATCCGCCATCAACATACGCCCGACCCCCGCAATACGACCATTCTGATCCACCAAGTCAGCCTTTAGTGAGATTGCAATCACAGTCCCTATAGTGTCAAACAAGTCGACAAAAAGAAAGGTCAGTACCACGATCAGCATGTCCAGCGAGAAAATATGACGCCACTCGAACTGCAGGAAGATAGGAGCCAGCGAGGGCGGTGCCGATACAAACTTATCTAAATGTGTCACCCCCATTGGAATACCAATGAGCGCCGTCAGCAGAATACCCCATAGGATTCCCCCTTTCACATTCCTGACCACCAACAAACCACAGATTACAAGACCTATCAACGCCAGTATAATCGAAGGGTTGTCAAAGTCAGCCAGCGCCACCTGCGTACTCTCATTGCCAACCACAATTCCACAGTTCTGCATACCAATAAACGCAATAAATAATCCTATCCCACCTCCTATGGCTGACTTCATACCAGCCGGAATGGCATTCGCTATCAACTCCCTCACCTTAAACAGTGAGAGAAACATAAAAAGCACCCCCTCAATGAATACAGCCGTCAGCGCAAACTGCCAGCTGTAACCCATGCCGAAACACACCGTAAACACAAAAAACGCATTAATTCCCATGCCTGGAGCCAATCCAAACGGCTTCTTTGCATAGACAGCCATCACCATGGACCCCACCACAGAAGCCAGCACCGTGGCAGTAAAGACCGCTCCCGTAGGCATCCCCATCGGCTCTAACGCACTGAATATACTCGGATTCACAGCTAGGATATACGCCATGGTCAGAAAAGTAGTAACACCCGCATAAATCTCAGTCTGCACCTGATGTTGTGCCGAGTCAAACCCAAATAGTCTTTGTAACATAGTCAACAAACCTCCTCAATACTAAACCAGAAGTTGAAGGCAAAGATACAAATTGTTTGACAAATCTCCAAATTTTTCACCAATTATATCCCTGAAATTACCTTTAATGTTTTTAACTATCCATATGGATTCGAACAATTCCTGGACAAGCTAGACGAGCAGAAAATCAAGCGCGTGTTCAAAATAAAAAAGGACGATGCAAAAGCACCAGCCCATCTATTGATATTGATTCACCCTCCTATACCGTTCCATCAACTTCAGAAGATTAGAAAACCGTTCAACCCTCTCAACCTTCATCTTCCCTGCATTAAGAGCCTTTCTATTCGCTTTCACCCAATTCAGCATACCATGTTCCTCAATCTTGTACTTCGACGGATTCCTATGATTCGCCTCAATAAAGCAAACCACCATCTTATACATCATCCCCCACTTCTCTTCCTGCCTCATCTTCTCCCCTTCTTCATGTATTACGTATTCTCAGTTTTTCCACTTAAAGCACTGCATATCTAGAATGAGGTCTGTTCTTGTAATATATCGTGCCAATTCGTGAGATGAGAATTCACTTAAAATCTCTAACCTTAACTAATCACCTCATATCGTGAATCCACCACCTCCCAGTCAACAATCTGCCATAAAGCAGCCATATAATCAGCTCGACGGTTCTGATAATCCAAATAATACGCATGCTCCCACACATCAAATGTTAATAAAGGCCTCAAGCCATTCTGAACAGGATTAGCAGCATTCGCTTCCTGTGTAATCATCAACTTACCATCTTTATCCGCAGACAGCCACACCCAACCAGAACCAAATAGCGATGCTCCCTTCTTCTGAAACTCCTCCTTAAAAGCCTCAAAAGCCCCAAAATCACGAGTTATAGCCTCCGCCAGCAGCCCAACAGGTTTGTTGTCAGCCTTAGGCGCAGCAAACTGTTCAAAATACAGGTTGTGATTCAATATCTGTCCCGCATTATTCAAGATGCCACCGGTCGCCTTGCAGACAATCTCCTCCAACGTAGCATCCTCAAAACCACTCCCAGGCAACAACCCATTCAAGTTATTCACATAAGCCGCTAAATGCTTCCCATAATGAAAAGCAATCGTCTCACGGCTAATCACTGGTTCCCAGCACCCGATCTCATAAGGTAGTTCAATTAATGTAAACATATAATTATGCCTGATTAGTTATTCTCAATAAAAGAATTTAGATACTCACCTGTCATGAGACCTCAATAAGGTCCAAATTTTACCCATAAATGTTACCCTTGAACCTCGTAAACGACGTTCATTAGTCGTTTACCTATTTCATCTGCTTCTGCCATGGTGGCAGCCTCGCTATAAACGCGGATGATAGGTTCAGTATTCGACTTGCGTAGGTGAACCCAGCGGTCGGGGAAGTCGATCTTCACACCGTCGATGTCGTTAACCTGCGCGGTGGGGTCCTGGGCAAACATCTCCTTGACCTTCACGAGGATGGCATCGACATCGGTGTCGGGGGTGAGGTCGATGCGGTTCTTGGCAATCTGGTAGTCGGGGAAGGTCTTGCGCAACTCGCTGACCTTACAGCCCTTCTTGGCCAGAGAGGTCAGGAAGAGGGCGATGCCAACTAGGGCATCACGACCATAGTGGCTCTCGGGATAGATGACACCGCCATTGCCCTCGCCACCAATGACGGCTCCTACCTCCTTCATCTTCGTGGTGACATTGACCTCGCCAACGGCAGCTGCGGCATAGTGGCCACCATGTTTCTCGGTGACATCGCGCAAGGCACGCGTAGACGAGAGGTTGCTGACGGTGGTTAGAGGTGAGTGGTTAGAGGTCTCTTCTAATACATAGTCGGCAACACTGACGAGGGTGTATTCCTCTCCGAACATATGGCCGTCCTCACAGATGAAGGCGAGGCGGTCGACGTCGGGGTCGACGACGATGCCGAGGTCATAGCGACCGGACTGCATCTCACTCATAATGCCCTGGAGGTTCTTCTCCAAGGGTTCGGGGTTGTGGGCGAAGTCACCATTGGCTTCGCCATTGAGTATCTGATAGGTGACGCCCAGGCGGTCGAGCAGGCGGGGCAGGATGATGCCGCCCACACTGTTGATGGTATCGACACACACATTGAAATGGGCATTGCGGATGGCTTCTGCATCGACCAACTGAAGGGCGAGGACACTCTCGATATGACGGTCGTCGAAACTGTGATCCTCGGTATAGTGGCCCAACTGGTCGACATCGGCATACTGGAAGTCCTCACGGGCTGCGATGTCGAGCACCTCGGCACCATCAGCAGCGGTCAGGAACTCACCATGGCTGTTGAGCAGCTTCAACGCATTCCACTGACGGGGATTGTGAGAGGCGGTGATGATGATACCACCGTCGGCACCACTCATGGTGACGGCCAGCTCGGTAGTGGGGGTGGTGGCAAGTCCGATGTTCAGCACATCGCAGCCCATACCCATCAGGGTACCACAGACCACGTTCTTAACCATCTCTCCAGAGATACGGGCATCACGGCCTACGACAATCTTCAACTGCTTGCCCGCATGCTGACGGGCAATAAAGGTGGCATAGGCTGTGGTAAACTTGACGATGTCCAAGGGGTTGAGGGTATCGCCAGTGGGTCCGCCAATCGTTCCGCGGATACCAGAAATCGATTTAATCAGTGTCATAGCGATTTATTTTGCTCTTTCATAAGTAATTTCGTAATAGCAGGGATAGACATTGCCCGACGCATCGGCAGTGCCCTGGGAATGGGGTACGATGAGACGTACCTTAGACACTTCATCGTCTAAGTCACCAGCCGGGTTGGGACGCCCGATATAAACATAGTTCAGCGGGACGAGCCAGCCAGCAGGTACCGTTGCACCATGCATGTTCAGCATCATGCCGGTAACAAACGAAGCGGTGATAGTGGTACCGGTACGCTTCACGGACATCTTGTCGAGGAAGTTGGCGACATTATACGTGATGCCGTTCTGCGTCAGCCATGCATCCTGGTCGTTGCGGATAAGCACGGAGTCGGTCATGATGTTCTTCTCCATGAAACGGCACAGCACATTGACCTGGACATTCTCTTCCAACTTGTCACCACAGCCCTGACGGACAATCTGCATATAGACGCCATTACGGTCGAAGCGCACAAACTGGTTCTTGGAAATGTCGGTGGTGTTGTTCTGGGCTTTGAACTGGGCTTCGTCAATGACTTGGATGCCTTGTTTGGCGATAAACAGGTTAATCGCATCACGCTCGCGTTCCTTCTTATCTCCGTAGGTCTCGTAGCTTTCGCAGCTAGTGTACAGGAGGGTAAGAAGCAACAATACAACAGGATATATGATTCTTTTCATTGCTACTTTTTCGTCTCTTTTTACAATTCGGGTACAAAAGTACAAAAAAATATGATATCCCCCACTATTTTTTCACTCTTTAACGCAATATTTATTTGAGTTGGGCAGCGAAGGCTTCGAAGGCCTGTTGAACAGTTTCGATGGCTTCCGGCATGCTACAGGTGAGGCGTCCACCAGAGGCATTGAGGTGACCACCGCCATTGAAGAAGCGGGAAGCAACCTCGTTGCAAGGGAACTGGTCGACAGAGCGCAGAGAGACCCAGATGAGGTTGGGCTTCTCCGTGTCTTCACGAAGAGAGATGCTCAGCTTAAGACCCTTTATCTGTTGCGGGATGTTGACAAGCCCCTCGGCATCGCCCTTAACGAAGTTGAAGCGTCGCTGTTCCTCACGCGTCAGCGTATAGTAGGCGGCATGGTATTCCGGGAGGTAGACCAGCTTCTCGTACATGACATAGCCCATGAGGCGGATGCGGTCGTAGGAGTAGTTATGATAGACGTTGCGGTAGATCTTGTCCTTGTCGATACGCTTGGTGAGCAGTTCTCCGATGATGAAGAAGATCTCCGGACGGGTACTGTTGTAGGTGAAGCCGCCCGTGTCTGTCATCATGCCACAGTAGATGGGGACGGCAAAGGGCTTACCCATGTCAGGGAAGGCTCCCAGTTGCCAGACGATGCGGAACACCAGCTCGCAGGTGCTGGACGCCTCAGGAAGAGAGACGACGACATCTGCAGGGACGTCGGGATTCAGATGGTGGTCGATGAGGATACGACGGGCAGGACTGCCCACGAGGGCTGCCTCCATCTCGTCGACACGACTGGTGGCATTGAAGTCGAGGCATATGATGAGGTCGGCAATCTTAAACAGCATGTCACACTTGTCACGATGCTTGTCGTAGCGCACTATCTTCTCGCTGTTAGGCATCCACGCCAGGAAGTCTGGGTATTGGTCGGGCACAACGACAGTGGCATCCTTGCCACGCCAGCGCAGGTACTCAGCCATGCCCAGCGAGGAACCTATCGCATCACCGTCAGGACTCTTATGACAGATGACCAGGATGGTCTGAGCATGAGTAATCAGCTGGTCCATCTGGGCCAGCTGATCAGTAGATAATATCTCTATGTTCATTTAGAAAAGCTTGTTGGGATAGACGCCATCGTTGACGAGCTGTTGGATGCGGTCGACGGTAGCCTGGCGGTCAGCTGCATAGGTCACACCAAACCACTTGCTGGTGGTGTCGAGGACCTCACAGGTGGCTGTACCCTCGGTGATGAGCTTGTTGACCATCAAGGGGATAAAGAACTCTGCCTTCAGGTTCTCCATGTTCTTCGGGTCAGCGAGGAACTCCTTGAAATATGCCTCGGAATACTCGAAATAGTCGGGTGTGAAGCCCCATACATTCATCGAGACTGGCGCATTCTCGTCCAGCGGCTGCCAGGCACCCTGCTCGTCCTTATACTGGATGACACCATCCTTGCGGAGAATCTCGGTACGTTCTACGACGTCGGTCAGGTGGCGCTGACCATCGTAGGCACAGACACCACGGGCCACAGCACCATTCTCGCTGAGCGTGTTGCAGACGCGGAAGCCTACCATGGCATATTGGTTCTTGGCACCCTCGGGGAGCTCTGAGAGGAACTTGCCAATGCGCATGAAACAGTCGCGACCATAGAAGTCGTCGCAGTTAATGACACAGAAGGGTTCCTTGATGATGTCCTTACCCATGAGCACGGCATGGTTGGTACCCCAGGGCTTCTCACGGCCCTCAGGAACGGTGAAGCCTGCGGGCAGGGCGTCGAGGGCCTGGAAACAGAGCTCGCACTGTACCTTTCCTTCGTATTTGGAGAGGATCTGTGTACGGAACTGTTCTTCGAAATCCTTACGGATAACCCATACTATCTTGCCGAATCCTGCCTGGATGGCATCGTAAATACTATAGTCCATGATGGTCTCGCCATTGGGGCCCAGTCCATCGAGCTGCTTCAGACCGCCATAACGGCTGCCCATGCCTGCTGCTAAAAGAAATAATGTAGGTTTCATTGTGTTATAATAAAATTGTTTGCCTGCAAAAGTACAAAATAATTACGAAACAATTCCTTTTTTTTCACTCTTTAACGCAATATTATTAGAAAGGATAGCCGATGGCAAAGTGGAGGGTATGGGAGTCTTTGAAGCTATCGATGTTATAGAAGCCGGACTTGCCGGTGTCGTATGGTACATGGAGGCCGATTCCCCAGTCGAGGCGCAGGATGAGGAAGCTGAGGTCGTAGCGGATGCCCACACCAGTACCCACTGCAATGTCACGGAAGAAACGGTTGAAGCGGAACTGACCCTCGGCAAAGCGCGTATCACCATCACCCTCACGGAAGTTCCACACATTACCCGCATCGAGGAAGAGCGCAGCATGGAGGTTGCCAAAGAGCTGACGACGGTATTCCAGGTTGCAGACGAACTTGATGTCACCATTCTGGACAAGGTAAGAGATGGCCTTGTCGTCGAGACCGGCAAAGCGACCAGGACCAATGCCCCTGACAGGGAAGGCACGCAGACTGTTGGCACCACCCACGTAGAACAGCTCGGAGTTAGGGAGCCACTCGCTGTTGCCAAAGGCATAGATGGCACCGGCATTGACGTGTCCTACGAGCTTGGAATGACTGTCGAGGGTCCACGTCTTGGTGAAGTCGGTCTCCAGCTTGACAAACTGCGAGTAAGGGTTCTTGAAGATGGTTTTCTCCTTCTCGTTCCACGACTTTCCCATCGCCATCATGATGAGTGAGGCGACATTGCCGGACTCTGCGACGGTCGTCTCCCAACGGACGGGATGGAGGTAGGAGGCTGGACTGGTATAGGTATAGGTGTAGCGCATCTGCGGGATGAAGTAGTCCTGCATGGTAGCGCGCAGGTAGGGGTTGACACGCATGATGGAGTCGAAGGCTGCAGTATGGCTGTTCATGAACTGATACTTCAGCGTCAGCGGGGAGAACTCATGACGACTCTGGGCAGAGGTCTGCCAGCGGTAGGTCCACTCGCCTGCCACCACATGCATCTTATAGTAGCTGGGGCGATGGATGATGTTCGTCGATGCCTTGGCCAGTGTCGTGGGGGTGGAATAGAACAGGCGACGGCGGATGATACGTCCTTGTTTGTCCCGACGTATGCGGTTGCCTCCAAAGAAGGGTGCGATGATACGTGGGAACTCGATGGATGCGTCGGCACCATATTCGTAGTTGTTCATGTTAGACCCTTTGCTCGTTGCCCACTCATAGGAGCCATGCACGTTGACGTCAATCTTCTCACCACCACGGAAGGCATTACGACGGGTGACACCCATCTTCAACTCAGGACCCATACGTCCGATGGTGCGGGCGTTGAAATTGGTCTCGACGTAGAAGTCCCACGGCTTGTCGAAGGTGCAGTTGATGGTGAGGTCAAGGGTGTCGTTAGAGAGGTGAGAGGTGGTGTCGCGGGGGGTGAACTGGAAGTCGGTGGCGGAGAAGAGGCCCATGGCGTTGATCTTGCTGATGGATTCGGCATAGTCGGAATAGCTATAGAGCTGGCGGGGGCGCAGTTTCATGTCTGCCATCAGCACACGGGTGCGGATAGGCGGTTTCTTGCCTGAGAAGCGGATGGTGAAGAAGCGGCCCTTGATAGAGTCGGTGGGCTTCTCCATGAACGACTTCTTCATATTGATGGCGACACGTCCGATATACCACTTGCGCTTGGCAACCTCAGGCACGTCCTTCGCCAACTGGAAGCGCAGCTGTGCCTTGCCGTCGACAGCGAAGGTGTCAGCAAGGTAGGAGGCGTAGTCGGGCTGGTAGTAATAATAGCCGTTGTTACGCAAGAGACTGCTGATGCGCTGGCGCTCTGCATCGAGACGGGACACCACGAAGGGGTCGCCACGATGGATATAGGCTTCTGACAGGGTGCTGTGGATAAGACTGTCTGCCTCGGCAGGAAAGCCGAAGTAGCCCACGCTGTCGAGCATATAGAGACGTCCCGGACTGACAGTATACTGTATCTTGGCTGTCTTGGGGTTCTTCTGCGTGATAGACTCATACCCCACCCGACCATTGAAATAGCCGTTGTTACGCAGGACAGACTGAGCCACAGAGGCACGCAGTTCGGGATTTACCCACGACATCAGGACGGGTTGCTTGCCAAAGGTCTTCGTCATCCAACGGGCAAAGCCTCCCGACTTGTTGGCATAGTGGTTCCACACGCTGACGCCCCACGAGAAGGGCAGGCGGTGGTAGCTGCTGCCAAAGAGGGCACCATTGGGTGCAGTGGCAAGGGCTGCCTCTACCTCCTCTTGTGTGGCGAGGAAGTTGTCGGTCTGCTGACGGTCACCAGCAGGCACGTCTTCATAGACAATCTTCTCCAGTCCGGTGAAGAGCTGGTCACCCTCGGGGATGTTCTTCGTCATCGAACAAGCCATCAGCAACAGGATGGCCGGGAGGTAAAGGAGGTTATTTCGTTTCATGAGTGGTCGGGGTTTTCGGGATTTTCAACGTATCCGTCTTCTGCTGCATACGCTGAGGTAACAGCTGAGGTTCCTTGAAGCGGAAGATATCCAGGAAGTGCTGCAGGCGACGACGCCAGATGAAGCCACCACCATATTTCTGGGTGTAGCCGTCGAGCCAATCGTAGGCATTGTTCTGGAAGAACAGCGACAGGTATTTGTTGGCAGTGTCGTCGAGGCGGTATTCCAACGAGATATTATCGAAGAACGACTTGTTGCGCTGTTGCAGTTCGGCACCTGTGGACACAAGGCCTCCCACGGCAATCTTCAGGCGGTTGTTGAGGAAGCGCTTGGCAAACTTAAACGAATAGTTGGTACGGGTGTTACCCATGCCGTCGAGCGACTGGTCCATGCCAAAGGAGAGGTCGAGGGTGCGCAGGGCATTGCCAGTGATATTGCCTATCTCACTGTTCAGGAACGAGCTGAGTGCTGCGTTCATCGAGAAGGGCTGTGTGTTACCGTCTGCCAGGTACATACCGGTGGTCAGCATGGTGACTGCCAACTTGCCTCGCTGTTCGACACCCATGGACTGCAGTTCTCCATGCAACTGCATGTCCTCAGGAGCGTCCAACGTGAAGCGCACTCCCATGTCGTTGAGCGTCTTGCTGATGACAACGCCACAGTCGAAGTCGACGCTACGCCCTACCCCATTGTTGTTCGACACTGTGGCCTTGGTACGTTCTGTCGCTGTGATGTTCAACGTGGGGTTCATCGGATCTCCCGTAAACTCGATATAAGAGCCATTCTGGATGGTAAACGTCTTCAGCGGAATGACTGGCAGCGAGTATTTCATCTCACCGTTAGAGAGCGTGTAACGACCAGTCATGCGCAGGTTGTCTGCAGGGGTGTACTGCATGCGTAGCGTACCTCCTCCCATCAGGTCAATGAAGTTGGAGTGGTCGGTATTGAGGTAGGCCATGATATGGGCACCATTCGACACGTCGACGGTCATATCCATCGTGAAACCATTCAAGGGAGGTCGTTCAACGACAACTTTTGCCGTATCACTGAAGTCGGTGAATTTCACGAGGTTATCAAGCTGGTTGTCGGTTGTCAGCGGACTGTCACGAAGGATATAACCCATATCCGTGGTGCCCAGCACGTCGAGGCGTCCCCGCATATTCAGGTTGTCGACAGGTCCCTGCATCAGGGCAAAGATATTGACGAAGGCCTTGCCATACGCCACACTCTTAGGATTCTCCTTGGCACCGATGAGCTGGAAGTTACGGGCTCGCATGCGCACATCGACCATCATGTGGTCAAGGTCGGAGAAATCGACGGCACCCTGGATATTCAACGGGTTCTCGTTATAGGCATAGACGGTGAAGTTCTCGAGCAACAGCTTGGACTGTGCGATGCGCACAGGGTCATTGTCGAAGCGCAACTTCACACCATAGGGCTCACTCTCGACATACGACGAGTCGAGGTATACCTCACCATCGACCTGAGGACGTGACAGGGGACCCTTCACGGTCAGCTCGCCATCGCCATAGCCATGGAGTCCGAAGAGATGGTCAGGGATAAAGCCATTGACCAGTGACAGGGGCATGTGCGTCAGTTGCAGACGGGCATCGAGGGCACCCTTTCCCACCTTGTAGTAGGTGCCGGAGAGCAGTCCTATCTCTTGGTCGTCCTTCATCAGGCGGGCCTCCACGACATGGGCGGAGTCACTCTTCTGCAGGTAGATGAGTTCGGTACTGACATTGCCGATAGGACTGTGCTCGTAGGTCATGTCACGAACTGCCATATCACTGGCCACAGAAAGGTGACCACGGGCATCGAGGATGACGTGGTAGTCGCCTTGCAGCATACCTGTCATGCGGGGAGCATAGGGGATGACGGAGGTCACCTCATGCAGGTTGAAGCGGTTGAGACTGATGGTGATGTCCTGCAAGGCGGTGGGGTCTGTGTCCTCGGAATAGATCTGCACACCCATGCCATCGTCAGCCACCAGGTCGACCTTCGCACGTACGCGGTTGTTAGTACCCAGGAAGAGGTAGTTGTCGGCATTGAGACTGAACTCCTTATAGCCCAGGGTAGGCCGTTCGGGAACGAGGTGGAAGTTCAGGCCACTGTCGAGCATCTCGGCCTTGGCACCTATGCGTGCCCCCAACTTGCTGTCGGCATCGTAGTAGCGAACGCCAAAGGTGGCGCCACGCTCCTGCAACAGACCATCGAAGAGGGCGTTGAACACAAACTGCGGGTTCTTCTTGTTGTTACGTATCTGACCACTAAAGGAGAGGTGGTCCTTACGCTGGGTCAGGCGGAAATTGACGGTATCGAGGCGTACGTCGCTGACGGTCAGCGCGTGGACATAGCCATTGCCATTGACTCCTGTCGACGGGGAGGTGGTCATGTCGAAGAGCATGTCACGGAAGTCGATGCCCTGGCTGCGCAGCATGACAAGGAGCGGGTTCTCGCGCTTGCTCTCCACATGCATCTTCATGATGGGGAGCAAACGACGCAGGGCGGCCTGGTCGATGATCTTCGCCTTCAGCTGGGCTGTAGCGGTATCACCCAAAATCGTCAACTGGCGCAGCAGTCGTTCGTAGTTACCACTGACATCGAGTTTGACGATAAAGTCGCCACTCTGTGCGCGCAACAGGGTCGTGTCGGGGGTGGTATTCAGGTGGATGCCCACAAACTCAGAGCTGACGGAGCGTAAGGAGTCGCGCACGGTGATGTCGCTAATCAGTCCACTGACATAATGGGACAGCTTGAGGTCGGAGGTGACGTCTACATGACCGCAGAGGCCCACAGAAAGGGGCTTGTCGACGAGGTGCATCTTATACAGGTCGACGGTGTTCAGGTCTGCAGTCAGGGTTCCGTTGACCTTGCTGGTATTCAGCAGGGCATCGATGCTAAGCTTGCCATTGACAAGGTTGCCACGGCTGTCCATATCGACCAGGGCATGTCCATTGGCAACAGTGGCCTGAGCAGTCACGCGGTCGAAGGTCCAGCGGCCATAGTGCAGGTGATGCACTTGCGCATCTGCCGTCAGACGGGTATGAGGCGACAGGAAATCGGTGCCCTGTCCCTGTAGGTTGACATCAGCAGTGACGGTATAGATGGAGTCGCGGGGCATGAAATGGTGGATGTTCAGGTTGTTGACGCTCAGCTGGGCATCATAGCGCATCACATCGGTATTCAGGCGACCTTTCAACTTCATGGTACCCTTCCCCTCACGAGCGGTGAGGTCAGCGACATAGCTGGCACCATTGGCCTGGAGACGTCCCTGGGCAGTGATGCCCGGGGGTATGCGGTAGTTACGCTGCACGTCGCGTGGCAGGAGGGCGGTCACAAAACCGAGGTCTTGGGTGGATGCCGTGAACTGCACATCGGCACGCAGGCGTTTAGGATCGTCGACATGCTCCACGAATCCGGTGGCTGTGGCATGGAAAGCGGTGGGCAGTGTCACGTCGAGGTTGGTGAACGACAGGTGTTGCAGGGTGCCCTGTACACTGCCTTGCAACTGCAGGGGATGGTTGGGCCAGCGTTCACGAAGGGCAGCAGGCAGCGACGCCATGAAAGGAAGGAGGTCGCTTTTGGCCAGACTGGCCTTCATACGCAGGTGCAGCGCGTCTTTCGAGAGGGGCTCCATCAGGTTCAGTGGCATGCCTAGCTCGACATCTATCTCGGAACCGGGGGTCTTCAGATGGAACTTAGGAAGGCGCAGCTGTCCATGTTCCAGCTCGACAGGACCAGTGAGGTCGGTAACCTGCATACCGCTTTTCTCCTTCAGGGCCAGCGTACGAATGTGCAGGCGCAACGTGGGGTCGTGGTAGTAGATGGAGTCGATGCCCACATTGACATCACGCAGATCGAGGTGGTTATAGTCCAGGCCGGCCACGTGGGGCTGGTAGTTCTGGTCATACTGCAGGGCTCCGTTCAACCAGTCGGCACTTCCCACGGTATAGGTCTCGCTGGCAAGGTCAACCAACGCCTCACGGGCAGTGAACGTGCCCAGATGAACACGGACGCTCATCGTGTCACCTGGCAGGTGGAGGGCGACATCAGAACGATGTATCGTGGCTTCGTCAAGGTGTATCTTCCATTTATTCTCCGACTGGGTGGTATCCTCAGGAACGGAATCGTTGAGGACGATGTCCAGATGGGCGTCTTCCAACTGGAGACCATTGACCTCGACAGTCTCTTGTTTCAGGTCGATGCCATCACTCTTCACAAAGAGTCTGGAGAACTTACCTTTTACTATAGCAGAATTAACGAACCCATTGGTATTCAGACAGGTATTATTAATCTCTAACTGATTGACAACCACCTTATTACGAAACAACGGAAGCAGTTGGACATCAACGACCGCACGCTGGATGTCGGCAATGGTATCAGGTTGATGGACAACCAGAATGCCGTCGACACCCAAGTCCAGGGGAAACGACAAATCGACATGGTTGACGGTAATCTCCATGCCGGTCTGTTCGGAGGCGTATGCAGCAACCTTATCTACCACCCAGTTCTGGACAGGTGGCAGATAAATCAGAATAGTCAATATGACAAACAGCAAGACTGGACTCAGCAGGACGCCTCCTATCCACCATAACGTTTTCTTCATATGCTATCGTCGCGAAATACGCTGCAAAAATAAAGGAAAAAAACGGAAAAGGCGAAATTATCGGACGTTTTTTTTCAGCGCCTGCCATAAATTGTCGTCAGGCAACGGGGATTCAACGGTTATCAAGGACTTGGAAACGGGGTGAACGAACGACACATGGTGTGACAACAGGGAGATGCTGCCATCGGGATTGCTACGACGGGCGCCATATTTCAGGTCGCCCTTGATAGGACAGCCTATCGCTGACAACTGACAGCGTATCTGGTGATGACGACCGGTCATCAGGTTGACTTCCAACAGTCGATAATGGTCGCCCTCAGCCAACTGGCGGTATTGCAACAGGGCTTTCTTACTGCCCGGCACCTCATGGTCGTAGGCGTACGACTTGTTCTGCTGCTCGTTGCGCACCAGCCAGTTTTCAAGTGTATGCCACTCCCCATCGTCGAAAGACTGCTCACTCTTCGTTGTCCCCTTTTCTCTTCCTACTATCGCCCAATAGGTCTTGTGCACATCACCATCGCGAAACATCTTGTTCAGACGCGTCAGGGCCTTCGACGTACGGGCAAAGACGACCAGACCACTGACAGGGCGGTCCAGACGGTGTACCACACCAAGGAACACCTCACCGGGTTTCTGGTACTTCTCCTTGATGTACGCCTTCACCAAATCAGAGAGGGGACGATCGCCAGTCTTGTCGCCCTGCACGATCTCCCCACTCTCCTTATATACTATGATGATATGGTTGTCCTCGTAAACGACCTTCATCACTGCTCTCTTATTACATGTTCATACCACCGTCAACCTGGATAACCTGTCCACTGACATAGCTGGACATATCGGATGCCAGGAAGGTAGCAACGTTGGCAATGTCCTCTACCTGACCACCACGACGAAGAGGTATCTTCTTCTTCCACTCCTCACGAATCTCCTCAGAGAGCTGGGCTGTCATGGCTGTCTCAATGAATCCAGGAGCTATGGCGTTGGCACGGATGCCCTTAGGACCCATCTCCTGGCCAATAGACTTGGCAAGGGCGATAAGACCAGCCTTGGAGGCGGCATAGTTGGCCTGACCGGCATTGCCATGAACACCTACCACAGAGGCCATGTTGATAATAGAACCTGCCTTCTGACGCATCATGACAGGTACACAGGCGTGGATGAAATTGAATGCTGACTTCAGGTTGACAGCAATGACTGCATCCCACTGCTGCTCGGTCATGCGCAGCATCAGGCCATCCTTGGTGATACCGGCATTGTTCACCAAGATATCAATAGCTCCAAACTCTTCCTTGACAGCCTTGACAACTTCCTCTGTCTGTGCGAAATCTGCTGCATTGGAGGCATAGCTCTTGGCCTTCACACCCAGCGCAGCAATCTCCTTCTCTGTCTCTTCGTTGACTTGCAGGTCGGTAAATGCAATATTGGCACCCTCAGCAGCAAACTTCAGGGCAATCGCTTTTCCAATACCACGAGCAGCACCCGTAATCAGCGCTGTCTTTCCTTCTAATAATCCCATAATCTTTCTTTTAATATTTAGTTTATAAATTCAATGAATGTCACATCCTACGCTTGCCAAGGGCACTGTACACTATCTTGGCGACCTGCGGCTTCGTGTCTTCCTCACGCATGCCATGAGCAATACGACCGTAAATATACGGCACTTCAAGACCCTTGATACAATAGTGAGTGATGTCGGCCACCAAATCGACATTGTCGATGTCGAACTCACCATCTTCCTTGCCTTCACGGAACACCTTGCGGAACAACTCGATCTCGGCATCGTCGAAATTCTTGCGAACCTTCTCGACCATCCAGATGTTACGGAAGAACTCTGCACGCAGGTTACCATTGCGTACCACGGTCTCACGAATCATACTCAGATGCATGTATATCAACTCGATAATCTTCTCCTGAGGGGGAATCTTCTTCGCAGCAACCTCGTCCAACTGGTCGGAAAGACGCTCCAGCTCTGACTCGATAACAGCATAGTAGATGTCTTCCTTTGACTTGAAATAGGTATAAAGGGTGCGACGCCCCTTGTCGGATGCCAACGCGATATCATTCATCGTCGTGTTCTCCAAACCATTCTTGGCAAACAACTGACGAGCGACATCAACTAACTTTTGTCGAGTTTTCGATATGGACATAATCTTAGACCTCCCAAACTTTTCTGTATTGCACATCGCAAATACTGTGTGCAAAATTAGAAAATAACCCTGATACTACCAAATATTTTGTAAGTAAATGTGAGAAAATACCGAATATAGGTGATTTTTTTCATAAAAATTTGGTCGTTTCAAAAAAAAGACGTACCTTTGCATCGCTTTTCAAGAAAGGCACTATTTAATATCGCGGAGTGGAGCAGTTGGTAGCTCGCCAGGCTCATAACCTGGAGGTCGCATGTTCGAGTCCTGCCTCCGCAACTAAAAAGAACGCTTAGGCGTTCTTTTTTTGTTGCTGAAGATAAACTCCTAACATGCAATCGGCTGTAGTTCTATGCAAAAAAAAATGTTGTAAGTCCTGCCCTACGTCAAAAAAAAGAAACGCGAGCTTTTTAAAACACACGTTTCTATTAAAAGTCATAAAGTCTCTACTTCATTTTGCTCATTACTTTCTCAAAATACTTTTGAGTTCCCCGAATGGAGTAGCCCATTCCACCGTTCCAAGAACGAATAGCCTGTTCTACACTGTTCTTCGGGTTGTAAAATGACTGGTAAAGAATAAACATCTCTTTGGATTTCTTGACACTAAACCGATCTTTCATCGTATAACGTTTACGATGGTTTCGCTTTTCCAAAATACGGTTACATTCTTTTACCAAAACAGGAGTGATCTGCAGTATGCCACACGATTTGCCACTCTTGTCAACGGCTTTGGCATTACCCTCACTCTCAACCTCGATAATCGCATCGATAACGGGATTCCAGTCAAAACTTGAGCTTCTCGATCCATTAGCTCCAGATGAACAAGCATCAGATGGAACTAACATCAACATTAAGCATGTTAAACATGCCATCTTAGCTATTTTTTTCATAAAAAATGATTTAAGCACAGCCGTCTCACCACGAGACATTCTATCGCCATACTATAGTTATCCGCCTGCAAAGGTACGAAAAAAAAAGCAAAAAACCAAATTTTTAACGAAAAAAGCCCTCTCATCGTTACTGATGAAAGGGCTTCAAGAAAAAAGTGGCGGCCTCCTACTCTCCCGCATTGCATTGCAGTACCATCGGCGCAAGCGGGCTTAACTTCTCTGTTCGGAATGGGAAGAGGTGGGACCCCGCCGCAATAACCACCTGATGTAATTTACTATTTGACAATTTACAATCTTACTATTGGGAATGCCAAACGTATAAGGTGACAATCTTCACAAGCAAGCCAGAGATGTCGATTCGTTACCAACACCTGAAAAGATGACTGCGGCAAAAGCTATCGGGCAATTAGTAAGGCTCGGCTTTGACGTCACCGTCTTTACACCTGCCTCCTATCAACGT
>NZ_FNRE01000025.1 GCF_900107705.1 Prevotella sp. tc2-28
CAGTCCTCTTCTTTTATCTCAATGCCTAATGGTATATAGAGTGTCTTTCCGTTGCGAGAGATAGACAATTTTACGCTATATTTCCCGTTTGATAACCGATAACGTTTATCAAGTTTTACTGAGATTTTCATTATTGTTTACTGAAAGGAATTTGCAAGTTTTATTCCATTTAACGCAATATCTTTCCATTTATTGCCTTCTTGTGCCCGATATTGTCTTTTATACTCTAAAAGTCGGAAATATTGTTAAATAAAGCATATTATAGAGTTAAGACAGAAGAAATTGCACAAAATTTTTGCGAATGTGCAAGAAATGAATTACCTTTGCACAAAATTTTGAAAATTGTGCAATGAACGACATACCAAGTTTCAATTCATACATTGAAAAAACGATAAAAGACAACTGGTTGCTCGATGCGCTGACAGACTACAAAGGCACTACCTTGCAGTACCACGATGTAGCCCGCAAAATTGAGAAACTGCATATCATGTTGGAGGCAGCCGGTATTCAGAAAGGCGACAGGATAGCTGTGTGCGGACGCAACTCCGCACATTGGGCAGTAGCATTTTTGGCTACACTGACCTATGGTGCTGTTATCGTACCGATTCTTCACGAGTTCAACGGCGAACAGATTCATAACATCGTCAACCATTCCGAGTCAAGACTGCTTTTCGTAGGCGACTATGTGGTGAAGACGATAACCCCTGAGGAGATGCCTCATCTGGAGGGCATTTTCAACCTGCCGGACTTTTCGCTTCTCACGTGTCGCAACGATGCGCTCATGCACGCACGCGAACATTTAAATGAATTGTTCGGCCATAAGTATCCCAATGCTTACCGTAAGGAGGATCTTCAGTGGTACGAGGGCACTCCCGAGGAGATGTGCATGATCAACTATACCAGTGGAACGACAGGCTTTTCGAAGGGCGTCATGCTACCCTACCGTGCCTTGTGGAGCAACGTGGATTTCTGCCAGCGATTCCTGGGCAACCACATGCCCAAGTTCAGCCGTACACTGAGCATCCTGCCTATGGCACATATGTACGGCATGGCCATAGAGTTTCTGTTCCCCTTCTGTTCGGGCTATCACTTGTTCTTCCTCAACCGTTTGCCCTCCCCCGCCATCATTGCGGAGGCTTTCAAGGAGATCTGTCCGGACGTCGTAGTAGCCGTCCCTTTGATTATCGAGAAAATCATACGCAAGCGCGTATTCCCCAAGATACAAAGCAACGTATTCAAAATCCTGTTGCAGATGCCAGTAGTCTCGAAGAAGGTGAAAGAGCGTATCTGTCAGGAGGTTTATGCCGCCTTCGGTGGACGTGCCTACGAAGTCATCGTCGGCGGAGCACCGCTCAACCAGGAGGTGGAGGCGTTCCTCAAAAGCATTGATTTCCCCATCACCGTGGGCTACGGAACGACGGAATGTGCCCCGCTCATCTCTTTCAGTGACTACCATGATTTCGTACCGTCCTCTTGCGGATGTCCCGTCGCCAACATGGAAGTAAAGATTCTGTCGCCTGACCCTCAGCATGTGGAAGGTGAGATTGTTTGTCGCGGACTAAACGTCATGTTGGGCTATTACAAGAATGAGAAAGCCACCCGCAAGGCGATTGACGAAGAAGGCTGGTACCATACCGGCGACCTTGCCACTATGTCTACAGACGGGCATATCTTCATCCGCGGTCGTCTGAAAAACATGCTGTTGGGCGCTAACGGACAGAACGTCTATCCTGAGGAGATTGAGGACAAGCTGAACTCAATGCCGCTAGTCAGCGAGAGCCTGATCGTACAACGTGGCAACAAACTGGTAGCCTTGGTACATCCTGACATGGAGGAGTCTAAGCAGATGGGCTTCACCCAGGAGGATTTGGAGAACGTGATGGAACAAAACCGTCAGGAACTCAATGCCGGACTGCCCGTATACAGTAAGTTACAAGCCTTTGAACTGCAAGAAGAAGAATTCATGAAGACTCCGAAGCGGAGCATCAAACGATACTTATATAAATAATCACTATATGGAAAACGTACCCAGTTTTAACCAACTGATACAGCAGAGCATCATCGACAACTGGGATCTTGATGCACTGACTGACTATAAGGGTGCTACCCTGCAATACCACGACGTAGCACGTAAGATTGAAAAGTTGCACATCCTGTTCGAGAACAGCGGTGTGGTGAAAGGTGACAAGATTGCACTGTGCGGACGCAACTCCAGCCAGTGGGCCGTAGCTTTCCTCGCCACCCTGACCTACGGTGCTGTGGCTGTTCCCATCCTTCACGAGTTCCTTGGCGACCAGATTCACAACATCGTCAATCACTCCGATGCCAAGCTGCTCTTCGTGGGCGACCATGTGGCCACGCAGATAGACCCCATGCAGATGCCCCATCTGGAGGGAATCATCAACAACCCCGACTATTCCCTAATGGTTTCCCGTACCGATAAGCTCACCTATGCCCGCGAGCACCTCAACGAGTTGTACGGCAAGAAATTCCCCAAGTATTTTAGAAAAGAACACGTACATTATTATATAGAGGAGAACGGTGAGGAGCTGTCGATGATTAACTACACCTCCGGAACTACGGGTTTTTCCAAGGGTGTTATGGTACCCTATCGTGCCCTCTGGTCTAACTATGACTTTGCCGAGCACGTATTGGGAAAGATTATCAATCGCGGCGACCGCGTCATCTCAATTCTCCCGATGGCACACATGTACGGTATGGCCTTCGAATTCATCTTCGAGTTCCTTCACGGCTGTCACGTCTATTACCTCAACCGCATACCTTCGCCTGCCATCATCGCACAGGCCTTTGCCGACGTGAAGCCTAAGATTATCATCGCCGTACCTTTGGTCATCGAGAAAATTATCCGCAAGAAGGTATTCCCCAAGATTCAGAACAACCGCATGCGCCTGTTGCTCTCCATGCCTGTCATCTCCAAGAAGGTACGTGAGAAAATCTGCCAGGAGGTGGTTAAGGCCTTTGGCGGCGAGCTCTACGAGGTTATCATCGGAGGTGCTGCATTCAACCAGGAAGTGGAGGCATTCCTGAAAAAGATAGAGTTCCCCTACACGGTAGGCTATGGTGCCACAGAGTGTGCGCCGATTATCTGCTACCGCGACTGGCAGACATTTGCCCAAGGTTCTTGCGGTCAGGCTGCCTATCACATGCAAGTAAAGATCAACTCCGTCAATCCTGCCGAGATTCCTGGCGAGATCATGGCCAAGGGTCTGAACGTCATGTTGGGCTACTACAAGAACGAAGAAGCCACCGCCGAGACCATCGACAAGGACGGATGGTATCACACTGGCGACCTGGGCACCATGGACTACGACGGCAATGTCTATATCAACGGACGTTCCAAGAACATGCTGCTGGGTCCGAACGGACAGAACATCTATCCCGAGGAAATCGAAGACAAACTCAACTCCATGACGATGGTAGTCGAGAGTGTCGTCGTACAGCGTGACAACAAACTCGTCGGACTCATCTATCCCGATTACGACGAAGCCAAGAACATGCGCTTCAACGACGAGGACATCCGTAACATCATGGAGCAGAACCGTCTGCAACTCAACGAGTTGCTGCCTGCCTACGAGAAGATTACGGAGATAGAAATCCGTAAGGAAGAGTTTGAGAAGACGCCGAAGCGAAGCATCAAGCGTTTCTTGTACAAATAAGCAAGTCCTGATGGACAACACCATTGGAGGCGACCACGCTGTCACCTTCCATGAAATAGGCGTCACCGGCATAGTTGGTGACGCTTCCTTTTGCCTCCATAACTATCAGCGCACCAGCCATATAGTCCCACTGTCCGATATAACGCTCGGCATAGGCATCCAGCCGACCTGCTGCCACATAGCATAAGGCGATAGCGGCCGAACCGATCATGCGAATACTGCCCACCTGTCCGTAATAATGCTGTATAAGACGGGTGATGACAGGCTTGTAGGCATCGCTGTTATAAGGCAACTGCAGACAGAGCAGCGCATCGTTTATCGTGCTCTTGCTCACCTCCAGCCTCTCATTTCTCACCTCTAACCTCTCATCTCTCACCTCTAACCTCTTATCTCTCACCTCTAGATATGCCCCTCCGCCTTTCCAAGCATAGAAGCACTCGTCGGCTACAATCTCGTAAACGACGCCGATCATGATTTCACGACCTTTACAGAGGGCGATGCTGACGGCATAGGGAGCAAAGCCGTGAATAAAGTTGGTGGTGCCGTCCAGCGGGTCAACTACCCAAACGTATTGCTCGTCGGTATGTCCGGCTGAGCCTTCTTCGGTGATGAAGCCAGCCTCCGGCAAGACCTCCCGAAGCCTGCTGACAATCAGCCTCTCCGAACCCTTGTCCACATACGACACGTAGTCGTGGGCATGCTTGCGCTCTACCTTGTCCAGCGAGAATGCCGCACGCTCTTTTCTGATATAAGAACCCGCCTCGCGGGCAATGGCACACACGAGGCGGGTTATTTTCTCAAGATTCTCCATGAAAATCTTAGTTCTTACGTCTTACTTCAGACATCTTTTAGTCTTCCTGATACTCAGGGCGCAACTTACGAACGGTCTCGCCGGCGCGCCACATCTCTTGGTTGCGCATAGCCTCCAGTTCCTTCTCCAGTCCGGCACGATAGTCGGCCTTTGAGTTGGCGTCAATAGAGATCTGAGCTTCGTTACCAGTCTTTACAGAGTAGTACAGCCACTCCATCACGGGCTTGATAGCATCGTGGAAACGGGGAGCCCAGTCAAGTGCACCACGCTGAGCGGTGGTTGAGCAGTTTGCGTACATCCAGTCCATACCCTTAGCGCCGAAGAGCGGGCCAAGGCTCTGAGTCAGCTCCTCAACAGTCTCGTTGAAGGCCTCAGAAGGTGTGTGACCGTTCTCACGCAGCACTTCATACTGGGCGAGCAGCAGACCCTGAATAGCACCCATCAGTGAGCCGCGCTCACCAGTCAGGTCTGAGGTTGCCTCACGCTGGAAGGTGGTCTCGAACATATAGCCTGCACCGATACCGATACCGAAGGCCAGTGTCTTCTCCTTGGCCTTGCCTGAAGCATCCTGGTAAACAGCGTATGAGCAGTTCAGACCGCGACCTTCGCAGAACATAGTGCGGAGAGAGGTACCAGAACCCTTAGGAGCTACCATGATGACGTCGACATCCTTCGGGGGAACGACACCCGTGCGGTCACTCCAGTTGATAGCGAAGCCGTGACTGTAGTACAGCGTCTTTCCGGGCTTCAGATATTGCTTGATGGTAGGCCATACCTGAATCTGACCAGCATCTGAGAGCAACATGCAAAGGATGGTACCTTTCTCTGCTGCCTCCTCGATAGAGAACAGAGTCTTACCGGGAACCCAACCGTCAGCAACAGCCTTGTCGTAGGTCTTGCCCTGACGCTGTCCTACGATAACGTTAAAACCGTTATCGCGCAGGTTGCAGGCCTGACCAGGTCCCTGAATACCGTAGCCGATGACTGCGATAACTTCATCCTTCAATACTTCACGTGCTTTCTCGAGTGAGAACTCTTTGCTGGTGACTACAGTTTCGATAACGCCACCAAAATTCATTTCTGCCATAATTGTTTGTTGTTTTGAATGTTATACATTTCCCTATGGAACTATGCCAGCCCTAACCCGAGAGCCGTCGTCTTGTCAGTCCATTCCGTGCCTACGCGAGGCACCGACGGGGGAGTTAACTTAAAAAATTCGCCTGCAAAGATAATAAAAGGAAAGCAAAACACCAAATAAAATAACAATTATTAAAAATCTGAGTATTTTTTATGCCCTTTTGCATAATATTCCCACAACAGGGAAAACATCCGTTGCTCGGGAATCTGCTGTGCCACCCTGCCCTGCTGGATGGCCTGCCGGTCGGCAGCAAAGTCTTTCTTCCACCGTGCAAATGCCCGCCGCGCCTTGAAGATAGCCACGAAGTCACCCCAGTTGCGTTTCAGCAGCAGCATCTCCCATGCGGCCAGGTAGTCCAGGAACCAACGCACGCGCATCACGTGGGCAAGTTCGCTGTCGGGCAGACATTTATAGAGCATCGTCAGGTTGTTGCGGAAGTTCAGGAATGTCTTCATCGGATTCGACTTGGGCAGTGTGCCGCCACCAACGTGGTAGACGTAGCTTTCGGGCAGACAATACAACTTGCGGCCACGGATGCGGAGTCGCCAGCAGAGGTCTATCTCTTCGTTATGTGCGAAGAAGCGGCCGTCCAGTCCGCCCACCTCCCAGTAGTCCTTCGAGCGTATCATCAGTGCGGCACCCGTCGCCCAGAGTATTTCCTGCCGGTAGTCATACTGTCCGTTGTCTCGTTCTACGGTCTCGAAGATGCGTCCCCGACAGAAAGGGTAACCATAGCGGTCCAGGAATCCCCCACTCGCTCCGGCATACTCGAAGCTGTCGCGATCGTAGATGGACAGCAACTTGGGTTGACAGGCAGCCACTTCCGTATGGGTGTCCATGAATTCGATAAGTGGCGTCAGCCAGTGGTGCGTCACCTCGATGTCTGAGTTCAACAACAGATAATACGTTGCCTCGATTTGTGCCAACGCCTTGTTATATCCCTCGGCAAAACCCCAGTTGCGGTCCAGCACGATGGTCTTGCACTCTGGGAACTCACGACGCAGCAAGTCGAGCGAATCGTCCGTCGAGGCATTGTCGGCCACATAGACCGTTGCCTCGTCGTGCGAGTAGTTCAGCACGGTGGGCAGATACTGCGCCAGCATCTTCGCCCCGTTCCAGTTCAGGATGACAATAGCTACTTTATCCATTCTACTTTCAATGCCGTTTTATCATGATTGAAATCGCCCAGCCGCACCTGAATCAACTGGTTGTCATAGTCCTCACGGGCCATCGCCGGCGACAGTTCCACACGGATATAGTTGCGCGTGAATCCGTGCATGGCTCGCCCACGCGTAGCCTTCTCGAACAGCACCTCAGCCTCCTGACCGATATACTTTTGGTAGAACGCGTGGGTCTTCTGATCCGACAAAGCTAGCAGTCGCTGACTGCGCTCGCGCTTGTCGGCATCCGACACGACATAGGGAATGCTCAGGGCAGAAGTGCCGGGGCGTTCCGAGTATGGGAACACATGCAGCTGCGTGACGTCGAGTGAATCTAGGAACGTATAGGTCTCCTCGAAACACTCGGGAGTCTCACCGCGACAGCCAACCATCACGTCGACACCGATGAAGGCGTCGGGCATCACTTCCTTGATACGGTGTATCTTGTCGGCAAACAGCTGCCGGTCGTAATGACGGTGCATCAGGCGCAGCACGGTGTCGCTGCCGCTCTGCAAGGGGATGTGGAAATGGGGCATGAAAGCGCGGCTCTGTGCACAGTAGTCTATCAACTCGTCGGTCAGCAGGTCGGGTTCCAGACTGCTGATGCGATAGCGGCTGACACCTTCCACGCCATCCAGTGCCTTCACCAAGTCCAAGAAGCGTTCGTTCGTCGTCTTTCCGAAATCACCGATGTTCACGCCCGTCAGCACAATCTCCTTGCCGCCCTCGCTGACGGCTTCCTCAGCCTGGGCAACCAACGACGCTATCGACGGGTTTCGGCTGAAGCCGCGGGCATAAGGTATCGTGCAGTAGGTGCAGAAATAGTCGCAGCCGTCCTGCACCTTCAGGAAGAACCGTGTACGATTTCCGCGCGAGCAACTGGGCGCAAAGGTCTTGATATCCTTCGTCTTCACCGTTTTGTACGACGGCGTATCACTCCGGTTGATGAAAGCGTCGGAGAGGAACTGGATGAGGTTGGCCTTCTCGTTCGAACCCAGCACCAGGTCCACACCGGCTATCTTACTCACCTTCTCGGGTTCCAGTTGGGCATAGCAGCCCGTCACCACGACAAAGGCATCCGGATTCTCACGCACCAGCCGGTGGATGGCCTGCCTGCATTTATGGTCGGCAACATCGGTCACGCTGCACGTATTGATGACACAGATGTCTGCCGGCTCACCTTTCGCTGCCGTACGGACCCCCATCTCACTCAGCATCTTGCCGAAAGTGGAAGTCTCCGAGAAGTTCAGCTTGCATCCCAGGGTGAAATAAGCCGCCCGTTTATCTTGAAACACAGATGTATCTATCATATATATAATAAGGTATTATCCTTAACGGCTACAAAGGTACACAAAAAAACGCGTTTTTCACGCATTTTTGCAAAAAATCGGATAAGTGTCATTTTTACATGAAATTTTAACATTTCGTAATTTGCTGATTTTCAGTGTTTTGCGAAAAAGTTACAAAAACACCCTAAAAAAAAACAAAAAAAAAGGAACAACATATCAAAAAAATGCCTAACTTTGCAGCGTTTTAATAAACAAATGATTGTTTTACAGATTTAAAAAGCTAGAAAAAAATGAAAAAATTAGTATTTATGTTCGTAGCTGTTGCAGCTATTTCTTTCGCTTCATGTGGTAACAAGACTGCTCAGGCTGAGGCTGTTGATTCAGATTCAATCGCAGTTGTTGATAGCGCTGACACAGTAGCTGCTGACACTGCTGCTGCTGATAGCGTTGCCGCTGACAGCGTTAAGTAATTAACGAACTCAAAGAAAATTGAGAGAAGCAACCGTCGGATGTGAATCCGGCGGTTTTTTTGTTTCTTTTTCTCCTTTTTTTGTGTAACTTTGCAGCAACAAACCAAGAAAGAATATGAAAACAAGAAAAATGATTAGAATGTTCATTGCTCTTCTGACCATTGGAGTAGCAATGACAACACTGTTCACTTCATGCAGCAGCAACGAAGATTCTCCTGCCACGGGTTCTGAACAAGGACCGACGGCAGATGGACTCAAAGGAACATGGTACTGTGCGTATGAGGCTACAGGGTCGGCAAAGAGTGAGGACGGCAGCGATGCCACCATCAATTACAACTTAGTGGTAGACATCTATCGCTTTGAAAGTTCCACAGGAGGCAGCTTTTTCCGCTGTTTCTTCATTGACGACGAGGAAAGTCCCGTACTGACACAGGGCATTTTGGGCTATGGTGCCTTCAACTACTCCCTTTCGAAGGGTAAGGTGTCCATGGCACTGATGAATAACTTCAACCAGGAATATCCGCAAGCCTGGGAAGCAGGTTATGCAGACAACACCCTTCAGGCAAAGGGCGTTGACGGACAGAATTTGGAGCTGGTGTTGGCTGACGAGGAAATGGAATCAGTTCTGAACAACCTGCTGGAGCAGAACGGTAGTGCTTCGGAGAAGTATGTCGTTGACAACTACAAGCCTAAAGGCGTTGACCATAGCCAGTGGATGAAGCAGCTCGCTGACAGCCGACTGATAGCCGACCTCTCGCTTCCCGCCAGTCACGATGCAGTAACAGCAGAGGGATGGACGCCGGAGCTGATGGGCATCTTCTCCGAAATGATGGCTAAGACACAAGACCTGACCATCAATGAACAATTGAAGATAGGTATGCGCGTGTTCGACTTGCGCCCTGAGCTTGTCGTCGGTGCTGACAGTAATTATGAGTTGCGGTGCTCTCACGGCATCTCACAGACGAAATTGCTGGTCAGCGATTTCTTCGTGTTGATGAAACAATTCCTGGCAACAAACCCCACCGAGTTCTGTATTGTAACGATAGACCTCTCAGTAACCTCAAAAATGAAAGAATGGGCCGAGCAGTTCAATGCACTCATCAGCAGCAACCAGTTCCGTAGCTTGTTTGCCGACTTCAAGCCCCGTCTGACCGTAGGCGAGATGCGTGGTCATGTGCTACTACTGTCTAAGAAAAACTATGCCGAGAAACCCATTGGCGGATATTGCTACAACTGGACAGACGACATAGAACTGGAAAAGCAGATGAAGGGGCACATCACAGATGCCGATGGTGTAGAGACTCCACTATGGGTTCAGGACTACTGGGGCAAAGCGACCCGTGCCGGAAAGGACGACGCCGTAGTGCGTATGCTGGAAGCTGCAGCCAAGCGTGACATGAACGCCGAGAAACCCGCATGGGTCATCAACTTCCCATCGGCTTACTTCGGTGGACCATTTTCTGACAGCTATCGCGAGAATGCGGTGTCGGCAAATAAGGTGACCTCTGACTGGCTGAACACTCACAACGGTTCGGTAGGCATCATCTTTATGGACTTCGGTGGTATGGACAAGAGCCCAAGCTACACAGGTTATCAGCTTTACGAGACGGGCGGCATGCAACTTGTTGACATGGTAATCAAGCAGAATTTTAAGCAGTAAACGGCTTGAAGACACAGGGGATCTTCCCCTGTCATAACATCCCCCATTTTTACTCAAAACGAGTAAAAAATGGGGGATTTCTTGTAGATGTAGAGAAAAATTTATAACTTTGCA
>NZ_FNRE01000012.1 GCF_900107705.1 Prevotella sp. tc2-28
CGGTGACGTCAAAGCCGAGCCTTACTAATTGCCCGAGAGCTTTTGCCGCAGTCATCTTTTCAGGTGTTGGTAACGAATCGACATCTCTGGCTTGCTTGTGAAGATTGTCACCTATACGGTTAGGAGGACATGTGATGGGATTGGGTAATCATAATTACTCATTACTAATTACTAATTCCTAATTCGAAGATTTATCAGGTGGTTATTGCGGCGGGGTCCCACCTCTTCCCATTCCGAACAGAGAAGTTAAGCCCGCTTGCGCCGATGGTACTGCAATGCAATGCGGGAGAGTAGGAGGCCGCCACTTTTTTCTTGAAGCGCCCTGTTTCAGCCATGAGACAGGACGCTTTTGTTTGTTCTTAGATTTGGCGGTTTTTTAGATCAGGTGGATAGTTCAGGGTACTAACTTGTTTAAGACTTTCACCCTCGGCATCCGATTTTCGGTCTTGTCGGGGGCTTTTTTTGTCTTTTTTCGAAACTTAGCACAAAATACTAGCCAGAAGGGGTTTAGTTAATCGGTTTTCGTGTGTATTAAGAGTGTATGACAGATCAAAGTAAACTCGAAAAGCTGTTCCGACTGCGCTACCCACGCACACTGATAGTCGGTCATCACGACCTGAATCCACATAAGGATTGTCCGTGTATAGCGAATGTAGCTGCGGAATATCAAGACCTGCAGCCGTGATAAAAAGAACATCCCCGTCACCATTTCTAGGGTGGCGGGGATGTTTATGTTTGTGCTGTGCGGTCTTCGCGTTATCCGAACTTGATGGTGCCCTGGATGGCTTCCGACTTCGGTGCGTTGTCAGCAGGTGAAGCTGCCTGTGAATCTTCGCCAGTGGCTTGCTGGTAGATGCTGTCCAGGATCTCACGTGTACGCTTGTAGGTGGGCGTCTGTTCAACGGCAGAGATGACGTCGTCGTTGTCGAGGTCGTCCGGACGGAACAGGTATATGTGCGGACGGCGCTTGTAGCGGCGCGTGGTGCTGTCGCCGCCATAGAAGCGGTTACGACGGTCCTGACGCTGTGCCTCAGCCTCCTGTTCGGCAGCCAGTCGGGTAGCCTCTTCGATGGTGTTCTGGCGCTGGCGGTGGTTAGACATGCCGTCGACATTGTCGATGCCGAAGCCGGTAGCAAGGATGGTGACCTTCACCTTCTTGCCCAGTTCGGGGTCTGTGGCTAGTCCCCACTTGATTTCGAAGTCGTTGCCGAACTTCGCCATGAAGTCGTTGACGTCGTTCATCTCCTCCATCATCAGCGATTCCTTGCCGTCCTTTCCGCCGGAGAAAGAAATGCTGAGCAGGATTTTCTTGGAGTTGAAGACATCGTTCTCGTTGAGCAGCGGCGAGTTAAGGGCATCGTCGATAGCCTTGCGCACGCGACCTTCTCCCTCGCCATAGCCTGTCGACATGATGGCTACGCCACCATCCTTGAGCACGGTCTTCACATCGTTGAAGTCGAGGTTGATGAGTCCGTGAACGGTAATGATCTCCGCAATAGACTTGGCAGCCACGCTCAGCGTGTCGTCAGCCTTTCCGAAGGCGTCGAGCACGGTCAGCTCAGGGTATATCTCGCGCAGACGCTCGTTGTTGATGACAAGGAGAGCGTCGACGTGCTTTGACATCTCCTCCACGCCGTCGAGTGCCTGGTCAATCTTACGATCACCCTCGAAGCGGAATGGAATGGTGACAATGCCGACGGTGAGGATGCCCAGTTCTTTGGAAACACGGGCGATGACAGGAGCAGCTCCCGTTCCGGTACCACCACCCATGCCGGCGGTGATGAAGGCCATGCGTGTTCCGTCGTTCAACACCTTCTTGATATCTTCCTCGCTTTCTTCTGCAGCAGCGCGTGCCTTTGCGGGGCGGTTGCCGGCACCAAGGCCTTCCTTGCCCAGTTGCAGATGAACGGGAACAGGCGAGTCATTCAGTGCCTGTGCGTCTGTGTTGCAGAGTACGAAGGTCACGTCGTGGATACCTTCACGATACATGTGGTTAACAGCGTTACCGCCACCGCCACCAACACCAATCACCTTGATGATGCTGTTCTCTTTTTCGGGCTCACCGAAATCTAATAGTATGTTGTTGTCCATAATCGTTGTCTGATTGGTTAATGAATTATTCCTCGTCGCTGATAACCTTCTCGCCAAAGCTCTTCAAACCTTTGAACATCTTGTTCCAGATGGAGTTTTCCTTCTTGATGCGCTGACGCTCACGCTCCTCAGCTTCCGCCTTCTCACGGGCGATACGGTCTTCCTCATCCTTCTGGCGGCGAGCCTCCTCGTCGGCACGACGAATCTCGTCGACCGTGCGAACGACACCAGCTGGTGTCTCGACAGCCTGACGGGCGCGGCGCTCAGTGAAGGTCTCCGTCTGTTGCTGCTTCGGTGTGGCAAAGAGGTTGCCGTTGGGGTCGAACTCATCGCCAGCGCAGTTGATGTCACCCTTCGCCAACAGTCCGAGCACTGTGTTCAGTTTGCCGTCGTGGGCGTTGATGTCGGAGAGGGTAGAGGTGATAGTCTGTGTGACGAATTTGGCAATGCGAATCTTGTCGATGTGCGTATAGTTCTGGAAAGCCTTCTCGATGTCCTTCATGTTAGAACCACCACCCGTCAGGATGATACCTCCGAGCAACTTGTCGCAATACTCCTCTGGCACCTGGCACCATACGTTGGCGATGATTTCCTCGAGACGTCCTTCGACAATCTCAATGAACTTGCGTGCCTCAATCTGACGATCCTGGTCAATGGAGTATTTCAGGTTGTTGTCAATCTCAGCATTGTCCGTGTATGCACTAGCGTATTTCAGTTTCATCTTCTCGGCATCAGTCTCCTCCATCTGGAGAGAAGCGATGTCCTTGGTGATGTTGTTAGAACCCAAGGGAATGACTGCCAGATGGCGCAGGACATTCTTTGAGTAGACACTGACGGTGGTCGTGTCGGCACCCATGTCGACCAGTGCACATCCCGAACGGCGCTCCGTCTCCGTCAGTACGCTGTCTGCCAACGCCAGCGGTGCCAGATACATCTCTGCCACATTGATGTTAGCAGCCTCAAAGCAGCTGTTGAGGTTCTTGTAGAACGTCTTACGCTGCAGGATATTGAGGAAGTTGCCCTCAATGTGTGAACATGGAATGCCGACCGGATCCAGCTGATACTGCGAGTCCACCTTGTACTCCTGTACGGCGGCATCAAGTATCTCCTGGTCAGGGTATTTCATGTTACGGTTGGCATCCATCAGTTCAATGACCATCTCCTGTGAGATGGGTGTCTCAATGTTCATGTCCTTGGAAATCACATTGCGAATAGAGCGAATAGACTGGCCTCCTACACCAACATAGACCTGTGTGATGGTGGTCTTGAGCTGACCTTCCATCTTGTTGATAATGTTGGTGAGGCACTGGGCAGTCTTATCGATGTTATAAACCACTCCTTTGCGGATACATGATGAAGAGTCCTCCTTGATACATGCCAGCACCTGAATGCTGCCGTCAAGGTTCTTCTTGCCTGCAATACCGGTCATCTTAGATGAACCCAACTCGATAGCTACGATAAAATCCTTTGGCATCTTTATACTATGTTTTTACGATTTACATTGTTGTGAATTTGCGTTTCTTGCAGATAATCTGGTTGTCGAATTCCAGACTGATATAGGAGTATTTGTTCCAGCCAGCCTGACTCAGTCCATAGCGGTAGAACTTCTCCAGGCGGGAGAATTTCTTGTCAATGTTGACGGGTTTGCCGAGGTAGACGACATGATCGCCAACGCGTGGTATCGCTTCTACACTGCCGTCATGCAGGATGTTAAGCTGTTCTATCTGACTGCGCCACAGCGGGTGTTTGATGAGATAGTTGCCAAACTGCGTGAGGAACTTCTGGGCATACTTCTTGTTGATGGCTCCCGTGGCGACTACGAGATCATTGGCATAGCTCGTCTCAGGCATGATATTGCCAAATTCGTCGACGTAGTAGTCTTCACCATTGTCGGCCTTGATGCGGATGACAGGCAGGCGCTGTACCAGATTGATGATGACGTGTCCAGTCTGTGTCTTATAGCACTGTGCTTTGTCAACAATGGGATTTTTCAGCAGGGACTCTTCTATCTTGCGCGGGTTGATATCTTTCATCACGTCGCCCAATGGGTAAAGCCTTGCCTGTTGCAGCTGAATCTTGACATCGTTGGCATTGAGGAATCCCTTGGAACTGCTTTCCTCGATGTTGATCTTGACTTTGTCACACACATGGCTCAGTTCGTCAGGGGTATTAAATGCCGTGACGGCTAATACCAGATAGATGCCCAGCACCATGTCTGTTGTCAGGATAGCGGTTTTTTTCCAACTGAAAGCCATGTTTATTTACGATTTGACAATTTACTATTTGACAATTTACAATTTACTATTGAGGATTTGCGTCATTTGGGGAACTTGATTGTCCAAGTCGCCGGCACCCAGTACGATGAGCACATCGAAGGTGCGCTGCTTTAACAGTTCCAGGACCTCGTCCTTACGGATAATCTGTTTCTCAATGCCTGGTCGCAGGTTGTCGTAGATGAGCTGCGAGGTGACGCCAGGGATGGGTTGCTCGCGAGCCGGGTATATCTCGGTGAGGATGACCTCGTCGAGTTGACTCAGTGCGTCGGCAAAGTCCTTGTAGAAGTCACGTGTACGGGTGTAGAGGTGGGGCTGGAAGATAGCCGTGATCTTACGGTTCTTATACAGTTCCTTGATGCTCTTGGCACTCTGGTAGATTTCCTTCGGGTGGTGGGCATAGTCGGAGAGGAATACCAACTTGTCGTTCTTGATTTTGAAGTCGAAGCGACGGTCGACACCTCTGTAGGTTTGAATACCGTAGCGCAGTTCCTCGGCAGTACATCCAGCCAGCTGAGCCATAGCCATTGCGGCAATGGCATTCTCGATATTGATGGGGATGGGTTGCCCGAGACGAACGTTCTTCACCGACTCAACGGGTGAGATGAAGTCGAATGTGATCTCACCATTCTCGATGCGGATGTTGTCAGCGTGGAAGTCGCCTTCATTCAGTGCATAATCGTAGCGGCGAACACCCTCGGGCAAGTTCTCCTTCATCTCCAGTCCACGGTGAATGATGAGCGCCCCCTGCGGCTGTATGAGTTCCGTATAGTGGCGGAAACTCTCCAGATAAGCCTCTTTGGTGCCGTAGATGTCCAGATGGTCTGGATCCGTAGATGTAATGACTGTCATGAACGGAGAGAGCCAGTGAAAAGAACGGTCAAACTCGTCAGCCTCAATGACCACGAAGTCGGAGTCAGAGAGAATGTAGTTTGTACCATAGTTCTTAGAGATACCTCCCAGGAAGGCGTTACAATCCAGATGACTCTGGTGCATGATATGGGCGCACATGGTCGACGTCGTCGTCTTACCATGCGTGCCAGCCACACAAAGTCCCTTATGCTGACGTGTCAGTGTACCTAATACCTGTGCGCGTTTTTGTATCTCAAAGCCGTTCTCACGGAAGAAACAGAGCTCCTGATGTTCCTGCGGGATAGCCGGTGTGTAGATGACGAGGCATGACTGCGACTGCTTGCAAGCATGGGGAATCTGGTTGATGTCCTCTTCATAATGAATCAGCATACCCTCCTTCTCCAACTGACGGGTAAGGGTGCTAGGGGTTTTGTCGTAACCGGCTACGACAAGTCCTTTTTTCAGGAAATAGCGGGCGATGGCGCTCATGCCGATGCCGCCTGCTCCTACGAAATAGACAGCTTTGATATCTTTCAGTTCCATTGGTTTAATTGCATTAATGGGCTTTCTCAGCCAGTTTTATCACTTCTTTGGCGATAATCTCTGCCGATGCAGGCAACGCCATCTTCAGGATGTTCTCGTGGAGACTCTGCAATTTGGCGGCATCACGAACCACGTCGAGAGCCATCTGGATAAGTTGTTGGGGAGCATCAGCATCCTTCACGTAAATGGCAGCCTGTTTGTTAACCAGTGCCATGGCATTCTTGGTTTGATGGTCCTCAGCTACATTGGGCGAAGGAACGAGAATGACGGGAATGCCCAAGAGACAGAACTCGCTGATAGAGCCTGCTCCGGCACGGCTGACCACCACATCGGCAGCCTTGTAGGCCGCACCCATGTCGCTGATGAAATCAGTGACGACGAGGTTGGGTAGCTCTTGTCCCTTCATACGTTCGCTAATCTCAGCACTATAATACTTACCCGTCTGCCAGATAAACTGAACCTCACTCTGACGAATCAGGTCGAGGTGTTGTAACACGCTCTCGTTCAGTGTGCGTGCTCCTAAGCTTCCCCCCACGATGAGCACGGTCTTCTTGGTCGTGTCAAGTCCGAAAGCGGCAAGCGCCTCATCACGGGAAATGTGGGTGTCAAGTAACTGCTGGCGCACAGGATTTCCTGTGAGCATAATCTTCTCTGCAGGAAAGAAGCGTTCCATGCCTTCATAAGCCACGCAAATCTTGCTGGCTTTCTTTGCCAACAGTTTGTTGGTGACACCTGCATAGGAGTTTTGCTCCTGTAGCAGACAAGGGATGCCTTTGGCTGCAGCCATGTTCAGCGTGGGTCCGCTGGCATATCCGCCTACGCCTACAGCAACCTGTGGACGGAACTCCTTGATAATCTGTTTAGCCATGCGTTGGCTCTTCCAGATTTTGAAGAGTACCTTGAAATTCTTGAGCAGGTTTTTTCGGTCAAATCCCTGGATGGGCAGTCCTTTAATCTCATAGCCGGCAGCGGGGACCCGCTGCATCTCCATGCGTCCTAACGCACCGACGAAAAGTATTTTAGCATCAGGGCGTAAGGCTTTGATGGCGTTCGCTATTGATACGGCAGGGAAGATATGGCCTCCAGTTCCACCACCGCTGATAATGACTCTTAACTCGCTCATAATTTCTTTGATATTGTTATGCTTGCAAAAGTACAAATTAAATTTCTTTTCTTGGCATATTTTAGCCGATATTTTCTTCTTTCCTCATTTTTGCCGACCGACTGACACTCAAGATGGCTCCGATATAGGCACAATTGATGATTGTGGACGTACCTCCTTTCGAGATGAGCGGCAGTGGCTGACCTGTCACGGGAGCCAGTCCAACAGCCACCATCATGTTGAACACCGCCTGGATGACCAGTAGCAGTCCGAGCCCCATGGCCAGGAAGGCAGGGAAGTTGTTCTCACAGCGCGACGCGATGCGGGCGCAGCGGTATAGGAGGATGATGTAAAGGAATGCTACAGCGGCAGCTCCGAGGAGTCCCAGTTCCTCAATGATGATGGCATAAATGAAGTCGGAGAATGCCTGCGATAGGAAGTCGCGTTCGGTGCTCTTGCCTGGTCCTTTGCCGATGATGCCACTTGACACGATGGCGATGTTGGCATGTGCCACCTGTGCATCTTTGTCGAGGTCGTAATCTTGTGGCGAGGGCTTAGGCCTGCCGAACTTTTTGATACGGCTCTTCCAGGTGTCTGCACGGTGGAACATCTTCTCGATGGCGCTTTTCTCCTTTTTGGGCTGGTCTGTCTGTTCAACCTTTGTCAATTCATTATTCTCCTCTGCCGCATCGTGTCCTACCATCATCACCATGGACACGGCAAATACGCCTGCTAGTGCGATGATACCTATCAATTTGCCCAATTGCTTTATGGGGACAAGTCCGATGAACATCATAATGAGTACGACCATAAAAAGCAATGCAGCAGTGGAGAGGTTTTCTAATCCGATGAGGAAGCAGGCAGGGATGGTGATTCGCATAATCCACTTGAAGGCGTTGCGGTCAGCACCGCCCTCGCGCTGCATGGCAGCCAATATCTGGGCAACGATAAGCACCACCGTACCTTTGGCAATCTCAGAAGGCTGGAAAGTGAAGCCAAACAGGTTGATCCAACGGCCGGCATCACCCACCTTGGTTCCAGCCAACAGCACCCATAGCAGGGTAATGAGGGAGATGAGCATGAGGAACGGCGTCATCAGCTTGAAATAGCGACAGGGGATGTTCAGCGTCACGATGGCGACGACGACACCGACGATAATGGTGCCGGCATGGTAGACAATCGGTCCAATGTAGTTCTGGCTCTTATACGTCAGTCCGCTGGAAGCCGAGAAGACCTCCACGATACTGATCATACAGAGGAAGAAGAACACCATCCAGATGACCTTGTCGCCTTTAAAGATTCTGCCTATCTTCTTTTCCATTTACAAGTTTCTTGCTAATTCCTTAAACTGTTCACCACGATCCTCCATGTTCTTGAACAAATCGAAAGAGGCGCAGCAGGGAGAGAGGAGTACCGTCATGCCCGGCTCAGCCATCTCGTAGCAGGCCTGTACACACTCCTTCATGGAATGCGTGTCGCGTACGGGAATGCCCAATGAGTCGAAGTTATCGTGCAACTTCTGATTGTCTGCTCCCAGGTATACCAGACCGGCACACTTTTCACGGATGAGCGGCTTGATAGGGTCGTAGTCGTTACCCTTGTCCTTACCGCCAACAATGAGGATGGTCTTGGTCTTCATGGATTCCAGTGCGTACCAGCATGCATCGACGTTAGTGGCTTTCGAGTCGTTGATATACTGAACACCACGTACGGTGCAGACCTTCTCCAAGCGGTGTTCCACGCCGGGGAAGTCGCTGAGAGCCTGACGTATGACGTCTTTCTGAATGCCCGCAATATTCGTAGCGATACCTGCTGCCAGTGAGTTGTAGATGTTATGCTTACCCGTGAGACTGAGAGACTCCTGTTCCATATTGAAAGGCTCTGGCTTCTCTATCTTGTACTGTCCTTCTTCGATGTAGCCGATTGTCCCGTTCTCTTTTAGTTCGGAGAAAGGATATTGAATGGCTTTGATGTTATATTTCTCCAGCTCTTTCTTGATAATAGGATCGTCGTTCCAGTAGATGAACGCATCTTGAGGTGTCTGGTTCTGGATGATGCGCATCTTGGCATCGACATAGTTCTGCATCTTGAAATCGTAGCGATCAAGATGGTCTGGTGTGATATTTAGCAAGATAGCGATGTTGGCTCGGAAATCGTACATGTTGTCGAGCTGGAACGAGCTCAACTCGATGATGTAGTATTCATGCGGGTCCTCAGCGACCTGTAGTGCCAGCGAGTTTCCGATGTTGCCGGCTAGTCCGGCATCGTAGCCAGCTTTTTTGAAGATATGGTAGATGAGACTCGTTGTCGTCGTTTTACCATTAGACCCTGTGATACAAATCATCTTGGAATGTGTATAGCGTCCGGCAAACTCAATTTCGCTGATGATATGAATGCCACGTGCCTTGATCTTCTGAATCATGGGTGCTGTGTCAGGGATGCCCGGACTCTTGATAACCTCGTCGGCATCCAGGATTTTCTCCTCACTGTGTTGGCCTTCTTCCCAGCATATCTGGTGGTCGTCCATCAGTTTCTTATACTTGTCGTGGATCTTCGACATGTCGCTGACGAAGACCTCAAATCCTTCTTTCTTGGCAAGAACGGCAGCGCCTGCTCCGCTCTCTCCTGCTCCTAAAATGACAATCTTGCTCATCTTACTTTCAATGTTATGATGGTTAATGCTGCTAATATAATCGAAATAATCCAGAAACGGGAGGTAATCTTCGACTCGTGGAATGGGCGTTTAGGCCACCCTTTCAGGATATAAGTGCTTGTGGCATCCAACTGTGAGTCCAGACGTCGGAACGTGTCGTGGATGGGTGTGGCACGGAAGACGCGCACACGCTTGCCCTTGCGCTTCTGTATTTTGAACCACTGCGTCTGGATGATGACACTCAGACTCTCGATGAAGAAGATGCCGCACAAAGTGATGAGCATCAACTCTTTATGGATGATGATGGCACATACACCGATGATGCCGCCAATAGTCAGAGAGCCCGTGTCGCCCATGAAGACCTGTGCCGGATAAGCATTGTACCACAGGAAACCGACAACGGCACCGATGAAGGCGCTCAGGAAGACGACAAGCTCCTCAGAATGAGGGATATACATGATATCGAAATAGGCGGCGTAGACGATATGCGACGAGACGTAGGCGAAGATCATCAAAGCCACACCAATGATGGCGGAGTTGCCTGCACACATGCCGTCCATACCATCGTTGAGGTTGGCACCGTTGGAAACGGCAGTGACGACGACGATGGTCATGATGACAAACAGAATCCAGCCGGCTGCGGTCTTGTACTTCCCGCAGAACGACATGATGTTTGAGTAGTTCAAGTTGTGGTTCTTGAAGAACGGAATCGTGGTCTGCAATGATTTGACAGGCTCTGTCTTATGACTGATGACGATCTCCTGGCCCTGCTTGACCTGCGAGACGTTTTCACGAATCACAGCATCGGGACTAAGCCAAAGCGTGAGTCCTACGATAAAGCCGATACTTACCTGTCCGATAATCTTGTAAATCCCCTTCAGACCCTCTTTGTTCTTTTTGAAAATCTTGATATAGTCGTCCATGAAACCGAGGAATCCAAGCCATACCGTGGTGATAATCATCAGTATCAGGTAGATGTTACGCATACGGCCTAATAGCAAAACTGGTATTAGGATGGACACGATGATAATGATGCCACCCATGGTGGGCACGCCTTTCTTCTCAACACCAAAGGGGTCGATGCTTGGGTCACGCGCTGTCTCCGAAATATTACGACGCTTCATCCATCTGATGAAGTGTTCACCGAACCATGCTGAGATGAGCAGCGACATAATCAGTGCGAGCAGTGAACGGAATGATATATAAGACCAGATGTGTGCACCCGGAATGTTGAACTGCTCTAAGAAACGGAAGAGATAGTATAGCATATTATCAATTTACAAATTTGACGATTTACAATTTACTATTTAGACATTACCGAAAATCTCACGTACGACTTCGCGGTCGTCGAAGTGGTGCTTCACACCTTTTATCTCTTGATAGTCCTCGTGGCCTTTGCCTGCGATGAGGATAACGTCACCCTTCTCTGCCATCATACAGGCTGTACGGATGGCTTCGCGACGGTCAACAATAGAAACCACTTTCTTCATCTGCTGGGGTGAGAGACCTGCCAGCATGTCGTTGATGATGTCTTGAGGCTCCTCGTTGCGTGGATTGTCGGAGGTAATGATGACACGGTCGCTCTGTTTGACGGCTTCCTGAGCCATCAATGGACGCTTTCCCTTGTCACGGTTGCCGCCGGCACCGCAGACAGTGATGACCTTGCCCTGCTTGCCTTCCAACACTTCGTGAATGGCGTTGAGTACATTCTCTAAAGCATCAGGTGTATGTGCATAGTCGACAACAGCCGTTATACCATCCTCGGAACGGATAGGCTCCAGACGACCAGCCACACTCTTCAGGGTACTCAGTACAAGGAGGATGTCTTCGGGTTTCTTGCCTAACATGACGGCAGCCCCATAGACAGCCAATAAGTTGGAGACATTGAACTTCCCGATAAACTGCACACCCACCTCATGACCGTTGATTTCCAGATACATACCCTCGAAATGACACTCGATGATACGGGCGCGGAAGTCAGCCATCGAACGGGTCGAATAAGTCTTTATCTGCGCTTTGGTGTTCTGCACCATCACACTGCCGTTCTTGTCGTCGGCATTGGTGATGGCAAAGGCTGTTTTGGGGAGGTTGTCGAAGAATGCTTTCTTCGCATCACGGTAGTTCTCAAAGGTCTTATGATAGTCCAAGTGGTCGCGAGTAAGATTGGTAAACAGTCCGCCGGCAAACTTCAGTCCACCAATGCGCTGTTGTGCGATGGCATGGCTGGAGCATTCCATGAAAGCATATTCACAGCCGGCTTCCACCATCATGTGCAGCAGACGGTTTAGTTCGATAGGATCTGGTGTTGTATGATCAGCGGGAATGGCTTCTCCTTCGATGTAGTTGCACACGGTCGAGAGCAGTCCGCATTTATGCCCAAACTTACGGAACATATTATATAATAAGGTGGCAATGGTTGTCTTGCCGTTCGTTCCGGTAACGCCTACTAGCTTCAAGTGTTGCGAGGGCTCTCCGTAGAACACCGTAGCAACAGGGCCAACAGCTTCTTCTGTAGACGAGACCTGTACATAGGTGATGCCTGGCAGACAGTCTTCGGGAATGTCTTCGCACAGCACGGCAATAGCACCTAGTTCCAATGCCTTCGGGATGAAACGGTGACCATCTGTCTGCGTTCCTTTGATAGCCACGAAGAGGTGTCCCTCCTTTATCTTTCGTGAGTCGATGTTAACACCCGTGATTTCTGTCTCGGTGCTCCCTATGATTGTCATAGGCTTGACTAGTTTGAGCAGCTCGCTTAATTTCATATACTTATTTATATTAATAGGAAGAATTATTCTAATGTCAGTATGCACACGCTGTTTTCCGTGATGGCCTTGCCAGCTGGGTAGCTCTGCTTCTTTACCTTTCCTCTGCCGACCAGCTTGACACGTAGTCCGTGACTTTCGAGCAGATAGACAGCATCCTTGGCACCCATGCCGACAACGTTAGGAGTGATGTCCTGTTTCGTCTTTACGTCATTCGCCATGCGTTTTCTGATGCCTAACTTATTCAGTACATAGTTGGCATCTTTGCTGTTGCCATCTTTGACTTCTGGAATGAACACAGAATGCTCATCGCGCGCATCCTCGACACTCATCTTCAGGTTACGTGCCATGACACCTTCTGCGATATGGTGGAAGACGACACCGCTCATACCACCACCCGAAGCAGGCAGGCCAGACTTCTTGAGGCAGACGATGCAGGAGTAGCGTGGGTTGTCTGCAGGGAAATAACCGGCAAACGACAGCCAATATTGTACGGTACCGCTCTTGTAACCGGCCTTACCTTGTGATACCTGTGCCGTACCCGTCTTGCCAGCGACCTTGAACAGGCGGGAACCAGCCTTACGACCAAGTCCCTGACTGACGACATGCTCCAGAATGGTCTGCATGGTCTTGACAGCTTTGGGCTTGGCGATGCGCTCCTTGATGACCTCTGGCGGGAATTCCCTGATAACCTCACCGTTCTTGACGACCTTCTTGACAAAGCGCGGACGCATCATCTTGCCGTTGTTGGCAATGGCATTGTAGAAAGTGACCGTATTAATCGGGGCAATCTGCGTTTCGTAGCCAATAGACATCCAGGGCAAGGTGGTGGCATACCAGTTGTCGTCGTAGTGACCGTTCTTCTTACGCTTAGGCATACGGATGAGTGGCGGACGATAGCCAGGCAGGATGTTCTGCAACTTCAAGTCCTCTGCGATACCAATGCGGTGGAGCCCTTTGACATAACGCTCAGCCTGATCGTGGTATATTTTATCAATGACATGGCTCACGCCGATGTTGGAACTGACTTCCAGCGTGCGTGCCATATTGATGTCGCCATAGCCGCCACGACGCCAGTTGTGGTCCTTCATCTCTCGTCCGTACATGGGCATGACACCGCCACCCGTGTGAATGACGTAACTGGTGTCTATCTTATGACCTCCGATGGGTAGCTCGTCGTCAAGGGCAACGAGGAAGGACGCCACCTTGAATACGGAACCGGGTTCACAGCGGTAGCTAATGGCACTGTTGACGGTCTCTGCATAGTAAGGATTCCCCTCGCTGTCATGATAACGCTGCATGTTGACGATGGCTTTCACGTCGCCTGTGGCCACTTCCATCAAGATGGCAACACCCATCTCTCCGTTGACTAGCTTCAACTCGTCGAGCAGGGCGCGTTCTGCCAAGTCCTGCATGTTCACGTCAATGGTTGTCACGATGTCACCACCATCGATGGGTAAGGTGACGGGAATATTCATGTATTTGTTCAAGACCTTACGGCGTCCGGTGATACCTGGTGTGCCACGCAGAATAGAGTCGTAGGCAAGTTCCAGTCCGAAGTAGGCAGAGTCCTTGGCACCATACAGACCACCGATGGTGCGCTGAGCCAGTGTGGTGAACGGGCGGCGACGTGCATTGAAGACCTCTTCGTGGAAACCACTCTTGTATTTGGGCATGTTAAAGAAAGGTAGGCTCTTCACCTCGACATAGGTGTTGTAGTCGATGCGTCGAGGATAGATGGGCCAGTGGCGTGCACCGACGGTGCCATTACTGTTGACTTTTTTCTTTCCCTTTTCCAACAGTACTTTGAACTCGTGTGCGGTGTAGGGGAAAATGTGACTGAGGCCCTCGCAGACAGAGTCTACTTTTTCGTCCCAGAGAGAGTCGTCCTCAAAGGCTGCGGCTTGGAAGTCAATAAATATCTTGTATTCTGGAATACTGGTAGCCATCAGCTGACCGTCACAGCTGAGGATGTTGCCTCGGTTAGGCTTGACACTGACAGAGTCACGTTTCAGACGGTCGGCTACCTCCGTCCAGTATTGCTTTTTGGCAGTCATGGTGTAGAAGGCTTTGCCAATGATGGCAAAACCAATGAGCGTCAGGATGATGGAAACCGCCATGTAGCGCGGTATCACTTTGTCGTTGTCGAACTTGCTCATATCTCTACTCGGGTATTTCGATTATAAACGGCGGCTGGTCTGCCTGATGAAGCAGCGAGTCCTTATTTTGTTTGAGGATGTCAAGCACATGACTCTCACGGCATTTCTCTGTGAGTGTACTCGATGCGCTGAGGGCCTTGAACTTAGCGTCTTTAAGCTGTCCTTCCATGCGGTCAATAGTAATCATGTCCTGTTGACACTGGTAGCGGAAAGCCACATAGATAATGGTAAAGACCACAATCAGTACAAACAGCCAGATTTGTGAGCGCACGATTTGGGTGGTTAGCAAGTCTCCACCCAGAATGGCACGCAGATTGATTTGCTGGGAAGGATGTGGGTCCTCTTCCTTGGCTGTCTCCTTGATCTTCTGCAGTGCTTCTTTCAAGGTCTTCTCAGGAGCCTCTTCGGATGTTTCCTCTTGTCCTTTAAGGGGCTGCTCTTCCTCTATGATGTTGTCTGTTTCTGTCATATTGTTATTTGTTCTTTTCTGCTATTCTGAGTTTTGCACTCCGACTGCGTGGGTTGCGTTGTTGTTCCTCGTCGGAAGGAACGGTAACTTTGTTGACCAGACGGAAGGGACTGTTGATGTGTCCGAAGAAGTCTTGTTCTATCTTTCCCTCTGCATTGCCTGCCTTCATGACGTTCTTGACGATGCGGTCTTCTAATGAGTGGTAGGTGATAACGCTTAAGCGACCTCCCTCACGAAGCAGTGTGGTGGCGCCCCGAAGCATGTCGCGCAGGGCATCCATCTCATGGTTGACCTCAATCCGCAGTGCTTGATAGAGGCGAGCCAGGTCTTTCTTCTCGCGCTCGGAACGCATGAGCGGTTCAATGACCTCGCTGAGGTCAGCAGTTGTCAGAACGGGTTTCTGTTGACGGTGGTCCACAATGGCTTTGGCAATGCGTCTTGCATTCTTCATCTCACCGTAAAGGTAGAACACGTCAGCCAACTGCTCCTCTGTATAGTTGTTCAGCATGTCTGCAGCCGTTTGTCCGGCACGTTTGTTCATGCGCATGTCCAGTGGAGCATCGAATCGGAAGGAGAAACCGCGCGTTTCGTCATCGAAATGGTGGCTTGATACCCCTAAGTCGGCCAGCAAACCGTCGATATGCTCAACGCCATAGTATTGCATCCAGTTGGTGATATACCTGAAGTTGCTGCGCACGAAGGTGAAACGGGCATCGTCAACGATGTTCTTTTCGGCATCGGCATCCTGATCGAAGCTGTACAGATGACCGTTCTTACCTAGGCGGGAGAGTATTTCTCGGGAATGACCGCCGCCGCCAAAGGTGACATCTACGTAAATGCCGTCGGGCTGGATGTCCAGCCCGTCGACACTCTCCTGTAGGAGTACAGGAACGTGATATGTCTCAGCGGTAGTTACCATATCTTTACTCATCACTGTTTTCTTCCATGAGCATTTGTAATGCTTGTCCGAATTCTTCCGGCTTCATCTGTTGCTGCTCAACTTTCTGGTTACTCCATATCTCAATGGTGTCACCCATGCCGATAAACTTGATGTCTTGGGTGATGTCAGCCATTCGCAGATAGCGCTTGGGTATCAGGAACCTGCCGTTTCCGTCAAGTGTGACTAATTCCACTTCGCTGACAAATTGACGGAACACCTGCTGATGTTGCTTGTTCCATCGGTTTAGTCTGGAACGTAAGCTGTCCATCTGTTCGTTCCATATGCTTTCAGGATATAATACGAGGCAAGGTTGGAAGACGTCCTTTCGGAGCACTAACCGCTCGTCGCCTCCGCCTTGCAGCACTTTGCGGAAAGCTGCGGGCAGGAAAGCACGCCCTTTCGTGTCTGTCTTGGCCTCTATATTACCTAAAAAACGCATACGTACTTCTTTATTTTAATAAGTTTGGGTGCAAAGATAAACATTTTTCCCCACATTCCCCCACATTTCTCCACTTTTTTTAGTGAATATTTTTTAAAACGCTTTAAATACGTCATTTTTTTCATAAAAAGTTTAGGTATTCACAAAGATTTGACTTAACTTTGCAAACTGTTAGTATTATCTGGGAGAAATGGGACAGATTACAGAGAAGACAATAGATATTGATGGCATTCTGAAAGGAAAGATGGGCGCCAAGGCAAAATGGTTGCCCAGGCCGTTGGTGTCTTGGTTGAAACGTATTGCCCATCAGGACCAGGTAAACGCATTCCTTTGGGAATCACGTGACAAGATTGGTACAGAATGGTTGGAGGAGTGTGTCCGATACTTGCAGATGACCTTGAAGGTTGAAGGGATGGATAATCTCCCAGCAAAGGATGACGGTCGTCTGTATACCATTGTTTCCAATCATCCCCTCGGAGGTGCTGACGGCGTAGCACTAGGGGCCATCATAGGTCGCCATTTTGATTCCCGTTTCCGTTATTTGGTTAATGACTTGCTGATGAATCTGCCAGGATTGGCACCGCTATGTATACCTATCAATAAAACGGGACATCAGAGTCGGAACTTCCCAGCAATGGTGAAGGCAGGATTTGAGAGTGACAACCACATGCTGATGTACCCTGCGGGCATTTGTTCGCGTCGCCAAAAGGATGGGAAGATTCGTGATATCCCCTGGTCGAAGACGTTTATACAGAAAAGTGTAGAGTATCATCGTGACGTGGTGCCTATTCACTTTAGCGGCCAAAACTCGGACTTCTTCTATAAACTGGCTAATTTCAGCGACAGGTTCCTTCCTTTCAATCTGGCCATGCTTTTCTTGGTCGATGAAATGTACAAGAATGTCGGTAAGACTTTTGAAGTCTGCATAGGTAAACCCATTCCTTGGCAGACTTTTGACAAGAGTCGGTCGCCCCAACAATGGGCACAGTATGTGCAAGATATCGTCTATTCTCTATAATCCAATTATCATCAGCGTGAACCAATGGAACAGCCCATCATCCAACCCATTAACAAAGAATTGCTCAAAAGCGAACTGACTCCAGACAAGCAGTTGCGCATGACGAACAAGAGCCACAATGAAATCTATATTATTACGGCACATAATGCGCCTAATGTCATGCGTGAGATCGGACGCTTGCGTGAGATTGTCTTCCGCGAGGCAGGCGGTGGCACTGGTAAGGAGGTGGATATCGATGAATTCGATATCTGTGAGAATTGCTATAAGCAACTGATTGTATGGAATCCGGAAGAGCAAGAGATTATAGGTGGCTACCGTTATCTGCCAGGTACCGACTGGGAGTATGATGAGAAGGGTCAACCGATTCTGGCAACCAGTCATATGTTCCATTTTTCAGAGAAGTTCATACGGGAGTATGCCCCTCAGACCGTAGAACTGGGACGATCCTTCGTATCTTTGCCTTACCAGTCTTCACGCATGGGGGCAAAGAGTCTTTTTGCCCTTGATAACCTGTGGGATGGCTTAGGCGCTTTGACAGTAGTCCGTCCTAATGTACGCTTTTATTTCGGAAAGATGACCATGTATCCCTCATATATTCGTAAGGGACGTGACATGATTCTCTATTTCCTGAAGAAGTATTTTGATGACAAAGAGAACCTGATTATTCCGATGAAACCATTGGAATTGGAGACTAATCCCCAGGAACTCGAAACCCTTTTTAGTGGTAAGAACTTCAAGGAGGATTATCTTATCCTGAATCGTGAGATTCGCCTGTTGGGTTACAATATTCCTCCTCTGGTCAATGCCTATATGAGTCTGTCGCCAACCATGAAACTATTCGGAACAGCTATCAACTATGGTTTTGGTGATGTGGAGGAGACCGGAATCCTTATCGCTATCGATGAAATCTTTGAAAACAAAAGGAAACGCCATATTGATACATTTATTGCTGAACATCGTGACGAACTGAAAATTACCTCTGGTGCTAACAAGATTATCTATAAGGAAAAAGACTAAAAACTAAACTGTCATGCGACACTTTTTGCTGTGGTGGGCTCTTTTGCCCACAGTGGCTCTGGGGCAGAGCCTCGACTCCCTTCATGTCATGGTTGACGCGGAGGCTGTTTCTGCTATCCCTTATGTATACAGGTCCTTTCAGGAGGCTGTGGCTCATCTGAAAGAAGGTTCTCCCCAAAACCCGATGACGGTTTATATCCGTCCAGGTGTCTATTGGATTGATGATCCTGATGACCCGGAGGTGAGAGTCGGAAAGGACGGGCGTGTTCCCTTTGGCATGACGGTTCATGGTGGCTATCTGCGCCTCATCGGACTGGGGGAAAAGCCTGAGGACGTTGTGCTCGCTTCCCAGCGAGGACAGACTCAGGGCGCTGTGGGGAATTTTACCATGTTCGACTTCTGGGTGAAGAATATGTATGTGGAGAATATGACGATGGGAAACTACTGCAACGTAGATTTGGTTTATCCTCTCAATCCCCGATTAAATCGCCCTAAACGAAGTGATGCTATCACGCAGGCTCATGTTGGTTACGTGCATGGTGACAGTCTGATAGCTCATCGGGTTCGTTTTATAAGTCGTCTTAACCTTAACCCGTTGAATGGTGCCCGTTATTCTTATTATGAGGATTGCCATTTTGAGAGTACTGATGATGCCTTGAATGGTACGGCGATTTATCGTCATTGTGATTTTGACTTTTATGGTCAGAAACCTTTCTGGAGTACCTTCGGTCGTGGTGCTATGTTCATTGACTGCGATTTCTATGCAAAGAGTAATAGTCGTGAACTGTACTTCACCAAACAAGGAGGACCTGTTACCGTTATAGACTGTCGTTACCATGCCCCCTCTGATAGTGTCTATATCGGTTGGACGGCTTACCCTCAACCCTGGTTACGCTGTTATCAGCATCATTTTACGCTCAATGGGAAACCTTATGTTATAGGAAATCGTCAGCCGCAAAACACGATACAGACAAATAGGTTAGCTACTTATCCCCGTGAGGCTCCCTTCCTGGGAGTCAGTCAGCATGAGGCGACGCTAATGACAGCCCGTGATACCTTGCGGTTAACATGTCCAGAACCTGTTCGTTGGCATGTTGACAAGGGCTTTGAGTCTTATGTCGCACTCATACCTATTGATGCCTGTTCTGTTGCTGTTGTTCCTGTAAATCATACCGATGAAAACGTTGATTTCTGTATCTCAGCAACTACGGAGGATGGACGAGAGGCAGCATGTCTTGTAACGGTTAAACCATCGCAGTTGCCACCACCAAAAGTGCGTAATCCTAAACTTCGCATCACGCGCGAGGAAGCGATCTTGTCTTATACGTTGAATGCCAAAATGGAAAGCGACGACTCGCGCATCACGTGGTATCGAGACTCCATACCTGTTGCTGCCAGCCATGGCAGTCCCGCACGTAGCTATCGCCTTCAACCTGGTGATCGTGGGCATATGCTGAAAACAGTGATTTCGCCAAAGCTGAAACGAAGTGATGAGGGAGAACCGATCACCTGTCAAGTGCAAGTTAAACGTACTCCTCAACAGCATACTTTAGAGACTGACTTTAGCCATTTCTATTGCGATTGGCAGCCCGTCGTCGCAGAGGGAGTATGGACTGTAGATGGCTTTAAGCCCGCTGATACGAGCGAATATCCATGGTCTTTCAATACCAATAAGCCAATGTGGGAATATGCGAAAGGATTCAATGGCGCCGTTGGAATGGGCCTTTTGCAAGCCCAGCGAGGTGCTCGCCTACGGTACACTCCGGTTTTGCGACAATATGGCGATATGTCATTGGAATTGCTGGTTGATCCGACGAAAACGGCAGGTCAGGGCTTTGGATCTGCTACGGGACAGTATATGGATGTATGCTTGAAATTTGATACCCGTACCCTGACAGGTTATGGGCTCCGTATGATACGAACCAAGAAATACGCTAATGCTGTTGACTTTCTGTTAGTGCGCTACGATCAAGGCATTGTTACAGAGATTTCTGCCCCTGTCTCCGCTACCTGTTATCTTACAGGCTGTACTATTTCGCTCCATTTCACCGGCAATGAGCTAACCGCTCATGTCACTACTGTGACACCTCGGCCCTCTGGTTCGCAACTCCCTCATGAGGTGTCCCTTAAGGCGCAGGTACCCGCTAATTCGTTTGGGGGTGTACATATTCAGCATACTGGTTCGTGTGGTGAAAGCACGACGATGCTGCACAGGTTGACAGTCTGCTGGCATTAGATGATAGGCAAGGAGATACCGTTTATTTTCTGATAGACGTCCAATGCATAAACGTCGGTCATACCGGCAATGTAGTCAATGACCGCCATCATGCGTGTCTCCAGGTCGTCGCTGTTGATGTCATATTGTGAACTGACGCGGTCGATAAGTTGTTGCGAGTAGTAGCGGTCGGGATGCATTACGGCCTCTGTCATCTGCTCCATCAGGGTAGCCATAATTTTATAACCCGACAGTTCCACGTCAAGTACGGGTCGGCTGCGATAGATACGTTCCATCGACAGTTTGGCGCACCGTTTGTAAGCTCCTCGTTGCAACTCGTTGATATGGTCGATTAATGAGCCCTCGAAGGTTCCGTTTAGGATTTCTTCTTCGTGTTCTACGAATGTTTTGGCACATTCATTCTCCAGTTTCCCAATCACACAGGCTCGCATGTATACCACTTTCTCGTTGGTGTCTTCTAGCTGCTCTTTAGTGATACGGTTGAGGATCTTCTGCCTGTTTTCTTCATCAAAGAATCCCAATAGCAAATCCTCTGTTTCTTGATAGGACAGGATTTTCAGTTTGTGCGCGTCTTCTATGTCCATAATCTCATAGCAGATGTCGTCGGCAGCCTCCACCAAATAAACCAGTGGATGACGTGCGTAGCGCAGTGGTTCTCCTGGTTTCGACTTGCAGATTATACCCATTTCATCGGCAATCCTTTGGAAGTATTCCTGCTCGCTTTGAAAAAAGCCAAACTTCCCCTTTTTGCTGGCTGCTGATGAAGCATAGGGATATTTGACGATGCTGGCAAGCGTGGAATAGGTCATTACGAATCCGCCAACCCGTCGTCCTTTGAACTGATGCGTCAGTAGTCTGAAGGCGTTGGCATTACCTTCGAAGTGGGTGATGTCATCCCAGAACATCGATGAAACCTTTGTTTTTAACGCATTTCCGGCTCCTTCGGTAAAGAATGTTTGAATAGCTTTCTCTCCAGAATGCCCAAAAGGTGGGTTGCCCAGGTCGTGAGCCAGGCAGGCGGTGGATACAATTTGTCCTATCTGTTCAAACAGGGTTCCTTGTAGTTCCCCTCGTTTCTCCTGAATGATATGTTGTGACACGTCGTTACCCAACGACATGCCGACACTGGCAACTTCCAGTGAATGGGTCAGCCGGTTGTGTACGAAGATACTGCCTGGTAGGGGGAATACCTGTGTTTTGTTTTGCAGACGACGGAACGGTGCAGAGAAAATCAACCTGTCGTAATCACGTTTGAATTCTGTACGGTCATCATGCCGTTCTGTGTGTTGGTGCTCCTGTCCTAACCGCTTGTTTGATATCAATTGTTTCCATTCCATAACGAGCATCAAAGGTACAAATAAGTGGCAAGAAAACCAAACTTTCTTATAATTTATTAATAAAAACGTGCAAATTATAGAAAAAATGATGGTTATTTAAAAAGAAATATTTAACTTTGCACATTATTTATAATAGAATAGAAATATTTTATGGTAAAAATTCAAGTAGTCAACCGTGGACATCAACAACTTCCTGCTTATGCAACAGCCCAAAGTGCTGGTATGGACCTAAGGGCCAATCTTGCTGAGCCAATCGTATTGCATCCCTTGGAGCGGCGCCTGATTCCTACCGGTCTGCATATAGCTCTCCCCGAAGGCTATGAGGCACAGGTGCGTCCTCGTAGTGGTCTGGCTCTGAAGCATGGTCTGACAGTGCTTAACTCGCCAGGGACGATCGATGCAGATTATCGTGGTGAGATAGGTGTTGTGTTGGTTAATCTTTCACAAGACGACTTTGTGGTCAACGATGGGGAACGTATTGCCCAGCTGGTGATTGCCCGCTATGAGCAAGCTGCCTTGGTGACTGTCGAGACGCTGGACGAGACGGAGCGCGGTGAAGGAGGCTACGGACATACCGGAGTCAAATAAGTTATTGGAAATCAATGTGAGAAGTGAGCGAATCGTGATGAAATCTTTTTTGATGATAATCGGTTTATGGGTAGGGTTGACTTGTGATGCGCAGGTTAATCCGACTGGTCATACACTCACCTCACAGCGATATGATGCACTTTTTCTGGAGGCTGTCTGCCAACGGGAGAAAGGTAATAACGACAGTGCTTTCGACATCTTTCGCCGTTGTGTGGAGATTGACTCAACGCGTTCTGAAGCTTACTATTATCTGGCTCAATACTATGCGGCATTGAAGCAGAAGGACACTGCACTGGCGTATTCCAGGAAATGTGTGGAACTGGAACCTTCGAATGTCACCTATCTGGAAACGTTAGGGCGTATCTATATCAGTCAGAGACAGTATGCTGAAGGCATCGACATGATGGAGAAGCTTTATGACAAGGACCATAGCCGTGACGATATCTTGGGCATCTTGGTACAGCTCTACGAACAGCAACAGGACTATGATAACGCGATACGTACGCTGAACAGACTGGAAATTGCCGAGGGTAAGAGTGAACGCCTGTCGTTTGCCAAGAGTTCTCTCTATACACAGAAAGGTGACAAGAAGGCTGCGATTGCTGAGATGAAGAAGCTCGCAGACCAATATCCTAATGATAATAACTACCGCTGTCTGTACGGGAACACGCTTTATGTAAACGGTCAGCAAAAGAAGGCACTGGCAATCTATGAAGCCATTCTGCAGGAAGACCCGGATAACCGTAATGCTAAGATGGCGATGCTCGCACATTATAATGAGCAGCATGATACCGCAGCCGCCAACAAGTTGATAGAAAGTATCTTGTTGAGCAGGACTGCGTCAACGGAGGATCGTGTGACATTGATGCGTCAGGTCATTGGTGAGAGTGAGCAACAGGGAGGAGATTCTACCCGTGTGCTGCACTTGTTTCATCAGATGCTCGCAAAACCCCAGAGTGATGCAGACTTGGCCCTTTTCTGTGCGACCTATATGAATTTGAAGAAGATGCCTAACGACAGCATTGCCCCAGTGCTGTATCAAGCCTTGCGCATCGCTCCCGACAATGCGGCAGCCCGCTTGCAACTCGTCAGCTATGCCTGGCAGGCAGAAGATCGTGATCGTGTCATTACGCTTTGTCGGGAGGCACGTCAGTATAATCCCGATGAAATGGCTTTCTATTACTATCAGGGCATAGCCTATTATCAGGAAAACCGGTTGGATGAAGCTCTTGATGCCTTCCAGAATGGCATAGGAGTGATAACCCAACAGAGCGACCCGGCCATTGTCAGTGATTTTTATGCTGTCATGGGTGATATCATGCATCAGAAGGGAATGGACCGTGAGGCTTTCGCAGCCTATGACTCATGTCTCCAATGGAAGGAAGATAATATCGGGTGTCTGAACAACTATGCCTATTACCTGAGTGTGAAAGGGATACAGTTGGACAAGGCAGAGCAGATGTCGTACCGTACCATCAAGGCAGAACCGAAGAATGCCACTTATCTTGATACCTATGCATGGATACTCTTCATGCAGAAACGATACAGCGAAGCCCGTATCTATATTGATCAGACCCTGCAGAACGACTCCGACTCGTCTGCAGTACTTCTGGAACATGCCGGTGATATCTATTATCATGCTGGTGATGTCGAGAAAGCCGTTGCCTTCTGGGAAGGCGCGTTGGCACGTTCCGACGGTGATAAGGAAATAGTAGGAAACCATAAACAAGTACTTATAAGAAAAATTAAACTTAGAAAATATCTAAAAGAATGAGAACGTTACGTTTGTTGTCAGTGACTGCCTGTATGGCTGCACTGATGTTAGCTACCTCATGTAGCTCATCAAAGGGTTTGGGTCGCCAGCGTGGTGATCAGCAGAGTGAACAGACTGCAAACCAGTCTAAGAAAAAATCCTCTTCAGCGTCGTTTGCCGCTCAGACGTCCGACCTTACGGACTCTGTACAGCGTCAGACCTTCTTGCAGCATGTAAACGACAATGCGCAATTCGCCCGTTTTATCACTTCCAAGATTAAGTTCTCTGTTGAGGTGGGTAATCAGCAGATGACCTTGACAGGTAACCTGAAGATGAAACGTGACGACGTGATTCGTTTGCAGTTGATGGCTTTCGGTTTCGTAGAGGCAGGTCGTCTGGAGTTCACACCGGACTATGTGCTGATTATCGACCGCATCAACAAGCAGTACCTGAAAGTGCCTTATTCACAGCTTGACTTCCTGCGTAATAGCAATATCGACTTCTATGTGCTCCAGTCGCTGTTCTGGAACGAGCTTTTCCAGCCGGGCAAGACTCGTCTTCTTGACTCCCACCTGAAGAGCTTCCGCGCTGAGGCTGGTGCTGATGATGACGTCGTCATTGCCTTGGAGGATGGAAAGCTGTCCTACCGTTGGCTGGCAGACCATTCTGAGGCACAGGTGAAGATGGCTAACATCAAGTATGAAGACAAGTATCGTGGCAACTACCAGCTGAACTGGGACTACGAGGACTTCCGTAAAGAGGATGGCAGGTCTAAAGCTTTCCCCATGACGCATAAGGTTATCTTTAACACACCAAAGAAAGATATCAAGTTCGATATGGTTCTCAACTACCTGGGCAGCGAAGACAACTGGGAGACTCGTACCGAGTTGTCAGGCAAGTATCGCCAGGTGGAGATTGATGAGATCCTGCGCCGTTTCATGGCTCTTTAAACAAGGCGAATGAAGCGGTTAACTCTCATATTATTGTTGCTGTCCTTTGCAATGGCCCCCTATGCGCAACAGAGAAAAAGCGCTAGGCGGACCACTGCAAAGAAAACGGTTGTACAGTCCAAGAAAACGCGTAAGTCAGGAAAAACCTCTACTGCGAAGAAAGCGACTACAACACCTTCTGTGCAGTCTTTGCAAAGCCAGCGACAGAAAATCCAACAGAAAATTAAAGAACAGGAGCAACGCTTGCGAACAAACCAACAGGATGTGAACAAGCGCTTGCAGAACCTCATGATCATCAACACTGAGATTGAGGGAAAGCGTCGTGCTATTGACACAATTCGTCGTAACATCAGTCAGCTGGATGTGGAGATAGAACGGCTGTGCTTACAATTGGAACATTTGCAGGCAGACCTGACGGAATGCAAGAAGCAGTACGTCAAGTCCATGCGTTACCTGCACCGTAATCGTTCCACTCACAGTCAGCTGATGTTTGTCTTCAGTGCTGACAACTTGACACAGATGTTCCGTCGTATACGTTTCATGCGTGAGTATGCTGCCTATCAGCATGTTCAGGGTGATAAGGTCAAGGCCCAACAGCAGGTCGTCGACGGACAACTGCAGCAAATCAGTTATGCTAAGCGCCAGAAGTCTAATCTCTTGGCAGAAGGTGAGCGTGAGCGCAAGTCACTGGAAGGCAAGCAGGCTGAACAGCAGAATGTTGTAAAGACACTGCAAAAAGAGCAGAAGACCATTCAAGGCATCATCGCAGAACAGAAAAAGAAAGATGCTGCGCTCAACGCACAGATTGATCGCTTGATTGCTGAGGAGGTGGCTAGACAGAAGGCCCGTGCTGCAGCAGAGGCCAAGCGTCGTGCGGAGGCTGAGGCTGCTAAGAAGCGCGCTGCAGAACTGGCACGTAGGAAAGCGGAGGCCGAGAAAGCTGCGCGTGAGAACGAGCGTCGTATTGCTGAAGCCAAGGCTCGTGAGGCAGAGGCCAAGCGATTGGCATTGGCCGCCAAGAATAAAAAAGAGAAGGAGGATGCTGAGCGCAGAGCTCGTGAGGCAGAGGAAAGCCGTTTGGCTGCAGAGCGCAGGGCTGACGAGGAGGCACGTGCTCATGCCAAGGAGGTGGCTTCTGCCCGCAAAGAGGCAGAGGAGGCATTGCGTGTACCCTCAGAGGATATGCGTATTAGTGGCAGTTTCGAGAACAATCGTGGCAGACTGCCCATTCCCATCACCGGTCCTTATCGCATCGTCAGCCACTTTGGTCAGTATAATGTCGAAGGATTGAAGAATGTAACCCTTGATAACAAAGGTATTAATATTAAGGGTGAGGCAGGTTCTCAGGCTCGTAGCATCTTCGATGGCGAGGTCAGTGCTGTGTTCAGCTTTGGTGGAACGGTCGTTGTGATGGTACGCCATGGCAGTTATATCTCCGTCTACTGTAACTTGTCCAGTGTCAGTGTTCGCAGAGGACAGCGGGTAAGCACTCGCCAGATCCTGGGACGTGTTGGTCAGGACAATATCTTACAGTTCCAGTTGCGACGTGAGACGGCAAAGCTGAATCCCGAAAGTTGGTTGGGAAGATAATTTCTAATGAGTAATGAGTAATTAGTAATTATGATTACCTTTGTGGCGGAATATGCGCATCTTTAACTGTATGTGTTCTGTGCTTAAACATATCATAATTACTCATTACTCATTACTCATTACTAATTACTAATTAATTCCACATAAGTGGAAATAGCCTTCTCTATCTCTGAAATGCAAATGAACTCGTCCGCACTGTGACTCCGACTGCTTTCTCCTGGACCGAGTTTCAGTGAGAGGAAGGGCATCAGCGCTTGGTCGCTTAGGGTGGGGGAACCAAAGGGTACCATGCCCATCTTGATGCTTTTCTGTACCAACGGATTTCCTAGGGGAATGTGTGATGAGGACAGCCGGAACGAGCGAGCCTTCAATTCGCATTTCTTCATGTGTTTCTGCAAAAATGCAAAAAGGTATTCGTTCTGGTAGTACTCGTTGGTGCGCACATCAATGACAAAACGACACTCGTCGGGCACCACGTTGTGTTGTGTGCCGCTGTTGATGACTGTCACAGTCATCTTCGTAGGTCCTAATAGTGGACTCTCTTTCTTGAAACGATAGTCGCGTAGCCACACCAGGTCGTCTAAAGCTTCATAGATGGCGTTTACCCCTTCGTCGCGTGCAGCATGTCCACTCTTTCCACGAGCAATTCCGTCAATGACCATCAGCCCTTTCTCTGCAATGGCAGGGTGCATGCCTGTCGGTTCACCAACGATAGCCACGTCAATCTTGGGCAGGTGTGGCAGTGCGAGCGAGAAACCATTCTGACCGCTCACCTCCTCTTCGCATGAAGCAAGGTATACTAAGTTGTAAGGTATATTCTCGTTCCTTAAAATACGATAAACCTGTAAAAGACTGACTAAGCCCCCTCCGCAGTCGTTGGCGCCTAATCCATAGAGGCGGTCCCCCTCCACAGTGGGCGAATAGGGGTCGCGCGTCCATGTAGCCACAGGTTTCACGGTGTCGATGTGAGCGTTAAGCAACAAGGTCGGCTTATTGGGGTCAATGTTCTCCTGTATCAGGATGTTGTTTCCAATACGCTGGAAGGGGAGGCCCCATTTTCCGATGAAATCGCAAAAAACATCAGCAGCCTGTGCTTCTTCGCGGCTCACTGATGGTGTCTTGATGAGTTGCTTGAGCAGCTCAACGGCATCGTTTGTATATTGCTTCATGTCCATAACTGCTGCAAAGATACGAAATTTTTCACTTCCATTTTTCATTTTTCATTTAAATTTCTCACTTCTCATTTCTCATTTCTCATTTATTATTATTACCTTTGACTCCGTCTTCGGTACTCACGTTCGGAAAATTGCAAATTTATTTGCATTTTTGCTCACTTATTCGTACCTTTGCACCTAATTAATAAATATAAGGAGAGCTTATGCAGACAAATTGCCACATGTCAGTGCTGTTGCACGAACAAGCCAAGAAGTATGGTGACCGCGAGATGTTGATTTATCAGGATTTTGGCGGCAAGGAGTGGAAGTCGTTGTCGTGGAATCAGGTTTCTGCCACGGTGAAACAGGTGTCCAATGCCTTGTTGAACCTGGGCGTAAAAGTGCAGGAGAATATCGGTATTTTCTCCAATAACTCAGTGCAGTATATCGAATGTGACTTCGGAGCCTGGGGAATTCGTGCCGTTACGATTCCGTTCTATGCCACCTCGTCAGAGCAGCAGATCCAGTTCATGGTCAACGACGCCAAGGTGCGTTTCCTCTTTGTAGGCGAACAGGACCAGTATGACAAGGCGCGGCGGGCTTTCTCACTCTGTCCGACTTTGGAACGTATCATTGTCTACGATCCCATGGTGCATATCTCCACACATGACCCCAATGCAATCTATTTCAGCGACTTCTTGAAGCTGGGTGAGAACTTGCCTCGTCAGACGGAGGTGGAGGCTCTGCAGAAGGAAGCTTCTTATGATGATATTGCCAACATCCTCTATACCAGTGGTACGACAGGCGATTCTAAGGGTGTCATCCTGACGCACGGACAGTTCCATGCAGCCTTCGAGGCTAATGACAAGTGTGTGCCCGTAGGTGAGAAGGATCGTGTCATGAATTTCTTGCCCTACACCCATATCTTCGAACGTGGATGGGCTATCCTTGCCCTGACGGAAGGTGCTACCATGATTGTCAATACCCATCCGCAGGAGGTACAGCAGTCCATGCGTGAGACCCATCCGACCTGTATGTCCGCTGTCCCCCGTTTCTGGGAGAAGGTCTATATGGGTGTGATGGATAAGATCGAGCACTCCAGTGCCGTACAGCGTAAGCTCTTCCGCCATGCGCTCTCCGTAGGACGCAGGCATAACATCGAATACCTCAGCCTTGGCAAGAAACCGCCAGTAGCCCTTCATCTGGAATATGAGATGCTGAACCGTACTGTGTTCTCACTCGTTCGTAAGGAGTTGGGACTGGAGAATGCCCATTTCTTCCCCACCGCAGGCGCAGCCGTTTCTGCTCATGTGGAGGAATTTGTCCATTCCATCGGTATTAATATGATTGTTGGCTATGGCCTCACAGAGTCATTGGCTACAGTCAGTTGTAACCATCTGGGCAAGCCTTGGACAGTGGGTGGCGTCGGCATTCCCATCGAAGGTATCAGCATCCGCATTGGTGAGAATGATGAGGTGTTGCTCAAAGGCCCGACGATTACCACTGGCTACTATAACCGTGAGGATTTGACGAAGGCAGCCTTCACTGACGATGGCTATTTCAAGACAGGTGATGCTGGCTACCTGAAGGATGGTGAGCTGTTCTTGAAGGAGCGCATCAAGGACCTCTTCAAGACTTCCAATGGTAAGTATATCGCACCGCAGATGATAGAGTCAAAGTTACTGGTAGATAAGTTCATCGACCAGATAGCCGTTATTGCAGACCAGCGTAAGTTCGTCTCAGCACTCATCATCCCCGTTTATTCGTTATTAGAGGAGTATGCTCGTGAGCATGGTATCAGCTTTGAGAACCGCGAACAACTCTGTGCTGATCCTCGCATCATCCAGATGATGAAGGAACGCATCGATACCCTTCAGCAGCAGCTGGCTCACTACGAACAGGTCAAGCGCTTCACCCTGTTGCCTCACCACCTGTCCATGGAGAAAGGTGAACTCACCAACACACTGAAGATCCGTCGCCGCGTTTTGAACGAAAACTATAAGGAACAAATCGAAGCGATGTATCAAGAATAGTTCTATAATGAGTAATTAGTAATGAGTAATTAGTAATTATGATTTGTTTACTATGCAGGAAAGGCGTGAGAATGTTATCGTCAAGAAATCTGAAAAGTTCGCTGATAGAATAATCAAAATGTGTAAATACTTATCTAAAAAAAAGACAGGCGATAAGGATATGATCAATCAAATATATCGTAGCGGGACAAGTGTGGGTGCTAATGTCGCAGAGAGTCAATATGCCCAAAGTCGAGCTGACTTTTTGACAAAGATGACTATTGCTCTCAAGGAGGCAAATGAAACTCATTATTGGCTTGGACGTCTTAATTCGTGCGGTATTTTGACAGAGAAAGAATATGAATCTATTAATATAGATAGTGAAGAGATAATTAAATTATTAACGAGTATAACAGGAACGGTAAAAAATGGGTGAGCAAGAGTAATCATAATTACTCATTACTCATTACTAATTACTCATTAAATATGATAACATCCGACCAGTTAAAAGACGTCCTTGACCGTGCTGATGCGCTGTACAAGTATCTGAAGATAGACGAAAAGAAGATTGAATTCGAGGAGGAGGACCTTCGCACACAGGCTCCCGACTTCTGGGAAGACCAGAAGCGTGCCGAGGAGCAGATGAAGAAGGTGAAGGCCATCAAGAAATGGATTGATGGCTATCAGGCCGTACGTACTGCTGCCGATGAGCTTCAGCTGGCTTTCGACTTCTATAAGGAGGAGATGGTTACCGAGCAAGAGGTGGACCACAACTATGCCATGGCGATAGAGGCCATCGAGGCCTTGGAACTCAAGAACATGCTTCGCCAGAAGGAAGATCCCATGGATGCCGTGCTGAAGATTAATTCCGGTGCAGGTGGTACTGAGGCTCAAGACTGGGCACAGATGCTTATGCGTATGTATCAGCGTTGGGCAGAGGCGCATGGCTATAAGGTGAGCATTGCCAACTTACAGGATGGTGACGAGGCAGGCATCAAGAGTGTCACCATGCAGATAGAGGGTGGTGAGTTCGCCTATGGTTATCTGAAGTCAGAGAATGGCGTCCATCGTCTGGTACGTGTGTCGCCTTATAACGCGCAGGGTAAGCGCATGACGTCATTCGCTTCTGTCTTCGTGTCTCCCTTGGTCGACGATACCATTGAAGTGTATGTCGACCCAGCCAAACTCTCCTGGGACACCTTCCGCAGCTCCGGTGCGGGTGGTCAGAACGTCAACAAGGTGGAATCAGGTGTTCGCTTGCGCTATTGGTATACCGATCCTGATACCGGTGAGGAGGAAGAAATCCTGATTGAGAATACGGAGACGCGTGACCAGCCTAAGAACAAGGAGCGCGCAATGGCTTTGCTCCGCTCACAGCTCTACGATCGTGCCATGCAGAAGCGCCTGGAGGCACAGGCTAAGATTGAGGCTGGCAAGAAGAAGATAGAGTGGGGCAGCCAGATTCGAAGCTATGTCTTCGATGACCGTCGTGTCAAGGACCACCGTACGAATTATCAGACTTCTGATGTTGATGGTGTGATGGACGGTAAAATCGACGATTTCATCAAGGCATACCTCATGGAATTTCCTTCAGTTGATAATGAGTAATTAGCAATGAGTAATTAGTAATTATGATTTGTTTGGAGGTTGAAAATAAGGACGAATATATAGAGTTAAATAACTAAATAGTAAAACATGTAATGTGGTTGTTGGTGATAGCAGGGTAATCATAATTACTCATTACTAATTACTCATTACTAATTTTAAAACATTATGAACAAGAAAGTAAACGCGAAGAAAGAAGCTTACGCAAAGAAACAGGAAGAAAAAGGACGTAATCTGATTATGTGGATTATTGGAATACTTATTGTCCTTGGCGTGTTATATGCATTCTGGGCTAGCATCATGATGTCATAAATGGCACAGGAAATTGAACGCAAATTCCTCGTGCTTGACGACTCGTTCAAGCACGAGGCTTTTTCTAAGAGCCACATTCAGCAGGGATATATCTGCAGTGAGCGTGGCCGTACGGTACGTGTACGTATAAGAGATGAACGCGCGTACCTTACTATTAAGGGGCCCAGTCTGAATGGTGGACTCTCGCGTTACGAATTCGAACGCGAGATACCCCTCGACGATGGTCTTCAGATGATGCAACTCTGCGAGTCGGGCATTATCGACAAGACCCGTTGGCTGGTGAAAAATGGCCCTCACACCTTCGAAGTTGATGAGTTTCATGGTGAGAACGCAGGTCTTGTTGTGGCTGAAGTAGAACTCCATCATGAAGATGAACTGTTCAAAAAGCCCCATTTCATCGGGAAAGAGGTTACTGGAGACCGACGCTACTACAATAGTCAGTTGCGTGCCAACCCCTATTGTAATTGGTCTCTGTGATTTGCCTCTCACCTCTTACCTCTCACCTCTTAATTCTTACCTCTTAAACTTCTCGTACGTCTAAATTTAGTTAAAAAAACGTCATCCTTATTTGCCTTTCATGGAAAATTTCTTACCTTTGTCATAGGCTTAGTTGAATCATGATGAAGTGTAAGAAGTTTGTCTTTGGCTTATGGGCTATATGTTATAGCCAGTTGGGAGTTGCAGCAACGCAGCTTCCCGATTCACTCTTGACTTTCGAAAAGGCTTATTATTACAATATCGTTGACATGCCGAAGTCTCTCCAGATTGTGCAGACCATGCGCGAGCGGAAGATGGCGCAATCGTGGGAGTTGGATCGTGCTGAGGCCAACCTATGGAGTTTGGATCGTCAGTATAACAAGGCATTGAAACTCTACCAAAAAGTGCTTAAGAATCCTAAGGCCGTTGAGTCTTGGGAAGAAGAGCTAAGAACCCTTTTCTTTATTACTTATTGCTATGACAAGTTAAGTGATGAGCGCCATCTTTCTGAAATGGGGTTCCGCATGAAGGAATTGGCAGAAAAATACCAGGCAGCCACTTATTTGAGCATGACCGAGTTCCTTCGTGGTAAGCGCCTTTATGCGATGGGCCGCAAGGACGAGGGTTGTTCAATCTGTGAACGGGCAGTAGAGGCTATGAAACGTGTGAGCTATAGATACAAGAATCGAATGCTTTTCATTTTCAATGCCAATTTGTCCAACATGTACTTAAACGATGGCAAATACCAGGAAGCGTCGAAAACGTTGTCAAATGCCGAGGAAGTACTCCGCCAAGGGTTAAACATGAATGTCCTTGATGTAGAGCGTCGTGCTTATTCTGTCGTATATGCCACCAAGGCGCGCATTCTTGCTGCTGAAGGACAGCTGGCTCAGGCTGACTCCGTCTATGCGCTGATGCGTTCAAACCCATACCGTGACATCGGTGCTGAGGTTATTGTCTTGCCTTACCTGAAGATGCGAGAGAAGTATGCTGATATGCTAGAGTCTACCAAATACTGCCGTAAGGTTGTTGAGTCTGACAATAACCAGATTGGTATGAATATCATTTCGATTCTTAGGTTTGAAATCGAGGCATACATGGGTATGAAGGATTTTCAGAAAGCTTCAGAAGATTATTATACTTTGACAAAATTGACGGATTCGCTGCATATTGACAATATGAACTATTTCTCAAATGAGGCGCGTGCGAATCTTCGACGTGAACAGTTGGTAGCCCGTCAGAACCTCCAGCTTTCCATCGGTATATCCGCCTTGATCATTTTGTCCCTGCTGATGTTGGCAGCCTTCGTGCATCACCTGCTGGCTCGCAAAAGAACCAAAGTGATGATGGCTACCATCGAGGAGTTGATGTTCTATCGTAACCTGTTTCTCCAAAATGGCGATAAAGTTCCCGTTGAAATGGAAGGAAATGAAGCGGCATCTCATGAAGAAAAGCATCGCTTCAAGGAGATGGATAAGCGAATTATGAAGGAAAAGCTGTTCTGTTCACCTGAATTTGGTCGTGATGACCTGATGCGCCTTATGGGTGTTGATAAGAATGCCATAGCCCCCATTGTCCAGAAATACGCGCACACAAACGTTTCCGGCTATATTAAGATGAAGCGTATGGAGTATGCCGTCACCCTGTTAAAGGAGCGCCCCGAGCTCACCATTGCCGCTATTGCCGATATGAGTGGCATCAAGAGTGCCACCACTCTTGTCAACCATTTCAAGGAAACTTATGGTATTACCCCTTCCGACTATCGTGCTTCCTTAGCCAATTCTGCCCCCCCCCAATAGATAGTTAGAAGTTGTCGGAGAGCCTTTAGATTTTGTCTTTTTACCGATAAAAGGACAAATTTGTTGATGCAGCGGACATATTTGTAAGTTATTTTGTTAATTTTTGTTTTCACCTTGTATATTTTTAGTACTTTTGCAAAAATTATGTATTGAATAATAATCGACAAGATTGATTGCAAGGGTATGAAAATGAAACTAAATAGTCGCAAATCGTTATCCATACTGCTTTTGTTTGTAGCGCAGTGGGTGTCTGCTCAACAGGTAACGCTTAGCAATAATCTGCTCTATGATGCCTGGCTCACTCCCAACCTTCGGATGGGTGTCAGGCTGTCGCCACATTGGTCTGTGGGACTTACAGCAGGTTATCGTCCTTGGCCCACTGATGACCAGACATCGAAAAAATGGAAGCATTTGCTGTTGGCACCCGATGTACGTTATTGGACCGACTCTGTCAATGTGCACCATTTCTTTGGCGTTAATCTGATATACAGCCACTACAATGTTGCTGATGTTAAGTTCCCCTTTGGTCTTTGGAAGTCCGTGCGCGACGAGCGTCGTCAGGGTGATCTTGGTGCTATTGGAGCCTATTATGGCTATTCTTGGCCGTTAGGTCGCTATTGGAATTTGGAGGCACATATTGGTGCAGCCCTCGGTTATACCAAGTTCGATCGTTACGAGTGCGGCCATTGTGGTACCAAGTTAGGCACTAAGCATAAAATCTTTGTGCTGCCACAGGCTGGTGTAAGCATTGTCTTTAATATCCCGGGTCGTCCGCGTAAAGTGGAGGAGCCTGTCGTGGCTGAGCCAGCCGTGGAGAATCTGGTTCCTGTGGTACAGCAACCGTTCATCCCGGCGCTGACTCCTGTTCCCGACTTCAAGGGACGTGCCGGACAGTTGCAGCAGGACAACCCTGTGGTGCAGCATATCTCTGCCTACCGTCCTTATGACCGTACCCGCATCCTTCGCAAAGAGAAAGATGCCCTCTTTGTTCATTTCGACCAGGGCAAGTCACAGCTCAATGCCAATTATCGTGACAACCAGCGAGTGATGGATCGCATTGTCGATATCACGCGTCAGATTATGTCCGACAGTGCCAGCAGCGTCCAGAAGATACAACTTATCGGACTTGCCTCCATTGAAGGTGGTCCTGCAGTCAATGAGCGTATTGCTCAGAATCGTGCTCTGTCATTACAGAAATATATTCAACAAAATATCAGTGTCCCCGATACCCTTTTCGAGACGGTCGGTGGTGGTGAGGCTTGGTCTGAGTTCCGCGACCTGTTGAACGATATGGCCCCGGAGCATGCCCAACTCTCGAAAGCCGTTGAGATTATCGACCAGGAGACCGATGACAAGGTTCGCGAACGTCGCATCAAGCAGTTGGATAAGGGGCGCACGTGGACTTATATCAAGGAGCATGTCCTGAAAGACCTGCGCAATTCCGGTTACATCCGCATCTATTTCGACTATGTGCCCGATAGGGCAGCTGCTACCATCAACGAGGCCAGCGAACTGCTGACTACCGACTGTGGCGACTGTCACCGTGAGGCCCTCCGCCTATTGCAGACCGTCCGCAATGACGAGCGCGCTCAGAATGCTTTGGCAGTGGCCCTCTGGCTCACCGGTCAGAAAGACGAGGCCCTCTCCACTTTCCGTCGTGCCGCCGCCAATGGCAATGCCGATGCGATTAAGAATTTGAAACAGTTAACAGAAAATCAAAAATAAATCAGATAGTTATGAAGAAAATGTTTAAATTTGCCTTTCTGAGTGCGATAGCATTCGTAGGTGCAGTTTCTTTCACTGCTTGCTCGTCCAGCGACGATATGGTTGAAAGCAACAACCCGAACTATGATCCGGATACTCAAACTGTATATGCACAGTTTGTCTTCAATGTGGCAAGCGGCAGCACGGCAACCACTCGCCAGTCAGAAGCTGCCACTCAGGCATCATCCAGTTTGACTGCCGAACAATTCCGTGGTATTGACAATTCTCATGTCATGTGTTTCATCAATGGTGGCGGTGATGGTCATTACCTTACTTCTGCCGCAACAGCAACAAAGTCATTCGATATGGCACGTGTTGCTAATTCCGGAACTTTGAGCAATACCAAGTCAAGTCGCGTCCTTGAGATGTCATTGCCATTAAACACCAACACTATGGTGTTCTATGGTAAGGCTATTGACGAGACCAACAACTACAACACCTTTGGTCATCTGGATGCATTCCATGTAGAGGACGATCTGGACAGTACTTACTTCCAACTCGGCAGACGCCTGACTGCAGAAAAAAAGGCTGAGTTTCAGGAGATTCAGAAATTATTGGCAGCTTGCCTAACATGTGTTATGGGTGTGAAGAGAGGAACTGAAGCGGTTTCAGCTGATGATGCTCCAACAGGTGTCGCCAGTAAGTACGGTTTCTCCATCGAGTCTGATTACATGCCCAATATGCGATGGAAGGCTTATTATAAAGAAAAAGCCGGTGCAAGCAAAACTCCACTAACTCCAACTTCTACTGCTGAAATAGATGCTAAACCTCTTGAAATAAAGCTGTATAGGGTGTATAAGGAATTGACCACTATTCAGACAACCGAATTGCGTAATGCTTCAGGCTATGCCATAAAGGAGTGCGTCAGGAATCTCTGGTCTATCGTCAACTCCGTTCGCTGTGCATTACCTACCAACACAGAAGAGGCATTGGCTAAGTACATGGCGAACCTTATTGACCATGAATTGCGTAATTATTTCGAAGCAGAATCTGTTCCGAATGATGGTGGTTCTGTTACAGGTGTTTCAATAAAGTCATCTAAAGCTCTTATTGACGCTCTCTCAGCAGACCCCTACTGGCCAGCAGAAGCAACAAATGCATCGATTAACAAACCAGGCTCTAGTGATTTCCCAATTATTTACGATAATAACCATGTTGTAAACAGTGCTAAAATGGAACAATTCCCTGGACAATATGATTTGCCGCAGGGCTCTACACACATTCACTTCGACGCAGAAAAGTCAGTATTCACCTATGCTGATGAATTTAATACCAGCGCTGTAGGTAATACCCAGTTCACTGTTGATGACTACTACTATCCTGCAGAGCTTTGTTATTTCGGCAACAGCCCTGTACGCGTTTCTGACAAAGAGCATGTGGTAGGTGATTATCCTACAAGCGTTACCACTTGGAATACCGACGTTACAACGAGTTGGCCATCAGACTGGTCTGTTAGCCATGTCAAGTCTTCTACCCGCAGTGTGGCTATGAAAAACGATATCAACTATGGCACCTCACTGCTTAAGACGACTGTTAGCTATAACACTCTGTCATTACAGGACAACAACAAGAATATTCAGCAAAGAGACTATGGCGTAACCGAGGTTAACAAGACTATCAATGTTACAGGTGAGTCATTCAAGCTGGTGGGCATCATCGTTGGTGACCAGTGGCCTAAGGTAGGATGGGACTTCCTGCCAAAGACAACGGATCCTGGCAATACAAGTTACAGAAAGGGTTATATCTATGATAATCAGATTACTAGCAGTGGTGTCATCCCTGCATCAACAACCTCTGCTTCCGACCCCAACTACACCCTGGTGTTCGACAACTACGTCTCAGAAACCACACAGCCCAAGGTATATGTAGCTCTTGAGTTCCAGAACAATTCCGGTGTGGACTTCTTCGGTTTTGACAACATGATTCCTAATGGTGGCAACTTCTACCTGATTGGTGAGCTTGACCCGGATGGAAAAACTGGTCCTACTAAACCAGAATGGCATGCTCTGCCTCCCTATGATGTTAACGATACAACTGTTCCCCGCGTATTCATTCAGGACCACATGACAACTGCCAACTTCAAGTTTGACACATACTCTCTGCAGCATGCTTACCTGACAGTGCCTGACCTGCGCAGTAGCTCAGTGACGTTAGGTCTGTCCGTTGATCTGCAGTGGTCAACAGGTTTGACATTCGACAACATTACCATTGGAGGAGGCGAAGTTACCACCAACCCTTGAAACTAAATAGAATATTTGCCAATTGCAAAGAGACATGAAGTTGAAGGTATTCTTATGGACAGTGCTCCTGCCGTCAGTCGCATGGCTGACAGCAGGATGTTCTGCCATTGACGATGACCTGTCGGATTGCGGCGAGGAGAAAAAGGAGTTGCAGTTAGACTATCAACTCCGATTGGTGACCAATATGACGACAGAGTTGCAGACGCAGTTGACTACTGTGACTGAACTTGGCGTGGCCAGTTCCCTCGAGACCCATCTGGAGAATATCTTCAGTGACCATGCCCACGATATTGACCTTACATTCTACGATACAGAAGGTACGTTGGACAGCCTGTATCATAAACGCGACATCATAGACGCCAACCAGACGAGTTATACGCTTACCCTGCCAATGCGAAAATATATGCATCTGGCAGTGGCCAATATTGCTGAGAATACAGTGGTAAGCCTGGAGAATGTAGCGCATAGCAACACATCCAGGCTGCAACAGGTTGAAGGTACAGTGTCTGACGGTTCCCCCGTCAGAATTATAGACTCCCATACCACAGGCCTCTTTACCGCCCGTCAGCCTATGGAGGTGCTCTCAGGCGTTAGCCAGACATTCAATGTCCGTCTGTTTATGGCCAACAGTGCCGTTGCCCTTGTCCTCAATCCCAAGGGACACAATTATACCGACTTGAAGGTGTATGCCACAGGCTTTGCCAGCCAGTTCAATATTAGCGACAGTGTCTATGTGTACCCAGCAGAGAGCCCGTTGATTACTGCGGAGAAAGTAGAAACGGACAACGACCTGCTCTGTTACTGTACGGTGAATTTCCCGTCACGCGATGTTCTGACGAGAGCACCGGCTTCGTCACTCTGGCAACTGAAAGTGTACATGACCAATGCCGACGGTTCGACAACAGAAACGGTATTGGACATCCAGGAGCCCCTGAAAGCTGGAGAGCTAAAGATTATCAAGGGTGATGTGGATGACGAAGGTGCCATACGTCCCTACAACAGCACGGTAGGTGTTAGTGTGACGCTCGACTGGCAGGAGGGTGGTACCTATCATCCGAATCTATAACCTTATTGCATGAGAAAAAGTAGCTTAGTCATAGTCATTATGTTGTCAGCCTGGCTCCTCATGGCAGGATGCAATGCTGATGAAGGATTACAGCAGGAAAGTAAGCCTGTTGTAGTCGATTTGGCTTTGACGGTGTCGAACGCTACTCAGGAGACTACGCGTATGGCAGCTGCTGATGTGCAGGCAGATGGTAACAACTATCGTGGCATCTCGATGACACGCATTGTACCTTTCAACGTACACGGAAAGATAACTGTTGACGATGTGCCTACATGGTATCAGATCAGTGCCCTGCGCACAGACTATCTGAGGACTGACAAATTCTACCTCTATAGAAACTGCATGATCATGGAAGGTGCTGCCTCGTTCCTGACGTACGGACGTGCTCCGAAAGGTTCATTGACCAAGGCAGCCAACGGTTCCATCATCGAGACATTCCCTCTGGCGATGGATCCGCAGCATATCCGTTTCTCTTTGGAACCTATCTCTCAACGTGTCGTACACTCTACTGCCACATCGTTGGCTGACTATATGACCTCCATTGCTACGGCAAAAGGCAACAATATAGCTTGGAAGGACTCACCGAGTAATGTGTTGAAGACGATGTTCCTGAACTTCGTCAACCAGACAGAAGCCGTTACAGGCGGTAATGTTCTGCCAGGGTCATCAGCCAATATCAAGGCATATACGCAGCTGTTGAAAACGGTGCTGAGCGGTATGCTGAACGGTATGTCGCTCTCGGGCGATGACGCTGCCATATGTACGGCTATCATTGAAAAGATAGATACATACGATAATGCCTGGGACGGTTTCCCAGCCTCCTTAGGTTTACCTGACGGAGCTGCTGCCATCCGCTGGAACGGCACAAGTTTCACACCGCAGATATCCTATACGTCACTTGCCGACATCAACGGTATCGACCGCTTTACCTATCCTGCAGAGATATACTACTACGGCAATAGTCGCATAGTGACATCAAACATAGACGGTCGCCAACAGATATATGACGACGTGAGCAACCAGGAATGGTATCAGGTGCTGACGAGTGGATATGAATATCAAGACAATGCTGCCGTAACCCATAACACCAGATCTGTAGCTATCAAAGACCCGCTGCAGTATGGTGTGGCACGTCTGCAGGTCAAGTTAATAAAGACGGCGTCTGAATTGGAAGATGCCAAAGGTTCTCCCATCCCCGTGGGTGCCACAAGTTTTCCTTTGACAGGCATCATCGTGGGCGGACAGATGCCTGTAGGTTTCGACTTCGCACCAACCACCTCCTATCCCGTCTATTCGGAGACGGACATTGTGTATGTCTATGACAATCAGGTGAAGACCAATGGACTATCAGGCAAAGAGTATTTCTATCTGAGTTCAGCGGCAGATGCCACTCAGATGACCAACACGCTGGTGCTGCAGTCATACGACCACAAGGTAGTACCCGTCGTGCTGGAGTTTATCAACAACAGTGAGTCTGACTTCGAAGGGCTTGATGGCACTGTCCTGAAAGGAACGAAATTCTATCTTGTTGCATTGATTGACCCTGCAACAAAGTCAGGAGACCCCCTCACACAGATTCGTGACCGTGTCTTCACACAGGATTACACGACCACATTGAATATGAAAGTAACAGGCTTGTCAAAAGCCTACAACGTAGTGCCTAACCTGCTGTCGCCACGACTGGAGCTGGGCATAGAACTGGTGTCACAGTGGGCATCCACAACACCGGAGGAAATAGTTTTTTAAGTATGAAGTACATCAACAGACATAACTGCCATCGCCATGTTTGCAGTCCAGTTCTTTGGATGCTGCTACTGCTGTTGTGTCTGTCGGCATGCACCTCAGGCGATGAGGATGCCACTTCTTCGCCTGATATGACGAAGTTATATGTCTATGTCTACGCACCACAGACAGCACAGCCTACACGTGTAGCCTACGATGGCAATGTATCTGCCATAACCAATGAGGCTGCGGTATATTCCCTGCAAATATGGGTGTACGGGCATGTCAGTCATACACTTCTGGGTCATTACTCTTCGACACAGCCGTCCAGTCTCACCACGTCAAATCCATACGAGCTGATAGAGATATCTATTGATGACACCTATGCTGAGACTTCTGCGGTTAGCCGTGAGCGCGTTGATGTGTATGTCGCTGCAAATGTGAAAGATAGCAACTGCGGACAGGCTCTGGATGACCAGTCGACGCAGGAGCAGTTGGAAGCCGCTCTGATACAGAAGACAACTACCGATCCATTCGGAATGACCACTCCTGTGTCCCGTGTGCCTGAAAACGTCGGACTGCCTATGAGCGGTGTATTGCGCAACGTTCTGGTAGTAGGTGATGCACCTGTATTGCGACTGGATGACGGCAACGAAGGCATAGCTACGGTGCAGCTGATACGTACCATCTCAAAACTTCGCTTTGCCTTCTCACGCCAGACGGGCGGAGAGACCCTGCGAATCAACAGTATCAGACTGAACACTGAGATGCTGCCTATAGCAGAGTATCTCTTTATGGCTGACGGTTACGACAGCCACACCTGCCACATAAAGACAGAGAGCGGATATGACGCCACAACGCCCGACCTGCTGGGCGAAGCAATCACAGAGATTGCCGAAAGCGATAATCCTACCTATTACGCCTGGGATCAGCAACTACCTCCTCTTGACTACGAGCAAAGAATGGAGGACGGTGTGGCAGCAGGAAAACTCACCCAACGCTATTTCTACCTGCGCGAGAGCGACAAGCTGATACAGGGAGAGATTAAATACCAAGTAGGCAGCGGCGAGGAACAGACAGCAACCTTCACCATGGTTGACGTTGGTGGATTCTCGCGCAATCATGTCTGGACGGTATATGCCTACCAGGCAGAAGCAAGTCTGAAGGTGATTGTGGCTGAGGTGGCTCACTGGGTACAAAAGGAGGAGGACTATGAATTCTATAACTGGTAAGAAAGATGAAGAAAGGAATATCTCACATACTCGTCATCATGGCACTGCTATTTGCGGCAGGCTGTTCGAAGGATGCTGCGGACAATACAGAATCAGCCCAGGAGTCACAGCCTGCTTCCTTGAAGGTGGTGGGGCTTACACGCGCCACTTCAGGCAATACCGATTGGGATGATATACATATATACCTGACCAGCAGCGGCACACAAGTTGCCGAGGGAAAATTCGGATATGCAAGCGATACGAAGGAATGGAGCACTCATCTGAAACTGAAGTCTGGTGCAGGCACCTTTCGTTTGTATGGTTTCATGCCCGATGATCCTTCGCTGACTGCTTCGTTGCAAAATGTGACTCCTGTAGATGCTCAGATAAAACTTGAGAACGTGAACCCGCTCACGACTAAAGACTACTGCGTTGTAACAGGCGTACGACAGGTGGAAACAGCTTTGGACCACACATCTGCTACGCGTGGCATGTTCTCATTCGACTATGACAGCTACCGCCAGAACTATATCAATCTGTTTCTCGACCACCTCATGAGCAGACTGGTTTTCAATATGAAGATTAGCCCCACATACGATGCTGTACGCACCATCAAGGTCAAGAAGATGACGCTGAAGCTGGCAGACATCAGCAGCATGAGCGTGACCGTTACCTTTTCTGACAACCATGGCATCAGTGCCATCAGCTATATTCCGACTGGCGCTGCAGCAAACTCCTGCATCATAGAGAACGAAGAGAAGACGCTAACCACCTCGCCCGCTGCGATATGCACTGGATACATGGTGCCGGATAACGTGTTTATAAACAAACTGGAACTGGAGACGGAGTTCGAGGTGTATAATAAAAAAGGAGACAAGATAGATGAACGAACAGCAGTCAATAAGCTGACCGAACCGCTGGCAGAATTGCAGCGGGGCGAGGAGCGCACCCTATTGTTAACTATTGATCCGTCATACCTCTATGTGCTGTCGGATCCTGACTTGGACAATCCAACGATTAGGATTAATTGAAGAATTGAAGAATTGAAGGATTGAAGAGTTGAAGGATTGAAGAGTTGAAGGATTGAAGAATTGAAGAGTTGAAAAATTGAAGAATTGAAGATATGCGAAAGATAACGACCATCCTATTACTTTGTTTGTCTGCAACACTGATGCAGGCACAGATTACTATTGGTGGTAGCATCTATGGCGGCGGTAATGCTGGAGACACAGGTGGAAGTTCCAAGGTTACGGTGCATGCAGGCAATCTGCATGCTGTATTTGCCGGAGCCCGAATGGCTAACATTGGCGGTTCTTCTTTCGTGCACCTCGATGGTGAACATGCCTCTGACTATATCCTTGCCGACTATGTCTATGGCGGTAACGATATAGCAGGAACCATCGGTAGTTCACAAGATCTTCCAACAGAACTGTCGGAAGTAGGCACAGGGGAAGGCAAGAACGATATTGACAACACCTGGAATGCCTTTGTGCGCATATCTACTAAGATGAATGGTGATGCCGAGGCCGCTGATGCCCAGAAGATATATGTCGGTCAGTTGTTTGGTGGCGGTAATGGCTACTATGACTATGAAGCAAAAACCTCTGGCACTGGCACAATCGTCAAGGATAAAGTCACACATGCAGAGGTGGCTTCCAGTGATAACGAGCTGTCGTCACCGGAACTCGGTAAAGCCTATCTGGAGCTCCTTGGCGGCTCTGTCGTCTATGCCTATGGTGGCGGTAACAATGCCACCATCACTGAAAACACGGTCATCTGCGTCGATAACCCCAGCAAGGTGGTCAACAGCATCAAAGATACTCGATTGACGTCAGAGAATGAGGGCGAACTGCTGACTACAGAGCGCTTCAAACTCATGAGAATCAACACCGGTTTGTCCTATCCCAGCAGTGATGCCTTCCAGATTGGCCGATTCTTTGGTGGTAACAACATGGCAGATATGGCCATTCGTCCAGTATGGAACCTGAAAAACGGAAAGATCAGAAACCTCTATAGCGGTGGTAATCAGGGTAGAATGACGAACCCGGAGGGATTGCTGCTGGAAATCATGGCTAACAGCACCATCAAGGTGGACAATGTCTATGGCGGATGTCGTATGGCAGATGTTCGTCCAATGAGAAACGGCCTTGATGTCCTGTCTTCTGACATTCAGCTGCATGATGAAGACGGTAATCAGATTTACAAATTCCCTGCAGGCCTGTCTGCCCGTGTGCTGGTTCGTGGTGGTGACATCAACAATGTCTATGGTGGTAACGATATCACAGGTCGTGTGTATGGCGGTAATGCCGTAGGTATATATACCAGTGTTCGAGGTGATGTCTATGGTGGAGGTAACGGCTCCTATCCTTATACCGACAATGCCAAGCTGATAGGTCACGACATCTATGGCGACCTCTACTATAATCCTGGCAGCAACTCTGCGGAAGCCCTCAATGCCTTCCGTCCTAATGCAGAGCAGGTGTCTATCCGTGTGACGGGTACGGATGCGGATCATCCTACCGTCATAGGTGGCTCTGTCTATTGTGGCGGTAACAGTGCTACACTGGCGACTGTCAAGCCGAAACCGTTGGTGGAATTGAAGATTGGCTCCTACGTGATAGCTGACAATGTGTTTCTGGGTAACAATGGTGCCAACATGATCAAGTATGATGTAGGCGAGGGACTTCATGAAGGTGTGTTGCGCACCATGAAGAGAACGGACATTGCGGACGATCATTCTGTTTACAATACTATGGACCTCACCGATGTAGGAACCTTTGCCACCTATATGAACGGTGTGGCTATGGGATTGATGCCCAGCGTCACATTCGATGCCATCGCTAAAGGCGACCCTGCCGACTACGAAGACTATACTACCATGTTCGGTTCCATCTACTGCGGTGGTAATGTGGGTAGTATGACGAGCAACGGCAAGACAGCCATCGACTTCACCCAGAAGGTGATAGTCTATGACAAGGTGGTGGGTGGTTGTAACAATGCTTTCGTGACTCCTGTCACGGGCTTTAATGCCATCTATGAGGGTGGTCTGACAGGCAATCCTGATGCCAACGGCGACAAGTTGCAGCTGAACTTTGCTGGATTGAAGATACAGCCCAAGCGCTGGAATAATGATCATACGGAACTGATATGGAACACCGTCGACGCGTCAGGTACCCCCGTTGACCCCGTAACGTCAGGTGCCTCTCCTGAGAGCCCTGTTACCAGTAGTGATGCAGACTTGGACCGTCGTTTCACAGGTGGTAACATCTATGGAGGTTGCTACAACAGCGGTTTCGTCAATGGTAATGTCGTCATCAATATCAACAGCTCTATCGTTGACCGTGACAGGCTCTTTGACACGGTGGAAGAGGACGAGAGTGGTGAAGACAAACTCTACGGCAACGACCAATATCGCATCACCAAGCGCAACAGTGGTGTCATCCTTTCCGAGCAAGGCATGGATGTGCTGGGTAAGGCCCTCAACGTGTTTGGTGGCGGTAAGGGTGTGAATACTGAGATATGGGGCTCAACTACCATCAACCTCAACCGTGGCTACATGTTCCAGATATTCGGTGGCAGTGAGGAAGGCGGTATCGGTAAGGGAAACTATAATGAGTCGACAGGAAAAATAGAGTACACCTACGACGAGAAATACAGCACCTATATCAATCTGAATGGTCCTGTTCCTGGTGTATCCAAAAAGGAAAGTATGAGTGAGGATATCGCCGAGTGTGAGTTTATGTATGGTGGCGGTTTCTTAGGTGTTACAGCAGGTAACTGTATCATCAACTTAAATAACGGTCGTATCTTCGACTCTTTCGCAGGAGCTTGTAATGCCAATGTCCTCGGACATACAGAGACTTATATCGGCGTCAACGGCTTCCCATACGTTCGTGACTTCGTATATGGCGGTAACGACCTGGGAGGACAAATTCTTGGAACTGCCAATTTCGACAGCCGTCTGCGCAACGAGACCGTTCGCGGCAAGGTATATAATAACGATATGCTCAATGCTTCTGCATATATAGAATATGTACAGGGGCGCGTGGAGAAGATATTCGGTGGCGCATATGGTGTGTATGACTACAAGGACGAGCACTTCCGTGCATACTTCGATGCCGACGGTCACGCATTGACAGGCTACCACAAGCCTTTCTTGGACAATGCTTTCATCAACTTCCGTCCTAACGACACTAACAACCCGCTGAATACCGTAAAGCAGATATACGGAGCAGGACAGGGTTACCTCGGTGAAGAAGAGGAGGACTTGATGCAGAACCGCAGTTATATCTTGATTGATGTTCCACAGACCATGCAGACCTATCAGGATACCGAGATATTCGGTGCCGGAGAGAGTGGCGGTGTAGGTATGGGTGTAGCAAAAGCCACAGCAGACGCCACTGCCACAGCACACAAGGCATCTGCCATCATCGACCTGCTGAGTGGTCATTTCAAGGCTGTCTATGGTGGTAGTTATCAGGAGGGCGTGACACGACGCACTGTGGTCAACGTACCTACTGGTTCTACCTTCCGTGCGGAAGCCATCTTTGGTGGTGCCTACGGCTTGTATCAGTGGTATCCTTGCGACGTCTATGAGGCGAATGTCAACTGGAACAGTAGCGATGCCCTCGTAGGTGGCTATCGTACGGGTATCTACGGTGGTAACAATAACTGCCGCCGCACCTTCTACAGTCACGTCAACATCAATGCACCTGTCTATTTTGACAAGGCCAACGAGTACTTTGCTACTGTCTATGGTGCTGGTTACGGTAAGGACACCTGGTCACAATATACCGAGGTCAACCTGAACAACACAGCTCGCGTCTATGAGGTATATGGCGGTGGTCAGTTGGGGCGCGTGATGAACAAGAAAACGGTTGATGCATGGGCACCCGGAGCTTATACAGAAGCTCACGCAGCATGGGATGCCTTGCTTGATGATGAGAAGGCTAATACTCCGGAACCTCAGACAATTGACATCTCTATCGGAACGGGCTATACCGACACTGGACTGGACAATGACCTTGCATTAGCCAGAAACGGTAGGAAATACAATACCAACGTCATCATCAAACAAGGTGCTGATGTCTGTGGCTATATGTACAACGGTAGTCTCAGCGGTGCATACGCATATGGTGGCGGTCTGGGTGATGCCAATGTTCCCAATACCGGCGACGTTCACGGAACTACCTACATCGCCTTGCTGGGTGGTAAGGTAACAAAGGACCTCTATGCCGCAGGAACAGTAGGTTCGGTAAACAACAAATACAACATCGCAACTGACGACTTCGACGAGTCATTCATTGCTTCAACCAATGCCTATATCGAGGGTGGTACGGCACGTAACGTCTATGGCGGCGGTTGGAGAGGTAGTGTAGGCTACCACGCTGGCGCTATCAGCGCCACCCCAGCAGATGATATCCTCGGTGTGGCTAACGTCATCATCGGTAAGAAAGACGGTACCAGCTTCATCGACGGTATCCCAGCCATCGAGCGTAATGCATACGGTGGTGGTGAGGGTGGTCCTGTATTCGGAACAGCCAACATCACCCTGAACAAGGGCTTTATCGGTTATCGTCACTTCAACTCTGTACCGACAACAGAAACCGACCTCGACTATGTACAGGTAGGCTCTGACTACTATCAGGAGAAGCTGAACGACGAGACTTGGTCGGGCGACGGTACCAACCGACTCTATGACAGTGGATGCATCTTCGGTGGTGGTTATATCGACAACAGTAGTGTGGATATCACCAATGTCAAGATGTATGGTGGTGTAGTACGTAACGCCCTCTTCGGAGGCGGTGAGATTGCCGCCATCGGACGTGGTGTCATCCAGGCTACCGGACAGGACAACAGTGTCCGTACCCTGCAGGGTATCTACAAGGCTGGTAGGACAAGCGTTGATATGTTCGACGGCCAGGTACACCGCAATGTCTTTGGTGGTGGTCGAGGCTACAACAACCTGGGTGACGGTGGTACGCTCTATTCCGACGGTTACGTCTTCGGACAGACAGAGGTGCATGTACACGGAGGTATAATAGGTACAGCGAAGGAACTGGCGCGTGAGAATGGTAACGTCTTCGGTGGTGGTGATATCGGTTATGTATATAGTGCCTACGAAGACAATGAAGGCAATCTCTATGTCGGCATCAAGGATGGTGAGCGCTATAAAACTCAATGGGAGGGCTACTATTATGCTTATAAGAAAGGACATGATGCATACATCCCTGGTCCGAAGCCTGATGATGACGATTCTGGCTGGGTGAAGGATGCAGGCGAGTATGTGCTTACCGAGGACTGCAAGGTGCTGATTGAGCCTCACTGTAGGGCAAAGTCTGCTGTTTCCATCAATAATCACAACTATGCCGAAGGTGACTTTGTAACCACAGAAGACCTCCACCATCTGGGCAATAAGAGCAGCGACTCTCGCTGGAGCAGCTTGGATGATACGGGTATCACCATCTTCAACGCTGTGTTTGCTGGTGGTAACACCTCATCAGGTTCTTCTACCGTGTATGCTAACACGACCACAGTATTCGGTAATGCTACAGCATCTATCCACGACGTCTATCACCGCGACCTGATTACCTTAGGTACAGGACGTACTGGTGGTCTGTACGGTGATGGTAACCTGACCTTCGTCGACGGCTATCGCGGACTGAACATCACCAACTATGGCACAGACTACTATAACATCGCTAAAGAGATTACGTATGACGCATATAAGGACCTTCCTGCCCGTGAGCAAGATTACTATCAGCTGAAGTATAAGTGTATCAAAGCATGTACAGATAAGGATGGAACGGCCTACCATATAGCAAGCAGCGAAAGCAGCAAGGCTTCTACGCTGACCATCGACGACCTGCTGACGCTGTTTGAAGGTATTAAGGATGGTGATGTAGATATTCTTCTAACTGATCCAGAAACGGGTGAGCAATATCCGAATCCTGCTTACTGGGAGCAAAGTGGTGTCGTTCCTGTCTATGCCGGTCGTCTGATGAATACCATTCAGCGTGCAGACTTCTGCGGTGTGTTCGGTAGCCGTATGGTGATGCAGGGAGCACAGGACCGTGTGCCTGAGATTGTAGACCATACCAACTACACCATTAACCGTGTGCGTGAGGTGTCACTCAACCATAAGACATCCGTTATCGAGGACGACAAGGCTCTGAAGTCTGGCAAAACGCCAAAGGCTGACATCATGGATCAGAATCCGGATGATTTCGTAAATAAGGACAAGGCTATTCACGGCAACTACTTCGGTATCTACAGCATCGTGAACTACTTAGGTGCCCTGACCAGTGACGCATTCTTCCTGCCAGGAAAGAATATACGCTATACAGAGAATACCTCTAATCATGACTACAAGACCGCCTCAGGGGCATACAGTGGCGGCACTTCCAAACCTTATGGTGAGGCCACCTTCTACGACTGGAAGGCAGGATACGTCAATAACCGCAAGCGCAACAACGGTACCAGTCATAACAAGGTGGCACTGGCATCAGGTGTCTATCTGGAGCTGACCACAGAGCAGAGTACAGGCAACGACCTGTATGAGAAGGACTGGGGCTACATCACGGGTGTGGTAGAGCTCGATCTCATCAACGTGCAGCCAGGTATGGGTGGTGGCTTCGTCTATGCCAAGAACGTACATAAGATAGGCGAATATAGACCGAGTAAGCATGTTACTTTGACGGCTTTGAACACTGGTGCTGTCACCCGACGCGACTTCACGTTTGATGGTGCCGACGTGGAATGGGAGACGTCAGGAAACTTTATCCACAGTACGCAGACGATTATCGATGACTGTTACAACGTCAGCGGTAAATATAAAGGTAGCGATGCCGTTCCTGCACACTACTGGTTCATCAAGGGTTCGGTATATGTCTATGACCAGTATATCTCTGCTTACACCGGCGCGCCTAATGCATACAGCGAGACGGTGGACATTCCGCTGACCATCACTGCTGCTTCGCATGGTACGATGAAGCTGCTCAACGTGATGCCTAACAAGTATGCTTACTACTCTGCTCCTGGTGTGAAACTGGAGGGTGACAAGAAGATGGTCATCAACGATGTGGAGTATCATCTGAACGATCCTATCAACTACTGGGATTGGTACTTGCTGACTCCAGCTGAGAAGAATCTGTTTGTCGATGAAACCTATGTCACCATTGCAGACTGCAAGTATAGCAGCAGTGACGCAAATGTCATTCCTGCAGGTACGGTGATGCTGCCTGATGAGTACAATACATTGAAGGCTGCTCACACAGAAGTTTACCATGTTGAAAAACAGGAGAATGTTCCTTTCGACTTCGTATATCGCTCAACCAACAACATGAGCCACGATACGGGCTATATGCTGACCTACAGGGTGAATAACCCGACAGACTGGAACACTTGGTACACCAAGTTTGAGAGCGCTAATCCTATTGGAGATAAGAAACAGACAGACGATACGGGCTATGAGGATGGTCCTACCTATCGTTTCACCGGTGGTTCAGCCGGTATCCTCGGACAACGTGAGTATAAGGTAAGCAACCTTATCGCTAAAGATATTTACGATACTTACCAGACGATGGTAACGGATCATCCTGATGCTATCCCAGAAGGACAGGCAACCTTCAAACCAGCTTATATCGTAACTCAAGAATATGCAAGTGGTGACGAACACCTGCATGTTGGCACCACTGTTTCTGCTACAAAGGCAGCTACGATGACTGATGAATATGTGAAGCCCGCCTTCATCTGTACGAGCACCATCCAGCTCAGCAAGACAGAGTTCATCTATGTAGGCAACCGCATGACGGAGGCAGAGAAGGAAGCATACAAAACTGCTAATCCTTCGTTGGCTGCTGTAATCGAGGCAGATGTTGTACCTGCCTACTACTGTACCGCTGATGGCCTCTACGGGGGTAATTACTATGAGGCTGGCAAGAACTATCGTGGACTGGAAGTATGGAGCTCTATGTCGAAGGCAGACCGCGAGAAGTTTGAATTCAACTATGATGCCTTCGATGTGCTCATCGATTCTCGCTATAGTAAGAATGCTGAAGGTACCAGCATCATACATCCTGAGGGACAGAAGTATCAGTACGACTCTGCAGCAGGTACTAAGGAGGCAGCAATAGCCAATAAGGCGGGCTACTCTCTGGAACGGCCTGTTAACTACACCGCAACCTATAACGGCACAAGCACTCTCGACTATGGAAGTGGTACCGTAGCCCCAGGAGCGGAAATTTCTCGAGTAGAGTTCGAGAACATTCCTAATGAGAAACGCCACTATGTTTCTATCGACGTGAAGGAGGCAGGCAACATCTATGTTGTTAAAAACTCATTCCAGGTAGGCAACACGCCATACGCTGTGGGCTCTACCATCTCGGCAAGTACATATAACAGTTTGAGCGGCTCAGAACAGGGGAATATCACTACGCTGACATTCACCGAGGAGCAGAAGGACAAGACATTCTACTACTGCCGCGAGGAGTATGAGGTCGGTGAGCATGGTCAAGGTGAAACCGTAACAGGTATCTCCGGCATCGGTGGCGTAACTGGAACCTATAACAACGGACATACTGTTCCTGTGGGAGTCTTAATCAATGAGAGCAACTACACAAGTTTGAAGAACTACCAGACAGACTTCACCATCCACGGTATTGCTCCTACGGAGACCAGCACGCTGTATGTAAGCCGCTTCTCTGACATCTTCGACCTCTCGAAGGAGAAGATTATCACCGTCATTTACGAGTACAACTACGAGGAGAGCGATGCCTCTGGCACACATGTCACTCCTGTCAGCGAGCGCCATGTGGTGAATATCCATGTGCTGTTCAAGAGCGGTATTCCTACCGTCGAGGACATCAAGGCGCCGCAGATTGTGCTGCCAGGTACTTTCGTTGGTGTGCGTGAGCCACATGTGACACCAGGTGCCTACGAGGTAACGGGCGGTGGATGGAAGCTCTTTGAGAAAAAGGCAGAAGCAGAAAACCACACCAATGGTATCGAATATACTCCTACCGCTGACCCGCTCTACTGGTATCAGGATGGCTACTATCTGGCTTACTATGCGAAGACCTATCTCGGTGAGACATACTCTAATACTGTCCAGGTAAGTGTAGCCAACTATCATGACTTGACGAAGGTGATGGCTGATACTGAGCACCACTACTATGTAGACAACAAGAACGTAAAGCGCGACTCAAAGATATACATCACTGATGCAACCAACGGTGCTACTCAGCTCAAGCAGTTCTACGACCTCAGTAAGAGCGCGCTCGATGCACACGTCCAAGACTGCCAGAACCTTGAGTTCTTCCTGCACACCAACGTTAATCATGAAGGCGGTTGGACGCCAATCGGTGACGAAGGTCACTGCTTCGCAGGTAACTTCCACGGTGACGGTTACCACATCGACGGACTCGACCACTCACTGTTCGGTCAACTCTGTGGTAACGTATATAACCTCGGTGTGACAGGTTCATTCACCTCTGCTGGTGTTGCTGACACTGGTGGCGGCTATGTAGAGAACTGCTGGATCAACACCACAGGTACGCCTGATGGTAGCGTCAAGGCTGTCTTTGGCAACCCAACAGCAGAAGGCAAGAAGATAGTCAACTGCTACTATCCAGAGGGACTGAACTACAGTACATCGAACGACAGTCACGGCTTAGCTCGTCCTATGCCTGCCGCTGCCTTCTACAACGGTACTGTAGCTTACGACCTGAACGGCTTCTACCTATATAAGAGATATAATAACACGAAGACCGGTGCTGGTCTGCCTCATACATTCTACACTATCAATACCGACGGTACATTGTCTGATCCAACGACGAAGAACTATGTAGAGAATAACGCTACTTATTGTTCGTCGGGTATCGCAAACATATATGTTACCGACGAAGTTGACTATGGTGGTTATGTTGAGCAGCGCTATGCTGACGGTGACTTCCGCTATGCTGACGGTGTGATACCTGAGAGCGAAGACGAGCGTACATTGGTCGATGCTGATGGCAATAGTCACTTCTATCCCATCTGGCCTGACGACTACTTCTACTTCGGACAGATGCTGACCTATAACTGGAACAACCAGCGTCCACACGAGGATGTTCCTTCACACATCGTGAAGAACAGCGGTCGTCTGTCAAATACTGATGAGAGCAACCGTGTATATCGTGCCCCTGCTTACTATCAGTCAAAGGTGATGGATGTGGCTCACTTCAACCCGGCTGTGAACCTCGTAGCCTACTCGAAGCCGCAATCGTCGAACGATATAAACCTGCATCCGGCTTACCCGGATATGACGGCTATCGACTTTGCTGGTCATAACGATACCGATTGGACTATTGGTCGTGCAGGCGGTGCTCCCGCTGGAGTAGACTTGTTCTACCGTCCACTGCTCGACGAGAATGGATTGCAGAGCATCATCAACCGCGATGAGACAGACAACATGTTGGTATATGCTCCTGCAGCAGAAGGCAATGCACAGACATATGGTGTGCTGACAACCTACTTCACCGAACCATCATATAGTGACTACTACAACAACAGCGATACATATCGCCGCGTTAGTGCAGCACCCTACTGGACGGTATTCGGTCACCTGGTACAGAACGACCTCACTGCTACCAGCGACCAACTGCTGGTGGATAAGCAGGACTTCAACTGTCCTCTCAGCTACACCTTTGCTGAGGGTAAGCGTATGTGGTACCAGCGTATGCCTGATCTCTACGTGAGCCTTAACAAGGGATGGGAAGGCATCAGCCTGCCGTTCATAGCTGAACTGGTTTCTACTCAGGACAAGGGTGAAATCACCCACTTCTACAGCGGTAGCCGCACCATCGAAGGCAGCGATGCCAAGATTGGTCACGAGTACTGGCTGCGTGAATATAAAGGTGGTGCTGTGGATCCTGATGATGATAAGATTTTCAAGTCAACCTTCAACTATCCTGATGCCGCAGGCGACACCAAGATCGTTGGCAACACCTTCCTTTGGGATTATTACTATAATCTGAATGGTCGACTGGATGCCAACACGGATTCCTACCAGACTTATTATCAGACTGGTCGTAACCTTGCCAGCTATCCGTTGCTGGCAACTGCTAAACCGTATATCATCGGCTTCCCAGGCAAGACCTACTATGAGTTCGACCTCAGTGGCGAGTGGACGGCTAAGAATACTGCGGCCACCGCTCCTGCACAGCTCGCCAAGCAGGCTATCAGCTTCGTATCTAATCCGGGCATCAGGATTGACGTCAGCAATGATGAACTGAATGCTGTCACTGCAGAAACCAACTACAGCTTCATGCCTAACTATATGAGCAAGAAGGTATCTAACGCCTTCCTGATGAATGGCGAGGGCAGCAGCTTCGACAAGGTCGCAACAGGTACAACTGTACCATTCCGTCCGTACTTCGTGACAGTAGCTTCGCCATCACCTGCCCCACGTCGCGCTGCGGCAGAGACTATCGTCTTCGACCGAACCGACTCTTCATTCGCCATTGGTGACGACCCATCCGATGAGTTGGCTGGCGAGCTGACCTTCTCAACGAAGCCTCGCAAGCTGATTACGACTTCGTCGTTGCGTCAGCCTGCCGATGTCCGTATTTATAATGTTAGCGGCGTCGCCATCAGCACGTTCACCATCCAACCCGGTGAGACTATCGAGACCGACATTGCTGTCTCAGGTGTTTACATCATCCGTGCTGCCAATGGTCGCTATACGAAGAAACTGACACTGAAGTAAAAATAGAACAAGAGAGTAAAGATAAGATATGACTAATGAGATGATGGAACAGCACACGAAGCAGGGTGAGATAGTGATGTATCAGCCTGACGAGACTATCCGACTGGAAGTACGGTTGGAGAATGATACCGTGTGGCTGACGCAGGCGCAGATGGCAGAGTTGTTTCAGAAAGACCAATCGGTAATAGCCAGACACATCGCCAATGTCTTTCGTGAGGGAGAACTACAGGAAACAAGTAATATGCAGATTTTGCATAATACTCTGTCAAAGTTCAAACCCACAAAGGTATATAATCTGAATGTCATCATTTCCGTAGGCTACAGGGTGAAGAGTAAACGTGGGACCCAATTCAGAATTTGGGCTACCTCTGTTTTGAAAGAACTACTCCTCCGAGGTTATGCCATCAACCAACAATTGTCACAATTGGAACGTCGCATAGATGCTCGCTTTGATACTCAACAAAACCAAATAAAGGAAATTAAGTCTACGCTCGCTGACCATCAGCAGAAAATTGATTTCTTCGTTCGGACAAATCAGCCGCCTGTTGAGGGTGTACTGTTTGAAGGACAGATATTTGATGCTTATAAATTGGTAGAGGCTCTCGTCAAATCTGCTCAACGTGAGATCATCTTGATAGACAACTATATAGATGCAACTGTTTTTGACCTCCTTGAAAAGCGGGAACAGGGAGTTGATGCTACGATATATACTGAGCACGTTAGTCAGTCGCTCACTCATTTGCAGCAACTAAACCAACAGCAATATGGACGCAGGATAGAGGTAAAGGAGTACAATAACCGCTTCCATGACCGCTTCCTCATTCTTGATGATGCACTCTATCACTTTGGCGCATCATTCAAGGATTTAGGCAAACGCCTTTTTGCCTTTGAACAGATGGGTATAGACAAAGAAATAATATTGAACCAATTGTAAAGATACAATATATGACACACACTATGAATACGACATATAGACATACAAAGCAAGTAACAAGGATGATGGCAAGGTGTACCCAAGGTGTAGGCAAGGTGTACCCAAGGTGTACCCAAGCTCTAGGCAAGCTCATGAGTATGCTTAGAGTATGGCTAGAAGCAGCCTGGAGTATGGCTAGAGTATGGCTAGAGTATGCCTACAGCATATTTATAACGACATACTTACGTCCTTTCAGTAGCAAGCGAGCAGAGCTCGAGCGACGGCTCGTCGTATCCATGCTCCTGATGCTCACATTGGGAAGCGGCAGTGTGTGGGGACAAGTTACATACCAATACTATGCCATTCACAATAAGGACAATGGCTATTTGAAACAAGTCAATGGAGGCGTTGCTGTTGACAAGACATTCCGTTATGAGAATTCACATGACGGAAATGGCTCATCTATTTGGGTCTTATCTTCCGATGGTTATTTGCAGCAGGAAATGTATTATCTGAATGTAGCTAACGATCAGACACTTTATCTCTCTACAGAGAAAGTAACTAAGTGGACAATTGACGACACTACTGCCTCTGGAAAAAACTATCTAAAACCCAATGGGAGCAGTAAATTCCTCTGTGCCGATAGTGGTCCGCAGTTGAAGGATAGTCCATCGAAATACTTAAACGCCTGCAAGATGACCATAACCGAGAATGGCACTAAATGGGAAGGCCCCAAAGACGTTTCTTTTACGGTTCAGTCGCCACAGTTAGTGACTTATTTGCGCACCTACTATATACGCAGTATCATAGCAACTATTTCAGAGGATGATGCAGGAACTACCAATAGTAAAGTAGCAGATCAAAAAGACAGCCGTTGCTATTGTTCGTTGACATACAGTACAACCACAGATGCTAATAAGGGGACTAAATGGGATATCAATGAAAGTGGTGTCATTTATAGCAAACAGGCCAGTGGCGACTATTCTGTAGCAGCGACATATTCTGTTGCTCCCTTTGACCCCATTGCACTTTCATCGCACCCTGCTGCAGATGAGGCTGTGACTTTGAAGCTTCAGCCTTCACCTTTTGCTCCTGACGCAGGGAAGAACTATCTCCTCTTTTACACCAAGGATGCCAACTACCGTTTCCCATACGATGACGGCAGTCTTAACGAGAATGATGCTGTTAAGACCAATGCTAGTAGGTCAGTACTTACAGAACCCGCAACCAGTCCAAATAACAACATCAGTTGGAAGATTGTTAGGGATAATGAAGGATTCTATTCCTTCCGTAATGTTAACAGTGGTAGATGGCTTCGTTTTGACGGCGGTCGGTTTGTTGATGGTAGTAACTATGGCGTGATAGAAGTGGGCGTCAATGGTGATGATACTCCGACAGGAAACGAATACAAATTCCGTTTATATAAGTCGGGAACTTATAAAAACACCAATACTGCCCCTACATATTGTATTCTTCCATATAGCAAGCAATATGCCGTCTATAAGTCAGATGGCGTGGCTACTAATGCCTCAGTAGCCCTTAGTGTCTATACAACTCCAAAAGTTATCAGTTTGAATAAAGCAAACGATGACTCGAAGTACTGCATATTTGCTTATGAGGCAGAGAATCGTATCTATGATTTCACTCTTTCGGGACCTATAAGTGCATTAGCAACAGGAGACTATGTCTTTAATACAACGCAGTCTTATTTCTCAAAGAATATCAAAGGTTCACCCGCAAATACCAGAGATCTTGAGATTAGCGGGAGTTATTCTGATGTAAACTTTATTTGGCAGGTTCAAGGTCATGATGGCTATATTACAGTGCAAACGCCTACTGTGTCAAGTGGTAAAGGAACACAGGTTGTCACTGTCAATTCATTACCTTCGGGCACAAGTTATGGAAAGGTGATGGTACAAGCTAAAGGAGGTACAAAATATTCAGGATGGAAAGAGTTAGAATTCAATCTGTATGGTGAGCCTTCATATACAGATATCTCTTCTTTGTCAGAGATTACATCCTCTAATGGCTACTATCGCCTGACAGCAGATGTATCTGACGCCCCAGGCGTTACCGAATTCTCAGGCTTCCTGGATGGTAATATGCACAAGATTAGCAGTGTATCAGCACCATTATTCACCACCCTTACTGGTACGGTAAAGAACCTTGTGTTGGAGAGTGTTAGCATTAGCAGTGGCGACAGTGATGGCAATACAGGTGCTATCGCATGTAAAGCGAATGGTGATGCTCGCATTTACAATGTAGGAATACTCGGTGGTTCTGTGAGCGGAACTGAATATACTGGTGGTCTTGTAGGTTTTCTTGATGGCTCTGCCCGTGTCATCAACTGCTTTAGCTATGCTAATGTTTCCGGAGGCACTGTCGGAGGTATTGTAGGCTATAACAACGTAGCTACTACTGCCACAAACCTTAAAACCATGGTAATGAACTGCATGTTCTATGGTGAGGTCAGCGGCTCTTCAATAGCACCTATTTATAATGGCAACATCATTACGAATGTAGGCAAGAATGCAGGTGTTAGTAACTTCAACTATTTTCGTCTCGAATCCTCTTATATTCAGAATACAGACATAACCAAAGTATATAACTGCGCCCTCGGTGCAGAAACACGTTTCTTGCAGCGATTCGAGTTTTTCCGTAACACACTGAACAGTCATCGCGAACTGGCTGCTTGGTGGGCAACAGGTAGTATGGACAATAAGGATAAAATGATGAAGTGGGTACTGGAGCCGTCACAGATAGGCTCATCTACTCCTTACCCTATACTGAAAACTCCTGGCTACTACCCGTCTGTGATCAACATTGATGCTGAAAACGCTTCAACTGCCACCGAGCGCAACAAGGGCGGTAAATTAGGCACGTTGTCTGTAACGATACAATCAGGCAGTGGCGCTCAATTTAACGCTCCAACAGGTGCGTCTATCGAAACAAATCATCTCGACCTAGCCATCACAGATAAAGACTACGATCACTTCAACTTCAACTATTACAAGGTTCAATTACCTTATTATAATGATGTCGGCACAGGCAATTATACAGGCAACCGTGTGGTAACGGGATGGAAAATCGTATCTGTCACCACTGACGGAAGTGTCAGTTCCTATAACGACTTCACCACGGGCGATGATGCGCCAGCCTATAACTTTGCAGACCGTAAATGTATCGATAAGGATTTATATAGTGTAAGTGGACGTGTCTTTAACCAAGGCGCATATTGGGACGTACCAGAGGGTGTAACAGGCATTACCATTCAGCCGTATTGGGCTAAGGCTGCATATGTTGCCGATGCCTATCCCGATGTGGTATACAATGCCAATATGACTGAAGCCTACGATGTTTCTAATGTAGGCGGCGGACAAAAGTACACAAACAATACCAATTATAATATCGCTGGCGAACAACAGAGAGTCTTTACTTCAATCAGTGAAGCAGTTACCAATGCTAATGGACTTAATAAACCGACTGGCAATACGGTTCATGACTATGCTGTTGTACTTGTGGGGAATGTCCATCAATATACGGGAAATAACGTGGCCATTGGCAGTAATTATAAATATACAGTTACCACCATCGACCTTGACCACGACAATGAGCCGGACTATTCTCTCATGTTGCGTAATGATGGTCGTAACAAGCTGCATCCCGCGAAGTGGGACTTCCTGAATATCGTGGGTCTTGGTATGGCACAGAAATCTACGGGTGGTAAAGGTTCCTACAATCAAGGAATTTTCCAACCGCTGTACTGGTTCGAAACTACCAACACCTCACTCTTCCGCGTCACGCAGTTTGAGTACGACAACACCAGCCGTATCGAAGCTCCTTTGATTTTGCAAGGCGGTGTAATGGAGCAGTGGGTATGTGGACAGAGCGGTGGTGCCGCTAACAAAACCACTTATTTCCATGTAGGTGGCAACGTATGGTTCAAGGAATTCCACCGCGGCACCCACCAGGATGTGGCACTGCAGTCCAAGCACCCGCCTGTATCGGTCACTGGTGGTGATTACAATGAGTTTTACCTCACTGGTCTTTATACCGCAAATGTCACCAGTTATACAGACAATGCAGAATGCTATATCAACGGTGGCCGCTTTGGCATTGTTGCAGGCGCTGCCATGGAAGGTATCGGTAAAGCTGGTGGTGCGGACGACACAGGTAACATCACCTGGCAAGTGCAAAATGCAGACATCAAGGAATTCTACGCTGGTGGCATCAATGCAGCCAAGCCCGTCACCGGCAATCTCAGCACCACAATAACTGGTGGTAAAATCGATCTCTTCTGCGGTGGTCCGAAATTTGGCGACATGAGCACAGGCAAGACCGTAACCACCAATGCTACAAGTTGTGAATTTGGCACCTTCTTTGGTGCTGGCTATGGTGGAAACTCTTACAGTCGCCAAGCACCGAGGAACCATAACAATATGATAAACTTCCCTCATAATGATGGTCAGGCTGGCAATGATGCTTCTTGGAACGCATGGTTGGGTCGATTCTATACGCAGGACTACAGCGGTACATATGGTGGCGTTTCCACTCAGTTCAGCTACCAGTTTCTGCCGATGTCTAGTAATGCCGACAACTGTGGACGTATTTTTGTGGAATATGTAAAGTTCTCATTGGCTACCTGCCGCAATGTCACTTCAACTCTAACAGGATGCAAAATTACTGGTAATTTCTATGGAGGCGGCAGTTTGGGAAAAGTGGATGGTCCCGCGACCTCCACGCTAACCAATTGTGAGGTTCAGGGCAGTGTCTTTGGTGCAGGTTTTTCGGCATCTCTGCCTTCTGTTGAGGTGGACCAGATAGGTTTTGCAACGGAGCCATACTACTATGAGGGTCTTGGTACTTATCGTAATGGAGTTAAAGGACCAACAACGACCTATACCTGGCAGAAAAAGACTGGTGACTCATGGGTAGATAACACAAATCACATCCTCTATACTGACGAGGACCTCACATCTCTCGGTACCGTCACAGGAAACGTTACCCTTACCATCGATGGCAATACAGTAGCTGATGAGAATGGTAAGGTTATGAAGGTCGAGCACAGCGTTTATGGCGGAGGTGAGGAATCAGCTGTCAACGGCAATACTTCAGTGACAGTCACAGGTGGTACGATTGGTACTGCAAATGAGGGCGGTGCCGAGTATGGCAACGTCTTTGGCGGTGGTAAAGGTAAGGAAGATGATGTGACTGCCGGTATTGTGAAGGGCAGCACTACTGTTAGCATCAGTGGCTCGCCTGTCATTCTGCATAATGTCTATGGTGGTGGTGCCTATGGTTCGGTGGGAACGTTCTCATACGATGCTACTGGCTTCCCAACTGGTTGGACTACTACAGAAAACAAAGGTAAGTGTACTGTGTCCATTACAGGTGGTACCTTTGGCAGCACTGGTAAAGAGAATGGTATGGTGTTCGGTTCATCTCGAGGATTGGAAGGCAATCCAGAAACGAATACTAATGTCGACAAGATGGCTTGGGTGTACGATACGGATGTGACTATCGGAACCCAGAACGCAGAATCGAATGCCAATCCATGGATAAAGGGCTCTGTCTATGGTGGTGGTGAGAATGGTCATAACTTCCACGATGCCAAGGTGACTGTGTATAGCGGTACTATTGGTATAGCAGAGGGATCAGCAATTGTCGATGATGGCGGTACGCCAGATGACCCTTCCGATGATATTTCTTATGCAGGTGCTCGCTATCCTAATCGTGGTAATGTCTATGGTTCTGGTTGTGGTACGGATACCTATACAGGAACTGATAGTAAGACTTACTTCAACTTCAGCGCTGGTATCGTGCGTGGTAATACGACTGTGTTGATAAAAGGCGGTCATGTGGTACACAATGTCTATGGCGGTGGTGCTATGGGCTCGGTGGGCACATACAACACCTTTAATGACAATGGCAAACCAATCTCTTGTGCAGAGAATACAGGTACTTGTACCGTTACTGTCAGTGGCGGTCAAATTGGTGTTGCAGGAGCTAAGATGGCTGGATATGGCAAGGGTGGTCCTGATGATTTCGGTCATGTGTATGGTGCTGGTCGTGGTGAGATGCATGATCCTAACCTCTATCCTAATTTGGAGACTTGTGCATACTTTAATAAAACGGTTTTGACCATCAGTGGTAGTGCATTCCTGACTGGTTCTGCCTATGGCGGTAGTGAGAGCGGACATGTGCTGGGTGATACCGATGTCACCATCTCCGGAGGCCAGATTGGCTGTGGCAGAGAGGCTACAGCACCTTTTGATAATTCAGTATGGGCTGATGACTATGTCCCGACAGCATCAGTCAATCTTGATTGTGCCAGCTGGCCATTCAATGCTCCATATGCCTCCTATGACCCATACGCTAATGCATCGGGCGACCTGGACAAGTATCCTAATGGGACCTCAACGGAAGGTGGCAGACTGGAGGCTTCCGATGGTCATACTTATTATGGTAATGTGTTTGGTGGTGGTTCGGGTAGTGTGCCTTATTTCGATGCGACAGCTGGCATTAGTAAATATCTGAGCACGGCAGGTAGCGTAGAGGGTAAGACTAAGGTGACTATCAGTGGCGGACACATCATAACGAATGTCTATGGTGGTTGTGAGGCTACGAATGTGAAGGGCTCTGCTACCATCAAGATGACTGGTGGTACTGTGGGTGTGCCTCGAACCGTCGCACAAATTGTAGATCATCCGCTTACGGGCTATATCTTTGGTGCCGGTAAGGGTGACCAGCGCATCTTCTTTAACAAGGAGACGAATGTGGACCGTACCGAAGTCAACATCGAGGGCGGTAGAGTCTATGGTTCCATCTTTGGCGGTGGTGAGGATGGTCACGTATTCCAGAATACAACTGTGACCATCGGTAAGGATAATGATGATACCGAAGGTCCGATGATTGGCACCTGGGGTACCTCATACGTAGATGGTAACGTCTTCGGAGGTGGTCGTGGCTTCAGTGGTGAGGCGCTGACAGCAGGCAACATCGGAGGTTGTGTAGAACTGAATATCAAGAGTGGTAAGATTCTTGGTTCTGTTTATGGCGGCGGTCGTCTGGCATCGGTAGGCTATGGCTTGTACTTGACTTCAGAGGAAGGCTATGGTATCTTGCGTCCAGATGACGAATACGACGGTTCTTATCCGAACCCCAGTACGCAAGAGGCTTCTGCTTATTACAACAATGGTCGTGGATACATTACTATCAATATCAGTGGCGGTACTATTGGTAACGATGCCGAATACATATATGAACCATCTACAGAGGAGAAGGCTGCGATACCATACACCAAATTCGACTATCAGAACCATCTGCAATACACCAAGGGTGGTAATGTGTTCACGGGCGGTATGGGCCGACTCTACGCACTGGATGGCACAACGTTGCTTCCGTTATGGTCAAAGCTCGGTAAATGTAAGGGCACTACACTGAACATGACCGGTGGCACTGTGAAGAGCAGTATCTATGGCGGTGGTGAGATTGGTGCTGTGGCAGAGAATGCGACGGTGAATATCAAGGGAGGCACAGTAGGTACGAAGGTCGTTCATAAGACTAGTGCTTCCAGGTATTACTACTTCGGCAGTGTGTTCGGTGGTGGTAAGGGTAGTGTGGATAATATCACATATCCTGACGGTACAGCTGAAGCCGACAAGATTCCTATCAGTGAGGCTGGAACGACAGGAGGCAATGTGATCGTTAATCTGAACGAAACTGTTGCATCGAATGATGACGCAAAGGGTGCTATCGTCAACCAGGTGTTCGGTTGCAACGATATGAACGGTTCACCCAAGGGTACTGTCACCGTACACGTCTATGCTACACAGAATGCAGATAAAGACAAAATCAGTGCCAAATACGATAAAGGTACTGAGAAGTTTGATGTGATGGCAGTTTATGGTGGTGGCAATCTGGCAGCTTATGAGCCGACAGATTTGTCGACAGGTAAGACTAATGTCATCATCGACGGTTGCGGACTGACCAGCATACGTCAGGTGTATGGTGGCGGTAATGCAGCATCTACGCCGGCTACCGATGTCGAGATTAATGGCACCTACGAGATTCTGGAACTCTTCGGAGGCGGTAACGGTGCTGACAAACTGCCTACAGGTGCAGATAACCCTGGTGCTAACGTAGGTTATAAGGATTATCACTTGGTAGAGAATGACCCTGCTTATGCCACGAAGGAGGCCAGAACAGAAGGTGCAGCTTTTGCTCCCTATCGCTATGGCACGGGTGAAGCAACTGTCAACATCAAGGGTGGTACCATCCACCGTGTCTTCGGTGGCTCCAACACCAAGGGTAACGTTCGCAAAACGGCTCTGACCATGCTGGAAGAAGTGACAGATGCTGGAGAACCCAAGTGTGAATTCCACGTCGATGAGGCATACGGCGGTGGTAAGAGTGCCCAGATGGATGCTGAGGCTAAGTTGCTCATGGCATGTATCCCGGGTCTGAATGAGGTCTATGGTGGTGCTGAGGCTGCCGACATTCACGACGATGTGACGCTGACCATCACCAATGGTAACTTCAACCGAGTCTTTGGTGGTAACAATATCAGCGGAACCATCAGCGGTAAGATTACTGTTAATGTTGAGGAAACTGGTTGTCGTCCTGTTATCATTGGTGAGCTTTATGGCGGTGGTAACTTGGCTGCTTATTCAAAATATGGCTATAATGATGATGGTACACCGAAGGAGTCTGGCGAAAATCCATCCGACGATCCAGTAGTCAATGTCCGCTCGTTCACCAGCATTGGTGCTGTCTATGGCGGTGGCTATGGTACAGGTGCTCGGATGATAGCCGATCCGACGGTCAATATCAATGAATCAGTGGGTACTCCAGATACTTATCCCACAACAGGCGATTACGATGACAATGGTTTCAAGGGTAAAACAATTAAATTTGACGAAGGCTTGCCAACCGAGCATACTGTAACTCTTCCTGCCCATACGAAGGGCAAGATGGGCGCGATAGGTGACGTCTTTGGCGGTGGTAATGCTGCTCAGGTAATGGGTAACACAACAGTGAATATCGGTACATTGTCCGATAATACCTTTGTTTCCCTTGACGATGATCCAGCCACCACTGAGACCGATGAAAGTAAGAAACCCGTCCTCGGTGTTGACATCCGTGGTAATGTCTATGGTGGTGGCAATAATGCTGAGGTGACGGGTAATACCAATGTAAATATAGGAAAGAGAGCGGAGTAACTCCGGAACCGGCACCGGAACCGGAACCAGAACCGTAAAGGTTTACCACGCGAATAAAAATTTTAATTTTTAAATTTTGCTGCCACCCTGCCACCAAATAGCGTCAAACGCCCTGTTTAAAGGGAAAATTGGTGGGAGCAGGGTGGCAGCAAAATCTTGTTTGGCATAATCATAACCTCTTCAACCAGACGGCAAAGAAACGGTCATAGACAATATAACCCTCAGTCGTCTGGTATATCAGTTCTTTTTCCAGAAGGGTCTCGAGTGCCGTTTTGACGCTGCTGCTACTTGGTAAGTTGTGGCTCCTAATGAAATCACCGCTCTGAGGCTGCTTGACAATACCTACGACAGCTATTGCCCTCAGCAGACTGCGCTGGTTGTCGGTGAGGAAGCTGAAAACAGTCTGGTAGTGAGGTGTATTTGAACCAACATGAAATAGAATGGCATCAGCTACCTGTTGTTCGTCTTTCACTACCCTCTCCTGTTCATAGAGGCGGTTTAGAACAGCTTGAACATACCATGTGTAGCCGTCGAACGAGCGATATATCCGCTGGAATATGCCTTGGTCCAACTGTCCTCTTTTCTCTTCAAAGAAACGACGGGCATACTCGTAATAGATGTCCTCATGCAGCGGTGAGAGGGTCATCAACTGGGTACTCTGGTAGAAAGGTCTGTTAGGCGAAAGAAACATCTCCTCCATCATGTGCATTCTACTCCCAGAGAAGATGAACCTCACATTATGCATAAACTGTATATGTGAACGCAGCAACGCCTCAACCCCTTTTTCGGGATAACAAGCTATCTGCTGAAACTCATCGATGGCCAGACATACCCGTTTATCCAGTTTTTCCAAGTGGTCGAAAAGACTCTTCAACGTGATTTCCACCTGGACAGGCACCACATTAAGCGTTACTGTAGGTAAGCCTGTCATGGGGTCTGGGCTGAACGTGGGACGAAGACCTTTAAAGAAATCTATCACTTTAGAGGCAAAGGACTTTTCCCGCTGCAGTGCTTCTTCCATAATGGCCCTACCCACCGTTTCCACAAATTGTTGCAGATTTTGGGTGGCGAATATATCTACATAGATACAGATGATATCATCTTTTGCGCTATTTGTCTGGTGAAAAAGATGACGGATAAGTCCCGTTTTACCGATTTTTCGTGGAGAAATCAGAGTGATATTACGACCATTTCTTAAAGAAGAGAGTATGTATTCTGTCTCTTCTGTCCGGTCGAAGAAATATTCCGGACCTTCATATCCCTGATAAACAAAGGGATTCTCCAACTTTTTTGTTTTTTTTCTTGCCATCATTCTTTCATTTTTTCATCACGGGTTTCCCGTGACGGATTTCCCGTGACGGAATTTCTGTGATGCAAAGATACGGCAAAATAATGTAACTTCCAAATATTTGATAGAAAATAGGGTGAGTTAACGCAAAACATTAAATGAGTTAACCCAAATCATTGCCTGAGCTAACTCATTTTTTTGTAAGCATCCAACTTTACTTCTTCTGGAACTTGCGTCCGTTCAGGATGTAGATGCCCGTTGCCACGCGCTGCTTCCACGAGCCATCCTCTACTTGTTCACGCGTAGCCACCTTACGGCCCATCAGGTCGTAGATGCAACCGTCGCCCACACCCTCCATCGTACCATCAGGATTCAGCTCTTGCTGCTCCTCATCATCATCGAAGATGACAGGGACGAACTCCGGTGCCCTCTTGGTGGGGGCAGGTGAAGCTCCGCTTCCACCAGCTTTATAGTAAATCCTGTTGTGGAGCACGTAGTAGTTATTGCGCGTCCAAGAAGCCGGTGTTGTGCCAGCCTCTTTGTTGGGGTTGGCATTGAGGTGGAAGCCAACGTTGGTGTTACCCAGTGATGGCAGTACAGCATTTATGTCACCATTAGACTCATTTACATTAAACTCTCCTTCCATCTTCGGACCAAAGACATAGACACGATTAGCGTTGTTCCAGTCAGGCAACTTCTGCTCCAGGTATTTGGCAGAGAAGATGGTGGTGATTGACGTTGATGGAGCAGTGGTAGGAATCGTAGCCTTGATATACTCCGTAGCTCTCTTGGTAGAGAAGAGCACAGGCGTTCCCGCTGGTACGAAGTAGTCATTGTTTTGATAGGTTCCCGTATTATAATTACCAATAGGCTTTGGATGCAGTCCTATACGCGCTTCAGCTTCTGTTGTAGGCCATGGTGATTTTGCCGCAACACAAGTGTATGCGTTAGAAGAATGGGCTTCGTCATCATTTTTATTTGCTATCAACAAGTCGAATGGTACGCAGTATGAGCTGTAGTACCACAGGTCAGTGAGTGTTTCCTCTTCACCACCACTGTGAGTCTTAATCCACAGTCCTTTCTTATTGGCAGGTTCCATACACCATTTAGCTGCGTCGTCATCACCGATATCTGAGCCTTTTTCGAACTTTACGTCGTAGATATTCCCAGTCTGCTTATAGTGAAGATATTTCCTATCGGCAGCTGCAGCGCCATCATGAAGCAGCACCACTGCTCCGCCGATATCGATGACATAGAAATTGGAATTAGTACCAGCGGCTGATGCCATTACTGCTCCATCTGCATAAAGGCCTTGCGTCTGCATGGTATATGGTCCACTTCCTGAGATATAGAATATGCTGGCGGGGTCATATTCCGGTGCATCGATAGGTATCTGTCCCTGTGTAGCTGGTGTAGTAGTGAAGCCACTTCCCAATGCCTCAAAGGTGGTTTCCACACCCTCCTTTTCGTAGAAGTGCATCGGAATACTTGATGTTAACTCTGTCTTATGTGTATATCCGCTGAGGTATCTTGGTATCTTAATGCCCTGAGAGTTTGGCTGATTGAAGATGCGGTAGTAGCCAGGAGTGAAGTCCACGATATTGTCAGGATTGAACACTACCTCTTGTTTTGCCATCAAATTAGTGGCTTCTTCATAACGTTCTACACCAGATTTGTCCTGTCCAGGCTTTGCTTTAGTAGTCAGTCCGCCCACATTGCCAGCGCCGAGGTAGTAGGGTTCAAGCAGTGCATCACTCAATCCGAAGGTCCACTCAGTATCTGTAGATTCCTTCAGCTTCAATACGCCTGCGCTATTGTCAAGATAATATGTCGTTGCGCTTCCTGGAATTGTCAAGGTAGGCACCTTGAAGTAACCGTCTGTTTCACTTGGCCACAGCTCAAAGACAGTCTTGGTAAGGTCATCGCTATTGCTCATATTGAGGTCAACATTTACCGCAGGTGCAGCTACTGTTGTCATCACATAATCAGTCTGTCCACCATTTTTATAGACATAGCGGTTGTACATCTTGAAGCCGTAAGGATCACCGACTGGTGACCAAAGGAATTCGTTGGTGTAGTGTCCTATACGTCCTTCTTTACCTTTCATTATATTATCCTTATAGGTGAAATTTGCCAGATAAGGAGTCTCATCACTTGTTTCGAAGGTGTACCATTGTGTACCATTTGTATTGGTAACGAATCGCGTACCGTTGTTGGTAGGAAGTCCGTCATCAAACTGATACTCCACATTGATGCGCACCGTCTTGCCAAGCAACGCAGGCTCTGTGCCCATTTGCTTTATCTGAAGTCCCCTATATTGACCATCGAGAGTTGCATCCAAGTGATTTGAGCGATCACAGTCTTCATTCGTATATACACCCTCTACATAGGAGAAGTACTTACAGTTAGGTCGTTTCAGAGCATCTGGCACCTTCAATGAATCTCCTAAGGTTATATGACCCTGGTTAACGCAATAGGTTAAACCACTGATTGTTGTGCCTAATTGGTATTTCTCTCCTACGTAGTGAGTACCATCACCGTCGTTTACTGATGTCAAGTCACGCTGAGAACTACCATATATTCTTTTTGTTGTTTCGACACCACCCTTTGTCTCGCGATATGGAATATCAATATATTCACCTGCTTGTGGATGATCCACATCTGTACAAGTCTTTGCAATCAACAGATGATAGATAACTGTATGCGTAGAGAGACCAAAGATGATGAACTTTGTTGGTTCATCAGCCGTCGTAGTCTGACCATATCCGCTGAGTCTGTTTGTACCACCAGTTACCTGCAGCATGCCATATTCCCAACTGGTATCAGTTGAAGGCAGGAGCATAAAGGTCTTTGAAGGGCTGGCGTTAGCTCCTACAGTTTCCAAGGCGGTAGCCCCCACAGCATACTTTCCAGAACTCTTATGCTTAATCTTAATGGCGTATGGGTCATTGCCCTCAAACTGCCAGACGTAAGCATTTCCTCCTTGCAATTTCTGATCCGCAAGTCCGGTTATAGCACTACCATCCGCGCTTTGCATCATATTATCATTATACCAGATAATATTATATATCAGTTCACCCTTAATGTCAAGTGCTGCATCGTTAGAATCTTCGCCACGTGCCACAATGGTTTCACTCGTAGCGTTTCTGACATTAGGCACCTTATATTCGGTAGCTTTTAGGTCGTAGTCCGTGTAGCGCACATAGATAATGTCATCATACAGTCCGAAGATGTTCTTCAGTTCCTTCGCCTCGTTACCCATATCCGCTTCAGCACCATAATACTTGAACTGATCCATGTTGAGCAGCGGCGACCTGATCTCTTCAGGCAGAATGGGGACATAGTTGTTTTCCGCAATAGTGATATTATCCTGCTCAGCGCTGACAGCAAATACACCATATTTTACAGCATTGCTACCATTATTACCATTGGTATATACTTTATATGTATAGGTGTGGCTTACGTCATCGTTCAGTTCAATCTTGGCATTAGTTTCAGCATAGCTGCATGAGGTGCTCTTTACGTTTGCCTCAGAAGCTGTTGTAGCAGCAACAGAAGTACTCATGCTCGCACCATTCACGAAATCGTAATTAGATGTTCCTGTTCCATGTACAGCCAATGTATATGCATTTGGATCTATTCCATTGTTATCATACCAGTTAAGCAGGGCGAATTTGTTCTTGCTATTGACTTCAGTTGGCGTTCCAGCAGCGGTATTACGATTATACAGACTTACTGCGTATGGGTCTGGATTTGTTTGCGAATTAGCAGTGAACTTCCACTGCCACTGATTTGCTACAACAGGATCAGGTTTTGTTCCGCTATAGATACCAGCAGTCTCACTGACAGTAGTGTATTGTGCATCCAAATTGTTCACCTTCATCGTCAGCCACTTACCCTGCAGAATCTTTAAGAAGTCAGCAGTCTCGTCATAGCTATAGCGCACATAGACATTCTTGTCTGTCAGCGAGGCACCTTCCAATGATTCAGTGATTTCATTCTGACCAGTACTACCACTGATACCTGCATAATACTTATAGTCCTTTGCCAGCTGACTCTGGAACCATGCAGGTGTCTGTGGCACAAGGTCACCACCACCCTGGTAGCGCAAGGCCTCCTGGCCACTATTGTCTATGATGTGGTAATTATATACCAGCGGACGATAAAGCTTGGTATGCGTTCCTGCCTCTTCCGCATCGTCAGTATGTACTAATGCAGAGAAGTCCTTCAAACGCTTTTCCTGGTCAAAGCGAGGCATCAGCTGCATACTGCCATCCTCGTCCAGCACAGCCATAAAAGTGGCATTAGTTATCTGCAATGTGCGGTTGTCCATACCGCCTACGAGTGTGGCATTAACAGATGCCTTCCCGCCTAATGTATTAGTTGTTCCATCACCCAGTATCGAACCTTCATCAATCTCTGCCTTAGTGGCATTGGTCACGAAAAACTTTTCACCATTGGATACACTTGATATTTGGATATTGTAGGGGTCGAAACCATTGGAGAACGAGAACTCTCCGTATTTGTCTGTGAGTTTCTTCTTATTGTCAGCGGTTTCACCTTTATACTCTTCCGTTTCTTTAACGTAAACGGCGGCCTTTAATGCACTGTATTTACTGTATTCGTATGCGTTAGGCGTTTTTGAATCCCAGTTGTGCGCATATCCTCCTGGGAATTTGGTTTCATCTTGATAACCCATCTCGATATCAATGTCGGGATTGGGCTTTACGTACCACAGTTCGTTATTCTTGCTGCCATTAGTTGTCAGGTTGCTGATATTGCTGATAATATACTGTGACATACCGCCAGGAGTAGGAACATTTTCTTTTCCTACTACTGCCGCATTACTGTTGTTATATGCGAAATGGCTTCCTTGCTCAATGAGGAACGGTTGTCCTGTCTTACTGCTTGGATCGTAGGTCTGTGCATACTCATCCTTTACGATGTAGGTGACATACTGGTCCAGCAGATTACCCTTGGCGTCCTTTACATTCTCCGAGTCGTATGGTGGCAGGTCGGTGAGCGACGTGGAAGTAAAGTCTTCGCCGCCAATACGATCGCTCAGCAGGTAGTATTGGTGGAATCCTGTGCGCTTCTTTGCCGTCTTCCAGAAGGCGTACTCCTTCACCATCGGGCTGTCGTAAAGACGTATAGCATCATACTTTGCATACTTGTCCGGGTCATCAGAACTGCTTGGTAGCGGCTTACGCATCACCTCCCATCCGTGCTGGTCGAGCAGGATAAGCACGGGTTCGATAGTGGTTTTCTCGAAGTCGAAGTATCCTTCACCCATATTGACGGTCTGATACCAGTGCTCCAAGTTTTCCCAGCCCTTTTTATTCTTGTCACCTGCCTTATTGTAATCGTTCCAACGAATGGCGTATGCCCACTGCTCGTAGCTGTGCCACCCCATCACATCAGTGAGATAAGTTCTGTTATTCTTACCTTTTGCTGTTGCAACGGGCAAGGCTGGCGTAGCCGGCACCGTATTGGGGTCACTTTGTTTTGCGGTGGCATCCTTGTCGTTCAACACGATCTTTCGTATAGTGTTCCATGTCTTCCAGTACTGCTCGAAAGAGTTGACTGTGCGACGCTCATTGGTAATATCATCATTTATCGCTTCGGTAGTCACCAGTCTGAACTGTCCTGCAGAGCCCAGCACCATATACTCAGTACCTTGAACACCTGATATGCCTGGCCAGGCAAGAGTGGTTACAACATGTTTTGAACCACCGTATGTCTCTGCGTATGTTCGGAAGTAAGCATTGTAGTCATTACCACTACCTGCAGGGTAGGTTTCTTGCTGTCTGGAGAATATCTTTACGTGGTAAGGATCGTTATTGACACTCTCTACATACCACGCCCAGCGGGTACGCGTGCTGGCAGCGCCCTGCTGCTGAATATCATACTGCTCCTGGCCATAGACAAAGAAATTACAGTCACCGTTACAGTATGGATAGACTGCCTTATATCTGTAGGTATTTTGAGACATATCAGCAACTTCAGGCAGCAAGTCATCAACGCCATCCTCCTGGCGGAAGTTTTCACCCTGAACATACTTCATAAGGTACGTGGTTCTACCTTGCATATCTACTAAGTCGTTGGCTGTATAGGTTACAAAGATATCCTTGACACCATCGGCATCTGCGTCAGTAGCATTCGTTACCTGTTCCAACTCAGCCGGACTTCCGTTGAGGGTGTAAACATTATCGACAACAGTGAAGTCTTCTTTCTTATAATAGTGATACTGTTTGACCAGTGGACTCCAGTATTCGGGAATCTCAGGCTTACCCGTAGAAACCTGTCGTGCAGGCATTTGCAGCAAGTCTTTACCCGCTTTGTCTATCAAATGGTACATCAAGTTCTCTGTACCAGTCGTAGGTGTGAGTTCGAAGCGCAACGTGGCGGAATTGTAGACGTAAGACTCGTTACCATAGAGCTTTACCGTATTTTCCGATGGACAACCAATGTTAAAATAGTTACTTCGGGAATCAACGTCTTCGCCTAAGGCCGCCATTACCTCATAAATGTGGGGACGTGATGTGCCCTTGATGATGAACTTGGAAGGTGTGTCAGACCAGGTAATCTCTCCGTCGGGTTCGGGTTCTCCTGCTTGGCAGGCTGCAATAAGAGGGGCATAGTCAACCGTGACATACTTGTTGGCACCGACATTCAGGACAGTCATAGCATATGGATCGCTGCCTCCTAACCTCCACTGATAGGCAGGGTTTGTCGCACAATCATCATTAAAAGCTGATTCAGGTGTCGTCTTAATTGTACCATTATCGTAATAGATATACTGTCCGTTCAGACGCACGTTGAAAGCAGTTTCTCCTTTGATGTACGAGCCGGGAGTGTTATCCAGTGCCGTCCCCATATCGTAGCGCACCCAGAATTCCTGGCTGTCGGATGTTTCATCATCAGGAGCATAGGTGATATCGTTATCATCAGCATTTGTCTGAGCCTTTGACTCAGTATCATAGAATTTCAGGGTGACACCTGTCAGCGCAAGGAATGGGCTGCGGATAATCTCTGGGATGTGAGCAAAGTCGAGTTTCGTACTTGCATCCTGTGAAACACTTGCCTTGGCGGCTATGCTATGGTCACTACGCATGATGTGATAGACGTAGGTTTTTGTTGGCACAGGTATTACTTTCAAACGAGTGGCAGCATCCTCTGTCGTAACACCTTTCAATGGGTAGTTACTTGTACCATAGGCCCATCCTAAATAGTTCGTACTATTGTTGGTAGTGGTGAATTCACGCAGTCGGAAACAGTCAGCATGAGTACCAGTATTGTCATCATAAACAATATCCCATGCTGTGCCAGTTGCATCCTGTGTGATATTGCCAGTAACAGGGTCATTCAGCTTTAAATATCTCAATGTTCCACTATTATCATCTGCTAGCTTTCGGCTGACAATCTTCAGCTCATACGGGTCACCGACAAAGGCGAAGTGAGAGGTACGGGCATAGCGTGAACCGTCAGATCCTGTAGTATTGAAGGAAGTACTGGTGCTATTGTACCTGACAATGTACTGTTCATCTTTGTTGGTGTAAAAGTTGTACCACTTCAGATTATCATAGGTGGCACTTGTAGCAGATGTCTCAAACGGCATGTTGGTTTCATAATCAAGCCATATCACTATCTTTCCATCTACTTCCGAAATATTGGATATGGCATCCGCAAAAGTGCTAATCTCGTTGGTCAATTCTGCGTCAGCATACGCTTTATATGTGCAATATTTACGTTTGAGGGTTTCTGGAATAAGGTCTACTATCTTAGATGAAGCCTTAGCGTCACTCCATCTCATATCTTCGGGCAAAATATCTTCAGAAACGTGCGTCTTAATTTTGAAGGTATATGTTCTAATTTTATAGATATTGATAACGGGGGATTTATCTAAAGCCTTGAATGCCATTTTCGGGTTTAGATTACCATCCGTCAGGGTTGGGTAGTTACCATTCTTGTTTGGTGCCCATTCTTTGTAGGCATCATTACCTACTCCTTGGTTAAGTTTACTTGCTACAAAAACATATCCACCTCCTGGACGATTCAATATGGCGACAGAATTAAAGGTTGGTTGCTGCTTCTGCCTATAGAATCCAGGCCATTGATCAACCTGCTTCGCCCAATAATTATCGCTCTCTGGATCATGGACACCTTCAGAACCTGGCACACCTTTATAGTGTACATGGTCATCACAGTCAAACCACATTTTGTCTTCTGTACCTTTTCCATCATCCTGACTGATCATTTTAGAGAAGAGAGTGGCACCTTTATAGGGCTTTACATATGTTTTATTATTGTCACCGTCAACAGGGTCTTTTTCGTAAGTCTCATTACCAGTATATGCCGTCATTATGACAATGTTATAGGGGTCAGGGACTATTGCATCGTTGTTTTTATAGCCAGTGAGCCAGAATCCCAGGTGTACTCCCGGAGCTCCTGCCCATTGGTCATTAGACCAGTTGAAGCCAAGCTGATTTGCTCCCGTACCTGCTTGTGGTTTAACAAAATCTTGGCTGGCAAGATGTTCACCCGTTATAGCGGGAGAATTCGCGTTGCCAAGACGGTTGTTACGGCTACGGTTATAACACAGAAACCTTGTTCCTACACCAATGTTATAGTCCTGAGACCCATCAAGAACGATTCCATTTGCAGACTGATAATCGTAGGTAACGTAGATGTCGGTGTCAGCGCCTACAGCTGTTCCTTCATCTATTTTGTCAGATCCGCCGTCTTTGCTGTAGAGGTTATATTTTACTTGCAGCAGCCTATTATTATGGGTATAGTCGTATAAATATTCGTAGCTACTCGTCCAACTTCTATAGTATTGGAAGTTCGTAGCCAATGGACTCTTGTATTCTGCGGGCAGCTCAATCGTAGAAGCATTGCTTACAACCACCAACAATGCTTCTACACGGATGTCATTTTTATAATCGGTAGTATTATCGCTATTTCTAACATCAAACGGCAAAGTGAGAATATGGTATCTCACTTTGTAACCTGCCGCCCACGCCTGGTTTGCCACACCGCATAGGAGCAGCAAGGTCAGCAGGAATGTGAATACTCGGGTATGTCTGAACTTTATCTTCATAGTGTTATTATTTTCGTGTGTTATCTTTTCTCTTTATCCTTTAACCGTTAACCCTTAACCGTTACTTACCATTGCTCCGTGAAGTCCGTCAGGTTCACTACCAAGTCCTCAAGTGTGATGTTGAAGGTGTAGGTGTAACTGGTACCGGCTGCCCAAGTGATGGCAGGAATAGTGGCTGTCACGGTGTGCTCCACAGGGGTGTCGCCCCAGTCGTTCCATCCAGCGTTGACTTCTATCTTGCCGGCAAATTCCTGTGGAATCACGAGGAGACTAACATACTGGTGATTGTCGTCTGAGTAGCCTCCGATAGGTACTACGCTTGCGGGATTGCTATGGAATTTTGCTGCATCATTCACGATGATATCGCCATTGCTGTTTGTTATTTTGAATTTGCCTTTGTCATCCTTCTCCACAAGTTGCATCACGAGGTCAGAGCTGCCTGTCAGCTCGCTCCATACTGATTTGGTGTAATAATAGCTCTCAGCTATATCCGTATTGGTCAGCGTGCATGTGCCACCAGTCTTCAGACCCTTGAAGGTGATGCTGTTGATGATGATGTCAGGGTGGGAGGCAGCTAACTGGAACTTGATGCAGGCAAAGGGGTGACGGAACTTCATGGTCACACCTGATGTACCTTGGTTAGTCTTGTTCTGACCTATGGTGATGCCCCAGATGAATTCCTGCAAACTGCTGCCCTGGCCTGCGGTAGGGTCAGTTGCAGTTGCGTTGTAGATCATTGGCATATTACTACAGGTGAATGTTGCCTGTGGGGCACTTTCCACTATGCTATATGTTGGTCCTGTGATATAGCTTGGCTTCGTTGCCGGCATATAGGCAAAGAAGTCGAGGCTGCCTGTTGCTGGCCAGTAGTGCTTGCCGTCTCTCCATACCCATTTGTCATTTTCATAATTCACTTGTTCGGGATTGATGTATGAGGTCGTGGTGTTCTCTACATAGGCGGAGGCTGTGAAGCTAGCTTGCGCCTGCAAAGCTGCAGCATTATCGTAGGTGTGGGCGCGACGGGGTGCGGAAGCTTGCATGACTTGCCATACTTGGGCATTAAGGTTAATCTCGTCCTTATTGCCCTGATTAGTGCCCTGTGAGTCGTTGGGACTATCGCTCGAACAGCCTGCAAACAGCAAGGTCAGCAGGGTCAGCGTGAGGTGATTTAAATTAATTCGATTCATACAAAAGACAAAAGTACAAAATATTTGTGGAAAAACAAAAGAAACTTGTTTCTTTTTTCGTCTTTTTCCTGATTTTCTCTTGTTTTTGCCGTTTAAGCTCTTGTATTGCCATCCTGAATCTGCTCCTCGCGCGCGTAGGTTATATATATATTAATTAATAAAAAAATAAATTATTGCCCCCCTATATAGGGGGCAATGAATTTTAAAAAAGATTCAGAATATCAGTTGGCGGTCCGTAAAGGTGCCCAAAATGGTGAGTTAACTCAAATCATCGAATGAGTTAACTCAAACGATCAATCGAGTTAACTCATTTGGACTACCCTCAAAAAGGGGTGTTTTTAGCATGCTAATTTGCTAATTAAATTGTAAAGATATTTGGTTGTGTATCTATCCCCTGTGATTGAAAAAATAAAGACCTCGCCAGGATAATTCCCAGCGAGGTCTTTTGTATGCTATTGCACAAGGGATGTTCCCTGTGTTACATTCCTACATCAATAGGCTGATTACCATCTGTACTAGAATCTGAATCATACGGAGTCCAGTCGGAAACGGTTACTGTCACGAACTTGATTTCTACGTCGTCAAGGATTGGATCTAGTGCATTTCCTGTGCCAGCAGATGTGTTAGTTGGGAAATAACCACCTCCAGCGAGGTCAACAGTATATATATACTTATATCCTGAAGTCCAAGCCGTAGCAGGCAGAGGGAACAATGCTGTTACAAAGTGATCTGCGTCACCAACAACGTATGCATATGGACTTGTGCTATTTTGAATCTTCAAATCCACCTTAATATAGGAGCCTTCAAATGCAGCACCAACTTCTCCAGATGCATATGTGGTTGCATTTGTCAGCGTTTGAGGAATAAGAATCATATCATCACCTGCTTGAGTAGCAGTTGTATATTCTGTTCCTGAAAAACTTTGAGGATAAGAAGTGTTAGTTGCACCAGTAAGATCCCATCCGGTCCCCATAGTATAAGTGCCATTATTTTTTACATTACCAATTTCTACCTTGTTAGCAGTTATCTTCAGATTGGAGTTGGAATTCTTTAACTGAATAATCACCTTTGATTCAACGTGTCCAAAAGTAAGAACAACTCCAGCAGAGCTAGTTGACTTCTTCCCTGTAGTTGTGGCATAAACTAAATCAACCTGTTCTCCTGCAGTTGCAGAAGGAGTCACTACAAATGTACTCTCATCTGCTGTATGAGTGATTTGAGCATTAGAAATAGGAGCATGAGCATGGAATGTAAGTTGAGCATCATCTGATGGCCAATAGTGCTTGGTTGTTGAAGTCCATGAGCTAGTGCCGCTGTCATAAGTGTACTGCGTTTCTGAGAAATATGTTTCAGAACCCTTCACTGCTCTTACCATAAATGGTGTGGTAGTAAAACTGGTGATGTCTGCTGAACGTGTAATATTGTTATTTAACGCTCTAAAACTAATCTCATTAGGATCGTGTCTCGTTGCCACCGTCTCATCATTACTGCAGGAAGCAAGTGCGAGGCATGCTACTGCAAGGATATAAAGATTTTTCTTCATAATGTTATGTTTTTTCTTATTTTTTTCTCGTTAATATTTATTGTTTGTTACATTCCGATTTCTATCTCTACACCTTGCCATCCGTCGATATTGGGCTGGAATCCGGAGCCGTTGACAATGGGCTTGGGGATGGGCAGACCTTCGTCGATGTCGATGGTGATGCGCTCGGTCTTTTCCTCTTCTTCCTCCGCCTTGGCGTTGTGAATCTGCTCCGTGACATCTATGGTGTAATACCATTTGCTGTTATCAGCCAGCACGGCATAGATGGTGAGCATGTGCTGATTGTGGATGCCTTCTGCATGGTGGGGACAGTGTCCGAAGATGTGGAAGCGCATGCGCAGCGTAGTGTCGTCAATGCGTTGGCAAGTGAACGACTGTGTAGCACTGCCCTCCAGCAGTTCGCCCGTAGCGACCTTGACGCCTGGTGCCAGTCCCGAAAGGGCTCCGCCTATCTGGCCGGTGTATTGCAGGTTGGGCACGTTGCGGATGTCTATCTCCACCGTCTCTATTCGCGAAGAAGGAGTCACTGTCGTCGTTGACGGCTCGTCAGCAATAACCTTCACTGGCTCGCCTGCTCCTGCCCATAGTGGGTCGGGTTCCAGAATGACGGGCTCGTCCTCTGTGCCTAATGCCCTGGGCATTGCACCGCGAGAGATTATCTGGGCGCCCTCCTCGATGCTCGACAGGCGGGTGTAGGCTTCCAACGTCTGCCATGATGCCATGTTACGATAGAGAATGGTCTCTGTGTCGTAGTTGTAGGCAACGGCGCGATAGGCTCCGAACATGAGGTTCGCTGTGCCTCCCTTGGTTCCGGAGAAGTCGTAGCGCTCGGGCTCCTTGGCCTGTAACTCGTCGTAGAAGAGGACGGTCATGCCTTGCGGTTTGGCCTCTGGGGCCTCTTGCCAGTCGAAGAGCACCTGTACGGTGTTCCAACTGTTCTCATCGTAGTACAAGTCGCGCAACTTGGCCTCGCAAGAGCAGAGAACGACGACGGACATCAGCATCAGGATGTGACGATACTTCATCGCTCGCCTCCTTTCTTCTTGGGCCCGAAGAGATGCCATACAAGCGCCACCTCCAATTTAGTAGGGCCTATGTAGTGTCTTACCTTGTCGGCTTTCCACACGAAGCGCTCGAAGACGTCATTCACGACGTCATATTCCTTATATTTACCTCCGACATAGCCCAGTCCCAGGGAGAAGTCGAAGCTGATTTCCGGACTGACAGGCACCGAGTAGCCCAGTGCTACACCTGCGCCCCAGTTGGCTTTCGCCTGCTGTCCCTCGTCACCGAACAGGAAGTCGTAACGATAGACGGCTGCATAGGGTCCGATATGAAACCCGCGATGCATCAGCTGGTTGGTGTCCTTTCCGAACCAGTAGTTCACCCCTATATCACCTGTCACAACACGAATATTCTTGTGCCATGGCCATCCCTCCAGCCATCCGTAAGTGCCGCTGGCAGCTATGGTAAACTGGTTACCAACGGCAATCTCGATGCCAATATTTGGCATGAGAGCTACGTCGTAGAGAAGGTTTGATTTGGCCGATAAGCGTATGGGACTGTTGAATGTCTGGGCATTCACCATCATCGGTAGAAAAAACAGAAGTCCCACCAAGCCCCAGGTTATTAGTGTTTTATGAATAGGGGCATAATGCCTTTTTTTGTTCCTAACAATGTAGGTTTTTGTATTCATTAACATATATCGACGGCAAATATAAACATAATTCCTATGACAACCAAACTTTTTAACTAAAAAATACCATTTTTTGTCGAAAAATCTGGGAAAAGGACCATATTATCCATCTCAGTGGCGATTTCTCACCTCTCACTACTCACCTCTATTTTAAAATACTTGTCTTACCATTCTTAATGACGAGGCCCTTGGCACTGCGAGCGTCAATCTCGTGACCTTGCAGGTCGTAGTAATGATTCAGAAGAAGAATAATTCAGTTATTATAACTCATTGTAAATATTTTTTCATTAAGTAAAAGCACCGCGCTGTGAAGCGCGGTGCTTTTAAATTTGTGCTTGTGTTAGGATTATTTTGTAGTAATGACTATGACTCCTGTTTTCAGTCCGTCGCCGTTGGCTGTCAGACGGAGCGCTGAAGGCTCGCGGCTACTCTGTATCAGCACCTGTGCCAGACCATTGAAGGCAGGGATGCTGAATGCCCGGCAGTCTTTGTCTTTGGGATGATCCTCGCCCATGTACTGCGGGTCGCCGTTGCCTGCGCCAATGATGCGGCCGTTGCCTTCCAGCGTGAAATTCAGCGTGTTGCAGGCGTCGGGCACCAGTCGGCCGTTCTGGTCGTGCAGCTCAATGGTCACCACACTCACATCCCTGCCGTCGGCAGTAATCATCTGGCGGTCGGTTTTCATCACAATCTTCGCTGCAGGCTTGGTGGTCTCTATCTTCTCGGTCAGTATGCGCTTGCCGTTTTTATAGCCCACGGCTACCACCTTGCCGGGCTGATAGATGGCCTTCCACTTCAGGTGTCCGCCCAGGGGCATCGGCTGGCGACCCAGTTTTTTGCCGTTCACCGTCAGTTCCACTTCGTCGCAGTTGCTGTAGGCCCACACTTCCACTTCCTCGCCCTCATGGCCCTGCAGGTTCCAATGGGGGAAGATGTGCAGCACGGGTTCGTCGGTCCACCATGATTTCAGGTAGTAAGCCTCGTCCTTGGGGAATCCGCAATAGTCCAGAATGCCGAATTCCGAGTCGTGAGCGGGATAGCTGAGCGGGTTGGGCTCGCCCCGATAGTCGAAGCCTGTCCAGTAGAACAGTCCTGCAGCCCAGGGGCGTTCGTCGTAGAATTTCCATCCGCGCTCAATGATATTCTCATAGTTTTGTTCCATCGTGCGGTTCAGGCTTACCATCCTGCCGGGATATTTCTCGTCTTTGAAATACCAGCCTCGCGTGCCGCAGCCGGTGGTCTCTTCCGTGCCCACAATCTTCCATGTGGGATTATTCTTCTTGCGGTTGTCCACATCGTTCTGCACGATATAGTTGAATCCCACCACGTCGAGTCCCTTTATCATCTCCCCACCGCCGGCATTGGCTATGGTAGAGTGGCGCGTGGGGTCGAGCAGGCGGGTATATTCGCGCATGGCAGCAGCTATGCGGGTTCCCTGCACGGTGTTCTCCATGCCCCATTCCTCGTTACCGTCGCTCCACAGAATGACGCTCGGGTGATTGCGGTCGCGCTTGATCATTCGCTCCAGCAGCCGCAGATGCTCCTCGTTGATGCCAGTCAGTCGGTTCTCGTCAATCACGAGTATGCCCTCGCGGTCGCAGACATCCAGCAGGGCAGGTGTCATCGGGTTGTGCGAGGCACGGTAGGCGTTGCACCCTATCTTCTTCAGCTGTCTGATGCGCCACGCCTGCAGTGCATCGGGGATGGCGGCTCCCACGCCGGCATGGTCCTGATGCAGATTCACGCCCTTCAGTTTCAGCGGCTGGCCATTCAGCAGGAATCCGCGGTCGGCATCGAACTCAATGTCACGTATGCCCGTGATGGTTTCATACACGTCGGTCACGCGCCCGTCCACCTTCACCGTGGTCTCCACCTTATATAGATAGGGGTCGGCGGGGCTCCACAGGTGAGGGGCGTTTAAGTTCATAGTTGAGAGTTGAGAGTTGAGAGTTTGCTTTGCCTTCAGCGTTACCGTTGAGGGGGCCGACTTGGCCACCTCCCGTCCATCGGCATCCAGCAGCCGGTGGCTTACCTCACATTGTAGCGTGGTGAGCGAGTGGTTGTTCACCTCGGTCTCCACATGGATGACGGCCTTGTCGTAGGGCTGCTTCAGGTCGGCATACACGAATGTGCCAAAGGGCGCCACGCCTACGGCTGCCGTCTTCACCAGCCACACATCTCGATAGATGCCAGCTCCCTCATAGAACCACCCCTCTTCGAGCGTGGCGTCGGCACGCACGCATATCAGATTGTCGCCGCCATAGTTCACATACTCCGTCACGTCATACACTTGCGTGGCATAGCCGCTGGGTTCCGAGCCCATGTAAAAGCCATTGAACCACACCTGCGCATTGCGGAAAATGCCGTCGAACTGCAGGGCGATATGCTTGCCAAGGTCACTGGCAGGGATATTTATCATCTTCCGGTACCATCCCACACTTGTTTCGGGATATTTATAGCCCACGGTCTTGTAGCCATGTGAGTGGCTTGCCCCGTTGGCGTAGGGTAGGGTGGTCACCCAGTCGTGCGGTATCCTTATCTCCTGCCATGCCGAATCATCGAACTTTGCCACATACGGTCCCTCGTTGTGTATCGAGTTGGCCTTCGTCAGGTAGTTGAAATACTCCGTGCCGCAGCCGAAGTCTTTCTTCGGGTCGGCAGCGTTGCCCAGTGCAAACTTCCACCCCTCGTCGAGTCTGACAGTTTCACGCACATTCTGTGCGTTCATGCATGCAATGGCCATCCAGACCATCAAGATTGTCCATCTTCTCATTTCCGTAACATTTTATTTTATTAAACGATAGGCAATCACGTCGTGGGCCTTGACGGTCAGCTTGCGGTCCGTCTTGCTCTTCCTGTTGGTCTTGCCCTCCATCTTGTGCGTCCACAGGTTGTACACTTTATACACCACGGCATCGAAGTTGGTACTCAGCTTGCTCACCTGCGTGTCCGTCAGGTTGAAGTCCTGCCAGTTCAATTCGCAGGCAATGTCCTTTTTCGTGGGGTTGAGGATTGTGAAAGCCCAGTCGCCACCGGCCAGAGGCTTAAACCAGAACTGCAGGCCGCCGCGGTCGCAGTAGTGCAGACCCTGAATGCCCAGCGTGTCCTGGTCGATGGCTATCATTTCCTTGTTCATGATGATGTTGCGCGTGGCCTCGCTCATCGAGCGCAGGTCGTTGCCCAGTATCAGTGGACTGGCCATCATGCACCACATGGTGAAGTGGGCGCGGTCCTCGTTCTCGGTCATGCCGTTACCTACTTCCAGCATGTCGGGGTCGTTCCAGTAGCCACGGCCGGCATACTGTCGCAGCGAGTCGTTCAGCTGTATGCACTGCATCACGCCGAACTGGCTGTAGCCTGGGAAGACGCGCAGCGAGTCGAAACTGCACCAGATGTCGGGCGTCGTGCGCCACGAGTGGCCTATCTCCCTTGCCCATTTCCACGGGTGGCTGCTGCCCCATTCGCACATGCTCAGGAAGATGGGTCGTCCGGCCGAGCGCAGCGCGTCGCTGATCAGCTGGTAGGCTCCCTCGGGATTCACGTTCGTGGTGTTGCACCAGTCGTATTTCAGGTAGTCCACCCCCCATCGTGCATACTGGATGGCATCCTGATACTCGTGGCCAAGCGAGCCCGGCATGCCGGCACACGTTTCCGTTCCCGCATCGCTGTAGATGCCCAGCTTCAGCCCGCGACTGTGCACATAGTCGGCCACTGCCTTCATGCCGTTGGGAAACTTCTTCGCGTCCGCCTGTATAAAGCCGTCGGCATCGCGCTTCCCGTGCCAGCAGTCGTCGATATTAATATAAGTATAGCCCGCATCGCGCAAGCCTGTCTCCACCATCGCGTCAGCAATCCCCTTGATAATGTCCTCCGTGATGTTGCCCTGAAACTTGTTCCATGTACTCCATCCCATCTGCGGCGTGTCGGCCAGATGTTCCCATTTCTGTGCCTTTACAGGCAATGCCGTCAGGGCGAGCATGCCGCCCACGATGGCCATTCTGCTAATAAACTTTTTCATTATTCGTCTTTTGGTTACATAATTGTACATTATTTATGATTGTATATTTTGTCTCGTATTTCGGTATCGTCTGTTTTCCGTTACAAATATACACCTTTTTTTTAAATTGCCAATACTCTTATGTGTTATTTCCGTTCTTGCGTGTCATAATTTTCCAGTGCATATTCCTGAATGTTTTTTTCTGACGCCCTTATGTGTCTAATTATTCTTGATGACTTTCACATGTCCAATCAACATTAGAATAAATGAAGGCTGCCGATAGGCATACACCTGTATTTCACACCCCGCAATTTGAAGATAAAACCAGTGGCCGATGGGGGAAATAAACGAAGGGCGCAATCACTGCGCCCTTCATTCTGATCAACTATTACTAACTAACTACTAACCATGTATGATTTATAAAGCTTTTTTGTGTTAGTATTTTACGTCTTCGCGAGAGAGTACGAAGTCGCAATTGAAAGCATCTTTCCACCATGAGATGGAGGCACTGCTGTGTGACTGGTCGTTGAAGGCGGCCGAAGCGGGGTCGTTGGTGCGCCCGTAGTCGTACCACGGCATGAAGAACAGCCACTTGGCTCCTGCTTTCCACTGGCTTGAGATGGTGGCCACGTTGCCGCACTCAGTGAGCGCAGCCATCTTGTCGGGGCACTGGTCGGCAAGGAACTTATAGTCGAGGCGATAGCATTGGCCTGCATCGTTCTGATTATAGACATCCATCCCCACGATGTCGACATACTCGTCGCCGGGGTACCAGTCGAATCCCTTGCTGTAGGGCTCGTTCCAGGCTGCTGCGGGGGTGAACACCCAGATGAGGTTGTTGATGCCGGCATCGGCAAAGCGCTCGTACATGACCTGCCACAGCCGACGGCAGGCAGCAGCGTCTATGCCCCACCAGAACCAGCGGCCGCCAGCCTCGTGGAGCGGGCGCCAGATGACGGGGATGCCCTTGGCCTGCAGTGCCTTGAGACAGATGCCCACCTGGTCGATATCCTTGATCATGCGCTTGTACTCGGACGAGTTCTCGTCGGTAATCTTACGGACGTCGAATCTGGTCTTGTCGGGCTCGCTGCCATAGTAGAACGACCAGTCGCTGCCGTTGTTGGCCGGCACGTTCCAGTGCCACATGATGGATACGATGCCGCCGGCGTTGTGCCAGTCTTCGACCACCTTGATGTTGGAATAGTCAATCCAGCCGCCTGGCTGTGAGAAGGGCAGGTGGATGAGGTCGAAGCAGTTGATGGCGGGCCATTTGCCCGTATGCTTGTACACCCACTGGGCCTCGTTGGTGTTCCAGTTCACGTTGGCGCAGGCCGCCGAGAGTGTCTTGGTGCCGTAGATGCTTTTCAGGTAATCGAACAGCTTTTCGGTCTCGGGCGAACGCTTGCTGTCGGCTACAGGTGGCTCTTCTTCGGGATTTTGGGGCTCTTCGGGCGTTACAGGTGTTACGGGCCTTTCGTCGAACTCATCCTCGTTCTTCGAGCAGGACGTTCCTGCCATGACGAGGGCTATTGCTATCAGATATTTCAGTTTCATGATGTTTCTGCTTATTTTACGGTTGTTTCATCTCTCGTGAGGATGATGTTGGAATGGAGGAAATTTTTCCAGAACTCGGGTGTGTTGTTGCTGCCAAACACGAAGGGAACGGTCCAGGGGGCGGCATAAAGCCAAATGGCACCATCGGCAAGCATCCGTCCGGCATCGGGCATGCAGTCGCACTCGGCCAGCGCCAGCATTTTGTTGGGATACTTTGACTTCAGCACGTCGTACTGTTCCTTGTAGGAGTCGTGACTGGTGCCGATGCGGTATTGGTCGCGTGCCACGATATCTACATGCGCGTCGCCGGGATACCAGTCATCGTCGTCGAGTTCGGATGTCCACACATAGATAAGGTTATGCACACCATGGCTCATCAGGTAGTCCTGCATGTATAGGTAGAGCTGCCTGAAGACCTCGGCACCGTCGCTGCCCCACCAGAACCAGGCTGTTCCGCCGCGGTTGCTGTTGCCGGCTGCCTCATGGAGCGGGCGCCAGATGATGGGGATGCCCTGACGCTGATAGTGCAACAGCAGACGGGTGACGGTGCTCAGGTCGAGCAGCAGCTGTCGGTTCTCGGGGGTTCCCTGCTGCAGTGCCTTACGGGGCGAGAAGGTGGTGCCCCGCTTCTGCGGTCCGGCAGCCGACGGCAGATAGAATGAATAGCCCTGCTGGGGGCCGCAACCGGGATCGACCGGTACGCTCCAATGCCAGATGAATCCGACGATGCCACCGGCCCTGTGCCACTGCAGGGCGGTATCGGCCATGTAGTCGATGTCAGGGTGACGGAAGTGCTGGAAGTCGAAGATGTTAAGGGCTGGATATTTGCCAGCGGCATTGAATATCTCCTCGGCATCGGTGGTGTTGTAGTCCCAGCGGGCCTGGCATCCGGCGATGACCTTGCGGCCCCACGCCTTCACATTGTAAAGGAATATGTGGCTATGCATCATGGCGAGATTTATGTCGAAGACAACCATCCACAAGGAAGCGTATTTTTTGTTAATATACCGATGAAGCAATCTGCCGCTCCATCAGTATCTGAAAACGAAGCATACGAGGAAAAAGTGGCTCCGTTGTCTGTCCCTGCAAGCCAAACGGAAAAAATGACTACCATCCTCATTGTTGAAGACAACCAGGACTTCCGCATGTTCCTCGAACGCTGTCTCAACGACCAGTATCACGTGCTCACTGCCGGTAATGGCATTGAGGCGCTCAAGGTATTGGACAGCAACGATGTGAGCATTGTCATCAGTGATATTATGATGCCGGAGATGAACGGTCTGGAACTCTGTAACCGTATCAAGACCGACGTCAACTACTCCCACATCCCGGTAATCATGCTCACCGCCAAATCTACCGAAGACAATATTATCACAGGTCTGAAAGACGGTGCCGACGACTATATCACAAAACCTTTCAATCTGAACATCCTGAAGCTCCGCATACAGAAAATCCTGGAGTGGAAGGCCGACAACCACCGTAACTTTGCCAAGGGCATTGAGATAGCCCCGAGCGAGATCACCGTAAGTTCGATTGACGAGCAGCTGATAGAAAAAGCCATAAAGATTGTGGAGGAAAAAATGGGCGATACCGATTTCACCGTTGAGGAGTTTGGTGCGACTATTGGTATGACGCGAGGTCATCTTTACAAAAAGCTGATGGCCATTACGGGTAAGTCGCCAATTGAATTCATCCGGGCAATCCGCATCAAGCGCGGCCGCTCACTTTTGGAACAAGGGCGAACCAATATCTCAGAAGTTGCCTACACCGTAGGCTTCTCGCCCAAGCAGTTCAGCAAGTTCTTCCGCGAAGAGTACGGCTGTCTGCCCTCCGAGTTCATCAAGAAGTGATAATTCTCTATTGTGTCATTCTGCAGCCTGGATGTACTTTAATACATTTCCTTATCGTTTACGCGTGTTCGTAAATACCTGGCATACAATGGGGTTAAGATTTGAGGAAGAAAAGAAAAAAGAAGTGGTGTAACAGCCAACCGAGAAGGTTGCCGAGGAGAACACCGATGGTGTCTGCCCAGAAATCAAGCCATTCACCGCTCCGCGTGGTGGTGCAGTAGGCTTGTCCTAACTCTACGAGACCACCCAGGAGAATCATGCCCAAACATGCCCATAGCAGGAGCTTGGAGGCATTTAGCTTCTGGTGAGTGCGCAGGTATTCCCACCAGATGACGCTGGTGGTGCCTCCATACATGACGAAATGGGTCCACTTATCAATAAAGGCAACGTCGTCAAGAGGTGTCTCGGGAAAGAAGGGGGTGAAGGAGAGCAGTGCAATCAGTGCCAGACAGAGCAGTGATAGAGGGTATTTTCTTACGATATGAGCCATTTTTTGCATATTTACTTAAAAAACGATGCAAAAGTAAGATTTATTTTATAATTTTGCAAGCGTTAAGAAGGGTAATATGAGTGATAGAGCAAATTTTGGTTCCAAGTTAGGGGTGATTCTGGCAACGGCAGGCTCAGCTGTCGGACTAGGGAACGTGTGGCGCTTCCCCTATATGGCTGGAGAGAACGGCGGTGCCGTGTTCATCATCATTTATGTAGCTTGCGTGCTTCTGCTGGGCATCCCCTGTATGATTAGCGAATTTATCGTAGGTCGCCACGGCAGGGCTAATACGGCGCGGTCGTTCCAGACACTGGCGAATGGCAAGCCCTGGGCTTTGATAGGCTATATGGGTGTGCTGACAGGATTCCTGATAACAGGCTATTATGCAGTGGTCAGCGGATGGTGTCTGCAGTATGTGTGGGCCTCGCTGATAGGGCATCTGCAGGGTGACCCGCAGTATTTCAAGACGTACTTTATTGAGTTGTCGTCCGACCCTGTGAAACCTGTTTTCTGGACCGTTGTCATCTTGGTGATGACCTATCTGATCATTGAAAACGGTGTACGCAACGGTATTGAACGGGCATCGAAGATGATGATGCCTACCTTGTTTGTCCTGTTGCTGATCATCGTGGGCGCATCGTGTATGCTCCCCAATGCCTACAAGGGCATCGAGTTCCTGTTCAAGCCTGACTTCTCAAAGATCAATAGTGACGTTTTCCTGAGTGCACTGGGGCAGTCGTTCTATTCGATGAGTATTGCGATGGGATGCCTGTGTACCTATGCCAGCTATTTCTCGAAGGAGACCAACCTGACGAAGGCTGCCTCGCAGATAGCGATCATCGACTGTCTGGTGGCCATCCTGGCAGGTCTCATGATTTTCCCCGCAGCATTCTCCGTAGGCGTGGAACCCGACAGTGGTCCATCACTCATCTTCATCACGCTGCCTAACGTGTTCCAGCAGGCCTTCAGTGGAATGCCTGTCATGGGGTATATCATCTCGCTGCTGTTCTTCGTGTTGTTGTCATTGGCTGCCCTGACGTCGCTGATGTCGCTGCATGAGGTGTCGACGGCCTTCTTCCAGGAGGAGCTTCACACCACGCGTAAGCGGGCAGCCCTGATAGTGACGGTGTCAACAGCCATCATCGGTGCTTTCTGCTCTTTGTCGCTGGGTGCCTATGATGGGTTGACCTTCTATGGCGAGGCGCTGTTCGACTGGTTCGACTTCGTGACAGGTCAGATATTCTTACCTGTCGTAGGTTTCCTGACATGTATCTTCATCGGTTGGTTTGTGCCCCATAAGATTGTACGTGATGAGTTCAGTAACTGGGGAGAGTTGAAGGACTATGTCCGATACTTCCACCGATATCTGTTCCTTATTAAATATGTCTGTCCGTTGGCCATTCTGCTGATTTTCTTGCATCAGCTCGGGATTTTATAAATTAGTAATTAGTAATGAGTAATTAGTAATGAGTAATTATGATATGTTTAAGCACAGAGATAAAAAAGGATGTAGAGTGTCTACTACTTACTCATTAAAAATATGAAGGAGCGAGGTAATTTTGGAAGTAAGCTGGGTATTGTGCTGGCTACTGCTGGCTCAGCCGTCGGATTAGGTAATATCTGGCGTTTTCCCTATATGACAGGAGAGAACGGTGGTGCTGCCTTCATCCTGTTCTATATCGGTTGTATCTTCGTGCTGGGACTGCCTGGGATGATTAGTGAGTTTATTGTGGGACGCCATGCGCAGACCAATGCTGCTCGCGCTTACGACACCTTGTCGAACGGAAAACCGTGGAAGTTAGTCGGCTATCTGGGTATCCTCACTTCCACTATTATCCTTGGATTCTATGCCGTGGTGGCTGGCTGGTGCCTGCAATACGTGTACGCGGCAATGGCTGGAAAACTGGTGGGCGATGCAGCATTTGTGAAGACCTATTTCGTGACTTTCTCCAGTCATCCGCTGAGGCCTGTGCTATGTGGCGTCGCTTTTGTGCTGATAACCCATATCGTCATCGTGAATGGTGTGCAGAAGGGTATTGAGCGAGCCTCGAAATGGCTGATGCCCATCCTATTCGTTTTATTACTGGTGCTGGTGACAGCCTCCTGTGCGCTGCCTGGCAGCATGGAGGGCGTTCGCTTCCTATTACAGCCCGACTTCTCGAAACTGAGTAACAAGGTGATGCTTGACGCCCTGGGACAGGCGTTTTTCTCGCTGTCGCTGGGTACAGCCTGCCTGTGTACCTATGCGAGTTATTTCACGAAGGAGACCAACCTGTTGCGCTCTGCCGGTCAGATTGTGATGCTCGACACGATGATAGCCATCTTTGCGGGGCTCATGATATTCCCCGCAGCCTTCTCGGTAGGCATTAGCCCCGACAGTGGTCCTTCGCTCATCTTCATCACGCTGCCTAACGTGTTCCAGCAGGCCTTTGTCGGGATGCCGCAGGTAGGGTGGGTGATTAGTGTGATGTTCTATGCCCTGCTGGTGTTTGCTGCCCTGACTTCTACCATCTCGATGCATGAGATAGGTACAGCCTTCTTTACGGAGGAGTTCCACCTGAGAAGGCGCCATGCAGCATGGGTCATCACGATTTTGGCATCTGCACTGTGCTTGTTTTGCTCATGGTCGGTAGGTGCTTTCGACATCCAATTGCTGGGTTATTCGCTGATGGACTTCTGTGACCTGCTGACTGCCAATTTCATGCTACCGCTGGGCGGCATGCTGGCCTGCCTTTTTGTGGGATGGTATATCCCGCGCCAGTTGGTCTATGACGAATTTACCAACGGTGGACAATGTAACAAGTGGTTCTTCCTGACATTCCTCTTTGCTGTGCGCTATATCTGTCCGCTGGCGATTACGCTGGTGTTCCTGCATCAGTTGGGGTGGATATAGGGCTGATGGGGCTAATAGGTTATGAATAGGAACGATAGGAAAATTGCTCTTGCTGCGATTGGTGTGGCACTTGCGGCTTTGGGAGGCATCTGGCTAGCCGGTTCGGAGGATGAGGCCTTACCCACAACCGTTGTCGCTAGCGACACCCTGCGTACCATGACTGGGCATCACCGTCCTGTTGTCAAGGAAGGTCCACTTCCCGTCCGTCATGTCGAGACCTTTCCCTTTGATCCCAATACGGCAGACAGTTCTCAGCTTATCCGACTGGGACTGCAGTCGTGGCAAGTGCGTAACATTTACAAATACCGGGCACGAGGGGGTGTATACCGAAAGAAGGAAGATTTTGCGCGTCTTTATGGACTTACGGTCAAAGACTATCATCGACTGGAACCCTATATCCGCATCAGCAGTGACTACCAGCCGGCAGCAACGCTGGTGGGGGGTAAGGCTAATGGGGCTAATGGGGCCAATGGGACTAATGGGGTTTATCCTAGGAAGATTGACAGCACCCAACATGTCGTGCTGAATACGGCTGATACGACGACTTTACGCCAGGTGCCGGGCATCGGCATCTATTTTGCCAAAGAGATTGTACGCTACGGGCAGCGCCTTGGTGGCTATGTCAGTGTCGACCAGTTGGACGAAATAGCGGATTTTCCACAGGCGTCGAAGAAATACTTTGTTGTCCAGCAAGCCCATCCGAAAAAGTTGAATGTGAACCAGCTCACCCTTCAGCAGCTGCGTCGCCATCCTTATATCAACTATTATCAGGCCCGTGCAATCAAGGAATATTGTAGACTGCACGGTCCTCTGAAAAGCCTGGATGACCTCCGGCTGTCACGTGACTTTCCGCCAGAAGTCATTCAGCGCCTGGCTCCCTATGTCACGTTCTGACAGACGTATCTCTTCTTTCTTATTTGTTAGTCAACTGTTTGACGGGGAACGTGAAGTAAGTGTCGGGGAAAGGCTCGTCCTTCAGCGTGAAGTGCCACCACTCGGTAGGCAACGCCTTGAAACCGTGGCGGAGCATGGCCTGACGAAGGATCATACGGTTCTTGAACTGCTCAGCAGTGATGGAGCGTCCCACAGGGCTCTTATGGTTGTCGCCAGTGTACTCGCCTGTTTCAGGATTGCCGCAGAAGTCAGGATGACTCTCAGGACCAAACCAGTCGAAGGTGCCACCCATGTCAAGTTCTTTCTCTGTCTTCATGTCGAAAAGGGTGAGGTCGATGGTGGATCCACGGGTATGACCGCTCTTTTCCATGATATATTCCTGGTCGAACAATACGCTCTTGTCAAGGTCAGGATAGAAATAAGCCTTCATGCGCGTATCAGGGATATCCGCAGCCCAACGGACGAAATGGTCGACGGCCTTCTGCGGGCGATAGGCATCGTAGATCTTCAGACGGTAACCTTGTCTGATGACGTCGTCACTCACTGCGCGGAGACTGTCAGCAGCCTGCTTGGTCAACAGTGCGGTAGCTTCCAGGTATCCATCGATGCGGTCACCTACGAAATTGTAAGTACCGAAATAACGGATTTCCAAAATAGCGTCGGGCACTATGTCGGTTAGTGTTACAAACTGGCTGGTGTCGTTAGTGGGAGTGGTGATTGTGTCGCTCTTGCCTTTGTTGTTTTGGCAGGCCATGAGGACGATTCCGCAGATTAGGTAAAGTAATTTCTTCGTCATAAGTATTTTTTAAGAAAAAAAGGGGTGCTGCAAGAAGCAGTACCCCTATTGCTTTTTAAGCTTTGTACCCAGACCCGGGCTCGAACCGGGATGGGTTGCCCCACTGGTGTTTGAGACCAGCGCGTCTACCGATTCCGCCATCTGGGCTTCAAAAGCGGGTGCAAAGATACGAATAAGTGAGCAAAAAACAAAATAAAATCCTATTTTTTTATAAAATAATGTATTTTTCTTGTTTAATCGCGAGAATAGTCGTACCTTAGTAGTCGAATTTGAAGCATATTAATAAAATACTATGGAAATAAATAAAAAGAACTATTGTGTGATACTGGCTGGAGGCCGGGGCAAACGGCTGTGGCCATGTAGTCGTGACCAATATCCCAAGCAATTTATCGATTTCTTTGGAACCGGGCGTACGCAGTTGCAGACGACCTATGATCGTTTTGTTAAGCAAATGCCCCAGGAGAATATATATATATGTACGTGCAAGGAATTCCTGCCCTTGATTAAAGAACAATTACCAGACGTCGACGAGCGTAAGATATTGGTAGAACCTATCAATCGCAGTACTGCACCTAGTGTGGCATGGGCTACGATGCGTATTCTGCGTTGTGACCCGGAGGCCAATGTCATTATAACGCCTGCAGATCACCTGGTGATGAATGAACAGTCGTATGCTGACAGCCTAGCTGTAGGTATCAGTTATGTCTCAGAGAACGACGTGTTGCTGGTCATGGGTGTGAAGCCAACGCGCCCCGAGCCAGGCTATGGTTACATCCAACTGGGTGACCTGAGCTGTAAGCCTGACGTCTTCAAGGTCAAGTCGTTTACAGAGAAACCGGAGCGCGAGTTTGCCAAGATGTTCATGGAGAGTGGCGAGTTCTATTGGAACACGGGCGTGTTCATCTCCAATGCCCAGCATCTTATCAGGAGTTTTGAGGATATCTTCCCCAGTGTGCTACGTAATTTGAAGGTGGAGATTCCTAATTACACCTATGAGGAAGAACTTGCCTATGTGACGGAGCGTTACTCCATCTATCCGCATTTGTCCATAGACTATGCTATTCTAGAGCATAGTCGCAATGTCTATGTGATGAAGTGTGACTTCGGATGGGCTGATCTGGGCACATGGCATGCCATTTATGAATGTATGAGCCAGGGAGCAGGCGATAATGTGGTCGTCGACTCGAATGTCATGATAGAAGACTCGCACAACAATGTCATCAAATTGCCCAAGGGTAAACTAGGCGTTATTAACGGTCTTGATGGCTATATCGTGGCTGAGGAAGGTAACGTCTTGCTTATCTGTAAGAAAAGTGACTCGTCAGCATTGGTGCGTAAGTATGTCAACGAGGTGCAAATCAAATACGGGGATGACTTTGTGTAATTATAATCCATCATAATAATGATCATAGGACTTGATGCGAAGCGTATAGTACGCAATGGAACGGGACTGGGCAGCTATGGACGAACGTTAGTCAATGACCTTATCAGGATGGGTGACAGTCATTTGTCCTTGCGCCTTTATGCACCCGACGAGGGACGTGATGAGCTTCGCGGACAGATTATAGGAGATGGTAATGTGCAGTTCTGTTATCCCACGGGTCATCCATCATCATTGCGGAAGACATGGTGGCGTTCCCGCAGTGTTGTAGACGACCTGGTGGAAGACGGGGTAGACCTCTATCATGGATTGTCGGGTGAATTGCCTATGGGACTCCGAAAGAAGCATATCCGCAGTGTGGTGACCATTCACGACCTCATCTTCATGCGTCATCCAGAATACTATCAGTGGCTGGACACCAGAATCTATGAGTGGAAGTTCCGTCATGCCCTGCGTGAGGCAGACCGTATCATTGCAATCAGTGAGCGTACCCGGCAGGATATTATTGAACTGGGCGGAGAAGCGTATGCCGACCGTATATCACTTATTTACCAGAGCTTTGCCCCCCGATTTTCTGCGGAGGTAAAAGCGGAGCGCAAGGCGCAGGTTAAAGAACGTTACAAGTTGCCTCAGCGCTATGTACTAAATGTGGGTACCATGGAACGACGCAAGAACTTGGCTCTGGTCGCTGAAGCAGTGGAACTGCTGCCGCAGGACATCCATCTGGTGGCGGTAGGACGACAGACAGACTATGTCAAGGAACTGCCTCATGGCGACCGTATCCACCTGTTGAGCGGTGTCCCCGACAGTGATCTGGCAGCCATCTATTCAATGGCTGAGGCTTTTGCCTATCCATCGCGCTATGAGGGTTTTGGCATCCCTATTATCGAGGCAATAGCCGTTGGATTGCCTGTGGTGGCATGTACAGGTTCCTGTCTGGAAGAAGCTGGTGGTCCGCATAGCTTGTATGTGGATCCCGACAATGTCATTGAGATGGCTGAGGCGTTAAAGATGTCTCTGAGAGGTGCACGAGGGCGTGATGAGCGTATTCGTAAGAGTCGTGAGTATATCCGGCGCTTTGAGGGCAATGATGTAGCCAGGCAGGTTGCCCAGCTTTACCAATCCTTATTATAAGGCGTACCGAAGCTGTACTAACATGTCGGCCATGGAAGAACGGTCTACCTGCTGTAGTCCGCTACTGATAAAGCTACGGTCGAAGTAGTTGGTGACCATCATTTTTGCTGCTAATGTCAGTCGCTTGCCCAACTCGGCTTTCGCCATGAGTGTATAATGGATACCCTGTCCGTAATACATGGTAGAGGTATGGTCATAAAGGACTGATTTCTCAAAATAGTAGATGCGGCTATTATAATCATCGGTGTTAAACCATCCGAAGTTGGCATCGATTTGCAGTCGGCGCCCTTTCCATGCCGCCTCCTCGCAGAGCATTATCCCTTTCTGGTTTCCTTGTTCGGTCGCTTTGCTGACAGCATTCGCCTGGGTGCGTAGTGTCAGCTTGGGAGCCACTGTGTAGCTCCAGTTCAGTCGCACTTGGTGGTCGGTACGGTTGATCAACCGATCCTTGTCGGCGTTGTCTTGTTGGCGTAGATGCAGTCGGTAGCGACCTTCCAAACTCCATTTCTGTTGGCTGTATTTTGTCGTAACCATGGCATCAAAGGCATCGCTTGGCGCGCTGATACGATAGCGAGGCCAGCTGAAGTGCGCATAGTCAGCATATCCCTGGATGAGCCATGAACGAGCTGGTTGCCAGTTGATGCCCAGGTAGATACCATGTTCGTTTTGTACACTACCTCCCTCGCAGAAGCTATAGGCATGAAGGGCTGTATAGCTTTTGTCAAAATAGCGGTGGATAGCTGTCAGCTTGATTTGTTCACTGACCACGTAGCTTAGCGAATGGATGGCTGCGATGGCTCCATCGCGGTTGATAGCGGTCTCTCCGGCGAAGCTCATGCGGTAGTTGTTGTATCCATAGTCTAGACTGAAATTGGAGAGATCACTGCCTTCTATCGCATAGCGTCGGTAGAGCGTGTTCTCTTTGTCGGGTGACAGTCGACGGTCCAGATGGGTATATATGCCGTTGGCGTTGATATATAACATTCCCTTTCGCCATCCGAGGGAAAAGCCCAGGTCAGTCTCATGGGTGTTGTACTTCTTGTCCATCTCAGTGGGGGTGCGGTGATAACCATTATTCACCAGTGTGCGTGCTGTGCCGTTTTCATTCAGAGTGGCATCTACGGGGCGGTAGGAGGCGAATGCGGTCAGTTTGAATTGCTTTGACAGGCTTACGGTGGCTGCAGCGCCTTGCAGATATCCTACTACTGAGCGGGAGGTGTGAGCTGTTAGTAGCTTGCTATTACGTCCCATCGATTGTAGGGTTGCCAGTTTTCCCAGATGAAAACCGGTGTTCATGATCAGTCCCATACCCATCTGTACCCGATATAGGCCTAGGTTCAATGCCTCGAGCTTCCCGATGTTACGCAACTGGAAATAGTAACTGTAGTGGTCATATCCCATGGTATTACGATTAGCAAAGAAAGGTTCACCGGCATCCTGTGCAGCTGTTATTCCAAACTTGATGCGGTTGTTGTAATTGAACTGATAGCGCAGGTCGTGGCGCATCCGATAGCCCATGTATCCATTACGGTCGCCTCTGCGTTCGTAGAATGGTATTTTGGCCGTAGCCATGAAAGTGTGTTTTCCGTATTTCGCCACATCGCTTAGTTTAGGCCATACCCTGGCAGGACGCTCTTTTCCAATCATCACGTAGTGGGTGAGCTGCTGACAGGTTTGGTAGTCCAGCTCGGGAATCATTTTCAGTTCATTGAGTGAGCGTATGGGACCATAGCGGTCAAGATATTCCATGATGCCTTCCACCTGCTGTGCTGATAGGAACGGGAGCTGTTCCAGCTGTTCACGGGTAATCTGGTTCAGATTAATCTTATTAATGGACAAGTCTTCCAACAGTTCCATATTGGTGTTGTCCCCCATATCTTCCGGTGTGGTCCATTCCTGCATGTCCTCTTGCCAATCGGGCTCCTGGGCAAATGACGAGAGGGCATAAAGAGCCAAAAGAAGCATCAAAATACGTTTCATAGTACAAAGGTATAAAAAATAATCTTAATAGTCGGCAATTTACTCTCAACTTTTTCGTACTTTTGCAGCGTGAAAAGATTCATATGCTTGGCTTTTGGCTTCTGGCTTCTGTCCCTGAGCATGATGGCACAGGACAAGAAACGACAAGAGGTGGACATGGACAGTCCCACCTTTGTGCCTACTGTGAAGGTTGGTAAAGTGCTGGAAGGAGGAGACAGCATCCAGTATATGGAGATGAACAACGTCTATGTCTTTCCACCTGTCACATTCAGCAGTAAGCGTCAGCAAAATGCCTATATGCGACTTGTTAAGAACGTGAAGACCGTGTTGCCCATAGCCAAGGAGGCGCGTCTGATAATGATGGAGACAGCAGAATACTTGGAGACACTACCTAGCAAGGAGGCACGTGAAGAACATATGAAACGTGTGGAGAAGAGTATCATGAAAGAGTACAAGCCACGTATGAAGAAGCTGACCTACTCGCAGGGAAAACTGCTTATCAAGCTTATCTACCGTGAGAGTAACTCGTCAGGATACGAGCTTATCCAGGCCTTCCTCGGACCCATGCGTGCTGGCTTCTATCAAGCTTTTGCCTGGGCTTTTGGCGCTTCGTTGAAGAAACAATATGATCCCGAGGGCATTGACCGGCTTACGGAACGTGTCGTGCTGATGGTGGAGGCAGGGCAGTTATAAGTGAAAAGTGATAAGTGAAGGATTAGTTTTCACTAAAAATAAGTTGTACTAATGTTTGACCAACGGCTTGCAGCGTATTCTTGTCGATATGCTGCATGTCGTCATTGACCGTATGCCATGTAGGACCGAAGCTGCTTTGCCGGCAGTCTGGGTAGTAGTTGATGATGTCAATACAGGGGATGCCAGCTTTCTCGTTGACGGGGATATGGTCGTCAGTAACACCGCCTCCCGAATCGTTGACGAACAGGCTTCCGTAGCCTGCGGCACCAGCAGCCTGCCATACCTTCTCAACGACACTACGGGCATACTGCATGGAGAACGCCTCGCGGTAGAACTTGGCACCCTGTCCGCCAACCATGTCCAAAAGGATACCATATTGATAACTTTTGGCAGTTGCTTTCTGGCAGTTGGCTGACCAGTATTGTGCTCCTAAAGCCCATGAGTCGCCATCCACCTCGTTACTCCACTGTGGTATGCCCCAGTCTTCAGCATCGAAGCAGATGAAGTCGACTGCCACACGGGCGGAGTCGTTTTGTTGTAAAAGACGGGCAAGTTCCAACATGACCGCTACTCCTGACGCACCGTCATTGGCTGCCATGACTGGTTTGCGCCAGTTGGCTGAGTCAGGGTCATTGTCAGCCCAAGGACGACTGTCCCAATGGGCACAGATGAGGATACGTGGCGACTGTACCTTGGTCGACTTTGCGATGATGTTGGTACTTTTGAGAATGGTGCCATCGTAACCTCTCAAGTCTGCTTTTTGCAGTTCTATCTGATAACCGTACTGTTGGAACTGTTGGGTTATCCACTGTCCACACAGCTCATGAGCCTCGCTGTTCATCGTGCGAGGACCGAAGTTACACTGGGCCGCACAGAAAGCATAGGCAGAATCGGCATTAAACTGGATAGAGACCGTCGTTGGGTTGCTTGTCTGCTTCTTGGTCGTGCTGCATGCTAGTGTGCAGAGTGCGCAGATGGTATAAAATAGGAGTTGTTTCATCATTGTTTGGCTTCTTGTACTTGTTGCATGACACGCAGGAAGTTTCCGCCCCATATTTTCTGGATGTCCTGTTCACTGTATTGACGGGCAAGTAGCTGACGGGTAAAGAGTATCAGTTCCGAGGAGTTGGCCAATCCAAGGATACCACCGTCACCATCGAAATCAGTACCCAGTCCTACGTGGTCGATACCCATCACCTCAATGGCGTGTTCCAGATGGTGCATGGCATCTTCGATAGTGGCAATGCCATCTTTTACCAGGAAACCGTTATACAGCGTTACTTGCATGACACCACCTTTAGCGGCCAGGGCTTTCATTTGGTCGTCGGTCAGGTTGCGGGGGTGATCACATAATGCGCGACAACTGCTGTGACTGCATACGATGGGCAGTTTGCTTAGTTCCAAGGCATCATAGAAACTCTTCTCTGCTGCGTGGCTGAGGTCTACCATGATGCCCAACCGATTCATCTCGCTGATGACCTGTCGGCCAAAGTCACTCACACCATTGTGTGTATGACTGCCACGTGCGGAGTCGCAGATATCGTTGTCGCCATTGTGGCAAAGTGTCATATAGACGATGCCGCGCTGGGCAAAATGGCGGAGGTTCTCGATCTTGCCGTCCAGAGCATGGCCGTTCTCAATGCCCAACATGATGCTCTTCTTGCCCAGGTGCTTGTTCATCCACAAATCATTGGGGGTACGTGCCAGTCCAACGTACTGACTGCCTTCCTTGACGATATCTTCTATCTTGTCGAAAATATTGTCGGCATACGCTGTAGGATGATCAGTGGGCTGGGGCAGGTATGCCACCATAATGGTGGCGTCCTGATGGCCTTCTGTCATCTTATGGAGGTCAACGAGAATCTTGGGGTCACGGTGCATGAAGTTAACCTGCTGTGGAAAGAACATCGGTGTGTCGCAGTGCGTATCGAGTGTTAGGATGCGACCATGCACGTCGCACGTCTTTCGGTATTGGTCAGCCTCTTGAATGAGCCACTGGAAGATAGGCAAGCCATCCTCTAAGCATTCTGGATGCCACTGAACACCTAGGACGCTCTTATACTCGGTACTCTCAATTGCCTCAATGATACCGTCAGTCGATTTGGCAATAACACGGAAGCGGTTGCCTGTCTCGCCAACAGCCTGGTGATGGAATGAGTTGACGAACAATCTTAGTGGTGAGCAGTCTGATGGGTAGATATGGGCAAGGATAGAGTCCGCTTCTACCAAGACGCTATGTGTCGGTTCAGAACGGTCGGCATCCTGTGAATGCTTGACTACTGCCGTTTTGGTGATGTCTTGTGTTACTTTGCCGCCTAGTGCCATTGCTAGCGTCTGGATGCCGCGACAAATGCCCAAGATGGGGATCTGACGATTATAGGCCAGCTGGGTAATGAGCAGTTCTGGCAGGTCGCGTTCTTGACAGACGCCTCCTAAGGATGTTACAGGTTCTTCTCCGGCATACAGAGGGTTATAGTCGGCACCACCGCTAAGCAGTAGTCCGTCAATATGCTCCAAGGTATTGATGATACTGTCCGTATCAGCCAAAGGGGGGATGATGACGGGAACTCCACCAGCCCTGCATACTGACTTATAATAGGTCTCTGCCAATTTACAGGTCATCTCACCATAGTTGCCTGTGATGCCGATGACGGGTTTATGCGTTGCCTCAGGAAAAGAGGTATAGGGCTTCGCTAGTTGCGACTTCCAGTCAAAACATTTGCTCATGAACTTATTCGTCGAAGGTTACGGGAATCTCACGCTTGATACTTTGCTCTAGTGAGATGAGTGTCTCGGTGGCCACTACTCCGGGAATGTCCTGAAGACGCCCGTTCAGTAGGTGCATCAATTGCTCGTTGTCACGTGCATACAGCTTGACCAACATGGTATAGGGACCCGTTGTGAAGTGGCATTCTACGACCTCGGGGATATGATGTAGACATTCTACCACGTCTTTGTACATAGAACCACGCTCCAAGGTGATGCCCACGTAGGTGCAGGTGCTGTAGCCTAAGCTCTTGGGATTCACATCGAATCCGCTGCCCATGATGACACCACCTTCAATGAGGTGCTGTACACGCTGGTGAATGGCTGCTCGTGAAACATTGCATTCTGCAGCAACATCCTTGAATGGGATGCGGGCATTCTTTGATAGAATGTTTAGGATTTTTTTGTCGAGGTTGTCAATTTTCTCCATACCTTTTGTGATTGTTTTTGGTTTGTTACTTTACAATTTGTAAGCAAAAGTACGTAATCTTATTGAAATGTGCAATTTTTTAGGAGAAAAATGTCTAAAAAAAGTGTTTTTCGCGTGTTTTTCTGTCTGTTTCTTATGTTTTTTTCTGAATAAGTGTCAAACCATCGCGCAAAGGTACGATGACTTGTTCGACGCGTGTGTCGTGTAGGACATAGTCGTTGAATGTCTCGATACCTCTTGTCTGTGGATCGCGGTCGTATTGATGGTCTATGACATGGCCATCCCATAGCGTGTTGTCGGCCAGGATGAAGCCGCCTTTGCGAACGACGGAGAGCGCCATCTCGTATGTCTCCTTATAGGTGCGCTTGTCACCATCGATAAAGGCCATGTCGAAGGTGATGCCCAGTTTAGGAGCTTCCGTCACTGCATCGCCAATGATAAAACGTATCTTGTCAGCAACGGGCGACTGTTCTATCCACGGACGGGTAAAATCCTCCTGCTCGTCATTGATCTCAAAGGTGTAGACCATTCCTCCGTCTTCCAAACCTTCAGCCATACAGATAGCAGAGTAGCCACTGAATGTGCCCACCTCTAGGATGTTTTTCGGACGTATCATCTGCACCAACATCTTCAGCAGACGTCCTTGGAGATGACCGGAAGCCATGCGTCCGTGGAGCATGTGGATGTTGGTGGCTCGCCATAGCTGGTATAGATAGTCAGGCTCCGGTGACGAGTGTTGCTCTATGTACTCTTCTACAGACACTAGGCTATTAATGCTTCAATGGCCAGGCGATAGGAGTCCAGTCCGAAACCGCAGATGACACCTTTGCAGGCTGATGAGATGAAGGAGTGATGGCGGAATTCCTCCCGCTGATGAACGTTGGAGATGTGTACTTCAATGACGGGTGTCTTCAACGAACGGATACAGTCGTGCAGGGCAACGGACGTGTGGGTATAGGCTCCTGCGTTTAGAACAATACCGTCATAGCTGAACCCCACCTGTTGCATCTTGTTGATGAGTTCGCCTTCCACGTTACTCTGGTAATACTCCATATCCACCTGGGGGTATCTTGCCTGTAGCTGAGGCAGGTACTGGTCAAAGGATGATGAACCATAGATACCTGGCTCGCGTGTGCCCAACAGGTTTAAATTAGGACCATTGACAATCAGAATTTTCATAATTCAAATTAATTTTGTAACTTTGCCGCAAAGATACAAAATTTGATGGAAACTGGCAAGAATTCGCAGACAAATATCGTAAGAGCCTACCAACGATATCTGAAACTTCAGCGTGGCTATTCAGCAAACACACTTGATGCCTATCAACGTGACTTGGAAAAATTGCTTACCTATTTGGATGTCGAGGGTAAGCATGTGTTGGATGTCAAGTTGGAGGATTTGCAACATTTTGCCTCGGGACTTCATGATATTGGCATTCATGCCCGTTCGCAGTGCCGCATCCTGAGTGGGGTGCGCTCTTTCTACCGTTTCCTGCAGTTGGACGGATACCGTGATGACGACCCGACGGAGTTGTTGGAGTCGCCAGTCTTGGGCGAACATCTGCCTGAGGTCCTGACCGCTGCAGAAGTCGATGCGTTGGAAGACTCCATCGACGTGTCTAAGTGGGAGGGCCATCGCAATCGTGCGATTGTTGAGGTGCTGTTCTCCTGTGGGTTGCGTGTCTCGGAACTGGTATCCCTCAGACTCACTAACCTCTATATAGAAGAAAGGTATGTGCGCGTGATGGGTAAAGGTTCGAAAGAACGACTGGTTCCCATCTCGTCGAAGGCTCTTAAAGAACTGGACCTGTGGTTCGTGGATCGCAAACAAATGAAAATCAAGCCTGGTGAGGAAGACTATGTATTCTTGAACCGTCGCGGTGCCCACCTAACACGTACCATGATACTCATCATGATCAAGCAACAGGCCTTGGAGGCTGGTATCCAGAAAACGATCTCGCCTCACACGCTGCGCCACTCTTTCGCTACTGCCTTGTTGGAGGGTGGGGCAGATCTCCGTGCCATTCAGGTCATGCTGGGCCACGAGAGTATCGGTACCACCGAAATCTATACCCATATCGACATGTCAACGCTGCGGCAGGAGATTCTGAACCATCACCCACGTAACAAGAAGTCTATTTCTTCGTTGCCCTGATAAAGTATGCTATCAGCAGGATGTAAGCACCGAGTGACAATAGCTCTGAGAGCGGGTTGGCCCACCATTGCGCATAGTCAAACTGAATACCACCAAAGCGGAGTAGTGCGCTGACAACACCCATCAGTGCTCCACCGGCAATGAATCCAGAGGCGATGAGATTGCCTTTCTCCCCACGAGTCTTGTTTTCCTCGGCATCTTTCGAACGCGTAGTAACGTACCAGTTGACGGCACCGCCAATCAGCAAGGGAACGTTCAGTTCCATGGGAATGAACATACCAAGTGCGAAAGCCAGGGCGGGGACCTTGCAGAAAGTCAGGATGACAGCTATCAAGGCTCCGAGAGCATATAGAGGCCATGGCGCACCGACACCATTCATCAGGGGGTCGATGACGGCAGCCATCGCATTGGCCTGCGGAGCAGCCAAAGCACCTGATGCGAAGCCGTAGGTCTCATTAAGCAACATCATGACACCGCCAACAGTTGCAGCACTGACAAGTGTACCAAGGAATTTCCATGTTTGTTGTTTCTTAGGCTGTGTACCGCACCAAAAACCAATTTTAAGGTCGGTGATGAAGGAACCGGCCATGGAGAGTGCAGTGCAGACGACACCTCCCATGATGAGGGCTGCCACCATGCCCCCCGTACCTTTCAGTCCAACAGCCACCATGACAACAGAGGCAAGGATAAGTGTCATCAGCGTCATGCCGCTCACGGGATTGGAACCGACAATGGCGATGGCATTGGCTGCTACTGTGGTAAAGAGGAATGCTATCACGGCAGTGAGGATAATGGCTACAAGGGCGAAGAGCAGGTTGCCATCCATGACACCCAGCCAGAAGAACAGGAAGGTGATAACTAAGGTCAGTATCGAAGCGATGGCGATGAAACGAAAGGGGAGGTCAGCATTTGTCCCTTGCTCATTTCCTCCAGTGCCTGCCTTAGAAGCCAGTCCGACAGCACTCTTAATGACGCCCCATGACTTGATGATGCCGATGATGCCAGCCATGGCAATGGCTCCAATGCCGATGCTCTTGCCGTAAGAGGTGAAGATGAGCTCCGGTGACATGTCGCCTACAGCGGTCTCGATGGCGGGGTTCCATTGGTTTAGGATGGTATCAGGAAACAATAGGGCCATGCCTGGTACTATCAACCACCATACGAACAATGAGCCAAGGGTGATGATGAGGGCATAGCGGAATCCGATGATATAACCTAAGCCAAGGACGGCAGCACCGGTGTTATTCTTAAATACCAACTTCGTTTTCTCTGCCAAATCATCACCAAAAGGTATCATTCGGCTTGTTACATTCTCGTTCCACCAACCGAAGGTGGCCACGATAAAGTCATAGAGTCCACCCACCAGACCGGCAATCAGTAATGGCTTGGCTTGTGAGCTGCCTTTGTCGCCACTCTTGAGCACTTGTGTGGTTGCGGTAGCCTCTGGGAAGGGGAACTGCTCCTGAGGTGCTTCCACAAAATACTTGCGGAAAGGAATGAGAAACAGGATACCCAAGACGCCGCCCAGGAGAGAGGCAATGAAGATTTTCAGAAAGTCGGCAGACATCTCTGGATACTTGGCTTGTAGGATATAAATGGCAGGGAGTGTGAAGATAGCTCCAGCCACCACGGCACCTGAACAGGCTCCGATACTCTGAATGATGACATTCTCACGCAGCGCATTGGAACGCTTGGCTGCAGTGGAAACACCTACGGCGATGATGGCAATAGGTATGGCAGCTTCAAATACCTGACCTACTTTCAGTCCAAGGTAGGCAGCAGCTGCAGAGAACAGGATGGCCATCACGATACCCCACGTTACTGACCAAATGTTTACTTCGTTTTTCATATTGTTGTTAATCTTTTTAATGCTTCTTGAAGAGTTGATTTCGGACAGGCCAGGTTGATGCGGAGATAGCCCTCGCCTGATGTGGAACCATACATGGAACCGGGATTCAGCCATACTTTACACTTCTGCATAATCTTGTCACAGTACGCTTCGACATTGTCACAACAAGAGGAAACGTCTATCCATACAAGGTAGGTGCCTTCAAGAGGCATCACTTTCCACTGAGGTAGGTTTTTCCCGATGAAATCGCATAATATGGTGTAGTTGTCCCACAAGTACTTGTTCAGTTCGTCTATCCAGTTCTCACTCTCGTTATAGGCGGCAATGAGTGCAACAGGTCCAAATGGATTCAGGTCGCAAACCTCATTGATATTGATGACACGGTCCAGACGACGACGCGTGGTAGCATCGGTACAAATGATATTGGCCGTCTGCAGACCTGCAATATTAAATGACTTGGATGGGGAGTTCAGGATGATAGTCGTCTCGTCGATGAGGCCCATCGGACAAAAATGATGACCAGGCATGACAAGCTCGCAATGAATCTCATCGCTGACGATGCGCACCTGATGGCGACGACAAATGTCTGACATCTGCCGTAGCTCCTCTCGCGTCCACACACGACCGGTAGGATTGTGAGGATTGCATAACAGGAATACAGTGCATTTCTCGTCTGCACACTTGGCTTCGAAGTCTTCCCAGTCAACTTCAAAACGCCTAGTGTCGTCGTGGAATCGTAACACGCTCTCTACCACCTCGCAGCCATTGTTCTTCACACTGCTGAAGAAGCAGTTGTAGTCGGGCGACAGGAAGAGAACCTTTTCACCTGGTAGTGTTAATGCCTTGATGGCTACCGACATAGCGGGTACTACCCCTATAGTATATAATATATGTTCGCGCGCGATAGTCCAATGATGACGGCGTTTAAACCATGAGATGACAGCTTCGTAGTAGTCTTCTTGAATAAAGGTGTATCCGAAGACAGGATGCTCTGCACGTTTGCGGATGGCCTCCTGTATGGCTGGCGCTACAGCAAAGTCCATGTCGGCAACCCATAGTGGGATGACACCCTCGCTGGCCTCGTCCCATTTGACGCAACCTGTCCCGCGTCGTTCTATGATATTGTCAAAACTATACGTATTCATCGCGTTTGTCTCTCATTTCTCACCTCAATGACACAGTTGTTCGGTTGACGAACATGCTCGTCAATGGTGACACTGCCTATGCTGTCTGCGATAATGCATCCAGAGGTTGGATTCTTGATGTGCTCAATATGTCCGGAGATATCGGCGTGTACGGTAGAGTACTCAAAGACACGGTCGCAGGCAGCATCAAATGTACAGTTCTCTAGCACCAGATCCTGAGCATAGCACAACAACTGCTCACCAGCCAGATGGCAATTGACGAGTCGTACATTCTTAGAATGCCATGCCAGGTATTCTCCGTCTAATATGGAGTCATAGATGGTGATGTTCTCGCACTCCCAAAAAGAATCCTTGGTAATGATCTTGGCATGATGTATCTCGACATTCTTGCAATACTGGAAAACATATTTGGCATCACTCTCTAGCCCGTCCACATAAATGTTTTGTGAGAACATGAAAGGATATGTGCCCTCATGAAGTATAACGTTATGGAGTTTGAGCCCGTCAATTTTCCAAAATGTCTCATCGGCATCATTGATGGTTACGTTCTCCAGCTCCACATTCCTCATCTCGCGGAAGAACTTGGGACCGTCAATAACGCAATCTTTCATCGTTAAATCGTTGGTATACCAAATGGCAGAACGAGAGCCGGCAGCAAAGTAGCAGTTGGTAATTAGTGCGCCATCAACGTGCCACCAAGGATATTTTCCGTAAAACTGGCAGTTGTCGGCTTCTATGTGTTGACATTGTTTGATGCCGCTCTCCCCGTCGACTATCGTGATATTCTCCAGTCGGAGGTCGTGGGTGGCGAATAAGGGACGCTCACCTCCAAACTCCTTCTCTTTAATCAGTTCCATGTGATTTTTGTTTTGTGGCTGCAAAGATACAAAAAAAAATGAAAAAGTATCAGTAATTCCCTAAAAAGTCGTATCTTTGCACATACATTATAATTAATTAAAATAAACGACAATGAACGAGAACGACAACAATCAGCAAGGACAGATGCAGATAGAACTCCCTCAGGATGTAGCACAGGGAGAATACGCTAATTTTGCGATTATTACCCATTCCAGCAGTGACTTTGTCATTGACTTTGCACGGGTATTGCCTGGTGTTCCCAAGGCACAGGTTAAAAGCCGTGTCATTCTTGCTCCAGAACATGCTAAACGACTGCTTGGAGCCTTGCAAGAAAACATAATGCGCTATGAGCGGGAATTTGGCCCAATTCGTATTCCAAATCAAGAACCACGTACCATTTCGCCCTTTCCAACGGGAAAAGGAGAGGCGTGAATTAGTTAATAATTATTAAAACGCTTATTTTGTGTTAAAAATCACAAAGTGGGCGTTTTTTTATTCTCTATATATTAGGTGGTTTAGAAAAAAGTGTGTACCTTTGCACCCCAAAAGCGCCAAAGAAGGCGTATTGTGTGATTTTGAAAATAAATACATCAATAAATATAATTAATTAAAAAACAAACAATTATGCCTACAATTTCACAATTGGTAAGAAAAGGCAGAAAGGTGCTCGTTGACAAGAGCAAGTCTCCCGCGCTGGACTCATGTCCTCAGCGTCGTGGTGTATGTGTTCGTGTCTACACAACGACTCCTAAGAAGCCTAATTCGGCTATGCGTAAGGTAGCCCGTGTTCGTCTGACTAATCAGAAGGAAGTTAACTCGTACATTCCCGGAGAGGGACACAACTTGCAGGAGCACTCAATCGTGCTTGTTCGCGGTGGTCGTGTAAAGGACCTTCCCGGTGTACGTTATCACATCGTTCGTGGTACACTTGATACCGCAGGTGTTGCCAGTCGCACACAGCGCCGTTCTAAGTATGGTGCTAAGCGTCCTAAGGCTAAGAAATAATAATCGGAGAAGATTATAAGCCTTTAAGGATTAGAAAAAGTTAAACCGTTTTGCTGGAGAATTGTTAAAGACAGGTTGAGTAAATGCTCGTGTGAGAGCGTTGAAGAACAAATGAAACAGCCCCAAGCAGACATTAATTCAAAAACAAAAAAATGAGAAAAGCAAAACCAAAGAAGAGAGTGATCCTTCCCGATCCAGTCTTCAACGACAAGAAAGTGTCGAAGTTTGTGAACCATCTGATGTATGATGGTAAGAAGTCCATCTCTTATGAGATTTTCTACAATGCTCTTGAGACCGTTAAGGCAAAGATGCAGAATGAAGAGAAGTCAGCTCTGGATATCTGGAAGCAGGCTCTCGATAACATCACTCCTCAGGTAGAGGTAAAGAGCCGCCGTATTGGTGGTGCTACTTTCCAGGTCCCTACAGAAATCCGTCCTGACCGTAAGGAGAGCATCTCTATGAAGAATATGATTGCGTTTGCTCGCAAGCGTAGCGGTAAGTCAATGGCTGATAAGCTGGCCTCTGAGATTATGGACGCCTTCAACAACCAGGGTGGTGCTTACAAGCGTAAGGAAGATATGCATCGTATGGCTGAGGCTAACCGTGCATTTGCTCACTTCAGATTCTAATAGATATTAATAAGGTAAAAAGGAAAAGAAATGGCAAACCGCGATTTACATTTGACCCGCAATATCGGTATTATGGCTCACATCGATGCCGGTAAGACTACCACTTCTGAGCGTATCCTGTTCTATACAGGTAAGACGCATAAGATTGGTGAGGTACACGATGGTGCAGCTACCATGGACTGGATGGCTCAGGAGCAGGAGCGTGGTATTACTATCACCTCTGCTGCAACAACCTGTAACTGGAAGTGGAATGGCAAGGATTTCAAGATCAACTTGATTGATACTCCGGGACACGTGGACTTCACCGCTGAGGTAGAACGTTCACTGCGTGTATTGGACGGAGCTGTCGCTACCTATTCTGCTGCTGATGGTGTACAGCCTCAGTCTGAAACGGTATGGCGCCAGGCTGACAAGTATAACGTTCCCCGTATCGGCTATGTGAACAAGATGGACCGTTCTGGTGCAGACTTCTTTGAGACTGTTCAGCAGATGAAGGACATCCTGGGAGCCAACCCCGTAGTTATCCAGGTGCCCATCGGTGCTGAGGAGAACTTCAAGGGTGTTGTTGACCTGATTAAGATGAAGGCTATCCTGTGGCACGATGAGACCATGGGTGCTGAATATGATGTAGAAGAAATCCCCGCTGACCTGCAGGACGAGTGCGACGAGTGGCGTAACAAGCTGCTTGAGGCTGCTGCTGAGTATGACGAGGCCTTGATGGAGAAGTACTTCGACGATCCTAACTCAATCACTGAGGACGAGATTATCGCAGCTATCCGCAAGGGTACTATCTCTATGGCTTGCACCCCGATGATTTGTGGTTCTTCTTATAAGAACAAGGGTGTTCAGCCGTTGCTCGACTATGTTTGTGCTTTCCTGCCTGCTCCTGTTGACGTTGAGGTGGTTACTGGTACTAACCCCAACACTGACGAGGAAGAGGGTCGTAAGCCCAGCGAGGACGAGCCCACAGCAGCCTTGGCATTTAAGATTGCTACAGACCCCTACATGGGCCGTTTGGTATTCTTCCGCGTTTACTCTGGTAGCGTAAAGGCTGGTTCTTACGTTTACAACCCCCGTTCGGGCAAGAAGGAACGTATCAGCCGTCTGTTCCAGATGAACTCCAACAAGGAGATTCCTATGGATTCTATCGATGCTGGTGATATTGGCGCAGGTGTAGGTTTCAAGGATATCCGTACTGGTGATACCCTCTGTGACGAGGAGAAGCCTATCGTACTGGAGTCTATGACCTTCCCTGACACTGTGATCTCTATCGCTGTTGAGCCTAAGTCACAGGCAGATGTTGCCAAGCTTGACAATGGTTTGGCTAAGTTGGCCGAGGAAGACCCGACATTCACCGTTCGTACCGACGAGCAGAGTGGTCAGACCATCATCTCAGGTATGGGTGAGCTTCACCTCGATATTATTATCGACCGTCTGAAGCGTGAGTTCAAGGTAGAGTGTAACCAGGGTAAGCCTCAGGTTAACTATAAGGAGGCCATCACCAAGACTGTTATGGGCTACCGTGAGGTTTACAAGAAGCAGTCGGGTGGTCGCGGTAAGTTCGCTGACATCATCGTAAACGTTGGTCCTGTTGATGACGATTGGAACATCAAGGAGAACGGTGGCTTGCAGTTCGTTAACGAGGTGAAGGGTGGTAACATTCCTAAGGAGTTCATCCCCTCTATCCAGAAAGGTTTCGAGGCAGCTATGAAAAATGGTATCCTCGGTGGCTATCCCGTTGATTCCTTGAAGGTTGTCGTTGTTGATGGTTCATTCCACCCCGTTGACTCTGACCAGCTCTCATTCGAGATTGCTGCCCAGATGGCTTACAAGTCAGTTTGCGCTCAGGCTAAGCCTGTACTGATGGAGCCCATCATGAAGCTCGAGGTTGTTACTCCCGAGGAGAACATGGGTGACGTTATTGGTGACTTGAACAAGCGTCGTGGTCAGGTAGAAGGTATGGAAGAGGCTCGCAGCGGTGCTCGTGTCGTAAAGGCTCAGGTTCCTCTGTCAGAGATGTTCGGTTATGTAACCGCTCTGCGTACCATCACTTCTGGTCGTGCAACCAGTTCTATGGAGTACGATCACCACGCTCCTCTGTCTTCAGCTTTGGCTAAGGCTGTACTGGAAGAGGTGAAAGGTCGTGCAGACCTCGTATAAGACAGGTTCTTACTATTCTATAGGATTCCCGGAAACTGCTGTTGTTTCCGGGAATTTTTCTTTTTCTGGTATATTTCTTTGATATTTGAATAGAATGCGTTATCTTTGCAGGCAATAGATGTGGCTTATGAGCAAGAAAGGAAAGATGACTATAGGTAGACTGCTGGCTTGCATCATGCGCTATGTGAGGCCCTATCGCTGGTTGGTCTTTGTAACACTTGTGCTTACATTGGTAAACTCATTGTTGGCACAGGTGAATGCTATAGTGCTTGACCGTTCGGTAGATGCCATCAATGTCCTAGATCAACAGCCAACCTTGTCATGGGGAAGTGCGATGAGTCTGCTACTTACTATCAGTAGCGTGCTCTTGGGAAAGGAAGTACTTGCCACTATCGTTAACTTCTTTCGCCGCTACTATGGTGAGCGTATGCGTATTTTGGTTAGCCGCGACCTGTCAGTAGGTGCCGTTGAGCATGTGTTGACGTTTCGTATGGCTTTCTTCACGACGGGCGGCAACGAGCCAGGCAGACTGCAGGCACGTATTGACAAGGGTGTGTTGAGCCTCAGCAGGTCGGTCAACATCTTCTTTATAGACATCTTGCCATTATTCACCAGTGCAATTATTGCCCTCGTCTTGATGTTCTTGGCGAATGTCTATGTGGGTTTTGTGGCTTTGTGTATTGTTCCCATATATTTCTATGTTACCTATATCCAAGCAGAGCGGATGAGAGCTGGCCGACGGGGAATATACGAAGGACAGCAGACTGTCAGTCAAAACATTCTGAACACGATAGAGAACATTACCGTTATCAAGTCGTTCAATCGTGAACAGATAGAGGGAGAGAGACAGGCGCATGTGCAAGATGTGGTAACGGACTTGCAGTTGAGCACGCGCAAACAGAGCTATTTCTTTACAGGACTGAAGGGATTCTTGGAGCAGATAGGTACTGTGTTGGTCATTATTCTAACGGCATATCTTGTGCTCGTCGACTATCCGGGAATGACCATTGGTAAGATTATGTATCATGTGATGCTTTTTTCGAATGTCAGTGCACCAATCCGTCAGTTGCACCGAATCTATGACGATTTGAACGACGCCCTTGTCTACTCAGAGGGAGTTCTGGATCTTTTGGAGAAGGAAGATGATGTAGAAACAAGTGGTGAATATCACCCAGCACAGGTAAAGGGGCACTTCGAATTGCAGCACGTCAGCTTCAGTTATCCTAATGGTGTGAAAGCCCTTCATGACGTCTCTATGTGTATTGAACCAGGTAAGATTACTGCTTTGGTGGGCGTGAGTGGTGCGGGAAAGAGTACTGTTGTGAATCTACTCGATAAGTTTTATCAGGGTGACACTGGTACGATTAGACTTGACGGGAAACCTCTTGAACAGTGGAATACACAATGGTTACGTGATCATATAGGACTAGTTATGCAGCGGAATCATATCTTTGATGGCTCCATCGAAGAAAATATCAAATACGGAAATCCAGAGGCAACACATGAGGATGTGGTAGTAGCAGCTCGCCAGGCATTCCTTTACGACCAGATTATGTCATTGCCCAAGGGCTTCGAAACGAATGCACTCCGTTTGAGTGGTGGCCAGCAGCAGCGTGTTGCTATTGCTCGTATGTTTATTAAGAACCCCTCAATCATCATTCTTGACGAACCAACGGCAAGTCTTGATGCGATTGCGGCAGAACAGATTAAATCGAGTCTTGATGCTATCAAACAAGGTCGAACGGTCATCATCATCTCCCATAATATCGGACAGATTGTGGATGCAGACTATCTCTATCTGCTGGAGCAGGGAAGGGTGATAGAGAGCGGAACCCCGACAGAGGTTTATCGACAAGGTGGGCGCTACAAGGACCTCTTTGATGCCAGTGCGCGTAGTATGAATGCGAATAGAATAGCTGATGTAATGGAGGAATGAAGAAGATGAAATATTATAGTTTGATAGTTTGGCTGCTGGCACTGGTGATGATGGTGTCATGCGAGGATGCCTCTGTTCCCGTTCAGGCTACTGCTTTCATTGACCAATATTTTCCTGAATCATCTGTTGTTCTTGTGGAAATAGAAAATGATGAAGGGACGAGAGAGTACAGTGTATGGCTTAATGACGGAACGAAGATAGAGTTTGACATGCAAGGTAATTGGAAGCGTGTCGGTCGTAAAAAGACAGGGGTTCCTTCAATACTGATACCTGACACGATCATGCAGTACGTTAAGACGCACTATCCAAATAACGTGGTGACCAAGTTCAGTAAAAAGGAATATGGCTATAAACTAGAACTGTCAGATGATATGGACCTTCGCTTTAATAAACAATTCCAGTTTATAGGGGAAATAGACTGATTACCGAAAAAAATGAGGAAAAGTTTGGTGGAATCGGAAAAAGTGCGTACCTTTGCAACCCAAAAGTTGAACTGCCGTTGAGCAAATGACTCTTTAGCGGTAGTCCTCACTTTATTTAAACATCAAACAATTAATTCAAAATTTATGAGTCAAAAAATTCGTATTAAGCTGAAGAGCTACGATCATACTCTCGTAGACAAGTCAGCAGAGAAAATTGTGAAGGCTGTAAAGGCCACAGGTGCAATCATCAGCGGTCCTATCCCCCTTCCTACTCACAAGCGTATCTTCACTGTAAACCGCTCAACCTTCGTTAACAAGAAGTCTCGTGAGCAGTTCCAACTTTCAGACTATAAGCGTCTGATTGACATTTACAGCTCAACGGCTAAGACTGTTGATGCCCTGATGAAACTTGAACTCCCCAGTGGTGTTGAGGTAGAAATCAAGGTATAGTTTTGTCTTTTGTCTAAAGGAAGTGAATAAAGTGGAGCAACCTCAATGGTTGCCCCACTTTCTCTTTGTGTCACCACCGTGCGCCTAAAGCAGCGCCAGTGGACCGTGTCCTAAACACGATGTCGTGCCAAATGCCGTCAGTGCAGCCGTCAGAATACTGACAATAAACTGCAAAATCGTCTTCCAAGTCTCTTTCTTCATAGATTAAATATTAATTCTTCAATTCTTCACTTACCCTTCGTCCACGCCGTCTACGATGCTACCGCTGTCACCACCACCCTGGTTCTCACCACCACCAGTGTTATCGTTAGGGTTAGGGTTAAGGTTAGGGTTATCGTTAGAATCATCCTCCACGTCGCCGCTGTCGTCGGAGGTCACGCGCTTCAGCACGTTGCCATCCTCGTCGAGGCAGGTGATTTGGATGGAGGTGTTCTTCAGCTCGTCCTTCAGGTCGACGTTGGGCGTGAAGATGATGCGGCGCACGCTGATGAGGCTGGTCTTCACGTCCTCGAGGTCGGCAACGGCCTTGGAGCGGACGCCGAAGCGCATGGTGCCGAGTCCGGGCAGAGGGATGGAGTGACCTTCGGTCGCCCACGTACGGATTACTTCACCTGCAGCATCCCAAGCCGCCTTGATCACACCTGCAGAGATTCCCGAGTGGGTAGCAGCCTCCGCGAACACCTTCTTCTCCTGGATGGGGATGTAGAGGTCGGGACGCATCACGAACTTCTTGCCAGGATTCTTACCGAGCTTTACTTCACGTCGCTGTGCAATTACTTTAATAGCCATAATTTTTAATAATAAGTTAGTTAGATATTTGTAAATAATTTTGTTAATACTCTCGTTGTCGCCTCGTTTCGCTTTCTGTAGGTACTGTTAAGGAAAAC
>NZ_FNRE01000014.1 GCF_900107705.1 Prevotella sp. tc2-28
TTTTTGCAAATGTACAGTATAGAATGTAATTATATCATCTTCAGTTATTTACAAAAACATAAAATCTAACACTGAGAGAAATTTGCAAGTTTATTAGAAAATTCTCTATTTTAGAGCAATAACTGCAAGCACCTTATACCACCCCCTTATATCAACTTTAAAGACATTAAAATCAGGATAGTTAGGATTAATAGAATGGCATACTACCTGCTTTTCGTCAATAGTACACGGAAAGACGTTCTTAATGATAATGCCGTTTACTGTGTCAAGGACGAATGTATGTCCCCAATCAATAAAAGCCTTATCGTTTATTTTCTTTAGAAAAACTTTACTTCCGTTAGGAAATTCAGGTGACATAGAGTCTCCAGAAATAGTAATTGCTAAAGTTGCTTCTTTGACAGGGGATATGATTTTCTCGCAATCATACTCCATAACCGAATCTTCAAATTCACTGAGCGTCCCTCCTATTGCTTTTACAGGAAGCAGAGGTATCAACACACCAGAAATATCCGGCTTTAAAGGAATCCTCATTTCGCCTATTCCTTTTTCTATCCACTCTGGATTAACTTGTGCATCTATCTTTTCTTTAATTTCATCCCACACCTCTCTTCTTATGTAACCACCTTGCTGAAACGTATTACGGAAATAAGAGTTAGATTTTCCTATAATAGCTGTTATACCGTTAATAGTAGTATTGTTAGCACTTGCAAACTTGCTAAGTCTGTCCATGAATGCTCTTGTCTGTTCGTCTGTCATAATTCTAAAATTCTATTAATAGTACTTAATTATTATTATATTATTCTCTATTTATTATTAACTTTGATAGTAATTTATTAATTTTGGAGTGAAATTTAATCACTTGCATCATTTCGTTGGTGCAAATTTAATAGTAATTTATGATTTAATATATTAAAAGGTAGTTAAATATGGTTTATAAAAGTAAAATGGAGTATTATCGTGCCGTGATTCAGTTCTATGGCGATTGTATTGCAAAAGGAATGCTTAAAGGAGAAGCGAATAAGGCTACAAGAGAAAAATTCTCTATTGCAAGCCCGGATACTATCTATAAAATCATCCGAAGAGTTGTAAAACGGCGGAGTGACGAAAATATGGGAGGTATGGCAAATGGTTAGTGAAATGCCAAATGTGAAGAAGCAAGGCAAGTATAGTGCAAAAGAAACAGCACTTGCTCTTGGTATAGACCCGAAAACCCTTTGGAGGCATACGCAACTTAACCACATACATTGCGAACGTCGCAAGTGTAATGGCAGACCTGTGTACCTCGGAGAAGAGATCATCCGTTATTGGGGTGCTATGTATTAATAAGGTACGCGTATGAAAAGGGATAGTTATATCTTCTATAGAAACTGGTGGGAAACATTTCGTAACATGCCAAATGAGTTAAGGTTGCAAATATATGATAGTATTATGCAATATGCTTTTGAAAGGAGTATAGACGGAATACCCGTTGTTGCTATGGGGTTTGTAAATATGGCTAAACCTCTCATTGATAAAGATTTTGCTAAATACGAAGCTATCTGTCAGAGAAATAAAGCCAATGGGTTACGTGGAGGCAGACCTAAAACCCAGATAAAACCCAGTGATAACCCAGAAAACCCACTGGGTTCTTTGGGTTCTGTTACGGAAACCCAAAACAACCCAGAGAAACCTTATAATGATAAAATGATAAATGATAATGATATATATAATAAACCTAAAGGTTATGAAAAATTTGATTTCTCATTCCTAGAGGAACCATTTAGAGTTTTGTTCAATAGGTGGCTGGATTACAAGAAAGGTCGTGGAGAGAAATATAAAACACAAGATTCACTTCAAACAGCATTCAGAAAATTAAAGAGTTTAAGCAACGACAACCCTGATGAAGCTGCTGAGATTGTAGAACAAAGTATTGGTAATAACTGGGCAGGCTTATTCGCATTAAAGAATCAGAATAACGGCATAAACACTGGCAAAATACAGAAGGAGGGGTTTGAATGGAAACAATAAGTACTATATATCAGCAAATAAAGGATGGCACGGCAATAATGCCGGTGGAGTTTAAAGTTCTCAACGCAAAGAAGCGGATTCTAAACGGCTTTAAATATTTCTGTGGTGAACACGCTCAGTGGTTGCCAGAGTATCAAAAAGTTGCTGATTGGTTAGAGGACACAAAAGGCAGAGGATTATTCCTTATTGGTTCCAACGGCAGAGGCAAGAGCGTTATAGCGACAAAAATACTGCCCTGGTTCTTTAAGGAGCAAGGTTTCGGATATGAGATATTCCTTGCCAGCGAGATAAATCAACATAAGTCAGAGGTAATGTACCCAAAGATTCTCTGTATAGATGATATAGGAGTAGAGGACACGGCTAATGACTACGGAGAGAAGATAAATGTATTTGCAAAGGTTATGGACGAAGTAGAAAGAAAAAAGAAGATGATTATCATAACATCAAATTTAACACAGATACAGCTTGAAAAGAAATATTCCACAAGAACTATTGATAGAATCAACGGATGTTGCAAAGTAGTAGCATTTAATGGAGAGAGTTTAAGAGGTAAGTTTAACATATAACAAGTACAACAATGACAAGAATCAAATTACAATCAATCGCGATTAACAACTTTAAAGGCATTCGGTTCTTAAAGTTGAATTTTGAGGGCAAAGACTCCACTATTCAAGGAGCTAACGGCTCGGGTAAGACAACTATCTATAAGGCATATTACTGGTGTCTTACAGGTAAGACTATCGAACCTAACGAAACGGTTCAGACTTTGGACCAGGACAATGAAATAGTCCACAAGATAGAAACATCGGTAGAAATGACTCTACTCATTGATGATAGCTATGAAGTCATTCTAAAGAGAACCCTTACAGAGAAATGGAAAGCAAAAGGAATGCCGAATGAAACTTTTGACGGAACGGAGCAGAAGCAATTCTTCAACGAGATTCCTTTTAATAAGAAAGAGTTTGAAGCAAAACTGAACGGGATATGTGATTTAGAGAAATGGATTCTTCTCTCTAATATCAATACTTTTATGCAACTTAAAGCCGACGACCGCCGTAAGATGCTTATCAGTATGGCCGGAGAAGTAAATGAGCAAGAATTAATGAAGCCCTACCCTGCTATTATGAAGGCTATAAATGTAGAGAAGAAGAATATAGAAGAATTACAGAAACAAGTTCTCTCTACTAAGAAGCGTTCTAATGACGAGTTAAAGACCGTTCCGAGCCAGATAGATGCACAGGACAGACTTAAAATAAATGAGGATTTCGAAGCTAAGAAGAAAGAAAAGGGCGTTATTGAACAGCAGATTGCCGATATTGACCGTCAACTTGAAGGTAGTAACGAGGAGTTAGAAGCCGCAAAGAAACATAGAGAGGAAATTCAATCCATCACCGCTAAGATAGCGGAAGCTGAAAAGTCTTGGCGCATCAATTACGATAAAGAGCGAGAGGAAGCCACCAAAGCTCTCTCCAATGCACAATCCGAGTATGATAGCGCATTAAAGAGTAAAGAAACTATTGTTGAAGAGCAAGTAAAGAAAGCAACTAATATTAAATCCTTAGAAGAGGAGTTTGACAAGAAGAAAGAAGAATGGGAGAAAGTTAATCTCACAGTTTACACCGCCGAAACTCTTACCGCTTGCCCTGTATGCGGACACGTCTTTACCAAAGAAGAGAAGATTGCGAAAGGAAATGCGGCAATAGAGCACTTTAACGCCGATAAGTCGGAGAAGTTAAAGAAACTCTTAGAAGAGGCCGGAATGATAAAACAGCAAATAACGGCTCTCACGGGTTCTTATAACGAAGGTAAACAAATTATATTACCGCAAGCCGAAACGCTGTTAGCGTCCAAACAAACCGCCTTAGATGAAAAGAAAAAGGAACTTGAAGCAATTAAAGCGAAGAAAATAGAGGACGATAGCAATATTTCTAAGTTAAAGAGCGAACTTTCAACAGTTGAAAATAAAGTCCCTTCCTCTACAGATAACGGTGATAAGCAATCACTAAGAGATAAGAAGAAAGAACTTACGGAAACTAAAGACGCTCTTACCAAGATACTTGCCGGAGAAGAAACCAACCGACGCATTGAAGAGGAAAAAGAGAAACTTAACAAACGAGCCGAGGAACTTGCTCAGATAGTTGCCGACTGTGATAATACTCTTTATCAGATAATGGAGTACAAGAAATCCAAGATAAGTGCTATTGAAAGCAAAATTAACGGGTTCTTTCAGATAGCACGCTGGAAATTCTTTAAGAAGAATATAACTGACGAAAACTATTCTGAGGTATGCGAATGCTTACATAATGGAGTAGATTATAACTCTACTAACGCTGCCGACAAGATAAACCTCGGAGTGGATATTGTATCAAGTATCGGCAAAGCATACGGAATAGAGGCTCCTGTGTGGGTAGACTTCCGCGAGTCGGTAGCCGACTTGCTGAAAGTCGATAATCAAGTTATATCGCTTGAACACGTAGCAAATGCTACACTTACATTAAATAATTAACATATGAAAGAAGAATGGAAAGACGTAGTAGGCTATGAAGGATTCTATCAAGTATCTAGTATTGGTAGAGTAAGGTCTATGGATAAGAAGATAGGCAATAAAACCTATAAAGGGAGAATGCTTAAAGTTATCAATACTAAGCGTTACAATGTAGTATGCCTATGTTCTAATGGAGTACAGAAGCAAAAATTAGTTCACACTCTAGTAGCGGAGGCATTTATTCCTAACCCTGAAAACAAACCATACGTAGACCATATAGATACTAACATGACAAATAACAAAGTAGATAATCTTCGTTGGGTTACCCCTAAAGAGAATTCTAATAATCCTCTTACTTTGAAGCATCAATCATTAAGCCAAAAAGGTTTAGTGAAAAAGCATTGGCCTTGTTCAGAACAAGCTAAGAAGAATATTGCTTTAGCGAAGTCAAGGCCTGTAAAGTGTTGCGACTTAGAAGGAAATGAAGTTGCACAATTTGACCTCTTAAAAGATGCTGCGAAATTCGCAGGAATATCTATTTTTGCTATCTATCACAATTTACAAGGACAAACAAAGACGGCTGGCGGTTATCGTTGGTCATTAGTAAATAACATTTAAAAACTACAGTATTATGGAAGAAAATCAATTAGTGGTTCAAGAACAGAGCCAAGTAGCAAAGATTAATCTCTTTGCATCAAAAGAGGCATTTGAGTTAGGCCAAAGAATGGCGGCAGTTTTTGCTCAATCAACTCTTGTGCCGAAACAGTATCAGGGTAATATAGGTAACTGTATTATCGGTCTTAATATTGCATCAAGAATGGGTGCCGACCCGTTAATGGTTTTTCAGAATCTCGTTATCGTACACAACGTGCCGACATTTGAAGCTAAGTTTGCTATCGCCTGCTTTAATGCAACGGGCAAGTATACGGCTATCAAGTACAAGACAGTCGGAGATGTGGGCAAGGATACTTACGGTATGCAAGCCTATGCAATAGAGAAAGCCACTGGCGAACTTGTCGAAGGACCCATTATCACTATTGCAATGGCAAAAGCAGAAGGCTGGTACAATCAGAATCCTAAATGGAAGAATATTCCCGACCTTATGCTCCGCTATCGTGCGGCTTCATGGTTTATCCGCACTACTGACCCCGGTGTGATGATGGGCTTCCAGACTCGCGAGGAGGTAGAGGATATTTCGGATGAATTAGAGGAGATTGTCGAAATGCCAACAGATGCTGCACAAGAAGCCGAGCAGAACGCTAACACAGAGCAGATTGTTATCCCTACAACCGTAGAGGAACCAAAAGAACATGATGCTTCTGTCGCAGAACCCGAGAAGAAAGAAGAACCGAAAGAAGAAGAAAAGCCAAAGGCTGCAAAGCCGATGGGCGCATCCGAAACCCCTGAACTCTTTAAGTAAGGATGATGACACTTGATATAATCGATTCAGGCTCCAAAGCTAACGGTTATGTTTTGCACAACGAGAGCGAGGCAATCATAATAGAATGTGGTTGCCCACTCTTGGAGTGTGAAAAGATACTGAATTTTAACATAAGTAAAGTAAAAGCTGTACTTATATCCCACGAACACGGAGACCACGCGAGATTCGCCAAGCAATACGCCTCAAACGCATTAAAAATATGTTCCACAAAAGGAACACTTGACGCTATTGGTATAGACAAAACGTTTAGAAGAGAAATGAGGCTGCTAAGTCTGCATCGCTTTGGAGATTTCCTTGTTATGCCTTTTAAAACGCAGCACGACGCAGTAGACCCTTGTGGCTTCTTAATTGATTGCCCCGATGGAAATAGAATTGTCTTTGCAACTGATACTTACTATCTAAGATATACCTTTCCAAGAGTTAACTATTATATGATAGAATGTAATTACTCCAAAGAAATCTTAAAGAGTAACGTGAAGAACGGGATTATTCATCCTACCGTAGCAAAACGTATCACCGAGAGCCATATGTCCGATGATAGGTGTATGAGTACCCTCATAGCAAATGATTTGTCAGAAACAAAAGGGATAATACTACTGCACGGTTCAAGAGATAATAGTTCAGAGAGGAAACCTCTAATAGATAAGATTCAGAAGATAACAGGTAGAGCCGTTTATATAGCCCAAAAGAAAACAAACTTAACTCTCTTATGAAACAGCAGAAAATAATTAATAAAGTCTATTTTGTTGCCGTTATACAAGACGACAAAGTAAAAGAGATTCTTACTGGCAAGTGTTTGGACGACATAATGTTTAGTATAAAACTTAAATACCGAGTATTTCAAACACAGATAATGGAATATAACGACGAGCACAATATCTACGTCCCTGATGTCAATGAACACTTAATGATGATACGGCGGCAACAACAGAACCATAATTATAAATAATACTTAATTCTAATAAATTATTATTAATTAATTATTATTCTTAATACTTTATTCATAGTATTTTATTAATTTTGGAGTAAAGTTTAACATATAAACCCGACAGCGATGAAAGAGATAAGCATTGACGTAATGGTGTCAGGTGGCACTAAGTACTACGGCACATTAAAGTTCATGTGGGACTTTGGTAAGATTCTTACAGAGAAGAAGGTGCATAGCCTTGTGGTAAGCAAATACCCTACATTGAAGTATGAGAAGTTTACGGTAGCATTTAATAGGTAAAGCGTATGAAGAGTATCAAAGAATTTGCGACAGAGTATGCACAGGACAAGTACCTTCCTGTTCAGACATCCCAAGCAGTAAAAGCAGGTGCAAACTATGTGCTTGATGAAGTTGAGTGTATTCTTGAAGAATACAAGCTTTCGGACTGCGAGGAAATATGTAACGAGTTAATAGCATTGGTTGGACAACTAAAGAAATAAGGTTATGAGTACATTTCCATGCGATATTTGTAATAAATGTGTTAGAACAAAGGTTGTATATCAGACAGTTCTAACGCCTAATGATAGTGAAGAAAAGTGTGAATACGGTTGTACTTTGTACAATATTCCATGTGACACAAACGCTGGTAGTAGATGTAAGTCGGTAAGAAAGTGGTTGAAAAAGAACTATTAAATGAATAAGGCTATGACACAAGAAGAACAATTGGTGATACAAGCAAAAGCAAAAGAATATGCAGAACTGCGTACAGAGCAACTACCTGACTTTATAAAATCTAATGTAGTTCGCGATGCTTTATATTGTGCTTACCTTGAAGGTGCTGGTATTAGAACAAAATGAATTTGAATAACTATGGCAACAATTACAGAAAATAACGAGGTAATGCAAGAAATGAAACAAAATCTTGCACAAAAAATACACGATGATGTTCTTGCTCTTTTGGAAAAATACGAAGAACCTTGCTTGGCTCTTAAAATGAGTATTGACATTGACGCAAGTGTTAAGATTGTACATTATAGTGGAAATGGTAGAAGAAGCAATCCTCCTATGACCATTGCAGAGACTAAAGCAAATTATAGTACACATGGAATAATAAATTGGAACGATTAACTATGGCAACAATTAGAGCATACACGACCATTGAGCAAAGTCGTAAGTTGGCAGAGATACTTACGCTTGAAAGTGCGGATTGCTTTTGGGATTACGATGAACTACAAAAGTATCATCGTATAAATTGGTTTGAAGATGGCTATGACAAAGATGGTCAACTTAGACTTAACAAGAACAATGTTTGTGCTTGGAGTCTTGCAAGTTTGCTTGGTGTTTTGCCAAAAGGAACTAACATAAGTACCCCTGACTCTCTCAATAAAATTAGGTATAGTTGCTGGAACGATTATGATATAACCTATGCAGACAATCCTGTTGATGCTTGCGTGGCTATGATTGAGAAATTACACGAACTTAAAATGTTGTGACTATGGACTACGAAAAGAAAAACAAAGATGCTATTAGCACTATCAAGCAAGCACTTAGACAACTTGCAACGAATGGTGTTCCTGTTGGTAATATAATAGAAGCCATAAAGGATATAGAAGAAAAGTACGCAGAGAGCGAGGGTGAGAGGATAAGGAAACTTCTTATTGAAGCGGTGATTCAAGTTTTGCAAGACCAATATTGTTCTAATAGAGGTGTTTCAAAAGAAAAGGTTCTTGCTTGGCTTGAAAAGCAAGGTCAAACTTTTACCAAGAAAGATGTAGATGATGCTTATCTCAAAGGTGTATGTGATACAAAGCACGAACTTGAAAAGCAAGGTAAGCAGAAGCCTGCTAATGAGGTTGAACATAAGTTTAATGTTGGTGATTTCCTTGTAAGTGATTATTGTATGGGCAAAGTAGTTGAACTTACTAATGACGCTTATCTCTTAGACACAGAACAAGGCATCCCCTTCTCTTGTGAACATAATGCCCATATCTGGACTATCCAAGATGCAAAGGATGGTGATGTGCTTTTTACTTCATCTACAGCAAGCCATGAAACTTTTATATTCAAAGGCATAGATGAAAAGGGTAATACAAAATGCTATTTTTCTTATGATTCTGAAGACGGTTTTAGAGAAGGTATATATCATTTCATTGGTAGGGCAACAAACTGCAAACCAGCAACCAAAGAACAGCGTGACCTATTATTTAAGAAGATGCACGAAGCAGGCTATGAATGGGATGCTGAGAAGAAAGAGTTGAAGAAGATTGAGCAGAAGAAGACTCCCATAGAGGGAGAGTTCCCGTATGATAATCCTTCTGACACCTTAGAGGGTGAGATAGAGAATATATGGGGAAAGTTAAGTAGTGGAGATAGATTCTCTGCCACCAAAGAGGGTTTTCGCGAAGTAATAACCCACTTCGTTAATTATATTAAAGAACAAGATGACTGGAAACTTGTAGAGCAGAAGCCTGCTTGGAGTGAAGAGGACGATATTATGGCACATGATATAGACTATGCTCTCAGGTGTCAGATAACCTACCCAATATCAAGATTACAGTCTATGTCTACTTGGATTAATAATCTTAAAGAAAGAGTGCAACCAAATCCTGCTTGGAGTGAGGAAGACAGAAGAATGCTTATTGGTCTTATTGATGAATTAGATGCAATTATGAATAAGGCAACACCAAATGAAATATCTGTTTATAGTAAGTATGCAAACTGGCTCAATTCCATCAAAGATAGAGTTGGTTGTAAAGTGAATTGCACAACCACAAAACAGAGAAGTGAAGAAATGGGCAAATTGTTTCTTGATGCGATTTCACTACTTAGAGACTATGCAAGTGGTGTCGATAAAAATAGTCAATTAGGGAAGAAGATTGGTAGAGCAGACGCATTCCTTTCAGACCTCTATCACAATGCCTTTTATCCATCTACTCATAATATGAGAGAAGATTTAAGAAAAGCTGAGTGGAGTAAAGAGGATGAATACTATTATGGAATTATTCAGCATATCCTAAATAACGAATGGGTTAAGGAAATTGATGAAGAGAATGCAATTAATTGGTTTAAATCTCTCAAAGAAAGATACATTTGGAAACCGAGTGATGAGCAGATGAAAGCACTTGAACATGCAATTAATTGCTATTCGGGTGTCTCTCCAACTAACACAGAAGAAGTTTATACTCTCGAAATTATGAAAGAGCAATTAAAGAAATTAAGGGAGGAATAGTTATGAAAGCAAACGAATTGATGATTGGTGATTGGGTGGAATGTACTTATTGGACTCCATCAAAGCAACTAAAAGTCGCTGAAATTAGACGGATTATGGATGATGAAATTAAGATAGGTGTTTATTCTGATGATTTGATTTTGATTTTTAGACAGTCAGAAGTGAAGCCAATACCCATAACACCAGAGATTCTTGAAAAGAATGGGTTTATAAATTACACTGATTTCTATATGTGGAAAGAAGAATCGTTAGAACCCATTCATCTTGATAACTATGATGAAGACGGGTGGAGGTTGCGTATAAATTGTGATAACATTCCGTGCGAATGCAAATATGTGCATCAACTCCAGCACGCATTAAGACTTTGTGGGATTGAAAAAGAAATTGTAGTATGAAAAAATTTAGTTATCCTATACCAGAAAGAAAGATAGGTGAAGTGTTTACCTATAATGGCAAAACATACAAAGTAATGGATGCAAGTAAACAGCCATTATATAGAGTAACAAGTGCTGGAGGTAAGCCACTGGGCAAATTTGACATAGGCTGTTGTATAAGAAAGCCTGATACAGGAAATATCGAGAACTTATGTGTCTTTACTGACTATTGTGGAAAGATAAACAAAAGACATATAGGCTACTGTATGGCTCCTTATAGGAAAGACGGTAATACGGTATACTTTGTAGAAGTAAACAAATAAAAAAAGAAACATTATAATTATGGAACAGTTATGAAAGCAACGGAAACAACGATTAAAGTAGAAAAACCTGTGGCATACATTGAGCATAAAGCCACAAAAAGTAGAATACCAGTATATATACCTATTAGTTGGTTTAAGAGGTTTATGTTGCGTTTTTGTTTTGGATTAGAATATAATAAAGCTGAATAGATAGATTATGGATAAAGAGAAATGGCAGTCAATGACTGACGAGCAGAAGACCTCGTATATGAGGAAAGTATTCAAAGAAATGAATATAGGTGACAGTTTTGACTATACTGAATGCCGAAAGCTCTATGAACGTATGACAGAAGAAAAAGGAGGCACTCATGGAGTATATCACAATCCTTGTATCGTTCTTGAATTGTTTGACCCTATTATGGCTCCTGCTATCTTGGGTTGGATGTATTGTAACTTTGACGATAATGGTGACTGTGCAGGATATGGAAAGGGAAGCCCAGCACCACTATTCGGATATAATATGGTTGAACTGACTTTCGATAAGGGTACGCTTATGGGATTTTCTGATTCAGAAAAGCAAATACTGCGTGAGGCTATAAGTATTATTGGAGAAAAAACAAAGCAGAAAGGAGAAGAGGCATGAAGGTGGAAACAGAAGATAAATGTCTTAAACCGACTAAATGTTTTTGGTATCACGAGAAAGATAATGAATGTTATGTATCACCTTATGAGGGATGTATAAGAAATAAAGCACAGAAAGGAGAATAGCGTATGGATATGATATACATAGCAATAATAATGCACGCAACAATTCTAAGCAGTGCAATCATAGCAGCAAGTTATATATTAAGAAAGTAAGCGTATGACAAACAAAGAAGCAATAAAATTCTTACAGCAACTCTATCCAAACGGTGGTCACTGTTGGCTTGATGAACAGAGAATAGAAGCTATTGGCATGGCTGTAAAAGCTTTGCAAGAAGAGCCTGTCGCACCCAAAGTACTGAAAGACATACTTAATGCAAAAACTGCCGCTGAAAGCCTCGGTATCTCACAGGAAGAGCATGACAGGATTGTTGATGAACTTATCTATGGCAAAGAGCCAGAGTTGGTAGATGTAGATGATTTGCCAGAAGAAGAGCCTGTAAGCGAGGACTTGAAAACAGAACTCAACAAGTATATCAAAGACTATTTTACTATTGACACAGAACAACTTGATAGGTTTGGTATTGAAGAGAAGGACTATATTTATTCGATGGACAAGAGTGATATGCTTGCGTTGGCTGAACATTTCACTAACTGGCAGAAATCAAATCTTTGGAAACCTGCCGATGGAGAGGATTTGCCAGAGTATGACAGAGAGGTTATAGCCTTGATTAAGTATAATGCACAGCACAATATCCATGATGAGGAATATCCTACTTATAGAGTTGGATTTGGTCATAGACCAGACCCTAAAGGATGGGATGGCAAGAGTGTTACCACAGGACAGGTAGAGCACTATACGCCTAAGACCTATGACAAAGGTGATTGGAATATTCCAGATATTGTTTATTGGTTAGATGTTGAACTTCCAAAAGAAATAGAACTATGAGTAAAGCAGAAGAATTTATACAGGACTACACAAGGAATTGTAGCAATGAATTTGAACCACAAAAAGCCCCACCATCAGTTTACAATCCTTGGCTAACACCAAATGAAGCAAGAAAGGCTGTGGAGATTGCAAGGGAAGAAGTGATTGAAAAGGCTTGTGAGTATCTTGACTTACATTGTAATGAGGTAAAGACTGAAGACAATGGCATAGCTGGCTGGATTGATAATGAGTTTATTGATAACTTTAGAAAAGCAATGAGAAATGAGATACAAGATAAAGTACAAAGACCTCATAAGAAAATTTAAGCCTTTTGCAGATAATAAGGTGGTTATGGTAGCTTCTAATGGAGAAGTATCTTTCTATGATGAAGAAGGAATGTTTCGTATCACACACCTTGTAGAGAAAGATGATGGAGAACTTGTAAGGGTAGTAGAGGATAATGAATTATGAGCAAAGAAAACAAACACATCTACACGCTTGAACTAACAGAGCGTCAGGCGAAACTACTGTCGTATGCCTGTGACCAGTTCACACGGCTAATACAAGGGCAAGACAATGCCTTTCAAGACCTCTTTGAGGAAGCCTGGGAGAAAAGGGCGTTACTACACGCAGGAGATAGTATGCACAAGGAATGGGATGGTGGCTGGTATAATATGCGCCACGAAGCGGAGAAGATAGCCAACGACATCAAGAAACGTTTCTGGGGACTTGATAGGCAAACGCTCAACGGAATACACTATGACGATACTGCGGACATCCTTTGGGATATTCATCGCGTTCTTAGACATCAGTTCTACTTAGACAGAGGCGACACGTCTATTGCTACCGTGGATAGCGAGAACCCGACAAGTTCCGTCGGTTCTGAGCCGCTTTCTATTGTTAGACGGGCAGATATACCAACCGAGGACTTAAAAGCTGATATCGCCCGTTTGTATGCCGAAATCGACAAGTGTATCAGTGACCTCGTAGTAGCGAGAGGCAAACGTGATGACAAAGGCATATCCGATGCCCATTGGAAAATGGAGTCTCTTATGGTAAAAGCGCAACAAGAGTTTCAGGTTATTTACGAATTCTTAAGCAAATGAATATGGAAGCAAAAGAATTTAGGTCAGTAGGCAAGATGTACAAGAAGATTGCGGGCAAACGATACAGACTACCGCGAAAGGTCAAAAAACGCTTCAAGACCAATATGTGCAAGCATGGTTTGGACATCAAAAAGCTAAAGTTTAGTTACAAACGCTTAAATATGGATATGTATGGAAAGACTAAATGACAACGAAGTAAAAGAAGTTGCGAGAATGCAACAGATGATAGATTTATACGAAGGATTTATCTGCGCTTTACACATGATGATGTTGAGCGAAAAAGAAATTAACTATCCACAATTTACCGACACCAACTTTGACAAGGAAATGAATAAAATATGGCGATGGGTAAAAGAACACAAATGAATATGGAATGGAAATTTCGCGGCTGGGATGCCACAGGTAACAAAGGTTGGGTTTACGGCGATTTGGTACACAATCAGAAAATTACAAAGACAGGCTTAGAGCCGAGAGTTATGGTAGGAGGCTATGAGGTCGTGCCGGAGAGCGTAGGCTTGTGGACTGGCAGAAAAGACAGCAATGGCAAAGATATCTTTGTCGGCGACATCCTTAGAGACGCATGGGACCTTGTCAATGAAGTAATATGGGATGATGATGCCGCTGGCGTGTATCTCTACTATAAAGACATATACTCTACTTTTATGGATAAAGAATATGAGCATATGGAGATTATCGGCAATAACTTTCTGAACAAAGAACTTTTGGATAATGAATAACAAAAAGCTGAAAGACCTTAGAAAGGATGATAGAATATGGTATTGGCATTTCACTTGTACAACACCTATCTATGTAGAGAGCATAAAGCGTGAAGGTGACCTGATGCGCATTAAGGTAAAGTGGGACGAAGCGGAATTTGAATGCTTCGGACACGCATTAGGCGTAACTTGTGTAGGACATAACAGGAAACTCAGAGAAGATATTATGTTTACCTGTTCTTACGACATTTCCAAGAATAACGAAGAAAAGAGGCAGAAGATAAAAGCACTTCTTCCTGTATTGAGTGATTTAACCAAAAGAATAGAAAAGTTATGAAAGAGAAAGAAGAGAAATACTGCGGCGAATGCTGCTGGTTTTACGGAGAGGACACCTACGGATACGGAAGTTGCCCGTTCCGCTTTGCAGATATTCATGAGTGCGGACAACAATGTGACACACCGACGAAGTATGTCAGCAAGACACAGATGCGCCACTATCAGGCTATACTATTGCAAGCAAATAGGTATCGCAGGGATGATAACGTTCCTGCCATCTATAAAATGCCAGACACGAAAGAACTTGGCAAGGCGATAGACTTTGCTTTTGAATATATAAAAGTATTCAGCAACCTATGAAAGAAAACAGCCTGTCCTCACGGATGGGCTGTTGTCTATTAAAACCTAAAACTATTACTAAAAACTCCTAAATCCATTCAACCTTTTAGACTGCGCTCACGGGCTATCCAAAAGTGAACTAAACAAATACATGAAAAAACTATTACTAAAACAAATACATAAAAATGAACGTTTACATACCTCTGTATGCCGTTAATGCTAAAAACACACAATTCATGAAATTATTTTTCTCCTTATCCATCTAATCATCATCACGATAGCCGCAATGATGACGGCGATGGTTACGCCTGTTGTTACCTTTCCGAAATCAAGGCAGAACTGCTCCCATTTGTTGAGATTCCTCTCGACTGGATATGGGGTACGGATGGAATCAGTCTTGATAAACGAGTCCACTACGACACGCTCTTTCCATCGGTCTATATATTTGGTATGCCATTTCTCATACCATACCGTATCACCTTTTGAGTGAATGAAAACGGAGTCCTTGACGAGAACCGAGTCTTTTTGAATGAACGTGTCCGTCTTGGTAACATACTCCGTTTTCACCGTTTCCACGGGGATATACTGAACGCTCTTGCATCCGCATAAGAGGAAGAGCAAGAGTATCATCATGGCTATCATAGGTCCGGAACAGCCGTTGTTATAGTAACCATCCCTCCCGTAGGTTTTCAAGAACCAATATGAATAACTCCTTTGTGTAATCATAGTCCAAATTCTCGTTTAAATCTTCTAAGATAGTACATTCTTTCGCTAAGTCCATTTGTACCGCCATTGATACGCTTTGTTACGGCTATCGCATCATCCCTATCTGCAAGCTGATTACAACCATTGGCGTACCAAAACCACATCGCACTCTTATAAGCGCCAGGACTCTGTGCAAGCCATTCGGGATGTTCGCTTACCTTTCCATTGCAGAATCCGCTTTTCTCATAGGCTATAACGTTGGACTTGCCAGTTATCTGCACTATACCACGTCCACGATATTTCCATCCATCACCACTCTTTTCATCTCCATTACCCATGCGATTTGCGTAGACTCTATTGGCGATCTTCTCTGGCTGACGTGCATAGTCTTTTACGTTCTCCTTATTAAAATATTTCGGGAAAACCTTTAATAAGCCATCGGCAGAGTAATTCAGATTCTCTTCAACGGCATTGAGGGCATTACTTTCATGGAAGAATTGAGCGAGCGCATGAGCTGTCCTTAGTGGTGTGTTGATGCCAAAACGTTCAGCCCATTCGTTAAACACCTTCACGAGCTCCAAGGCCCTTGTCTTATTGGTTTTTGGCACTGCTCTTAATAACTGTGACTGATTAATTATCATAATAGGTTGATGTTATTTAGTTATCGTCTTTATCCAATATGGTGTTACGGCTCTCCTTGTCGGGATATGTCTGCGTGAACTTGGCACAGAAGGCTGCTCCGGCACTTGTTCCTACCAAGTAGGGGTAGATGTCAAGCCACCACTCATGGGGCTGTGCTCCTGCGGCTATCATACCTTCATTGATGGCTATGGCAAGACCGCCGATGAAAGCGGCTACACCAAAGACCCACTTGAAGAACTTAGGCATCTTGTTCCGCCAACGGCTCACAATCTCGTTTCCTGTGTTCTTGATTTGCTCTCCCATGGTCTTACTTCTTGTTCTTCTTTATCTTCACCCCCTTGTCTGATGCCTCTACCATACTATTGAAACTGTTGAGTTCCGATGTAAGCCGTGAGAACTGCTTAACCATTTCAATCTTTAGCTCGTTGATAGTATTCAACAGCTCGTCGTATTTCTTCGAGTGAGATTCCTGTCGCGTTTCCATCTTCTTGACCTTTTCCTCAAGGATGGTGTTAAGGTGCATCTGCTGGGCTACCTCGTCGGTCATCTCCTTACATTTCTCGTCCATAGACTTCGACTTCTCTTTCAGAAGCCGAACATCAGTACGCAGGTTGTTGATGAAGCCCACGTACATCACAACGGCAGCGACTAAGGCTGCTATTATCTCATTGATGATAGCCTGTTCCACTCTCTACTCCTCCTTCTTCCTGTTGTGCCACACATGTATCATGTACAATGGTATCAACACAGGCCAGAAAATACTATACCAAATCGTCTCGAACTTGCTCTTACCCCATCCCTTGATAACCTGATAGGCTAATACGATGCTTACAAGGTAAAGAATACCTACGATAATCCAAACTGTTTCCATAATCCTACAATCTTTAGTTAAAAATGTTATCCTTCTCGCTTTTCTACTAAAGTAGAAAGTATATTCCGCTACAAAGATAATCTTTTTATTCGATAATCGTATATCTTTTCACGAAAAAGTGCGTACAATTTGCAAAATGTGACAAAGAAGGAACAGCCGACACTTTTCCGTCAGCCGTTCCTCTTTCTGACAACACTTAGCTGTTGTGTATCTTATGAATGAGATACAATGGGATTAGCACAGGCCAGAAGATAGTGTACCAGATGGTCTCAAAGGTGCTCTTGCCCCACTTCTTAATCTTCTTGTAGGCAGGGATGAATCCTATAATCCATATCACTGCTGCTACGATTCCTACATTAATCCAAAAATCCTCCATAGTCTGATAAATTTAAATTGTTAATTACTATTCTGCCGAAACAGCAGACATTACCTCGTCAGCAACCAGCTTGGCTTTCACTCTCCATGCTTGCATATCATCCATCTCAGCCTTGGCATCCTCGTCTTCTGGGTTAGCGAGGTAGTTGTTCTGGACTGCCTGCATCACATCATTGGGATAGCCTGCTGTGACAATTGCATCAACAATCCTGCTGCGGGTAAGAGGTGCATCAAGACGTACCACATAGGCTTCCCATATCTTCCGCTTGATGGTTTCCTCTCCACCCATTGATGGATACTCTTTCTCTACCTCCTCAACATCGAAGTTGATGCGTACCTGAGTGCCTTCATGTGCAATTAACGAAGGCTGTAAGTCAAATTCCGATTTTCTCATAATAAAACCTCCTATAAATTTGTAAGAAATCAATTTAATCTGATATGTCGTAGTCGGGATAGCCCGAAGCGTTCCTGTTCACTATCTTCCCGCGGAAAGGCAGTGCGTCATGCTCAAAGACATACTGGAATATCTGAAGCAGCCTCGGCCCGCTTGTCATGAATTTAAGCATCTTCCCTTGCGCATTCCTCACCTGTATCCAGGCGGCAGGCTTACCAAACTTGGATTGCAAGCCAAGCTCCACATCAAGAAACTCAAGTGGCTCATTAGCGATGGTGTCTATCGCCGTCCTCGTTCCTTGCAGTATGCGCTTGCCGTTGGCATCACGCTTCTCATATTCCGGTATTTGCAAATCCTTGAAAGATTTCATATTCATTACTTTACACCATAGATTAAATCCATTGCAGTGTTGCAACCACCCTTTGTAGCTTGCGGCTACCCTGTACTTATGTAAAGGCTCCATGAGTCGTGCCATCTTACGCTTGAACTTTTTCTTCATCCGCTTGCGCAGTTGGATATGTTCTATAAAGAACACATAACCTACGAAGTCGAGCCCGTGACGGCTGTCGATTATCTGCACCCCTATGTTTTCATGCAATGGTTGGCACATCACGTCAGCGGCATAGTGCCTGATGAAGTTGACAGCCTTCCAAACCTCTTTCTTTGAAGTTCCCATCACCACGACATCATCACAGTATATCTCAATGAATACATCAAATCGGGATGCTGTCTCACGGCATAAGTCGCAACTGTAGAAATTGGCTATCGGCTGTATGGGGTATAATCCTATGCCGAGTCCTCTCTCGCAGGCGGAGATAATCTCCCATAGAAGATATCTTATGCCTTTATTGCCGAACTTACGTGCTATGCGGTTATAGCATTTCACTTGGTCGATGTTATGGTAGTACTTCACAAAATCAAGTTTGGAATAGTAAAGTCTTCCTGCTTTCTTGTGCTTGTCTATCCACTTTTCTGTGCGACGGGCGGCGAAGTGCATTCCCTTGCCCTCTATTGAGGCACTGCTGTCGTAGTAGTAGTGTCGCATCAATATCGGCATGATGACACGCATCAGTGCATGGTGTTCTATATGGTCTGGGAAATACGGCAACTTATGAAGCCGGCGCATCTTTCCACAAGGACACCACTGCTCTACTTCCTGTCCAGGCGATGTATGATAAGTTCCTGTCATTAGCATCTTCTGAAGGTTGTCAAGGTTCTTGTCACGTTCCTTGTCGAAGAGACGGACACCCTTGTGACCTCCTTTGCGCTTGCGAGCCTCACGGTCTGCCTCTATCAGGTTGTACATCTGCCACACCTGTTCTATGCGTACCTTGCGGTTCTTTCCACGCTTACTATATGTCAGTTCCTTTTCTTCCATCATACATGATAATTTCTCACGGCCTTCTACACTTTTGGCTACCGAGCGTTCGGTATAGGCGCACAACTGCCTTGCTTACTTGCACAGCGGGACTTTGTTTCATACCCAATGCCTTTTATTTTTGCTCTGTCGGGTGTTACCCCTCCATCGAGACAGGTTCAATCGTGTGACCGGCCCGTAACTTGGGACGCGTCCCCGTATATTTTTTTATAGTGTCGAATTTCAGGCGAGCCCCGATATTGTCATTCGCGTTCGAGAAAGCGTTATTCGAATTCGCGTACGAAAGACCGCATTGCGAACCGTTGTTCGCGTTACTGCCAACAATCAGGAGCTCCACGATATGTCACCTTTTCGGAGGTTCTTTATGCCTCCTCGCCAACGCTATACGTTCCAAGGAAGAAGAAGGTTGTATAAAACTACCTTAGAACACGTCAGCGTAACTTGTATGTATCTTTCCGTGATACTTTCCTTATGGGTGCAAATTGTCAAAGAGCAACGTTTCTAATCTGGCGATTTTTCTAAATTGTTAATACTTTTTTGTCATTTCTCTTTTTTTTGTTAGGCGGAAGCCTGCCGGATTTTCAGAAAGCGACGCTTCCCGATTTCGCTTTTCGCTTCGCTCCGACAGGCTCCGGCCCAATGCTTGCCTACGCAAGCATTGACAGAAGTTCCGCTCCGCTAACGATCTCTGGTTCCGAATAGAAGGCCAGGCGAGCCCCGACACTGACATCCGCGCCCGAGAAAGCGCGATCCGAAGACGCGGACGAAAGACCGCACGGCGAACCGAGGTACGCGGGACCGCCAACAACCAGGAGCTGACCACCTGTAGCAGCCCAATATCCGTCGCAGTAGTAGGTGGTTTCACTACCGCCTACAGCCTTTGGCAGCATATCCCAATACTCTCCGAGTTCCATCTGTGTTGCGTACTGTCCGTTTGCACTTGAAAGCACACCACTGATGTCACGTCCTTCTGCGGTATTGCTTACCACATTGCCGTCATAGACAACAGCATGCCTAACACTTCCGCTCATATAGAAGCGAATACCAGGACGGAACTCCCACAACTTGCCGAACATGTCCTCAAAGCCGAACAGCTTCGTCACATAGCGTGTAACGTTAGCTCTGTCCGTTGCTGTCACGCATCCTGTTCCATCACCAAGGCTATCTGCCATACCATGAGCTAAGTCTCTATAAGCATCCCATGACGCACTTGAGCGGGCATTGCCGTTGGAAAGGAAGCTCTCTGAGTTGAGATTGCCATAGCGTGCCTGATAGAGTGCATTGATAAGACAGTGGAACTGATAGTTAGCCAATCCAAAGTCTGCGTGAATGGCTTGTGCGTCCTGCCAGAAGGCACTCATCGTCTTAGAGTGTGAAGAGCCTACACCTGCACGGCTATGCCCTCCTGCAGACATCTGATAAGCACCCACCCAATGTGGGGATGCAAATACATGTCCTCCGTTAATAGGTGTCATTCCACCGAATTGTAAGGTAGTTCCATTGCCTAAGTAATGACAGTCTGGAACATGTATCATACACTCAGTGGCGGCTTTGGCTGCATCTGTCACAGTGCTTCCATCTGCGAACAAACTCCAATTGGAAGGATTTAGTTTGGCGGCATATACCTTGCCATCCTTTACGAGGAATAGATAGCCACCCATACGGTTGATATACTGTGCTGCTGCTCCCTGATTGTTTACGGTGAATGTAGGTGATGAACTTCCCTCAAGCGTGAAATTAGATACAATGGAATCTATTGCATAGGACATGTTAGTCTGTATTTCCTTCACTGATTGCTGTAGGTTATCTATCTGCTCTTCATAATCTCCCTCTGGTGTCTGCCAGGTTCCGTCTTCGCGCAAATACTTACTTGTACCACTGCCAGTACCAAGAGCAGACTTAACTTCAGCGGCTGTTGGTGCAATATGCTTCTGAGCACCTGCCTCTATACCGCCTAACTTATTCTTCTCATCTGTTGTATAGTCATTGGTTGACAGTCCCTTACCTGTTACCTTATCAACCTTTTTGGCAAGTTCGGTATATGCACCACCAGTCGTGAACTTGGTAGTACCTCCTGATACTGGTGTTGCACTATCTCCCGTGTTGACAACATCCCCCAATCCTACCTGTACCTTTGTGACACCATGCGGATTGCTTGTGTTGTTGATGTGGTCGTTGACCACCTTTCCATCGGCAGCAGTACCTGTTGTGGTGCCAATCGCAAGGTCGCCTTTAATCTGAGTATATGCAGAACCACTCCATCTCCAAGAGGTATTGGTTGACTTGTCAACGTAAATCTTTCCTCCCTCACCAGTTGCGGGGAATGCTGACTTGGTGTCATACTCCAATACATCATCCACGTAAGACGGAAGTTGCGAAGAAGGCACTTTTCCTGCGGAGTCAAGCGTTGCCACACCAGAAGCAGCACCCATCTCACTTCTCTTAACCTGTGCATCGTTTGTTACACTGCCAAGACCGACATCGGACTTGCTGACGGTAACATTGCCGCTCAGAGCATGACCATTGACGGTCGTTGTCTTGTCTACCTTCGGGTCTATCTTGTCCGTCTTGAGCTTCTGCAAAGCCGCTTTGAGGTCTTGGACGTTGATAGCCTCGGTTTCATGTCCTGTTGTTGCCATAATATATATCGTTTTTTCAAGTTAATTCATTTATGATTGATTCGCAAGTAGCCACGGAGGCATACTCGGTAAGTCCCGGTATCGCAGGCTTCAGCTTGTCATCCCATAGGGTCTTGAAGTCTTCGAGAGCCATATAATTTTCGCCTGTCATAATCGTTTCTGTTTATTCTTCCTTTATCATGTCAAAAAAGAATCTCGGGGAGAGGAACGCGTCCCCTCCCTGAGAAAAAGAGAGCCTTAGACTACGAAAGCAGCCAGTTCCTGTGCGGTAACGCGGTTGGGCACCTCGATGTCAACAGCCTTGTTAGCATCGGGAGTCAGAGCCGTGCCGTTCACCTTCACGCTCTGGATGGCGGTGTCGGCCTTACCACCCTGTGCAGCGGTAGCGAAGTCAGAAGCCTTCGCGCCTGAGTCTGTCAGGTTGCCGTTGGCATCCAGTCCGGCGAAGTTGCCGTTAGTAGCAGAAGCCACCTTGTCGGCCTTTCCGCTGATGTCCTGGTGCTGCTGAATAGCAGTATCAGCCAGTGCGAGGGAAGCCTGCACTTCTGCCGTCATGTCGGTAGAAGGAATACCGCCGCTTGGCTTGTCGTACTTAGCACCCCAGGCAGCCTTGTCGCTGGTGGTCACGTGGATGTCGCTGTTGCCAGTGTGAGAGGCAATGGCAGCTGCGTTGGCAGCACCCTTGGAACCTTCGTAGGCAGTGCCTGCGGTCTCACCGAGAGCGATGCTTGCGGAAATCTCCGCATAGGCAGTGCCACCCCAACGATAAGTCTTGTTGTCATCGAGCGTGACATAGATCTTGCCACCCTCACCCTCTGCGGGCAGTGCTGCGAAGTTGGCTGCCTCGATAACGTCGTCAACGAATGAAGGCAGCTGGCTTGATGGAACCTTACCGGTAGCATCCAAGGTGGCAACACCACTGTTGGCGCCCTTCTCAGTAGCAGCGATGAACGTGCTCTGGGCGATGTTAGTACCATCAGCCAGAACGAGGTTCTTGGCATTGGTGTCAGTACCTGCCAACATCGCAATGAAACCGGCTACGATGTAAGGCTTGAGTTTGCTGGTCCAGAGTTCCTGGACGTCGGCTAACGCCATGTAATTCTCTTTAGTCATGATAATAAAAGAATTAAATTAAACATATAGAGGACTTTCACCTCCGATTACTATAATTACATCATCTGTATGCATGCCATAATCTGACCTTTCAGCTCGTCATGGTCGTCGCCTTGCTTGACGGCTTGGTCGAAAAGCATCTTCAGAGTCATGGTAGCACCTATGATATACCCCTGTGAGGATGCCCTTGGTGCATCGGGTGCTTTCAGTGATGAGTACATCACCATAGCCACCTTCTCAGCCTGCTGTATCTCTTTAGGTACTGCCGGCTTAGTGTGAGTTCTCTTCCTGCCTCTTGGTGCGGGAGCCTTTGGAGTAGGCTTTGTTGCTGTTCTTGTAGTCATAAGTCTTATACGTTAAAGTTGTCCATCTGTTCCTGTGTCACGCGGTCCTTGTCGGTGATCATCGAGTCCTTCACCGACTTGCCCAGGTCGACCATCTCCACGGATTCGTCCTTTATCTCCTGGCTGCCTACGGAGTCAGGTCCCGGCTGGGAGCCACCGCCTCCTCCGTCTAACTCATACTCTTTACCATCATATTCAAAGATAAGCTTGTTTATTTTCTCTGCCATAGTCGTAATTATTTATTAGTTTAACTCATCAATGATACTCTCACACGTCTCTACCGTTGCGAACACAAGTTCTTCCTTTACCCTGCGGGCGAGGTCTTCCTTATCCTCTTCGCTCATAGAATCCCAATCAAGGTCATCACCCGTGGCATAGACGGACTTCTGATAGGTCTTTGTCTGAGCATTCCAGATATACCAATAGTTCTCATCACCTGTCGTGCCGTCGCCGATAAAAGGAGGATGATCGTTCCAGTCCTTAGCATAGTCACCCTGCGCCTTGGCATAATCGCCTTGCGTGTTGGCATAGGTGGCTTTCTCATTGGCTAACGCAGCCTTTTCATTTGCTAACCCTGCCTTATCATTCGCTAACGTTGCCTTATCATTGGCATTAGAAGCAGCATTATTGGCGAGCGTTGCCTTGCTATTAGCGTTCGATGCTGCTGTATTGGCATTCGACGTAGCGGTCTGTGCGGCCTGTGTCTTGCTGACGACATCAGCCCTAAGCGTGTTCCAATCCCCACGGACACCACTGCTCTCATCTGTTCCAAAGAAGGAGTTCCATGATGTATTGACACCAGACCAGAAGTCGCCCCATAGCTTCCTTACGCCTGTTGGCAATGTGTCACTGAACCAGTTAGTCCAATCGGTCTGACGCTGTGTCTCCGCAGCAACACGGGCCTGCTCGTTGCTCTGGCGTGTCTGCTCGTTAGCCTCTATCTGCTGACGGCTTATATTGGCGTTATCTGCTGCCGTCTGTGCGAGCGTAGCCTTTTGGTTTGCATTGGTAGCGGCACTATTGGCATCCGTGGTGGCCTGCTGAATAGCTGGCTTCATATTGGTTAGCCAATCAGCCCACGCTTCCGATGATGCCTGGTCAAGGTCGCAGAGGAAAGTAAAGCTTCCTTGTGAGTTCTTGCAATACATCTTGGCATTGTCCTCCGATGTCTTGTCGGTGGTAGCAATGATGACGAACTTTCCCTGTGGCACGTTTGCGGCATCGGCATTCATAGCAGCAACGGAAGGATAGGTGCGATATATATCAAAGCCAATATCAACACTCCGTGACACACCATTTCGGTCTGTGATGGTTACGGTAAACCCTTGCAATCCTGCGTTGACATTCTCTGCCCCTGCGGTAGCGCCCTGCGCTGCCGTTGCTGCGGTGTTGGCATTGGTGGTAGCCGTCTGCGCATCTACTTTCAATGTGCCCCATTCAGTAGAGCGTGCCGTGAACCAGTCACTCCATGTCTTGCGCACTCCCTGTTGGTCTGATGTGCCGAACCATGTGTTCCATGCGTTCTGTATTGCCGTGACGGTATTATCAAGGTACTGCTTCAGCACAAGGAGTTTCATGCTGACATATCCAGTCATAGAGCCTCCCTGTACACGTATGCCGGGAAGGGTGACATCATCGTTTATCTGCGAGACATCATCAATGACATCCTCTTCCTGCTCTACCGAGTACCCTAACTGCTCAAGGGCTTCGCTGACCTGTTCTATAAATTCGGGTGTTACTGCCATATCTCTTACTGTTTAATATATCTAATCCATGCAAAGGCATCCCTTCTGTCCAAGTACATGAGGTCGTACTGGTTGGCGTATGCCTCACGCTCCAAACTGATGTTCTTGTATGCCGTCATCATATTGCGGTAGATGCACAGACGGACAAGCCACTCTATGCCGTACCACCAGAAGAAGAGAGGGATGGCAAGGAGCGACCACCACCCGCATCCTGCTGCGGCGAGGACGGCGGCAATGATAGCACCTACGACAAGCATCTCCTTCTGCTGTCTGCCGTGCGTTCCCTCATGGCGCTCTCCTATGGTGTTGAAAGCCCACGCTCTGTCCTTGCGGATAAAGAGGAACGGCCAAATCACCATTGACGTGAATCTTTTCACTGGGAATATGTTGTTATATATCTTTTTCATATCGTCTTTTTCTCCTGCATTAATTACTGTATATCATTGACCAGCACTTTCCATAAGTAGGAATATCACCTAAGTAGAAGAGAAGTGCAGAAGTCCTATCATTCCAAGTATATGCCTCCCCCGGCTCAATAAGTGCGACATCATCACTTCCATTAAGCACATAGGCATTACTGCTTGCTTTTAATATCATACTATCTGACATATTCTTGATAATAAATATTGTACCAACAGGCGGGTCCTTTGGCAGAGTAAAGGATTTTGTCCTTATGTTGATTCTGTCATAATTCTTGGTATCCAATACCTTCAGATAGCCCCAATCATCAACATACACACGTCCTTCAGGATAGGCTTCATTTCTGGTAGGCCAACTATTACTATATAAACAAGCTCCGCTATCATCTGAACCAACCTTTAAAGTATATCTGGTGTTGTTATCTTTTGGATATTGGCTCTCTATTATAGGATAGAAAGAATTGTAGAAAGCATCAATAAATGAACTGTTTTCTGATGATTGTGTTCTCCAGTAGTTTCTAAAATATCCGCCATCAACTTTATCAATTCCACTTTCTTGCTTTACAAAAAACAGCCCGCCGCCATAGGAAATGTCTATTCCATCTCCACTATCTCCATCAAATAGTATTTTGATTTTTGACCGTCCATCTTTATCATATCCTGTAATTGTAGGAATAGCTATTGAAGTGGTTGCTGTGTGATATGCGGACGGTGCTATTTCCCACCTTCCTTTTCCTTCTGCTATTGAGGTTACCTTTCCTTCAAAATAGCCGTTTTTGACATTTACATTACCAGCATTATCCCAATTAAAGTTTCCTCTAGCAAAATATCCAGAGCCATCCATGCGGAAAAGTGAAGTTGCCTTACCGCTATTAGTTGTGTCATAGGTTTGAGTAGAACTGTTGTATCTATCTTCCATAGAACCACCAAACCATGCAGCAATAGTACTATCATTAAGATAGATACCATTCATCCCGCCGTATGTATTGTAATTCTCTACATCTTCCTTGTCTCCAGTTCCTTTATAATGGCGAAGGGCAATAAGTGATGTCAAAAGAAGTCCTCCATCTATTAACGTTGCACCATTCAAAGCGTCTTTTATGGTATCAAGTAAATCTACTTTATTTTTTGCCCCTTTTGCTAAGCTATAAGCGTCATCTGCAGCAGCCTGTGCATCATCAGCAACTTTCTTTGCTGCTGTTGCTATGGCGTTCATTATCGTTGTTCTAGCTGTGTAGTAAGCAGATATATTTTCATAATCGCTTTCTATTGTTATGTCCTCTGGAGAAGATGCAGTGTACTTATCGAAAGCCGTAATAGCATTTCCATATGCCGTTACAAATGCTGTTTTTGAAACACTATACTTGTCAGCTTCTGAACAAATCTGAGAATACTCCTGAACAATATCGTTCTTTTGCTGCTTGAGAGAAGTCTTTTCTTGTGGTGAAATCTTACCGTCAGAAGCCCAATTGTTTAGTCTGTTGTTAGCTGTGTTAGCAGAAGTCTGAGCAGCACTTGCTGCATTGGCGGCGTTTGATGCAGCGGTTGCAGCTTCATTTGCAGCGGACTGTGCTGTTTCTGCGGCACTCTGCGCTGTTGCAGCGGCACCGGCGGCATTTGATATACCTTGGCTTATCTGTCCACCTGTAAGTGCCTGCACATATTGGTTTGCTTTAAAATCATTGAGTGCAGAGTCGTCAGTGTAATCTATCTCCTCAAAAGTTACAGGAGAGACATTGGTACAACGATACACCTTGCCTTTCTTATAAACAACACCGCTCTGTGTCGTATTATCATTTGGTATGAAGAGGTCTCTCACATGAAGATTATTTCCCCATGCTCCCCAATTAACATAGATGTTTGATTTTCCGTCAATAGTGTCAAATACACTTTGTGGAATATTCTGCTGCTCCCAATCATAACGTGGACTTGCGCCTTGTCCTTTGTCCTTATAGTACCATGTCGTTCCGTTACCTGTTTTATACCACAGGTCTCCAACATGCTCTGCTTTTAACTCGTCTGTATTCCAAGCAGATGACGGGTCTGCGTTCTGATACCACGTTTCGGCTTTCTTGTCCAACTGTAACTCTATGTCATCCGTGATGGCAGTGATGAGATTGTTGATGTAAGTATCCAGGGCTTGATTACCAATAGTGCTTTGTGCGGAAATCCTCGCCTTTACCTCAAGTAACTTGTTCAATGAGTCATACTTAATGTACGTAGAGTTATCCCTTGCACCGATGAAAGCGTCTCCATAGTCCTCTATGATAGGCACACCCGTATTAGGGTTGTAAAGTAACCCAATGATACGTTTGTTCGCCAAGGAGAAATCGTTTATGTCGTGATAGAATTTAAGGGCAGGAGAGTCTGCATTGCTTACATCTAATGTTATGATATTCTGACGGTTTGTGGTGCGGTCGTTACCGAACTGTACGACATGGTCACCTGCGGCGGGAATGTCAGAACCTTCGTCATAGCCTCCATCCACATTGCTGACATCGAACCAATGGTACACCTTTCCGTCTATCAAAGCAGGCTGGCAGTGTGTCGTGTCGGGATTCTCTGATGGCTCTTCGGTATTGGATGACACCCTTATCACCTTCCTCCACCAATATACATTGCCTATTTTCGATGAACCTTCAACATAGGTGTTTCTCTTGGAACTCTTCATATTTATCGTCTGACAGCGTGCAAGGTCACCAATAGCCCACATGTTGTCAATCTCCCTGTCATCATCCTCGGCAAGGAAATAGAGACGGAAAGCCTTTACGTCCTTCAGTTCCTCTGATGTTATGGTCTTCTTCGTCTTGCGGTTTCTTCCGAAGAACACTCCCTTCAAAAGGAACGGCATCTTCTTCAACAGCCAAGGCACCTGACGATATACATATCCTACCACCTCACCACTCTCATTGATGAAATCGGTCTTTACAATGATGTTGGCAGCAGAAGAATATACCTGGTTACCCGCTATGGCTGTTTCCTTCTTCACCTCCAACTCCTCAAAGGTAGCCTTCTTCCTGACGTGCAGGTTATCGACGGTCAAAGCACTTGAACCCGTGCCGTCATCCGAGGTAAGACGGAATCCTGTGTCTGCGATGCCGTCACCCGTATAGTTGGAAGAACGGACGGTATTCATGATACCCTCTGCCGCCCTTAGTTCATCCTTTAATGTCAGGGAGTTCAAAGAGCCGTTGCCATCGGCATCGAAACCGAACAACCCCTTTGTCTTTATCCATAGTCCTTTGAGGAAACCTATCTCTCCTTGTGCGGTATCATTATCCGTCTTTGAGAGGAAACGGGTGTTTACATAGTCCTTTACGATATTCAGCACACCGCTTTCAGACATACCGCCACCTGTTCCGCTGCCACCACCAGAGATAAGCGTCTGCACCTGCTCTTTGAGTTGTGTCTGTGAGCCTTTGATGACCTCATTGCCTATCGTTATCTCCTGCTCGAAGTCATAGTCCATCTTAGTGACTATCTTCATTACACGGGTCAGCAACGGGTTCTCAGCGGTGTAGTTCACATTATCCGCATACCTTACCTGCTGTCCTATAAAGAGGTGTGAGTCACGTTCTCCTTGCTGCTCGTCCTCCCTGAACATCTCCTCAAAGGCTATGGGGTCGGACTTGAAAGTATATGAGTTGTTGTCGGTGAATAGGTTGTCGATATATTTCTCCGTCTCGCTCTCCAACTCCTTCTGCGCAGCCGTTTCAAAAGGCTTGTCGGCAGTGGTGTCCATGACAATGTTATAGAGGTTGACGATATTTCCTAACAGTGAAGGCTCGTTAAGTCCTTTCGGGATGATGCCCTGTGACTTGGTGGTAGGCAGTATGTAGTCGTTCTGCTCTTGGAAGACTATCTCATAGTAGTTCTCATCTACGGTGCTGCTTGCTCCTGTCAGCGCATCAACGATACCCGTATCTCCTTCTTCCGTCGGTGGAGTGTTGGCAACGGATATATAGTTCTCGCCCTCAATACCTAATGCTATCAGTCCAAAGCCATAGTTGCCATTATCCCCATCGCCACGTCCGGCGAGCGGTGATGTCTCGGCATTCGGTGTGGTGTTTGCCTTGAACTGCCCATAGAGGGATTTTCCGTCTATTATCTGCGAATACTCCACAGGGAAACGTGACTTGTCAACACCTGCGGCAAAGGCGATCTTCTTACCTTCAAAGATAGCATTCTGGAAAGCGGTAAGGTTGGCAAGGCTTGGCTCATCACGGTCATCTTCCGGTGTGTCGCCCGTATACTCAGCATAGAAACGGCACTCCCCTTGGTTGAGATAAGACCCGTTGATATAACCTTTTATCGTGATGTTGTCTGCCGTGAGGCTCACGATATATGTTCCACCATAGGACTTTGACTCATTTGTGAACAACGATGCGGTGGCATCTATGTCCAGGGTCATTTCGATATTATGATATGCCGTGCTGTTGATAAGGATTTTCTTGATGATGACACTCATGTCCCTTACCTCCGTAATGTCGTAGTCGTGCCATTCCGTTACCTCTCCCTCTGCGTTCTTCTCTGGATAAGCAAGACGCATATACCAAACGGCATAACGCTTGTATACGGGGTTATTGTCTGCATCGTAATGGTCGATAACCTTCTCGTTATTGTCATCAAGGCGGTATCTCTCCCTATACTTTATATTATAAGCATAGAGGTCAAGGTGTGGATACACATTCTCAAAGATAAGGCTCTTGACATAAGGCTTCATGCCGAGCAAGTCGAAATGCTCTTTGTCGTAGGTTATTATCTTACCCTCACTGTCCCGCTCTCCTAATGAATATATAATACCATCGGAGTAGTCGTTTCTGTTCAGCGACAGGCGGACGTTAGCCTGTACATACTCTCCGCTTGCTGCCCGACGTGTGATGTTACGTGAAGAACCCTGTGCCTCGAAAGCGTTCCAGTAGCCATCTTTGGTGTTTCGTACCGATGGGATGCCGATATTCTTATCAACCTCAAGAAGTAAAGGTTCTTCGCCTTTGCTGAACATGATATGGCCGAAATACAGGGTCTTGCGTTCCCAATCTATGTGCCACTCGCATTTCAATAGGTTGGCAACGTTCGATAGTGCCGAAAGGATATCCACGGTGGAGAATGTCGTATTTACCACGTTGTCAATCTCTCCGATGACCTGATAGCCGAAAGCCTGCTTACCCTCTAAGTGGTAGACAGCATTCATCTGGTCGCAGAAATACCCTAATAGCGTTTGTATATCACCAGTATACGGCCAGTCCAAAAGGTTTATGTCGTTAGCATCTGAATCTTTTGTGGGACGGGAGAACGTTACCTTTCCAAGATACATCTTAGGATGCTGGAAATGCGGCTCATAATGGAATTGTGCCCCGCTTTTCTGCTCTGGTTTATACGGCTCTAAGAGAGAGTAATGTAACCCGTCCTTGAAAGGTATGATATACGCATCTACGGGGATAACATCACATACCGCATCATCCCATGACAGTTTCACGAAGTCGGACTTCATCAGTTCCTCTTCGTGCTCTGCTGCTTTCGTGAGAATCACATCATGCAATCTATTCCCGTCTGCGTCGTATAATACCATTTTCTTATAATGTTATCCTATCTTTCGGATTCGGTTCCGTTAAACTGAGTGTAAAGGTAGCCTTTTTATTTCTATACTCTTGCTTTGGTTGGATGTCTTTATAAACAAGTTTGAAGATGCGGTATTTTGAAGGTATCTTTAAGTAAAACATTCCATTCGATAACTTATCAATGAATGCTTCTAAGTTATCAACAAAATCTCTCTCTGTATCCGCTTCAAAAAGGACTTCTAATGATACTGTATTCTCTGCGAGTTTAGAGTACTCTGCTTTTGCAAGGTATCTTGTTCCATGTTCTAAGCGGCTTGTATTTGTAACATACTCTTTTGCTTTTCCGTTGCAAAGCAACTTGTAATAACCGCCTTTAATAAATGATACGCCATATTGCTCAAAGATGTCGATGTAAGCGGAATCGTCCTCTGTTGGCAGTTTAATAAATGCACTATTCTTCATATACGGATATTTTTATTGTTCGTCAATTTTCTTCCTCATTCTTACTACCTCGTCGTACATTTCGGGTAATACCCTGGTATTCTCGCTAATTTCGGCAAGATGTGAGTTCATAAGGCCTTGCGTTTCCACCATAGACTGAACACCCTCACTGATATTTACTACTCTTGCTCTTGTTTCTCTTATATTGTCGCCTATATCTGTAAGGAGTTCGGTGTGTATCATTGTTTCCGAAAGAGTCTGCTCTAAGAGAATGGTATGATTCAGTCCGATACCAACAAGGCTGTCTGCTTGGTCGTAGGAAATGTTCTGTATAGAGTTTGCCGTAGCGGATTGTTGGCTACGAGCATTCTCAATCCTGTCTATGCCTAACTCTCTTAACTGTTCTATTTGGCTGATACCCGAATCAATAACACTTTGGTAACCTCTGTAAAAAGCATCATTCGCCTCTTGCAAAGCCTTTTTGTCGTTGTTTGCGTTAGCAGCCGATACACTCTTATACCAAGTATCATAGAGAACCTTTAGTTGGTCTTTAAGATTCTGTGCTACAAGGTTGTTGATAAGCATCCTGTTAACCATCTTCTGCCAACTCTCTGCTATGCTGTCGGTTACATCTTCTACACCATCAGCATAGTCGTAGAGATGGTTTATCATATCGTCAAAAAGGCTATCAAATGAAGTAGTAAGCATTATCTCGGAAAGTTTCTCCGATGCTTCCTCCATCTCATCGGCGAGGTCAGCCCATGCGTTAGCAGCTTTTGAGATACGTCCTTCGTCGTCCCATCCTGTATTAGCAATCTGAAACCATAGTTCTGCGGCTTCGGCATTTCCTTCTTCGGCAAGACGACGCAACTCTGCGAGTTTCTTCGCACCTTCATTACCCATCTTAGAAAGTTGTTCAAACAGCCCTTGCCATGCTGTACCATATTCGCCTTCTGATAAGCCAAGCAAGTTCCTTATTCGCCATACATATCCTCCTTCTCCTTCACCTCCATTCTCGTTTCTATAATACCATTCGCGATGTCGGCGACCATAATAACCCCAACCAGCTTCTTGTATCTGACGGTTATACTGTGCAGATTTATTAATGAACTTCTCTAGCAAATCCTCATACTTTGATAATGCGCTTGCACCATAACTTTCTGACATCTCGTCAGAAATACGCTTTACACTCTTGTCGATACTTTCAAGGATAGTGTTAGAAGCCTTAATTTCTGCGTCAACTTGCGCTCTTGTATCTTTCGAGCCAAACCATGAGTCAAAGCCACCAAATGTAACAGCGTTAAGGATATTTCCTATACCTTTCGTTAACGAGCCTGTTATCTGTCCTACAAAATCAAGCGATAGAACATTGTCTAAGATACCTGCAACGGCATTTAGAACAGTATCTATGAGATTCGAAATAAGTGTTCCTATTCCGTCTTTTAATATATCAAGAATAGATAGGATAGCGGAGATTAGTTGTCCGATAAACCCGGCATTGCTAAGAGTGTCGGACAACTTGCTAACAGCCTTTCCTACCTCTCCACCGATATTCAGTTTAGAGAGGCCATTAAGCATATTCTGAATGCCTTGAAAAGCACCAGAAAGCGTATTGTCGGCAAATCCTCTAAGGCCGTCGGCTACTAAGTTAAGTCCGTCAACGGTATCTTCTTCTGATTCTCTAAGGCCGTTAGCAAGGTTCTGAACCGCTGTTTGCTGAACTCTAACAGACTCGCTCGCAGCAGTGGCAACTTTTTCCGCTAAATCAAGACTTATCTTTGCATTTTCAATCTCGGCTTTATTACCAGAATCTAATGCTTTCTTATATCTTTCTTTTGCTTTTTCAAGGTGCTCGGTAGATGTTATCTCGGCATTCTTTGCTTGTTGGAGCCTATTAATAGCAGCACCAAGACTATCCATCTGCTTCTTTATAGAAGAGAAATTCAGTGTACCTCTGCCCTCACCCGTTAGCCCTTTTAATTTTGTTATAGCATCATAGACTACTTTTTGGTCGGCTTCATTCTTCTTTGCAAAACTCGGCTCTCTTACATATTGACGCAGTTTCTCCAAAGTGGTTCTGAGTTGGTCTCCTAAAAGGTTTGTAAACCCGCCAAGAACAGATTGCCAATCAATACTCTGTTGTAGAGCACTCATATTGACAGCATTCTTCTTGCTATTCTCCTCTGCCTTCAACCTAAGAACCTCTCCTTTAAGACCGAGGGCTTCTGCTTTTGCAATCATCTTAGCATACTTCTCAGTAATGGCAAGTTTTTGTTGTTGGAACGTACCATACTCTATTAGGTATTCTCGCATTGATTGAATTTGCTGTTGCAATTCATTATTCTGCTGACGGGCAATAGTAAACTCCTCTAACTTCTTATATTGCTCTTTTATAGCATTAATAGCACTTTGGTCTAACTTTGTTTCATCCCATTGCTCAGGTTTGCCTCCGCGTGCTTTGATTATCTTCTCTTGTGCTTCAAACTCGGCTTTTTGACGGGCTCGCTCTGCTTCAATAGCAGCTTTTCGCTGTTCTGCTAACTGCTCTAGTTCTTTTTCAAAGGAACGATTCTTCTCAGCAAGAACCTTGTCGGCTCCGTCTTTCATTGCAGCAATACGAGCATCAGTGATTCTTTGCTCCATATCCTGCTCTGCTTTTGCTCTAGCAACGACATTCTTATGGATAATCTCTTCTAACCTTGCCTCGGATTCATCTATCTGCTGTTGCTGACGGGCATCTTTCTTCCCTGCGTTAGCCATTGCTTTGAGGTTGGACTGTTGCATACGAACAAGCATTCGTGTTGAAGCAGCCCTCTGTGCTTCTAAGGCATAAACAGCGCCTTGTGCTTCTCTTTCTTTTGCATAACTTTCGATAGACATTGTATGAAGAGCGTTACGCTCTTTTGTTATGCGGAGAAGTTCTTTCTGAGCCTTAATCTGCCCATCATACTTCTCTTTAAGCATATTCTTTACAAGTTCTATCTGAGCGTCCTTCTCCTTACCTGTGAGGGTGTATATCTTTTCACGCTCTCTGGCAATATCTATTTCAAGTTGTTTTTCTTTTACCTTGGCTTCAGAAAGTGCTTTCTGTGCGTTAAGTTCTTGTTCTGCTAACTGTGCGGCTTTCTTTGCTCTGCCAAACATATCGGCACCGATAGCACCGAGGTCAGCTGACCAACCTTGACTAATACCTTCGCCTAAGAGTTTAACTGTTCCTTTTGCTGCTCCGGCAAGAGTGTCCCAACCTGATTTGAGAGTATCAACTACCGAGGTGCCTGCTTTCTTTAAATCCTCCCATCCGTTTTTTATTCCTTCTATGGCTTTCTTTGCTTCTGCGACATTCGCTCCTGACGCTATAAGGTCTATAACGCCTTTGGCAATCTGACCTACACCTGAAAGTGTCTTAGCGACGGCTTTAAGAGGATTAATGACTAAGCCTATTAATCCTTTGCCAAATTGGTTTAATGCACCTTGTGGGTCGGCGAAAGCGTGGTAAAGATATTTGCCTATCTTTACCGCTATATCCATAAGAGAGGAAAGCAGACTACCGAGATAGGCTGTAATCTTAGCAAACGCACGCTGACCTTCCGCATCTTTTTTAAACCACGCAAATATTGCTTGTAATGCTAATACAATAGCACTAAGGACTGCTCCGATAGGTGTCGCAGCCATCGCCCATAAGGCTTTGGTGAATGCAACGGCACCTCCAGTTGCTGCTGTAAAAGGTGCAACCAGACCGCTAAGAGCGGTTTTCATGTTACCCAATGAATCTTGGAACTTGCCATTTCTTGTGATTGCATCTACGACACTATTCTTCCATTTTGCGAGGTAGCCACCTGCCCTACCTTCTTCCGACATCTCTTTCTTTGTGTCGGCAATCTCCTTCTTGAGATTGTTAATCTTTTCTAGAAGTTCTTGTGCTTTCTTAGATTGTTGGTCAAACCCTTGTTTCTCGGCTAACTTGTCATACTCCTCTTGAAGGGACGCATGCTCTTTCTTAAGGTTCTGTAATCTGTTATGTAACTCGTTAACAGCATTCCATTGTTCTTTGAAAGATGACGATGCGGATTGCGAGGACTGATTTTCCTCGTTCTGAGCAGCAGACACTTGTTCCGTAGTAGACAAGAGTCTTGCTTTTGCATCCCTTAATTCATTGAGAGTGTTGCTATATAGTACGGCTTTCTGCTGTGCCTCTACATAGTCCGCTGACGTTATGTATTCATTCCACTCCTCTCGGCGCTCTCCTTTCTCACCTACGAAGTTAGTTGTCTTTGCGTTTTCGGCATTGTACAACTCCTGTATCTTAGCAATCAACTCATCGTATTTCTGGATAGCCTTCTGAATATCTCCGTCTTTTGAGAGTTCTTGGTTTATACTCTCTATCTCCTTATGGAATGGTTGTAGTGCGTCAATAGCCTCTTTTTGGGCTGCCGTTAACTGTTTTTTGCTTTCAACGTTTTCTTTGGTGGCTTCCGTTTCTTTTGTCATTTCGGAAGCATTAGCAGCGTGCGCACCTGCTTCTACGACAGTAGCAGCAGTTACCGCACCATGAGCGACAGCATTAGCTGCCGTGCTTACGTTTGCCACACCGAGCATAGAAACGAGTCCGTTATAACCTGCCTCCATTTGCTGAACAACAGCATACTGAGCCTGATAAGCATTGGTATTGTTATGTATCTGCTGCTCTACACCTGCAATAGAGGTTTTTAACTGATTATACTTCTCTGAGCCTATGACTGAGCCACTTAACTGAGTATTCAGCTTTGCGAGTTCTTTTTCAAGGTTTGCTGTCGCTGATTCAGTCTGTTGCATCGCTTCTTTGGCAAGACGTATTTGCTCTGGATAGTTTGCAAGTGCCGCTTTTGCTTCTTCGGTAGCCTGAGCAAACACCTCCATAGCCCGCTTTTGTTTCGTTGCGCTGTCGTCAGTAGACTGTGCTATCTCACGCATTGCATCGCTTACACGCTTGCTAAGTGCATCGGTCTTTATGCCAATCTTATCGAGATTGTTTATCATCTCGTTTATAGAGCGGTCTATGTCTGATATATCAAGGTGTCCGCTTATACCAAGTATTTCGTCGTTTGCTGCCATATTTCTATATTTTTGCGATTTTATCGCAAATTTAAGGCTTCTCACGGCGTTTTGGAAATGTTCGAGTATAAGTATATAAACAAGTAGCAAAACGCTGTTAGATTGCGTTAAAATAAGTCTTAGGCGGTTTACTTGTTTACTTTGATAAAGTCTAATTTGACTTTATTATAGTAATATGGTGTACTTTTGTGACGTAGTGCTTTGGAGAAGTTATATGTAAAGTCCCCCGGCACTACAGAAAGATGCTTCACTAACTTTCAATAGAATTGCCCTCCGAGGAGGTGCCGAGGGACCGTGTATGTCCTTGCCACTCGCCGGAAGGCAGATAATTCTATTTGTTAGTGAAGCGAGTGCAAATTTACTAACTTTAAGTGATTTGTGCAAATGAAAAAGGTTTTATTTTTGAAATTAAACGCTGAAATGTTAAAACTGATGTCAAAATGTGGCCTCAGAGAAGATGACTATAAGTACATAAGAGCGTTTGAAGAGTACACTTTCTTAAGGAACGAGAATCAGAAAGTCGATGTCATACTTATGGAACTTTCTAAGAAGTATAGAGTATCTGAAAGCACTCTAAAAAGGGCTTTTCGCAGGCTCTCAGGTGAGGTCAGATACTGACCTTTGGAATATTATACTTTTGTTGTTTCTTGCCGTTATTCTGTCTAATTTTGCCTCTGTCAAGGTATTGACACAGGTAACATTAGTATTAACAATTTAATTTCTACAACTATGGCATTAGAAATGAATGATTTGATGATGCTGCGAGGTATGGATAAGGAAGGGCTTTCTCCTTACGAGCAGTACAAGGTTGGTTTCATGCAACAGAAGAATCACACAAGTGGTATCGGAGTTGCGGGTTTAGTTCTCGGTACGGTAGGTACAGCCGCAGCCGTTGGTGCTTGGATTTTCGGTCCGATGTATGGTAATGCAAAGGCTAACCAGGCAAAAGAGGTTGCTAACTCTGCAAAGGAACTTGCCAATGTACAGATTGCTGCAAGTCAGCGTCAGCTTGACCAGTTGACAAGTCTGCTTGCATCGGAGCGTAGTGAACGTTTGCAAGGCGACTACACCATCAGCCAGACTATCACCGACACTGTTAGCGGTCAGCAGGCTTCAAACCTCACCGCACAGCAGGCCGCAGAGTTGTCTGCCGTGAACTCTGTAATGCAACAGACCTATTCCGACTTCGTGACAGGTCGTGCCTCTCTGAACCCCACTCCTGTAAGTTTGTACTCGGCTCCCCAGCCTTGTGCTTGCCCCGCAAGTGGATGCGGTTGTAACGGCTAAAAATGGCAATGGGTGTACTTAGGTATTTTCAGGTACTTTTAGGTACACCCTCATTTTCAACAACTTAGAACACGGCAAATGTTATGGTTTACAAACAAAAAGAAACGATTGGAGATGATGCAAGGAATAAGACCAACGAGTAAGGCAACGCTGAAATTGCAATGTTTGTTCTGTTGCAAGGGAGATATTGACGAGGCTATGAAACTCTATGACTACTTTGCTAAGGATATGCCCGAACTTCCCGACTACGACCCTGTACAGCCAACATGGATGGATAACACCAAAGAAACTGTAAATGGTCTTATGGGATGGCTTAGAGAAAATCAAGACACTCTGGCACAAGGGTATGACTTTATTCGTGGAATAATCCAGAGCAGGCAACTGCCACCGATAACTCCCGAAACACCGTCAGCACCACTACCACCAATCAACGAGTAATTACTAACACGGCAAGAATATGGAAGAAAAGAGATTAAGAGGTTTCCCGATAAGTTTCAATATCTATGCGGAGAGCGAGGAAGAGGTTGAAGAGGCTCGTATGGCTATTATTGCTTTCATTGGCTTACACGCTTCACAATGTAGGGCTGTCACGGCAAAGAAAGTAGCACAAGCCTTATCCAACTGGGATAAGAACCCAATAGTAAAGAATCATATAATCAATTATTTCAAGTGATATGGAACAGACAAATCAGAATCAGTTTAAGTGTTCGGGCAACTGTCTACAATGTTTGCCTGCACAGAGAGCGTATTGCTCCTCACAGCACGCTTACTCCAATATGAAAGTCCTTGATATGGTTGCCAAGGCGGTGCTGAGTATGCAAGGAGAGATTAGTGTTATCAAAGAGAAGATAGAGACTATACAGAATAACGAGGCTAACATCTTTGACCCTAGTATAGCGCAGAAAGGGGACGGCGCAGTAATAGAGCCCCAAAATAATTCACTTAACATTTAACTATTATGGCTTGTAACAATGGAAAGACATTCGTGGTTAGTTTGACTACGGTGCCTGGCGGTACCGCCGCCAATGCCAACTATCTGTTGGCTCTCGACCACTTTACTTGTGGTAACAAAAAATTATGTATTAATGAGTCCTATCCGGTAACGGCTGATCTGAAAGCAACAGCTATCGGTCTGCCTGTCGATGTAGGCAATGGAACGTTCTGTCAAGAGGTGCTTATCAACGGTACGGTAAACTATATGCCGTTCAAATGTGGGTGCCAGTGTGGAGTATGCCCTGTGACGGAGAGTATTTACTGTTCTATCTGTGTTCCTTGCTCGTCAGCAGCGACACCGACACTTGCCGTAGGAGCATCGAAAGCTGCACCAACAAACGTTCAGCCCTGTTGCAATGTGACTAACTGCGTGGCTATCACCACAACGCTCAACGTAACGACTGGTGCATAGTATGGAATGGATTGATATTGCGGGTATCGTCTTTATCTGCGTAACGATGAACCATCTCGGACTGATAAGCAAGATAGAAGAGATATACGGTGGAAAAATCCCTATCCTCAACTGCCCTAAATGCGCAAGTTTCTGGATAACCTTTATATTCAGTCTATGGGAAGTATCATCGTTTTACGGAGTGATAAAGGTTCTCGCAATATCTTTCCTCGCAAGTTATATAGCTATATGGCTGGAATTATTAGAAGGATATGTAGATACTTTATATATTAGACTATATGGGAAGATTTACGAAACCTCAGACAACACGCCTGCCGCAGATGCCGACAATGGTAATCCCGCAGGCTCCGTGCCCGAATTGTGAAAAGACACAAGTCCGCAAGCATGGAAAGAAATAGGTTCTCTTTCTTTTAAAAGTAGGCAGAAAAAAGTGCTGATTTAAGAGAAAAGGATATTGAAAGAAGATAAAAACCGTCTAAAAATCAGACAGTTACTTATCCTCTGGATTTAGTCCGCAGATAAAATAAAAATTTTAAAATTAAGAAAAAATGACACAAGAAGAGATGAAGAAAGAGTTTAGTGCCCTCTATGATATGATGGCACGCTCAGAGAAAGTAGAGTATATGCACACCTTTGGTATGGTGCATAGGGAGATGATGGAATGGTTCATACAGAACAAGCCCGAACTCGCACAGGAATGGCTTGACAAGTTAGAATCTATCCGTTGGAAGAACTACCTCTCTCCGAAGGAAGCAGAAAAAATTGTTGCAAAGATGAATCCCCAGGCTCCGTGGAGCAAGGAACAGTGGAAACAAGCAATGGAGAAAGAAGGCTTTGAATTAGAGAAAGAACCTTGTTATAACCGTTGCGCTCTTTGGGTAACTATGGAGATGATTATGTCAGATTCTTCTGAAACGCTTTCAAAGTTTGTGCAAAGCGCAGACATCTTCAAGGTTGTCTATGGTCTTGCCGTTGACAAACTTACCGACAAGGATAACGTTTTCAATATCCGACATTATTTTTCTCTCTAAGCAATGAATTATAGTGAGTTGATGCGAAGGAAACTACTTGAAGACATCTACAATAAGATGTCCGACGAGGAAAAACGTACCTTTGTACAACTCACTTTACAAGATAAGAGCCATCAGGAGATTATGGAAGCGCTCTCCCGTCAGAGAGCACAACTTGAAAGCATAGAGAAGAAACAGAACTGGGTAACCGATTTCGGTAGCGACGTAGCAGCAAACTTCCTCACTGACGGCCTTATATTCTTCGGGCGAAAGTTGTTCGGCAAACTATAACCATCACTTTGCCGTGTTGGTTGAGGGTGGCAACTTTGTTTGTCGCCCTCTAACCGATTTATTAAGGATTAACTTAATCTTTGCTTTTATCTTCTCTGGATTGCGAGCGTCGTGGTTTGAAAGGCGCACAACGTGATAACCTAAACGCCATATCCCGCTACTTCGGTTAGTGTCTAATCGTCGTTGCTTAGTAGTAAAATGATACCCTCCATCTAATTCTACTATAGTTTTGATTTCTGGAAGATAAAGGTCTGCAAAATAGATGCGCCTACCTGTGTTTATAGGATACTGCCTAATAACCTTGTAACCGAGAGCGTTAATTGTACGAAATGTTATTCTTTCTGCTTCGGATGACTTTGCCATTAGGTCTGCACGCCTTAGACGTAGCCATTGCTCAGATATGCGCTTGCAACAACTTTTCTTCCGTTGGGTGTTTGTGGGCTTTGTACTTCGCGTAAGGAGTTTTTCTGAACTCGCAGCACACTTCGTATTCTTCGTAATCATCTTCCATAGTTACTACTTATTAAAAACTCTCGCCCAGAATCCTCGTTCTCTTAACATAGTGATGTTAAAACGCAACTCCTCGATAATCTTGGATTTTACTTCTTTCTCTTCTTCTAAACTCTTCACGCAGCTTTCAAGGAACTTGTTCGTAGACTCAGCAGTCTCCAACTTGGACTGAACATTACGCAACTCCGACTCCAAAGCACGATACGCTGTTAGAGATGGCCGAAATCTCTTCTTCTTTTCTTCCATAACTATACTATTTATTATATTTGATATGCTGCTTTTTCATTAAATCTATGATAAGGTTCTGCATCTTTTCTAATACAAACTCTTTGGTTTCTATCTCTCTGATAAAAAGGGGATGAAAATGATACTTAACATTATTGTAAAAAATGTCGTCTTTCTCTTTTCCTTCTGATACTTTCACCATTATGCGGAACTTAGGAACATAGATGTCCGCTTTAACAGGTGTCTTGCCTTTGAAAGTAGTAAAGAAATGAATCTTTTTCTCTGTAAGGAAGTTAACAAGAACATCTAATTTTGCTTTTTGGTTATTTGTCATTGTTCTTATTGTTTTATGTTAAACTTATTTGCGTTTATCTTCTCGTATATCATCTTAAGTTGTTCTCTTTGTCTCTTTAGCCTCTCTTTTCGGTTTTCACTTAGAACTACTTTTTCTTTCTTTTTATTCTTGCTATCTTTAATAGCCTCATATAGGGATTGAACAATTATTCTATCGTAACATTCACTATTTGAGATTCGAAGTGTTTTAATACCCTTCTTCTTTAGAATAAAATCCCTTTCTTTGTCCTTTTCTTGTCTCTGAGAATGAGAACTTCCGTCTATCTCTATTGCAACTTTATAATCTTTTATGTATATATCAATAAAATACTGGTGCGTTCCGCTTTTTACATAGTATTGGCAAATTGCTTTCTTCTTTAACTTAGGAGGAAGATGTGAAAATATCCACTCTTCTTCTCTTGTTCTGCTTTCTAAGAGCTTTTTTCTTGTAGTCTTTGCCCAATTATTCATTATTATATATGTTATAATATTTTACTACTGGAAGCCTTCTGCGAGCATACGAGAGTTTTACAGGGGTTTCATCCCCTCCGAACTCTCATTGCGTGCTTACTGACTGTTGAGCCCCATAGCATCACACACGGCCTAAAGCAACATTGCTACTCTTCGGCTAACGGTTTTAGCGGCTTTGTCGCCAGGCACGAGGGTAATCCGTCCAAGTTCCAACCTCTCCGCCGTGTGCTGCCCCTTGCGGTAGTTTATAGTCCAATGATGCGGGGTCAAAACTCTCAAAAATGCCTTCTTACATCAGACTTAGGAATCATAAAATGAAACCCCGAAAGCACTGGAACTACTTTCGAGGTTTTATCGTATAGCCTTTCGGCGATTTACTTCTTATTCTCAGCAATAAGTTCCAGTTATCGCTTTCAAGGTGCAAAATTAATAGTAAATTCTCATTTTAGCAAGGAAATTCTCTAAAAATATCTTAAATATCTCCGTGTTTTACTAAAATAATATTAATTTATTAAGTTTTTTCTCTCAATCTTAATATTATCTGAAACATTATTATTAATTTTGGAGTGTAAAAGTTAATAATTAATAGAGAATAGTTTAACAATACATTATTAATATAAGGAGATACAACAATGAAAAAAGACCCAATGAATCCAATGACTTGGAATTCCGACCAATGGAAAGACGCTCTTATCGGAGCAGTATTAACATCCTTCCTTCTTGGAATGGTATCAGTAGTAACATTTATTTTTCACTAATTTATAGGAGATACAACAATGAAGATTAATTCTTTCGGCTCAATGCCACAGTCAGAGATTGCTCCCGTAGCAGTAGTAGAGGAAGTTCGGAACGAGAATCAGTTCTTCGATTTCGAGAAAGCCAAAGTCCAGGAATTATCCTTGGACCAGTTAAAGCGCACCGTAAAGGAGAATCGCGGCGATGACCGCACCTGTCCTCACGGTATCTATCATTTCGCCCTTGTTCAGCAGATATTGGATATGTGCGCTGAACACGGCTACAACGCAGAGGTTTACGACCTCTTTGCCACTAACAACCGAGACAAGCAAACTCCCGGTGTTTCCCTTAACCCTGAGATTGAAGCAAAATACGGTGAGCGTGCCGTAGAGGCTCACACCCTTCGTCGAATCTATGCCAACATCCGATTGAAGGACTTCGATACAGACGAGGTGACAACCAATCTTGCTGTTGCCTATACTCAGAAAGGTATTCAGTTAGGGTTCGGACGCAACGTAATGGTGTGTCACAACCAGTGTATGCTGGGTAGCGGACGTTTTATCTCGGATTATCAGTGTCGCAAGGACACAGCGAAAGCAACCTTACAAGGTATGCTCCAGACCGTAGGCTCATGGCTTACCAACGCTCAGAATATCACCATTGAGGACGATGCCACTATCGAGAGAATGAAAAGCAGCATTCTTACCGCCGAGCAGATCTATACTATCCTCGGTATGCTGATGTCTATCCGTGTCGCCCACGACACCTCTGTAAAGTCTATCCGCTATAACGGCGAGGTCTATCCTCTGAATCAGGCGCAACTCTCTCAGTTTACCGAGAACCTGCTTGTCAAGCAGAAGGAAGAAGGTCGCATCACCGCATGGTCGTTCTACAATGCGGCTACAGACCTCTACAAGCCACAGAGTGCTGAAACGAATATGATTATGCCTCAGAACCTCTCAATGATAGAGTTTATGCGAGCACAGGAAATATTCTAAATCTAACAGGCGAACATCCTCCGGGGCGGGTACTTATAGGCTCGCCTCGGAGAAACGCCGTTAAAACGCGAATAAAAATGGAAAAATCATTTGAAACAGCAAAGTATCACAATAAGTGGGTGGTATTTGATAAAGTATCGCGCACTTTTACTGATATAGGCAAAGGACGCAAGTTCTGTGAGAAAAGAGTATTAGAGTTAAACAGTATAACAAAAAATTAAGATTATGGAATTATCAGATTATTTTGGAAGCATCGACTTGACAAAGTTAGGTCAGATTATTCGCTTACACCCAGAGTTAGTAAAAACAGTAAACATGAAAGACGGAACGCAGCATAAGTTCCTCAACGTTGACATCAATGCGAAGCAGCAAGCCGACCAATACGGCAATGTCGCGTATCTGAAAGTGGCTTGCAAGAAAGCTGAGCAGAAGCAAGGCTTGAATTACTATCTCTGCGACCTACGTCTTTCGCAGAACCAGCAGCAGGCCGCCTCTCAACCACCGCAGCAGGCACAAGCGCCAGCGTCAACCAGTGACGATTTACCATTCTAATCCCCGTATAGTATGAAAGACGAAAATATTGCCTTATTTAAGAGGTTTCTTAAAACCGAAGGGTGCAACACCTTGTATGCCGGGATGTATAATCAATCACACCCCAAAGATGCTCCTGACGATGTAGAGATGTTTTTAAGAGAAGTTGATGCGAAAGATGCTATTCTTGGTGCTTTTGTATTCCCGGAGGGTAATAGTAACTTCGGTGTAAATTACTGGTTTGAAAAAGCCGTCAAGTGGGAGAAGACACTTGAAAGTGCTACCGCCAGCCAGTTCTACGCATACTGCTACCATAACAAGGAAAGTGTTTCAAGAGAAGCAGCGAGACCACTTAATAAAGTGAATACCTATCTGCATACTTACAGCACAGAAGTAACAGGAATAGAGAGAGCCTTGCAAACTCAGTCAAAAGAAACGAAGAAGCAAAGCGAACCCGTGAAACTTGACGCATGGAGTAGCAATAGAAAAACCGAAGAGCCCGTAAAACAGCCCGATGTTCCTCTACAACATAGTGTAACAGAAGAGCAGATGGCTCTAAGCGGTTTTAAACTTTTCTCCATAACAAAGAAAAGCTCTGAGAGGCTCAAAGAGGACGAGGTTACTATCAATACTAAGTCGGGGAACCGCTTCTGCTTTAACAAGAAGCTTTCAGAAGAGATTAAAGATGCACGTCACGAATACATCCATATATATTCAAAGGAGAACACCATCTACATGCTCTTCGACGACAACGAAAAAGATGCTATAAAGTGGCGCATAAACAGTTGCAATGTTGTTTTTAGTAGCAAACAGCTTGTTTCAAATATCTGCGAGTTCTTTAATATCAAAGAAGAGCAAACAACTTTGCATATCTCTAAGAACATGAGCAAGACATCTAACAACTTGTTCTATAAAATCACTAAATCAAAATAAAAGAAAGCTATGAGAAGTAAAACAGCAACATGGTTCGTCTGCGGTATTCGTTACGAAAAGACCCTAGAGGACGGAACACAGAAGAAAGTCACAGAACAGTATGTAATTGATGCCCTCTCTTTTACGGAAGCAGAAGAGCGCATCACAGAAGAGATGTCCGCATATATTAGCGGCGAGTATGAAGTTAAGACTTGTGCCTTTGCGCCTTTTCGTGAGATATTCTTCTCCGGCGACGATAATGCCGACAAATGGTATAAAGCAAAGATTGATTTCATTTCTTTCGACGAGAAAAGCGGCAAAGAGAAACGTTCACACAACTACTACCTCGTACAGGCGGGCTCTATCGGCAGTGCATTGTCAAACATTGATTTCGTTATGAGCGGTACTATGCTTGACTACGTTGTGATGTCTATACAGGAAACACCCGTCGTAGATGTCTTTGAATATAAAGTAAAGCCCGATGACGGAGGAGAGCAGACTGAGGCGTAAGCAAAAAGACCATGAGCGTTACATCGCTTCCTGTGAAGAGCGCAAAGAATATCAACGCATCTATTACGCAAACCATAGAGAGCGGTGTATCGTTTCTGTAAGAGAAGCCGAAAGAAAACGAAAACTTAGAGAATTATGCAAGAAGAAAGGTTATGCCAACTAAAATCTTTCCAAGAGCAGATGAAGACCTTACGGAAAGACGACTCGCTACTAACAGGGGTTACATTTAATACTCTTGCTGGCGATATTAGAATAGTAAAGAAAGAAGTTGCTGTCTTCTTGTTGGATAGCGTCATAAAGTATATTAAAGACGAAATTAAATACAACGAAAGATGAAAAGACTTGTTAGACTTAAAGATAAAGAAACAAAGGAGATATACTCTTACTCTTCCATCACCGAACTAATCCGACGTAATGGAGAAGAAGCGCTTGGAATATCCTTGCAATCCCTATATAACGCGATGAGTACCAATAAAGGAAGATGGGGGAACGACAGGTATGAGGTATATTACGAAACCATAGAACTTGGTAACAAGGAATGGAGATAGGGATATGAAAAAGGTTACATATTGCAATCTTACACAGAAAGAGGCTTTGGAATATACTTCAAAACTAGTAGATTTCGGGCTATCTCTACTTATCTATGCTGCACTGAATGAGTTGCTCACCTCACACAACTATCTTCGGCAAAGCAAGTATTACAAGCAAAAGGTAAAACTTCGGGCAAACGAAGCTTTGCGGCTACGGAATAGAAAGATTGATGAACTTAGAAACGCCGTTTACCGTAAAGACTTCTCCGAAACCTATTAGGATTCGGTGATAGACATCTGCGAAGATGACGTAAAAACGTTAAGAAATGCTATTCAGAAAGTTCTTAAAGAAGGAGGTGTCGAAGATGCGGAGTTGTTTAGTCATATTGAAGTTACGAGGATACTATTAGAATCTTCTATCTACCACTTTGAGGAGATAATGAATGATTGCACCAACAAGTTCCTTTCGGCGAATAGCAAGGAGATGAAAGGGCTTGAACTAAGGAAAATCTTTGTTGAGTTTAACATAGAAAATATCTTCAAAGAATGGGATACAATGTGCGACCTTATCTACGATAGTAAAAAGATTGCAATAGATTTGAATAAAGAAACCATTTCTAATGCTTTTAATAATATTGCTGACAAGTTTGCAAGAGGTGAGTATATTGATGCTTGTCTTGAAGTTGCAAAGAGAGAATATCCCGAATTTTCAAACGCCAAAGTAATTAGAGAAGAATGAAGTATGACGAGTTAAAAGCAATGCTGGCGAAAGAAAAGAAGCCACAACGGCACAGACACCTTGAAGGCGATATACAAGAAGCCTGCGTGAAATACTTTCGCTATGCCTATCCTAACTATATTATCTTTTCTGTTCCTAACGGCGGCACAAGAAATAGTAGAGAGGCTGTTCAATTAAAGCGTGAAGGTGCCCTTGCTGGTGTAGCGGATCTCGTTGTTGTTATAGAGGGTGCTGTTTTGTTCGTGGAGATGAAAACAAAGAACAATAAGCAACAGGAGAGCCAAAAGGTGTTCCAGAAGAACGTAGAGCGGTTAGGTCATCAGTATTCCGTATGCCATAGCTTACAAGAATTTCAGTTAGCAATAGAACGTTTTATTAAAGATAGATTTGGTATATGATTTACATAGAATTTAGAACATGGTATAAGGCTTCACAATACCGTTTAAAGCAATTCTCAGAAGGTTTCTATGGGTTAGTAGTAAAATGCCTACTCTTAGGTTTAATAAGCCTTTTATGCTATTTATATCGCGTTATAAACGCATTCTTTCGGAGAGAAACTATCGCTGGTTGTATTATATCGGTAATCCTCTTTGGAGTAAGCTTTAGCTATGCAACGTCTTTTATTAAAGAACGGAAGCTAAGAGTTGAAGCACAATATCGCGCTGATTCTCTCTCTTATGAATTAAGCAAACTCACCCAAATGTTTGAAAAAGAAGATACACTGATTGTTAATGGCGACACTTTAAGAAGCTGGTAATCAGCCACTTAAAAGTTTTAAAGTCATCTTAAAATGTCTTAAAGTTTTACCTATTATGTTGGAGATACGAATACTAATTTATAAATTTGGAGTGAAGTTTAACTTAACATAGGAGATACAACAATGAGTAGAGTTACAGAGTACAGAAAGACTACACCTTTCTACATTTACTACAATCCCAATCCATTGGGCAATGAGAAGAAAGCATGGGACAGAGGCGATTGCGTTATTCGTGCTTTTGCGGTAGCATTAGACATAACTTGGATAGAAGCTTTTGATATTCTATCAGCAGAGGCAAGGCGCACCTACAACGTTGCTGAAGACGACAAAGTATGGGATGCCGTTCTAAAGAGTATGGGTGCAATCTATCACGGAATAAAGCCCGAAGCAGGAAAGAAGCGAATAACTGTTGAGGAGTTCTGTAAGACGCACCCTAAAGGGAACTACTTTGTTTCTGTATCAGGGCATTGCACCGCCGTTGTCAATGGTGTATGCGTTGACACTTGGAATCCTGCTAAGAAAGCAGTTTGTCGTTATTATGAGATTAAGTTAAAGAAGTAAGCAATGAATAAGAAAGAACTCTTTAAAAAGGACTTCGCCCGCATCCGTCGCAAGATTGAAAAGTACAACAAGGAACTTGCCGACTACGTTAAGATGACTGGCGACAACGAAGTGCCCGATATAGATAGTACTATTATCGGCACCTCACCGATGAACCCAATAGAGGTAAAAGAACTGCCTAATGGTGTTTCATACACAGACGATGGTTGGTGGGAGAACATAACCGTAGAATCGGTATACGGAGAGTATTGGCTATCGGGCGAAGATGAACTCGACGACCTGCTGAAATATAACCGCCGCCGACTTCGCAAAGGTGTTCGCGTTTGGAAATCAGAAAACCCAGATATTGAATTAGAAAAAGACGACGATTAATTATGAGTATAGAAATTAACGGGAAGAAAATACAGTCGTGCGAAGGTTGCGCACTGTATGAGAATTGCAAGAAAAGCAATAGAGAAAACGATGAAAGCGGTTGCTTGTGGTCTACTATACATTTCATAGTCAAGGACTATAAGAGAATGTTTAACAGGTTTCAAGAGTTGGAGCCTTCTATTAAGAAGAAGAATGAGAAACTGAAAGAGGACAGAGATAGGATTATCGAACTTATTCATAAGTTAGACGAGAAGCAAGTAGAGGCAATGTCTGACGAGCGTTTGAAAACAATGTTTAGAACACTTACTTCTTCTGTAAAGAGGTTGAAAGAAGAAAAGGAAGCGTTACAAAACGAAGTAAAACTACTATATGCTCAGATAGACGAAACCAAGAATAGCCGTAACGCTGTTGTCGAAGCGGTAACAGCAGACCTTGAAGAAAAGTTAGAAGAGGCGAATAATAAGATAAAGCTACTTGCGAGTGCGGTAGTAGACCCAGAGAAAGCAGATTCCGTTTTCTTACAATCTTGCAAAGTTCACACTATAGAAACAGATGACGACAAGAAATGGATGGCGGGCGCAATGAGGCAGTTAGAGAAAGCGTCTATGAAATTACTTACAGTTGACGAGCGTCTTTCTCGTTATGAAGAAACATTAAAAGAGAATAATGGTGAGTTGACTACGAGCGTTGAAAAGATTATAAAGAAAGCAATGAATAGCATCAGTAGTACTATCTCTCATATAGAATGCTTTATGGATAAAGTAGGTAACATAAAAATAGAAGAAGATGAATAAAGAAGAAAGAGTTGACGAGCAGCCCACGCAGCTGCCTGACGAAACTAACGAAGAGTATGCCGAAAGGCTTAGATTCTTAAACCCATACTTTTACTAAGAAATGAAAAAGATAGAGTTTAGCAAATACCAGTTAACGTTATTTGAAAAAGCCGTGCGGTATATGATAAGTGACCTCCAGTATGAACGGCATCAAGCACTTGCTCATGGTTGCGCAGGAGGGAGTTATGATAAGGAGATAGAAGAGTATAAACAACTAGAAAATATAATAAGCAATGCAAGGTCAGCAAATGATTAACATAGAAGAACATAGAGTTCCTAAGTTTACGGAACACCCTAATGGTTTTGAGGTTGTAAGCAATGACGGCTCTATAAAGATAGTTCTTCAACATACTACCGTTATGAATGGTAGTATGGAAAGTGATTTCTACTCTACTAAAACCTGGATAAAAGAAGAAAGTGGTTGGATAGAGGTTAACGGAACGCAGACATACCCCACCAAAGAGGCTTTTATAGAGGTTATCCGTGACAACGAAGATTTTACACAAGCAATGAGAGATTACGAAGAATATAAGTTTAACATTTAAAACAATAATGAGATTATGAAGAAAGAAAAATGGATTCTAAAAGTTCGCAACCAGTTAGCGAGCCTCGCCATGGAATGCGACAGCGCAGCAGCGATTGAAGGCGCAAAGATGACACCAGGCGAACGCGAAGATTTACAAAACAAACTACGCGACGCTTATAGGTGGATAGACAAGAAACTTGGTTTTTAATGGTATGTTGTATCCCTATGATGGGAAGTGGCACACAGTCCGCGATGGATAGTGTGCCACTATTATTTTAACACATAGTAAACTGCTTTTAGAGGGAGAAGCAGTCTATCTTCTTCGGAAAGTAGTTCGTAATTATCAATCCATAACTTTACTAACTCCGTAGAACCTATGAGACGTATGTTGCTTTTGTGTTCTCGGGCAAAACGGATAGCCTCGTTGGTAAATGTACCTGAAGAGAAAACAATGCCCGTATCGCCGTCTTTTTTTAGTAATGCCGCAAGGTTACGAACTACGGTAACATCTATTGCGGTAGTTGGCATATGTTTCACTTGTGCGATGATGCGCTGCCCTACCCCAGCAGCATTCTCATAAGCTACAATGTCTATTCCTCCGTCTTTGCCTTTAGGCGCAATGAAAGGTGTATAGTAACCCATACCACGCAAAAGTGTTGCACATAAGTCCTGGAACTCATAAGGGTTCATCGCTTTTATTCTCTTGCTGATACCTTCTTGTGCCGTACTTTCGGCTTCCGCTACTATTATTTCGTCTGTCAGTTCCGAAACCTCTTCTACATCTTCGTCTATCGTTTCGTGCTTATCATTCTCTTTCTGATATTGACGATAAGCCGTATGTGCGATTTCAAACACTTGCTGCGGTGTCAAGGCGAGTGCTTTTTCTCCTTCTTCGGTAAGATACCATACACCTGCGTCTTTTCTTATCAGACCTGCCTTAACATACTCTACAGAATAGAAAACGGAGTTTACAAACCAACGTGGCTGCGGTGTCTTTTCTGACGTGTTAGCACTCTCCCAATCATTGAATGTTAAGATAGTTGGTATCTTCTCCTTGATTGCCGCAAAAGACATTGTACCCTCGTTTTGCTTTATCAGCTTCATTGCTTCATACATAGTCCTTGCGACAACGGAAGCCGACCTTGATAGTTCTTTGTTTTCGCCCATAGATGATTAAATTTTCTGATTAAAGCAAAGGTATTCATTAGTAAAAGCCAAAATATAAAAATAATAGATTTTTTACTTAATGAATCTTAATTTTATTAGTTTTATCCAAATTATTATTAATTTATTACACCAATATTATTATTTATGATACTTTATTATTAATTTTGGAGTGTAGAAATAATTAATTCACTAAAGATAGGAGATACAACAATGAAGAAAAAGATTAATTTTAACGATGCAAGTTTTAAGGAAGTTATAGGTACTTCTAGTTACAGAGGTTATGTTAAAACTACCGCAAACGCACTTTCAATGGTGCTCGGTTCTCCAATGTCAGGAGATGGCGACAAGACGACTTATGAATGGTATAAGAAATACGGCTCAGTAGTATTTACTATCTACGATTACAAGGAGTATGCCGGTATCACTAAGAACACAGAAGTTGAATACCATATTGGTACCAAGTGCCCAGAAGATACAGGCATCATCGTCGGCATACTCGCAGGTCTTGGTTTTAACGCTTATATCGAAAAATAAAGGAGAAAAGAATATGTTACAATCAGAGTTTTTTGAAAGAACGCATATCACCCTCACAGGCGAGGAATATGCCGACGTGGAGTGCCTTTACAACGCTGTAAAGATGGATAAGGACGAGTTTTGCAAGCGATGGGTGTCGGAGAAGAAAAACCCACTATTCAAGGAACTTGCGGAGGCTTTTTGCAATGAGTACAGGATGCACCTTTCCGACATCAATCAGATGCAAGCAAACGGAAAGTCCTACAACGAAGAGATTAACCGCCTCAAAGGCCAGTTAGCAGAGAAAGACCGCATCCGTGAAGAAATGCTTAACGAAGCCAACAAAAGAAATGGTGAGCATCTTACCGATTTTGCAAAGAAGATAATCCTTTCGGGTGTTGAGGACGAAACCCTATACGACATCATCGAAGAGGAGTGCGGTATCAAGTTTATCATACTCGTTAAGAGGGAGGCTGGAATGCCTTTGTCTGAGAGCGAGATTGACTACATGGTGGGCAAGTTATAAGCCCGCCATGTAACTTGCCAAGAGAACTCGATTAAATATGGTTTAACATAAATATTACAACAATGAACAACGGATTTATTTTTAAAAACGGCAGTATCAAGAGAATGCCAATGGAGAACGAAGTAGTTTCGGCAAGCGGAACAAGTGAAGAACAGAAAAAGGTATGCCCCGGATGCGGACGTGAGTTGCCGTTGTCGGCTTTCAACAAACACCCAAGGTCTGCTGACGGACATATGAAAGAATGCAAGGAGTGTACCCGTCGGCGGTTGCACTCTTCTAAAAAGTCGGCTAAAAGCAACCCACTGGCGCAATTCACGGCCAGAGAACTCATGAAGGAGTTAAAGACTCGCGGCTATGAGGGCATTCTGGAATACACTACAGTACAAAGGATTAACATTAGTGATATGTAAGCCTTATGACAACATCAGAACAGAGATTTTTCGATAGCGTTCCTCGCCGGTTAGACGGAATAGAGCGCAACTTGGAGAAGATAAGCGAGTGTTTGGAGAAGATCACCGACATCGTTACTATTATCTACGGAAGCAAAGAATAGACAAACAGAAGGGCGGTATGCAAAAACCGCATATCGCCCGAAGTTTAACATACCTCTTACGCTTTTCACAAAGCAAGAGATACAACAATGAGTTGCAAAAATAAGAATATATTGCGAGATTCGCAAGTTTTTTAAAGATTATTTGGACTTCTGATATATTTTTATTAATTTTGGAGTTCAAAACTAAAGATAAAGAAAGGGTACAACAATGAGAGGTGCAATTATCGGTGATATTATCGGTTCAAGATTTGAGTTTAACAACCTCAGAGAAAAAGAGTTCGACTTCTTTACAGAAGAATGTGACTTTACAGATGATACAATATGTACGGTAGCTATAATGGAAGCTATCTTGGAAAATGATTTGGATTACGCAAGGCATTTACAGAAGTGGTGTAGAAAATATTCTTTCCCGAAAGGCGGATATGGAGCGTCTTTTGCCCAGTGGGTCAACAATCCCAATCCTCAGCCTTACAACAGCTTTGGCAATGGTGCGGCAATGAGAGTTAGTCCTGTTGCATGGGCTTTCAATACGGTAGGAGAGACTATTTCTCAGGCTATCGCTACCGCTAACGTATCACATAACCACCCCGAAGGCATCAAAGGTGCTATCGCCACTGTTCACGCCATAATGCGCCTTGAAGCATCTAAGGATAAGACACAAGCAATAATTACAGAGCAGATGTATTACGACCCATTCCAGTCTTATGAAAGAGGGAGGTTCGACGAAACCTGTCAAGGTACAGTTCCCGTTGCTCTAAGAATAATAGACGATAGTTCTTCTTTTGAAGATGCAATGCAACTCACAATGCAATGGGGAGGAGATAGCGATACGCTCGGTGCTATCGTTGGCGGTATGGCAGAAGCCCTCTATGGCGTACCAGAATATCTGTGGTCGCAAGCAGAGGCATTCTTGCCCTTTGAAATGAAGATGATAATTGAAGAGTTTTATAAAAGGTTTGTAATATGAAAAGAGAAGATTTAATCAAGCAATGCCGCTATTACAGCGGAGAAGAGGTGTGTCCTTTTACAGAAGAGAGGATGCAATGGTTCTGGGATATGGAAAGGGTGTATGTAGAGACCGAAGGTAAGTTTGTTGGAGAAACGGAGACCTATCATAAACTCGACGGACGGAGATACACAGGCATCCCTCATAACTTACTAATGGTAATGTTCACAGGATGGGCAAAGTATACCGCTGATATGGAAAAGCATTTAGAGGATTTCTATGACCTTATGGAGGTATATCTTGATATAGTAAGCGACCATATCTCAAAGACGGCAATACCGGGTTAGTAACCGATATTGCTGTCTAATACATAAGAGAGGTCTTTAATCTCTTGACCCACGATTTCAACATCTATATAGGTCTTATATCCGTCGTTATAGACTTTCGTTATTCTCATTTTTGTTCCTCTCTGGAAGAGCGTTTCATCTTCTCTACTAAACCTTTTATATCTTGTTACTCCGTCCCACTTAACGCTTTGGGCTCCTTCTCCAAACTGACTAAAAGGCTCTACATAGGCAGCTTTCGTCCCTTTAGGTGCAAAGATATTAATTACGACTTCATTACTACTGAATCCTGAACTACGACGTGAACCAGTACTCATAAAACCGCCCTCTTGCATTGTCATACCAACAAGGTCTTCTATCTTATTGGGCCACTTGCCGCCGGCAAACTCTATTCGTGAACGGATAACAGATATATCTCTATCGCCACGCATGAACCACATATCTTTTGGCAGAGGGTTTCTTTCAATGTATCGGGTTATGAGATTGACCTTTGTTTCAAAGTTTGTCCTTGATTGGCTGCCTACATAGCGGCGACCTTGCAACGGCTCATTCTTGTCGCAATAATGGTGTGTATATTCATATATCTTCTCTCGCTCCATTTTTGTTGCTGCTTGCCATGCTTTTGAAGCGGTTGGGAAGAGGGTATCGTCAGCAAGTTGTCCGTTGCCAGTGTCCCATACGGCGGCTTTCTTTCTCTCTTCGCTGAATATCTCGCTAATACCTTTCCCTTTCTTAGCATAACCTCTATCATATTCTATCTGTTTCTTCTTGGCTTCGGCTTTACTTAGAAGTTCCTGTGCAGCATTAAGGTCTGACTTACTTGATACAGCAGATTCTATATCGCTCAGTATATTGTTAAACGGTACGCTCTTAGTATCAAAGGCTTTAAGTTCTGTCAGTGCGCTTTCTATCTTCTGCCAATCAATGATAGATTGTGTTTCCTTTATGAGTTTCAGATATGCGCTCTCGGCAACTTTTGATGTAGGATAAAGGTTGTGAGGTTTGAGATAAGTGCTATCAACGACATACAATGCTTCTGAATTAAGTTTAGAGAGCAAGTATTCCTCTAACGAAGCATATTTTGATTTAAGATAGCTGTTCGTCGCATAGTTGCCGCTCCATTTTGCAACATTATTACTAACAACTTTTTCTACTTCCTTAATATCGGAGAGAGAGAATTGTTTTAACCATTCCCTTGCGTCAGGAACTGTCTTTTCTATCAATGCCGCCTCTTTGTTTATTCTTGCTATCTCCTTTGCAAGAGCTCTACTATATTCCCTTGTAGCAATAGTATCGCCTTTGATAATAGCATTACGAAGCATTGACTTCATGCCGATTGTTTCGGTGTATTCGAGTTTGTCGGCAACCTGCCAAACATTCTTACCTGTCTTAATGATAAGGGCATTCTTTGCTTTTCGTTCATCCCAACGGCGCTGAATGTCTGCCTTTTCGGCTTCTGTCTTAACTCTCTTAACCCTTGCGATACTTGGCTGATAACCCATTTTAAGAAGTTCCTCGGGCGAAAATTGCTTGCCCACATACTTCATATTATCACGCCAAATCCAACCAAGTTTTCCACGTTCACCAGCGGATATAAACTTATCCCTGTTAGCATCAATCCACTGCTTTGCACGGTCAGGTAAATCTTTGACAGCATTCGGAGAAACATATCCGCTCATATCCTCGCCAGCAGCCAAACGGCGATAAAATTCCTTCTTCTCCTCTCCTTGTATTGTGATGGGATTAGACATACAAAGGCATTGTGGGTGCCAACCCGTGAAGATAAAGTCTTTCGGGTAGCGTCCAGCCAGTTCGTCGCACTCGTCTGGTGCAGGGTGTTGTGGCGACAAGTCTATAACAATGCCGATGACAAACGGCTCCATCTGCCATCGTTCCGCATTGGCACGGTGGTAGGCTCCGTTTATCTCTGTCCGCATCAGTCTGTCAGCGTTCCGCTTTGACGAGCGATAATGACCCATACCGACTTTTTCCAATGGCTCTTCTACGAAACGTACTTTTCCGTTCTCGTCCACAATACGTCTGCGCCACTTTACAACATCTTTCTTATTGCCTTGTGCATCGACTACGGTACGATGATAGCGGCGATACATCATATCGGGGTTATTAAGATACTGACGGACTTGCAAACCGAGTGATGCCGCACTTGTGCCTTTCTTTAATCCGTCAGCAAGGACATTCGACACTGCCATCTCAAACTCCGCTTTCGTCTGAGAGCAATAGTTCCAAACAAGTTGAGAGAGGTTTAATCCTTCGGAGGTTTTTAGGCGATTGCGAATAAACGTTTCTGCGGCGGTATTTCTTGCTTGGCTTATTGCTTTATTGGAGAGGATAGAAAAACCCGAGAGAACCGCATTATCGTGCGAATACGCCAATGCTACGCCATCTGTTATGCCGGCACGATAGGCTAACATATCCTTTTGAACGTAATCAGAGAAGATTTCGTTGAGTTCCTCACGTAATTCGGGATAGTTGCCGAAGCGATAGAGCACATTCTTCTCTAAGAAGTCCTCTACACCAACACCTGACTTATGAGCAATAACGGTAAGGCGGTCTATGAACTTGTCATAGAGGGTTTCAAGGCGCTTGGAGTAAGCACCAAACATTGCCGTTAGTTGTTTCCGTTTCTGCTCGTTTGTCATTTACCTCTTCTTTTTCTTTTTCAATGTATTCAGAATATACTCCTTACTAACGCTTGCAATAGTGCGAGTATTCTTATTGCTTGCTCTTGTAAAATTGACAAGACATTTGCCAAACTCCTCTGAATTAACCGCACCGCTATCCTTGAAAGCCATAGCACGCATGGAGCCACCCCATATCTTATGATTACGAAGAAACTCCGTTCCGCAGCATTCGGCACCGCAACCATAACGGCTGCTGATAAGGTTGTCGGCATTGAAGAACTTTACTCCGTGCTTCTTTCCGAGATAGGTATAGGTGGAAAGCATACTACGTTTACTTTCCTCGTTATATACCCTATCGCCACTCTCTATCGTTCCATTCTTCTTAAAGTAGCCGAGGACATCATAGCCAAGAGCGTCGCCAATCTTCTTGTAGATTTGCTTCTCCTTGCCTGATGCGATAACTCTTATCTTCAAGCCTTCCGTTTCAAAGCCCCATGCACCACATTCTTTAAGCATACCAATGAAGCGGTCTGCTACCTTTTCCGAGTAAGGCAAGATAAAAGGCTGAATACGGACTGTAATACGGAAGCCCATCTCCGATAGTTTCTTAATAGCAGCAAACCTGCGAGAGGGTGATATTGCGCCACATTCAATCTGTCGTGCTATATTATCGTCACAGAATGAGCAACTGACATTAAGGGCGATGTTTGAATTCTTAAACTCCTCGGCATAAGAAAGAAATACTTCGGGGTTCTTGGTGGAAATCTGCACTGGATAGTCAATCTTATCAAACACCTTTAAGCAATCATAGGTGATATGCTCCCATTTCTCTACCACAGGAAAAGGGTCTGCCGTAGCACCAATCTTTACAGGAATGCGCTCTTTGAAAGCCACTTCGGCTGCTTTGGTGTAGTCATAAGGACTGGCAAGCGTCTTTTCTACCCAGCGCACAAGCCCTTTCGGGTCATTGCCCTCCAAATATGATTGTTTTCGGTGTTCTTCGCTCTGATTTCTGCGAGTAAACTCAATGAAATCCCTTGCAAAGCAGAACAAGCAACCATAAGTGCAGCCCCTATAAGTATCGAAATGGAACGGTATCGGACAGACACAGAACTGACTTGTAACACTCGGTGCCCAAAACTTCCTCTCTATCTTTCTTTCTCTTTCGTCTGCCATAGCTCTTTTTTTTAAAGAGAAAGCGTACCCGAAAGATATGGGTATCAGGCACGCTTTCCAAACTACAGATTTTTATATGGTTATTCTTCTACTCCGTTACTTGTTCCTCCTATTCCCATAGCTTCTTGTGCCTGTTTGAGTGCTTCGGCTTCCTCTTCTTTAATCTCCTCTTCAATGAGTGCCGGATCATCATTGATAGGATTAAGAGCGATAGCTCTGCGACGAGAGGTCGTTTGCTTGCCGCCTACGGACTTACTAATAAGCTCCAACTCCTCTACCTCATTCTTTGGCATATAGGGCGTAAATACAGGCTCAAAATCCGTTTCATCAGCTACACTCATAGGAATACCACTTTCGATGATTCCTGTATTGCATATACCATTGGCAACAATGTTGCTCCGACGGGTAAACATCTCTCCAAAGAGTTCGGTTTCTGTCTGGGCGTCCATGTGAGGGTCGGTAAACATCAGTCGGATTGCCGCACCACTTGTATTGTTACCAACCTCTTTCATTCGCTCAAAACTGATGTCTGCCGAATGAGTATAAGAATATATCATAGAGAAAAGGTTAGCAAGTTCACCTGTAACGCTGACGGGGGAGTTATCCCATGACAACATCTTCATATCGGTATCTTTCTCGCCTTGGAAGACAGCGCCCTGCTCTCCTTTCTCTGCGAAGCCGTTTAGCTTACCTTTGACAAAGTACTTTGGTACTCCGAAGTAATCATTTGTATCTCCCCAGTTGGAGGTCAAATCCTCGGCACGCTCAATCTCGGATTGCACATCTTCCCACTTTGCCTGCTCTCTACGGTAGTAGACAATAGGAATCTTTGTAAAGCCGTGCATCTTTGGAGAACCTTCCTGTAGCTTCCATCCGTTGCTGTCATTAATGAACTGATAGACAAAACGGTCCGTATATACGTCAAAATGCTCTTTAGACACACCCTCTTCGTCATAGACTTTGTACCGACGGGCGAATCCGTCCATGTTGTCATAGTCATTGAAATGCGGATAGAGTCTGTCGCCAAGAACAGGAGCAAGCAGCTTGACACGCATCTTGCCTTTTCTATTGATAGTTCCATCAGGGTTGGTTTCCATATACCATAATTCGGCGGCTTCCCTCTGACGGAATACTATACGAGCAAGTTTCTTGTCGAAATATCGCATCTTGTTATGATGATAGACTTTCTTAACTGCGCCAAATAGCGTTTGTTGTTTGTCTGTCGTTTTCTTCAACTCTACACCGTTCTGTGTTATCTTATAATCAGCAGGTATGCCGAAGAGAAAACCCACAGCTCGCTCTACGATAGATTTCTGTACAGGAATAGCAATGCGAACCCGCTCAACTTTCTTAGTTTTATAAATTGTCTTACCAGTCTGCGGGTCTTTTTTGTTTGTAGGAACCTGTATTGCTTTCTTTGGACGATAGTTCTCGTCAAAGATTTTGTGTTGTTTGGGGTCGTACTGCGCCTCTATTTCTTCAAGGGATGTCTTGAAAGGCTTCTTTCTTGCTGTAAGCAGTCGAATGACCTTATCAGGTTCGTTAATATTAACTATTTCTGTAATATTTCTCATAAATTACACGCTTTTTATGCAAAATTAGGTGTTTTAGTGATGTTTTATAAGGTTTTACGTTAGTAGCAATAAACAAGTGTTACATAAGGCTCTCGAATAACTGAGACTCATGTTTAAACGATTTCTTTCTTACACCTTTTCTTCTTTCATCTCCCTTGTCATCATCTTCTTTGTCGAAGTTATAGGACGGGATAGAGCGATTGAGAAGAATGATGTTAAGGTATGAGCGATTAAATACGACCTCTTCGTAACTCATACGGAAATATTTCATTACTCCTCCGACTGTTGCCCAAGGGGAGTCGTTTGCTTCGGCTCTGTCATCGGCTTTGTCTGGTGTAGGAAAATGATAGAGGTTAAGAAAAAATTTGCCGTATATGCTTTTGTTATATGCTCTATGACTTTCTGAAAATGTCCTACGGTAAGGCGTTTAAGGATGTATCTTCTAAATATCTTTCGCATCCATCTGTTTCGGAAGGCACAAACGATAAAGATTTCTTGCATAAGGGGAGCATTTTTATATTTAAGCAACATCTCAGCAATAGTGTTTATTCTAGCATTCACAGACAAGCCTTCGGAGTTTATGTCATTAACAAACTCCCCCATTTCAAAGATTTGCCCGAGAGTGATAGGTTTTAAACGTATAGGCAATAGACCAACAGACATCCAAGTAGATTTCTCCGTTAGTGCTGATGCAACTTTGCTCTTTTCTTCTGCTGTCATAGTTCTTTAATATTAATAAGGGTGGAGATTTGTAATGTGTTCTCCACCCTCGATTTGTGTATGTACTAACTGTTGATTAATTAGTTTGCGTTCACCTTCCAGCGATGACCACTGATAGGCTTGCCGTCTTGGTCTGCGTTCATCTGCTCACGGAACTCCAAATGGAAGTTAGGGAAGCCAGATTTGCCGATAGTACCAGCACGGGTGACGTTAATCTTCATCTTTGCCCACTGGAAAGTCTTTGCAGGGAAGTCGTCAAGCTTCTTTGTGATAATCTGGACGGCTTTGATGAGTTCGCTTGAATTAACAGGCGCATATACCCATCCGTCTGTATTGCCTTCGGTAGGCTTTGTGTACTGGAGAAGAGCAATATATGCCTCCTCTGAAAGGTCATAGGTATCCATAGTGAAACCACGGGTATCTACACCATTCTGTAGAGAAGCATAGATGTCGTCGCTATCCTCTACTTCAATGTCGTTGTCGCCGGCAGCAGAGTCATTGAAACTCAAACTGTCTTTAACAATGGCCTTGAAAGAGAAAGCATCCGCACCATCCCACGAAGTCGGGAAAGCACCATTTACTCCAGGATTTGCAAGCGTTACACCTGAAACGCCAAATACTGCTGTCTTTGCCATAATCGTCTATCTATTTAAGTTATTAAAAGTCACGTTTAACTGAATATTTACATAGTAAGTGCCATCATTGTCAAGGGTTGGGCGGCTATCAGAGAGAAATTCATAATAGGCTTTTGAGAGATACAATGCCTCTGGGTAGAATACATCTACTACGGCTTTCGTTATTACGGCAAGCCTCTTGGTAGGAATGTCATTGTTCTTTAGTTTGGGGACGTGAATATTTATATTTACTACCCCCTCGCCTACTGCGTCTTTGTGAACAAAAGGCAGATGATTGACCGCAATGTATTCTCCGCTGAACTTTTCGGGCTTCTCATACTTATATGCAGTCGGCGCCGTAGTATTGCTCAAATCAATAACAACCAACGCTTCATTAAGGTATCTTACAACCTCCGTAACTGCCATATCGCCTAACATCACGCTCATATCTAACTACCTTTTATCTCTTCTATGGTTTCCTCTAATACTTTCCTCATTTCATCTCTTAGGAAGTACTTCGTTAGGTGCAATACATTGTAGCCTTTCTGTTCAACGTGTACACCATACTCCATACCTGCTACTATGATAAGGGAATATCCGCTCGGTCTTACAACACCTTCTTCTGAGCAGAACTGCTCTAAGTTGTTAGCCACACCTTTATGCTCCTCTGGCGCATTATCAGGTTGCGGAATGTCGCCTACTTGTTGTGTTACCAACTCGCCATCATAGAAAAGAGCGAAAGAGATAGAGTTTTTCAGATTTGCCGTTCTATCCTTGTAACCCTTGTTGTGTTTTGCGTGAGAAACCGCTTCCTCGGCTAATTGTAGGAGTTTCATGTTAAGGACTCTCTTCATTGCTTCTTTACGCTCTAAGAGTTTCTGTTGCAATGCCCGTACACCCTCAACCTTAAATTCTGCCTTTATAGCCATATTTTGAGGTAGCGTTTTTTATAAGTAACAAACCCTCTCACTTCCATTTCTTTGTCAATAGTACCGTCGGCTTTAACTATCCTAACTCTATCCCCTTCTTTGGGAATATTGCCGTATATCGAAGCCTTTAACGGCAAGATAACGTAGTAATTATAGATGTACTCTTGTCCATCGTGAAGATGAATTTTTTGTGCCGAGGAGTTAAAGGAGATAAAGCACTTGGCAAAATCTATCCATTCCTCCGTAGGTTCGATAGGGTTATAATCTTCATCATAACCGCCACCGCTTACTTTCAGCACTTTCAGAGTATCTTCAAACGTCATATACTACCAACATTTAACTTCTGTAAGATTGTAGTTATCGTCCTCCGCATCGACAAGCGAAGGTGACAAACCAGCAGAAGCAGCAATAGAGGCGATGGCTTGATTGAGTTTCTGAGTGTCGTAAGTATTGCTAATTACGTCAATCTGTTCTCTTTGCAGCACTTTCATCCTCGCAAGGCAGTACATGGCAGCAAGTGCCACTGTCTGCTTCATTGATGCCGCAACATATTCATCATCAACACCTGCCTTAACACCAAAGTGGTCGGCACTATCAAGGAATATTTTCTCCAATCCGTTCTCGTCAAGCGAATACGGTAGGATTGTTGCTGCTATTGCTTCTCGGTTTGTCATACTTCTCTTATCTTTACACTAACTTACTTTGACAACATCCTACTTTGCAACCTCGTCGGTTTTGAGGATAAAGTAGTCGTTGATACCGTTGAATACGGGCTGAGCCCACATATCATAGTCGGTATGACGACCTGTGTTATCACGCCAGTAACCTACAAGGTTATCATCATAAGTAGAGTAAGTCTTGCCAGGCAGCGGATCAACCAACTCCAGCGGGTCTGAAATCTTCATCACAGCCACAGTCGGAGCGCACTGGAATACCACGCGGTTGTCAACTGTCATGTTGATGCTCGTTCCGTCTGCGAGAGCGACGAAGCGGTCCGGCTCAATGCTGATAGTCGGCAGAAGAACTGAGCGCAGATAGATATTCACCTGCTCTACAGAGAGCATAGGAACAGCCTGCTGAACAGTTACCTGTCCGAGGTTCAGACGGAATGTGCTCTTAATCTCGTCAGACTGACACATATTATAGAATGTATCTTCCGACATACGAACACGCTGGATGGTGCGACCTTTAGACTTTGCATACTTTACAACCTGACGGATGTCAGCAATAGGAGTAGCATCAGCATCGCCCCACGCTTTACTACCTTTCACGCACTGGAACTTCTTAACGTCAAGGTCAAACTTATAGCTTACGTTAGCCTTTACGTTGTTCTGACGGCTTACAGTCTGTGTGCCGTTGAACAAGCCCTCAAAATAGAGCATATCAAGACGCTTCTGAGGAGCGATGACAGCCTTTTCAAAAGGACGGAAAGCAAAGGTAATAAGTTTGTCATACTCGGCGCGATTCTGCTCCTCGGTGTAGTTAGGCCTACGGTTACGGAAACGACCTTCGAGGTAGTTCAACTGCTCGATATAGTCGTTATCCAGTTCCCATTGGTCGCCATAGTGACCGATAGAGCCGAGCAACTCACCAAAGTCGGGCATCTGGTGTACGGGTTTCTCTCCGTTCTTGGAGATTACCGAACCTGCCAGTGCAGCCTGATACTCTGCCAATGTTGCCTTATACTGCTTGGCTGCCTCATAATCAATCTGATTGATTTCATCCTTCCACAAAGCCTTGTAAGTGGAGGTTTTCATGTACTCTTGTACGAATGCGTCAAAAGCCTTAGGCTCCTGAATCTGCTTAAGAATTGAATTCATAGTCTATCCTCCTTTCCTTACTTAATTTTGAACTGATGAAGTGCGCCCAGACCAGCCTTGATGTCGTCGTTAACTGGATAAGGAAGAGTATTTTCCTCAATCTCAAAAGCCTGGAGAGTGGGCGTTACCTGTGGATAATCGTTATCCTGAAGGTCGGTGGTTTCATAAGCCAGACCGAGGATAATGCCTTTAGCGTTAGCGTCAGCGATAACAGCGCCTTGCTCTACTGCTGCTTCAAGTGTCGATACAGTAAGAGTAGATACGCCATCTTCGGTGCTGATAGCAGAGATTGTTGCTCCACCGATAACATCGCCAACAGCGATAAGGTCATTTGCTTCAATTTTCAAGGTAGTAGCGCCTGCTTCTGCGGCTTCATAGACCTTTGCGGTCTTTACTACCATAGCCATACCGTTCTCGGTATTGAAAGCGAGAACTGCGCCTTTCGGAAGCCAACGGAAACTTGCGGGCAGGTTAGAGATGTCGAGATCATAGCCACCTTGACGGCGGATACAATGCTCTTCCCACCACAGACCTTCCTTAATGCTTGCGGGCTTACCTTTGTGCATAAACATACCATTCTTTGATGCCATAGGAATAATCTTTTAATGTTAAACAATACAATCTTTTCTATGCTTGGGTCTTTGGAGCATTACGCTCTGAGAATCCTTGCATTGCCGTGACAAAATCATCTGCTTCCGCTTGGGGTGATGATGGTGATGGGGCTTCCACAAACTGACCAGACGAAACCATCTCCTGTTTGAAACTAGTAAAGTCTGATTCAATCTGTGTAGCCACAGCGTCAAGGTCTTCCTCTTTGTCAAGGCTATACTTACCACTGAACGACTTAGGTATGTTCTTTAACTTTTCGTGCCCCATCAGTAAGCCGTTAAGGCGTGCTTTCTCTTGCTGCGCCAAGAATGGTGCGGTAGCAGCCTTTACAGCGTCGTCAATAGCTTTCTGATTGTCAGCTTTTGACTGTTCTATCAACTTCTGTACTTGCTCAATAGTCAACTGACCTTCCGGTGTTGCTGGAGGAGTAGGTGGTACAGGAGGCTCTGCGGGCTTAGGGATATAATCCTTGTACTTGTTCTGAACTTCGGTCGCCTTGCGGTTACCGACTGATTGCATCATCTCGGCATAGAACTTCGCTCCTTCTACGGCGGTGTTCAATTCCTCGTCGGTTGACTCATCTTTGAGACCGCCAGCGATGTGTGTTGCCAATTTGTCGAGTTCCTCTGCCTTCAAGCCGAACTTTGCATAGTTTTGCTTAATGGCTGTAAGCGCTCTGTCTTTGATGTTCATATTACCTTAGTGTTAAGTGAATAAATATTTTTGTCAACGCAAAGGTAAAATATTATCTTCTTCCTACATATTTAATAATATTATGTGTGTAAACAAGTGCTATACATAATAAAAAAGCGCCACATTTCTATGCGACGCAATGAAACTGTTATCCTGTTTTCTTCTTACTTTATGTGGACGGCTCGTCTATGATTATCCTTACCGTACCATCTTCCTCTTCAACAACTTTAATACTTGTTGCTGCGGGGTAGAACAACCAATAGCGGGCAAGATATTTCTCTGCTACCACTACGTTATTCTCGTCAACATACAACTGGCGGTCACCGAGTTGCATCTTCTTGTAGTCGTTTAAATTAATTGTCTTTGCCATAATTACTTTAACTTAATATCTTTATAATCTTTTTCAAGTAAGCCTTTGCTTCTCCTGCCTTATGTCCTGTGAACATATCAGCAGAATCGGGGAGCTTATTTAAGATTTCCAAACCTTCCTTGTATGTGCTTACAGGGTGACCGAATTTGTACCCGGTGTAGTTAAAGAAGACATTTTCGCTAACACCAATGTTTGATTCTATTTGTGCTTTACTCATAGATGTTCCTTTATTGTAAGAAGTCTGTCCTCTTAATGCCATTGCCACAGGAGAAGATGGTAATACTCCTGCTGAATTAGCGGCACTCGATTGCGAACTGCCTACATATTTCGTTGTACCCGAACCTTTTGCCATAGTTGTTGATATTTATGTTACTTCTTCTTAAAGAAAGACGATGAGTTGGCTGTTATATGTTTCGCGCTTACAGAAGAGGAAGAACTGCTACTGCCACCTCCGAAGAACTTTTGAGGGTTAGACAACCTCTGCTTAGGGTTCTTGCTATATTCATTGATAGCATTCATAACCTTGTCTCTCAGAGTAGACATACCAGAAGTGGATATGGTTACTTCATGCACCTGCGACCACAAATCGCCAAATCCAACTTTCTGTATAGAGATTTCGGCTTTAGTATCTGATTGCCCGTTCATAAATACATTGTATGTACCTGTATCTGTTACCAGACGTCCTTCAAAGAAGCTATGCTCGGGATAACTTCCTTCTTTTGGTATTATCGAATGGGTAAATTGAATTCCACCGATATTCACCTTCTCACCGTTTTTAAAGGAATTGAAGTTAGATACAGGGTTGCTTGCTGTATTGGTGGTCCTGCTCGAAGCCGCAGAACCGCTTCCAACTGACTTTGTTGTTCCACTACCTTTTGCCATGTTCTTTTCTTTTTAAATGCAAATATACTGCGTTTATACTTTATTATATATAATTATACCTCTTCTTTGTAAACTAATGAGAGCGGGCGTTAAAACCCGCTCATTTAACTTTTATGCAACCACCTCTGCCGGCACGTCCTCGGGTGAGAAACTTATTACATTCTTCTTCGGGATTGAGACCCTTACGGTGACTTTTCTGCCGCTTATCGTCTTTCTTAACTGCTTGCGAGTATAGTCCATATACCTAACAGGGTCGCCGATAAGTTTTGCGCTCCACATATTCTCCACGGTGAGGTTGCCACTCCTGTCACGTCTGCCTCCCTGTCTTTCCCAAATCCTATCTACTTTCCATTCACCGACTTTGATGGTGTCATTGAGGATGTCGCCGTTCTTGGCGAAATGAAGGAATTGCTCAGAAAGAGTTACGGTATACTCCTCGCCCTTTTCCTCTTCTTCGGTCTGGAAGGAAATCTCTTCCCATCCATAATCGTCGCAATAGTAATACTTCCCGTCAATCTCTACGACATCGCTCATTGAGATAGAGTGTCCTGTGTAACCTTCAGGCTTTTCGTCTTGAAACTTCATGTAGAGTTGGTCGGGTTCTGAATACTCGCCTTGTGGTTCAAACTCTCCTTCATAAACGAGTTTGTAATCCTCTAACTTTGGCATGATGTTATGCTCTTTGACAAAACTAAGGCGCATAAACTTTGCGACGTGCCCTACTGGCAACTGATAAACTCTAAAATTCTTCATTGCTGTATCTCCTATTTATTTATTGTTAAACTAAATTCTTGCTTAAAACTGCCCAAAGAACAAAACTTTAAAATTAGCACTGGTTTCGATATAACGGTTCTGTGCTTTTGCTACATTCCAGGCATTCTTCATCTCCTCTGCGGTTGCATTTACTATCTTCTCCACTTTCGCAAACTTCATCTTCTCTCTGTCGAGACAAATTCTTGCTCCAACTGGCAGATTAACCTTTGCGGGCTTGTAACCAATGCCTCCTCCTTCTACCTGATAGATAATAAATAACTGCTTCATTGTTGTATCTCCTATTTTTAAGTGAATAATTATTATTTTCATTCCAAATTTAATAATTTATTCTCATAGATTAATAATTTCTCTAAGAAATCTATAAGAATTTAAAGGAATTTAAGATGATAAGAAGTGATTTTAAGACGTTTTAAGTAAAATTACCCGACAATTCCAAGTATCTCCGATGCGCTCATTCCGCTTCCGTAACCACCCAAAATCTTTTCAAGTACAACATAACGGATTGCGTCGATACCGTGGTTGAAAGCATCAATAGGCTCATTGAGCCACTTACCCTCTTTGTCTTGACGATAGGTGTAGTTACGGAACTCCTTAATAAGATTGCTTGAAGTCCTTGTTATACATATTTTATATTCCTTCATCTTCATAAGTCCGGCATTGATTGAACCTGCGTACTTATGAACGGCTTTAATGTCAAGTCCAGCGTTATAGATTTCGTCTACCATACGAGGGTCGGCACTCTCGGAAATGATTTCGGGCTCCCATTCTATCTCTTTTAACTCTCTGATAATGTCAGATGTGAGCATATGTGTTTGGTAACACAACTCATTAAGATAGATTGTGTCTTTCCAAAAACATACCTCTATAATTGCCGTGGGGTCTGCGGCATAACCTAAGTCCATACCACAGAAACGATGTCTTGTCGCCTCTCTTGGTATGCGGTCTACTATCTCTATATGCGGGAACACCAATCCTTCTACGACGGCACGCTGTCCAAGACCATACACCTGCCAAAGGCTATTATTCTTCCATTGTAGGCTCTCAATTTCGTCAATGACTTTCTGTTCAAGAAATGGATTATCCTTGTAGGTGGAAATCCAGAAATGAGTGCGCTTTTCAAGGTTTACCTGATTAATCCAATGTTCTTCGGAGAATGAAGGGTTGTAGTCAATGATAGAAAAGGCAGTTGTGCGCATCTGTAACTGCTGCCATTCAAGGAATGATATTTCGTTTGCTTCATTAACAAAGAGAATCTGACGCTTAGAACCACGAAGTTTCTGCTCGTCCTCGCAAGAAAAGAACTCTATCCATGAGCCATTACCAAAAGTATAGACAAACTCCGACTTATTCATCTGGCGGTCATTCCATAGACCCCAGTCTATCATAATCTCCTTGAAGTCACGGAATACCGACCTTTTTAGTGCAGGCATTGTCTTACGGACGATACTTACCGTAGTGCCTGGCACATCATAGCACATATGGATAAGCCACTGAACGTTGGAATAGGTCTTAGAGCTACGCGACGACCCCTGTAAAGAAGCCGTCGTATAACCTTTCCTGTAAGCTGCGTCAAGCCTTACATAGTTCTTAGTGACATATCCTTGTGGCATTGCTTGTTACTTTCCTTCCTTTTCCTCTGTGTTTGGTATTTCGTTCTCTATTTTTTCTAACTCTTCCTTGTTAGCAACAAAGATAAGTTTCATTGGCTCAGGCTGTAAATCCTTTCCGTTGGTGGTGATGTCGATATGCTGCTGGCTTCCATAGGCACGGTTTACAATCTTATCCACAACGTCAAGTCCTTTCTTAGAAAGAATACCTCTTGCGATGATACGTGTCATCATAGGCAGCTCTTTGTCGTTGAGAAGTTTCTTCAATTCTTCCTCGTTCAATGTGGCGATATAGAGATACATCTTTCCCATTTCCTCGTTGGAGGGAACGACAAGACCTGCATCCTCAAACTCCTTTATCATTGTGCGGATAGTGTTTCGTGGTCTGCCCTTCGGGTTCAGAACGTCACCTTTCTTTGCCATTCCTTTCTTAAGGTTGGCGAGCTGATTGCTCCTTTTCTTCGGGTCTCTGCTTAATCCTCCCATACTCCTAATACACTCCTATTAACATATAACTACATAAAACCGCTTAAAACGACATATTTTTCCGTAGATTGCAACAATCGTCCCTGTTCGGGTTTACCTTGCGCTGCCAGTAATCGTAGTGCTCGCTCACGTCTTCACAAACAGTCAGCTCTTTGAATCCTTTTATCAGGCTAAGATACTTTATCTTCAACTCCAGAGGCATATGAATATAGCCACTTTGATTGAAAGTATAGTCGGAGTAATCAATATTGAACCATTTGCGAATCCAAGTGTTCACGCGAAGAAACTCTACAAGTATCTTGTCGCATTGAACGTTGTTGATAATACCCATATCCAAGACGCCTTTCTCTATGAACTGAGGAATATAAGGGGAGAGCCGTAGTTGTACGTCAAACCCTGCTGATTGCAATTTCTCTATCGCTGCTATCCTTTTTGTCGGGGGAGTGGCTTTTTCATACAGCCGACAGAAAGAATCGTCAGTACAGGTTACCGTAATCTGTATATGAGCGAGGTCTTTTCTCATAAGTGCCATATAATCGTCATCCGCCACCATATCTGATTTGGTGACAATGAGATAACCTATATTCTGCTTATTCAACTCCTCTATGGTATGGAAAGTGGCTCTATGATGGCGTTCTAATGGCTGAAAGCAATCAGTCATACCTCCAAGACGGACAATATCGCCCTCTTTAAGGTTACGCCTGATGGTTCTGTGTACTTTCTGTATATTCACTACGGAAGGCTCAGAGGCATTCCATAGCTTGCGGAAATCAAGCAGGCTCTTAGCGTAACAGTACTTGCAATCATGCTGACAGCCACAGCCATAAGTATCAAGCCTTGTAGGGTAATGACACTTATTCCCTTCATTCCCTTTAACGGTTTTAAAAAATGATTGAAACTCTTTCATAACCTGTTATCTTGCGTTATCAACGTCTTCCCTTGCCATTGCCCTACATTGACTGAGTACACTTATATATTCGCCCAACTTCCCGTTAAATAGAAGCATCGCACACTCATTTATGAATGTCGGGTATTCCAACTCCTTATACTTTATCATTTCTTTGGTAGAGCAAGACAGTAGATACTCCATTATAAGCACCTTATGAGAGGCTGGAAGGATATTGTTCTCCAATTTCTTGCCAGTCACTCTCTCCAAGATACCTTTCGGGGTTGTCCGTCTATTCCTCTCTTTCATCGTCTGACTCTGGTGTGCTCTGAATAGCATTGTAGAACTTCTCAGAATCCGTAATAGTTATGAGTTTGTTGCAACCGATAACTTTACCATTCTCCATCTTGGGCTGTTCGCCTACGGTGTAAGGGATATTATTTGCTTTTAACTGCTTCTCTACTTCGGTAGCGATATTGCTTGCTAATGATGCGGAGAGGTTTTCGTTAAACATCTCTTTAAGGAGATTACTATCCATGTTTGCTTTCTTTCTTACCATAGTCTTATACTTCTGTTACGTTTCCTACTTGGTGCATAAACTCTTCTCTTACAATCGGGTCGTCACGGAAAGCGCCTTCAATGACCGTTGTTGTCATTATGCCTTTCTTTCTTGCACCGCGACTTTCTTTACACATATGACGACCCTTCATTACAAGAGCAATTCCGAGAGGCTCAGGTGCGCCGTCTTTCATCAGGGCTTCTTTGAGCATTGCCACGATGTCGTGAGAAAGACGCTCTTGTACTTGTAACTTTGCTGAACAGTAGTCTACCACACGTCCAATCTTGGAGATTCCGAGGATTCTTCCTTCTGGTGCTGGTATGTAAGCAAACCAGTACTTTCCGAAGAAGTCCTTCATATGATGCTCACACTGAGAATAGAAATCCCCTTGGTCGATAACCATATTGTCGTAAGTGATTCCGTCCGTTCCGTTAGGGAATGTAGTAATCTTCGGTGCTTTTGTTTGGTCGTAGCCACGATAGATTTCTTTGAACATCTTACTAATTCTGTGGGGTGTTCCCTTCAATCCTTCGCGGTCCGGATCTTCACCTATCTCTATAAGAAGCTGTCGTACCAACTTCTCTATAACCAAATCTTTTTCGCTTCTTTCCTTTTCCATAATCTTATCTTACTTTAAGTATTTTCTGTTGTTGAAGAGAAAGTTTCCATTTAGGATGGTTCTTAACCCACTCTACACATTTCTTAATGATATAATCGTTCATCTCCTTGTCGCCAGTGTCGCAAGGTTGGATATAGTACTCTTTGGCACTTATTCCAAAAGCGTCAGGCTCTTGGACGGCATCATAGACAACTTTTACTTCGTCAGCCTTTGTCAGCCACACGCTACCTCCGCTCACATATGCTTTCTTTGGCGATGCCGTAATCCAATTGATGTTTCTCGGAACTTCTCTTGTGGCATTGGTTTCCATTGCCACATAGTATCCGTTAGCGTGTAGCATATCAACAAAATCTTCCGTTACTTGCAACGTTGGCTCTCCGCCTGTAAGTACGACAAAATTGCATTGACTATACTCTAAGAGTTCTTTGAGTATGTCTTTTGCTTTCATCTTCTTGTAAGAAGCAAAGTCGGTATCACAGAAAGGGCATTTTAGATTACACCCTGAGAAACGAATAAAAATTGCTGCTCTTCCGGCCCATCTTCCTTCTCCTTGGAGAGAATAGAAGATTTCATTCACCATGTATTCCTTTTCTATCATATTCATATCTTAGAGAAGTTTATAGATGTCAAGATGAAAGTCGAGGTCGGTGGCAACGGCAATGTTACCCTCGCTCTCCTGCACCATTGCTTTGTAGCATTCGGGGATTTGCTGAGTGCACCATTTAGCGATATTCTCTGCCGTAGGGTTAAAGTCGAGGATTTCGTTAAGATTGCCGTGGTCTAAGCGTCCGTGAATCTTCTCTTTGATATGCTTAAAATCACATACCATTCCGTCCTTGTTCAACTCTTTTGCAGCACAATACAATGTAATTATCCAGTTGTGTCCGTGAAGGTTCTGACACTTACTTTCATAGGAGAGGTTGAGACGATGTGCGCCTGCTATCTCCATACGCTTCGATACGCAATAAATAAAGTTTTCCATAATTCTTCTTAATTAATTTTGTTATCTGAATCTTTCTTATTAATTTTGCCCTTTGAAAATGGGTATCGGTTGAAACGAAGGCATCTTACGTCCTTTACACGTATTTTCGAGGTAGGCGATGCCGCCTATGACCCTCTTTAAGCCAGCATAGGGGTGAAAGCCCCCTTTTTTTATTTGTCGAACTGATGCTCATAGACTTCGCCTTTAGAGTTTACAACTAACACAACTTTTGCCTTGAATTCCCATTTCGGTGTAATGCTCTGATAATGCTTCATGCCGTCTTCTATATCCTTTCTATGAAAGAGGTTGTGCCTGTCATATATGAGAGCGATTTCCGAATGCTTTTTGTTTGCGTGTACGATAGCATTCTTTACTGTCACCTTTGCTTCGTCCTTGATACTCTTAGGCGTTGTCTGCTCATATGTTATCTGACTGACCGTACCTTCTGAGAATTTGCCTTTTTGCATGTTAGTTGCGTATATCTCGTAGCCCGGTCCTTCGGGGGTCAATACGACGTTGAATCCAGCGTCAGAAAGAGCTTTCGCAGCTTCCATCTCCTCTATGTGGTATTCGTGGCCTGTCATATAGGCTACATAAGCACCACTTACGGCAGAGATTGACGAATTGGATGGGTCATACTGACCTGTCGCCATACGAGCGTTGAAATCCGCAAGGTTAGCAGCCTTTCCTGCCGCAGAGGGCTGAACTATCCGAGTGCTACCGAATGCCTTTGCCATACCTCAGTTACTCCTCGTACTCTGTCGGGTCGTCGATACCTGCATCCCTTAGAGCCTCTTTGCGCTCTACACAAGTGCCACATTTTCCGCAATGTTTCTCTCCACCTTTGTAGCAAGACCATGTTTCGGCATAATTGAGCCCGATTGCTTTGCCTCTCTTGGCGATGTCTGTCTTTGATATATTAGTATAGGGAGCGAAGATTTCAACGCCCTCATACGTGCCTTTTTTCATTGCATCGGACATTGCATCGACGAACTCCTTTCGGCAGTCGGGGTAGATTGCGTGGTCACCCGAATGGTTTGCTATCATTACTCGGTGCAGATTGTTTGATTCTGCTAACCCGCAGGCAATAGCAAGCATAATGCCGTTACGGAAAGGAACAACTGTTGACTTCATATTCTCGTCGGCATAATGCCCCTCGGGAATAGCGTCCGCACCTTCAAGGAGAGAGGATTTGAAGTATTGGTGCATAAACTCCAGAGGAATGATAAGGTGCTTGATACCTAATCTTTCGCAGTGCAGTTTTGCAAAACCAATCTCTTTCTCCGCATGGTTGCTACCGTAGTTAAAAGTAACCGCCATAGCGATTTCGTCTTTAAATTCGTTCAGGAGAGTTATTGAATCCATACCTCCAGAAACAACAATCAGAGCGTCTTTCATTTTCTTTTACTCATTACGGAATACTGCTGCCATACGCTGTGTTGCAAGCGCTTGATACTTCTCATCGCCTACATAGTTAGCGAAAGGATAGATAGAGATACCACCTCTTGGGTTGAAGATGCCGATTACCTCCAGATACTTCGGCTCCATCAGCTTAACAAGGTCTTTCATAATCATATTGACACAATCCTCATGGAAATCTCCGTGATTACGGAATGAGAAGAGATAGAGTTTGAGTGACTTACTCTCAACCATCTTCTCACGGGGAATGTAGTTGATGATAATCTTTGCGAAGTCGGGCTGATGTGTCTTAGGGCACAGGCTTGTAAACTCAGGACAGTTGAACGTCACCACATAGTCATTGTCGGGGTGCTTGTTGATGAACGTCTCCAGTACCTCGGGTGCATAGTCTGTTGGGTACTTCGTGTGCTGATTGCCTAACAGGGAAACATTTCCTAATTCGTTTTCTTTTCTACTCATAATCTTCTATATATTTAAATGGTTGGTAAATTCTTTATTGCGTAATCTTGATAGAGTCGCCATTGCTGCAAGTTATACTTTTCGATGATAGCACCATTAGCTTTGTGGCCTGCGGGACGAGTAACCATCTTCATCACCTTTTTCTCTTTGTCAAAGACACACATAGAGCCGTAACGTTTTCCCATAGACCATGTGCTGCTATCCACACTGTCGAAATGGAACTTTGGCAGTAGGGAGGTCTTTGTGAAGCCCAACCCGTGTATTTTACAATTATGCTGATGGGCGAGTTTAATCATCTTTGGCGCATACTTTTCTGTTACCTTAGTTGATAATCCTTCGGTAAGAAAGAATCCAAGACAGATACGGGGGTAATCTTTGCAATCTCGCACGAAACTCTCCGTGCCCCTTATAGTATGCCATACAGGGATAGACTGCCAACCTACGAGGTTTTCCAGTTTGTCACGGATGCGACGAGTCTGCTCTACTCCTTCTATCTGGTCCACGTCTAACTCTACATAGTCCTTTATCTTATAGTCACGAATGAATGCAGCATAGTTTCTTATATACTCGTCCATGTTGACATACTTACCCGAATTAATAAAGGTAAAGATTCCGCTATCAAGTAGAAAGTTGCGCATATTCGGAATCTCCGCAACGAGTTTCGGCAGGCTCTGACAATAGTAGTAAGACGAAAGCACATCGGCACCTCGCAGACAGTCATACGGCTGTATCAATGATGTTATGGCGAGATATACTATCATCTTACTTCTTTATTGTGCATCCTTCCCACTCTTCAAGCGTCACTTTCAGTGCCTCTTTGATGTCATCTACCTTGTCGCCCATTTCGTTAGGAACTTCGATAGTGATTGTGATAGGCTTCTCTTTCTGCGTTGCTTCGTGCTCCTCATACAATCCCGACAGGTCCATATCTTCCTCGTCCGAGGTAAGGAACGAAACATCCATACCCCAATCCTCTAAGTCCGAAACATCCCAATCGTCGTTGGCAAGTGCATCCCAATCGGTGTTACCGAAAGCAATGTTATCCTTGATGACAAACTCTTTCAGTTTCTCTACGGGCGTTTCTTTCTTGAAGATATAGCAAGGGAACTCGGTTATGCCGACCTCACGACCTGCAAGGAAACGCATATTGCCGCCGATGATAATGTAGTGTCCGTTATCAAGCGGATAGACCTTCAAGGGGTTGGCTTCAAGGAACTCGGGCGATTGCTCCAGAGAAAGTTTGAGTTTAGCAAACCTCTCGTCCTTGATATAACGAGGGTTCTTTGGAAGGCCTTCAAGCTGTCCGTCATTTTGTTCGATTAAGGATGCGGAAAGGACGTGAGTATAGTCCAATTTCTGCGCTTCTGCGATGTCGTTTTTCTTTGCCATATCTTTGCTGTTTTATTCAATTTTATGCAAAGATACGGGTATTATATATAGTTTTACGGATTTTAAGGTGTTAGCGTGTAAACAAATAGGGTTTGCAAGGCTTTAAACTTGTTTATTGTCATCTACCACACTTCTGTCTGCGCTTTTTTCTTTTTCTCTACCTTTGCAAGAAAATAGAATATGGCAAAAGGAAGTGGAAATACAAGAAGTAGTAATGCTTCTTTATTGAAAGTAAGTCGTAGTACGGCAGGAACGGTGAAATCTGTTACTGTGTATTCTAAGAACTATGCCTTCATGCAAAATGGCAGATTGGCGAATTCTGCTACAAAGCGATTGGAAAAGATTATTGAAGAAAAGAAAGAAAATGGCTTTAGTAAAGATACAGCTCCTTTTAAGTTTGGAACATTATCTCCTGTATTAGCAGAAAAGTTTGAAGATATGACAGGAATTCATATAGTAAATAGAGACGCTTACATAGGACAGAAGTCAATGTTTCATCACCGAACAGGAGATAAAGAAGAAAAGGGGAAAGTTGTTCCTTTAAGTGAGATAGCAAAGATGCCGAAGAAGATAGGAGGTATGGATATCTATGAACATACTGGCGCTATCATTTTCACAGATTATAAAAATATGTTTGTTCTAAAACCAAACGATAGAGTAACATTAGCAAATGGAAAGACTATCGTAACCAATCATGTAAGTAGTTCCGTTGTTACAGATAAGAAGATGTTTGGTATTGAACATGGTTACAAAAGAATAAAAATATAAAGATAGTGTGACGAGGGAATCGGACCCTTCCTTCCGCAGAACGTCTGGTTTGTTCCACATATACCAGCATCTATCACACTATCTTTCTGGGTGCAAATTTAATAATATTTTATCAAAGAATATTAGTTTCAATGTTAGAATTATATTTTTTTAAATTGTTTTAAGACGATATACCGCGATATTAAGACGCATTAAGACAATTATTCAGAATGTCCATCTTCTATAATTACCTGTGGTTCAGATACTTGTGCCGTTAAACACTCTACTTCATGCCACTTCTCCAGAGGGTAATAATCCGATGTAACGATGGCATTTTTAGCATCTACATCTACCCAAGAGCCTTCTGGGGTACGACTATCTATCATCCAATCAAATCTCTTGTCATGGGCAAAGACATAGAATGCTTCTTCTTTTGTCGAGGCTGCAACCAGAATGAGCCCTCCGCTATAACTGCCCTGTCTTTTACATGCAAATACTTTCATACTACTTTCTTTAATTTGTTACGTTTCTTTATCTCTTTCATATTTCTCTGTACCAGTTCCACTATCTGCTTATGATAAGGAGTTTCCTTGTTTTGCACGCCTCGGCTCTGAACCACTTTGTAATTAGTCAGATTCACCTCTACTGTTTCCACTCTCTTGCCGTCAATCTTAGCAGAAAGGATAAGGGAGTTGGGCTTATCATAGTAACCGCCGACACAGTGGCACATATGAGCCCCTTCCTCTGCGATACCCATCGCCGTAGGGATAGCTTGTATGACAATGTTATCACATTGTAGTATCATATCAAGGAACTGTTTGCGCTGTTCTCGGAAGATAGGTTCGTAGGCTTCAATCTTCTCTTTCTCTCTTTCAAGGAAACGTTTCAGGTTTACTTTTGTCGTCCAGTGCAAATGTGCTTCCGAAAGGTATTCGGGGCAGATATAGTGCGGATTTCTTGTGTCTAATCCGAGATAATCCAAATCATTTATCATATCTATCCAATCCGACACCTCTTTTTTATCTTCCCAATGATAGCCGTGACGGAGAGCGACACGAATAGAGTTCCAGATAGTCTCCGTTAGCTTTTCTTCATGGTAGGCGAAATACCTAAAGAGTAAGTGCTGATGAACTTTAAGGAGTGTTTCCATTCGGTTATTCTTTAACAAAGCGAGCGCGAATTTATAAGGACTTACGCCGTGCGTAGTGGTTTTCATTCCTCGCTGTTTCAATGCAGGCAGTAATGAACGAACCTTTGCTCTACTCCATCCTATCCTATCCATACCTCCGAGATAAGAGTATCTATAGTGTGCTTCTCTACGGAACCAATCTTTGATAGTCATTTCAGAATCTCTCTTCCATCTATCAACGCCCATAAAACGCATCTTCGCCATTGCAATAATGCACTCTTCATTGAGCCATACCTGCGCAAACTCAAATAGCGTTCTCGGACGTTTGTAGTAATAGCGAATAACCTGCCACTCTTTGCAACGTTCCATTATAAGGTAATAGCATAGGCCTTTCCTTTGATAGATACGCTTATAATCTTTATCTATCCATTCAATATCTTTTGGACGTATTTCTTTGAGGGTAGCGGATAATTCTACTACTCTACGTTCTTCTGCGTTTCTTGGTTTCATAACTCTACTGAAATAAATCCATCTGTAATGCCGGTTCTTTTGCCTCTTGCTTTGGCTCTGCGCCCGTTTCTTTTGTATCGGGTATAAGTGTAGGCGAGGTTGGTTTCTTCGCTTGTGCTGCCTTTTTGCGACGTTCTTCGTCTTTCTTCTTCATTTCGGCTATCACATCGTCTTGATATTTCTTGATAGCCTCCTGACGCATCTTCTGTTTTTCTTCCTCGCTGAACGTCGTTGCCGCTGCCGACACCAACTTTACGTTGTCGAATCTGTCACCGTCCACCTTGATGTCAGTGTCGACGTAGTACTGTACTGCGAGGGCGAAGATTTCATCGTCCGACGGTATGACTACCGCCGCACCGCCCTTCTTTTGTTCTTCTGTGACCTTCTCCAGCATCTTCGCCTGAATGTAAAGGACACATTCGTCGAGATTCTTCTTAGGGTTGCCGTAGATTTCCATAAAACCCTCGTCCTTGTAGGCTTTCGCCGTAAGGTACATACTGATTGCTTGTCTTATTTCCATAACTTATAGTTCATTTAGTTGTCGTTCCATTTCTTCCTTTAATGCGTCCATCGCTGCTTTGATGGCATTCGGGTTCCCAATACCCGATTTCTCTCCGTTAGTCCAGATAAGATGTATTTCTACACATCTGCGATTGTCTAAATCATTCTTTACTCTCAATAATGCTTCTTTCTTGCTCATTGTTCTTTAGTTTTTAATTGTTCGTACTGTTCATTGGTAAACCACCACCATTTGTTGTTATAGCCTTCACAAAGCCAATCGCCTTCTCTTGCCGACACACTCTTCCCGTCGTCCATTATGAAGCCGTAAGTGTCGTAGAATGCAGCACCAAAGATATCTTTCCTTATTGCTGCCACACAAGGCAATCGAAAGATACCTTCTATTGACTTGCTTATCTGAATACATTGCTTAAATCTTATTTCTTTCATATTATATCTATTACGATTTTTTTTATTCTCCCAAGACCTAACTCTTCAAGACACTCTGCTGTTTCATTGACACGTTCTAATGTAGGGAACTCCGTTGCTTCTTTTACACTCCAATTTCCTTTTTCGCAAAAAAAAGCAATATTAAATTTCTCTATCTTCATAGTTGTTTATCTTTCAATTAATGGTAATATTCCGTGATTCTTTAACCCGTTATAGAGGAATAGACGACCTTTCTGCGTCCACTCTGTATTCATCTTAACGTCTTTCTTTCCGTTTGTGCGTGTTATCTCCACAGGCTTAGAGTGAACATATCCCTGTGATATAAACGGCGCATAGAGAATCCATTGACCGTTTACTTTGTGTTGCACCTTTAATTCTTGTAGGGTCTTATTGAGGGCAACCGCCGACATTCCGTAATCTTGCGCAATCTGGGTGATAGTTACCGTTTCTTTGGAGGCAAGTATCGTATCGTAGTAACTAAGTTTAGGCTGTAAGGATTCAATCTCAGCAGATAGAGCAAGTACTTGCTTCTCGGCTTCGTCAGCCCGCCGTGCCTCAATCATCTTCTGCTCATACTGCTCTGCCCATGCCCTTGCAGCCTCTGCCGGGTTGGAGAAATCGGGCAAAGCAGGTGTCTGTGAATTTGCTACTCTATGGAATACCGCACGATAAACTTCAAATACAGGACGCACTTTTCGAGCGATAAAATACTCCAAGCAAGAAGTTGTAAGGTAATAATCCATCTTATTCTGCCCTCCTTTCTTCGCTTTGGCATCTTCCAAAGCGATAGGAACTGCTTTGTAATCAATGCCCTCTTCAAATTTCTTCTTCAATGCACCAACGGCATCACCTTTCTGTCCATACACCAGAGGCCATACCTCGTCAAGATTGACAGGAAACTCCTCACTACTCTTACTTAGTTGTAGTACTCCTTCGAAATACCTCCGAATATCGCTTTCGGTACTTCCTTTGGTTAAAATAATCTGATTCTCATTCATTGTTGTACGTTTTATGTTAGACTTCGTATTCTTCTAAAATAAAGAGTAAGGCGACATTACTGCCGCCCTACTCTCTTGCGGCTCCGTGGCTCGCGTTTGCTTCTACTAACAGATTTTCTGTCTTCCGATTGGATAATGATTATCCATTGTTGTATCTCCTATCTTTAAATTCACTCCAAATTTAAATAGAAGAGTTCATCGAAAAAACTTAATTGTGAAAATCTGTTAATTTTTTATATTTCTTTAATTAACATACCTTAACATTTAAGATTTATTTGGATTCGATTGCTTTATTCTTGGTAAAATCCTCTAACTGCTTGTCAAAGTGTGTCATCTTTTCAAGGTCTTTGATAGAAAATTCGTCGTTAAAGAACGCTATTCCTTCATGAATTTTCTTCAATGCTTCTAGTTTTTTCTTTGTCGTTACCACTGGGTTTACATAGATACATCCGTGCTCTTGTGCAAACCGCCGACAAGATGCGCCACCTCCATAGATAACAAAGAGTGGTTCTTCTCCTTTTGCCCAGTTTTTTGCTATTTCATATTCATATTCAAGGTTCTCCAATCTCTCCGAGTATCCGCGAGTGCAAAATGACTTCCATCCCATCGGAACACCGAGCATATTCAACTTATAGAACTTTTGAGCAACGTTCAAATCTACGAAAATACGAATACCTCGTTCTTGCATTGCACGGGCTATCCATCGTTTTTTATAAATACGTTGCAATCCGAAACTTATAGGCATATCGTCAAAGAGGGAATAGTTTGGCTCTACTATATTACGTGGATTGGCTCGGAGTATCTGCTCTGGGTGGTCGTAAAGCGCCGTATAACGGTAATCATCCGTATAGAAGTGCATAGAGCCAAGACCTAAGAGGTTAGTAGTTCTTTTTTGCTCTCCCCAGCAAAGGAATGGTATTGACAACTCTTCTGCTTGCATATCAAGCCGTAGGTTTGGTATCTCGGCATCATTGTCCGATGGGAATAAGGTGTCGGGAATCACCTGTTCTAATTCTTTATACTTCTCCATTTTCTATCTGTAGTTTAATATCTTCTTTTACCTTATTATATATATCCACAGTCATAGAATCTCTTGAACGCAAGAACCCGAGATATTTTCTCTGCTGATTGAGCACATTGCCTCTTGTCCGATGTATCATTTTTGCTAATCGCCGGGCGTGTACTCCGTTCTCCCAGGCAATGACGCAGCAAACACCCCTAAGAGTATTCATTAATGTACTCTTAGGTGCAGACAGCAGATGAAAATACGTTATCTTACCTGCCTTACAAACCGCATTAATGATAATATCGGCTCGACGAAACTGTTCACTTGGGCTGTATTCCATGAGCAACACTGTAGTTTGCTCACAAAATTAATAATATATTATCTTAATTCATAATTTACTATTATTTTATTATTAATATTTAACCAAATTGGTTAAAAAATAATAATATATTAATAGTTCTTAACTTTCTCTTTTAAACTCACCTTTCTCTAAAATATAATCAATAACACGACGGCTATCTTCATCTATCTTCTTTTGACGATATTGGATATAGACTTGCGTTACGGGTTCTCCGTGTGAGTGCGAAAGACCTGCACTAACGTATGCTATATCTATGCCTATTTCGATAGCAAGTGACGACCAAGTATGTCGCCCCCAATAAGCGGAGATTGGTTCAGTAATATTTGCTTTAATAGCAGCGTTGCGAATAGACATACGCATTTTATTTCCAAACCTCTTATGATACTCTTCGGATGGTCTATGCCCGTCAAAAAATCTCAGTAGATGCTCTTTACCTTTGTATTTTTGAATAATCTCCATTATCTCGGGCTCTACCTTTATCTCTATATGCTTACCAGTTTTATCTCTGTTATACTCTATACGTCCGTTTCTTAAATCACTTAGCATAAGTTCTGAAAGGTCTTTCATATTTATACCTCTCATATAGGTTATTAGAAGAAGAATGTCTATGTAAGTACGTTGTATCTTAGTAGCCTTGCAATTTATCAGCGCCCTTAATTGTTCTACAAGCAAGGAACGTTTCTTCGTTGTATCTCTCTTAATAGCTATTCTTGGGAACGGGGTTGTCACGTCACCGTTATCATAAGCAAAGTTGTAGATTGCTTTTAGTTTTATGATATATCCTATTATAGTGTTGTTCTTTAACCCTTCTTCTTTTAACTTCTTTCTAAACTCTTCAAGCATCTTCTTAGTAAAGTCTTGCAAGAGAAAAGAATCATAGTCATAGTGTCTTGAAAGGGCTTTCAAGGCATTGTTATAAGTGTCTATTGTGTCTTTGTTTGTCTTTTCTTTTAAACAGTATTCCGCTTGATAGGAAAGAAATTGCTTCTTCTCTAAGTTAGACCTATCCATAGACAAATACTCTATAAGTTTCTTATTATCGAACTGACGGAGTAGTCCTTTTAATTGCAAATCCCTTATAGTTTGTTCAGCTTGTGACAGCCTTCCTCTTATATACATATTCAATGCCACCCTTTCTTTTACGTTCTTTACATAGTTCTGGTTTCGACCTGTCGCATCCCAGTCCTCTTCTTTTATCTCAATGCCTAATGGTATATAGAGTGTCTTTCCGTTGCGAGAGATAGACAATTTTACGCTATATTTCCCGTTTGATAACCGATAACGTTTATCAAGTTTTACTGAGATTTTCATTATTGTTTACTGAAAGGAATTTGCAAGTTTTATTCCATTTAACGCAATATCTTTCCATTTATTGCCTTCTTGTGCCCGATATTGTCTTTTATACTCTAAAAGTCGGAAATATTGTTAAATAAAGCATATTATAGAGTTAAGACAGAAGAAATTGCACAAAATTTTTGC